>NZ_JAABNP010000039.1 GCF_009928485.1 Clostridium sp. C2-6-12 | reverse complement strand
CCTAAGAATATTTTCTTGAATAACCATTTGTAAAAATTAGTTATTCAACAACCTAATAGTTATATTAAAAAATAAAGGGGGAATTGATTTGGGAATTTTGAATATTGCACATAGGGGATATAGCGGTAAGTTTGATGAGAATACTATGTTGGCGTTTAGAAAGGCGATTGAATATAAGGCAGATGGTATTGAAACGGATGTTCAAATGTCTAAGGATGGTGCATTGATTTTAATTCACGATGAAACCCTAGATAGAACTACCAATGGTCACGGATTTGTCAAGGACTATACTTTAGATGAACTTAAAATATTTAGAACTAAGAGTGTACCAAGAGTTCAAGCTTTAAAAACTGATGCCTTAGGGGAAGTGGAAGATTCAAAAGCAAGACAAGTTGATTTGGATATAGGTGAGGGAAATAAGTTTTTTAGTAAAAGTAATGGAAGCATAGAGGATAGAAATAAAATAAAAATAGGTGAATACACTAGAGAAGAAGTTGAATATTTTAAAAATAAAGATGGAGAGGAAATACCAACTTTAAGAGAATTATTAGAGATTTTTTCACAGTCTGATTTAAGAATATTGAACTTAGAGCTTAAGAATAGTGTAATTGAATACAATAACTTAGAGGAAAAGGTGTTAAATATTATTGATGAATTTAATTTAAGAGATAGAGTTGTGATTTCGAGCTTCAATCATTTAAGTTTAAAAAAGATAAGGGAATTAGAAAAACAGAGAAATAAATCTAATGATGGCAGAGATAATAAAATAATGTTAGGTGCTTTGACTGAAACAACACTTTTTAATGTGCCAAAGTATCTGCAAACTATTTCGGCGGAATGTTATCATCCTTACTTTCCAAGTATTTTAAATGAAGACTATATGAAGGAAATAAAAAAAGCTGGAATATTGGTTAACACCTATACAGTTAATGAACCTAATGATATGAAGAAGGTAATGAATATAGGTGCTGATAGTATAATTACTAATGAAGTTGAATTATTGAATTTGGTTAGAGAAAATTGTGAAGGGCATAAGTAATCATTTTGTTGATTAGAAAATACTCTAGGATTTATTAAAACTCCAGCGCAATGGAGTTTTTTGTTACTATAGAAATTTTAATGAGTTTTAATGCATAAATAAATTACATAAATGGATTACAGATTTAAATTATAGTGAAATTCATGAGTGTACAGAAGATTGGTAATATGATATAATACTTTAGTTAATAGTGAAATAGAAAAAAGTTATATTTTTCATTTTCACTTTTCTTATAGAATTTTTTAAATTAAAAGTAAAGAATTATAGTATATATTTTGATTAACAATTAGCAATTAAACATTAACAATTAGGTCATAATATCTATGTAACAAATTTCTAAATTACGTAGTAATTTATTTCTAATTGTTAACTGTTAGCTGTAAATTGTTAATTGATTTAATTAGGAGGGTTAGCTTTGGCTGATTATATAAAAGAAATTGAAAAAAGAAGAACCTTTGCTATTATTTCTCACCCTGATGCTGGTAAAACTACACTTACAGAAAAGCTATTACTTTATGGAGGAGCTATAAGACTTGCGGGTTCTGTTAAGGCAAGAAAAGCTTCTAAGCATGCTGTTTCTGACTGGATGGAAATTGAAAAGCAAAGAGGTATATCTGTTACTTCTTCAGTTATGCAATTTAATTACGATGGATACTGCATAAACATACTCGATACTCCTGGTCACCAAGACTTCTCAGAAGATACATATAGAACGCTTATGGCTGCTGATAGTGCTGTAATGGTTGTTGATGCTGCTAAAGGTATAGAAGATCAAACAAGAAAGTTATTCCATGTTTGTGCACTTAGAGGAATTCCTATATTTACATTTATAAACAAGATGGATAGAGAAGCTCAAGATCCATTTACTTTACTTGATGATATTGAAAGTGAACTTGGAATTAAGACTTATCCAATAAACTGGCCAATAGGATCTGGTAAAGAATTTAAAGGTGTTTATGAAAGACAAAATAAGAGAGTTTTAGCTTTTAATGGTGGAAATCATGGTCAAACTGAAGTTGAAGCAACTGAAGGTGATGTTAATGATGAAATCTTTAAAGACCTTCTTGGAGCACCACTTCATGAAAAACTTATGGAGGATATTGAGCTTTTAGATATAGCTGGAGATGAGCTAGATCTTAAAAAGGTAAGAGATGGTGAATTAACACCAGTATTCTTTGGATCTGCTTTAACTAACTTTGGTGTTGAGCCATTCTTAGAGCATTTCTTACAAATGACTTCATCACCACTTCCAAGAAACTCAAGCATAGGAGAAATTGATCCTATGAATAAGGATTTCTCTGCTTTTGTATTTAAGATTCAAGCAAATATGAATAAGGCACATAGAGATAGAATTGCCTTTATGAGAATTTGTTCTGGGGAATTTAAAAAAGGAATGGAAGTTATGCATATACAAGGTGGCAAGAAGATAAAACTTGCTCAACCACAACAATTTCTAGCAGAGGAAAGGGAAATTGTTGAAGAAGCTTATGCAGGAGATATAATTGGTGTATTTGACCCAGGTATATTCTCAATTGGAGATACATTATGTATGTCATCCAATAAGTTTAAATTTGAAGGAATACCAACCTTTGCACCAGAACATTTTGCAAGGGTAAGACCAACTGATACCATGAAGAGAAAACAATTTATAAAAGGTGTTACTCAAATTGCTCAAGAAGGAGCTATTCAGGTATTTAAAGAAATCCATATAGGTATGGAAGAAATCATCGTTGGAGTTGTTGGTGTACTTCAATTTGAAGTTCTTGAATATAGATTAAATAATGAATATAATGTTGATGTTAAAATGGATAGATTAGCTTACAGATATGTAAGATGGATCGAAAACAAAGATGTTGACATGGATTCATTAAACTTAACTTCAGATACTAGAAAGGTTAAAGACCTTAAAGACAGAAATCTGCTTATATTCCAAAATGACTGGGGTATCAGCTGGGCTTTAGAGCATAATAAGGGATTAGTACTTTCTGACGTTGGAAAGAGTGAAGAATAAGATTTTATATACTTTAAAATATAAAGAATAATTAATAAGACTAAGGTTAAGACATATTATGATTTTAATCTTAGTCCTTATTTATATATACGTTAAATATTATTTACTCACACAGTTTCTTCCTTTTTTCTTAGCTCTGTAAAGTGCCTTGTCAGCACCCTTCATTACCTCTTCAGGGTCTTTAAATTTACTACTTTTTTCACATACTCCTATACTTATAGTAACAAATAATTGTCCTGAGCTGCTAGACTTAGATTTTGAACCTTTTCCTTTTGTAGATTTTCTGGTATAGCCGCATTTTGAAATTTGTTCACGTAGGCTTTCCAAATGTGGCATTACATCGTTTAGTGATTTTCCAGGGAAGATTATTGTAAATTCCTCGCCACCATAACGAAAGGCTTTTCCACCACCAGCAACTGTGGCTAAATTAGAAGCTACTAGTTTTAATACATCATCTCCAACATCATGTCCATATTTATCATTAAATTTCTTAAAGAAATCAATATCTGTCATTGCAATAACATATTTATTTCCAAGCTTAGCTAAATCTTCTCTAAGGGCGCGGCGGGAAGGAATGCCTGTAAGCTCATCTAAATAAGCCATGGAATAAGAATCTTCAATGATGCTTATGATTAACATTAAACCAGCAGCACTTAAAAATATTGAAAAAGATATTTTATTCTCAATATATATAAGGGCAGCAAAAACAGAAATAATAACACCTATTAACCTAACTTCAAATGAGCTTCTTTTTAAGTAAGCTTTTATTATAAATAATGCTATTATTAACAAAAAGGTTAATAGAGTTGCTTGATTTATGATAATATTTTCAACAGGAATCTCTATAAACTTATATGATAATAATTTCTGTATTGAAGGATTAGCATTTGCAGAAATTTCATAAATTCCAAGGAATTCAATTAATATTAGGCAAATACGTAATTTACCCCATAATGAAAATATACCTTTTTCCTTAAGTAGTGATATTGCAGCAATATTAACTGGTATTAATACACACAGTACGGGATATAAAACTTGAGTATATATGGCTTCACTTAATGATAATTCTTCATAAAAGGTTAAATTTAATTGGCACAAAGTAAGAAGTAAGGTTATAAGAAAAATCCTCCCCTTATTAAAACGAATGCTTAAGATAACACTTATTCCAAATATAATTAATGAAGAGTATTTTAGAACAAGGATAACAGGGAGAGTAAAGGAAGGGAGTTTCTTTATTAAAAAATAACATGCGAAAAGAATAAGAGCGTATGTAATGTATGATAAAACCGTTTTAAAAGTAATCTTCACTTTAGTTAGTCCCCCTTAATTTAGGTAGATAGAATTTTGGTGGCAATCACAAATTCCCAGCTAAAAATTTATGATATATATGTAACTTGAAAAGCTAATTTGTCGGTAAAGAATATATAATAATTTTCGCTCAGGTTAATGAAACCTTTAATATTAAAAAGATACATTTCTAAATTCTCTAGGGCTCATATTAGTATATTTTTTAAAGGTAATAGCAAAGTTAGATTCGCTATTAAAACCACATTCAAAAGCTATTTATAAAAATGTTTACTTGAATATGGGAATGTGAAAAATATAAGAATGAATAGGTAAAGATTTTAGGAAAAAATAATTATAATTATTGTTTCTTTTGAATACTTTTACATCTGTATTTATAATTTTATTAAGTGGAAATAGGATTCAAAATTATTATGATTTTAAATAAATATAAGGGGGATTTGGATGTTTAAATTAAAGAGTAAGGAATATAGCAAAATAGCACATTTAATTAAATCACAAAATGAAATATCTGTTTTTTCTGTTATAAATGGAATTATGCCTGGTGAGATATATGTAAATAACATTGATAATTCAACAGCAGCATTAATAAAAACCAGTGAATGTAACTTAGTTGCAGGCAGTTCTAATGATGAGATTTTTAATTCTCAAGTTTCCTCAAAACTAGACTTTTGGGATCAGTTAACACCTGATACAAAGGAATGGATGGAGGTAATACCAACTCTTCATAAGAATTCATTTATTAGAAAATATAAAAGAAGGCATTATATATTATCTGTTGAGGAGTTTAATGAATGTAATTTGACTTTGATGGATGGATTTATAATAGAAAAAGTAGATATAGGTTTATTAAAAGAAAGCACTTATGAAAACTCAGATAAAGTACTTGAATGGGCTCAAAACTGGGGAGATGATGAAATGTTTAAAAAGTACGGAACAGGGTATTTCATTCATAATGACAAGGTAATTGTAAGCTGGTCATTAAGTGATTGTAGTTATGACAATAAAATAGCAATTGGTATACAGACAGATGAAAGATATAGGCATAAAGGTTTTGGGGAAGCAGTTGTTTCTGCAACTATCAAAGATTGTTTTGCTAAGGGATATAAAACAATTGAATGGCTTTGTGTAGATTCTAATAAAGGTTCGAGAAGAATTGCGGAAAAACGTGGGTTTAAGTATAGTAATGAGTATTATTCATTTTCATCATATCCACCAATTGAGAATTTAAAGGACTTATCTGAAGCTGAATGGTATGAATGGGGAGAATACTTAGAAAATGCATCAAAAACTGAGGAAAGTTTGATATGGGAATGTCTTTACTGTTATATAAAAGCCAATAATGTTGAAAAAACTATAAATATTATGTCTAATATGAAACAGAAAAAAATTATAGAAGATTATTCAAGATTTAAAAATGATATTGCTTATTTTCAACATCATGGTTTATGTTCCAATTTTAGTGGTCAAGTTTGGAGTGATTTTCTAAATGGAAATATTTGTTGTAGTCAGTAAATTAAAATATTTTATATGAGGTCATTTTGCCCCTTAACATATAGCTTGGAAGTAAAAGCTGAAAGAGTTATAAGGAAAGCTAGTAGTGATGAATAAAAAATTAAGTGTACTTGAAAAATAAAAATGGTGGATATATTATCAATAAAAGATGATAAGAAATATCAAGTTTTTATCCTCTCACAAATGTATGATTAATATAGAAAGCAAAAGGGAGGGTTATTATTTGAGTTATTATATCAATCTACAAAAAGCAATCGACTATATTGAAGATAATTTGGAAGGTAAAGTTGAGTTGGATGAAATAGCAAAAGTTGCAGGGTATTCAATTCCACACTTTTATAGGGTTTTCGGAGCTATTATTGGTTGTTCTGTGAAAGAATATGTACGTAAAAGAAAGTTGAGTCAAGCAGTATTTGATGTGGTAACTACAAAGCGTAGCATAACTGATATAGCTTTTGAATATGGTTTTGAATCACATGAGGTATTTACGAGAACTTTTAAATTGGCTTATGGCGCGCCGCCAAGCAGTTTTCGGAAAACTAATGTAGAGCCGAATTTATTTGAAAGGATCAATTTGCTTTCAATAAAAAATGAAAGTGGGATGGTAATATTGAAACCAGAAATTATTTGCAAGGATGAGAAAATGCTTCTAGGTATATCTAGAAAAATAAATCAAAGCGAAAATATTAAATATGGACTATTAGCAAAAGTACAAAGCGAATTCATGAAAATAGCAGATAGCATTGAAAATAGGATAGATAAAGATATTTATTATGCAGTATATGATTATGATCCCATAGATATAATCAAAGAAGATGATAAAATTAACTATACTTATTATTATTGTGTTGAAGTATCCAAGTGTGAAAGTATTCCTGAAGGCATGGTCAAAAAGTTAATACCACAAGGGAAATATGCTGTTTTTACTCTTGATTTAAAGAATGATACTCTAAATGGAGAAATTTTAAATCAACCAGTATATGATTATATTGATGGTATTTGGTTACCTAATTCTGGGTTTGAACTTGCTGAAACTTCTGATTATGAGATTATTAATGAGAAGGAAAGTCTTGTGAATTATTATATTTCTATAAAATAATTTTGCAATGTGGGTTTATATAATAATGTATGTTAATTTTTAAAGATAAACTTTTGTGAAAATCTATAAATTCACACTCATAATTCAAATATAAGAAGACTATGAAGAAGGATATTTTAAGTTAAAAACTTCATAGTCTTTTTTAGTTTCTAAATTTGTTATATAATTCAAGTTACATGTAATAATTTTACGGAAATTCATTCTTAATAAAGATTAAGATTAAATTAGTATAGATAATATTGTGCATAAAATGTTGCGAATCAAAAAGTCATATGAGTTATTCTTTAATCAAGGAGGGATTAATATGGATTGGCTTGTTAAAATGAATTCAGCAATCGATTATATTGAAGAAAATTTAACTGAGGAAATTGATTTAAATTTAGTTGCAGCTAAAGCTTGTTGCTCATCTTATAATTTCCAACGTATGTTTTCTTTCATTACAGATATTCCATTGGCTGAATATATTAGACGAAGAAAATTGACCCAGGCAGCACTGGATTTGCAGAATACTAGCCTTAAGATAATTGAAATAGCTATGAAGTATGGGTATGATTCAGGAACGTCATTTGCAAGAGCTTTTGGGTCATTACATGGTTTGACACCAAAAGAAGCAAGACAAGCTGGAGTAAAATTAAAAGCTTATCCTAAAATTTCCTTTCAAATTTCAATTAAAGGAGTAAAAGAAATGGACTACAGAATTGAAACTAAGGAAGGTTTTGATATCTTTGGTATTGAAACTATCTCATCATTGAAAGGGGAGGAAGGGTATTTAAAACCAAATGAATTTTGGGAAGAGTGTCAAAAAAATGGTGAATATGATAGGCTGTTTTCTAACTCAGGAGATGTGCCAAGCTTTTTACCACAAAATTCGTGTAAGATTCATGCAGCAGAGTATTATTGCAAAACAGAAGAAAATACATTTCCTTATATGCTATTTTCATTTGTTTCAAAAAATAGTAAAACAGAAGGATATAAAACTGTCCACATTCCTTCACAAACTTATGTGATTTTTTCTTCAGAAAAGTTTAAGTGGGGAGAGGAATTTTTTAAAGTTTTAACTTCATTGCAAAAGAGATTTTATAGTGAATGGTTACCAACTGCTAATTACGAAAGAGCAGAGGGAGCAAACTTTGAAATTTATGGTGGCACAGAAGAATATGGATCTATTGAATTATGGTATCCTATAGTGAAGAAATAGATTATTTGCAATAAAGAGGTTACTAGATAAATATTACAATAGATTATGTGAATAACATATACTCGATAAATACTTTGAAATATATGGGAGCTTAGGCTTCCCTATATTTCATGGGCTATATATCCACTATAGTTATAAATTGTATATTGTAAATATAGATGTTATAATATATTAAAACAACAAATATTTTACAATAAGGTTTTCTTACTTGCAATAAGTCTAAAATTTCTTTACTAATGAGTGCTTACAGCATAAAATTCAGCCAACATCATAATAATATTAATCAAATTATAAGATTGTCAGTCTTGGTCTAAGTGTGGCATATAGTATATTGGATACATAGTATGTAGTAACATATGAATTTTTTTGCTTTTGTATACGATATCATTGGCTTTGTTTTTGGATTCATGAATTGGTTCAGAAATAGAAATACGTACATAATATAAAATTAATTAATGTGTGATATAAATTCATAAATTTGGGCAATATTGATATATGGAGGTAACAAATATGAAAAAGTTTATTATTGGAGCTATAAACCTAACGATTTTGTTGCTTTTTACTGGCTGTGGGGATAATTTTCAGCATGTAGTAAATAAAAATATTACAGGAAACACTATTGAGTATGAGTTTAAAAACTTAAGTAAACCAATATCGGCGAGCTTAGATTTAAAGGCAGGAGACACTATAGAGACAATAATGAACCTACAAGAAGGAAATGCATCAATAAAGGTAGAAGGGGATAATAAAAAGGTTCCATATGAAGGAAACTTAATTGGAAGTAGCAAATTTACCTTTGAGATAACTGATAAGGGAACTTATACTTTTACTTTATCTGGTGATGATGCAAGTGGAAATATTACCTTTAAAAAGGTTGATTCAAGTGAAAAGAATAAGGATGCTTCTGGGAGTTCAAAAGCGAAGAAGCCTGAAGCTAACTCTAAGAATAATCAAGATAATAATAAAGTAATAATTGAAGGAACAGAAGAGAAAATAGATACTGAAGTTAATAAAAGTAATTTAGGTTATACAATTACTTATGATAAAAATAGATTTAAATTTGAAAATGCTGAAGGCGTAGATTCCTATATGGCGCCAAATGCAGATACTAGTAAGTATCCTAATGTATTTTTAGCTGTATCTAAAATTGATGGCATGTCTTTAGAAGAAGTAATGAAAGGTTTGATTCATCAAGCAACTAAAGAAGCTGTTCCTCAAAATATAACAATAGGCAAAGAAGGATATAAAGCAGAAAGATTGGTAATTAAAGAAGGCAATAAGTATAACTCAAGAATTTGTGAATATTATCTTACAGAAAAAAACAATGTAGTATATTTAGTTGAAATAAATTATTTTGTTGGGGCAGAGGAAGGTTATGGAACAAGGTTGCATGAAATGTTAAATACATTCACTTTTAATTAATGAATGTTCCTATAATATCATAGAAAAATATTTCCAAGTTAGTTTTAAGAAGTAACAAAAAATGCAGATAAATCATAATAATATTATATACAATATTCTTGTACATGGAGAGGAAGAGAATGAGTAACTGCGATTTTTGTAATTCTGATTTCGATACACTAGGAGCAAATAGTGGTCCAGGATGTACTTGTGACCCAGTAAGTGACTTGACCTTATCTACAATGGTTGTTGGAAATCAAGAAGCTTTATTATGCAGGCTAATAATGATATTGCTATTTTTATATGCATATACTAATCAAAACTTTATTAGCTACTTGCTTTGCACCAACGACAAGCTAATAAATAATCAAATATGTCTAACTGACAAGATGGTAGATAATTTAATGGATCAGCTTGCAGATTGTCAAGATGATCTTGGTAGATGTAGGAGAGGAAAAAACCATAGTCACTAGAAGAGAGCAATGAAATAGGCTCTCTTCTAGTGTTTTTTATTTTTAAGGAAGATTAGTGAAAACTGCTAATTGTTAATTGCTGACTTCAAATGTATAATTTAACCTAGAAGGGGAATAACCATAAAAGGAGTGAGAATAAGTTTAAGTATGAAATGCTACGGATAAGCTTTCAACAATACGATTAAATAGTGCAAAGAAAAGATATACACCAAAAAACTTTAAAATATTTGCACTATTAAACCAAAATGTGATTAGAGAGGGGAAGCCGTATGGAACTTACATACAAATTTGGAAGAGGAAATTGGAGAACTTTAGAAGAAGGAAATGAAAGAGAATGGATGATTGGAAATGGAATAGGAGGGTATTCAGGGCAAACTATAATTAACAGTGGCTTTAGAGTTCATCATGGATATTTAATAGCAGCTATGAATCCACCAGTAGACAGATATTCTATATTATCTAGAACTCAGGAAATGGTTAAGGTTGAAGGTAGGGAATATGACTTAGCTTGTCAGGAGTATGACAGTTATTCTAAAGAAGGATATAAGTACCTTCAAAGATTTGAATTTGATTCTGTTCCAGAATATAAATATCAAATTGAAGATATCCATATAAAAAAATCTATAGCAATGGAGTATGGACATAATACTGTGGCTATATGTTATGAAGTTGAAAATGGAAGTTTAAAAGCAAAGATTAACGTGACACCTTTGTTTACATTTAAAGAAGCAGGTCAGTTTATAGAAGCTGAAGAATTAAAATTTAAGACTGAATTAAAAGATAGGGTTTTGAAATTATATACTCATAAAGATGAAAATGTAACTATAAACTTTTTAGCTTCTGAAGGGATATTTCAAGAAAGGAAGATAGAAAGATTAAGTTGCAGCACTAATGAGGAGAGTCAAATTGGTGCATGTGACAAAAATCCTATAATTGAGGCAAATCATTATTATGAATTTGAAAATAGAACAGGTTCAAAGGGCTTGGATAATCATTATACACCATATGATATTGAAATTGACTTAGAACCCTTTGAAACTAAGAGATTTTATTTTAAATGCACTGTTGAAGAAATTGATTCTAAAGATGGATTTCAAATAGTTAAGGAATATAGAGAAAGAGCTGAAGAGCTTATGGAATTATCAGAATATAAAGATCCATTTGCTTTAAATTTAGTAAAGGCTGCTGACCATTTTATTGTTAATAGAAACAGCACAAAATTGAAGACGGTTTTAGCAGGTTTTCCTTGGTTTGTGGATTGGGGAAGAGATACTATGATAGCTTTTGAAGGCTTGACTTTAGCTACTAAGAGATTTGAAGATGCAAGAGAAATCTTAGAGTCTTTTGCTCAATATGTGAAAAATGGGCTTGTGCCTAATGTCTTTGCAGATAAAGGAGCAGAACCAATGTACAATACTGTAGATGCTTCTTTGTGGTATTTTCAAGCTGTATATAAATATTTAGAGTATACTGGTGAAGAAAGTGACTTTAAATTTGTTGAGGATAAAATATTTCCTAAACTTATTGAAATCATAAATGCATATTCATCTGGAACTGATTTTAATATAGGAATGGATAAAGACGATAGCCTGATACATGCAGGAAGTGGATTGGATCAAGTGACTTGGATGGATGTTAGAGTTGGAGAGTTAGTAGTTACTCCAAGGCATGGTAAGCCAGTAGAAATAAATGCTCTTTGGTATAATGGATTATCAATAATGGCATACTTGTCAGAGAAATTTGGACAAGATCCAGAAAAGTATAGAAACTTAGCTGAAAAGGTTAAGAAGTCTTTTAATGAAAAGTTTTGGAATGAAGAAAAGCAATGCTTATTTGATGTTGTTGATGAAAATGATGGAAGAGTTAGACCAAATCAAATTTGGGCAGTATCATTACCGTTTGCAATGTTAGACAGAGAAAAGGAAAAGAAAGTTGTAAATAAGGTATATAAAGAATTATATTCAACTTATGGATTAAGGTCTTTATCCTTTTTAGATGAGGAATATAAATCAGAATACGCAGGGCCATTAATGAAGAGAGATTTAGCATATCATATGGGGACAACCTGGGGCTTTACTATAGGCGGATTTATATCAGCTTATTGTAAGGTAAATGATTATTCTAAGGAAGCAGTAATAAAGGCAAAGGAAATGTGCGAAGTCTTCGAGGATCATATGAAGGATGGCTGCATAAATGGAATTGCAGAAGTTTTTGATGGTGATTTTGCAGCTACCAGCAGAGGCTGTTATAGCCAAGCCTGGAGTGTAGGAGAGGTTTTAAGAGCCTATACTCGAGATGTGTTGCCTTATGTCTAATCATATATAGCTAGCATTACTCAATCATATTTAATAATTTAGTGGGAGATTTTCTCTCACTTTTTTTGTATTGCTTTTACCAAAACAAGGACAAAATATATAGGAAGAAATATGAAAATAGAAAGATATAGAAATGATATTATTTAAGAAAAGGAGGTGACACTCATGAATAATACTGAGGTGATCAGGTTCTTAATAGATTATATAGAGGAGCACTTAACTGAAGAAATCAGTTTGGACAATCTAGCTGCTACAACTTGGTATTCACAATATCATTTGCATCGAATGTTTACTGGAGTAGTAGGTTTAGCGTTGCATCAATATATCAAACCCAGACAATTAACG
Organism: Clostridium sp. C2-6-12; assembly: GCF_009928485.1. Classification (GTDB taxonomy): domain Bacteria; phylum Bacillota; class Clostridia; order Clostridiales; family Clostridiaceae; genus Clostridium. Next base: position 41,385 of record NZ_JAABNP010000039.1, on the reverse strand, counting down.
GAGGCAGCTAAGAGTTTGATATTTACTGAAAAACAAATTATTCAAATAGCTTTGGATGCAGGATACGAATCACAACAGGCTTTCAGCCTTGCATTCAAAAGCATGTATAAGCAGTCTCCTCAAAAATTTCGTAATAAACATCAGTTTCATCCAATTCAGCTAAAATTTGAAGTGAGTGGAAATCTTACAAAAATAAAAGGAGAAATCAATATTTTAGCACACCACCAATCAAATATTGGTGGTCTATTTTTGTGAATCGAATAACCCAAATAACAATAGAGACAGCTGTTTTCAATGTTAAGTAACTGTTATATATAAATTTCTTATAGAATTTATTGAAAACATGTAGTAATATTTGTATTGTATATGCAAATTGTATGAAATATGAGAAAGATTTACCATATAATTTATAGCTTAATTATACAATTAAAATTTAATTTAGATAAGAAGGAATATTTATAATGAAAAAATTAAATATAATTGGTAAAGAAGTAATTAATAAAATTAAAGAAATATTTTCTATAGAAAAGAATATGGAACGAAACAGATTACAGTCAATATTTAAAAAAATAACAATTTTAGTTGTAATTATTTTTTCAGCATTCACTATCTTTATTCATGGAACTTTGAATTATAGCTATAATAATCAAAATAAAATTTATGAAGAAGGTTATATGGCTACTATTTATGCTAATAAAATAAATGATGATATATTAAATATGAGAATATCTTCAAGTAAATATTCCAGCAGCTGGAATGAAGCTCTATTAGAAAGCTTAAAGATATATTCAAAAGATATTGATGAAAATATTCAAAAATATAAAATGTTAAATAATTTATTATATGAAGAAAAAGCATTGATTGAAGAGTTAATAAGTTCAGATACCGAGTATAATAATAAAATTAAAAGCGTTTTAGAGGAGATTAATAATTCAAATACAATTGGGCAGCAAGAAATAAAAGAAATAATTTCATCTGAAGACAAAAGAATTGAATTGAGCAAAAAATTAGTAAATTATTCAAGTAATCGCATTGATATGTTAAACAAGCAAAATAAAAAAAATGAAAAGATAATTATGCATACAATTTTTATTATTAACTTTTTCATGATTGGTTTCTTTATTTTGATGATATATGTTGTTAAAAAAATTAATCAAAGGGCAGAATATTATGCACTGTATAGCTCAATAACAGGATTACCTAATAAGAATCATGTTATTAATACAATATCCAAAGATATTAAAGAGTTATATAGAGATAAATTTGCAATACTTATGAGTTTGGATATTGATAATTTTAAAGCAGTTAATGATACTTTGGGACATGATTTTGGAGATAAACTTTTAAAAGAAGTAGGGAAAAGATTTAAAAGAGTAATACATACTAAGGATCATGTTTATCATATGGGAGGAGATGAATTTCTGTTTTTAATTAATTCTGTTTATAATAAAAATCAAGCAGAAATTGTAGTTAAGAAAATACAAGGCGTTTTTAAGGAGCCTTTTCATATTGAAGGAAAAGACATTGACTATGTAACCGCAAGTATAGGAATAACAGTAATTAATCAAGATGGAGAGGATTTTGAAACTTTATATAATAATGCAGATGACGCAATGTACGAGGCGAAGAAAATTGGGAAAAATAAATATGTATTTTATGAGGAACAGATGTATTCCGATGTATATGATAAAATTCTAAAGAAAAAAGCAATAGAAGAAGGCATTAAAAATGGGGAATTTATAGCTTTTTATCAGCCTAAAGTTTCAAAAGAGGAGAAGTTTTTAGGTGCAGAAGCCCTTGTAAGATGGATTAAGGCAGACGTAATTATACCACCATTAGATTTTATTGAATTTGCTGAAGAAGAAGGGCTTATAAAAGATATTGGTGAATGTGTGATTATTGACGTGTGTAAAAATATATCCAAATGGATTAAAGATGGGTATAAAAATTTTAGAATAGCAATTAATTTATCAGCAGAACAGATTATTGACGAAAGTATATGTGAGAATGCTATAAAAATAATACAAGAATATAAAGTACCTTTTGAATATATAGAGTTTGAAGTGACGGAATCAACAATAATAAGAGACTTTGATATTGCTATAAAGAGTATCAAAAAGATTAAGAGTTATGGAATAAAGGTAAGTCTTGATGATTTTGGAACAGGATATTCTTCGTTGAATTACTTAAAGAAGCTCCAAGTTGATAGCGTAAAAATTGACAAATCCTTTATTGATACTTTAGTTTTTGATGATGGAACTAACGTTATGGTAAATACAATTATAAAAATGTGTCACTATTTTGGCTATGAAGTTGTAGCAGAAGGTGTTGAAACTAGAGAACAAATAGAATGTCTTAAGGATCTTAATTGCGACATATTTCAAGGTTATTATTTCGGTAAACCTATGAAGGAAGAGGAGTTTAAGGATAAATTTTTAGCGTAGTTATGTATATATTAATTAATAAGATAAAGGAATATTTTTAGATTAGGAGTCAGGTAAAAAGCATTTTTATTATTATGTTTTATCTAGCTCTTTTTTTGAGTTTTGAATACTATAGCTGTTATGGAGGAGAAACATTTGCATAAATAATAATTAATATTAATTGTAAATGAAAAAATATATTTTAGTAATTGACAAGAATAAAAATAAAATATATACTAAGTTTGTGAAAAAGATTGAGTAAAATTAAAAATAAATAAATTAAAGATAATAAAATAAAATTTAGAAGGAGATATGTCGAATGATTTATGATTTTAGAGTTAAAGATGTAAAGGGAAATTTAGTTTCACTAGAGGAGTATAAAGGTAAAGTACTTTTAGTTGTTAATACAGCTACAGGCTGTGGATTCACACCTCAATACGAAGGTCTTCAAAAATTATATGACAAGTATAAAGATAGTGGATTAGAAATATTAGATTTTCCTTCAAACCAATTTTTCGAGCAAGCTCCAGGAAGCAATGAAGAAATAGTGAGTTTTTGTCAATTAACATATGGTACAACATTTAAAACTTTTGCTAAAATTGATGTAAATGGAGAAAGTAGCGATCCTTTATATACTTTCTTAAAAAAAGAAGCCCCTTCTGCTAATGAAGATGATGCATCAAAGGGATTATATAATTTCTTATCAGAAAAAGGCTTTAATACAAGTGGTGATGATATTAAATGGAATTTTACAAAATTCTTAGTTTCTAAAGAAGGTAAAGTAATAGCTAGATTTGCACCAACAGTTGAGCCAGAAAAAATAGAAGAACAAATTAAAGAATTATTATAGTCACAAATTATTGAAGAAATAAAAGAAAATTTATATTTTCAGAGTTTGCCATTATAAATAATAATCCTCCCAATATAGATTAGAAAAAGTTATATGTTAGCTATATAAAGAGCATATAACTTTTTCTGATTTTTTTATTATTCTATGAATTGTTATTAAAAAACCGGAGTCAATTAAATGCTTATTTAAGCTTTAATTTGACTCCGGTTTTTAATGAAGAAAATTAACTTTGATAGACTAAATGTTTTACTAAATGGCACAAGCTGTTAACTGCTAACTGAGTCCCATTTCTTTTCTCTTTTTAATTATATGTGCTTCAATATTATCAGCAACCTCCTTAGGATTATCACCTAAAGTTATTCGTCCACCTGTCACATCTTCTGCTTTTTCAGTAAGTAATTGTACTAGCTGAGGAGCACCTGTCATAAATGGTGTAGGAGATAAGTGAGTAAGGGTACCATATGCTAAAGCAAATACACCATCTATAGTAGCTTTTTGCTCCATCCATTCAGGAGCTGTAACTGCTATAGGAAGTTGAGATACATCAACATCTAAATGATCTGCAAGGGCAGTAACCAGCATTGAGATTCTTCCTGTATCAGTACAAGTTCCAAAGCTTAATACTGGAGGGATTTTTAACATGTTGCATACTTCTTTTAAGCCTTCTCCAGCCATATTATTAGCAGCTTCAACTGTACATAAACCAGCAACTTCAAGCGCATGATTACCGCAGCCGCCGCTTACTACTAAGATATCCTTTTTAATAAGTTCCTTTGTAAGGTTTATAGTCATAGAATCTTGAGGACCATTTCTTAAGGTAGAACAATTAGCAAGAGCGACAACGCCTTTAATCTTTCCAGCAGCTATAACTTCAACTAATGGATCTAGTTTATTGCCAAGAGCACCAAGTACTGCTTCTGTTGAAAAACCAGCTATGGCTTTTTGTACTTTTTGAGGAACCATTGGAACTATTTTTCTTTCTTTTCGCTTTTTATAATTTTCTATTCCTAAATCAATTAATCTATCAGCCATATCAGCAACTTCAGAAGGTTCATAAGGAATTTTGTGTTCAAGACCTGGCATATCAATTATTGTACTTACAGAAACTAAGGTTATTTGATATTTTTCTGCGTACATGTCTATAGCAGGTGGAGAACAATTTTCTTCCATTGCAAAGACATCAACAGTTCCTGTAGCTAGTAAAGGTTCAATAGTAAGCCAATTTCCCATGTGGCCTACAAAAACCTCATCCATTTCAAATCTTTGAAGCAATTCTTGACCAGTTTCAATAGAACCTATAATTCTAAGTCCTTTTGCACCAGCAGCTCTTGCCTTTTCTTGAACCTCTGGAGTTCTAGCTTTTAGTATAGTAGCAACACCTGGCCAAGGTTGATGCCCGTTAAATACTATGTTTACATACTCTGGATCCATAATTCCTAGATCCATATTAACCTCATGAGGTTTTGGAGTTCCAAAGAGTATATCTTGAACCATTTCAAGTCCTATTTGAGTGTTATAAATTGTAGCTATACCTAATCTAAGTGCTTTCATTGCAAGTGAAACATGACTTCCATCAACATTTGTAAGACAGCTTGCTACACAATTTTGTTCTTCGTGAATTGTTCCGGCAGGTGATATATCAAGCTTTTTCCATAATTCTTTTCTCTTTTTTGGAGCAAAAGCTTCTACCATGATGTTTGGTTCGTCAATTCCTATATGTTGTTGTGCTTCAAGTAAATCAGCCAATTGAATTGCCATTTTATTAGTTTCTTGATTTGTATCTATGCCTACTTTTTCACACATCCACTTAAGTTTATCTACATCAGTAATTTTAAAAGGTGTTTTTCCTTCACCTGTAGCCTTTAGAGTTCTAAAAGCTTCATAAGCGTGATGGCTGTAAGTACCAGCTCCCATAATATTTTTAAGAAGAAAATTTCTCATGGCCATACCGTTTGCTTCGATTCCGCATACACCTTTTTCAAGACCAGTTTTCTCATTTAGTCTGCAAGGACCATTTGAACATAATTGACAGCTTATACCTTGAAGGCAGAAGTTACAACGGATTTTTTCCTGTTGTGCATATCTGTCAAAGGCATTTGACATTCCATCTTCTCTAATTCTTTTAAGCATTTCTTCAACAGAGTCATGGTAACTAGCTCTGCCTTCAAATCTCTCTTGTGTTTTTTCACTCATAAATTAGTCACTCCTTTAATTTGTTTAATGTAAAATATAAAAAGGTATTTCAAACCCAAAGATTTGCGTATTAAAAATATTAGTTTTTAGAGTTTTTTACAACAAAAATAGATTTCCCAATAAAACTGATAATTATGTAAGTTAAAATTTTTATTGGTGACAGTTACCAATTATAGATTAAAAGTAATTATGACATACATTTGTCATAGTAAAAGTTTTATAATATATCTAAGAAGTATATGAATCGAAAAAAATCTGTAAGAAAGAAAAGGGGGCAAATAATTTATGAGCAATTCCTGCGTCAACAGATAAAATAAAGATTGGAGAAAGCTGTGAACTTAAATATGAGGTTCATATTCCTAAGGGAAAGGAAGTTCAGATTCGCTCTGTTGCGGCTGCTTGATATTCACTAGCAGATAAAGATTGCTTACTTCGTTGGCTACTTCAAAGATACCTTTACCCATTTCCCTTTATCTATACTTTCTGTATAGTTTTATATTTATTTGTAGAATTTCAAAGAACAAATCTATAAATAAGTAATAAAATAAAAGTGAGTTAATTATTTGTAGGAGAATGAGTAAAATCTATGGAAACAACTAAAGCCAATGAAATGGTTAATAACACAGCTAATTATACTCCTGATGACTGGGTTAAATATATTACTCCACTAGTTAATCGTGCACTAGCAGAAGCTAAAGAGGGAATTAATCCTGAACACTTGTATCAGGAATTTATATTGGCAGGAGTGCTTGTAGGACTAGGAAAGAAACCTCAAGAGGCAATTGAACAAGTAGAAAGCTGGGAAAAAACAGGTACTTCTAAATTATTAGCTATGAGCAAAATGAGCAGGTATTTTGATTGGGGTCAGACCCCTGGGGGAAATTGGTAAAATGAAATAATTATACAAATACACCGAGTATCAATAATAATCAATACTCGGTGTGTTTTTGTAAAGTTTCTTATGTTAAATTGTAAGATTTCTCATGTTAAATGCTGCTGAAGGAATAATAGTGTACTTTTTACAGTTGTGAAATATAGTTATCATATAAAGATATAATTTTGTGACATAGTAAATGTATCATCATTTTTTAATAGGGATTTTAGTATGTTTATGCCTTTTTCTAATTCCTTTAAATTTTTGGGAGAAGCTATGGAAATTCTAACAGCTGCAGGTACGGGTGCATTGCCAACAGCAAAACGTTCAGCACAATAAACTTGGACACCTGCATTTTTAGCACAGGTTTCGAATGTTTTGCCATTCCAGCCTTCAGGTAACAGGAGCCAGCGGAAATTACAGCTTTTATCTCCTATAAGATTGTAGTCTTTCAGAAGATAATCTGTTAAATTGCTCATTTCTATTGTCATTTCTTTACGCTCTTTAATTATTTTATCTGCAACGGAAGAGCTTATAAGCTTATGGACAATTTCTGCATTAAAAGGTGATACCATAATATTTGTATTATATAAAGCTGATTCTAGACTTTTTTTATAAATAGAAGGTGTAGCTATAAATGCAATGCGAAGTCCAGCGCATAATGCTTTTGAAGTACTTGATATATAAATAGTATGTTCAGGAGCAAGTGAAGCAATTGGAGTATTGCTATTTTCACTTAATATACTGTTTATGCCATCTTCAATGATAATTAAATTATATTCCACTGCAACTTTAGCAATTTCTTTTCTTGTTTGCAAAGACATGGAGTGTGTAGTTGGATTTTGGTGATCAGGGATTAAATATAAACCTTTTAAATCATTATTCTTGCAATAATTTCTCAAAGCTAAAGGAGACATTTCATTATTTTCTTGCATTATAGGAACCAATTGAATTCCTAACATTTTAGCTAAAGTTTTTAAGCCTGAATAAATTAATGGATCAGTACCAATACGATCACCAGGTTGAAAAAGAGAAGATAAAACCGCACATAAGGCATTTTGTCCCTCTGAAGCAAGGAGAATATTATCTTCAGTTGTATCTATGTTAACTTTTTTCAGCCATTTTACACCTGATAATTTTTGTGAAGAAGTTCCACAAGGTGAAGAGTATTCTAAAAACTTATGAGAATCAGGTTGCTTTAACATATTCTCAATGATCTTAATTACATATTTATTTTGTGAATAAGTTGGATGTGTAGCACCCATTTCAATTAAATTTCGTGCATGTGTTGGATTTAAAAGAGTACTGTTAACATTGGCATCAGAGGATATATAAGTACCCCTGCCTATTGTTCCACTTATTAATCCTTTTTGTTCACATAATTTAAAGGTTCTAGAGATTGTACTTAGGTTAATATCCAAAAAATCGGCAAGCTCTCTTTGTGGAGGCAGCTTATCGCCAGGTTTTAAAATTCCATTTTTAATATCTTCTTCTAATAAGTCTGCTAATGCTTTATAAATAGGACACTTTTTATTAGTTATATTTGGTTTCCAGCTCATTGGATAGTTATCAAAGGAATTAACAGGCATAAAAGACCTCCTTTCAAATTTTCAATCAAATTGTTTTGCATACAATTATATTATTGTATGCAAATATATGCAATGGTATAATTTGAAAAAACAAACAATTCAGTTATCTTGAAAACAAGAAATATTTTAGGATATGTATAATATATTTACTTACAAACTTAACAGTAACTTCAAAGTATAAAATAAAAGATAAAATAACTATTTAATTAACAGGAGGAAATATAATGAACAATTCAATTACAAGAAATGAAGCAATTGATTTACTAAAGAAATATAATAAGGAGTCATTTCACATACTTCATGCTCTTACAGTAGAAGGAGTTATGAGATGGTATGCAGAACAATTAGGCTTTGGAAGTGAAGCGGATTATTGGGCAATGGTAGGACTTTTACATGATATTGATTTTGAAATGTGGCCTGAAGAACATTGCGTAAAAGCTCCAGCATTATTGAAGGAAATTAATGCAAGTGAAGAAATGATTTATTCTATATGTAGCCATGGCTATGGAATTTGTGTTGATATAAAACCAAATCATACTATGGAAAAAGTATTATTTGCAACAGATGAATTAACTGGGCTTATAGGTGCAGCTGCAAGAATGCGTCCATCAAAGAGTGTTATGGATATGGAATTATCAAGCTTAAAGAAAAAGTATAAAGATAAAAAGTTTGCAGCTGGATGTTCAAGAGATATTATTCAAAAGGGAGCAGAATTACTTGAATGGACTTTAGATGAACTTTTAGATAAAACAATTTTGGCTATGAGATCATGTGAGGAAAGTGTAAATAATAGCATGAAAGAATTTGAATAAGATTTATACTCTTCAATTTGAGAGGAGAATTAGTAAATAAGTATTCTCATCTCAAATTGGAATATTTATTTCTATACTCAGAAGGTGAGCAGTTTCTATACTTCTTAAAGATCTTTCCAAAGTAACTTATTCCATTAAAACCTACATCAAAAGCAATGTTAGAAATAGAATCTGTACTTTTTAAAAGAAGTTCAGCTGCCTTTGAAATTCTATATTCCATCAAATATTCAAAAGGTGTGATTTTTAAAATTCTTTTAAAGCTGCGGCAGCATTCGCTTTTGCTTATATTTGCTGTCATTGCAATATTTTCTAAAATAATATTATCTGCATAATGTTTGTGTATATATTCAAGAGCTAATTTTACTCGCTCATTATCATTTGAAACTGAAGTATGAGAAGCTTTGATTTCGTTTTTCATTTCTTTAATTAAGTTAAGCCAAAGGATGCCTAGGTTATTCTTAATTTCTAACTCATATCCATAGGGCTCGTCATTATATAACATAAAGATTGTCTCTAAGTGTTCCAATATCTTTTTCTGCCATGGAATATCAGGTTTTAAGCTTACAAACTTTAATGTGTTGCTTTCAGCAAATGGAATTAAATATTTCTTTTCTATAAGAGATTCTTCTTTACCACCAATTAAAGAAAGATCAAAATCAAGAGAAAACATCATACAATCACTATTGTTATATGGTTTAATTTGATGTAGGACATTTGAATTTATCATAACTCCTTCTCCTGGACATAAAACTATTTTTTCATCTTCAATAAAAACAACTACCTTATCATAAAGGGAATATGAAAATTGCAGCTCTTTATGCCAGTGCCACCTTATATACCCTTCTTCAAATAAATTGAATTTGTCAGTATAGATTGCTAGTGGAAAATCATAAGAACCATGTTTTACTGTTTCTTGTAAATTATCATTTACTTCTATTTTTGTTGCTTGCATTTTTATCATCTCGCTAATATAGTTTTAATTTTTGATAATATATTAATTGTGGATAGCTTAATATAATAATAAAATTATTACAGATTACTTTATATTAATCAATATATTTATAGTAGCTTGAAGAAAGTAATTACTTGATTAAGTTAATACAATTAAAGTTATACTGAAAATAAAAAAACTTAAAAGGTGAGTGAAAATATAATGAAATTTGAATCAAGAATAAAAGGAATAATATTAGTAATTACAGCTGCAATGCTATGGGGAGTATCTGGAACAGTTGCTCAATTTTTATTTCAAAAAAACGGCTTTACTCCAGAATGGCTTGTTGTAATACGTTTATTAGTATCAGGAATTGCGTTATTAGTATTATCCGCTATTAAAGGTGGACAAGATATATTTCAAATATGGAAATTTAAAGAGGATAGGTTAAGGCTTATATTATTCAGCATCATAGGTATGTTAGGTGTTCAATATACATATTTTGCTGCTATAAAATATGGAAATGCAGCAACAGCGACAATACTTCAATATATGTCTCCAGTTATAATAACTTGTTATTTAGCTATCAAAACTAAGCGAATTCCAAATTTAAAAGAGCTAATGGCTATAATTTTAGCCATGTCAGGAACTTTTCTTATTATTACAAAAGGCAATGTTCATAGTATATCAATTTCAAAACTGGCTTTATTTTGGGGAATTACTTCAGCTTTCGCAGCAGCTTTTTATACTTTGCAGCCACGTTCACTACTTACAAAATGGGGCTCTGTATTAGTAGTTGGATGGGGAATGCTAATAGGTGGAGTAGCCTTCAGCTTTATTCATCAGCCATGGGACTGCAATGGTGAGTGGTCTGTTGCTTCGATACTTGCAATCATATTTGTAGTATTATTTGGAACTTTAATTGCATTCACATGCTTTTTGGAAAGCTTGAAGTATATAAAGCCAATAGAATCAAGTATATTATCCTCAGCTGAACCTTTATCTGCAGCTTTGTTATCTGTAGTATGGTTAAATGAACAGCTTGGAATAGCAGAGTGGCTAGGAACAGCGTTTATTATAATCACTATTATAATTTTATCTTGGATTAAAAATGGAGAAAGTCTTAAGGAATCCAAAGAGTTAGTTTCTTAAATGATACACCCATAATATTTTACTTAAAATGTTATGGGTGTAGATGAATACTAACATAACGGGTTATTTTAAGTATTCATAATAAGGTAATTCAACCGTAATTCCAGTTTCATCAAATTTATAATTTGTACCACTAAGGGGTGGATTGCCAGAACTTAGATTCATGCCTATGGTATAAATTGCATTTGCATGAGTCTGCGGATCTTGCACAACTGTACCTGTCAGGGCACCTTGATTAATTAATGCTTGAGCTTCTGGTAAGGCATCTACACCGACAACTGGAATATATTTTGATTTATCGCCTTTATTATATCCATACTTCTGAAGGGCTTTAACAGCACCTATTGCCATGGCATCATTATTAGCAATTATAGTTTCTATTTTTCCATCAAGAGTCAATAAATTTGATTCAATAGCAGTTCTAGCACATTCTTCATCCCAATTACAAGTGATTGAAGAAAGCTCCTGAGTTTTAATTCCTGAATCGTTAATTGCTTGAACAGAATATTTTGTTCTTGCTATTGTTTCTGGACTATTTACAGGGCCTTTTAGCAAAACATACTGCATTATATTATCTTTATTTCTATCTAAAAGTTCTTTGTTTGAATTCCATTGATCAGCTAAGATTTTTCCTTGCATTATTCCAGATTGATTAATATCAGTGTCAATAATAACAGAATTAGGATAAGTTTTTAGGTAATTTACTATTGGTGTGGTCTTTCCATAGTATAAGATTAATGGAATATTGTTTTGTCCTATTTTATTCAAGACATCTTGAATTTTATTAAGATCACTACTTACTGGATTTAATATAATAAGGTTAAAGGGCTTATTAAGTGATTGATAAATTTCTTGATTTTGAATAACTTGATTTCCCTTACCATCAAAAAAAGTGAATTGGATATTATTTCCGTTTTTCGTTTGAATAGCTTCTAAGTTTTTCTTAACATTACTAATGAATTGATCATTAAAATCATTTAAAAATACAGCTGCTTTAATTGGAGTTTGAGTATTAGGAGCAGAAGTGGCATAAACAATATTTCTTGTAACGAAAAGGAATAATAATATAGATATAATAGGAAGAAAAAATATATTTTTTGATACTTTCATATTGACCTCCACAAATATTTTCAAATTACAATAGTTATTATTATGTTGTCATTTTATTTTAGATTTATACTTCATGTTAAATCTACTTATTTTTCTAAGGTTAAAATGCAATATTAGGCAAATTCAAAATAAAGATATGTTTAATTTTGTAATAAATATTAAGCTGCTGAAATATAATATTTTGAGAAAAAATATGGAGAGGCTTTATATGGATATTACAAATAACATAAATCCCATGAGTAATATTGGGAGGTTAAAGGTCCAATGTTTTAGAGGCAATGACTACATTCCCATTGATGGAGCAAAGATAACTGTAAGGGGTGCGGAAGGCACAGGAAATTTACAAACAATTGATTTAACTACAAATTCAGCTGGATTGACTCAGCAAATAGATTTACCAGCACCACCTTTAGAATATTCTTTGAATAAAGAAAGTACTAATTTACCCTACAGCTTATATGATATAACTGTTGAGAGAAATGGTTTTAATCCAATTGTAATAAGAGGATGTCAAGTATTTCCTACCCAAGTTGCATATCAAATATGTAATTTAGCACCAAACTTAGGAAGAAGTAATATGAGACAAGAGGTTATAAATGTACAGCCCAATACCTTAAATGGAAATTTTCCGCCTAAAATACCTGAAGATGAAGAGAAACCTGTTCCACCACCAACTTCAGGAGTTGTATTGCCAGAAGTTGTTGTTCCAGAATACATTATTGTTCATCAAGGAAGTCCTAATGATCCATCAGCTCCAAATTATACAGTACCATTTAAAGATTATATTAAAAATGTTGCTTCATGTGAAATATATTCAACTTGGAATAATTCAGCTATAAGAGCAAATATTTATTGCATTATATCTTTTACTTTAAATAGAATTTTTACTGAATGGTATAGAGGAAAAGGTAAAAATTATGATATTACAAGCTCTACAGCTTATGATCATGCTTTTAATTATGGAAGAAATATTTATGACAGTATAAGTCAGGTGGTCGATGAGATTTTTTCTACTTATATAAAAAGAGTTGGAAAGAAGCAGCCTCTTTTTTCACAATATTGTGACGGTAAGAGTGTTAGCTGCCCTCAGTGGTTAAGTCAATGGGGAAGCCAATCATTAGCACAACAAGGCAGAACTCCTTATGATATATTGAGATACTACTATGGAGATGATATTGAATTACTTACTGCAAAGGAGGTTGAAGGAAGTCCAAAGTCATATCCAGGAACTCCTTTAACTATAGGTTCAACGGGCACAGATGTAAGGACAATTCAAGGTCAATTAAATAGAATAGCTAGAAATTATCCATTAATTCCAAAGCAGGCTGAAGATGGCCAGTACACGCAAAAAACTGCAGATGCAGTGAAAGTATTTCAACAAATATTTACCTTGCCTCAAACAGGTGTAGTTGACTATGCAACCTGGTACAAGATATCAGATGTTTATGTTGGAGTAACAAAACTTGCAGAACTTACAACCACTGAGTCTAGCAGAGCATTAAACGAGTTCATTCCACCAATTATACCGGGAATGGATAATAAGAGAGGAATTCCTAAGTTTTATTACTAAATTTCATTAATAAATAGCAGTTTGGGTTAAAGAAAACTGCTATTTTTTCTTTTTATGGAAAAATATTTTTTATAATATACAAAAAATTATAAAATAACTATATAATAGAAAATGTACAATAAATTAAATATCTGCATGGTAAAGCAGATATTTAACCGACATGAACCAATTAAGTTAGGAGTGAAATTGATGGAAAAGGAAAATTTTAAATTATCAAAACTTCCTTATGAAAGAATAAAAATTGAAGATTTTGAAAAGGAAGCCCTAGAAATAATAAAAGAATTTAATGAAGCTAAAGATGGAGAAGAACAGTTTTTAGTTCATAAAAAATATTATAATTTAATGATAAAAGTACGTACTGCTATTATTTTAGCAGGAATGAGGCATGATGGAGATGTTTCAAATAAATTTTATGAAGAAGAGCAGGATTATTACGATGAAATAGCTCCTAAAATTGAGAGTTTTACAGTAAAATATCAAAAGCTATTTTTAAATTCTAAATATAGATCTTTTTTTGAAAAGAAGATAGGAGAAGTTCCTTTTAAAGATATAGAAATTAAGTTAAAAGCTTTTGATGATGTGCTTATTCCACTTAAACAGGAGGAAAATGCTCTTGCCTCAAGATATAATAAATTAATTGCTCAAATAAATGTAGAATTTAGAGGTGAAAAACTTAGCTTATCTTTATTAGGAAAATATTTAAAATCCAAAGATAGAGCAACAAGAATTGAAGCAGCAAAAGCTAGAAGTGAAAAACTCATTACAGTTAAGAATGAGTTAGATGAAATTTATGATAAGCTTGTAGCTAATCGTAATGAACAGGTAAAGGCAATGAAATATGATAATTTTGTTGAGCTTGGCTATTATAATATGCAGCGTAATTCTTATGATAAAAATGATGTTGCTAATTTTAGAAATCAAGTTAAAAAGTTTTTTGTACCATTTGCATCTAAAATGCATGAGGAAAGAAGAAAACGTCTTGGTATAGAAAAACTTGATTATATTGATGAAGGAGTTTATTTCCTTGATGGAAACCCAATTCCTATTGGAGATGCTGATGATATTTTTGCAGCAGGTAAAAAAATGTATGGAGAATTATCTTCAGAAACAAAAGAATTTTTTGATTTTATGTTAGAACATGAATTGTTTGACGTGCTAGGAAGACCAAATAAAAAAGCAGGTGGATATATGGATATGCTTATGCTTTATAAGGCTCCAATTATCTTTGCTAATTTTAATGGTACAAGTGGTGATGTAGATGTTATGACACATGAATGTGGCCATGCATTCCAAGGATACCTAACAAGAAATGATGAAATACTAGAGCATAACAATATAACTATGGAAACTGCTGAAGTGCATTCAATGTCAATGGAGTTTTTCACAGGCAAATGGATGGAATTATTTTTTGGAGACAGAGCTGAAGATTATAGAAAAATGCAGCTAGAAGATGCTATTGCATTTATACCATATGGATGTATGGTAGATGAATTCCAAGAAATAATCTATACAAAACCAGAACTTACACCTTCTGAAAGAAGAGATGTTTGGAGGCAATTGGAAAAGGAATATAAACCACATCTTGCTTTTAATGATGATGAATTCTATGGTGAGGGACGTACTTGGCAAATGCAACAACATGTATATAATAGTCCATTTTATTATATTGATTATTGTCTTGCACAAACATGTGCACTTCAATTTAAGACAAGAATGGATGAAGATTATAAGGATGCATGGGAAAAATATATTACATTCAGCTTAGAATCAGCAAAAGATTATTTCCCTAATATGCTTCATAAGATTGGATTTAAAAGTCCATTTGAAGATGGATTTATAAAGGAAATTGTTGATAAGATAAAATTATAAATTAAATTATCTTTACATTGGTATTTTCAAAATGTATAATTGACTTGTATTTCATAAATAATAAAATTGAATTATAAAAGATAAGTGTGTTGAAAAAGAAGAGTAAATAGTATTTTAATTTTAAGAGATCTAGGGAGGGTGTAAACCTGGAATTTAAAACTATTGAAGGAAGCTTTGGAGCAATGAATAGAAAGCCTTTTGGTGTAGTATATTTGTGGGGTTATTCCCTTAAAGATAATTGAGTGGATTAAGCTCTTATAATAGTTTGATCAATCTAGGTGGTAACGCGGAAGATATTCCTTTCGTCCTAAGTTTTTAGGATGAGAGGATTTTTTTATTGTACGAGGAAATTACAGGGTTTCAGAAATGTTAAAGATAAGAAAATTTCTTGGGAGGTGCAAAGTGGAATTAATGCCGTTTAGAAGGCCAACTGATCATTATGAAGAAAAAATAGTTAAAGTTGATGAGAAGATTTGTGAATTAATAAAAAAGCGTAAGGAAATCTCGAAGAATAATCCGGGTTATCCACCTTTTGAGTATATCTCAAAATGGGCATTAAAGTTTGATTTATATGAGAATCAATTAAAATCAGTATTCAGTTCACTATGGGAGGAAGAATTATATAAACCAGTTGTTGAGCCAGAAGAATTTAGGATGAATATACCAGTATTAAAGATAGCAGAGAAAGATAATCGTCTTTTTTCTATAACTGTAATTCGTCAGTACTCAAATGCAAGTATTATAAATTTTATTATAGATAAGAATGATATAGATGATCCTTCAAATTGCATATCAAAGCATAGTAGTTTTGAACTATTTATAGGAAACGAATATAATTGCAGAATGAAAAGTGGAGGTGGTGCAGCAGATCATTTTTGTTATAATTTTGTTGTATCACCTGCACTGCCAGATGATGTTTCTGGAATCGAATTGATTTTCAAAGAATATGAAATTCCATTAATTGAGAAAAAGGAAATTGCTGAAGTTGTAATATCTTTATGATAAAAATAAATTGCCATAACAAGGGGCCAGAAATACCTTGTGCACAAAAAAATTAAAGGAGAGATATATAATGAGTTTTGAAAAATTAGCAGAAATGATATTTGGAAATGTTGAACATACAACAGAATATTATATTCAAAAATATCCAAAGAGAAATCTAAAAGAAGGTGCAAGAGTTACAAGATATGCACCAAGTCCAACAGGTTTCCAACACATAGGTGGAGTATTTTCTGCATTAATCAATGAAAGAATAGCAAGTCAAAGTGGTGGAGTATTTTATTTAAGAATAGAAGACACTGACCAAAAGAGAGAAGTAGAAGGTGCAATAGAAGATACAATTGCAACTATGCATAACTTTGGCTTAGATTTTAGTGAAGGTATGACAGGACAAGAAACGTCTAAAGGGGAATATGGCCCATATAAACAAAGTGAAAGAGCTGATATATATAATACTTTTGCAAAAGATTTGCTTTTAAAAGGCTTAGCATATCCAGATTTCTGCACTCCAGAAGAATTAGCAGAATTAAGAGAAAGACAAATGGCCAATAAAATTACTCCAGGTTACTATGGAGAATATGCTAAGTTTAGAAATATAACTGAAGAGGAAGCTATTAAGAGAATTGAAAATGGTGAAAAGTACATTATAAGATTAAAATCTCCTGGAAATCCTGAAAATAGAGTTGAATTCCATGACTTAATAAAAGGTGATATATCGTTCCCAGAAAACAATCAAGATGTAGTACTTATAAAGGGAGATGGTCTTCCAACATATCACTTTGCGCATGCAATTGATGATTGTCTAATGAGAACTACTGATGTAATAAGAGGAGAAGAATGGTTATCATCACTTCCTATACATGTTCAATTATTTGAAGTTTTAGGTTTTGAAGCTCCAAGATATGCTCATATCCCAGTAATAATGAAGCAAGATGGAGGATCAAAGAGAAAGCTTTCTAAGAGAAAAGATCCAGAAGCTGCTGTTTCTTATTATAAGGAAGTTGGATTCCCAACAGTAACAGTAATTGAATATTTACTTAATATAGTAAATTCTACTTATGAAGAATGGAGAGCTGAAAATCCTAAAGTGGATTATCATGAATTTGAAGTTCATTTAGAGAAAATGGGTAAGAGTGGAGCCTTATTCGATTTAGTTAAGTTAAATGATGTAGCAAAGGATTGTATTGCTGCTATGAAGGCTGAAGATGTATATAATCAATATACAGCTTGGGCTAAAGAATTTGATGAAGAAATGTTTAAATTAGTTTCAGGAAATGAAGCTATGGCAAAGAAAATCTTCAATATAGATAAAGAAGGTCCAAAACCAAGAAAAGATTTTGCTAAATGGGATGAAGTAAAAGCTAAAATATTCTATTTCTTTGATGAATTATTCTATAAAGAAACAGCAGAGCAAATAGAACTTCCAAAGGGAATGACCCTAGAAGCTGCTAAAGAAGTTGTTGAAACTTATAAAAAAGAGTTCAATTTTAATGTTGAAAACCAAGAAGCTTGGTTTGAAGATTTAAAAGAAATTGGACTTAGACTTGGATATTGCGCAAATAGAAAAGATTTCAAAGCAAATCCAGATCAATACAAAGGTATGATTTCTGATGTTGCAGGTGCAGTGAGAGCATCATTAACTCATAGAACTAACTCACCGGACATATATACTATAATGCAAATAATAGGTGAAGAAAATACTAGAAGTAGATTTGATAAATTTTTAAATATATAGATATTGAGGCATGAAACCCTTATTTATAGGGTGTCATGCTTTTTTTATGATTATTATTTATGAAAACGATTGATATTGACTTTTTGTAATTGTATAATTAAGGAATGAATACTATAAATTGAAAGGTGGTTTTTTTATGAATTTAAGAAAGAAAGCATTTTGTTTAGCTTTCTCTACTTTATTTATATCTTGCATGTGTAGTGAACCTTTAGCAGTCACAGCATTTGCTGATACTAATGTAGCAGAAATAAACTTAAAAGATGCTGGACAAAAATTACAACTTACAGGAAGTGAGGTACAAGCTAAGGCTGACTATGAGGTCCCTTATGGTTTTGATACTAATAAACTTAATGTAAAATATGGAAAGTTAGAAGAAGTATCCTATAGCTCAAAAACAACTGGATCTACAAGAAAATGCTATGTTTTATTGCCAGCGAACTACTCAGCTGATAAGAAATATCCAGTATTATACCTATTACACGGCATAGGCGGCACAGATTCTGAATGGCTAGATGGAAACCCAAGAGCAATAATAGGAAATTTAGCTTCTGAAAATAAAGCATCAGATATGATTGTAGTAATGCCTAATATTCGTGCAGCTGCTGATGATTCAGTACCTAAAAATATTTTTAGTCAAGAAAACATAAATGCTTTTGATAATTTTGTAAATGATTTAAATAATGACTTGATGCCTTTTATTAAATCAAAATACTCAGTTAAAGAAGGAAGAGAAAATACTGCTATAGCTGGACTTTCAATGGGTGGAAAAGAATCCTTATACATAGGTTTTAAGAACCTAGATAAGTTTGGTTATATAGGAGCGTTTTCACCAGCACCTGGATTACTTGCAGATAGCCAATTAAATTTCCCAGGTCAATTTACTAAAGAACAATTTACTATTCCACAAAACTCTGTTAATACCCCTAAACTAATAATGATATGTACTGGAAATAATGATGGTGTTGTTAGAAATACACCTAACACTTATCACCAAACATTAATTGAGAATAAAGTTAACCATATTTGGTATACTATTGATGGTAACCATGATTTTACTGTTTGGAAACATGGTCTTTATAACTTTGCAAAGAGAATTTTTAAATAAAGGAATTATTTTTTAAGTATATAGAAAAACCTTCAGTTTGATATTTTCATCAGACTGAAGGTTTAATAATTTTATTTACATATTAATTTTATATACAAATACTAATGGTTATTTCTTGATCTTTCTTAAATTCTATTTCATCACCATTAGTATATATTACTCCATTTGATGTTTCAAAGGAGCCTGTACCAATCAGACATGTAATCTTGATTGATTGTGAAGAATAAGAGAGAATAGAAGCAATAACTTTTCTTTTAGTAAGATCCCATTCAAGTTTTGTAATTTTTGCATTTGTTCTAGCCATAAGTCCATTTATAGAACCTTTTTTCCACTTTGATGGCAATGCAGGAAGAAGTTCTATCTCACCTGTATTTGAAAATAAAAGCATTTCATTTATGATACCTACTGTCCCAATTAAAGTATCAGTACAGAACACCCCCCTGCTTCTATCTGTATTGTGATCAGTCATAAGAGATGTAAAATAAATATCACTGGACATAATGGTATTAAGTAAATCATATGCAGATTCGCCATTTTTAAGCCTTGCAGCAACTAATGCCTTATGAACCCATCCATGAGATGCTGTATCATCCTTTCCAACATTCTCACGATTTCTATTTTCTATAGCTGTATTGCATGCCGCAGTCAACATTTCATTATTATTAGCTTCATATGCTGGCCATGCACAATATAGGTGGCTTATATGGCGATGAGCGTTATTTTCTTCATATTCATTCATTGCCCATTCACACAGTGCACCTGTGTCGTCATATTTATATTCAGGAAGTTTATCAATAAGCTTTTCCAATTTTTCCACTTCTTTTTCATAGTTATTGTACGCCAATGCTTTTTCTATGGAAATGGTCATCTTCAGTCCATCCCTTGCTGCAGAAATATCCATGGTTGCATTGGCGGTTATTATACTGTTGTAGCCATTTGGTTTGTTTTCAGGGGAGTAGGATGGAATGATAAGATATTTCTCTCCATCTAAAAGTTTATTCTTTCCTTTTTCGTAACAAGCTTTCCCATTGATATCAGTGTAATATTCTGGTGTGCATAACTGTTCCCAAAAGTTAGCCTGTTTTTTTAGGAGTGGATATAAAATATCTTTTTCCAAATCAATATATTCCTGTTTATATATATGACTTATCTTATCATTAACTGGTATTTGTTGATTTCCGAAACACTGCCAGAACTCGAATATAGGTAAAAGCATCCAGCTTGCTCCAGCATTCCAGTATTGAAAAGGATAATCTTGATCATATTCAACCATTATAGCTCTGTCACCATCTGTATTGACTGGAATCAACAGAGCATCTTTCATGCTATAGACTAAAGCTGCATTTTCTTCCCAATCCTTTATCTGCCTTAGAACAAAATATATATATCCTAATGCGGCATCGTAAATATTTCCTGTATTCATTCCAGAAACCTGAAGATTTACATTAGCATCCATAGTGTAGGCACCATTCCATCCAGGATTCCATTCCCCTGTCCAAAGACCGCAAAGTCGTGGAGCGGAGAAACCTGAACAGCATATCTGTGCATATCTGCCTTGATTATAGGCTCTTTCTACAAGAGCATCTAGTAAGCTGTTACTATCTGCTTGTTTCTTTAATAAGTCTTCATTATAGGAATATTTGTATCTATCTGAGCCAAGACTGAATGAAACTGAATTAAATAGCAATGAATGTTTTTTTGCATGTGGTACAAGTGCTGAATTATAGGAAAAGTTATCATTCTCATTCTTGTATTTAGTATCTACTTTTTCAGTATCAGATAGCAATTCATTGATTATATCATATTCTTCAGTATCTGAAAAATCACTTAATTTACCCATATGATGTGTACGTGAAGTTTTTGTGATTAAATAAACTTTATCTGCACCTGTAATGCTAATAATCGGATTTTTATCAATTCCTACATTAACAGTTTCTTTTGAATCATTTCCAAGCAATTTCTTTTTCATTCCACCAACTGTAATAACTCTAGTAACGCCTGCAAAGCCACCCTCTGAAAGTTCACTTCCATCATAGGACGGGTAATGTGCAACCATTGAGATGTAGGAACATTCTTCATCAACAAGCTTTTTGTATTGCATGTTCTCTTCATCACGTTTTACACCGTTTTTAATAACACCTCCACCAAAATTCTTCATAGAAGAAAAATCATCTACTGAAATATCAACATTGATTTTTGTGTCTGTACTAGATTTGTTTATTACTGTAATAGTTACATTATCCTCTCTCGAGGTAAAGGTTTTTCTTAGCCATGTTCCATTTTTATCTGAATACTTGACTGATATCTCAGCTTTTTCATAATCTGTTTCACGAGAATAATCTAGTATTTCCTGTTTCGCCATATTCAATCTGAGCTGGTGGCCTGGGTGAAAACAATAAAGAAATGTACGATTTCTGTCATGGACATTCCAACTGTCATCAAAATTTATTACTGCTTGTCTAGCTTCATTAAGCTCACTCGTAACTTCAGGTGGTACAAAACGAGGTTGACGTGAAGGCATAATGAAGTACATATTTTGATAGATTAGTGTTTCAGAATAAGGAGAGCATGAGCAGACTACACCATTTTCACCATTGCCAATAACCATTCCGTCACGCCAGCCTGCTTCTCTGATGTCATAATTATAATATGGAATGATTTCAGTAAATGAGTTAGAAGATATTTTGGTTTTGTATTTTTGTGACATATAAAATCCCTTTCTTTATACATAATATGGACATGAAGTTTTCTAAGGATATTATAAATCTATATTAATAATTTTAACCATAGCCTTATATGACCTTGTTAAATAAAAAATGTCATATAAGCATAACCAGCTTAGTTATGTCTGTTCTTGATAATGAGATTTTCGATAATTCATTGGAGTCATTTTATATTGATTTTTAAAGGATTTGCTAAAAAATGAATAATTCAGGTAACCAACTTGAAGGCTTATTTCATCCAAGGATAGTTTTGTTGTAGTTAATAACATTGCAGCATGGCTCAACCTTGATCGGAGTTTTAGCGTTGAAAAAGGAACTCCATACTTATCTTGTATAAATCTCTGTGTTTGCCGAGTGCTAAGCTTTAATTTATTACTTAAGGTTGATAGGGCAATGGTATTATATTCATAGATAAATGCTTGGTCTATGAGCATTATACGCCTATCATCCCAGTTGGCCTGTGTAACAGAAATTTCATCGTTATTTTTAGAAATTGATCTTATAAGCGTAATAAAAATTGACTGTATATTTTGATGAATTTTATCTACATAACCATACTGCATTTCATTAGATTCTTTAACTATGTTATCAAAAAAGATTTCAAGATTATTTTGATTAGTATTATAATATCCATTGGAAAAGAGGCATTTCCAAGCTAAATCTTTTTCAGAGTTACAAGTGAGTTCAAAGGCAAGATGATATTCTTCTAAATTATCTAATGGATTGCTCAATTGCTCATGATTAATTCTTGGAGGCAGAAGATAAAAGCAACCCTTGTACAGGGGAATATTTAAAGTATCAGCAATTAAGGCACCTTGCCCACCTGATACATAATGAAGTTCATAATAGCTGTGCATATGATTAGTAAAAGATTTTTTAAAAGTCCCCCAATTTCCATCTATAATTCTTATGGAGCAGTTCTCAAGTTTTATTAAAAAGTTGTAATTTTGCAATTCAATTCCAAAATTCATTGTGTTCACCTCATATTTACTATAAGTGAAAAATTTTAGTATAACAATAATTTATTACGAATTAACTATTTTACATATGGGGTGATACAAATTGAAGATAAGAGATGAATATACATGTCATTTAGTAAATAATTTTTTATTTATAGCAACTTCTAGTTGTCAACCTTGTTATACTTAATTGGTAGAAATATGATAATGTTCTAAGTATACTGGTATTAGAGGTGGTTAAATAATGAGTTTTCAAGAACAATTGCAGACACTTAGAAAAGCAAAAGGTATGTCACAAGAAAAGTTAGCTGAGGTTTTAGGAATATCAAGACAAGCAGTTGCAAAATGGGAAGTAGGGCAATCTTACCCTGATATAGCTAGATTAATTTCATTGAGTGATTTATTTAAGGTAAGCATTGATAAATTAGTTAATGATTATGAAGAAAATTGCCGTTTGTCCATAGAAGAAAATAAAATTAACTATATATATGAAGATATAATTGATTTCTTATGTAAGGCGAAAAAATCCACATATGCTGGAAAAGGGACAGAAAGTAGACCATCAAGACCCAATTCTCATGACTTAGAATATGTAGATGGTAATTTAAAATATATTGATACATATTTAGGTGGAGAAGGATTTTCAGGGGAAGAAGCTTTATGGAAGGATGATATTCCATTTTGGTCAATGAATTATATTGGAAGAGTACTAGACGAAAGATTTTCTGGAAGTTTTCTAAAGGAAGTTTTAAGTTTAGTGAGTAAAGAAAGTCCTTATCGTGGTCCAGTTATCTATCAAAATGGGCAGTATAAATATCATTGTATTATTAATGGCGAGTTTAATTGGTTTCAAGGACATGAAGAAATTTATTTTGAGGATATAAAGGTTTATGAATGCTATTTTCACGGTGGATCAATTAAGTAGCATATAGAATATATAAATGGAGAAATAGTATTATGATTTTAAATAGAAACGATTTATGTTGGTGCAAAAGTGGGTTGAAATATAAGAAATGTCATTTAGAATTTGATGAAAGATTAGATAAATTAAAAAGAAAAGGGCACATAGTACCGACAAGAGAGCTTATAAAAACAAAAAAACAAATTGAAGGAATAAAGAAGAGCGCCGAGATTAATAATGGTCTTTTAGATTTAATTAGTAATAATATAAAAGAAGGAATGTCAACAGAAGAGATAGATAAATTGGCTTATGACTATACTATATCTAATGGTGGAATTCCAGCAACTCTAAATTATGATGGATATCCTAAAAGTATTTGTGTTTCAATTAACAATGAAGTATGCCATGGGATACCAAGCAAAGAGGTTATTCTTAAAAGTGGTGACATTGTAAATGTAGATGTAACAACCATATTAAATGGATATTACTCAGATGCATCAAGAATGTTTATGATTGGTGAAGTAAATGAGGAAGCTAGAAAATTAGTACAAGTAACTAAAGAATGCCTAAATAAAGGTTTGGAAGCAGCCAAACCTTGGAGTTTCTTAGGTGATATTGGAGCTGTAATTCAAGAACATGCAGAAGATAATGGATATTCAGTAGTTAGAGAATTTGGAGGACATGGAGTTGGATTAGATATTCATGAGGAACCATTTGTTTTTCATTTTGGAAAAAGAGAAACAGATATGGTTTTAGTACCTGGAATGATATTTACAATTGAGCCTATGATAAATGCTGGAAGCCATGAAGTAATAATTGACAAAAATAATGGGTGGACTGCATTGACTGCTGATGGTTCTCTTTCAGCACAATGGGAACATACAGTACTTATAACTGAAGAGGGAATAGAAGTCATTTCAAAATAGATATGAATAAAAATTTTAAAGTGAAAATAAATAATTAAAGCATGTCCTAAAATTGGATGGTAATGATTTTAGGACATGCTTTAAAATCTTTCTAATTAATAACTGGCAGATTAATTTTTTTCATGTAACAAATCATTCTAATTGAAAATATAGTAATCAGAGATAATGGCTGTGCGATATGAACACCTACAGCAGGATATAAGAACCATAATAAAAGTGAACCAACAATCCCTGCAACACAATAAATATCGCATTTAAAAATTTCAGGTTTTCTATTAGTAATTATATCTCTAAGCATTCCACCTCCAACACCAGTTATACTTGCAGCAAATAGAAATAGCATTAAATTATATCCACTTTCGATAGCTTTAATGCCAGAGGATACAAAAAAGGCGGACAATCCAATTGCATCAATTACTACAAATAATGTATTATATTTTAATTTTCCACGAAGAATAATAGGAATTGTTCCACCTAAAAGGATAAAAGGAATTGTTTTATAGTTTGAAAAAAACAATGGTATTCCTACATTTGTAACAATATCACGAAGAACCCCTCCTCCCATGGCAGTAACAGTAGCTAAGATATAAATTCCAAATAAATCAAATTTTTCTTCTATTGCAACGAAGGCACCAGAAGCAGCAAAGGCAAAGATGCCTAGGTATTCTAATACAGCAATATCATACATTATAAATTACTCCTTTTTATTATTTAATTTTTATTAATGAACCTATGATCCATATTACGTCTAGCTAATAATACAAGTTCCTATTTGTAGATAAGTTCCTGTTTATGGGGAATTCTGTATCGTGGTAAAGTCACTCTTTTTATAAGTACGCAAAAAAAAGAGACGAATTGTATAAACAATTCGCCTCTGTTATTGTACCTGAAAGATTCTCTTTTATAAATAAAAGATTGCTTCTTGGGTGTCATGTGACTTTCCAGAGTATCGTCAGAATTCGGTCCTTTTGCCTGAGAGTTTGTTGCGGCTTCACCTTCGGCGCTGTTATTAACAGTCTCTCCCCAATTCGTCATACGATAAATAGTTATTTTAGTTTATTAATTTATGATTTATTTATATAAGTTGTATTTGTAAAAAATTATTAAACCTATATATTTCTAGCTTAACTTAAATGATGACTTTAAAGAAACAATTCTGTTAAATACTAACTTATCAGCAGTAGTATATTTTGTATCTATATTGAAGAAGCCATTTCTAACCATTTGGAATTTATCTTGAGGTTTAGCATCTTTAACTGCTGTTGGCTCAACAAAACCTTGTAACACTTCTAATGAATTTGGATTTATTTGTTCTAGAAAGTGCTTTCCTTCATTTTCTTCTACGTCATCTAATATTAATGGTTCATATAATCTAAATTCAGCTGGCACACAAGTTTTAGCATCTACCCAGTGAATAGTTCCTTTAACTTTTCTACCAGTGAAACCAGAACCACTCTTAGTTTCTGGATCATAGGTGCAGTGTATTTCTACAACTTCACCATTTTCATCTTTAATGATTTCATTGCACTTAACGAAATATGCTCCCTTTAGTCTAACTTCGTTTCCAGGGAATAATCTAAAGTATTTCTTAGGTGGAACTTCCATGAAATCTTCTTTTTCAATATATATTTCTCTAGAGAATGGAACTAATCTCTTTCCTTGTGTTTCATCTTTGGCATTATTTTCTATTTCAAGCATTTCTGTTTGATCTTCTGGGTAATTAGTTATTACAAGTTTTAAAGGATTTAATACTGCCATAGCAAGTGGAGCTTTTAATTGTAAATCTTCCCTTATGAAATAATCTAACATTTGAGAATCTACTATAGAATTAGCTTTTGCAACACCAATAGCTGTGCAGAAATTTCTCAATGCTTCAGGAGTGCAACCCTTTCTTCTTAGTCCACAGATAGTAGGCATTCTAGGATCATCCCATCCATCTACAACTTTTTCATCAACTAATTGTTTAAGCTTTCTCTTACTCATAACTGTATTAGTCATATTTAGTCTTGCAAATTCTATTTGTCTAGGAGTTGCATCCATTTCACATTCACTTACTACCCAGTCATAAAGAGGTCTATGGTCTTCAAATTCTAATGTACAAATAGAATGAGTTACATGCTCAATTGCATCTTCTAATGGATGAGCAAAGTCATACATTGGATAGATACACCATTTATCACCAGTATTGTGATGAGTAGAATGAGATATTCTGTAGATAATAGGATCTCTCATATTTATATTTGGTGATGCCATATCTATTTTGGCTCTTAAAACTTTTTCACCATCAGCAAATTCACCATTTTTCATTTTTTCAAATAAAGCTAAGTTTTCTTCTACAGATCTATTTCTGTAAGGGCTTTCTTTACCAGGTTGTGTTAAAGAACCTCTATATTCTTTTGCTTCCTCAGGTGTTAAATCACAAACATAAGCCTTACCTTTTTTTATTAATAAAACTGCTCTATTATACATTTCCTCAAAATAATCAGATGCAAAGAAAAGTTCATCCCAGTTTCCACCAAGCCATTTAACATCTTCTTTAATAGATTCAACATATTCAGTATCTTCTTTCACAGGATTTGTATCATCGAATCTCAAATGAGTTTTTCCGTTAAATTCATCAGCTAAACCAAAATTTAAAAGTATAGATTTAGCATGCCCTATATGCAAGTAACCGTTTGGTTCAGGAGGAAAACGAGTAATTATTTCCTTATGTTTTCCGCTCTCTAGATCTTCTACTACGATGTTTCTTATAAAATTAGAAGAATTAATTTCGTTTGACATAGTTTTACCTCACTTATAACCGTATTTAAGTTCAAGAAAAGAATATGAATTAAATCGTATTCTATCCTAACGACAATGTTATTTTAACCTAATAACAATTTTAATCCAATATAAAGAAAAAATAAAGATAAAATTATTATAATTACTATAAGGTGCATATATTTCAAAGTTAGTTAGATATAATTAATTTTTGAAATTACTAAGCTATACAATGTGAGATATATTATAATATGGTAATATACGTATGAGAATATTTGAAGAACTATTAAAAATTTTTTGTAAAAGCTCTATTGACTTTGACGTCGTGTCGTACTTTAAAATTTTAATTAAGGAAGGAGGTTTAAGAATGGAACTTAAAACAATTAGTGAGGTTTCAAAAACTTTTAGCATATCTACAAGAACTCTTCGTTATTACGAACAAATAGGACTTATTAAAAGTAGCAAAAAAGAGGGATATGCTTATAGAGTTTATGATGAAAACTCAATTTCATCTTTGCAGCAAATTATTCTTTTAAGAAAATTACGTATTTCATTAAAACAAATTAAGCATATACTTGGAAATCAGGAGCTTGTGACAGCTATTGAAATATTTGAGGAAAATATAAGAGAGTTAAATGATGAAATAAATGCATTATCAACAATTAAAGAAATACTAAATATATTTATTGATAAGTTGCAGGAGAATGGAAAGTTGCAACTGAAATTTAATTTGCTGGAAGGGGATTCCATACTTAAAATAATTGACTCCTTATCCTTACAAAAAAATAATTTTAAGGAGGAAAAGTCAATGGAGGATTTAAACAAAGCATCAGAAAACCTATCAACACTAAAGAATGTGAGGATTATTCATTTGCCGCCATGCACAGTTGCAGCAAGTCATTATATTGGAGAAAATCCAGAAGACAATGCAGGAAAGCAATTAGAAAAGTTTTTGAAGGATAGCAATTTGTATAAAATAAAACCGGATGCACGTGTATTTGGTTTTAATAATCCAAATCCATCTCCTGAAAAAGCAACATATGGATACGAGTTATGGGTAACAATTCCTGAAGATATGGAAGTACCAGATCCTCTAGAAAGAAAGTGTTTTCCTGGAGGGATGTATGCGGCCCATACAATTGTGTTTCCTAATTTTCATGAATGGGAATGGCTAGCTAACTGGGTTAATGTTAATAATTCTAAGTATGAATCCAATAGCATTGTGGATGAAAATGGTCAATGTGCAGAGTGTATGGGAGGATTACTTGAAGAGCATATGAATTATGTCTATTATTCAAATCTTAATTGGCCAGAAAGTGACGAACATCAGCTTGATTTATTATATCCAATAAAATTAAAGCAAAATAAATAGAATATTCTTTATTTTTTAAAAGCAGGTATGCATAAAATTGAAGATGCATATCTGCTTTTAATTTTTTCTTAATGAATCAAATATGATAGAATATCATATTATAACAAATAATATTAAGAAAGAAGGTGAATGAGATAGGTAAAAAATCTTTTATATCCAAGTTTACTAGAATATTTTCTGTTTTATTAATAATTTTAATTTCAGCTTTTTTTATTTATGTTAGTTCATATTACAAAGTAGGGTCTATAGGTCTAAATAGCTTAAAATCAGATTCAACTGTTTTAGTTGAAGATAAAGGGAATATTACATTTAAACCACTAAATAATTCTAAAAACATAGGATTTATATTTTATCCAGGTGCAAAGGTAGAAGCTTCAGCGTATGCGCCAATGGCCAAAGAAATAGCATCAAAGGGTTATACAGTTGTAATAGCTAAAATGAGCTTTAATTTAGCAATACTATCACCAAATAAAGCTGATGAAATTATAATAGAAAACAATGATATTAGTAATTGGGTTATAGGAGGACATTCCTTAGGAGGAGTTATGGCAGCAGATTATGCTGAAAAAAATAATAAAATAGAAGGATTAGTTCTTTTAGCTTCTTATTCTCAAGAAGGTAAGGATTTTACTAATAGAAATATAAAAGTATTGTCTTTATGGGGAGATAATGATAAAGTTGCTGATTTAAATAAAGTTAAGAAGTGTAAGGAAGTTATGCCTATTGATTCAGAATTTAAAGAGATAAAAGGTGGAAATCATGGTGGTTTTGGAGATTATGGACATCAAAAAGGTGACGGAGAAGCAACTATAAGCAATGAAGAACAAATGCATAATGCTTCAGAGGATATTGCAAAATTTTTAAAGGAAATTGGATAATATGAATAATCTGTGATCAATAAATTAGTATATATAAAGTCTTAGAAATATAGTTTATAAAATTATAAGTTGCTAACCAATAAGAAGTAAGAGTGAAGAGGTAAAGTTTATGAATGAAATAGAAAAGCTATTTTATTCATAAACTTTACCTTTTTTAAATTCTAATTTATCAATTTAATTAGAATCTATTATATATTAATAAGAAAGTATTTTATAAAGAGAAATGTTAATTAAATTATTTGACAATATAAGGAATAAAGCGTATATTTTATACATAGATTTACTAGGTATATATTAGCTTAGTTAAAAGAAATGTTTATATTGTATTTTGTGCATCAAGAAAGGAATGGATTTAATTATGAAAATAAATAAGGAGCTTATAAAGGGAAGTACAAGTATTTTAGTTTTAAGCTTATTACGAAAAGGTGAAATGTACGGTTACGAAATAATTAAAGAAATGCAGATAAAATCAAATAGTGTTTTTGAATTTAAAGAAGGAACACTTTATCCAATCCTTCATGGTCTTGAAGAAGAAAATTTAGTTGAATCCTTTTGGAAGGAAGGCGAAAATGCTAGGAAAAGAAAGTACTACAAAATAACAAAAAAAGGCATAGGAAAATTAAAAGAAAAACAAGAGGAATGGAATTTATTTACTTCAACTGTAAATAAGATAATTACTGAGTAAGGGGAGGCATTTTCTATGAATAATGAAATTATTAATGAGTACCTTAAAGATATATGCAGTTATGTTAAAAATAAAGATGTTCATGAAGAAATTTCTGATGAAATTAGAGAACATCTTTATGAAATTGTAGATGAGCATATAAGTGATGGAATGAGTGAAGATGAAGCAGTAAATGAAGCTATAAAAAGACTTGGAAGTGCTTATGAATGTGGAATTAAGTTAAATAAAGTACACAAAGTGAAACCAGATATAATTACTATTATATTATCATTGGCGTTAGCGATTATAGGAATAATTACTATATATTCAATAGAAAAAAATAGTATATCCAGTGAAACTTTTTCATTTGATAATATAATTGGATTAATAATAGGAGCTATAATTGCAATAGGAATATACTTTTTTGATTATAGAAAAATTAAAAGATATAGCTACCATATATATTTAGCAGCAATAATTATCCTAATGATTACATCCTTTATGGCAGACAGTTTCTTTACTATTAAATTTGGGCGGTTTTCTGAAAGTCAGATTTCTTTTCATTTGGCTGTAACAATATTGCTTTTAATAGCTTTAAGCGGTGTAATAAATATTAAAAGTATAAATAATAAGATTGACATAATTTATATTGGGGCTATGGGCATCATCCCATTACTTTTATTTTTTATTGCTCGAGATATGACTGTAGGTTTAATTTATCTATCTGGTATAAATGTAATTTTTTTGTCATCAAAAGTAAAGAGATCATTTAAAATAAGCTTAATAGGTGTAGAGTTTGTGTTTGTTATATTAGTTATTTTATTTGGTGTAGTAAGTGAGCCATATAGATTGGCACGTTTTTATAGTCTTATAGATCCAGCTAGAGATCCAAAGGGGAATGGATATGTTAATACAAGGATAAGGGAGTTATTATCTAAGGCGACGTTGTATGGAAATGAGATGAATGTGGAAAAATTTGAGCTAGGAGATTTAAAAAGTAATTTTACCTTAATTTATATTATTTCTAATTTTGGAATAGCATTTGGAGGCATTTGTATATCTATAGTGATGGCATTTGTAGCAAGAATATTTACTATTATGAATAAAGTTAAAGATTCTTATGGAAGAACAATAATATTATCAATGGGTTCTATGTTTTTTATGCAGATAATAATAAATATGTTTAGTAATTTAGGTTTTTTTGCAGTGTATATTGGTTTACCATTTATATGTTTTGGAACTATCAATTCTATTACTAGTATAATTATGATTGGGTTATTATGTAGCATATATCGAAGAAGAGGACTTAAGGATAGAAGTCCTGCTAATCTTCAAGTATAACACTTAAGGTATCTTCTATTATCAAGATAGATTAAAAAAAATAGTGTTTCAAATGATTAAAAATTCATTTCGAGGGATAATAATTCATAGATCTAATATTACAAGTGATAGTAAAGTAACATTGTGCTATTTTCATTAAACATAAAATTAATGATATACAGGAACTTATCATAAAAACTTATTATATTATTTCAAAACAGTTAAAACAAATTTCAATCAAAGATAAGTATTTACTTGAAAATTGAAAGAAATATAGATATAATAATAAATAGTAAAAAATTTATATATGAATAAGCAGTTATGATAAAAGCTACGATTTATGAATTTCTTCAGAGAGCCGATGGTTGGTGCGAAGCGGTGAAAGGCAAAATCTTTCCACTTTTGGAGCTGTCGGTGATGAATCGAAAGGGGAGTAACCTTTATATTACTATAGTCGAGTGGTTGGGTTCATTATACCAGCAATTTGGGTGGCAACGCGGATTATTCCGTCCCATTTTATATATTTGGGACGGTTTTTTTATATTCAATTATACATTTAATTTAGGAGGGAAACTCATGTTAGATATAAAATTTGTAAGAGAAAATCCAGAGCTAGTAAAACAAAACATAAAAAATAAGTTCCAAGACAATAAATTAGAGTTAGTAGATGAAGTATTAATCTTAGATGCAGAACTTAGAAAGGTAATTCAAGAAGTTGAAGCTTTAAGAGCTGATAGAAATAAGATTTCTAAGCAAATCGGTGGATTAATGGCTCAAGGAAAAAAAGAAGAAGCCGAAGAAGCTAAGAAAAAAGTTAATGCAGATTCAGAGAGAATGGCTGAATTAGATGTGAAAGAAAAAGAATTAGAAGAAAAAGTTAAAACTATTATGATGACGCTTCCAAATATAATAGATCCAAGTGTTCCAATTGGTAAAGACGATAGTCAAAATGTTGAAGTAGAACGTTTTGGTGATCCTTTTGTGCCAGAATTTGAAATTCCATACCATACAGATATTATGGAAAAATTAAATGGAATTGATTTAGATAGCGCTAGAAAGGTTGCTGGTAATGGGTTCTATTACTTAATGGGAAATGTCGCAAGACTTCACTCAGCAGTAATTTCGTATGCAAGAGATTTTATGATAGATAGAGGATTTACATATTGCATTCCACCTTTCATGATCAGAAGTCAAGTTGTAACAGGAGTTATGAGTTTCGCTGAAATGGATGCTATGATGTACAAAATTGAAGGTGAAGATTTATATCTAATTGGAACTAGTGAACATTCTATGATTGGTAAATTTATTGATACAATATTACCTGAAAGCTCATTGCCTCAAACTTTAACTAGTTATTCACCTTGTTTCAGAAAAGAAAAAGGTGCTCATGGTATAGAAGAAAGAGGAGTATACAGAATTCATCAATTTGAAAAACAAGAAATGATTGTTGTATGTAAACCAGAAGATAGCATGAAGTGGTATGATAAAATGTGGAAAGATACAGTAGATTTATTCCGTTCTTTAGATATACCAGTAAGAACATTAGAATGTTGTTCAGGTGACTTAGCAGATTTAAAGGTAAAATCAGTAGACGTAGAAGCTTGGTCTCCAAGACAAAAGAAATATTTTGAAGTAGGAAGTTGTTCTAACTTAGGTGATGCACAAGCAC
Source organism: Clostridium sp. C2-6-12 (assembly GCF_009928485.1). Classification (GTDB taxonomy): domain Bacteria; phylum Bacillota; class Clostridia; order Clostridiales; family Clostridiaceae; genus Clostridium. The sequence continues at coordinate 8,001 of NZ_JAABNP010000039.1, read as the reverse complement.
GTAGATTAAAAATTCGTGTAGATGGAAATGATGGAAAATATTTTGCACATACTTTAAATAATACAGTAGTAGCACCACCAAGAATGCTTATTGCTTTCTTAGAAAACAACTTAAATGAAGATGGTTCTATAAACATTCCAACAGCATTACAACCATATATGGGTGGAATGACAGTAATTAAATAATAGATTTTATTTTTAGGAGTTAAGAAGATAATTATTTTATATAGTAATTATTTTCTTAACTTTTTTTAGCCACTATTATTAAAGTGAAAACGTTATATTGAAATTGATCTTGTTAATGATATAATATATATTAATATGATAGTTACACTATCAATTGTTTAAGGAGAATAAAATGGATTTAAAAGAAAAACGCAAAAATGAATTAGACATTCAAAAAAATCAGAGAAAAGAAGATGTTATTTCTTCAGCTTTAGAGGTTTTTAAAAAGCAAGGAATAGAAAGTACAAAAATGACTGATATAGCTGAAAAAGCAGAAGTTGGAGTGGCTTCGGTGTACAGATATTTTAAAACTAAGCCAGATCTAGCAGTAGAAGTAGCCTGTAGATTTTGGCAGCAAGAAATTACTGAATTAAATAAATATTATAATGATCAAGCATTTCTTAATAAAAATGGTATTACAAAGGTTAAAGAAATATTACAAGTATTTATTAAGCTTTATAAAGAGCATACTGAATTTATTAGATTTATTGATGAATTTGATAGATATGTAGTTAAAGAAAAAATTTCAAAAGAAAAACTTAAAGATTATGAGGAAAACATCATAGATTTAAAATCAATATGTATGGAGGCTATAGATATTGGAAAGAAAGATGGAACAATACGAGAGGATTTGTGTAATGATCAATTCTACTTTAGTATTAACCATGCTTTGATGAGCTTATGTCAAAAACTTATTTTAAGTGGAGATGTTTTAGAAAGCGATGAATATATAAACGGAGAAGAACAAATTAAAATTATAATAGATATGGCAATTAGATTCATTAGTAATTAATAAATAATTATGAAAGAAATTTTTGAATATTGTTTATGTAGAGAAAGGAATTGTTATAAAAATGAATAAAAAGTTTATACCTTATGTAGTTGGAATACCTAATTTAAGTGTAGGCCTTTTATGGGCTATGAATATGTCGTTAATTCCAATGCTTGTAGGTACTGTAACAGATGGAAATTTAAAGCTTGGCACATTAACTTCAATGGGAGCTTTTACAGGGATTTTTGTTCAGTATTTAGCTGGAATAATAAGTGATAGAAGTAATTTTGAGATGGGTAAAAGAAAACCATTTATTCTTTGCGGAGCAATTTTAGCAGCTCTATTTGTTGCTTTTCTGCCACTCTCAGGCAGCTATTCTATTATGTTTGGAGTAGCTTTTTTGTTTTACTTTAGTTTGAATTTTTTTCAAGGACCGTATTATACCTTAATACCAGAAGTTGTTGAGGAAAATCAGCTAGGTTTAGCTAATGGTTTTTCAAAAATTATTAGTGTATTAGGAAGTGGCATAATTCTACTTACTGGCCCAATGCTTTGGGATATAAATCACGCTTTCCCATTTGTAGCTGCAGCGTTATTAGGAATTATATCGGTACTAATAGGTACTATTCCTATTAAGGAAAATCAGGACAAGTATAGCAAGCCTAATAAAATTTCAATTGATTTTATTAAGTTTCCTGCTGTATTAAAGTTATTTGCTTCAGTATTTTTTATTTTTCTTAGCTATGGATGTATAACACCTTATTTTGTAAAGTATTGTGTGCAACAGTTACATTTTTCAAATGGGACAGCAAGTAATGGGCTTTTTATTTTAACTATAACTGGAGCTTTATTTGCTTTACCAGCAGGTATTTTATCAGATAAAACTAACAGAAAAGTGGTTTTACTAATAGGAACAATAATTTTTACAATAGGGTTAGGAGCAGCTTCATTTGTACAAAGCTCTGCTGCTATGTATATACTTCTTGGCTTAATAGGAATTGGTTTTATATGTATTCAAGTAACCATATATGCCATTTTAGCTGAAATAGTTCCACCAGAAAGATTAGGTGAATTTATGGGGATAATGAATTTGTTTATTTCAGCAAGTCAGTGTATAGCAACACTTTCAATGGGGTGGATATTAGATTTGATTGGATTTAAGTTTTTCTTCCCAGTTGCAGCAATAATTATGTTTATAGCAACTGTTGTTGTATTTTCAAGTAAATTCAATAAGCTTAAGAATTAAAATTTTGTTGCAGAGAAATTAGTTTGAAAATAAAAGCTTTTGTATTTAGAGAAAAAAACATATATATTAAGTATAGTTTAGTGAAAGGAAATACACGTGAAAAACGTATTTAAGATTTATGAGATCAAATAGACTTCTATCAATTATAATAATAATTTCTCAAAGAGGATTAGTAACAGGAAAAGAACTTGCAGAACATTTTGAGGTATCTTTAAGAACAATTTATCGTGATATAGAAAAAATAGGGGAAGCAGGAGTACCAATAGCAGCTACTGGTGGAAAAGGTGGAGGCTATTATATCATGGAAAATTATAATCTAAATAATATATTCTTTAATAAAAATGAAATTGAACCATTAATAGCTGTAATGGATAATTTGAAATTTTTATTTGGAAAAAATAAAAAATTTAATGATATAGTTCTTAAGTTTGAAGCTTTATCGAAGGATACTAATGAAGAATATGATAAGTTAAGTATAGACATGTCTCACTTTAGTATGGAGCAAGAATTAAGAGAGTATTTATTTTTGATTAATAAAGCAATTGAAGAAAGTAGAGTTTTAGAATTTGAATATATTAATAGGAAAATGGAACATCTAAAGAGAGTGGTTGAACCAATACAAATAGAATTCGATGAAGGGCAATGGTATATAATTGGTTTCTGCAAAATAAGAAAAGATTATAGACGATTTAAACTTGTTAGAATAAGAAAGATGAAACTTGGTGAAAGTTTTATAAAAAGAGAAATATCTAAAGAAGAAATAGAAAAAATATTTAACCAAAGTTATGAGAAGAACAGTATTCTTGTAACATTGAAATTCTCAAATGAAATAGGAGAGCAGTTAAGTGAATATTTTTCAAAGAATAAAATTAAACCTTTGGAAAATGGTGAATATATAGTTGAAGGATCCTTTCCTAGAGACGAAGGACTTAAAAAGTTTATTTTAGGATTTGGAGATTATTGTGAAGTTATAGCTCCAGCAGAATTAAGAAAAGAAATAAAAGAATACATAAAAAATATATATAATAAATACAATGACTGACATATAGATGTCAGTCATTGTATTTTATAATGAAAAAAAGAAGAAGTAAAGAAAGTGAAAAAATATATGATATACGAAGAAAATAATTTAAAAGAAAAACTAATTAAAATTCAAAACAATAATTATTCGATAAAAAATGAAGAAAGTTATTTTGCTATTGGACTAGAAATGCTTGAGAATATAGGTTCACTAGATCCTATACTTAGAGATGAATTAATCTATGGAATTTTATTTCATTGGATATCAAAAAACAAGTTTACGTCTGAACAACTACAAAAATTATTGGAGATTAGTATAGACAAGGATCATCTGTTTTATAAATTATATGAAAAAGATGAGGATGCTGTTTTTAAAAGAACTTTTTCAGTATTGATAGTTGCACTTATAATTGAAAATCATAGGCAAGAAAACTTTTTGAGTAAAGAAAAGTTATATGAAGTGAAGGATAAGCTTATAGAATATATGAATAATGAAAAAGATGTTAGAGGATATGTTGAGGTAAAAGGTTGGGCTCATTCGGCAGCTCATACAGCAGATGCCTTGGATGAATTAGTTAAATGCAGTTTTATTACTAAAAATGATTTGTTAGATGTTTTAAAAGCTATAAAAACAAAAGTGTGCATAGGATACCACGTTTTTATAGAAGAGGAAAATGAAAGATTGGTTACTGTAGTTAAAACTTTGTGTAACAAAAATATACTTAGTGATTTAGAAATAACTGATTGGTTGAATGAATTTGAATTAAATAATCACAAAACAAGTTATATTCAAAATATGCATTTAAAAGTTAATGTAAAAGGGTTCTTAAGAGCATTGTATTTTAGATTAATAACTCAAGATAATTTTACTCATATCAATGAGGAAATCAAAAAAGTAATTCTCAGTTTAAAATAAAAATTTATAAACTGATTTTTAAATAAATATAGAGATGAAAGTAGGTTATAAAATGAATGTATGTGTGTTTTACTATGATGGTTTTTGTGAATTTGAAGTTGTACTAGCTGTTAATCAATTTAAAGAAAATGCTTTCTCAGCGGCATTAGAAAATCGAGTGTATTCAAGTGAAGAAAGACAAAAATTTTTACCTGATAAAACAATTAAGGATTTAAATCCAGATGATATTGATCTTTTTATTATACCTGGAGGAGATACAACTCAGCTATACAAAAATAAAGAATTGAAAGAATTTATTTTTAAACTAAATGAAAGAAACAAAATTATTGCAGGAATTTGTGGAGGAGCTGACCTTATGGCTTATTACGGATTGCTGGATAATAAAAAAGCTAATGGAAACAGTGAAGGTTTTATAATAGATGAAAGTAATAAAGCTATGTATGAAAATATAAATATTGTTGATGAAGATGTTGTTACAGATGGTAATTGTATAACATCTATCGGCAAGGCATTTATTGAATTTGCTATAGAAATAGGTAAAGTGATGAATGTTTATAAAGATGAAGAAGAAATTAAAAGCGATTATAGATGGTTGAAAAATATTAAATAAAGACTATGATAAAGAATAATAATGTAGAATAGGAGTAATTAATAAATTTTATTATGGAGGAAGTATAATGGATACTTTACAGATTGTTGAAAGAATTAATGATCTTTTTAATGTAACAAGTAAAGAAATCTATTCTAGTGAATCTGGGATTACATACAATTCAGATAATAAAGTTAAAAAAATAGGATACTGTGTTAACTTAACACTTGAAACTATAGAAGAAGCAAGAATTCATGGAGTTGATATGATGATGACACACCATGATGCATGGGAGGAGATATACGGATTAAAAGAAGAGTGTATAAAAAAACTAGAAGAGTACGGTATAAGTCACTACTATAATCATTTGCCACTTGATGACTGTGACTTTGGAACAAATGATAGTTTATTGAAAAAACTAAATTTAGAAAATATTAAAAGAACCTATGAATGGGAAGGGTTATATTTTGGTAGAACTGCAGAATACGATGAAGAAATTGAATTTAATGAATTAGTGAAAAAGATTGAAAATCTACTTGAAGAACCAGTTAAGTTTTGGGGATTTAATGACAAAAAGGTGAAGAGAGTGGGCTTAGTTTGTGGTAATGGAGCTTCAACAACTTGCCTTAAGGAAGCAGTTCAAAATAAGTGTGATGTATACATTACAGGTGAATGTAATTTGTATACAATTCAATATGCTGAGTTTAAAGGGATAAATCTTATCATTGGGAGTCATACCTTCACAGAATTCTTTGGGATTCAAAGTTTAGTATTGAAACTGAATGAGAAAATAAAACAACTTGAAATAGTGAGACTTAATGAAGAGCATTATGAAGCTAATATAAAATAAAACATAGTATATAATAATGAAACTTTTGAAAAGAAGTTCCATTATTATATACTATGTAATTAACACTTTTCATTAACATAGACAAAATAAAAAATAATCATAAGAAATTAAGAACCTTATAATATTAAAAATAAAAGATGAACAATAAACTGTTGGTATTATAATTAGTTTATTGTTCATTTTTATATTATTAAGAATAATATTTGCTAAGTATAACATTAATTTTAATATCTCCTGCTAGGTCAGTTCTCTATTATTAATGCAAGAAATAAGGTAAATAGGTAAAATATAAAACTAAGGTAACTATAATAGTTTTATAATGTTATAATTGTAAGTATTAGGGTAATGGCGGTTAGAGTCAATTACTTATTTAGATACAAGTTAAAAAATAATATAATTTTTGTATACAAAATAAGAATTCTTAAGAGTAAAAGGTGGAATTAATATGAAAAAATTATGTGTTATTGGAAGCTTAAATATGGATTTGGTAACTAAAATTAAGAACTTTCCTAAACCAGGTGAAACTATTGTGGGAGAGAGTTTTAAAACATTTCCAGGAGGTAAGGGAGCTAATCAGGCAGTAGCTTTAGGAAGATTAGGTGCTAATGTTTTTATGATAGGAAAAGTTGGAGAGGATATGTATGGTGCAGAGTATTTGGAAGTGTTAAAGAATAATAATGTAAACCAGTCTGGGATACATATTGAAAAAGGAATATCTTCAGGAGTTGCAGTCATACAAGTTAGTGAGAAAGGGGAAAATAATATAGTTGTAATACCAGGTGCTAATGGAAAAGTTGATATTAAATACATTGAAAGTAAGAGGGATATATTAGAAGAGGCAGATATATTTTTATTTCAGTTGGAAATTCCAATGGCTACGGTAACTGAGACAATAAAAAAATTAAAAGCCAAGGGAAAGACCATCATCCTTGATCCAGCACCAGCTGCAAAACTTCCAGAAGAAATCTTTAAATACATAGATTATATAACACCAAATGAAACAGAAATTGAAGCATTAACTGGCAAAAGTGTAGAAGATGAAAAAGATTTAAAAGAAGCAGCGCAAATACTAATTAATAGAGGTGTTAAAAATGTAATTGCTAAGTTAGGAAGTAGGGGAGCTGCTCTTATAAATAAGGTTGAATATAAAAAAATACCTGGATTTAAAGTTGAGCCAGTCGATACTACTGCAGCAGGAGATTCCTTTAATGCAGGATTTTCATTTGCATTAGCAGATGGAAAAGAGCTAGATGAATGCATTAGATTTGGCAATGCAGTAGGAGCAATTTCAACTACAGCATTGGGAGCACAAGAAGCTATGCCAAGTTATGAAAGTGTTATGAGCTTTATTTTTAATAAGAAATAATCTTGATTTAAAATCTAATTTGAAAAATTAGTATTATTATTAACCAAGTAAATCAAATAAGAGAAGAGTGATTTTAATGAAACGAATTTTTAAAATTATAGTAATATTAGTAACTATAATCTTAGCTTTAGGATTAAGTATAAGCAGCTTTATACTACCACAAGTTAATGGACAAAATGTTTCAAAAGAAGAATTTTCGGCTGAAAGAGCTATGCAGTATGTAGAAAAAATTGCAGTTAGACCTCATCCCATAGGTTCTAAAGAACATGATAATGTAAGAGATTATTTAATTAATGAACTTAAGAATTTTGGGTTGGAACCAGAAATACAAAAGGATTTTTCAACAAATGAAATATGGGGAAAAATCGTACAAGGAAATATAGAAAATATATATTGTAGACTAAAAGGAACTGGAGACAGTAAAGAAACTATATTGATATCAGCTCATTACGATTCTACAAGTGGAGGGCCAGGAGCAGCAGATGATGCTAGTGGAGTTGCAACTATATTAGAGACAATCAGGGCATTAAAGTCAGGCGAACCTCTAAAAAATGATGTTATTTTTTTACTTTCAGATGGAGAAGAGGAAGGTCTTTTAGGAGCAAAATCATTTGTGGATAAAAAAGAATCATTTAAAGATGTTAGTATGGTAATAAATTTTGAAGCAAGAGGAAATTCAGGACCAGTTATAATGTTTGAGACAGGTGATAATAATGACTGGTTTATGAAAGAATTTAAAAAATCAGTTTTAGAACCAGTAGCCTATTCATTCTTATATGAAATTTATAAGCATATGCCCAATAACACAGATTTTACAGTGCTAAAAACAGGTGGGAGGGAAGGCTTTAATTTTGCATCAATAATGGGGTATGAAACTTACCATAATTCAGATGATAGTGCAGAAAATTTAAGTCGGAGAACTTTACAGCATAATGGTAATTATGCATTGAGTTTAGTCAAGCAGGCTCTGTAAAAAATTTTGTGTAAACTGAATAAAATCAACTCCTTCTTGGCAATA
>NZ_JAABNP010000107.1 GCF_009928485.1 Clostridium sp. C2-6-12 | reverse complement strand
GAATATCACTTAATGCCTGTAATCCTTACAGGGCACGTACAAAGGGAAAAGTTGAGCGACCTTTTAAGTATATTGAAGAGCAGTTTGTAAAAGGCAATAGTTTTAAATCTATGACTGAGTTAAATGAAGCCGCTGAGATATTTATCGAAGAATCTAATAATACTAAACATAGTACAACATTACGAATAACTAATGAATTTTTTGCAGAAGAGTTTCCACATTTACTTCCGATTAGAAGTAAGCCTTTTATAATAGCAAATCTTAAAGAAAGAAAGGTTAGTTTAGATTCATATATATCTGTAGATGCAGTAAAATATAGTGTTCCAGTTG
>NZ_JAABNP010000094.1 GCF_009928485.1 Clostridium sp. C2-6-12 | reverse complement strand
CTTAATAATACCCCCTTAAGAAGGAGAGAAACGTAATGAACAAGACTACTATAAAATGCCCCCGCTGTTATTCTGATAAACTATATAAGTTTGGTTTGAATAAGCAGGCTAATCAAAAGTATCAATGTAAGCAGTGTAAGCGCCAGTTCGCCTTAGGCGACGGTGACGGATTGCCTAAAATGAATTATCCTAAATGCCCAAAGTGCGGTAAAGGTACATACTTGCATCACTCCTATAAGCATTACAACCGTTATAAATGCAATAACAAAAGCTGCAATCACATAGCAGTTAAACATCATACATTAAATATTAATGAAGCTTCTAGCGAAGCAGTTACCGGTTCCTTTTCAATGAAAGGAATGCGTTTTCCACTGCATGTTATCCTTACAGCATTAACACTGTATTTTTTAAACAATTCATCAACTAGAGCTATCTCTCAATTTTTAATGATAAACTCTGGAATTAAAGTATCTCATGTTACAATAGCTAACTGGACTAATAAATTCGCGCCTTTTTTCAAGCAAAAAGCTAGCCGATTCACAGCCAATCTCAATTTATTATCAGATGATTGGCATGCTGATGAAACAGTTGTATTTATTAATGGACAGAAATACTATCTATGGTTAGCTATTGACTCAGAAACTAGATTTGTTTTAGCATTTCATCTAACTAAATCTAGAAG
>NZ_JAABNP010000038.1 GCF_009928485.1 Clostridium sp. C2-6-12 | reverse complement strand
TATTTTATCACTTAAATTACGCTACCGCTACGCGTCGATTCTTTGACGCTTACGATTAAAATTATAAGTTTTCTGGAAAATAAAAAAATCACTTCTAAATTAATTTATTATTGAAAGTAGATTAACTAAATAATCTGCTTAAAATAATAAAATCATCTAGAAGTGATATTATTTGCTGCAATGAAATATATTTTAGATTCAAGTATTATAAAAAGTTATATATAAATTTTTATCTTTCTTTTCTTGGATTCAAGCGCCAAATAATAAATCCAATTATAAAGCCTACAAATGCTGGTATAATCCAGCCAAAGCCATAATCAAAGCCTGGTAGATATAAATGAGCAAAATTAACAATTTGTACAATTACATTGTTTTCTTGAAAAGGCTTTGGCAGTGCCTTACATAAATCAAAAAAAGCTGCAAAAACCGTTAGAGCGGTTGTCCATTTATAAATATCTTTTTGTTTATTAATAAGTGGTGTTAATAATCCTAGCAATATTAATGTAATAGCTAATGGATATAAAAACATAAGTACTGGTATGGATAATTGTATAATATTACTTAGTCCAAAATTAGCAATTACAAATGAAAACAATGTAAATATAATAGCGTATTTTTTATATGAAATTGAATTTGGAAACATTTCGCTAAACATCTCTGAACATGAAGTAATTAAACCAATTGCTGTTTTTGCACAAGCTATTCCTACAATTGCTGCTAATAAGATTGCACCTGTAATCCCTAAATAATGATTACTTACCTGAGATAAGATACTTCCACCATTATCGGCACGACTTACACTTCCTAAACTTGTTGCTCCCATGTAAGCTAAAGAACTGTAAATAACAGTCATAGCAACTACACTTACTAAACCGGACTTAATCGTTTCAACTGCTATTAAACGTGAATCCTTTACCCCTAATTTTTGTATATTTGAAATAATTATTATTGAAAAAGCTAGAGATGCCAATGCATCCATAGTGTTGTATCCATCTAATAATCCAGTAAATAATGGCTTAGCAGCATAATTCCCTTGAGCTGCAAATTGACCTACCTCTCCCATTGGCTTTACAAAAGTAGCTATTAATAAAATAGATAAAAGTACTAAAAAAATAGGAGTAAGGTATTTTCCAACCCAATCTAAAATTCTCCCTGGCTTTAGAGAAAAATAAATAGTGAAAATAAAAAATACAAGTGAAAAAATAAATAATCCCAATTTTAAATATTCATCAGCTATAAATGGATGAATTCCCACTTCAAATGCAACTGAAGCTGTACGCGGAATGGCAAATAAAGGACCTATTGTTAAATACAATAAACAAGTGAATATACTTGCATAACGTGAACTAACAGGCTTTGCCATGTGAAATAAACTTTCACTTTTTGAAAGTGCTGATGCTACAATTCCTACCATAGGAAGACCCACACCTGTAATTAAAAATCCTATAGTAGCAGTTAAAGTATTACTTCCTGCCTCCTGCCCCATTTGAACTGGAAAAATTAAGTTACCTGCTCCAAAGAATAACCCAAACAGCAAAGAACCTATTAATAAATTTTGCTGAAAACTTAATTTCTCTTTCATAAATTGTCCTCCTCATACGTTTCATATTATCAAAAAATCTGCAGCTAATTTTTATATGAAATTTGTTTTTAAACTTTTTTGATAATACCTTGATTCAATTACATATTATATAATATTTCTATAATATAGTAAAACTCATTTCTTAAAATTTGATAATATTTTTAAGAATAAATTATAGAATTTTAAAAAATTGATATAAAATATTAAAAAACTTGTTAATAGAATAGAAAATCTAATAATTTAGGCTACCTTTTATTCCCATTTGACAACTCTATTTCTACCTTCATTTTTAGCTTTATATAATGCTTTATCTGCAGCTACCATAAGTTCATGTAAAGAAGATCTTTCATTAGTGTATTTAGTAATACCTATACTTATAGTTAGTTTAATCCTATTTCCCTTATAATCAAACAATTCGATGCTTTCAACATTTTTTCTTATCTTTTCTGCTGTTTTAACTGCACTTTGAAAATCAGTTTCAACTAATAGGATTCCAAATTCCTCTCCACCTATTCGTCCTATTATATCCTCTTCTCTAACTGTCTTTTTAAAAACTTCAGCTGCTTTTTTTATTGCCATATCGCCTATAGCATGACCAAAGTTATCATTTATTTTTTTAAAATGATCAATGTCTAACATTAAAAATGCATATTCTTGAGAATAACCTTTAGTTCTTATTAATTCATGCTCAACAGCCTCAACAAAAAATCTTCTATTTGAAATCTCAGTGAGTTCATCAGTCCTAGCTTGCAATTTAAGTTCATTTTCTAATCTTTTACTCTCAGTAATATCTTCTTTAACGGCTAGAATCTTTTCTATCTTTCCTTCACTATTGAATATTGGCGAAATATTTGCACTTTCCCAATAATATTCACCATTTTTTTTCTTATTTTTAAATTGCCCCTGCCACTCTATACCATTCAATACATTATTCCATAAATTTATATAATCCTTTCTGCTATCATAATCGGCTTTTAATATTCTAGGATTTTTTCCTATAACTTCTTCTTTTGTATAACCAGTAATTTCAGTAAATTTGTTATTTATGTATTCTATATTTCCATTTAAATCAGTCATTACTATTGAAACCGCACTTTGCTCCATTGCCTGTGAAAGAATATTAATTTGATCATTTGCATGCTTAAACTTTGTAATATCTCTTCCACTAACTCTGATTCCCAAGAAATTTTCTGAATCATCATATACTTTGTTCCAATTAATACTAAGCCAAAAAACAGAGTAATCTCTTTTAACACATCTAAATTCTATATCTTCACCACTTTCGTCTTCATTGTTCAATGCTAAGTAATATATTTCTCTAACCTTAGGTAGATCCTCTACAAAAATTAAAGTTTTTAAAAAATCAGGCATTGCAATATATTCTTCTGGCGAATAATCTGTAAACTTTTTTACTGCTGGATTTATCCATAACAATTCTCCAGAAGTGCCTATCCACATTTCTAAGTTTGCAGTATAATTTGCTATAGCTTTAAACTTTTCTTCATTTTTCTTTATAATATTTTCAATTGTTTTTCTTACTGTAATATCCTTAATTAAATTTAAAGAATATTTTTCTCCATTAAACTCTATTATTCGTGCTGAAGTTAATCCAATAAATGTAGTACCATCTTTTTTCTTCAATTCCATTTCGTAATTTTCGCAAACCTCATTTCTTATTAGTCCCTCAAGAAATTTTTTTCTTTCTAAAAGATTATTCCATAGTCCTAAATTTATGGTTGTATTTCCTACAAGCTCTTCCCTAGTAAATCCTGTCATAGATAAAAACCTATCATTTGCCTCTATAATAAGCCCATCCTTCAATCTACTTATATCTATAGCCTCTGGACTTATTTGAAAAATTAATTCTAATTTCTTTTTTGCTTCTATTTCTTCTCCCCTAAATCTTTGATTTACCATGATTATTAGTGCAAAGGAAAAAATATAGTTTACGCAAATTGAAATAACAAATACACTGATTTGCATTAAAGATGGCTCAAAAATGTTACTCATATTATTAAATATGAAATTTATTGAGCGTATTATGTAAAAAATACCATATAGTATTAAAATACTTGCCAAAAAATTAGCTGAATATTTAATTGAAGTATTTTTATTTTTCAGTAGTTCAAAGGAAATTAAAAAAGAGTTAACTGCCATAGCAATGGATGATATTATAGCTCTTATATTAATATCGTTATTAATATAAGTAAAATGAAAAAGTCCAATAGATAAAACTAATAACATAAAAATAACACTCTTTATTTTTACATTTCTATTTATAAACAAAGCAATTCCTATGTAAATTACAATTTGCCCCAAAACAATTACTAGACTAGGTAATATAATTGAAATGAACTTGTTTGAAAGAAACGGTCGTATGAAAAATAGAAATACTCCTATAGCATTTAATATATTTCCTAATACCCAATACTTAGTTCCTTTAAAGCTTTTATTAAGTTTAGCTTGAAAATATATTCCTACTATTTGAATTACACATGTAGTAAATAATAGGAATGTAAGTGTTGCTATATTTAATATCATAAATGCCTCCTTAGCCTTTGTAAATTCAGATTAAAAATTCAAATTTTTTAATTGTATATATATTGAAATAATACATATTTCAATATATATACATAATATTAAAATAATTGATACTTAAATAAATTATACCATAATATAATTATAATACATTTTTAGGTAATCCTCACTATTTATTTAATTGAATTATTCAGACATCATACAACCCTATTGAAAGAAGTTATTATTTATAATATTATTAGGACATAAAGAATAAGGAGGGCGTTTTATGCCAAAGAGAGAAAAAAGCCTATCTGAACGAATTGCAGATGATATTCTAGCCATGATTACTATAGATAAAAGATTTACTGTTGGAGATAAGCTTCCTAATGAAAATGAACTTTCTTTAGAGCTTAAGGTTAGCAGAACGACACTTAGAGAAGCCATTCGCATTTTAGTAGCTCATAATATTCTTGAAATCAAAAGGGGTAAAGGTACCTACATAAAAACAACAAATGATTTGAATGAAAATTTAGAATTCGAGGGACTTTCAACAGCTAAACTAAATGCAAAAGACTTATACGAAATGAGACTCATCTTTGAACCGCAAACTGCCTATTATGCTGCTAAACGTGCTTCTGATAAGGAACTTGAACGAATTCTTTATTATGGAAGATTAGAAGAAGAAAAAATTTTAAATAATGAAGATAGAACTGAAGTTGAGCAGACCTTTCATAAATCTATAGCAAAAGCTACTCACAATGAATTCATGAATAAGCTGATGCCTATTCTTTATAGAGCTATTGATAAAGGAGTTATTTTATCCAATGAAAATAGTGACATTATAAGAGATACATTAAATGATCATAGAATGATAATGGATTTTTTAGAAAAGAGAGATGCTGAAGGTGCCAAAACAGCTATGAAGCTTCATATACTGCATGCAATGAGAGGACTCGGAATTAAAAATGACTAATTGACAACAGACATCATACAACATATAATAAAATCATACAACGCAATAAGTAAAATTATACAGTAATTAAATTATAAAAAGGTGGTTATATAGATGAAAAGTGATGTAATAACAAAAGGCTCTAAAAGTGCACCTCAGCGTTCATTGCTTAGTGCACTAGGTTTAACTAAAGAAGAAATGGAAAGACCTCTTATAGGAATAGTCAGTTCACAAAATGATATTGTACCAGGTCATATGAATTTGGATAAAATAGTTGAGGCTGTTAAAATGGGTGTATCTATGGCTGGCGGTACTCCAATAGTATTCCCTGCAATAGCTGTTTGCGATGGTATTGCAATGGGACATGAAGGCATGAAATATTCCCTAGTTACAAGAGACTTAATAGCTGATTCTACAGAAGCTATGGCTATGGCTCATGCTTTTGATGCTTTAGTAATGGTTCCTAACTGTGATAAAAATGTACCAGGACTTTTAATGGCAGCTGCAAGAGTTAACATCCCTACTATCTTTGTAAGTGGTGGACCAATGCTTGCTGGAAAAGTTGATGGTTGCAAGACAAGTCTTTCAAGTATGTTTGAAGCTGTTGGTGCTTATAATGCTGGTAAAATTACAGCTGAAAAATTAGATGAATATGAAAACAATGTATGTCCTACTTGTGGTTCTTGCTCTGGAATGTATACAGCAAACAGTATGAACTGTTTAACAGAAGTTCTTGGTATGGGCCTTAAAGGAAATGGAACTATTCCAGCAGTTTATTCGGAAAGAATTAAGCTTGCAAAGCATGCAGGTATGAAGATCATGGAATTACTTGAAAAAAACATAAGACCTAGAGACATTATGACTGAAGATGCATTTATGAATGCAATGACTATGGATATGGCTCTTGGATGTAGTACAAACAGTATGTTACACTTACCAGCTATTGCTCATGAAGTTGGCTTTGACTTAAATGTTGATATAGCTAATGAAATAAGTGCAAAAACACCTAACCTTTGTCACTTAGCTCCAGCTGGACATACTTATATTGAAGACTTAAATGATGCTGGTGGAATTTATGCTGTTATGAATGAAATAAATAAACTTGGGTTATTAAAAACTGATTTAATAACTTGTTCTGGTAAAACAGTTGCTGAAAACATTGAAGGCTGTGTAAACAAAAATCCTGAAGTTATAAGACCAGTCGAAAATCCATATAGCCAAACTGGTGGTATAGCTGTTCTTAAAGGAAATCTTGCACCTGACTCATGTGTTGTTAAACGCTCAGCAGTTGTTCCTGAAATGCTTAAACATGAAGGTCCTGCAAAAGTTTTTGACTGTGAAGAAGATGCACTTGACGCAATAAACTCTGGAAAGATTGTTGAAGGTGATGTTGTTGTTATTAGATATGAAGGTCCTAAAGGTGGTCCTGGTATGAGAGAAATGCTTAATCCAACCTCTGCTATTGCTGGAAGAGGACTCGGAAGCACAGTTGCTCTTATAACAGATGGGCGTTTCAGTGGTGCAAGCCGTGGTGCTTCTATAGGTCATGTTTCTCCTGAAGCTGCTGTTGGTGGTAATATTGCATTAGTTGAAGATGGAGATATTATTCAAATAGATATAAATGCTAATACAATTAACTTTGTAGTTAGCGATGAAGAATTAGCAAAAAGAAGAGCTAATTGGAAACCAAGAGCTCCAAAAATCACAACAGGTTACTTAGCAAGATATGCTGCTCTTGTTACATCTGGCAATAAAGGTGCTATCTTAGATATTCCAAGGTTTTAGTTTCTTTATATCCATTAATTTTTCTGATTTGTGCTATAAATTCTATTTAAATATTTTACTTTCTATTATTAAAACGTAAAATTCAATTAGAATTTATATTCGATAAAATCCAGGAATTTATTCTAAACATAAATAACACAATACTTTAGAAAAAATAAAGTATTGTGTTATTTTACATTATAAAAAATAAAACCAGTGCATATAAAATATATTTTCGCACTGGTGAGTAATTTAAATAATTACGATAGAATTTATGATAAAAACTTATAATATCTTTTTATTCAGATATAACCTTATTTACAAGCTCAACTAATTTATCTTTTATTAAATCTTTTTTCATAAAATGGGTTGCTCCTAGAGCTTCAACTACGCCTAATTCATTTGAAAAATTATAAGTACCTCCATCTGAAAGAACAATCACTTTTAAATCTCTAAATTCTTCTTTTAATTCTACTACAAGTTCTAATCCACTTTTTACTGGCATATAGATATCAGTAACAATTAAATCTATATTACCCTCTTTCTTAAATACTTTTATTCCTTCTTCTCCATCACTTGCTTCAACAATGTCATAATTAGCTTCTTCTAATAGTCCCCTTATAAAGCTTCTAATACTAGCAGAATCGTCAGTTACTAGTATCTTTTTCTTCATTCCTGACATCACCTTTCAACCTCCCTTTTTAACCATGCAACCGAAAAATCAACAAAATAATGCTGATCAATATAAAAAACAATATACATAATAAAAATATTGTACTGAACATTTTATAAACTTATTATTTAATTTAAGTTCATCCACAAATTAGTATTACTACAAGTTCTTATAATATTATCATAGCACTATGAATCCTAAATTTCAATCTTTTCATACATAATTACCCATTATTCATTTTATTTGTAATTACAGCTTAATAAAACAAAAAATCAGCATATTGTAATATGTAAATCAGTTGAGATTTTAAAGTTAACAAATCCTTATTTAATGAATATATTATTTTAGAAATATTTAATTAGGAGTTTAATAGAAATGATTGACCTAAATCAAAATGAATTTGATGATGAAATTAAATTTAAGAAATTTGAGAGTACAAATTTTTCATATGACTTTGAAGCAAGAGAAAGACCCCCATTCTTCCCACAACAAGGAAATAACAAATTTCCTCAAACAGACAACTTCCCTGGTAACTTTGATTCTCCACCAGAATTCAATTTCCCTGGTGGAGCCTTTAACCCGCCAGGAATGCCAAAATCTGCACCTCCAAACTATACTCCTAAAAAAAATGGACCTGGCGTTCAAACTTTTAGTGCAACTGGTGGAGCTGGAACACCAAGCACTTTTGCCG
This sequence comes from Clostridium sp. C2-6-12, assembly GCF_009928485.1. Classification (GTDB taxonomy): domain Bacteria; phylum Bacillota; class Clostridia; order Clostridiales; family Clostridiaceae; genus Clostridium. The sequence goes on along the minus strand of NZ_JAABNP010000038.1, from coordinate 48,779 downwards.
TAAGTTCAAATTCAATTAGATTTTGCCTTTATAAATACACATATATTTGGGAACGAAGTGGTAGAAGTTATTGGACATTTTTACTAAATGTAGATAGACGATCTGTATCAGGCTTCAGATGGACAGGTCGAAGCTGGATTTACTTTGGAATCGACTTACGAAGAATTGATTCTTTTGTATGTTATAGGTCTGAGTCCATTGAAAACTGTAATAACTGTGAAAATTTTAGATCAAATAATATTGAACTAGAAAATAAAATAGACTATTCAATAAATCAAATAAAAGATGTATACACACAAACATTAGCTTATGTTGATATTCCTGAAGTTAAAGAAGATTACATTACGCGTTCCATAGGTCTAATAGATGGCCAAGATGTGAAAAGTGATATTCCTTGCGTAAAAATAAGAAATCTTTCCTATAGAATTACTTTAGAAGTAGCTTATCCAAATAATTTTACTGACGCTTTAAAAAAGGATTTAACCATATCAGCAAATGATGCAGCCAGCGAAACATCAAAAATATTTAATTCTCAAAGAAATAATAAGGAATCTTCTAACCCACTTGAAACCTTTAACAACTCTATTGCTTTAATACCAGAAGCACTTAATACTTTTACTAATTGCTTTAATTCAAAATTACAATTATTAAATTTATCTTCTGATAAATTTAATAATATAACTCATTCCATTAGAACTGAAAAGATATATACTAATTGGAATCCGTACTTTTCAGCACTATAATATATTAAATTTTTAAATTAATGTACAGGGAATCCGTTATTTAATTATTAAATATTGGGATTCTCTTTTTATATTTGCGGCAATCAGCAAAAATTCAACTTATTTTGTACTATTTGAATTAATAATATTAATCAATAAGCACATACTAATTTTGAATATTAAATCTATATTTACGAGGTGAATTATATGAAAAAATTGCTTTATATAACAGTAAATTCAAAGCCAGAAGAGCTATCCTCTAGTAAAACAGTAGGTCGAGAACTTGTAAACAGATTCTTAAAAAAGTATCCAGAATTTCAACTTGAAGAATTAGATTTGTATAATTGTCATATTCCAAGGTTAGAATACACATATTTTGAAAAAAGAAATTGTATGATTAATGAAAATGACTTTAATAAATTAAACGAAAAACAACAAGAAGAAGTACATAAAATGGTTAAATTGGCAGATCAATTCAAAGAAGCAGATGTTTATGTTATTGCTGCACCTATGTGGAGCCTCTCTTTTCCTTCTCCATTGAAAGAATATCTTGATTGTGTGATTATGGAGGGTAAAACAATTCATATATATGATGATCAAGTTGAAGGATTATTAAATGATAAGGTACGGGGGATGATATATGTCCAATCATCTGGTGGAGCTATTCCATGGTTTCTTAAAATTGTAATGAACAAAGGCTTAAATTATGTTCATGATATTATGAAATTTATTGGTATAAAAAGATTTGAAGAACTATTGGTGGATAAAACTGGTTCAACTGAAAAAGAAAGAATTGAAGCCATTGAAAATGCATTTAAAAAAATTGATAACGTAATTGATGAAATTTGGAGATAGATAATTGAATATTTCAAATCTAACGAAGTAATTGTTTAGCTAAAAAGAGTTGCACAATCATAAAATTTCTATATATAATTCTATGATTATACAGCTCTTCTTATATTGTTATTATTTTTCTAAAAATATTGTTTTACTTCTATCTAATGTATCAGTTAAAAAGGATAATATTACTCCATAATTTGTTATTGGTACCTTCTTTTCTTTACATTCATTTACTCTATTTAATACTGTTTTTCTATTTATCATACAAGCACCACAATGAATAATTAGTTTATATTCTTCTATATCCTCAGGGAAATCATGACCGACTCTAAAGTTAAAATCTATTTCTCCACCTACATATTCATTTAATAATTTAGGTATTTTAACTCTTCCTATATCTTCATGAGATACATTATGTGTACAGCTTTCTGATATTAAAACTTTATCACCTGGTTTCAAATTTCTAACAACTTCTACTCCGTTTAAAAATTCTGATATATCTCCTTTTTGTCTTGCAAATAACATAGAGAACCCTGTAAGCTTAATATTCTTAGGAACAATTTTGTCTACCATTTTAAAGGCTTGTGAATCTGTAACAACAAGATCAACATCTTTTATTTCCTTTAATGCTTCTTCTAATTCAGTATCTCTAACCACATAGCTCTTTATACCATGGTCTAAACAATCTCTAATACATTGAACCTGTGGCAAAATTAATCTTCCCTTAGGCGCTTCTGAATCAACAGGAACTACTAATATTACCTTTGAACCATAAGGCAGTAAATCCCCAACTAAAGGCAGTTCTTCTTCCTCTGCTTCAATAATTTTAACCAGCTCTCCTTTTAAATCTTCTATTCCTTCCTCTGATTCAGTTGAAATAAATATTCCTTTCGGAAATTGCTCTTTTAATTCTTTAACTTTTGAATCATCTGCTTTATCTATTTTATTAAAAACCAATAAGTTATTAATATTATATTTCTTAAATTGATGTTGAGTTTTTTTCATGGTTTCAATGTCTATATCATCAATATCAGTAAGATAAATTCCTATATCAGTTCTTTTTAATAAATCATAAGTCTTATTTACTCTTAAATCTCCAAGAGGAGTTGTATCTCCTATTCCAGCTGTATCTATAAAAAGTACTGGACCTACTGGAAGAAGTTCCATTGCTTTTGATACAGGATCTGTTGTTGTTCCTTCTCTTTCTGAAACAAGAGCTACATCCTGTCCTACCAATTTATTTATTAATGAAGATTTACCACTATTTGTTTTTCCGTAAATTACTATGTGCTTTCTATTTGAATTTGGTGTGCTGTTCATAAATGTCCTCCTTAAAATTTTCTAAAATTAATTGCATAAAAATAAGGCCTTCTACTGACACAAGAAGCCCCTAATAATTCACTGTACAACAAATAGACCCAGACCAAGCTGGCTTATTTTCATACAAATATTATTAATTTTTTGCCTCTTTCAGATTAGAATAATCTTTTCTGTCAGATTTCTGATTTTATTTTTAAATACAAATTAATTTTAATAGATTTCGTTAAAAAATACAATAACTTATGTGTTATACATAAAAATATTAACTATTATGGCCTTTTGAGTTAATTAAATTAATATTGTATGGTGAAAAGTTTCTGATTGCAGCATAGCTTGTGTGTATATATTTGGGGAAGTAGCTATGCAATTTCATACATATCTATTAATCCTTACTTATAAACAACTTTGAAAGCAATAAATTATTGTTCTAGTTAAAATAATATTAATCTCAGCTTATATAAATAAGCAAAAACGTAAAAAATGAGGTAAATTAAACGCTTCTGTTTAATTTACCTCATTAATAGCTATTGTGCTTGTAAAAATTTTTCATAGGTTTCAATTTTGTCCTCTCTATTAGTCTTTTTTAGCCAACTATTATATTCTTTAATGATTTCTTCTATATTTTCTAATTTTAGATTATTTTTATTTCTTTTCTTCAGTTCCACGTACATATTAATTTTAATTATGTTTCCCATTATCACCACATCCTTTTTATTAAAATAATGTTAATTTTCTCTCTTTATTTTCTATTTTTTTAATTACACTTTTAGTAAAAATTACTTATTTTATTATATAATACAACTAATTTGTTAAAATTATGTACTAAAAAAGCTTAAAATAATCTTAAAATTTTCTGAATTATTTTCATATAAAACTAAAAGAGCAGTAAACAAAATTTCTCTTGTTTACTACTCTATGTAGATAACTCAACTCACATAAGCTTGTTGTGTACCCAAAATTAACTTTTGACCATATTAAATCATAAACTCAAACCCAAGTTTATCTAATTATTGTAATATTCCTGTTGCCACTCCTATTATACCTACTGCAAATAATCCAAATATAATTAATAATGGATTTACTTTTTTCTTTAATAAGTACATACATAAGAATGTTAATAATAATGGAACTAATCCTGGCATTAAACTATCTAACACGCTTTGAACAGTTGTAATAACTTCTGTTCCATCAGATTTTGTATATTGAGAAAGTACAAATGGTATATTAATACTTGTCCATTTTGAAACAAGACCACCTATAACAAGTAAACCAAGTACTGAAGATCCTTCAGTAAGATATCTAAGCTTATTACCTGACATATCAGAAACTAATTGAGTTCCTTTTTCATATCCATAAAACATTCCATACCAGTTTGTAGCAAGTCTTATTGCATTAAAGCCTAAGAAGAAGATTAATGGTCCAATAATGCTTCCAGTAAGTGCAAGTCCAGCACCTAATGCTGCAAGTACAGGTCTTAAAGTTCCCCAGAAGATTGGATCTCCAACTCCAGCAAGAGGTCCCATAAGCCCAATCTTAACACCACTTATTGATGCTTCGCTTATATCAGCACCATTTGCTCTTTGTTCCTCCATAGCAGCTGTTATCCCCATGATTGGAGTAGCCATAAATGGTTGTGTGTTAAAGAATTCTAAATGTCTCTTAAGTGCATCATTTAATTCTTGACCTTTATATAATTTCTTTAAGGCCGGTATTAAAGTTACACAAAATCCTATTGCTTGCATTCTTTCAAAGTTAAATGACCCTAATAGGAAATTTGAACGAATAAACATGCTTATTATATCTTTTCTATTTAATTTCTTATCACTCATTTTCATATCCTCCTTATTCCAATTTACATTAATTCCGAATCATCAATATCATCAAGGCCACCAGCTACTGCTACTTTACCTTCTTTAGCTATTGATTGAATGTGGAAGATTGCACAAATTACACCTATTGCACCAAAACCAATTAAGTTAACACCAGTAAAGGCCGCAATTATAAATCCAATAAAGAAGAATGGCATTAATTTCTTAATTTCCATCATGTTAATAACCATTGCATACCCTACAACCACTATAAATCCACCTGATACTTGAAGTCCTCTTGTGATTACTGGAGGTATAGCAGCTAACATTGCGTTTACTGCATCTGTACCTGCAAGCACTCCTACTATTGCAGCTGGTACAGCTACACGGATTCCTTGAAGTAATAATCCTAATATGTGACACATTTCTATTCCTCTAGTGTTACCTTTTTCTGCATAGCTATCAGCTAAGTGTTGGAAGAATACTGTTATTGTTCTTACAAAGATAGTAAGAACTTGTCCTGCTGCCGCAATTGGTACTGCAACTGCTATACCTGCTCCAATTGATTGATGCCCTACTATTACAAGTATTGCTGAAATAACACTTGCAAGTGCTGCATCTGGAGCCATAGCTGCACCAACATTCATCCAGCCTAATGCTAACATTTCTAAAGTTCCACCTAAAATAATTCCAGTTTGAATATCCCCTAATACAAGTCCAACTAGTGTACATGCAATTAATGGTCTATGAAATTGGCATTCATCAAGAACACTACCCATACCAGCAATTGCTGCAACTATTACTAATAAAATTAATTGTAAAGTATTCATTTATTAATTCCTCTCTTTCTCTTTTTGTTTATTTCTATATAAAAATTTATTTAAATTTTATATACTAGATAAGATTTAATTCCTTTAATCTATCCATCATGTTGATTTTAGTATCTTTAGCTAATTTTCTTATTTCTAATTCAATTCCTTTTTCATTAAGCTTTTTAAAAGCTTCTATATCAGCGGGGCTTACACATAATGCATTTGTAATTTGTTTTGTTCCATCCTTGTAACACATACCTCCAACATTTACAGATTTAATGTCAACTCCACCTTCAACCATTCTTAAAACATCAGTAGGATTAGTAAATAAAAATAATGTTTTAAAGCTATCAAATTTAGGATTATTATATGCTTCAATTGCTTTTGCCACTGGAACTACATATGCTTTTATTCCTGGAGGAGCTACTTGAATAACTAATTGCTTTCTTAAATCATCTGCTGCAACCTCATCACTAACAGCCATTATTCTGTTACAGCCGCTATCCTTTGTCCAAACTGTTGCTACTTGCCCATGTATTAATCTATCGTCTATTCTTACAAAACTAATTTCCATTTTTTTATACCTCACTTTATTATTTTTACTCATGGTAATTTATTCCAAGGGTCAGTCCCCTTTAAATCAATTCATCTTCCATATCATCTTCAACTTTTTTAACAAAAGTTCTTATTGCTTCTTTACCTGAATTTTCTGCTATAGCTGCAAGCTCTTTTAAGTTTGAAAATTCTCTGCTTCCTAAGGTTTCTAAAATCATAGGAAGATTAACTCCTGCTACAATTTCCATATTGTCATTTTTCATTGCAAGAATACTTGCTGCATTAAATGGACTTCCTCCAAAAAGGTCAACCATAAATAAAACGCCATCGCTGCAATCTAACTTGTTTATTTGCTGATTATATTTTTCTACCAGGTTTTCCACTCCTTCACCTGGCTTAAAAGTTACACTTCCCACATTTTCCTGAGCCCCAAAAATCATTTCTGCTGATTTAAGTATCTCTTCTGAAAATGTACCATGTGTACCTATTATCACTGAGATCATTAATTCATCATCCTTTCCCTATAAACTAGTACATTTATTATTTCTATGCCAATATATAAAGCAATTACTGTGCCAACTAAGTATGTCAAAATTGAGTTCCTCCAAACGCCTTGTAAGTAAAGGTTTTCTTAAATGTATTTTTTTGTTTTGACATTCTTGATTAATATTGACACTCTTTTTTACCTCTAATAACACACTTTTTTATCTCTTTTTTATAACAATGTCACTTTTGTAATATGAATAAATAATTTAATGTCAAATTCATTTATAAAAATTCATAAACAATCTCTAAAATTCATAAACTTTTTCATAAAAACTAAATAGCTTATATAAAAAACACCTTACAAACCAGATAAACTGCAAAAGTTTCTGATTTACAAGGTGTTTTAACCCAAATTAATTATTACTTTGTTTTGATTTATTTTAATTATCCCATTGGCTTTGCAAATGCAGGATTTATATTAACATTAAAAAATTATATAAAAAATATCTAAAGAAAATTTAAATTAAGCCTATAAAACAATGTCAATTTTTAATTTTCACTTATTATATCCACCATATGATATATTTCTTCATCAGTTAAGGTTATTGATAAGGCAGACTCAAATATTGATTTTGTTTCCATTAATGCATTTAATACTTTCTTATCAAAATTAACATCTGTAGTGTCATAATTCAATCCACTATTTAAAAGCATTCGTTCTAATGCACATGCTAAGTGAATCATAATTCTCAGCTTTGTTGGATTAGAATATTGAACATTTAAAGAATTTTCAATTGAATTAACAAACTCTTCTAATAATGAATATATTTTCTCTGGATTGAGAAAGGTTAAAAATTCTACTAAGGTTTGCTTGCAAAGATTCTTTAGTACAATTTGCTTTTCGCTTTTATTTGCAATTCTTATATCTTTTCCTCTAATAATATTTCTTAAAATTTCTTCTCCTGACCCATCTATTAAGGCTTCTATCGATACAAAAGGAATTCCTAATTTAGGATTTGAAATTCCAACAAGTGAAATAACGTTACTTGTTTGGCCAACTTCCTTTACTACCTTCTTTAATTCCTTTAATCCACATGGAATAACTTCAATATTATTGTTTCCTGTAATATTTTTTGTAGCTGCTTCAACTAATTCTTTAAGCTTCATAGCAGCACCTTTTCCAGTTGAGCAAATTGTAATTATAGCATTTTGATTTCCATTTTCAATAGAAACTTCTGATACTATATTGCTTGTATACCCTCTAAAATCTGCACATAGATAAGTATATACTGAATTTAAATCAGCATCACATAAAGAGCATTTTCTAACTGCTTCTAAAACTAAAGGTGTAGATACCATATCAATACTTTTAGTATCAATTTTCGTTCTATCAGTTATAACTTCTCCTACAGAGTTTAAAGATCCCATATCCACTAATAATAAAACACCTTTTCCTTCATCTACTTGTTGAACTTTTTCAATTACACATTCTAAAATGTCAGAAGGTGTTCTTTCAAGGGGCATATCTACAGCAGCAATATTATCTGCGTCAAAAAGCTTTTTAGCAACTGCAACCATACTTGTAGCTGTGCTAGTCCCATGAGCTGCTACTACAATTCCAACTCTCTCTTGATGTGAAGCTTCTTGAATTGAAGTTAAGAGCAAAGCTAAATATTCAATTTCCATTTCAGGAATTGATAATTTGTATCTATCTTCTATTAACTTATGAATTTCTTTGGCTACCTCATATTCTTTTGTGTTTATTGATGGTGGTAATTTAATATTTGTTGAGAATATTACATTGTTTTTACTGATTCTATTGAACAAAGCACTAAAATGAAGACTTGTTGCATAAATAAATCTATCATGTAATTTTCTTCCTAGCCTGTCTTCAGCTAATACCTTTATTTCTTCTGCAAATTCAACAAGTTCCTTGTCAACAACCTTTAAAAGGCCTTCTCTTCTATGCAAATCATTTTTATATCTATCATAATATTTCTTCAAATGAATATTTATATCTGTAGCTATAAAATTTTTAATTTCCTCTTCCTTCATCCTTTAAGAGAGATGCTTTATCTTCAATTATATTGTATATATTAAATGGTGGTTCATAAGCATCAGTTTCTAAAAATCTTCTATCTCCATCAGGATGAATTATAATTGTATTAGGAATTATATTCCACATCGTAGTGTTATCTCTTCCTTTATTAACAAAGTTAAATATACCATTTTTAATGTTAGGAGGCAGTATTTTTAAATTAATATCAATACCTTCATCTGTATTTATACAATTTAAAAAACCTTTTGCACAAGCTAGTTGAATATTAGATTTTAATTGACCTACATTTCCATAAGTAGTACTTCCAATAAGAGCTTTAACTGCTTCAGAAGAAACCTTTATTGTTTTATTAACTCTTTGTGCTTCCTTGGAAAGCAAATAATGTATCATTTCAAATTTATCTTCAACAGTTCTTTCTTCAAAACTAGGAATTGCAATTGTTATTGGTATTCTTCTAATAAAGGTATTTAATAATGTTGAGTTAGGATCTTCAGTTGTAGCTCCTATTAATAATACATTAGCTTTTCGATGCCTGTCTGTTTCCCCAAGTTTATTATAAGTCCCCGTGTCCATAAAATAAAAAATCATTTCTTGACCTTCAGGAGGCAGTCTATGTATTTCATCTAGAAATAATATTCCTCCATCTGCCTTTTCTACAATACCTTCTTTTTCTTTTTCAGCTCCTGTAAAAGCACCTTTAATATGACCAAATATATGTGATAATAATAGCTGAGGGTTATTACAGTAATCAGCACAGTTAAATATAATAAAAGGAGCATTTTCTGGAAGCTTTTTAATATACTTTGAATATTGATACATCATATTAGCAAATAAACTCTTACCAACGCCTGTACTTCCTATTATCAAAGTATGAAGTCCATTAGGCGGATATAATATTGCTGCCTTTGCTTGTTCAATTTGATTTTTTAAACTGGTTCTTGCTCCAATTAAATAATCAAAAGGAGAATTTTCTTGATTAAAATTTTTTGATTCCTTACTAACAAATTCTTCAATATTAGTAATAAGTTCAATATCATCCGAAAGTTTAACCCCTAAAATTTTTTCAAAACATTCTCTATCAAAGTAGAGCACAGGTCTATTTTTTATTTTTATTATCTTTTTATTTCTGCAAAGTACATTAAGCTCTCTACACACATTACTTTTTAGTATATCAAGCTCTTCTTCAATTTCTTGAGCATGAAAGCCCTTAATCTCTATTAATTTTTCCTTAGTAAACTTTTGTGACTTATCCAATATGTAATTATAAATTTTATCTATACGTTTCATAATCTTCCTCTTTCCCCCTAAGTAGGTTTATGAACTCTAAACTCTTATCTATAAACTATTAACTGATTAAATAGCCATCTATAAATGACTATTATCACTTATAGACGGCTATTATTATTACTTATTTAATTTGAAAAATAGTACTCTTTAACTTAGCTTACTCTTGAACTGGTTTCTTTAACATTCCAAGTATTACAGCTCCTACTACTGAACCTACTAAGATTGCTATAATATACATTAGTGGATTACTTACTATTGCTATAACGAATACTCCACCATGAGGTGCTCTTAAAGCACATCCAAATGCCATTGAAAGTCCTCCAGCTACTGCTGAACCAATTATACAAGATGGTAATACTCTAATTGGATCTGCTGCTGCAAATGGAATTGCACCTTCTGAGATAAATGAAAGACCCATTATATAGTTTACTAAACCTGCTTCTCTATCTTTCTTAGTAAATCTGTTTTTGAATATTGTGCTACAAATTGCTATTACAAGTGGTGGAACCATACCACCAGCCATTACAGCTGCCATTATTTCAAAGTTTCCACTAGCAAGTGATGCTGTACCAAATAAGTAAGCAGCTTTGTTTACTGGACCACCCATATCAACTGACATCATACCGCCTAAAACAATACCTAAAAGAATCTTACTTGTTCCACCCATTGAGTTAAGTGCACCGCTGATAGCTGTATTTATTACTCCCATGAATGGGTTTATAGCTAACATTAAAATTCCGATTAATAATATTCCAAGTAATGGATATAATAATACTGGTTTTATACCTTCTAAACTGTTTGGCAAACCTGCAAATAATTTCTTAAGACCAAGAACTATATAACCTGCTGCAAAACCTGCAAGTAATGCACCTAAGAAACCTGAACTAACTGCTGGAAGCTTTCCATCAAAAGCATTTGCAAAAGTTGCACCTGTATTTGCAAGCATTCCACCAACAAAACCTACAGCTAAAGCTGGTCTGTCTCCAATACTCATTGCAATATATCCAGCTAATACTGGTAACATAAATCCAAATGCAGTTCCACCAATTTTCATTAATACTGCTGCTAATGGTGTACCTGAACCAAATCCACCTGGATTTGCAGGATTAAATGTATCAAATAAGAAGGCTAATGCTATTAAGATACCTCCTCCAATAACGAATGGTAACATATGAGATACACCATTCATAAGGTGTTTATAAATTTGACGTCCTACTGATTCATTTTCAAGACCATCTGAACCTTCATCAGCTTTTCCAGAATGATTATAAACTGGAGCATTTCCATTAATAGCTTGATTAATTAAATCACCTGCTTTATGAATTCCATTTGCAACTGTAGTTTTAATGACTTTCTTTCCATTAAATCTAGCCATTTCAACATTTTTATCAGCGGCTATAATGATACAATCAGCTTCTGCTATTTCTTGTCTAGTTAAAACGTTTTTAGCTCCTCCAGAACCATTAGTTTCAACTTTAATTGAAACACCCATTTCTTTACCTTTACTTTCAAGACTTTCTGCCGCCATGTAAGTATGAGCTATTCCTGTTGGACAAGCAGTAACTGCTAAAATTCTATAACCACTTTTACTCATAGTAACTTCCTCCTTTACTTCTTCAGGGAATTTTTCTTTTTCTTTATTATCTATTAATCTTAAGAATTCATCTTTGTCAGTACAATTAATTAAATTTGTTCTGAATTTTTCATCCATAAGTATAGTAGATAATCTTGCTAAAACTTCAAGATGCAGATTGTCATTGTTATCTGGCACTGCTATCATGAAGAATAATTTAGCTGGGGCTCCATCTAATGAATCATAATCAACACCATTTGTACTTATTGCTGCTGCAAGAGATGCTTTTTTTACTGCACTTGTTTTTCCATGAGGAATAGCAATCCCATCACCAATACCAGTTGTACTTAAAGCTTCTCTGTCTAATATTGCCTTTTTATATTCTTCTTTATTATTTAAATTTCCTGTCTTATCCATTAAGTCTACTAATTCATTTATACATTGTTCTTTTGTACTAGGATTAAAATTTAAATTGATACCATCTTTTTGTAACAAATCTACAATCTTCATTTTGAATACCTCCCTATAAAATAAAAAATATTATTCCATTTATAATTTAACTGAAGGATATAAAGAAATTATCTCTTCAGTAATTATTGAATTAAAAAAGTCCATTAATTAAGTAAAGCTTCTATGCTTTCATTTGCTTTAATAAGCTATATACTTCTTCTTCTGTTGCAAGGTTATCTGAAAATGCACTTGCACTTCCTGTTGCAATTCCCATTTTAAATGCTTCAGCTATATCATTGTTCTTAAGGTATCCACATAAGAAACCTGCCACCATTGAATCTCCTGCACCTACGGAGTTTTTAAGAACACCTTTTGGTACATCTCTCTTTATAGCTTCACCATTTTCAGGTATTAGAATTGCTCCATCACCTGCCATTGAAATCAATACATTTTTAGCTCCCATTTCTTGAAGCTTTTTACCATATTTAATTATGTCATCATCACTGTTTAACTCTACATTAAACATTTCTGCAAGTTCATGATGATTAGGTTTAATTAAAAATGGTTTATATTTCAGTACTTTAAGTAATAAATCTTTAGTTGCATCAACTATAAATTCTACTCCAATATCTAAAAGACTGTTCATTATGTTTTCATAAATGTCATCTGGAACACTTGTTGGAATACTTCCTGATAATATTAAGTAATCACCTTTAGTTAAATGTGATAATTTATCATATAATACCTTTAAATCATCTTCAGTAATTTCTGGTCCTGCACCATTAATCTCAGTTTCTCCATCGCTTTTTAGCTTTACATTAATTCTAGAAAAGCCTTTTTTTAATTTTACAAAATCACAACTTACTCCATGACTTTCAATTTGACTTAATATTTCATCACCTGTAAAGCCTGCTACATATCCTAAAGCTGTATTTTCTACTCCCAAATTTTTTAGAACTATTGATACATTTATGCCTTTCCCTCCAGCACAAATCCTTTCTTCTTCAATTCTATTTAAAGAATCAACCTTAAAAGAATCAACTTTAACTATATAGTCTAAGGAAGGATTAAGTGTTATTGTATTAATCATTTTTTATCACCTCTATTACATTAGTATCATAACTAATATTATTATCATTTATTTTAGTTGTTATTAATGTTGAATCTGTAATTGATCCAAAAGTTGCAAAACTAACTTTTTCTAGCTTTGAAGTATCTGCTAATACAAAAGACTGCTTACACATTTTCATTGCTTGAGCTTTAACCATTGCTTCATTTACATCTGGTGTTGTATATCCATTTTTATTAGTAACACCATTTGCTCCAAAAAAGCCTTTTGAAAAATTATATCTTTTCAATTGTTCAACAGTATTGCTTCCAACAATTGCTTCAGTAGATGCTTTTACTTCTCCGCCTAAAATAAATGTTCTATAACCTTTTTCTAATAGCTTTTTGGCATGTACTATGCCATTCGTAACAACTGTTATGTCTTCTGCTTCTATAAAGTCTATTAAAAGTTCTGTTGTTGTACCAGCATCTATATAAATAACATCTCCATCTTCAATTAATGAAGCTGCATGCTTTGCTGTTACATATTTTTCATCTACATTTAATGATTTTCTAACGTTTACTTTGTAATCATGTTTAGAGGAACTTTCATCAATTGATATTGCACCACCATGGATTTTCTTTAAAAGTCCTTCCTTATCCAGTGCATTTAAATCTCTTCTAATTGTAGATTCTGAAGCATCAAGTAATTTAACTAGATCTGTAACTGATACAATACCCTTCTTCTTCAATTCCTGAAGAATGATATTAAATCTTTCTTCTGTAAACATTATCATCCCTCCTATGATATTATAATAACTTATATTCTTTCAAAAATCAATCATTTTCTTTCAAAATAATTCATATTTTTTCACTTTTTTTGAGTTTCGGCTATTTTACTGGCTTTTAAGCTCCATAACTTGATTGGTTTTGACCATTTTAATCATTCAAAGTTGTTAGTACCTTCTCTAGCAATACTCCTTCTTTAGTTGGATAATCGTATTGACTACTTGTTTTTATTGCTTTTTCTACAAATTTACATGATTTTTTTACACTTTCTATTAAATCAAAACCATTCAAAATACTTCCTATTAATACTGATGTAAATATATCACCAGTCCCTGGATAAGATTTTTCAATTCTGTCACAAACAATCAACTCAATTAAGTCCTTTTTACCATTATAAACAGACGTGCCAATTTTATTTTTATCTTTTAAAGGCACACTTGTAATAATTATATTTTCACAACCTAATCCATGAAGCTTTTTAGATAATTTTAATAATTTTTCATCGTCTATTTCATCAATAATTTCCTCTTCCGCTAAAATACAGGCTTCTGTAAAATTAGGTGTCATAACCTTAGCGTATTTTGCCAATTCTTTTAGCTTATTTGAGTAGCTTTTATCAAAATTGCTATAAAAATGTCCGTTATCTCCAAAGATAGGATCAAAAACAATCATTGAATTTTCATTTTTAACAGCTTCTAATAACATCAAAGTTTCATTTATATTTTCTATACTGCCAAGATATCCAATAAATATACCCTCAAAACTTATTCCTTGTTCTTTATAATGATTAACCGCCTGACTTATGTATCCTTCTAACTTTACTATAGCAGGTTTATTAAAACCTCCAGTATGTGTTGATAATATTATTGTTGGAATCGGACATGCTTCTATTCCCATTGTTGCTAAAACAGGAATTACATTAGTTAAAGCAGCCTTTCCAATGCCACATAAATCGTGAATTACAGCTGCTCTTTTTATTGGTTTATTCATTTTTCTCTCCTTCCTAATCAATATTGTTGTTTTTTTGAATTTGATTTTTATATGTAAAATGTTTCTACATATTGAAAAGTTCCTTATTGCAAAAAAATTTATAGGCGTTTATGATTGCAATATTTTCAAATTCATTCACTTCCAATCAAACTTTAAATAGTTTTTATTTTTAGTAAATTTATCCTACGCCCATAAATGATTATAATATTAAGTATCAAATGACGCAAATTTATCTATAATATTGCCACTGAAATAATTTATAATTTGTAAGTTTTACTGTTCAATAACAGTTTTAGATCCTAATAATCCTTCAAAATCCTCCAAATAAATTTTATAGCTAATTACGATGATTATATTTAAATGCAAATACAAACAGGCCATTTGTTAGAATTGATATCTAACAAACGGCCTTAAGATACTTTTAACTAAAATTTTTCTTATTAGTTTACCGAAGCATTATTTGTATTTTGAGCAAACTGTTTATTTTTGATTTCAGCATTTCTTTTTTTATCACTAAATAATGCAAAAATTATACCTGGTAAAAGAATTATAGCGCTCACCTTAAATGTGAAACTAAACGCTTTAACAATATAGGTCAAAAATGTATCTTGTATATTAGAAGCTATTTTTTTTGTTTCTTTCTTTTGGGCTTCAAAACTTTCTTTAATTTTATTTTCATCCTTTTCTGGTGAAGATACTAACATAACATTTTCTTCTTCATCAATTTTGTTTATTATTTCTGAAAGATTAACATTTTTATTGGTACCAGTTTTTATAGCTGAAATTATCTCTAATCTGACTTTATCATCAAATACATTATCATTTTGTATTATTTGCTGAGCAGTTTCCTTAGCATAAGAAATCTGAGTTGTCATGTTTGATGCAAATATAGTTAAAAATAAAGCAACTCCAAGTACAGTTCCAAGTGTTCTTGTCATATTATTTATTCCAGAGGCTATTCCTATTTTATCTACAGGAACGTTAGCCATTATAGAACCTATTAATGTTGCCATACTTAAGCCAGTACCTGAACCAGCAACTATTAATCTTAAAATCATATCTATATTGGAAGAATTTTGAGTAAGAGAACTATTTAAGTAGCATGAGAAGGAAAGCAAAAGAATACCCAATGCACTAGTTAATCTGCTCCCTATTTTTTTTGTTAAAATTGTAGCTAATATTGAAAAAATCATTGAAGTTAAGGACATAGTAGAAATAATAAGTCCTGCTGACAGTTGATTCAACCCTTTAACCTGAATTAGGAAAAAAGATAGCAAATAAGTACCAGACATCATACCAAGACCTAATAAGAACAGAGTAATCGATCCATTTGTAAATGGTAAAGATTTAAATAAACTAAGTGGAACCATTGGCTCCTTAACTTTTAGTTCAATAATGATAAATATTATGAGAGCTATAGCTGAAACCGCAAATAATGAAATTGTAAAATTCGATGTCCATCCTTTTTCATTAGCCTTCATTAATGCGAAAGTTAAGCAAAACATTGCAATAGAGATTGTAGTAATTCCCCCAAAATCTATGCTTTTGCTTGCAGTTGGGTCATAAGATTCTTTTATGAATTTCATAGTTAATACTATACAAATACAACCTATAGGTATATTAATAAAGAAAATATATCTCCAATTAAAAAATTGAGTTACTATACCACCAATAGATGGTCCACTTGCTGCAGCAAGACCTGAAAAAGCTCCCCAAAGTGCCATTATAGTTCGTCTCTTTTCTGGCGGGAATATTTCAGCAGAAAGAGGCATTGCAATAGTTACAACAAATGCTGCTGCAAAGCCTTGAATAGTTCTAAATAATATAAGTGCTTGAAGAGAATTTGAAATACCACATAGTAGTGAAGATATAGTAAATAAGAACACTCCTCCAGTAAACAGTTTTTTTCTTCCAAATTGATCTGCCAATCTAGAAGCTGTTACTAAGATAACTGCAGTAGCTAGATTATAGGCATTTACTACCCAAGAAATTTGATCCATAGTAGTATTAAAGTATTCAGTCATTTTAGGCAAAGTGATATTTACAACAGTTGTATCTAATAATGCCATAAAAAAGCCTAATATTATAGCAATGAAAGAAATGATTTGATTTTTTTTGTTCATAACAAAAACCTCCTAAATAATTATATTAATGTATAATATACTACTATAAAGTATAGTAGTAAGGGCAAAAAAATGTCTCACAATATAACAATCTATTAGAGACATCAAAGTATTAATTATAATGATTATAAACTTTTTCAGACCATTTATCTAAAATCTTATAAAACTCATTATATAAATCTAGAATTAGAAATTCAGAACCGTTTATTTCATTGTTCTGTTTTTCATGATTATAAACTGATTCAACAAAAGCTCTACGTTCTTCTGCCTTGTTTTTGAAGTTATTAAGGTATTCTTTTCTTTTTTCTTCTGGCAAATTCTCTACATTAACTAAAAATGCATTAAAATCTAAATATATATTTCCTATATGATTAGAACTTTCTTCCATTAGTTCATTGAAATATGAATTTCCTTTTTCATTCATTGAATATAATGTTTTTTCAGGCATTTCTCCTTCTTTAACAGTTCTTGAATTTAAATATCCACTATCACATAATTTAATTATATTTTTATAAATTGATGGATTACTGATTTTTAGCCATTTTGAAAGATTCCATTTATCAAAATCTTTAACCATTTCATATGCACTTTTCTCTTTGTTCTGTAAATATCCAAGTATTATTAGATTTATTGAAGACATTTTAATCACCACCATTTATTATACTACTATAAAGCATAGTAGTATATGATATATTTGTCAATACAAAATCTAGAAACCTTTTTTACTCTGTGATATTAAATATAAATTCTTAATATTATATTCCGTAATTATTCAGTTATATTAAAAATACTGCCAAATCTAAACAGTCTTGATTTGACAGTACTACAACTAAATAAATCACTATTTGTATCAAAAGTTATTAGTTTTTTCATCCTTAAAAGCAAAGACAAAATATACTTAACAACTTTTAAAAATTTTTCTTTATTTTATCAATTAATTCATTATATTCTTCATCACTCAATAACGCCTTATTTTTAGGCATCATATCAAAAGTTTTCCCCCAAGATGGTCCACCTTCATATTTAGGTACTAAATGAAAGTGAAGATGCTTCATAGTATCTGCAAAAGCTCCATAATTTATTTTATTTGGTCCAAAAGCAGCTTGAATTGCTGAAGCTGTTTTAGCTACATCACTCATATAATCTACTAATTCTTCTGGTGTTAAATCTTTAATTTCACTTTTATGTTCTTTAAAAACAACGTTACATCTACCTTTATAAGTTTGTTCCTTAAATAAGTATACAGTTGATGCTTTTAAATCGCATATTTTAATCATTAGATTATCAAGGTCTTGGTTCTTTGAACAATAAAAACAGTTTTCATCAAAATTCATTTTGTTATTCATCCTTTCAATTTTAAATATGAGAAAATAACAAGCTAATAATTAAATAATTTAATGCCTAACTTATTATTTTCAATGATACATTATTAATAATATTTTATTTATAAATCTATGAAATAACTTCTATAAAGTAACTCCTTTTTTGAATATAGCAAGTTCTTTAAATTTATTTATTTCATTATTTACAAGCTTTCCACCAGAAACTTCAATTATATATTTAACTAAGTCTTCTGTTACTTCTCCTAAAGACTTATCTTCAACTAAAGATCCAGCGTTAAAATCCATCCAATGTGGCTTTAAATTATATAATGCTGTATTTGTTGATATTTTAATTGTAGGAACAAAAGTGCCGAAAGGAGTTCCTCTTCCTGTTGTAAATAAAACAATATGACAGCCTGCTGCTGCAAGTGCTGATGCTGCTACTAAATCATTTCCAGGTCCGCTTAATAAATTAAGACCATTTACTTTTAAAGTTTCTCCATATTTAAGTACATCAACTACTGTAGCTTTTCCAGCCTTTTGAGTACATCCAAGAGACTTATCTTCTAAAGTAGTTATACCACCAGCTTTGTTTCCTGGTGATGGATTTTCATATATTGGTTGATCATATGCCATAAAGTATTCTTTAAAATCATTAATTAAATGAACAGTTTTATCAAAAGTTTCTGTGTCCTTTGCTCTATTCATAAGAATAGTTTCTGCGCCAAACATTTCTGGAACTTCTGTTAAAATTGTAGTACCACCTTGAGATACTAAGAAATCCGAAAAGTTTCCCACTAATGGATTTGCTGTTATTCCTGAGAAACCATCAGATCCACCGCATTTTAAACCTATTTTTAATTTTGAAACTGGAACATCTACTCTCTTATCGTCCTTCATATTTTCATAAAGGTCTTTTAAGATATTTGCTCCTTCTTCAATTTCATTTGATACTTCTTGAGCAACTAAAAACTTAATTCTTTTTTTATCATATTCTCCTAAAGATTCTATAAAATCAGCCATTGTGTTGTTTTCACAGCCAAGACCAAGTACTAATACTCCACCAGCATTAGGATGTTTTACTAAGTTACCAAGCATTGTTCTTGTATTAACATGGTCATCACCAAGTTGAGAACATCCATAGTTGTGCTTATAAACTTCAATTCCATCTAAACCTACTGGATTTACTTCTTCCTTGAATTTTTCTACAATTCTATCTCCAATTCCATTAACACATCCAACTGTTGGCACAACCCAAAGTTCATTTCTTATACCAACGTTTCCATTTTCTCTTAGATATCCTTTAAATGTAAGATTCTTATTTTCACTCGTAATTTCAGTTAGCTGTTGATTAAATTCATAATCCTTTATTCCTTCTAAGTTTGTCTTTATGTTATGAGTATGAACCCAAGTTCCTGCTTCAATATCTTTTGTAGCATGTCCAATTGGATATCCATACTTAATTACATTTTCATTAATAGCAAAATTAGTTATTGCAACTTTATGACCTCTTTTTACGTCTTCTTTTAATTCAATTTTTTTGCCATCTATTTCTATTGTTTCACCTTTAGATAAATCTCTAAGAGCTACTACCACATTATCTTCTTGATTAATTTTAATAATTTCCTTCATGATTTCTCCCTGCTTTCATATAATTATTGGTTATTATTTAAACAACCTACTTAGGAGTAATGCAACTTTTGAATATGACTATTCAAAAATTGCATTAATTATATTATGTAAAAATTTTAATTATGAGGCTATATTATTATATATGGTACAATCATACTTTATAATAAGATGTGGTTAATAAATTATTTGTAAGATAACTATTTTGTACCATATATATTTTAACTAAAGTACTTCTTTAACAGCTTCTTTCATACCTAATTTTTCTATTGAAATTAAGTATTTTGTTACTTCATCTGTTAAGTTAGGGACTTCATTTAAATTCATTCCCCAATTCTTTTCATATGCTAAAACTTGAGTAACTACATTTCTTAAACCTTCTTCAGATCCATCACAGCTTCCCCATGCTCCTTTGTATAATTCTAAAATGTCTTCATCATCTGCTAAGTTGATTGTTTCTTCTCCTCTTTTTCCTTTATAGAATTCTATTAAAGATGCAAGTGAGAATACTAATTTCTTAGGAAGTGTTCCTTTTCTTTTTAAGAATTCAGTTACACTTGGAAGATCTCTTGTTTTATATTTAGACATTGAATTTAATGCAATACTCATTAAATAATGTTTAACATATGGATTTTGGAATCTTTCAATAATTGCATCTGAAAATTCAACTAATTCAGCATGAGGTAAATCTAAGGTTTCGCAAATTTCATCATAGATTACATCATGAACGAATTTTCCTATTACTTCATGATCTACTGATTCACCAACAGTTTCTAATCCATAAAGGTATGCTACTGGAACCATTGCTGTATGCGGTCCATTTAAGATTCTTACCTTTCTAGTTCTATATGGTGTCATATCATCAACAACTTTAATGTTAAGTCCAGCTTTTTCTATTGGTAATTCATCTTTAATTGATTGTGGACCTTCAATTACCCATAGGTGGAATATTTCACCTACATTAACTAATTTATCTTCATAGCCAAGTTCAGCTGTGATTTCATCGATTGTATCTCTTGGATATCCTGGAACTATTCTATCTACTAAACTACAGCAGAAAGTGTTAGCAGTATTAATCCAATTAACAAAGTCTTGTCCTAAGTTCCAGATTTCTGCATACTTAAGTACTATTTCTTTTAATTTTTCACCATTTCTATCAATAAGTTCACAAGGAATGATTATTAATCCTTTATCATTAGCTCCATTAAACACCTTAAATCTTTCAAATAAAAGTGCTGTTAACTTTCCTGGGAAGCTCTTTTGACAGCCTCCATTTAATTTATCATTCTCATCAAAAGCAATACCTGCTTCAGTAGTATTAGAAACTATAAATCTTATTTCTGGATTTTCAGCAAGCTTTAAATACTCATTGTAATCTCTGTAAGGGTTAATTCCTCTGCTTATGCTGTTCATAATTTTATGAGTTTTAATAGCTTTTCCATTTTGAACCCCTTGAAGATACAAAGTATATAAGCCATCTTGTTCATTTAGCATATCAACTAATCCATTTTCTAGTGGTTGAACAACAACTACACTACCATTAAAATCAGCTTCATCATTCATCTTATCTATTTGCCAATCAACAAAGGCTCTTAAAAAGTTTCCTTCACCAAATTGAATTACTTTTTCAGGATAAGTTTTAAATTCCTTGTATAATTCCTTATTTAATCTCATAAAATGTTCCTCCTAAATTTTATATATAAATTATTATTAATTTCAATAACCAATTCACTATGCATCTTTTTTATACTATTATCTTACATAGTCAATTTCTTATTGAGTTTTGCACACGTGCACATTTTGTTTGAAAAAAAAATTATATTCACTAAAAGTTCTGAATTGCAGCAAGCTGCTCTTTTTATAGGTGATAAGTTCCGTATTGTGGCATAGCCACTCTTTTTATATGTGCACATTTTGTTTGAAAAAAAATTATATTCACTAAAAGTTCTGAATTACAGCATAGCCACTCTTCTTATAAGTGATAAGTTCCTAATTGCGGCATAGCCACTCATTTTATGGGTGCTTATTTTATTTCAAAAAAATTATATAGAAGATAGCTAAAGCTTTTGCATAAAATAGTTTCATTTTGTTTTGTATTCAATTTAGAGATAGAATATACTCGACTTAATTTAAAAATTTCAACAAAATTCAATAACTATCTTCTATTTTTATATAAGGATTAATAAGAATAAAAGATCCTATTCATATCAATCCTCATTATTTACTTTTTATATTCAGATATCTAGTCAAGTTATTAGTTACAAAGAAATTTCGTAGAAATCTCCACCTTAACTCTAAACTTATAATTCTGAACTCATAACTGATCTAATTATCTTTCAATCCCTTGTTTCTTCCCAATGAATTCTAATAATTGATCATAATATGGATATCCTTCCATATCTCCTTGAACTAGAGTTGCCATAGCTCCAACACCATTAGCATATTCCCCTATTTCTTGTAATGATAAATTATCTAAATATCCAGATAAGAATCCTGCAGCAAAGCCATCGCCTGCTCCAGCTGTATCTTGAATTAAATCTGAAACATTATATCCAGCAACTTTGACTCCTTCTTCTTTTGTCTTAATGTAGCATCCCTCTGCTCCTAATTTAACTGCAACTATTTTTGCTTCCTTTCCTAAGAAATAATCACAAACTTCATCTTTATCAGTTAAACCTAGTAATAGTTCCGCTTCATCAAGACCTGGCATTACTATATCTGCCTTATTAGCTATATCAACTAAAACTTTTCTAGCTTCTTCAATTGTCCATAATTTTAATCTAATATTAGGATCAAAAGAAACTAATACACCATTCTTTTTAGCTATATCAATAGCTCTATACACAGCCTCTCTGGCACTTTCAGATAATGCAGGTGTTATACCTGTTAAATGAAGTATTTTAGCTTGTTTAATATATTCTTCATCTATATCTTGTGGACTAAGACTGCTAGCTGCTGAATTTTTTCTATAGTAATATACATTTGGGTTACTTCTTTGATAATGCTCTTTAAAAAGTAAACCTGTACTTCTCTCTTTATCTATTATCACTCTTGATGTATCTACGCCTTCTGCTCTTATAGCATCTCTTACAAATCTTCCAAACTCATCATCAGATAATTTAGAAAACCAACCTACAGTATGGTTAAGTTTGGCTATTGCAGTAGCAACATTTGATTCAGCTCCACCAAGTGACTTAGTGAAGGTATGAACATGTCTTAATGGTCCATTAATATCAGGGTTAAATACAACCATTGATTCTCCAAATGTTACAACGTCCATTACATCTTCTCCTTTGCTTTTCTGTATGCTTCAACAAATTCTTTTGCAGTTTTTTCTACTAAATCAAAATCACCAGTTTTAGCTCCTTTAGTTAAATCTCCACCAGTTCCTACAGCAACTGCACCAGCTTCTACCCATTCATGAATATTAGCTACAGTTACTCCACCAGTTGGCATAAAGTCACCTTGTGGAAGTGGTCCCTTAAATGATTTGATTACAGATGGTCCATAAAGATTTGCTGGGAATACCTTAACCACATCAACACCATATTCCATTGCTGTAATTGCATCTTTAACAGTCATAACTCCTGGCATTACTGCAATTTTATATCTGTTACAAAGCTTTAATGTATCAACATCTAAGCTTGGACTTACGATAAATTCAGCACCTGCTAAGATACAAGCTCTAGCAGTTTCGCTATCTAAAACTGTTCCTGCTCCAACTACAATATCAGTTCCTTTATATTTTTCTGCAACTTCTTTAATTACATCTATAGGATTTGGAACTGTCATTGTAAGTTCCATTATTTTTATTCCGCCCTTAGCAACTGCTTCTACAATTTTAAGTGCTTCTTCTTTAGAGTCTCCTCTTACTACAGCAACTACACCTGCATCTGTTATTCTTTTTAATACTTCTTGTCTTTTCATAATTAGCACCTCACTTAAAAATTTTAATATCTTCTATTTAAAATCGAAATATCTTTCAGCATTGTTGTAACTTATATCTGAAATGATTGTCCCTAGAGTTTCCATGTCACTTGGGAATTCTCCATTTTCTACCCATTCTCCAATAACGTTACAAAGGATTCTTCTAAAGTATTCATGTCTTGTGTATGATAAGAAACTTCTTGAGTCAGTAAGCATACCTACAAAAGCACTTAACATTCCTAAATTAGCTAATGTTTTAATTTGATCTTCCATACCTGTTTTATGATCATTAAACCACCAAGCTGAACCAAATTGCATTTTCCCTTTAATTCCATCTCCTTGGAAACATCCAATTAAAGTTCCAATAGTTGAATTATCAGTTGGGTTTAAGCTATAGATTATAGTTTTAGGAAGAGCACCTTCTACATTTAATGAATCTAATAATCTTGAAAGTGGCACTGCTACTTCCGCATCATTAAGTGCATCAAATCCAGTGTCTGGACCTAACTTATTAAACATTGCTGTATTGTTATCTCTAACACAATTCATATGTAATTGCATTGCCCATCCAAAATCTGCATATAATTTTCCAAGATATTTTAATGTAAATGCTCTATATTTGTTTTCTTCTTCAAAGCTTACGCTTCCTTCAGTTAAAGCTTTTTCAAATATAGCTCTTACTTCTTCTATTGAAGTCACTGCATTTGGTACAAAATCTAATGCATGATCTGATACCTTACATCCAACTTCATTAAAGAATTCAACTCTCATCTTTAATGCTGCTAGCAATTCATCGTAAGTTTTAACTTCACCGTCGATTACTTCTTCTAAACTCTTTAACCATTCTTTAAAGGTTGGCTTGTTTATTCCTAATGCTTTATCAGGTCTGAAGGTTGGTAAAACTTTTACATCAAAGCTCTTATCTTCTTTAAGCCCAATGTGATATTCAAGTGAATCAACTGGATCATCTGTTGTACATATTGCTTTAACATTTGATTTTTTAATAAGTTGTCTTACTGTAAAGTCATCACCTGCTAACATTTCATTTACCTTGTCCCAAATTGCTGGTGCACTCTTTTCAGTTAATGGTTCATCTATACCAAAGAATCTTTTTAATTCTAAATGAGTCCAATGATAAAGGGGATTTCCTATAGCAAATGAAATTGTTTTAGCCCAAGCTAAGAATTTTTCATAATCACTTCCATCTCCTGTAATAAACTTTTCATCAATTCCAAAGCTTCTCATTTGTCTCCATTTGTAATGATCTCCGTAAAGCCATACTTGAGTGATATTATTAAATTTTTTATCTTCAAATATTTCCTTTGGATTTATGTGACAATGATAATCTATTATTGGCATTTTTTCTGAATAATCATGATATAAAGTTTCTGCCACACTATTTGTTAATAAAAAGTTTTCATCCATAAATTTTTTCAATTTAAATCCTTCTTTCTAACTATTAATATTTGATAGGCTAATTTGTAATTTTCATTTATATGAATTTTTTATAATAAAATTTTCAAATATAAACTGTTATAATTTATTCAGCTAGGTTTAGTACATTGTTCACGTTAACAATATGAGGTCGAATATATTCCTAACATGAACAAATACAAATACTTATTATTTACTGACTTATATTTTTATTATAATGCTAATGATTAAATAATACAACACTTTTTTGTTCACGTTAACATTTTTTTTAAACTTTAATAATAAAATCATCTTTATTAACAAAATGATTGCTACATTATTATATAAAAACATGATTTTGACTTAGAAATAGTTGTATACATATAAAGCTGCAAAAGAAGAAAGTGAGAACTATTTTATTAAATTTAATTTTCCCTCCTTCCCTCTGAAACTTTATATAATATCTATTTAAAATAACATACTAAACTTTTTCATTTAAATCTTTTACTGAATCTCTGACTATAAGCTTAGACTCAATATAGACTTTTTCTTTGCTTACTTCTTTATTTTTTATTATATTAAGTAAATTTATCCCACCATATTCACTCATAGCCAGTGAATCTTTCCTTACACTAGTAAGTGTTGGAGTAACATATTTACAGAAACTACTATCGTCAAAGCCAATAATAGAAATATCATTAGGAACATTTAATCCAGCTTCAAAAATAGCCTTCATTGCTCCAACTGCTATATCATCATTAGAACAAAATACTGCTGTTGGCCTATCTTCTAGCTCTATTAACTTTTTCATACATTCATATCCACTTTGAAGAGTATATTTACCTGAAATCATGTATTCTTCAATAAGTTTAATATTATTATCTTTTAAGGCTTTCAAATAACCATCTTTTCTATATACACTTGATTCAAATTCTTTGTTACCTTCTATTAATCCAATTTTCTTATGATTTCTTTTTATTAAATAATCAACTGCTTCATAAGTTCCCAAAGTATCATTTGACATAATATTTACAACCAAATTAGTTTCAATATGTCTATTAATGACTACTATAGGAATTTCTTTTTCCATGACAGTTTTAATGAATTCATCATCACTCTTTCTTTGGCTAACTACAATTATTCCATCAAAATTTTTTTTATCAATTTGATAGAAATTTTTATAATCATCGATACCTCTAATAACCAAATTATATTCCTTATCTATTACTTTGTTTATTCCTTTTATTATTTCATGAAAGAAAGTATCTGTTGTTCCATCGCTAATAGATGAAAAAAACACTCCTAAGTTATACGATTTTAATAAGACTAAACTTTTAGCACTTAAATTAGGAACATAGTTCAGCTCTTTAGCTAACTCTTTTATTTTAGCTTTTGTCTCTTCATTTATGTAAGGACTGTTATTTAAAGCTCTTGATACTGTTGTATGAGAAACATTTGCAAGCTTTGCAATATCTTTTATAGTAACACCCATTTCTTTCTCCTCCTAATGAATCATAAATATATTTTAGCACACGGGCATGAATTTGCCAAAAACATATATTTTATTTCTATAAATTCATTTCAAATAATTTTATTTTCCTCTATTTAATACTACTTATATATTCATTAGTAATCCAAAAGTTTACAACTTAGTTTATCTTAAACTTTCAATCTTTTAACCTTTTACAATAAACTCTGAATCTTTTAATTGTTTTTGCAGTACTCATCAATAGTTTCTGCAACTACTTTAGCTTGAACTACTGCTTCAACCACAGTTTTAGCTCCTGTAACCACATCCCCTGATGCAAAGGTACACTTCTTAGTTGTATTTCCTTTATCATCTGTGACTAGTAAGCCCCATTTATTTGTATCCAGTTCAGTTGTATTTGATACTATATTGGTTCTAGGTGTTTGACTTACTGCAATAATTGTTGAATCACACTTAAAGAATTCTGTTTTACCTTCTATTTCCCTTGTTATTACTTTTCCATTCTGGTCAACAACATTTTCTGTACAAACTAATTTAACTCCTTCTTCAGTAATTTCTAAAGGAGACTTAAATAATTCAAATTTAATTCCATCTTCTTTTGCTTCTCTAATTTCCTGCTTAGTTGCAGTCATATCCTCAAAGCCTTTTCTATAAAGCACAGTTACCTCTTTAGCACCATTTCTTTTAGCACTTCTTGCAGCATCCATAGCAACATTTCCAGCTCCTATTACAGCTACCTTTTCACCTAATCTATAATACTCTGGGGATTTGAGATAATCTATTGCAAAATGTGCATTTCCAAGAGTTTCACCTTTAATATTTAAGGTTTTAGGATTCCATACACCAGTTCCAATAAATACAGCTTTATACCCATCTTCAAATAATCTATCTAAAGATATTACAGGACCTATAAGTGTATTAGGTCTTATTTTTACTCCAAGTTCTAATAATTTTTCTTCAATTTTGTCAATTAGCTTCTTCGGAAGTCTATATTCTGGTATTCCATATCTAAGAACTCCGCCTAGTTTAACGTGTGCATCAAAGATTGTAACATTATAGCCTCTGCTTGCTAATATGAAAGCAATTGTAATTCCTGCTGGTCCTCCACCAACTATTGCTACTCTGTCTTTATCTTTAGGAAGATTTTCAAACTTAATTTCATTTAAATATTTTTCTGATATTTCATCTTCTATATCATGAAACCTTATCGGTTCTCCTTTAATTCCTCTTATACAATTTCCTTTGCATTGATCCTCATGTATACAAACTAAAGAGCATACTGCTGAAAGTGGATTGTTTTCAAATAAAATCTTTCCTGCTTCCTCAAGCTTTCCTTCTTTGTATAATTTAATTATTTGTGGTATTGGTGTATTAATAGGACAATTAGCACTGCATTTAGGATTTTTACACAGCAAACATCTATCTGCTTCATTTAATAATATGTTTTCCATATTAAAAATTCCTCCTTTGTAATTTTTGTATACTTAGTATGGTAACTTATTTTTATCTACATTTCAACAAATTCATGTAAAAAATCATTGTTAAATTTTAATCAAATTAAAATTCAGCAATGATTTTTGTTTGTTTTATATTATTATTTTAGCCATTTTTATCATTAATATACTTAGTTCTAGTTAATTAAGTTCATTTTCTATTTTTCATACAAATATAACATTCCGTTTTTAGGGCTAGTTACCAGCTTTCCAGAAAAGCCTCTTTTCTTTAATTCCTTTTGAAGACTATACATAAAAAATCCATGAGTAACTATTAAAATATTTTCATTGCCTTCTATCTTAGCATCCTCTAGCAATATATCCATAAACTGTTCAGCTTTTTCACGTGTTACGGTTCTATTTTCTTCTTGTGATTTATGATTAAAGTACCAAGCAAGTCTTCCGCTGATCCCCCAAAACCAATAGGGAAGCTTTAAATTTGTTTGAAATATCGGATCAATTATAGTTTCTCTAATCAAATCATTATGAACAATTTCATTTTTATATACGTGTTTAGCTGTTATTATTGCTCTAATAAGTGTACTAGAATAACACTTATCCCATTTTATCCCCATTAATTCTACTTCTTTTTTTATTACTCCACTTGTATTATAGCTTTCTTCCCACTCTTTAAATTCTTTGGAAGTCATAAACTTTTTCTTGTGTAAATCAACTTTAAAATGTCTTATAAGACCAATATTCATAAAACTCCCTCCAGTTTTATCAGGCTATTCCAATTGAATACCGCTATATAGTTAGCTTATTGCTTTTAATTTAACAAACTGCCTTTATATTTATACTATCTTGTTATTTATTCCTTAATTCTCTTTATTATTTCCATAAGCATTTCAACTCTGTTAAATGGAGTTATAAAGTATAATCCATCACAAATATCTTTCACCTTTTTACCTAATTCTACTGCAATACTTATTCCAACTTCTTGTGCTTCTTCCTTGGTCATATCTTCTTTAAACATATTTACATATCTATCTGGTATTGTAACACCAGGAAGCTCATTGTTTAAAAATACTGCATTTCTATAACTAACAACAGGAAGCAATCCAGCTAATATCTTTACATTTGTTCTTTCCTTAACCTTCTTCAAAAATTCTATTGCAGCATCATCATAAATAGGCTGAGTTAAAAAGAATTTTGCTCCCTTTTCTATTTTTTTCATCATTCTATTATATTCTACTTCTTTATTTAATACATTTAAATTTAATGCTCCACCTATAAAAATATTATCTTCTATAAACAATTCACTATTCATATCATTTAGAAGCTCCATCAATTTGAAGGAATTTAAATTAAAAACACTTTTAGCTTCTACCTTACTTGCATCCGATATAGGGTCCCCTGTAATTGCAAGAATATTTCTTATATTTTCAACATGAGAACCTATTAATGTTGATCTTATGGCATTTGTGTTTTTATCTCTGCAGCATAAATGAGGCATAGCTTCAATTCCTATTTCTCTCTTGATTTTAGCTGCTATTATTGCTGAATCTGCTCTTACTTTAGACATTGGTGAATCTGGCACTGTTACTAAATCCACCTTGTTTTCTTTACATATTTTAGCTCCGGTAATAAGCTTTGATATATCTGTATTTATAGGTGCTGATAATTCTATAGCAACTACAAATTCACCATTTTCAAGCTTAGTTTTGAATGTGTTTTCAATTTTATTTTCTGCATCAGAAACTTTTTCTTCTTTTATAGCAATAGTATTTACATTTTTAGAAATTTCATGAATTAATGACGATATTTCTTTAATAAACTTTGGATTTGTTCCGCAGCAGCCTCCAAT
Source organism: Clostridium sp. C2-6-12 (assembly GCF_009928485.1). Taxonomy (GTDB): domain Bacteria; phylum Bacillota; class Clostridia; order Clostridiales; family Clostridiaceae; genus Clostridium. Next base: position 18,838 of record NZ_JAABNP010000038.1, on the reverse strand, counting down.
TATAGATGCCCCCATTGATTTAATTTCTTTTATCTTCTTAGCAAAATATACTGGATTATTAGGATATACTGTTCTTTCATGGATTATTTCTGGATATCCTGCATTTGGAAGTGCTGAAACAATGTCATTTCCTATATTAATACTTTTTATAATTTCAGAAATATACATTGGGCCAGATCCACAATTAAATCCATATGCATCTATTTCTTCTATGTTTTTAACTGAATTGACTAATTTAGCAACACTCAACCCATCTCTAGTAAATCCATCAGGTTTAACTGCAAATTGAGTTAATATAAAACTACTTGAATTTTTACTCTTTATGTATTCACCAATTTCTTTTAAATAATTGAAATTACTAAAAGTTTCAAATATAAAAATATCAATATTTTCTTCTAAAAAGCAATCTATTATGAATTTATATTCCCCTAAAATCTCACTATTTGATTCCTCTAAATTATCTTTCTTTATAGGACCAATACTTCCTCCTATAAAAACTTCTTTATTCTTTGCAGCTTCTTTAGCAATGTCTATACCTGATTTTATTATGTCTTTTAATCTTTCTCTCGACACTCCTAAGTCATAGATATTAGCTGAAAAAGTATTTGTTCTAATTAATTTAGCCCCTGCATTAATATACTCAGTATGTATCTTCTTTATGGTTTCTTTATCATTTAAATTTCCAAATTCGCAATAAGATACATCATTTCCTGTTAATTCAGAATAGTATGTCCCCATTGCTCCATCGCTTATTAAGATGTTCTTTTTTAAATAGTTCTTAATCATTTTAATCTCCCCAACTTCTTATTGTATATGTAGAATAATTCTAGTTTGTGAATCATATTTCTTAGAATTTATATATATCTTATTAGTAAGTATACTATAAAATCGACTTTTAGTCCTTATTTTAACACAAAAAAATAGACTTATCATAACATGATAAATCTATTTTTTCTTTTATTTTGTTACTGTTTGCTCTGGTTTAACTTCAACTTGATTTGTTGTTCCTGATGAAGCTTTATCAGTTTGTGGCACTGATGTTTCTGGAAGCTTTCCAGAAGTAGGTTTATTTTCAATAGTTCCATTGCCAGGAGCTATTATAATACTACTATCATCTGGATTTTTTGTAGTATTACCTTTATCAGATTGTACTGGTTTTTCTGGTTCTAATTCTAATACATCATTATTTTTTGGCTTAGAAGGAGTATTTTCCTTACCTGCATTCTTATCAACATTAGAATTTCCATTGTCAGTAGCACCATTAATAACTGGCTTATCTTTTCCATCACTCGCATTAGACTTACCACTATTTCCATTTGAATTTCCACCATTTGTATCAACTTCTGGTTTGTCAGTTTTTACTTCTGGCTTTTGCTCTGCAGCTGCTGGAACATCTACTGGTTTTTTCTCATCAATTGCTTCCCATTGAATAACATTATCTTTATCTTTTATAAGTGCGGTTATTTCTTTAACTGGTGCTTTATCAATCTTATTTTTAGTAACATCATCTACTGCTGCTGTTTCCTTAGCTTTATATCTTCCGAGGCTTATATTTTCTGTCTTAGCTTCAGCAACTTCTTCTTTATCAGCTTTTACATAAGTTATATCTTCAGTGTTAAAAGTTGTTCTTATAGCTTTTTGTAAATTTTCTTCATAGCTTGCATTATCGCCATTCTTTATATAAACACCTACTAGAACTTCTTTATTGGAATCTAAATACTTATCTGCCACTAATTTTTCTTTTATTTTTTGTATTCCATCTTCGAGAGGAATATCCTTAACATCACTAAAATCTATCTTTTTACCGTCGTCATTGACACCTTCAACTTTAATAATCTTTTGCTTACTGTCAGCTTCTATTTGAATACTTGGATTAATATCCAAACTTACAACGGCATAAGCCTGATCATATTTAAATGTACTAAAGAAGGTGAATACAAGTAAAAATAATGCGGCAATTGATCCAAATGCCCTTATAAGATTGTTACGCCTATAAATATTACTTGAAGGTGCCTTTACAATATCATCTTCAAAATAAAATATCTTTTGACCAACCTCCATATTAGGTTTAGATTTTATTTTCTCCATTATTCCTGCATCAGTCAAAGCTATTGCATAACTTTTCTTTACTTCCATTATCATTCCCTTATTCATTCTTATCACCTACTTTCTGATCCAATTTCTTAAAGCTCTGAGATTTTTATCAAATATTATTACCACAGAAATTATAAATTTCTTACTTCTTTTAATTACTTTTTCTGTAACGGAAAATTGAAGGACAATCCTTTTAATAGGAAGTCTTTTTTTCAAGTACATGAAAGAAGTAAGTTCTTCTTCTTCACTAATTTTCTCTGATAAACTAATTGCATTCATTCTCGTCGCTTGCTGTTTAGGAGCTTCATTAGCCAAATCCTCTAAAGTAAACCCAAACGAACTTATTTCATTTTTCAGTCTATTAATCTCTTCTAGTAAAATGCCATTATCATCTTTTTCTTCTAAATACTCATCCTTTATTTCTAATCCCTTGTCCAAAAGTTCTTCAAGAGATGAATGTTGATGTTTATTTTCACTTTTAAGATAATTTTTTATTCTGCTTCCTATTACAAGCTTAGCATACGATAAGAAATGACCCTTTTCATTATCATACCTTTCAATGGCCTCGTGAAATCCAAGTAAGCCAACACTTAACTCTTCATCATTTTCACAAGATACATATCTGCCTGTAACATCAGAAATGCTTTTTATTATAAATGGCATATGTTTTTCTATAAGTTCATTAACATCTGTGTTCTCATTAATATTTAAATCCATTAAAACACACTCGAGCATTTCCTACGCTCCTTCCCCCGGTCAATATAATATACAAACCTAATAATATGTTTTGGTACTTTTTATTAAAAAAGTCCAAAATTTATTTAAAGTTATTGTTTAACTTCTTTATAAAAATATCTACCACTGCCCATTTCATCACATCTTTAATCATAATATAACGAAATATGGCATAATTAATCTATTTTAATTATAACATGGTTTAAACAACTTTTTAAGTCATTTTAGTAATTTAAGATAAAATTAAGTTTAATATTTCCTTATTTGTTATCTTACTTACTACATTCCCTTCCTTAAGATCTCCAGTTATAACCTTATTTATCAATTCTTTTTTATCCTCTTGAAGAAGTATTATTTTTTCTTCAATTGTATCCTTTGCTATTAACTTAATCACTTGAACTATATGCTTTTGTCCTATTCTATGTGCTCTATCTGTTGCTTGGTCCTCTACAGATAAATTCCACCAAGGATCAAAATGTATAACGATATCTGCACTTGTTAAATTTAATCCTGTTCCTCCAGCTTTCAAGGATATTAAAAACACTTTTATGTCTTCATTATTATTAAATTCATTAACTAATTTGATTCTATCTTTTGAAGCTGTGCTTCCATCTAAATAAGAATAATTTATATTTTCTGCTTCTAGGGCTAAAGAAAGCTTGGCTAAAACAGAAGTAAATTGAGAAAACAATAAAATTTTATGTTCTTTAATATTATTAAGTATTAATTCTTTAGCTATATTAATTTTTCCACTGCCTCCATTATACTCATCAAATATAACAGAAGGATCTAAACAAATCTGCCTCAGCTTTGTCAAATATGAAAAAATAGAAATATTATTTTTATCCAGCTGATCATTATTAAAGTTATCTTGTATTTCCTTAATAAAGGTTTTATAAAGATTCTTTTGCGCTTCAGTCATGGGAACCAAGAATTTTTTTTCTATCTTTTCAGGTATTTCCTTTATAACCTGATTTTTTGTCCTTCTTAAAATATATGGATTAATAAGAAGCTTAAGATCTTCAATATATTTCTCTTCCTGCTTAATAAACTTTGATGTAAAATCCTGTTTACTATACAAATAACCAGGCATTACAAAATCAAATAAAGCCCATAGTTCCTCTAGATTATTTTCAATTGGTGTACCTGTTAATATAAATCTGCTTTTTGAATTTATTTCTCTTATAACCTTTGCATTTTGAGTTTCTGAATTGTTTACATTTTGCCCTTCATCAAGTATTAAATAGTCAAACATTATATTTTCATAATTTGAAATATCATTTTTTAAAGTACCATAGGTGGTTATAATAATATCATATTCAAAAATATTATTTAAGACTTGTATTCTTTCATTTTTACTACCATGAACAATTCCAACACTTAAGGTAGGAGCAAATTTTTCAATTTCTTGCTTCCAGTTATATATTAATGAAGTTGGACTAACTATCAATGAATGGGTATTTTTTTCTGATAATAAAAAAGCTATTGTTTGAATTGTTTTCCCAAGTCCCATTTCATCTGCTAAAATTCCACCAAGTCCTAAAAAACTCAAGCTCTTAAACCAATTAAAACCTTCTAATTGATATTTTCTTAAAATTCCCTTTAGCTCCTTTGGAATTTCAAAAGCTTCGGAATTTAATTTGTCCATTTTTTTTAATGCTTTATTTAAAATTTCTCTTCCCTGAAGTAAATTAATTTGCTTTTCATTTAACTTATTATTTAAATAATACAATTTATTTAATTCAAGCTTATATTCATCTTTATTTTCGTTTACATTTATATTTAAAGCTTCAATTAACTTTATAAATTCAATTAATTCTTCGTTTTCTAAATCAATAAAAACATTATCCTCTAATTTAATATATCTTTGCTTATTATTATAAGCGCTTAGAATTTGATTTAATTGTCTATTATTAATTCCCTCTAAATTAAAAGAAAACTTAAAATATTTTTCTCCCTCTTCTTTTAATTTTAAATCAGAAATATTCCCTTTATAAAGCTTAAAATACTTTTCATTATCAGATAAAACCTTTATTTCTCCAAGCTTTTTTAAATCATTAATTTTTTCTTTTAAGAACAAATAATAATCTTCATCATTTCCATAAAAAATAAAAGTACCATCTTTATAATAAAACCTATTTTTATTTAACTCACTTTCAATAGTACGCATTTTTTTAGATTTTTTTATAATAGAATTACTTGAACTTAATATTTCTTCATAAGAAAACTCACGGTTATTCAGATACATTTTTACATTACAATATGAATCATTTTCTCTTTTTTCAAACTCAAAATCTACTTTTATGCTATTAGCAATGTTTTCAATAATAACTTCATCTATAATTAAATCCTTTGTCATAGTATTTAAACATATTATTAAATTATATAGTTCTTCTATAGCTATATTTTTAGGAAATGTAAACTTATTATTTTCTTTAAGTGTTCCATAAAATAACTTATATAAATTATTTTGAATTTCAGATGGGATATATATTTTCCTATCAAAAAAGAATACATCCATTTTATTATTTAAAGGAATAGGAAAAATTTTTTTAGTAGTTAATACATATTCACCATTTACTTGTTTTAATACAAAAGAAATAGGTAAATCTTCATGTTTTATATCACAAATATAAGTTTGATAATTATAATTAAATTTTATTTTATTGGATGCTGCTATTAGTAAGAATCTTCTTAAAACTTCTTTGTGAATTCTTATACTGCTCTTAACATCATTTAAAGTTAGTATATATTCATATAAATATTCTAATATTTCTTCATCTTCTTTTGAAAAGTAATATTCTTCTTTCTTATAAATTAATCCTTTACCAATATAATATTCTTTAGAATTATATAAGCTGAGAATAAATTCTTCTATATTTGAAATTGGATACATAGTATTATTACCAATAAATATACTTAGCTCAAAATAATCTCGCTCTTCTTGAAACGTTTCTTTTAATGAAAGATTTAAATTTAACTTTTTTTTATTTTTATTTATATTATTAATAAAATCATTCAGGTCCATCTTAGTATTCTCATGAATATCTGTAAGTTTAGGTAAATTTAGTAATAGCTTTTTATCTTCTCTTAAATTATCTTTTTCCTGCTCTGTTTTATTCATTTTCTTTTTTATTTGTTGAATAAATATTAAACCTAATGCCACTAAATGTTCACACATATATATATTGTTTTTAGAACCAAACTCAATTGAATTGTTACATTGACATTTTGCCAGGTCAATTTTTTTGTTTATAACATTTATCTTTAAATGAGAATTGCAGCTTTGTATTTTATTATCACTTGTAAAACTCCCATAAATATTATAATTATTCTCTACCTTTTTTATGCTTACTTTAGGTAATTCTCTTCCTTGTAGCATTTCCTTACCTCTAGTTAAATTTAGCTTAGATGCATTATCAAGTATAAGCTTTTCTAATTCAGATATTTTCAATTACTATCACCTGCCTCTTCCTTATTTTTATAAAAGAATTAATTATATCTTTAAATCCCAAAGGATAATAATATTTTAACATTAAATGCAACATTTAATCATTATTACAATAATATGCAGGATTTAAAGTCAAAAAGGAGCTTAGAGACCGGCGAAGGACACTCTAAGCTCCTGTTAGCACTTTACGTACCAACTGCTAATATAGAATACCATAATTAGATGGTAATTTCAATTAAAACTTTAAATAAAATATTTTTTTAATATTACAGATCTTATACTTTCATATTTTATATAAGAAGGAAGTTCTTTTTTCAATAAACTTATTTGCTCAAATCCATTTTTCTCACAAGCATTTACAATTAATTTTTCCTCTTCTTCATTATAAAATTCTTCGAGATTTATATTAAAGGTGTTTTCACCAAACTCCTTAATATAATCTGTTACATAACCTAAAATTGTAGATATTGATACTTCCATTTTTTCTGATATTTCATGAATATCAATCTTTTCTTTAAGCATATCAATAGCAATTTGATTATTTTCTCTAATTTCGCCATCTATTATTACCTTTTTTCTTTTTCTCTCAATCCATTTTGTTTCTTTGCTTTTCTCTGATAAATATTCATGAACTATTTTTACAATCACATCGCCATAAGAGCTCACTTTTTTAGGCCCCATACCGCTTATATCCTTTAATTTTTCTAAAGTATTAGGATATCTTCCACTTATTTCTCTTAAACTATTTTTACTTATAATCATTTGAGGAAGTGAATTTTCTTTTTTTGCAAAATCAGCCCTTACTTTATTTAATCTTTCATAAAGTTCCCAATCCGTATTTATTTCTAACCTTAAGTCATCAACTTTATCATTAATTACTTCTGTTTCTTCTAACTGTTCTTCATTATTAGAAAGCTCAATATTGTGTTCATCTGCAAATTCTTTAATTGCTTCTTCAAAAACTTTTCCATACTTACTATACTTAACATCTCCAACTCCTGAAATCTTAAGCATAGCTTCTTTATTCACTGGATATTTTATGGCCATTTCCTTTAGGGTAACATCTCCAAAAATAATATATGGAGGAACATTATTTTCCTTAGCAATTTCTTGTCTTAAAGTTCTTAGAATTTCAAATAATTCATTATTTTCGCTAATCTTCTTTTCAACCTTAAATTCTTTTAATTGTACTTTTTCCTGAGAAGTTAATACTCTTCTTGATCTTTCATTTAAAGTTAAAACTGGATAAGTTCCTTCTACTACACTTATATATCCCTGTGAAATTAAGGTATTAATAAAATTCTTTAACTCTTCTGCAGAATAATCCTTCATTAATCCATATGTAGAAAGTTCATTAAATTTAAACTGGATTACTTTTTTATTTTTAGAACCTCTTAAAACATCAATAAGCATTCCACTTCCATATTTACTCTTCATTCTATAGATGCAGGAAAGAACTTTTTGTGCGTCTATAGTTTTATCTACAACTTCACCTTCGCTTAAGCAGTTGCTGCAATCATTGCAATTTTTATCATAGTCTTCTCCAAAATACTCTAATATATATTTTCTATAGCAATCATTACTATAAACAAAATCTATCATTTGTTGAAGCTTTTTATACTGGCTATTTTTTCTTTCTGGATTTTCTATTGAATTTTCAATCAAGTATTTTTGAACTTGAACATCTTGAGGTGCAAACAAAAGTATACATTCACTTTTTTCACCATCTCTTCCTGCTCTTCCTATTTCTTGATAATAACTTTCTATGTTTCTTGGCATATTATAATGTATTACATATCGTATATTAGGTTTATCTATTCCCATTCCAAAAGCATTTGTTGCAACCATTATTAATTTTCTATCATATATAAAATCATCTTGATTTTCTTTTCTTATATTTTCAGAAAGCCCAGCATGATAAGAAGTAACATTATAACCTTTAGCAGATAAACTTTCATATAAATGATCTACTTCTTTTCTTGTTGCAGCATAAATAATACCTGAATCTTCTTTATTATTTGATAGGTAGCTATTTAAATAATCCTTTTTACTTCCACCTTTAACTATATTTATAGTTAAATTTTCTCTATTAAAGCCTGTAACAAAAATTTCAGGCTCATTTAATTTTAAAAGCTTTATTATATCTTCTCTTACTTCTTCTGATGCAGTTGCAGTAAAAGCTGTTACTATAGGTCTTTTGTGGAGTAAATTAATAAAGCTCGATATCTTTCTATAACTCGATCTAAAATCATGTCCCCATTGTGAGATACAATGGGCTTCATCTACAGCTACTTGAGATATATTACATTTAGAAATAATATTTATAAAATCATAAGATTCTAATCTTTCAGGTGCTATATATAAAATTTTAATTTCTCCATTTTGAAGGTTATTTATAACTTCATTTTCTTCTATATTACTTAATGTACTATTAATTAGTGCACCTTTAATACCCATATCCTTTAAGGTATCAACTTGATCCTTCATTAAAGATATGAGCGGAGAAATCACTATTGTAATTCCATCAAGAATTAGTGCTGGAATTTGATAACAGATAGACTTTCCTCCACCTGTTGGCATAATTGCTAAAACATCTTTTCCATTTGTTATTTTATTTATTATATCTTCTTGACCTCTTCTAAAAGTCTTATATCCATAATATTTTTCTAAAACCTTTAATGCTATATTTTCCATTGATTATTACTGCTCCTTAAATGAATTTGCTTTATACTTAATTCACAATTTTCTTATAACGTTTCGTCCTGAAATATTATAACACAAATTTCAAAATTCAGTGTTTATATCTATAACAAGATTATTTCCACAAATCTAGCAATGTATACGCACTTATGTTCGATATATAAAAATATTATTTAAATTCTATATTCTTAAGCTTCATAAACTCAACTAAAAATGGCATAACCAAAACATAAATTTATTTTAGTTATACCATTAATATTTCATTTATATAATATTAATTACTATATTATTTTGCTATTATTTCAACTCCAGTTTCGGTAATTAATATTGTATGCTCCCATTGAGCTGATAATTTATCATCATCTGTGTATATAGTCCATCCATTATCTTCATCAACAAAAACTTCATATACACCTTGATTTACCATAGGCTCAACAGTAAGAACCATACCTGGTACAAGTAACATACCTGTTCCCTTTTCTCCTATGTGAGGGACAAATGGATCTTCGTGGAAGTCATTGCCTACTCCATGTCCACCTAAAGCTCTAACTATTGTGTATCCATTTTTATGAGCATGTTCTTGACAAGCAGCTCCAATATCTCCTAGGAATCCCCATGGCTTTATAGCCTCAATCCCCTTAACCATACATTCTCTAGCTACTCTTACAAGTCTTTCTGCTTCTTCACTAACTTTTCCTATCATAAACATTCTAGATGCATCTGAATAATAACCATTTAAAATTGTAGAAACATCCACATTTACAATATCGCCTTCTTCTAAAATAACACTTTCATCTGGAATTCCATGACACACTTGATTATTGATTGATGTACAAACACTCTTTGGAAAACCATCATAATTTAATGGAGCAGGAATCCCACCATGTTCTACTGTATAATCATGGACTAATTTATCTATTTCAGCAGTGCTCATTCCTGCTTTAATCTTACTTTCTACTAAATCTAAAACACCATTATTAATTTCAGCACTTTTTTTAATTCCTTCTATATCTTCAGGACTTTTTATTAAATCTCTTGAAGGTACTATGTGGCCTTTACGTCTATAGCTTTCTATCTTTTCATCAAATTCTAAGTGGCACTTTTTATATTTCAATCCACTTCCGCACCAACATTTTTCATTTCTATCTAAACTCATTATTAAAATAACACCTCTTTAAAAATTATATATTTAAATTTAACAATACTACTATATTTTAAATCCATTAATCATTATACACCTTTTTAGATTAAATGTACTAAAACTGTTATATTATTCTTTATTTTTTTCTTGCTCTTTCAACTGCAAGCTTCTTACCTTTTATGGTCATTTTATTTAATTCATCTATGACTTTTTTACCTTTTCCATTTAGGATATCAACATATGATACAGCATCTTGAACATCTATAATTCCTATATCTTCTGATGTTACTCCATCTATCTTGCATATTGCTCCAACAATGTCACCAGCACGTATTTTCTTTTTCTTTCCACCATTCAAATAAATTTTAGTTATATTTGTATTTATAATCTTAGCTTTTTCAGTTTTTCTTTTTGGTTTGCTTTTAAGAAGATTTATAGCTTCTTCAAGATCTTTTTTCAATTCATTTTTATCTGGAAATGATTTAACTTCTATTTTAAACCCTATATATGCTTCAATATCCTGCAATAATTTATCTTTACCTTCAATACATAAGCTTATAGCTTTTCCTTTTGCCCCAGCTCTACCTGTTCTCCCAATTCTATGTACATAAGCTTCTTTTTCTACAGGCAGATCATAATTAATTACATGGGTTATCCCTTCAATGTCAATTCCTCTTGAAGCCACATCTGTTGCAACTAATATTCTAAAATCACCTTTTCTATAGCTTTCCATTATGCTTAATCTTTCTTTTTGAAGCATGCCTCCATGAATTTTACCTACAGAATATTTTTTTGCTTTTAAGTAATCAAAAACCTTATCTACATTTTCCTTAGTCATAGCAAAAATAATTGCTGTTTCAGGCTTTTCACTTATTAATATATCATTTAAGCTTTCTAATTTACCTTCATAATTCACATAAAATAAATTATGCTCAATATTATCTGTAATTAGCTTTTGATTTTTAATTGTAATGTCTAAAGGATTCTTCATATGTTTATTACATAATTCTTTTATTTCCTCTGGCATAGTAGCTGAAAAAAGCATAGTCACTCTTTCATTTCTTAAAGCTTTAATAACTGCTTCAACTTGATCTATAAATCCCATATTCAGCATTTCATCAGCTTCATCAATAACTAAATATTTAACTTGTGATAAATTAATACTTCCTCTATCTATATGATCTAATGTTCTACCTGGAGTTCCAACTACAACATGAGTTTTTTGCTTTAATTTTCTTATTTGGTCTGTAATTGGTTCCTTTCCAAAGACTGCAATAGACTTTATCCTTTTAAATCTTCCTATATTAGTAATATCTTCACTTACTTGAACTGCAAGCTCTCTTGTTGGTGTTAACACTAAAACTTGAGGACTATTTTCTTCCCAATCTATTTTTTCACATATTGGAATTCCAAAAGCTGCTGTCTTTCCGCTTCCTGTTTGGGATTTTACTACAACATCCTTATGGTTAAGAATTTCTGGTATAACTTTTTCTTGAACTTCTGAAGGTTTGTTATATCCAAGTCCTTCTAAAGACTTTAATATTTCCTCGCTTATTTTAAATTTCTTAAATTCATTATTCATCAATTAATTTTTCTCCTTAAAATCAGTTAATCTTAATAACTGTACTCGCCTTTGTTTACTTTTAATTTTTTAAATTATAGTGCAGTACTCTTAAAAACTGCATATACTAATATTTATTCTTTAAAGTTCCTAATTGTGCTAGCTCACTCTTTATATAGGTGAATAGTTCCGTATTGTGGCATAGCCACTCTTTTTATTGGTGAATATATATGTTTTAGAATACTAGAATATTTATTCTTTAAATTTTTGCCTTTTACTATTATACCATTCATCTAAATTTTTAAAACATTTTATTTTGAAATCTTCTCACTTCTTTGCATTCACTTTTACTTAATTCTAAAAACAGCTTAGTTTATAAATTTAAAAAGCACCTATCCTCTGAATGAATGATAAGTGCTTTTCTTATTCAAAATTACTATTTACAATATAGCTCTTCAAAAATTGGGTAATGTACATCCTTAAATGGCCAATCATATTCTATCCATTTTTTAACAGTTCTAAATAATAGTGCATCTGTGATATCATCTCTTGTCCACATAGTAATTTCAGCATCGTATAAATTTGATGGATCTATATAAATGCAACCTAAGCAGTTTTTATTTTCAAAATCAAATACAGTATAAGCAAATGCAGCTTTTTCATCAAACTCTTTCTCGTGCCGCTTTAAATCTCTCTCATTTTCTTCAAGTGTTAAATTATCAGTTGGCCATCCATTTGTATATTCTTCTGGGTATAGTTCATGAATATGATCTTTTGCTTGCATAACAGCACTATAATCCTTATGTAAATCTAAAATAGTAAGTTTTCTAATCGTAAAATTTTCTGTTTTATATAAAATCGGCACTACAAACTCAGCTGTTACTAATGGTTTGTTCATTTCAATATATTCTCCTTTATCTAATTTCTATACTTCAATTTTCAGTTTACTCCCAAGTAATTATAGCATATTTTGTAAATTATATACTCTTTAGTTTTAATTCTTTATTTTTTTACCTTGCAATACTGCAGATAAAAAATGCTGCCACATTTTTAGCGACAGCACTTTTACATAGTATATAGTTCTATTTCATTGTATCTTCTTTAATTTTTACATCATCAGCAGCCTTTTCTTTTACTTCAATTTCTTCTTTAGGCTCCAAAGTTGAATCAGCTTTTTCTTCCTTCATCTTACTAAATATATCTTCCTTCATTTTTTTAGCAAAATCACTTTCCTCTTGATCAAGCTTAAAATCAACACCTAATTTTTCAGATAGTAAGACTGCAAGAAGACTTTCTACTGCATTCACATTACTTCCATTTCCAGTGCCACCCATAGTAACTACGTTATTAGGTACTATGTTAATCTTTCCTTCTTTAATTGACTCAGTAAATTTAGTCATTACATCTTGAATTACTTGATATTGTGGTCCTCCATATGCATTAACTTGTTCTTTTGTTGCAATAGCTTGTGCAATACCTAATCTTGCCTTCATTTCTGCTTGAGCTTCTGCAATTCTCTTTACTTTGTATGCTTCAGCATCTGCAAGAGTTTTTTGCTTTTCAGCATCTTGTCTAGCTTTTTGAAGTTCAGCTTTACCAATATTGTCTTGAATTCTAATGTTAATATCTGATTTAGTAAGTTCTTCTTGTTGTGATGATTTAGCTTGGAATTCTTTTAATTCCTTTTCCTTTTCACTTGCCTTCATTTGACTATTATAAGTTTCAATCTTTTCTTTTGCTAATTGTCTATCACTTAATTGCTTTAAGATTTCTTCTATCTTCTTATCTCCATTTGGTGAAGGTGTACCAATTAATACCTCTTCTAATTCTAAATTGTAATTTTCAAATTTAGATTTCATATCCTCAGTGGATTGCTTTTGGATTTCTGAACGATTTTGAATAAGTTCTATTAAAGTCATTCTTTGAGCTATATTTTTAAAATATGATGAAACCATCGGGTCTAGTGTTTGATCAACAAGCTTCTTTATATCTCCAAATCTTTGAATAACAAGTGGTGCTTTTCTATAATCAATATGAACAACAACTGAAAGTGGTAAAGTTGGTTCAAAAGCATCTCTTGTAATTAAAGTAACTTCTTTTAAATTTTCATCAAATTTATGTCCTCCAACTTCATTATGAACCCATTTTAAAATAAAGTTAGTAGTTGGAACTTGTGTCAAAATACCTGCTGAAAGATTGTATGAGTATTTACCAGGTTTTAATGGTTCTGCCCATATACCTTTACATCCTTCTTCAACTAATTCTCCATGTGTATAACTACTTCCAGATACATCTACACCTTTTTTACCAACAAAGGAGTTTACAACACCAGCAAATCCCACTGGAATTATTGTCTTAGGAATAATATCAATAGATGCAAATAATCGATTTATAAAGTAAGTACCATCACTGATTACTTGATATTGCTTTCCTCTATATCCACCTGCTTTTAAAAAGGCTTCTGAATTTTGGAAGTTATTATGATATGTTTCTAAATCTGTTGGATCTTCACCAACTACTGGAGCTATTATTTCTCCATTAGCTAACGATGGACCATCTTGTACAGTTACAATTCCCATAGGATCTTTAATGATTTCACCATTAGCATTTCTAGTTCCTTCTTTAATTACTACTGGTCTAAAGCCATTTTGTGCTCTTAAATCATCAGACATTCTTTTAATTTGCTCTGCTTCTAACTTATTTCCTATGTTAATGTAATAATCTATTGCTTCTGTTAAAATTACAAAAGCACTAAGGTTAAATGCATATGTTCCTTCTCTTAATATTGCTCTTTGAGGACCTTTTTGTCCTCCATTAGCCAAGAAAGCTTTTGTGTCTTGATAATTTGCACATTCAACTACTCGTCCTAAAGTTTGAGTTTCTTTTAAAGGTTCACCATCTCTGGCAAATACATATCCTATTTGACCTTGAGGTATAGTTACTAAAGGACACTTTTCAACCTTGAATAATAAACATGACTTAAAGTGTATACCAGTCCTTAATACATCTGGTTGAAAGCCGGCTTCTCCATTAAGTGCTATAAATTTTCCATCCTTTAAATTTCCCTTTGGCGACCACCATTTTTCTACTACCCCTACTTCACTAGTTCCAATTATTCTTAGTCCAAGTATTTTGAAGATTAATAAATATAAACCTATTAATCCACCAATGGCAAAAACTGCGGTCATAACAATATTTTTCATCTCTAACAATATAATCATTCCCTTCTAGAATTTATATCCTAATAATACTACGCAAATGGACAAAATTAAACTTAATTTTTTTTAAGAAATATTTATTATTGTTTTAATTAATTTAAGTAATCCAACATCCTAATTCTAAACTCATAATTCAACACGGGATACCCCTAGTGGCATTAACTCTTAGCAGAACAAGTCTATATATAGTGTTTAAAATTTATTTTCACACAACATATTGTATATTTTTATTGAATAGTATAGAATAAGAATTACCAATTATTAAAGATTTTTAATTTAAGATAAGGTTAATAAGAGCTCTAATCATACTTAAATTTTATATACATAAGCTATTTGGGAGGAATGTCACTATGAACAAAATATTATCAGAAGAATTTTTAAGGAAATATAAGGAAATTATAACCACACCTTTAAGTAACATTGGAGAATTTGTATATTTAAGAACTTATTCGAGATACTTAGAAGATAAAAAGAGAAGAGAAAATTGGTTTGAAACAGTTCTTAGAACAACTGAATACAATATTGAACTAGGGATAAACTATAAAAAGAAACATGGATTATTTATAAACATGAAGGATGAAACAAAGGAAGCAGAGCTTCTTTTTGATAACTTATTTAATTTAAGAACTTTTACCTCTGGAAGAACACTTTATATGGGTGGTACTGAAATAGTAAAAAATTATCCTCTTTCAAATTATAATTGTTCTTTTACAATGATTGAAGGCTTTCATGATTTTGTAGATGTTTTTTATCTTCTTATGGTTGGATCTGGTGTAGGCATTAGAATTGATAAAGAATTAATTTCTAATATGCCAAAGGTTAGAAAAATATCGCTAACGGCAGAATATACTGAAGATGTCCATAAATATATGCCAAAAGAATATATGGAGGATACAAAGCTCATTTTAGATAAAAAGGATCCTTCACTCGCAACAATAAAAGTTGGAGATAGCAAGGAAGGCTGGTGCTCAGCACTTGAATATTATTTTAATATAGTTACAAAGTCAGAATTTGATAATATTAAAAAAATAGTAATTGATTATAGCTATGTAAGGCCTGAAGGTGAAAGATTAAAGAGATTTGGTGGTCGTGCCTCTGGACATAAATCTTTAAAGAGAATGTTTGAAAAAATTAATAAGGTTTGTAACAAGCTTTCTAATGGTAGTTTAAAATCAATAGATGTATTAGATCTAGCAACTATAATAAGTGAAAATGTTGTTTCTGGTGGTGTTAGACGAAGTGCAATGATGGTTTTATGTGATGAAGATGATACAGAAGTTATTAATGCTAAAAGTGATTTATACAAAATAATCGATGGTAACTGGATAGAGAACTTAGAAGTATCACATAGGAAAATGAGTAATAATTCTGTATTATATAGAAATAAACCTTCTTTAGATAAAATTAAAGAAATACTTAATTCAATTAAAATCAACGGAGAACCTGGATTTATAAATGGTACTGAAGCCAAAAGAAGAAAAGATGGTTTTAAAGGCTGCAATCCTTGTGGAGAGATCTTATTAAAATCACATGAGTGTTGTAATTTATCAACTAACAATCTATTATCCTTTGTTAATGATAAAAATCAGCTAGATCTTAAAGCTTTAGAAGAAGTATTAAAATTATCTACTAGAGTGGCAATTAGAATGACCTTAGTAACCGTTGAACTTCCTGATTGGGATAAAATTATGAAGGAAGATAGAATAATTGGAGTTTCCCTAACTGGTATGATGGATATGGTAAATAAAACAAATATGAGTTATGAGGATTTAGGTAAGTTATTAAATCATTTAAGAAAAGTTGTTAGAACTGAAGGAAATAAATACTGCAAGGAACTTGGAATTTCAGTACCTGAGCTTATGACTACTATTAAACCTGAAGGAACACTTTCAACTCTTCCAGGTGTAAGTTCTGGAATACATTATTCTCATTCTAATTATTATATTAGAAGAGTTAGAATTTCTGCATCAGATCCTTTATATAAGATGATAGAAAAATTAAAATGTTATCCAATATATAATGAAAATGGTCAAACAGATGAAAATTGCACAACAAAGGTTATTGAATTCCCTATTAAAGCTCCTAAAGGAAGAACCAAATATGATGTTGGAGCTATTGAGCAGCTTGAACTTTATAAATTATCAATGATAAATTGGACTGATCACAATACTTCAATAACAGTTCATGTAAAAGATGATGAATGGGACGATGTTGCTAATTGGTTATATGAAAATTTTGAATATGTAGTTGGCATTACTTTCTTACCATTAATGGAAGAAACTTATCCTCTACTTCCATATGAATCTACTACAAAAGAAGATTATGAAGAAAGATTAAAAAACATTAAGCCAATAGATTATGAATTATTAGCTGAACTTGATGATGACGAGGAACATGAAATTATTGATAAAGAGTGTGCAAATGGAGTTTGTCCAGTAAGATAAGAAAATTAAACTAGTATTTTCATTTTGATATTTAAAGTGAAAATACTAGTTTTCTTTTCGGATTTATTTGTAGTTGATTTCAGAATAAAATTATTCAACTTGTAATTTGTTTTGAAAGTAATTTTTGCTATAAAATTTGCTTAGCAATATCATTATTCCAGTTAAGACGATCATAGATTCTTCTGGTGTATGTTTTCCAGTAGCAAATACTCCCAAAATAAATATACTAGGACAAATAAAAAATGCTAAATAACTTCTAGAAAGTAAATCTTTTATATATGCCCTATTTATAAGGGAAACACATACTAAAATCCATGATAATATGAATAAGTAATTTGAAAGAACATTTAGTCTATAAGGTAATGAGTTTTCTATATTATTAAATTCTTCATCCAATTGTGCATGATCATAGTAATCCTGAATATCTGTAGTTTTGCGATGTACATTCCAACCACTTTCATCGCTTGAAACACCAGTACTATCGTTTTTTATAGATTCCTTAAAAACCTCTCTATTATATTCATAGAAATATTCTCCAGACTTCTCTATTCCGATATAATATAAACCATTATTTGTTCGATTATTATAATCATTTAGAATTTCAGTTATTTCTGCTTTTACATCATTGTCAAGAACGTCTTTATCCTTTATTTTCTTTTGAATGGTATCCACTATACTATTTGCATTTAAATTCATTGGTAAAAAAGTTTCTTTTTCCGGAAAAAATTCAGAGGCAATATTAATAATTTTGAATATGAATCCAACAAAATATATAACTAAGGCAACTTTAATAAGTAATTTTGAAAACTTATTTTGTTTCTTTAAAACTGTATCCATTTCCTCAACAACAATATTTTCTTGCCCAAAATTTGTAATTGCCATTTTAATACTTTCATTTTCACTGAACCCTTCTTTTTTTAATTCCTCAACCTCTTCATATAAATGAACTTTTGTTTCTTCTATTAATATTTTTGTATCTTGTTCTGTCTCATCAAAGTTTTTATAAATACTTTCCACATATTCATCAATTTTTTTCATGTTTTATTCCCCCCATAAAATTATCTATTAACTTTTTTAAATTGCACCAAGCTTCAGCATTGTTATAAAAGCATTCTTTACCTTCCTCAGTAATGGAATAGTACCTTCTTCTCCCTCCACTAGTTCCTTCTGTATCATTCCAATATCCTTTAAGGTATCCTTTCTTTTCTAATCTTTTCAAGGATACATACATTGTTGCTTCCTTAATCTCAAACTCTTCGCCTGACTTTTCTTTGATTTTTTTTGCAATTAAATATCCATACATATCCTCATCACATAATACAGACAAAACAATTGAATCTATATATCCTTTTAGAATTTCCTTATCAAAATCCATTCTGTTATCACTTCCTTTAATATACTTGTTAATTTTAAGTACTTAATAATATTAAGTACTACTTAAATCGAGTAGGAGCTAAATAATTATTTTATTTAGCGTCCTCTCACACCACCGTA
>NZ_JAABNP010000037.1 GCF_009928485.1 Clostridium sp. C2-6-12 | reverse complement strand
TAATTTTAACAATGGAGGCTTGCATTTTCTATGCGTTAATTTTTTTACGCTTACTTTTAATCTTATTAACTACCTTCATCAAATCTTCATAATTCTCCTAAATGTTTCTTTAAAAATAGTTTTTATAATAAGTAACATAGAAATTTAAAAAATATAAAGGAGGTAAAAATATAAATGGTTGTAAAAATTCCAAAATATAATAATGAAATAACTTTTTATGCAATAGCTTAAGTATTGGAGGCGGAAATTATAGAAAATTATTATTTGTAGTAAATACTATTAATACTAAAGATTCAAAATAGCTTTGAACAATAATATATAATATAATGTTACAGTAAATCAGTATAATTTAGAATAAATAGTGATTAATGGTTAAGATGGGAGTTGTAATTCATGGAGAAAAATACAGTGTTAGTAGTAGATGATGAAAAGGACATAAGGGAATTAATTGAAATTTATTATAAAAAAAGCTAGCTTTTATAAATTAAGCTAGTTTTTGCATATATTTTTATAATTTATTTTCATATGGCTATGCATATATTTCAAACAATATTACCATAAATATTTTTAAGATAAAAACTTATGCATTTTTTTTGACTAAATAAAAAGTTATAGCAAAAGTAGTACCTTCAGCTTTAGAGCTTTTAACAGCTATCTTACCATTATGTGAATCTACAATTGTCTTTCCAATAGCAAGTCCTAAACCGTAACCGTCTTTTTTTCTTGCCCTTGATTCATCAATTCGATAAAAGCGTTCAAAAATATATGGGATTTTTTCTTTTGGAATAGGTTCACCTTCATTATTAATTGATAGTGTAGCTTTATCTTGATTTTTAGTTAAAATTACTTTTATAGTACCGTTTTCCTTTGAATATTTTATTGCATTATCAATAAGGATACATACTAATTGCTTTAATCTATTATCATCTCCATTTATATAAAGGTCTGGAGTTATTTCACTTTCAATTAACTTTTCCTCCTCAAAAGCAACTGATTCAAAAGGAAGAACACAGTTCCAAATAATATCACTAAAATTTACTTTAGAAAATGTAAGAGCATTTCTGTTAGCATCAGATTTTGCTAAGAATAAAAGATCATTAACCAAAGTAGTCATTCTTTCTCCTTCAGCTTTAATGTAATTAATCCATTTAACTTGATTAGATATAGTATCATCTTTATGTGATAAAATAATATCAGTATTAGCCAATATAACGGTTAGTGGAGTTTTCAATTCATGGGAAGCATCTGCTACAAATTGTCTTTGCTGTTCCCATGATTTTTTTATAGGCTTAACTGCCCAATTTGCTAAATATAAGCTAACAAGAAAAAAGGCAGTTAAACTTCCAAATCCAACTAATATAAAGGTTTTTAATAAAGAATTTAAAGTGTTTATTTCTAAACTTCTATCAGTAAAAGCAATTTTCATACCCTTTTCATTCGGATATTTTAGAAATCGGAAGTTTTCATTTTGAATTATTCCTTTTAAATTTTTATTTGCTAAAGCAGAATTTACTAAGTTATTTAAGGTCACAGTATCGGATTTATCTATATTGTTATAATATACGTTAGTTATATTATTGTTTTTATCTAATTGAACTGCAAAAGAAATAATTTGTGGTTGTGGTGGGGGAGAAGCAATATTTTGTTCTCCGATATTAATTTGTTTCTTAAATATTTCATTTTCCTGCTCAATGGTTTTTTGAAGCATATCATTACTTTCTCTTACAAGCCTATTGCTGGTAGAAATGTACACAGCTCCAAAAGTAAAAATAAGAATAATACTAATTAATATCATGTTAATAAAGACGAACTTCTTTTTTAATTTATTAATCATTTTATATTATCTCCTAAATGATATCCAATTTTTCTAACTGTTTCTATTGTGACAGTTGAACCTAAAAAGAAAAACTTCTTTCTTAAAAATGAAATATATACTTCTACATTATTATCTTCAGCATTAGAATCAGAACCCCAAACCTTTAATATCAAATCTTCTTTAGTGACAATACTAGTTGGATTAGACATTAATAATCTTAAGATTTCAAATTCCTTTAAACCTAAGCGTATTGATTTGCTATTACAAAAAAGTGTATTTGCAGATTGATTTAAAATTAAATCACCAAATTTAAGTTCATTTGAAACTATTTCACCTTGTCTTCTTGATAAAGCTCTAACTCTTGCAAGCAATTCTTCAGGTGAAAAAGGTTTTGTTAAATAATCATCTGCACCGCAATCAAGTCCAGTTACCTTATCAGCAATTTCATCTTTTGCAGTTAATAATATCACAGGTGTTTTTTCATTATTTTCACGCATTTTACGAACTATATCAAAACCATTCATTTTAGGAAGCATCACATCTAATATAATAACATCATAAATGCCACTCATTGCATAATCATATCCTGCTTCACCATCATTAACTATATCAGCAATATATTTATTTTGTGTCATTATTTGGCCTAAGGCTTCGGCTAATCTAATTTCATCATCAACTATAAGTATTCTCATATGGTTTTACCTCATTTCTTGTATATAAATTAACTCGTGGGTTAGTTTTTATTCATGAGATTTTGTGTAATTAATAATGAATGATTTAGGAGGATATTCTTAAAGAATATTTTTAAATTTATTTCAGAAAAACTTGTAGGATTTTCTTACTTAATCATTCACCATTCATTATTCATTTTTTATCATTATATATGTATTTTAATTTTAGCACAGTTTCCTTAAATTAACCTGAAATGTTTCTTTAAGACTAATTTAAGGTTTGTGTATTACAATACAGACATGAACAAAACAAATAAAAATTAGAAATAAGAGCTACAAGTTCTTCAGGGACATTGATTTAAGATTGTATCAATGTTGATAAAAATATTATAGGAAGAGGGAATTAATATGATAAGAAAAAAATATAACAAGATTATAGCAGTTTTAGTTGCAACTTTTGTAATAGGAAGTACTTTTGTTGGATGTACAAATAAGGCTGCAAGTGCTGAGGTGGCTACGACTGTATCAGCAGAACAAAGTAAAAGTACTACAATACTTGGAAAAGTAAAAGGAATTGATGGAAGCAAAATAACTATTTCTTTAGGTGAGGAAGTTACTATAACAAATTCAAATACATCAAATGGGCAAGGACAGAATTCTGCTCCGCCAGAGAAGCCATCAGGAGAAGGAAATACTCAAAACAGCAATTCAGCACCACCTGAAAAACCAGCTGGAGATCAATCAGGAAATGGTCAAGGCACTGGAGATAATAGCGAAACACCTACAGAAATGCCAGAAGGCGGTGGAGCACCAGGAATGGGAAATTCAAGTACAACAACTTTTAAAACAAATGGAGAAGAAAAGATTATTGAAATTAAAAATGAAGGTATTATTTCAGTTACAAAAGGTAGTAAAACTATAGCAGGTACTTTAGTTGATATAACTATAGGTGAAATTTTAAGTGTAGATTATGATAGTACTGGAAATGTTTCAGGGGTTACAGTAAAGTCTAATAATACTACATACACTGGAGGAGCTCAAACTGGTAAGCTTACATTAAAAGGAGCATATTCAGCAAATGGCGAAACTAAAACTTCTACAAATGAAAAAATCACAGCAAATGCAGCGGATCAAAATGGAGTATTAGCAGCTAATAGCGGAAATATAAAGATTTCAGGAGCAACTATTAATAAATCAGGAGATACAACTTCTGAAGATGAATGTAACTTCTATGGAGTAAATAGTGGAGTTGTTGCAGCAGGGACTAGCAATATTACAATCACTGACAGTACAATTAACACAGATTCAGAAGGTTCAAATGGAATTTTTGCAACTGGTGATGCTTCTATAATAAATGTTTCAAATGTAACTATTAATACAACCCAAAATTCTTCAAGAGGATTAGATGCAACTTATAATGGAACCATAATAGCTAAAAATACAAAGGTAAACACTCAAGGAACACATTGTGCAGGGCTTGCGACGGACAGAGGTGAAGGAACTGTGCATTTAACAGATGGAACGGTTAAAACGACAGGAACAGATTCACCAGCAATTTATTCAACAGGAAATATTACAGCAAAGGATTCAACACTTACTGCTACAGGTTCAGAAGCAGCAGTTGTTGAAGGAAAGAATTCAATTACATTAAATAATTGTACAATTTCTGGAGATAAGAAAAATGGCGTTATGCTTTATCAAAGTATGTCAGGTGATTCAGGTGTTGGAACTAGTTACTTTAACATGACAGGTGGAACTCTTACATCAGTAGAAGGTGCGCTATTCTTTATTACAAATACTGATTCTGAAATTAATTTAAAGGGAGCTACCTTAAAAAATAGTTCAGGAGTATTATTAAATGCAGCAGCTACTTCAAGATGGGGAAATCAAGGTTCAAATGGTGGAAATGTTACGTTAAATGCCGACAGTCAAACAATTGAAGGTGCAATAACTTGTGATAATATTAGTACAATAACCTTAAACTTAAAAAATAACTCTTCATTAACAAGCACAATTAATAATGGAAAAGCTGCAAAATCTATTACAGTAGCATTAGATAAGACATCTACTTGGACAGTGACAGGAACTTCATATATAACTGTGTTGACTGATGAAGATGCAGCTTTATCAAATATTAAAGATAATGGAAATACAATTTATTATGATGCATCTAATACTGCTAACAGCTGGTTAGGTGGAAAGACTATTACATTAAGCGGTGGCGGAATATTAAAACCTCTTCAATAAATACTTTTTAAAATAGTAGGTGGAATTCAAAGCTATAAAACATAGTGAATTCCACCTGATACAAATTATTAAATAACTTTATTTTTAGTAATATCATTATGAGCATCTACTAAATTACCATAATTTTTTTCATTAGTCATTTTTATTCTAGTAGCTTCTTTTTGAGTTGCTATCCATTTTAAGGTTGAAAAATAATCTTCATTTGAAATTAAACCACACTCATATAATTTATTAATAGAGTCTGATAAATCATTAAGTTCAAAGGATGTAACATTACCTCCATATTCAGATAATATTCTAGGCACATTTATTGTATCATCAGCTCTTATAAATTGGTCAGGATTGCCTAAAATATCTATATCAAAAATTTTATCTAATTTATCTATTGCATCCAAAGCCTCGCTTCTTTGATTTTTGGGTAAATTATCAATTATTGGTGCATTTATTTTTTTACCATTTTCTAAATCCTTTTTAATATCAAAATAGGATTTACTAACCTCCTTGAGTGTTTCTGAAAAGCTTATACCATTGCTATTATTTACTTTTTGAGCAGATAAGCTATAGTCTGTATTATTTTTATTATCTATTTTGAGTTCCACTTATTAACAACTCCTTCATTATTTTAATATAAAATCTTTATCCTCATTAGTTTTAAATATTGTATCAAAAGCTTTTTTCTTGTTTTCTTCATTGGCAACTTTTACTTGTCCAATTTTTTGTTTTGTAGCAATCCATTTAAGAGTAGCAAAGTAATTTTCATCATTAACTAAGCCATTTTCATATAATTTATTAACATGTCTGACTAGATCTCCAAAACTTGAAGGTGATATTTCGTCGCCATAATCATGTAATAGTCCTTGAAAATCTATTGTTAAATCGTCTTTTATATATTTACCATTTTGACCTAAAATATCTATGCCAAACATTTTATTTAATTCTTTTATTGAAAATAAAACATCATCTTTATTTTTTTTAGGCAATTTATCTATTTTAGCTTTAATAGCTAATGTCTTATTTTGTGGATCAGTTACATCGTTAATTTCTCCTACAGTTTTTTTGTCATTTGAACTACTCATAACCTTATCAAGAAGTGAACTAAAGGAGTTCGCTTTGTTGTTTTCAAATATTTTTTTCCCAGTAGAGTCATAGTTTTGAGTATTTATTTGCCTTGTCTTAATTTCCATTTTAACTCCTTCTTTCAATAAGTTGAATTATATTACAATTCAATTATCGTAATATATTTACATTACTTTACATAATTTAAGAATATATGTATTTGTTAAAAGGTATATGATAAGATGTTAATTAGTGGTATTATTAAAATGATAATTTATATTAGATAGGAGAATAGAAATGAGGTTTTTACCATTTATAAACGGCAAGGAATTCTTGTTTTTGTATATTATGTTTGCAGCAATAGCATTAATATATATCTTGTCAAAACTCAATAATTATGATGATAAAAATTATATAATTGCACCCTTGGATGAAGATAAATATTATGTTTTGAAAAATGAATATAATTTAAAAGATATGTTTTATTATTTTACTTATAAGCTCTATGCCAGGGGAGTATTGATTAAAGATGAAGAAGATAAATGTTTTTATGTAAATAAAGATGTTCAAATATATTTATCAGATGTAGAGCAGCAGGTTTATAACTTATATTTAGAAAAATTTGCGCCAAAAGATTTTAAAGAAAGTATGGTAGTGGAAAGTTATTTTAAATTGTACTATGAAAATATTAGTAGTGATTTAAAAACAGACGGATTGCTAACTAACTCTGAAATAATCAAAAATAAAAAGAAATTTGCTAATTTAAGTTTAATAATTATATTGATTCCAGGTATATGGAGATTTGTTGGCGGAATTGCAAGTGGTATGCCAGTAAATGTTCTGTTCATGGAAATCGTCATAATTATTATTTTAGCTAAAATATTTTTTGCTCAACCAATTAATCAAAGATTAACTTGTAAAGGCAGAGCATCTATGAATTCTTTTGAAAAGCACTACGAATCTATGAAAAATGAAACTAAAGAAAGTGATGATTATAATTACAATTATTTAATGTATGGCTTTTTGCTTGGTAGTACTTGGGAGTATTTTTTGGGAGTGGAAACTTTAAGGCAAAGTGCTGCTGTATCCAATAATGATTTTGATATTTACAACAGTTCTTGTTCATCTTGTTCATCAGATTCATCAAATACATCAGATTCTTCGGGAGGTTCATCGTGTTCATCCTGCTCCTCAGATTCATCAAGTGGTTCATCTTGCTCTTCTTGTTCTTCATGTGGCGGCTGTGGTGGAGGAGATTAATTTTGAAAAAATTAATTATGCAATGGCATATTACGAATAGGTGCAACAAAAGGTGCAGTCATTGTTACCAAGGGGATTATAATGGAAAAGAATTTACTATAAACAACTTGAAAGAAGTAGTAGCTCAATATTTAGAACTTTTACATGAATATAATATGATGAATAATCTAAATACTAAGGGACAAATAAATATAACTGGAGGAGAACCTTTTATAAGGGAAGATATATGGGAGCTATTGGATGTTTTTAAAGAATATAATAAGCATTTTGATTTTGGAGTTTTGACTAATGGCTCTCTTTTAAATGAAGAGGTAGTAAAAAGACTAAAGTATTATAAGCCAAGAATTGTACAAGTAAGCTTAGATGGAAGTAAAGAAACACATGATAAAATAAGAGGCAAAAATTCTTATAATGAAGTTGTAAAAGCTTTAAAATTACTAAAAAAATATAATATATATTCATTAGTTTCTTTTACAGCAAATGATAAAAATTATAAAGAGTTTAGTAAGGTGGTAAGGATTGCAAAGAAATATAAAGCTTCAAAGGTTTGGACAGATAGAATGGTTCCAATTGGTGCTGGAAATACTGGTGAAGTTAAAACTTTAAGCAAAGATCAAGTAGTAGAATATATAAATATAATTCGTAAAGAACAAAACAACTTATTTAATATATTTTCAAAAACTAAAATATCAGGAGAAAGAAGTCTTCAATTTTTAAACGGGGTAAGTCATTCTTACAAATGCAGCGCAGGGGATGGCCTTATTATTTTGCTTGAAAATGGAGATGTAATGCCATGTAGAAGATTACCTATTATAGCTGGAAATATAAAAGGATCTTCTTTAAAAGACATATATCTTAATTCGGAAGTATTTAAAAATATTAGAAAAATTAAAGAAATCCCAAAGGGTTGCAGTGGGTGCAAATTTTTAGGAATATGTAATGGTGGAGCAAAATGTATAGCTTATGGTGTCTATGGTGATTATAGTAATGGTGATTATGGGTGCATTTTAAAAAGTGAAGATAAATAAATTTTAAGGTTAAGAAGCAAATAGCTTAGCCTTATTTTTTACTATAAATAGCTAATAAGGCATATTTGAAAGCTAGATAAAATGGATAGATATAAAATAATTGAATTATCTGACTGAAAATTTATACTAACGAGGATATTAAATTTAAGTTTATTTTAAGTTTAAAAATAGAAATATCTAGTATAATATCCTAAAAGGAGGCTTGAATTATGATAAATATAAGCAATGTAACTAAAAGTTACAATGGAACTTACAAAGCAGTAGACAATTTAAATTTAGAAATTAAAGATGGAGAAATTTATGGATTATTAGGTCCAAATGGTGCAGGAAAAACCACAACCATAAAAATGATAACTGGAATAATTGCACCAACTAATGGAACAATAGAAATTAATAATATTGATATAAGTAAAGAATCTGTAAAAGCTAAGGAGCAGTTTGGATATGTTCCAGATAGTCCAGATATGTTTTTAAGGTTAACTGGAATAGAATATTTGAATTTTATGGCAGATGTTTATGGTGTATCCAAAGAAGATAGAATGGAAAGAATAGAGGATTTATCAAAAAGATTTGAAATGGGAGCAGCAATAGGTGATAAAATCCAATCCTATTCCCATGGTATGAGACAAAAAATAGTTTTAATGGGTGTTTTGGTACATAATCCTAAGGTTTGGATCTTAGATGAGCCCATGACAGGTTTAGACCCAAAATCAGCTTTTAGTTTAAAAGAAATGATGAGAGAGCATGCGGATGCAGGAAATACTGTGATTTTTTCAACTCATGTACTTGAAGTAGCAGAAAAGGTATGTGATAAAGTAGCTATAATTAACAAGGGGCAATTAATATTTAATGGAACTTTAAGAGATATGCATACTCAATTTAAGGAAAATGAATCATTAGAAGAAATGTTTTTGGAGATGACTGAAAATGAGTAGGCTTAAAATAATCACAAAGTATTTTATTAGAAATGCTATTGATGAAATGTTTTCTGGCAGTAAGATGAAGCCTGGTTTATTAATAGCATTAATGTTATTCACAGTAAGTATGATATCTCTTCCAATAACTTTTATGATAGTAGGTGCGTATGGCTCATTTCATGCTGCTAATCAGGAAGGAATTTTATTGTCATTAATACTATCACTTGGTTCTACCATTACATTTTTCTTTGGCATATATACAATAATGAATGTATTTTATTTTTCTGAGGATATTGAAGTAATACTACCTCTTCCTTTTAAAAGCAGCGAAATTGTATTTGGTAAATTTGCTGCAGCATTGATTAATATGTATATATACACAGGAATGTTAGTATTACCACTTATAGCTTATGGTGTACAATCTAGAGCAAGTATTATGTATTATTTATATGGAATAATTGCACTTGTAGTAACTCCAATTATTCCAATGATATATGCATCACTTATTTGTATGGTGCTTATGAGATTTACTAATTTATCAAAGCATAAGGATGCTTTTAAAATGGTATCAGGATGCTTATCATTAATATTAATTGTTGGTTTTAATTATTTTAATTCAAACATGGGCAAAAGTATGGATTCAGGAGATATAATTCAAAAGATGTCTGAGGGAAATAACAGTCTTTTGAGTGTAATGAACAGTATTTTTATAACTGATAAATTAACAGCTTTTGGCTTATTATATAATAATAATTTTAATGGTTTGTTATTTATAATTCTATCGTTACTAGTAGGAATCACAGCATTTCTTATATATTATTTTGTTGGTGGCAAATTATATATGAAAGGTATCATAGGAATTTCTGAAGCCTATAGCAAGAGAGAAAATATTTTAGAAAATGGTAAAGCTGATAGGTTAACAAAAAAGAATTCACCAATAAAAGCTTTAGTTATTAGGGATATAAGGATAATATTTAGGACACCTCAATTTTTTATTAATTGTGTAGCAATGCTCCTTTATATGCCTGCAATACTTGGTATGGGCATATTTTCAAACGGACAGATAAATCATATTAGAAGCTTATTAAGCTCTAAAGGTACAAGTATTTATGGAATTGCTATAGTTGCAGCTTTTGTAGCAGGGACAGTTTGTGTAATTGGAGGAGGAGCAGGAACAACTGCACTTTCAAGAGAAGGAAGGGACTTTTTGGTATCAAAATATATTCCGGTTCATTATAAGACTCAATTATATTCAAAAATTATTTCCTCCCTATGTATTAATCAAATAGGAACTATAATAGTTGCAATAATTTTAATTTTATTAGGAGCAAGCCCAATATTGTTTCTTTTAGGAGTAATTTCCTCATTTGCAGGAATATTCTTTGTAACTATGTTTGGTATGTATATAGATTATAGGTCACCTAAATTAAATTGGGAAACTGAAAAAGCAATGTTTAAAAATAACTATATGCCGCTTTTAATAATGCTTACTATTTTTATACAAGGAGTTTTGCTTGTAATATTAGCGTTGATCATTAAAAATTATTTCATAATATTTTTAATAACTATTACATTAGTAAGCTTAGGCAGCTTTGCTTTTTATAAAGGATTAGTAAAACATGCTCGTAGAGTATATAGTGAATTGTATTAGACTAATATAAGACATATTTATATTCGTAACTAGACAAGAAGTAAAAACGTGGATGATAATATTAATCCACGTTTTTATGCTATAAAGAATAGGAAAATACATTTTAAGTTTAATTTAAGATTAAATTAATTGTAAATAAATATATAAAATGTATAATAAATTAGAATTAACAAATAAAAAGTAAAGGGGATATTTAAGTGGGGAGAATAAAAAAGAATGGCTTAATTGCTAGTGCATTAGTATGCTCATTATTAATGTCACAAGGAATTACTGTAAAGGCTGCAGAAGCTACTTCTGCTGGCTCAAGTACTGTAAGATTACAAGATGATTTTTATCGTGCTGTAAATAATGATTGGATGAGCTCTGCTAAAATTGAAACAGGCCAAATGACAAATTCATCAGTTACAGAAGTGGACAAGACGCTAACTGAACAAAAGAAGCAAATTATAAAAGATTTACTTCAAAATGAAAATAGTTATTCAGCTAATAGTGATGAAAAGAAGATTATTAATCTTTATAAAAATACTTTAAACATGGATGCTAGAAATAAACAAGGTATTGAACCATTAAAAAAAGTAATTGAGCAAGTAAGAAATATTAAATCCTTAAAGGAAATTTCAAGTATAGGTTATGATTCAGAAATAGATAACACATTAACTCCATTTAGTATAAGTGTTGATTTAAAGGATGCAAATAAAAATGCATTATATATTAATCCAACAGTTTTAAGCTTTGGTGATCCAGATGACTATGTTAAGCCTAATGAAAATAGTACAAGAATGAAAAATTTAGGAATAAATTATTATACAACTATTTTAACCTTAAGTGGGTATTCAAATGAACAAGCTAAAGTTAAAATAGATAATTTATTAAAGTTTGAAAATATGATAGCACCTTCAATAAAAGGTAAAGAAGCAAAATCAAAAAGTAATAATGCTATTGATGAGCAATATAATGTTTATACCATAGCTCAACTTGAAGCTTTAGCACCAAATTTAGATTTTAAAACTATGCTAAAGAACAATAAAGTAGATAATGCTAATAAGATAATTGTAACAGATCCAAATTGGTTAAAAGCTTTAAATGAAATATATAAAGAAGAAAATTTACCAATAATAAAGGATTATCTTGAAATCATGAATATTAATATGTCAGCTGGCACTTTAGGTGAAAGCTTTGAAAAAGCAGCAACAGAATTTAAAAATCAGCTATTAGGTTCACAAGGAGAGCTTCCTAGAGATGAAAAAGCAATTAATATGGTAGATGCTGCTTTAGGTGAATGCTTTGGTAAAATTTATATTCAAAAATATTTTGCAGAATCAACTAAAACAAATGTTAAGAATATAACTGCTGAAATAATTAAAACATATGAAAAAAGAATTAATAGCATAGATTGGATGAGTGATACTACTAAAAAGAAGGCTGTTGATAAGTTAAATAAGATCAATATTCAAATTGGATATCCAGATAAATGGGAAGATTATTCTAAGTTGCAAATAAGATCATATGAAGAAGGTGGATCTTTATGGGAAAATATTAAAAGTCTTTCTAAGTTTGCACAGGATAAAGCTATAGATAAATTAAATAAACCTGTAGATAAGACAAAATTTATATGCTCACCACAAACAATAAATGCATTTTACAATGCAACAACTAACTCAGTAACAGTTCCAGCAGGCATTCTGCAAGGTGCATTTTATGATCCTAATGCCAGCAAAGAAAAGAATTTAGGATCTATTGGAACTATTATAGGTCATGAAATAAGCCATGCCTTTGATAATACAGGTGCTAAATTCGATGCAGATGGTAACTTAAATAACTGGTGGACAGCAGAAGACTATAAGAAATTTGAAGAGAAAACAAATAAATTTAGAAATTTTTATAGTCAAGTAAAACTAGATGATGGTAAAAATGTTGATGGTAATCTTACTGTTGGAGAAAATGTAGCAGATGTAGGCGGAATGTCTTGTGCTTTAGATATATTAAAACAAACACAAAACCCTGATTATAAGGCTTTCTTTGAAGGTTACGCTTCAATGTGGCGTGAAGTATCTACAAAGCAATATGATGAGTATATTTTACAATACAATACTCATTCACCTAACAAAGTAAGAGTTAACACAGTATTATCACAATTTGATCAATTCTATGATACTTATGGAATTAAAGATAATGATAAGATGTTTGTTAAACCAGAAGAAAGATTAAAACTTTGGTAAAATAAGACAATGAAAAAGTAAAGAGCATATAAATAATTTTCATTTAATAAAATTATTTATATGCTCGCTGCTTTATGTAATTTATTTAATAGAGTTTGTAGATAAATTTAATCTATAAGTACCGTATTCCATAATACTATCTAGTAAATAATTTATTTCTTCCATATTAGAACATGTGACTTTAAGCAAGTAACAACCATCACCACTAATTCTATGGGCTTCGTCTATGATTGAAGTTGACTTAATAAATTTTATTAATTGTTCATGTTTAGTTGTTTTCATAAAAATAGTAATATAAGCAGTAATACTTTTTCCAAGGAGAGCATTATTAGTTGAAATAGTGTATTGAGTTATAAGACCTAAATCCTGAAGTCGAATAATTCTATTAGATATAGCTTGAGGCGTTAAATGAACCTTTTCACCTATAACTTTAAGTGGTGTTTTTGCATTGTTTTTTAGCATATCTATAATTTTTAAATCTAATTCATCAAACATATAGTAAAAAATCCTTTCATTTGTAAAGTGAAATTGAGGAAACACTTTCACATTTCCACTGAAAATT
Source organism: Clostridium sp. C2-6-12 (assembly GCF_009928485.1). Lineage (GTDB taxonomy): Bacteria > Bacillota > Clostridia > Clostridiales > Clostridiaceae > Clostridium. The sequence continues at coordinate 44,308 of NZ_JAABNP010000037.1, read as the reverse complement.
AAGTTACTATTATTATAACAGATGTAGACAAAGTCATATAGACAATAAAAATAAAGGTGGAATAAATATGAAAAGAGCATTACTTGTTATTGATGTACAAAATGAATATTTTACTGGAAAATTAAAAGTAACTTATCCAGATTCAACTATTAGTTTAACAAATATTATTAAGACTATGGATTATGCAAAGGAAAATAATATGCCAATTATAATAGTTCAGCATACATCTCTTTCTGGAGAAACTTTTGTAAAAGGCACAAAGGAATGGGAAATACATTCAGACATTTTAATGAAACCTTATGATTATATTATTGAAAAAAACAAACCTAGTAGCTTTCATGGAACTGATTTAGAAGAAATATTAAAAAAAGAAAATGTAGAGGGGGTAGTCATTACAGGATATATGACTCAAATGTGCTGTGATACTACAGCAAGAGAAGCCTTTCATAAAGATTATACTGTTGAGTTTTTATCTGATGCTACAGGAACTATAGATGTGAAAAACTATGTTGGAACAATAAGCAGTAAAGATCTTCATCATGGAACACTTATGGCACAAAGCTTAAGGTTCAGTAAGGTATTAAGTACTAATGAATGGATAAATAATTTATAATAATTTTAAAGTGTAAATTAAATCATTTTTACACTAATACTTCTAGCAAAATAGAGATGCATAAATTATAATAACATAAGAAATCAAATTATATAAAAAAGTTCAGGGGGATAAATAACATGAGTAATACAGCATTATTGGTTGTGGATGTTCAAGAAGCATTAGTTGCTGAAAATCCATATAATAAAGAATTTACAATTAACAATATTGAAAAATTAATAAATAACTGCAGAAATAATAATATGGAAGTAATTTATGTACAGCATGATGGTGGAAAGGGAGATGAACTTGAAGCAGGAACAAGTGGCTGGCAAGTATATAATCAGATTTCTCCCAAAGCTGGTGAAAAAATTGTAGCTAAAAAGTTTAACAGTTCCTTTAAAAATACAGAATTAAAAGATTACTTAAATGAGAGTGATATAGATACACTTATTTTAGTTGGTATGCAGACAGAATATTGTTTAGATACTACTTGTAAGGTTGCTTTTGAACATGGATTCAAATTGATTATTCCAGAAGGAACAAATACGACCTTTGATAATGACTATATGACTGGAAAAGAAATATATGAATATTATAATTTTAAAATATGGAAAAATAGATTTGCTAAATTAGAAAAATTTGAAGTGGTTATGGATTTGATAAGTAGCTATAAATAATAATATTTGATGATGGTTACAAATTCAGTGTTTTATACATTTTAATAATAAGATTATATAAATGGTTTTAAGAAAGTTTATATTTTTCCATATATAAAAGTGGTTATGGATTTAATAAACTAATAATAGTAAGAAAAAATTGGTTAATGCAATCAAAAATAGAGTAGTTCTTAAAATTTAGTTGTTAATTTTAAGAACTACTCTTTAAATTATTTCAGGTAATTATATTTAAAGTTATTTGACTGGAATTTGGATTTCTGTTAAATAATCTTTTGGGTTTGTTTCATTCCAAGGTCCTTTAATAGGCAATTGACGAGCAGTACCAGCAATGGTATATCCGTTTTCTTCAATCCATTTTCCAAGAAAATTATAAGCTGAAGCAAGTGTTTCATATTCACCAGGAACTAAAATACTAGCAGCTTTTTCAATAGGTTCACTTTCTTTAAAGGTAAAACCATCAGCATCATTCAATAATTTTTCAACTACCATTACAACTTCAACATCAACTGGTCCTTCAGTGTAGCCTTCATCATGATAGGTAGCATAACAAATATTGCTGCAAGAAATTCTTTTTTCCTCCATATATCTACCTAATCTATCCCAAAGCATTCCTTCAGCATTGTATGCTGGTATTGTATCTCTTAAAGAAATAATTTTATATGAGGGTACTGATTTTATAGAAACATTATAATTCATATTGATTCTCTCCTTTTTTAAATTCTTAATTGCATTGTTAATTTTTCTAAGTTTTTCTTTTTCAGCCTTAATTGTATTTTCTATTTCAACTTCTTTTTGTTTTAATAGAGCTTTTAAGTTTTCATCAGATTGTTCCTTTAAAGCAATTGCTATATCAGAAACATTAAAGCCCATATCACGAAGTGAAACTATAAGATTAAGGGTTGAAATTTGTTTTGCTGAATAATACCTATATCCAGTAAAACTATCAATTTCAGCAGGCTTAAAAAGTCCAACTTCATCATAGTATCTAAGCATACGAATAGATACTAAAGTTAATTTTGAGAAATCTCCGATTTTAAACATAAAATTCATCTCCTAAAAAAATATCATTGCAATGACAAATTAAGAATAATACCTCACACCATGTGAGAGTCAATAGCTTTTTATATTTCATCATAACCTGAGTTATTACATTGAAAAATTTACAGTTCTTTTATATATTAACATTAAAAAATTTTAATTTATATACAATTACAAAAAATGAATGGAAAAAGTAGAAATAGTCAAGAATAAGTATTATAATGTATACAGTTAAAATGAAATAGTAATTGTTTAATAAAATATTTATATTTATTCAAATGTTATGCAAATTAATAATTGCATGGAAATTGCTGTTATGATTTATTTGTGTAGAGTATTTAAAGATAGATTATATGGAGGAAAGATGCTTGAAACAATATTAGTTACGTTTTTGTTTGCCAAAATCAAGAAACATAAAATAAAACCATTATTTAAGACATGGACAATTTATCCAGTAATTATATTTGAAGTAATATATTTAATTGGACAGGCTATGATTTTCTCTGGGAATTATGAAGTTATTCAATTTATGCAAAAATTGAAAACTTTTTATTTGTGTGCATATTTATTTCTAGTATTTGAATATGACTTGTATATTAATTCAATAATTGGAGCTGCTTTTGTGATACTTGGTGGTATATTAAATGATATTGCAATAAAGGCTAATGGAGGCTATATGCCTGTATATCCCACATTATCTTATTTAACAGGCTATGTTAAACCAGATGCATTTCATATAGTAAACGATATTCACATATTAGGAGATTCACAAACGAAGCTAAAAATATTAACTGATTTTATTGATTTGGGTTATAGCATTTTAAGTATTGGAGATGTTTTAATTAGAGTGTTTGTATTTATAATATTATATAATTCTATAAAGAAAATTAGTTTATTAGCAGCAAAGGAGGAAATGACATGTTAAAGTTGACAGCGATTGAATTTATATTAAGAGCTATACCAGAAGGATTTGTATTTATATTTGCATGTTATGCATTATCTGAAAATAGAGTAAATATGAAGAGATATGTTGCATCAAGTTTATTATTTGCAATATCTGTATATCTAATAAGGTCATTACCAATAAATTATGGTGTTCATACAATACTAAGTATTATAATTGAAACTATAATTATAATTAGTATTTGTAAAATAAATATTGTTTTGGCAGTAAAGTCATCAATAATAGCAACTATTTGTTTATTTGTTATTGAGTTATTTAATATGCTGGTATTAAAGATAATTTTTAAAGAGCAGCTAGATGCAATAATGGTAAATCCAGCAATAAGAACAATATATGGGATGCCATCATTATTAATATTTGCAATTATAACATTGAGTTATTATTTAAGAAAAAAGGATAGGCTTAAAAATGTTTAGAATAGAAAGTGTATGTAAAAAAATTTCTGATGATATTGCAAAGGAGTTAAATTTAGATGAGGATAAGAAATCCGTAATATACTATGGATTATTTGCAACTACTCAAATTGGAATATGTATATTATTAGTTATAATCTTTGGTGCTATTTTAAATATAACTATAGAAGCTCTTATTGTTTCATTTACTATAAGCATCTTAAGAAAAAGTTCTGGAGGAATACATGCATCGTCTCCAAGAAAATGTGCAATTATTAGTACAATCATAAGTATTGGTATGGGGCTAATATGTAAAAAACTATATATTAATATTAGTTTTACTATTTTAATTGGTGTTTTAATATTTGTATGGTCATACCTTACTGTATATAAAGTTGCACCTGTTGATAGCCTAGCTAAGCCAATTAAGAGTGATAAAAAGAGGAATAGATTAAAAAGGAATTCCATAGTCATTTTGAGTATTTATTTAATTATTATATTCTTAGATTTATTATACTTTTATTATAAGAAGAATCTAAGCGCCTTATCTTATTCATATTGTATTTATATGGGAATATTATGGCAAGTTTTTTCTTTAACTAAGTGTGCAGGTGTATTAATGGAGAAATTAGATAAATACTTTAAATAATAATCATATAAGGAGGGAAGATTAATGAAAAAAAGAATTTTTATGAGTATTGCTACAATTGCAACACTTATTGCTTCAGTTTTTGCAACATCAGCATGCGTTTGGTGCGTTTACCAACCTGAAGAGCCAAAATGCTTAAGAGATGAATAGTTTATAAAATGAGACCATTATATGGTCTCGTTGTAATTATTGTGAGGGAAAACGTATGGAAAATGTAAGACAAGATAAACAGAAACAAATAAATGATATAGTTTCTGTTGTAAAATTATCATCATTATTGTTTATAGGTATAATTTTATGTAAAGATTTCGTAAAAGATGCTAATTTAGTTGTAGTAAAATCTAGAGTTCAATATGAATACGCTTTTTTATTTGTTCCACTAATGATATTGATTTTAGTATATTTTGTTTGGAGTTTTTCAACAAAAAATAGAATTAGAAATTTATACGGGCATATATTTGATGTTATTGAAATTATAGTATTTACTGCAATATTTACGGCTATTATATTTTTATTTGGGGCAAATCAAAGTCAATATAAATTTATGTATTTATTTATTATAATAACAACAACGATTAAATCGGGAATGAAACAAGGGATTATTGTTTCTGTAATGTCATCAATTATAATTTTAGTTATGGATATTATTATGGCTCCTAATTTAATAATAAATACTTATTTTGAAAATGACTTGATTTTAGCAGGAATATTTATATTAACTGCATGGCCTCTTGGCTTTTATGTAAAGGTAGAAGGTCAGCATATAGTTATGTTGGAGAATTTAGTTAATATTGATGGACTTACCGAACTATATAATCATAGATATTTTTATGATTCATTAATTGAGAAAGTTAAAATTGGAGAAATGAATAATAAGCCTGTTTCAATGATTTTTATAGATATAGATTATTTTAAACTATATAATGATACCTTTGGGCATCAAAAAGGTGATTATGTATTAAAAAAATTTGGAGAATTAATCAAAGAAGATTCAAGAAAGGAAGATATTGCTGCAAGATATGGCGGAGAAGAATTTGCAATAATATTACCTGATACTAATGAGGAAACTGCTATTAATTTAGCAGAGAAGCTTAGAAGAAAAATTGAAATTACTCATTTTGAAGGTGAAGAAAATCAGCCTAATGGCAAAATAACTGCATCAATAGGGGTATCTGTTTTCCCGGATAAAGCTAAAAATGAAATTGAATTAATTAAAAGTGCTGATGATGCGTTATATAGAGCAAAATTTTTTAATAAAAACAGGGTTGAAGCATATAAATCTATTTTAGATAAAATTGAAAATAACATCGAAGAAAAAGATGTTGAACTTGTTGCATCAATTAAGACTTTAATTAGCGTAATAAATGCAAAAGATAGATATACCTATGGTCATGTTGAAAGAGTTGTTATTTATAGTAAGATTTTAGCAGAGAAGCTTGGATTGAATGAAAAAGATAAAGAAATTTTAACTTATGGTGCATACATACATGACATTGGTAAAATTAATATCAGCAAAGAAATTTTAATGAAAAAAATGAATCTTACAAATGAAGAATGGGGAGAACTTAAGCAGCATCCAGCTAACGGAGTTGAAATAATAAAATCAGTGAAATCCTTACAGGAAGTTATTCCATTGATCATTAGCCACCATGAAAGATATGATGGAAATGGATATCCTAATGGGCTGAAGGGCGAAGAAATACCATATCTTGCAAGAATACTTACAGTTGTGGACAGTTTTGATGCTATGACTTCAAATAGGCCTTATAATAATAGAAAGACTTATGAAGAGGGTGTCAAAGAAATACTAAAGTGTAGTGGAACTCAATTTGATCCAGACATAGCAAAAGCTTTCGCTGAGGTAGTTACAAGTAATGATGGAATATCCTTCATAGAAAATATAAATACTAATTATTAATAATGTTTTAAATTAAAAATAGTACTCTAGTGAACTTTTCTAAATTTACTAGGGTACTTTTTATTTAGAGATATAGTAAGTTTAAGTTGAACTTACAGTGAAATTCAACATAGTAATTTTAAGAATTTATTTTATTCCAAAATTCCTTAGTAAAATTACTATCTATTTTAAAGTAAATTTTAGGGTATCCATAATATACATATCCACTTTTTAATATAGTGAAAGTTATATTTTTTGTTCCATCTTTTAAATCAAAAGAAAGTTCTTTACACTCATTATCATTTCTATAATCGCCTAAAGAGTCTTCTATATTTTCAGGAAGATAAGGAGTTCCTTTTTCTATTTCATTAAGTAAATCATTTATCAAATTAATATTGTCTATTTTATGATAAATGTTAGTTCCATTATTCCAATCACTATATGATTCAAATTTTGCAATTGATATATTATCCTTAAGATTAAGCTTTGATAAAATGTCATTTCCATTTGAAATTGTAATACCATTCAAGCATTCATATATATCAGCCGTATTTGTTCCATCCTCGCTTTTGTAATTAGTCATAAGTCTAAAACCTTCATCATAACCATTAACGGTATAGACATCAGTTATTCCTATATTAGAAGCTAAGTCAATAGAATTGTTCTTTTCAGAATTCCATTCATCTATGGAGTTTTGTGTTGTTCCAAGTTTTTTGCCTAATATATTTTTAACATCTTTAGAATCTAAATTTACATTTGAATGAAGATAAATATTGCCTTTATATATTATTAGGGGCATCATTTTTTTAGCTGCATAAGTAACAGTTTTAGGCAGCTCATATTTAGGTATATTTATTGAACTTATAGAAGCAGTTTCATCTAAATTAATATTTTCTTTAATACTTCTAGTTAAAGGAGGAGCATCCTTATGAGTTTCTGGGTAATTAGCTATTGTTGCTAAGTCAGAGGAACTAGCTTTAGCATTTTCCAGTGCAGCTTCATCTGTTTTTAATGTTGTATCGGTTTTAGCTATTTTTTTATCTGAATCTGTAATTGATTTGTTATCATTAATATTTTCTTTTATAGTTGTAGAGGAATTTTTGCTTTCTACAGTGTTATTTATGATTGCTTCACCCTTAACATATGATTTAGAGCTCCTTTCATTTTCTAAATCACCATTATTATTTTTAAGGACAGCATCTATATTTTTATATGAAGGTTCAGTTTTGGATTCTTCATATTTGTCATTATTTTCAGAGCTGTTTATAGCTATATGATCCTTTCCAGTAGCAGGTTCTGTTTGTGGCTCATATGCAATAATTTCTGAGGTTTCACTTTCTTTTTGAACTCCAATAAGCGCTAATTTAGAACCAACTATTCCTATAAGCACGCAAAAAATAGCTGTAGCAGCTATGTATTGTTTGTAATATATTTTTATATAACTTAAAGACTCTCTTTTATTATTGGATGGATTAAGAACTTTTGAGTTACTAATATTATCGTTGATAGAATGTTTTTGTTCCATGGATACTGCTTGTAATTCTTTAAATAGCTTGTCTTTAAATTCATCACTTGCTTTTATATTTGAAAAAGAATTCTTAATTGTATTCATATTCAAAATCCTCCTTAAGTATAGTTTTTAGTTTTTGCCTGGCCCGACTAAGTTGTGAACCAACAGTAGCTTCTTTTAAGTTTAAAATATTTGATATTTCTGCAATGCTATAGCCTTCATAATAATATAGCAAAACTATACTTCTATATTTTAAAGGTAAATTTAAGACTGCTTGTATTACATAATTATCTTCTGGTGTAATTTCTATAAAATCATCCTCTAGTGAAGTGGTGTTTTTATAATATGAAGATTTAAGCCTGTCCTTACATAAATTAATAGAACACCTTATTAACCAGGCTTTTTCATGGTTTTCTGTTTCAAAGCTTGGCTTCTTCTCAAGAATTTTAATAAATACTTCTTGAGTAATATCTTCAGCATCACTTAGATTTTTCATATATGAATATGTTATTCTGATAAGCATATCAGAGTATGTTTCTATAAGATAATGAATATAGTTTTCGGTACCGTAAATTTCATTCATTAAATTAACCTCCTTTACAATATGAATACGACCCAATAGGTTAATATTTTGCATAAAGTAAGAAATTTTTTATTTATAGGTAAAATTATGATTATTACCATTATTAATGACAATATTTCTATAAATAATAAGTACTAGATCAAAATTAAATCTCTTATTTTAGAATATCATAAAAAATAACCTTGAACAAAAACATAAAGAATATTAAAATCTAAACTGTAAATGTGATACAATACATTAATTGAATTAAACAAAAGGAGGAATACATATATGTTTAAAAGAGGAGATTTTCACCTTCACTCAAATTATTCAGATGGTAAATATGGAATTAAAGAACTTTTGGATTTATATAAAAAAGAAAACTACGATATAATAGCTTTAACTGATCATGATACATTAGAAGGCTGCATGGAAGCCATTGAATATGGAAAACAAATAGGTTTAAAGGTAGTAACTGGAATTGAAATATCTACAAAGCATAATGGAGAAGATGTTCACATATTAGGATATTTTAAAGATGAAGATTGCAACAGAAAAGAAATGATTGAATTTTCTAAGAATAAAGAGCAGGATAGAATTAATAGATGTAAAGCAATTGTAAGCAGATTAAAAGAATATTTTAATATAGAAATTGATGGTGATGAATTGCTTTCAAAAGTAAAAGGAATGATAGGCAGACTTCATATTGCAAAGGAAATTATTAATGCAGGTTATGAAACTAGTGTTCAAGCTGTTTTTAATAAATATTTAGGAAATGACAGTCCTGCATATATTCCAAGTTCAATTCTTTCTGTACAGGAAGGTATTGATTTGCTTAAAAATAATAATGCAGTAGCAGTTATGGCTCATCCAATTTTAATTAAGAAAACAAAGATAGAAGATTTATTAAATGACTATGAATTTGATGGTATTGAAGCTATTTATGGGTTAAATTCACAAGAAGATACTGATAAATATATTAAGCTTTCCAAGGAAAAGAATTTATTAATTACTGGAGGATCAGACTTTCATGATTTCGATACAGCTGGTCATTCAAATATAGGAGATATAGCTTTAGATAGTGAAAATATAGAAAAACTTCTTAAGCTTATTCAAAGTAAATAAAAAGCACAAAACACAATAAAAGCCACAAATCCCAACTTATGTAAAATTTATATAATATATTTTTATGATCTAATAATACTATTTAAGATCATTCCTAAAACAACAAGTAATATACCAATTAAGCCAATGAATGTAGGAATTTTATCGTGAAATAAAAATACTCCACCAAGTAAAGTGAATATTACTTCACCAGCTTGGGTAGACTCTATAACTGCTAATTTATGTGGGTCTTTATTAACTATATCAGTTGCTTTGAAAAATAATATTGTAGCAATAATCCCAGCAAAATTAGCAACTATAAAGGATTGAACTGCTTGTCCGTAACTAGGTAAACCAACTTTAAATAATCCATAGATTGATATAATTATCCAAAAGGGCATACTACAAAGGGTCATTCCAAATACTCTTTCTATGGTAGTAAAGCTGTTACCACATAATTCTATCATTTTACGATTACCAAGAGGATAGGAAAATGCAGCTATGATAACAGGAATAATACCTAAAAGCACTCTATAATCCTGTATTCTTCTAAACTCCTCAAACTGCATAAAAAATATACCTATTAAAATTATCGATGACATGAGCAGAGATTTTTTAGGGATTTTATTTCGTGTTTTAATAGGCCCATTTTCAGTTTCTATAGTGCTGTAAAAAAATGGAGACATAATTGCTCCACAAACTATGGTGATTTGCCAAGTTCCAGCAACCAGCCAAGAAGCACCATATGCTGAGGCATAGCAAAGAGGAGCATAAAATAGCCCAAAACCTACAGTACTCCAGAGAATCCATTGTAGAGGCTTTTTTATTATGTTTTTTAAAACATAGGACAATTTATTTTGAATTGTCACAATAACAAGTAATATAGGCAGCATGAAAATATATCTAAGTGATGAACTCCAAAGCCAGCTGCCACCTGAAAAATTCATTTGTTGATTAATTATAAAAGTAAAGGCAAAAAACAGAGATGCTGTTATTCCTAGCATAAGTGCTTTTATCATTTTAAAGCTCCTTTCATATAATATCTGTGCGTTATATTATAAAAATATATGTTATATTATACAAAAGCAGTTTTACATAATCAAGAAAATATTATAATATATTAAGAGCGATCAAAAAAATCCTATAATAATAAAGGAGTTATATATGGAAAATTTAAATTTAATTATAGGTAATAAATTAAGAGAAATACGTACTAAGCGAAATTTAAGTTTAGATGAAGTGACTAAATTAACTGGTGTAAGTAAGGCCATGTTAGGTCAAATAGAGAGAGGGCAGTCAAATCCAACAGTTTCAACTCTTTGGAAAATAGCAACTGGGTTAAAGGTATCTTTTTCATTGTTTGTTGAGGATAATCAAGATGACTTACAAGTAATATGTCAAAATGATATTGCTCCAATAATCGAAGATAACAACAAAATGAGATTATATTCAATATTTCCATTTGATGCTAATAAAGGATTTGAAATATTTACTATAGATTTAGAAGAAAATTGCAATCATATATCGTCTCCTCATAATGAAGGTGTTGAAGAATATATAATTGTTACTGAAGGTGAAATTGAAATAAGTATTGATGACAAGAAATTTATATTAAAAAAGGGAAATTCAATAAGATTTATGGCCAACAAACCACATGGATACAAAAATATAAATAATGGTGTTTCCGTATTTCAAAATATAATACTATATTTGAAATAAAAGGCTAAAAGCTTTTAGAATTTCATTATGACACAGGCAGTTTGATTTAGTACTGCCTGTTTTTTTATTTTTCATTTTAATGATTATAATTTATGTACATTAATTGCCATAGGGCCTTTCTTACCATCTTCTACATCAAAGGTTACACTTTCGTTTTCGTGCAAATCTTTATCTGGGCCTTTTTCTTGAACTTGTGAATGATGTACAAAAACGTCATTACCATTATTACAAGAAATAAATCCATAACCACGTTCATTATCAAACCATTTAACTATACCTGTTGTTTTTGCCATATAAGAGCCTCCTATTAACTAGTTTAAATATAGTATTAATAAAATAACAATTTTTATGCATAAGAGTAACAGTCACTAATTAAAGTGTGATAAAGTCACAGAATATATTAGCTAAAACTATTAAACTAAAATTAAGATAATTTATTGAATCAAAAACAAAATTTCTATAACTACATTAGTTAAGAAAATGTCAATTAAATGATTGTTAATAGGTAAATAAAATATAAGAAGGAGAGGTTCTTATGAATAGAAAAATTGTTATTGTTGGTGGGGTTGCTGGAGGTGCATCTACTGCAGCTAGACTTAGAAGATTAGATGAAAATGCTGAAGTAGTAATGTTTGAAAAGGGTGAATATATATCTTTTGCTAATTGTGGACTTCCATATTATATAGGAGAAGTTATAGATGAAAGATCAAAGTTATTAGTTCAAACAGTAGAAGAAATGAGTGATAAATTTAATTTAGATATTAGGAATTTATCTGAAGTTATAAGTATTAATAAAGATAGCAAAATTTTGAAAATTAAAAACCTTAAAAATGGAGAAGAATATGAAGAAACCTATGATGTTTTAGTTTTATCTCCAGGGGCAGCACCTCTAAAACCTGGAATAGAGGGAATAAGTGAATGTGATAATTTATTTACCCTAAGAAATATACCAGATACAGATAAGATCAAAGCTTATGTTGATAATAATAAACCTAAACAAGCAACTGTTATTGGTGGTGGATTTATAGGTCTTGAAATGGCTGAAAATCTTCATGAAAGAGGAATTGACGTTACACTTGTTGAAGCTTTAGATCAAGTAATGGCTCCCCTTGATATAGAAATGGCAAGTATTATACATGAACATTTAATAGATAAAAGTGTTGAATTAATACTAAATGATGGCGTAGCTAAATTTACAAGCAGGGGTAAAAAAGTAGTATTGAGTAGTGGAAAAGAAATTGAAACAGACATGATAATACTGTCAATTGGTGTTAAGCCAGAAACAACAATAGCTAAAGAAGCAGGTATAGCTTTAAATGAAAGAGGTGCTATTGTAGTAGATAAATTCATGAAGACTTCTGATCCTAATATTTATGCCTTAGGAGATGCAGTTGAGATTATGGATTTTGTAAATAAAAAGCCAACAATGATTCCACTTGCATGGCCTGCAAATAGACAAGGAAGAATAGTAGCTGATAACATTTGTGGGAAAAATACAGAATATAAAGGAACCTTAGGTTCATCAGTTGCAAAGGTATTTGATTACACAGTTGCTACAACAGGAAATAATGAAAAAACACTAAAGAGATTAGGGTTAAAATATGAAGCAGTTCATATTCATCCAGGTTCTCATGCAGGATATTATCCAGGCTCATTTCCAATTGCTTTTAAGATGCTCTTTGATCCAGAGTCTGGAAAGATATATGGAGCTCAAGGTGTAGGTCTTGATGGAGTTGAAAAGAGAATTGATGTACTTGCAACAGCAATAAAAGTAAACCTTACAGTTTTTGATTTACAAGATGTTGAACCTTGTTATGCACCGCCATATAATTCTGCAAAAGATCCTGTTAATATGCTTGGTTACTATGCATCAAACATTATAGAAGGCTTTATTAAACCAATTCAATGGAATGAAATAGATAATTTAAATAAAGATAATTCTATAATTATCGATATAAGAGAAGAATTTGAATTAGTGACAGGTGGCTTTGAAAATTCTATTCATATTCCTTTGGGACAATTAAGAAATAGAATAGAAGAAATTCCAAAGGATAAGGATATATATGTTACCTGCCAAGTAGGTCAAAGAGGATATGTTGCCTGCAGAATTCTTGAACAAAATGGAATTAAATGTACAAATATAGATGGTGGAGTAAAGACGTACTTAAGCGTAAAAAGAGCTAATGAAAGTATTAAAAACCAATATAAAAATATTAAGGAAGTAGAAGATGAGGTAGCTGTTATGAAAGTAGATGATTTAGATATAAAAGAAATAAATGCTGATATTACATTAAATGCCTGCGGTCTTCAATGCCCTGGTCCAATAAAGAGGGTATTTGAAGAAATAAATAAAATGGAATATGCAAATATTTTAAAAGTAAAAGCAAGTGATCCAGGTTTTGCAAAAGATATTAAATCATGGTGCGAATCAACTCATAACACTTTAATAAAGGCAGAATTTGATAGTAAAGAAAAAGCTTTTGTTGCTTTAATAAGGAAAGGCGCTGGAGAAGGGCAAAAATCCTGTTCAGTACCAGCTGTTGATAAAAATGGAGCAACCTTAGTAGTATTTAGCGGAGATTTAGATAAGGCAATAGCTTCCTTTATAATAGCTACAGGAGCAGCATCAATGGGCAAGGAAGTAACTATGTTCTTCACATTCTGGGGCTTAAATATATTAAAGAGCCAAGATAAACCTAGCGTATCAAAAGATGTTATGGAAAAAATGTTTGATGTTATGCTTCCAGCTCATGCAGGAAAATTACCACTATCTCAAATGAACATGATGGGAATGGGACCTGCAATGATTAAACAAATCATGAAAAAGCACAATGTAGACAGCTTAGAAACATTAATTAAAAATGCAATTGATATGGGAGTGAAAGTTGTTGCATGTTCAATGAGCATGGAATTAATGGGTATTAAAAAAGATGAATTCATTAATGGTGTTGAAATAGGTGGAGTTGCTTCTTACTTAGGCGCAGCAGATGATTCTAGTTTAAACTTATTTATATAGTATTGGTAAATTAATCTACACAATTTCTTCATAAGTTTGTAATACAATAAAGAAAAAATGGAGGTGTAATTATGTATTGTAATGTATTTGGTGGCGGTGGTTATGGTTTTGGAATAATGTATGGAGGCGGTCCTAACTTCTTTATGATGATTCCAATGATTGTGTTATTATTAGTGTTTGTATATTTAATGTATAAGGTATTTAGTAATAAGCAATTAGCGTCTGCCTATTCACCTCCAGCATCAGCCAAAGCTATGAGTATATTAAATGAAAGATTAGCTAAAGGTGAAATTACTGAAGAAGAGTATAAGTCAATTAAAGAGCAAATAAATAGGTAGCATAGGTTAATATTAAATACTGCATAATAGTAAGGGAAAGGCTATTATGCAGTATTTTTATTTTAAAATTGTAATATTATTGCATTGGGAAAAACTTCTATTATTTTTACTTTTAGTGCTAATAATAAAAACACTTATGCATAAAATTATATGAATGTTTTGGAATGTGATGAAAGAATTAATGAATTAAGAAATAATAAGCCTTGAAAAAGATAATTATGAGGAATATAATTATGTTATGTATTGAACACGTGTGCAACAAACTGTAATTACATGTACATATAACAAACATTTGACAGTCTGTTTATTGAGTTGATTTTATATGCAAACGACTTCTAAATGAAATAAAGAAAGGATTATAAAAGATGAGAACAATTTATAGATGTTTTCCTAAAGGAAAATTTAAAGTATTAACAATGAGCTATGATGATGGAAGAGAACCTGATAAAAGATTAATTTCACTATTTAATAAGTATGGAATAAAAGGCAGCTTTCATTTAAATTCAGGATTATTGAAAGATGCACCTCCAACTCCCAATGATGTATATGGATTAAGAATACCTAAAGAAGAAATTCCAGAAGTATTTAAGGGACATGAAGTATCCTGTCATACAACAACTCATCCAACAATAGCAAGATCACCTATAGGACATGTTGCTAAAGAAATAATAGAAGATAGAGAAAAGCTTGAAGAAATAGTAGGATACACAGTTAGAGGGTTATCCTATCCTAATGGATCTTTTTCAGATGAAATAAAGACTCTACTACTAAGCCTAGGAATAGAATATGCAAGAGTTGTAGATACAACTGGAACATTTGAAATGCCAAGAGATTTCTTAGAATGGAAAGGTACATGTCGCCACGTTGATCCTAATTTATTGAAATATGCTGATGACTTTGTTGCGCTAGCTAAAAAACAATATTTATATATGTTTTATGTATGGGGGCATAGCTATGAATTCACTAAAGATAATAATTGGGAAGTAATAGAGGAGTTTTGCGAAAAAGTAGGAAATAGAGATGATATCTGGTATGCAACTAATATAGAAATAGTTGATTATTTAAAAGCATGTGATAATTTACAATTTTCTATGAGTGGAGAGTTTGTGTATAATCCATCTTATCAATCGGTGTGGTTAAGCGTAGATAATAATGAAATATATGAGATTCCTGGGGGCAAGCAAGTTTATTTTAAATAAGAGAATAAATATTCTCAACCTTATTACAATAAATATTCTGTACCATATATATTCTTCAGAATATGCACTTATATAAAAAGTAGCCATGCTGCATTTATGAATTTTACGCCCAAAATGGGAATTCAGAGAATTTTATTCTAAAAGTGGGCAACTAAATTTTGTTTATTTAGATGAATTTATTTGATAAGAGATACAAATATAAAGCAGGCATTCTCATATGAATTATTATAATTATTCAACAAAATTATATTATCAAAATTATGGTTTTATATTAAAAAATCACTTCTGATATTAAAAAATCTGGGGTGATTTTTTATTTAACAGCTATATAGTGAAATTTTTTATGAATACTTGCATTAAATATAGGATTTATTCGTGATTTAAATGGGGAACTTTAATTTTAGCATTCAAAAATTATGTGGAAGGTTAGGAATAATTTGGATATAAGTGAAAATTTGTAGTATAATTAAGAATAGATTGTTATAGTTTATGAGATATTTTGGTTAAGTATTTATGAGGGGCGAAGTTGATATTATCAATAATTTTATAAGGATACTAATATAAGCAGTCATATTATAAATACATTAAATCAAGTTAGGATTTTAGAGGTAGAAAGATTGAATTTAAAAAATTATACTCAATATTGGTTAAAACTATCTATATAGTAAGTAGATTAGTATATTGAAAGAGGAAAGTAAATATAGAATTAGTATTTTGAATAAGGGAGAGATTATGAAGGAAAGATTATATTTTTATATTCCAGCAATTGAAGAACTAGCGTACCGTCAGAAGATAATGAGCCAACCTGATACGATGAATTATAATAAAGGTTATGATGTTTCATATGAGGGATACGATAAGAATACAGGATGTATAGACTTTCCAAAGAATAAATGGGCTGAGTGGTATTCTTATATAGTTAACAACAAGCCCAAATGTTTTTATGCATATATCACAAGGAAAGAAGATAATACTTTTATTGGAGAAGTAAATATTCATTGGAACAATGATAGAAATTGGTATGAGATGGGAATTGTGCTTGAATCTAAGTATCGTGGAATGAAATATTCAATAGAAGCTCTAAAAAATTTGATTCGAGTTGCATTTGAAGAGTATAATGCACCAGCAGTCCATAATGATTTTGAGATCACAAGAGAAGCTGCTATTGCAATACATAAGGAAGCTGGATTTAGTATAATTAATGAAGTTAATGGAACTGTTGAATTGCTAATTACTAGAGAGGAGTATTTTAATAAGTAACTTATATATTTGAATTTTTATAGATATTAATTTAGTAAACAATTTTAATTAATAAAGGAGCAAATCTTATGTTAATAAGATGGGCAACTAGTAATGAAAAGAGTAAATATGGCTTTAATGAACATGAATACAATGATTATGATGTTTTGATTGCAGTAAACAGAATGAATAATGACTGCTTGGGGATTTTAGGCTTTTCTCGTGATGAAAAGAAAATAAGAGAAATTAAAGTATTCAGCAAAGAAAAAAAGACAGAGATTGAGAGCAATCTTATAAAGTGTGCTAATAATCAAATTGAACCTAAAGGAGGAAGTTTTCACTATAGATTTCCTCAATATGCAGAAGAGTCACTCAAAGAAAAATGCCCTTGTTGTAATGCATTGCCTATGCCAGATGGAATGGAGGAGATTGCTGTTCTTGATTATTCGTGGGTTACGGTTGAGCCAAGTGCACAAGGACGATTATTTGGAAAGTGTGTTGTAGGTTCAAAATATCATAGCGTGCTTTTTTATGATATGCCAAAAGAAGAAATGGCTAATTTTATGAGTGAAGTTCAAAAGGTTGCTGAAGTTTTACATAAAGTAACTGGTGCAGTTAAGATTAATTATGAGATGCACTGCAATTCAGCGCCTCACGTACATTGTCATCTTTTCCCTAGGTATCTTGATGATGATTTCCCAAGTGCACCTATTGATTACCGTATTTCTGAACCTAGTCCATATGAAAGTGAAGAAGAATATAGATGGTTCATAAATGAAATGAGAAGTGGATTAAAGAGGTTATGATGAAATAAATTTATTTGAAGTTTGGAGGACTAGGTATGTCAGTAAAAAAACATAAGACAATGAATAGTGGAATGTTCTATGGTTGTGCATTAGGAATAGTTTTAGGTGCATTATTTAATGATATTCTTTTTGGAATGATTCTTGGTATGGGCATAGGAAGTGCCATAGACCTTATGAAATATGTTCGTAAATCAAAGCTAAATAAATAAACAACTGTAAATTTGGCATATGGTGGTATTTATCATCAGCTTCTCATAAACCAGCGGAGGATTATGATTACTGGAATGGTAAGCCATTATCTGAAGGGAATAAATAGACAAATTGTATATATGGACAACTCCCATTAACGTTGAGTAATATAAATAAGAATTTGTAGAGGAGGAAATTATGTATCGAAGTGTAATTCACATATATGGAGCATCAGGTTCAGGAACATCTACATTAGGAAAATTCATATCAGAGCAACTAGGATATACTTTTATGGATACAGATGATTATTTTTGGATTCCAACAAATCCTAAGTACACACAAAAAAGAAAAATAGAAGAGCGCATTCAAATGATGAAAAATGATATTTTAAATTCAGATAAAGTTGTTATTTCTGGCTCACTAGTTGATTGGGGTGATGAGTTAATTCCCTATTTTACATTGGCAATTCGTGTGGTTACAGATAAAAATGTTAGAATTGAGCGCTTAAAGGAGCGAGAAAAGAAGCATTTTGGTTCACGTATTAATGTAGGTGGCGACATGTATCAAAATCATATGGAATTTATTGAATGGGCGGCTGCTTATGATACAGGAAATATTCATATGAGGAGTAAGTTAAAACATGATCAGTGGGAAAAATTATTAAGATGTAAACAATTTATTGTTCATGGAGAAGATGATCTGAAATATAATTTAGAAATCATAAAAAATGCGATTGCATCAGAGTAATCAATTTTAACATATAACAAAATTAGATTTAATAGCAAATGAATAAAAGCAAATTATTGAGCGAAAAATTAGCTTTTTGCATAAGATTGGAGTAATAAATGAAAAAAATAATAAATGTTTTAGTCTCGTTTTTGTTCTTTTGGTTTACACTTGATATTTTAGGGGTGAAAATTGGAAATTTCTATCTTGTTGAATCGGCTATCAGGGATGAGCCAATAGATATTATTTGGTGGGTAATATTCATAATCTGCTTTATTATATTTATCGTGAAAGATAAAATAGGTAAATATGTATTATTATCTTTTGTTTCCATTTGGTGTTTCATTCAATATTCGATGTATTTTAGTTCTACAAAAAGAATAGAAAGTTACAATAATTTTTTCAAAGAAACACATCATATAATTTCGCCTTCAAATAATTTTTTGATAAAAGATACTTATCATATTTTTTTGGACTTATTTCTCTTTCTCGTTTTAACTCATTTAGTAACTTACATTGTAAAATCAAAGAGAAGCCCAAAATAAAATTCACATTATAAAAGTGGTGCAACAATGGCGGATAAAAATTATATAAATGGCAGGAAAGGAACAAAAAATGAAAAAACTTATTATTATTGCAATAATTATATCCAGTACACTTTCTATAGCTGGATGTAGTTTGAGTAAGCCAATTAATCAAGAAAGTTATAGCAGTACTGCTGTAGAGACAAAACAGGAAGATAATTTAGGACCTAAACAAGACACATCAGATAAAGAAAATAATAACAATAAATCTATAGAGTCAAAACCAAATGATTCAAATCAAGAAAACAATGATACAACTACTAATAAAAAAGATTATTACACACAAAAACTTAATGATATTCAGGCAAAATAGATAAGGATTATAATTTCAAGGATGCAATTACCACAAAAGATATGAGAAATTCAAGTGGAGCACAGTATAAATTTTGGGATGATGCGTTAAATGAAATTTACAAGGAATTGCAGAAGACTTTGCCTTCTAGTAAAATGGAAAAATTAAAAAAAGAGGAATTAGCATGGATATCACAAAAAGAAAGTGATGCAAGAAATTCAGCAGACAAAGTAAAGGGTGGAACCCTTGAACCAGTTAATTATAATCTATCGTTAGCAGATTCAACAAAAAAGAGATGTTATGAATTAGTAAATAACTATATGGAGTAATTGTATTTAAAAATTAAGAAAAGATTAAATAAAGAAAATAATAATGGGGTATTAGGCGAAAAAACTTTTAAAATATATTAATAGGATTAATTATGATATAAATTATAATTTGTGGAGGAAATAAAATGAATGATATAAAAATTTCAGATATGCTGAATATGCAAAGGGATTTATATGAATTGCACAAAGATACTTGGTCACCATTGGAAGCAAAGTATGGTAGGAACTTTATTCTTTGGATGATGGAAGAAATAGGTGAATGCATCTCAATAATAAAGAAAAAAGGCGATGCGGCTATAATGGAGGATGAAAATGTTAGAAAAGCATTTTGTGAAGAAATGAGTGATGTATTAATGTATTTTAATGGTACATTACTTAGATACGGAATTACAGCAGAGGAAATATCTTCTTCCTATATAGATAAACATAAAAAGAATATGGAGCGTAACTATGCTAAAGAATACAAGAGTAAATATGAGGATAGATAAATTCCTATTTGTTGTAGAATTATCAATATATTTTATTTACAAATTAAAGTTTGTGAGGTAAATAATATGTCATTAAATGAATATAAAGATGAAGTTAAAGAATTTTTAGTTAAGATGGATTCTTTAAATGGGGATAATCATCAGAAAATAAATTGGTTAAATGAAGAATTTGAGTTGTTGAAAAAGGCTGTAAATGCTTCAGATATAGATAAAATTGAACATCAACTATATGACATTCTATACTTAGTCTTTGAAATGGCTGCTGATAATAATTTTGACTTAGATAAGGAATGGCAAAGAGGAAGAAAAAGAAAGAATAAAAAATACTTAAAATTAAATTGCATGGAGAAATGATTTGAAATATAATCCATAAATTATATAAAACAGCTTCATATTAAAGTAATAAGCTGCGGTATGTTAATAAAACAAGGTTTAGTAACAAATGAATATTAATAAATCATGATGAAGAAATAAGGGTGGTTACGGATGTTTGAGTTTAAAGACTTCGATTATTTAACAGATGGGGATATTGATTTGAAAATTGAAGAAAAGACACCAGCTAATGAGGAAAAAGGTTATGTACCTGCATATAAATATAGGATTACTATACATAATTCAAATGATATTATAGGTAATATTGATATCCGTATTGGATATAATAATAATTTATATTATGGTGGTCATATAGGGTATCAGATTGAAAAATTTTATAGAGGTAATAGCTATGCTTCTAAGGCTTGTAAAATTATTAAACAGATAGCAATTGCTCATGGAATGGAAAGTTAATAATAACATGCAATCCAGACAACTTTCCATCTCGTAGAACTTGTGAAAAGGCAGGTCTTAAATTTAACGAAATAGTAGACTTGCCATCAGATAATGAAATGTATCAAGAAGGTGAAAGACAAAAGTGTATATACGAGTGGGTTTTAAGAGAGTAGTTAATATATATATGAAAGTATGAATAACAAAATTCTTGAAGAAATTAAAATATGGATTATTATGATAAGGGTATCTTTTATAGGAGGGAATTAATGAAAAGAAACTTTATATTTATAGGTATATTTTCTCTTCTCTCGTTTGTAATTGTAATTACTGTATTTTTATATAGGCAAATAAATATGCCATATACTGAAATTATTGAATTAACTAATGTTTTATATAGGAATATACTGGAATGCCCATACTATATGATTAGTGAATAAGTATGTATTGTATGGATACTTATTCACTAATAGTATGATATTTAAATTACTATATTTTATAAATAATTGTATAAAATAATTACTGCATATGTATAGGTTGATTAAAATATAAATTATATAAAATGATTTGTATCAGTGCAACAAGTTTTTATGTATTAACCCAATGAGATTTAGTAGCAAATGAATAAAAGTAAATTATGATGAAGAAAAGAATTTTTATATTATAGCAAACAGGAGTATGTATGTGGAAGAGAAAGATATAGTATTTAAAACAAATCAAAGCTGCTTTATTTATAGGGTTGCGGCAATTATTATCAAAGACAATAAATTGCTTATGGCAAAGCATGAAGATTATCCATGTTATTATACAGTTGGGGGAAAGGTTAGAATAAATGAAACCTCAGAGGAAGCTGTTATCCGTGAGGCTTATGAGGAAACAGGAATTGAATTTGAAATTGATAGACTTTCCTTTATTCAAGAAAGATTTTTCGAAATAGCAGGAGAACATCATCATGAAATTGTCTTTTATTTCTTAATGAAAGAAAATACTAATATAGATTTACATTGTAGACATTTTACAGACCAAGGTTCGAAAGAAAGTCTGCATTGGTTGTCTATTGAAAGTTTAAATAAGATGAATATAATTCCACAATTTTTTAAAACTAAATTATTAGGCAGTACAGTTGGTATTGAACATATTGTTACTAAAGAATAATATGGAGCATGTTATTCATAACCTTCAGTTCGAAATCTTATTATAAAAGGTAATAGTAAATAGTACGAATAACAAAAATCCTTGGAGGAAGTAGAATATGGATTATTTAATCAAAAAAGTGAATTATGAAGAATTAGATAAAGCATTTTCTCTAATTTGGAGTACATTTTCTGAATTTATTTCACCTAATTACAGTAAAGAAGGAGTAAATACCTTTAGAATTAATTTTATTGAATCTAAAGATTTTAAGGAATGCTTTAAAAATGGTACGCAGATTATGTATGGTGCATATTCAAAAGAAAAACTTGTTGGAATTATATCCTTAAGCCGAAATAATAATGTGTCATGTCTTTTTGTGAATAAGGAGTATCATAGAAAGGGAATTGCATCAATGTTATTTAGACATATTATTTCATTATTGAAGGAGAGACAAGTAGAAAAAATAACATTAAATGCTTCTCCTCATGCTGTGCCGTTTTATCATGCTATGGGATTTAAGGATTTAAATATACAACAAGATTTCAATGGAATATTATATACTCCAATGGAATTTCAGTTATAAAATAACTGAATAGTCTATGTTATTAATTTACTTAACTGATAAAGTAAAATAAGGATTTAGAAATTGCAACTACATATTATTAGTTTGATATAGTGAGAATTTACACTTATTATTGGTATAATATGCTATAATTGTATATATTGACAAAGCAAGTTATGTGATTATCTAATAAGCTTGTGCAATATATAAGAAAGATATATGTACAAAACTTAATTGTTTCATATGCAAATATGTTACGATATATAATCTTAAAGAAAGGGTGATTTTATATGAATAAGAAAAATATAGTGCAAAAAATAAGGAGGGCTAGTATATTATAACCCTCCATAAATAATGGGAGGATTTATATGTCAAAAATAGTATGTAAAGATAATGAAATAATGAATATTTATAGAAAATGGTATGCTGAAATATATGAAATTAATGAAACTGGAATAGATGATATTAACTTACTTCTTTCATTGATTGGAGGTAAAAACAAAAAAGTGTTGGAAATTGCATGCGGGGGTGGTCGTATTCTCGTACCACTTGCATTAGCAGGACACGACACTAAAGGTTTTGATATGGATGAAGAAAGGTTAGCATATATACTGGACAAAGCGAAGGAACTTAAAAACCTACAGTACTGCTGTATGGATGCAGTAAGCGGAGACTGGGAAAGTGGATATGATGTTGTTGTACTTGCTGGGAATTTACTTCATAATGTTGAGGCGGATATGCCATATGATAAGGCACAACAGCTTTTTATACAAAAGGCTGCTTCTAGCTTGAATATTGGTGAGTATATTTTCTTAGATTTCGGTATGTTTGCGCATCCAGAGGAAATATTTTCAAAAGATAATGGGCGTGTAATTTT
This sequence comes from Clostridium sp. C2-6-12, assembly GCF_009928485.1. Taxonomy (GTDB): domain Bacteria; phylum Bacillota; class Clostridia; order Clostridiales; family Clostridiaceae; genus Clostridium. The sequence goes on along the minus strand of NZ_JAABNP010000037.1, from coordinate 20,657 downwards.
CGAAGGAACAGATAGTTCTGGTGTATATGGAAAGCACATAGTTGTAGGAGATGGATATGATGTAAATACTCAGATAGCATATGGAAGACGATTTACTGAAATTGATATACCAGATGGCAGACATGAAACTATCCATGAAACCTGGGAAAAGCATATCCCTACTTTGGAACAGGTTCACAAATGGCTAACTGAATCAGGATTTAAAGTTGTGAATGAATTCGGAGATTACAACAGGAACCCAATCAATGAAAACACATATAGAGCTATTATATGGGCAAAAAAAAATAAATAAATGAGTGAATGTATTGAACTTAATAATACTTAACTAGTAAATATGATTCTTAGTTAATAATTTGAAATAAATAATATAGGAAGGCTTGCCTCAATGAGTGTAAGCCTTTTATACATAGTATTCTAAATTTATATTTTACTAAAGTCTACGTTATACCAGATAAATTAAATCAGCGATGCTGAGTAAGGTTTTGTAGTTTGAGTTGTTAAAAACCACTATGAAAAGGTATAGTTAAATAATGCAGGATTGACTCATGGAGATAAATAGGTAACTATTTATTTTAAAAGAAACATTAACATGAGATCGTATTTTACAATAGGATGTTAACTTATAGTTGAGTCAACTTCTTATTTTTTATATAGGAAAATATGTTTTTTACAATTCGATTATTAAATAGCGGTATATATGATTTCAATATGAGAGACAAAGCTATTAAAGCTTTTGAAACTTTTGTACTTGAGAAGGAATAGGAGTGTTATGAGTTTAAAATTTATTAAAGCAAAAAAAGAAGATGCAACCATGTTAATAGAAATTTATAATGCATCATTTTATGATGATTATATTAAATATGGAGAATGCCCTGCTTATGGCAGGACAAAAGAAAACATGGAAGCGTCTATTGAAAGATTTCCTAAAATTATTATTTATTGTAAGAATACCCCAATTGGAGTTATTTCAGTTGAAAACAGAGGAGAAGGAGAGTATTATCTTGGATGTCTTTGTGTAGTTCCTAAATACCAAGGCAAAGGTATTGGCACACAAGCAGTTAAATACATGTTAGATTATTATAAAGATTGGAGTAAAATAACATTAATAACACCTGCAGACAAAGATGAGAATATAAATTTCTATATAAAGAAGTGTGGATTTACAATAAATGGAACGACTATGGATGGAAATGTAAAAGTAGTACATTTTCTAATGGAACGATAATTTATCCTCTCCATTACAGCTTATATTACTAATGTTATAAAGTTTTGGTATTGATAGGAGGCGAGTTACAAGAAGATCAGAAATGAAAGTTATAAATTAGATTGAATAATAAATATGGATTTAGAGGAATATGAGGAATATTATGAATAAAGTTATATTTTGGGATTTTCAAGGTACTTTAGCATATAACGATTTTATGATTAGCAAAGCTCTACATAAAGTTATATTGCAAAATGAACCAGATACAGAAATTACAATAGAACAAATTAAAAAGCTGAAAATTCCTGGGATACCATGGCAAGATTGTGAAAAAGATTACTCCCACCTAACTATAAATGGAGAGTGGTGGAAGTTTGTAGAAAAATTATTTGAAGAAGCATATAAAGAACTTTCTATAGATGAATGTAAACTTAGTAATTTTGCAAGACAAGCCCATATGGAATTAGCAAAACCAGATGAATTTACATTGTATAGCGATTCTATAGAAACCCTTAAATATTTTAAGTTAAATGGATGGAGGAATATTATATTATCTAACCATATACCAGAATTACCATATATAGTTGAGTCATTAGGATTGGGAAAGTATATTACTGATTGTATATCTTCAGCTAATGTTGGATTTGAAAAACCTAATATGAAAATTTATGAATTTGCATTAAATAAAGCTAAACATCCTAAAAATGTATGGATGGTAGGAGATAGTTTATTAGCTGATGTTAATGGCCCAGAAAGAGCTGGAATAAAAGGTGTTCTCGTTAGAGCTAATGAAAAGATAAATGAAGTGAAATATTCTTCAAAAGATTTATTAAGGTTAAGAGAGATAATACGCTAATTTTATTTTTAGTTAATGTTTTGGCTGAGATTTTAAATGAATTTAAGATAAAATAAAATAGTTTTGTATTCAACAAGAATGAAGTCACTATGTTTTGAATAAAATGTAGTGACTTCATTTATTATTTTTATATTTCTTGCGTAGGGAGGATAAAAATGGTCATTAGTAATATTGAAGTATCGGAAATTTTAGTTCCTTTAGTCACGCCTTTTAAAACCGCACTTAGAACAGTTGACGCCGTTAATGATATTGTAGTAAAAATTATAACTGATACTGGTGAAACAGGTTATGGGGAAGCAGCTCCAACAGCTGTCATAACAGGTGAAACAAAGGAATCTATTAAATCAGTAATACTAAATTATATAAAACCATCAATTATGGGCATGGAAATAGATAATTTAGAAGACTTAATGTATAAGATTAACGCCAGCATCTTAAAAAATACTAGTGCAAAAGCTGCCGTTGATATGGCTGTATATGATTTATATGCTAAAAAACTAAATGCACCTCTTTATAAAGTTCTTGGAGGATATAGAAAAGAAATAACTACAGATATTACAATTAGTGCAAATGATATAGATGAAATGGTTCAAGATAGCGTAAAGGCTGTTAATGAAGGTTTTAATATTTTAAAGATAAAGGTAGGAAAAGAAGGTAATAAAGATATTGAAAGAATTTCTGAAATAAGAAAAGCTGTTGGGAAAAATGTTATGCTTCGTGTTGATGCTAATCAAGGTTGGACTAGTAAACAGGCTGTTAGGATAATAAGAGCTTTAGAAGATCGAGATTTAAATATTGAGTTAATAGAGCAGCCAGTGAAATATTGGGATTTAGAAGGTATGAAGTATGTAACTCAAAATACATTTACAAAAATATTAGCAGATGAAAGTGTTTTTTCGCCATTAGATGCAATTAAAATAATTCAACACAAGGCAGCAGATTTAATTAATATAAAGCTTATGAAGACAGGTGGAATTTTCAATGCATTAAAGCTATGTAATATAGCAGAAGCTTTTGGAGTAGAATGTATGATAGGATGTATGCTTGAAAGTAAAATAAGTGTTAGTGCTGCAGCTAATCTTGGAGCAGCCAAAAAAATAATAACTATGGTGGATTTGGATGGACCAGCGCTTTGTAAAGTAGATCCTATAAATGGAGGCCCAGTATTCAAAAATGAAAGCATTAAAATGAGCGTGAAAGCTGGCTTAGGTTTTGATGATGTAGTCAAAATTTAATTAGGTTAACTAATATGATTATTTTTATACACTTTCATAGTAAGTAAATGACACGAGAAAAAATATATTAGAATATCAATTTACAGTAATTATAAAGCAACATGAAGAATACATTTTAGGATAGTGATTTGTTTTTGGGAGAGTAAAGTAAATGATAAGACCAAAGCCATTAGAAATAGGAGATAAAATAGCTTTAATTGGAACCTCAAGTCCTATAGCTAAAGATAGATTAGAACCATCTATCAGAGCAATGGAGGAATTAGGTTTAAAAGTAGTTCTAGGCGAAAGTGTTAATGGAAAACATGGCTTTTTATCTGGAAGTGATAAAATTAGGGCAAAGGATATAAATACAATGTTTCAAGATAAAACTATAAAGGGGATTTTTGCAATCCGTGGAGGATATGGTGCCAGTAGACTTTTAGATATGTTGGATTATGAAATGATAAAAAAAAATCCAAAGGTTTTTGCTGGCTATAGCGATGTAACTGTGCTTCACAATGTATTTAATGAAAAATGTAAACTTATAACTTTTCACACTCCAATGGCATCTACAGAATTTTATAAGGGTGTAGATGATTATACAATGGAGTATTTTAAGAAAAATATATTTAGCCATGATCCATTAGGAATCCTCAAAAACCCTAAGGGACTGGAAATAAAAACTTTAGTAGGAGGAAAAGCTAAAGGAAGGTTAGTTGGAGGAAATCTTTCAATAATTGCATCCACTATGGGGACACCTTATGAGCTTGATACAAAAGGAAAAATATTATTATTAGAAGATGTAGATGAAACACCTTATAAAATTGATAGAATGCTGCTTCAATTAAAACAATGTGGAAAATTTAAAGATGCAGAAGGCATTATTTTAGGTTCGTGGACAAAATGTGAGACTAAAGAAGGTAACAATAGTTTAAGCTTAATGGAAATCTTTGAAGAACTAATAATTCCAGAAAATAAGCCTACTATTTATAATATAGCTTGTGGTCACTGTTTACCTACTATAAGCCTTCCTCTTGGTGCTAAAGTAAATATGGATACTGAAAATAATGAGCTTATTGTATTTTAGAATTATATTAACTTATTTAAAGAATATTAATAAAAGTATTAGTTACATTTACCAGTACAGAATGAAAATTAAATAAATATCATATTGAATTCGAATGGAGAAATAGTTAAATGACATATGCCATTATTAATAAAGCCATAGGAGAACTGAAAAGAGGACCAAAAGAAAACACAGAAAGTATGGATGAAGTGTTGTTTGGAATGATTGTTGAAATACTAAATGAGGAGAAAGATAATTGGTTTTATGTAAGAACACATTATAAATATGAAGGATATATAAATGGAGATAATTTAATAATTGACGATGAAATAGGTAAGTTATGGGAAAGTGAAAAAAATGCTGTAATTATAAATTCTTTTGCTGATATTCTTAACAAACCTCAGGTATCATCCTATAAAATAGCAAGTCTAACAAGAGGCGGAATTTTAATTTCAACAGGACAGATGAGTAAAGATGGAAGGTTTATAAAAGTAAAGCTGCCTAATTTAAAAGCTGGGTGGGTTAAAAAGAGTTTCATATCAAAATTAATATTAAAATATGATATTAAGGATGAAAGGAACTTAAGAGAAAATTTAGCAAAAGCTGCTTTAAGCTATTTAGGAACTCAATATAGATGGGGTGGGAAAACTCCCTTGGGAATAGACTGCTCTGGTCTTTGCTCCATGGCATATATGTTAAATGGTGTATTAATATATAGGGATGCTGAAATTAAAGAAGGATTTCCAATAAAAGAAATTCCTTTTGAAAATATTAAAAAAGGAGATTTGATTTTTTTCCCTGGACATGTTGCCATGTATTTAGAAAATGGAAATTATATTCATTCATCAACAAATAATGATTTAGTGAAAATAAACAATCTCAATAAAAATGTAAATAATTATGATAAATATTTAAGCCAAGCTCCTAAGCGTTTTGGGAGTATTTTTTAATAAGCTGACAGAACCATTTTACTCAAACTTGAATATAATGGTAGCGAAAGGAGTTGGTCAAAAAATGGATTTAGAAAAAGAAGACTATTACAGAGATTTAAAAGGTTTATATGATGAGTGTAAAAGATGTATGTATTATCATGCTATTTTAAAAATGAAAGATGGAAATGAAATTGATGGCATTATTGAAAATGTGGATCCAGATAGGATTATTGTATTAGTTGGAGAAGACATGATGGAGCCGGAAGGCGAAACTAAGAGTGAAGGACAAAGACAATATTATAATAATTATGGTCCTCCAAGAAGAAGATTTAGACGTTTTAGAAGGCAAGCCTTTCCACTTGCTACATTAGCGGCTTTATCTTTATTACCTTATCCAATTTTACCGCCTTACCCATACCCATATTATTATCCATATTATTAATAGTTATTTACTATTTTTTAACTAAAAACTATAAGATAAATTTTGAATAATAAAAACATAAATTATATAAATTTAGAAACTTGAGAAAAAATAATAGTTATTAATTTATTAATAAAATCACATATCAAAGCAAAATTATTCCTTGCTTTGATATGTGATTTTTGTTTTATATATTTACTAAAATAATTACATATAAAAATTAGTCACAGTTACTAATTTATGAAGATTTCTTGTAGAAATCTAGATAACTCTAGGAAAGTTTAATTATAATCATTTTTTATATAGCTTCTATAATCTGTAATTAGTACAATATTATTATAGTTTAATTAAATATAAACTATTCATCAATTTTGAGGAGGTAAAAAACATGGTAACAAGAGAAATTAAAAAATATTCAAGGAAAGGAATTCTAAAAAATACGGAGTGAGCTATGGGTAAATTAGCAGGAGGAAATAGTATGAACATTTTAGGAAAAGTTATGGCAAAAATAAAATTTTGTGTAGAAAAAATAAGAAAAGATAAAGTATGTAATAATCAATATGTATATGATGAAATAAATATGAATGAAGCTGAAAAATTAAAATTATGTATTTTATTTCGTATGTATACAGGCAGACATTTATATTAAAATAATAAATAAATTATGATAAAAGTAAAAGATGTAAAGTGTATTTATACACTTTATATCTTTTACTTTTGTAATTTTAATAAAAAGTATGAGGAAATAAATCAACTTAAGTAATATTATGTAAAGTAATAATGATAATTTATTGCCATTCTAAAACTAAGCTGCCATAATATTAATATAATATGTGACTAAGTTACAGAAGATAATAGATATTATATATATAATAAGATTGTATGGAGGAAGGACTATGACTAATTATAATGCAGTAGAAAATGAAAAAATAAAAAAAATTGAAGCTTTATATAAAAATTATCCAATACTTAATACAATTAATCATAAGAATAATAATATAATAAATAATCAAGCAATTTTTAAAACTGTTTATGCGGATGAATATGTAAAAGCTACAGAAGGAGCTTGTGTTGGAATATTATTTGTTCTAAGCGGAACTATAAAAATCCAAAGAATTAATGCCGAAGGAGAAGAAACTAATTTATATAACATAGGCCATGGAGAGTTTTGTCATGAGGCCTTAAGTTGTATATCTAACTTTGAATCTTTAAATATAACAGGAAAAGCAGTTCAGGATTCAGAAGTGTGTATAATACCATTAGATATAGCTAGATCATATTTAATTAAAGATAATGAATTTTTAACCTATATCTATGGGGATTTATATAAAAAATTTATTACAGTAATAGAAAATAAAGAAGAAATTGTTCATGAATCCCTGGAAACAAGACTTTTAAAATTACTCATAAACAAGAATAGCAAAATAATATATACTACCCATAGCGAATTAGCTTTTGAAATTGACTCAGCCAGGGAAGTTGTAAGCAGAAAGCTTAAAAGCTTAGAAAAAAGAGGATATATAGAGCTAGGAAGAGGAAAAATAATTATAGTAAAAAATTTAAAAGATATTTTATAGTTTAACTTATAAAAAAGGGAAATATAATAAGATTTTTTATTGTGATTAAGTCACAGAAGCAATATGATAATAAAATTATAATTAAAGCATGAAGTATATATAATTATTTAATGAATTGGAGGAGTTAAATATGGCAAAAATAATAGATAGCAATGAATTTGTTCAAAATGTTGAAAATACTAAAGGAGTTGTAGTAGTGGATTTCTTTGCAACTTGGTGTGGTCCATGTAAAATGTTAGGACCAGTATTTGAAGGTGTTAGCAATAAAATGGGTGATAAAGCTAAATTTTTTAAAGTAGACATAGACGAGAATCTTAATATAGCTCAAAAATATAGAATATCAGCTGTTCCAACTATGATTATATTTAAGGATGGAGTTCCAGTAGAAAGTTTGGCAGGATTTATGCCTGAGCAAAATATCACTAAAAAGGTAAATTCGTATTTATAAAAGATATTTTTATATAGTTTATAAGTAATAAACTATATTATGCATAAGATTAAAATAGCCTGTTACCAAATGAAATGATTTTGTAACAGGCTATTTATATAAATTTTATGAAATGTTGTTTATTGTGAATAAGAAAACATATAATATTAAGTTTCATTTTAATTTTTCAGCGTGTGTGAACTGAAAAGATTAAATTATGGTGGTTAATTACCTAATATTCATGGTAGTGTGAAAATTTATAGTGAGAAAAATGAAATTTTAATTATCTATTTATTTTGTGCTAAATATATATAATTTGGAGGAGCTATATATATTTAGCTTCCTTATGAAAATAATTTCTTATACTTAAAGCGAGGTCACGCGATGAATTCCCTTCAAGTAGGTTTTCAATGGTATATTCTTTAACTTTATCATATTTAGTAAAAATCATTTTTGCTTTCTTGCTATCATTGTATACTTTCCAATATCCACACAATAAACACTTTTTTGTTGTACATTCCATAAAATCTCTAACATCTTTAAAGGGGATTCCTAAGAACAATCCAAGTTCATGAGGGCAGTGATATTTTTCATATCTAGCTTTTAGTGTTTTTATACAATCATCAATACATGCATTTTTAGGATATCCCATATTAAATAAAAACTCTTTATGTGATTTTTCATTTAAATCTTTTTTTAATAATAACTCATCATAAATCATAACTATAATAGAGTCATCACTTTTTCTAAGTTCTATGAATTTTAAATTTGACGATTGGAGAAAATCAATACCAAATTCATTCCAACTATTATATAACTTTAGATTATTTGTTTTAATAGTCAAAGTAATAGCTGGCTTAATTCCTGCAATCACTAGGGATAAATTATATACTAAAAATGTTTCTATATATTCTTTGCTGTCCATGGAATTTAATTTCCTATAAAAATCTAAATGTTTCAATTAATATCACCACCAAAATTATTTGTTTGGAATAGTTTTATATGTTTTATTAAATATATTATTTTTATTTACAAATATTTTTATACATATAAAATGAAAATCATTCTCAATAAGATAATATAATATCCAACCACTTTTGTCAAGATTTATAAATAAATTTTTTTGTTTTAAGATTTAATTGTTATATTTTTGTTATGAATAGTGGGGTAGCACAATATTATTCCAGTTATCAATTAAACAATCAGTAATTTCAGGATCATACATTATTCCTTTATTTTTTATAATTTCCATATAACATTCATTATTAGAGACAATTTTTCGATATGGACGATTACTTCTCATAGCATCAATAGAATCACATAAAGCTATTATTCGAGAGCCTATAGGTATTTCTTCATTTTTTAGGCCTCTTGGATATCCAGTACCATTCCATTTTTCATGGTGGTATAAAACTATATGAGAAATATCTCTTAAGCTATTTGCTTTTTTTAATATGTTGTAACCTATTTCTGAATGACTTTGCATAAGCTTCCATTCCTCTGAATTAAGTTTTCCTTCTTTTTTTAAAATATTATCTGGTACTCCTATTTTACCTATGTCATGTAAATGACCAGCAATATGTATCATATGTAAATTATGCTCATCAATCCCTAATTTTATACCTAAATCATATGCCATATTTCCAACTCTTGTAGAATGGCCAGATGTGTACACATCTTTTGCATCAAGAGCAGCAGCTAAACTTTCTATTATATCATGATATAACTCTAGATCTATTTTCATTTCATCAATCCCTTACTTAAATTTATAGAGTTTTAAAGAAGCGACAGTAATTCGCTAAAAATTTATAATTTTCAATAGCTTCTAACTTGTAGTAGTTTTATTCTAAAAACAATATAGCATATGGGAAATGAAATGTAAATGATAATGGATATCAATTGTCTAAGAATTGATTCTAATGTGACTTAATCACTTACAAAATTATTAAAAATCATTTATAGTATAAGAATAGGAAATGGTTTATAATACTATGTAATAATAATAATTAATTGAACTTAAAAGAGAAAGGATGCATATGGAATACTTATTACTATTTTTAGAAGGAATTATAACGTTTATTTCCCCTTGTATATTACCCTTATTGCCACTATATATATCATATTTTATAGGTGGAAACGAAGATAATGATAATAAAAAATATAATGCTTTTATAAATTCATTGGGATTTGTACTTGGCTTTACAATAATCTTCACATTATTAGGGACACTTGCTGGAACCTTTGGTAGTTTTATTAAGGAGCAGAGTTTTGCTTTAAATTTTATAGGTGGGCTTTTAATTGTAATATTTGGGCTTAATTACATGGGAATATTAAAAATTAAGTTATTGGATAAAAGTTTAAAGCTTGAAAATAAAATTAAAACTTTTAAATTTTTTTCATCAGTTGCATTTGGTATGATTTTTGCAATTGGTTGGACACCTTGTATTGGAACTTTTTTAAGTGCTGCATTAATGATAGCAGTAAATTCACAGGAAACTTTTAAGGGAACTATAATGCTTTTGATTTATAGCTTAGGACTTGGTATACCTTTTGTAATATGTGCAATATTACTAGACAAATTAAAAGAAGCATTTAATTTTATAAAGAAAAATTATAAAATTATTAATATAAGTTCAGGTTTAGTTCTTGTTATAATAGGTATTTTTATGATGACAGGTCATTTAAATAAATTTTTAGCTTTATTAACCTTTTAGGAGTAAAAATAAATAATTTCATCACTATAATTAAGCGGTAAGAAAATAAATTACATTAATAATTGGAGGACTTTATGAATAGTAATAAAAAATTAATCGTCTTTGTTGTAGGTTTTCTAAGTTTTTCTATATTTTTAGTAGTAGCATATTTTGGATATGGAAGTCTAGCTTCAAAATATGATAAAAAAAATATAGTAAATGAAAATTTAAAAACTCAAGAGGAAGGCTCAAAAAATGATAAAATTAAAGTAAAAGTTAAAGCAAAAGACTTTACTGTATATGATGAAAATCAAAATGAAGTTAAATTATCAGATTACATAGGAAAACCTGTTGTATTAAATTTCTGGGCTAGCTGGTGTGGACCTTGTAAATCTGAAATGCCTGGATTTAATGAAATGTCAAAAAAATATAGTAAAGATAAAATAGCAATTTTGATGATTAACTTAACCGATGGAAATAGAGAAACTTTAGCTACAGCTCAAAAATATATAAAAAATAATAAGTATGATATGAATGTTTTGTATGATAGTAAATTAGATGCCGCAGATAAATATAGTATTAATTCTATACCAAGAACAATTTTTATTGATAAAGAAGGAAATATTTTTAAAGATAATTCTGCAGGAGTAATTTCAGAAGAAGAATTAGAAAAACAAATAGAATTGCTTCTAGAAGCATAATTAAATTACAGTGAAACTGCATTAAATTAAAGTGAATTTTAGTTTATGCAGTTTTAATTTTGTCATTTTTTAATATCAACTTAGAAAAAATTTTTAAGTTACATAAAGTCCAGGAGTAAATAAATTCAAAATAAAAAGGCTATTGCTTTTTACTGAAAATTTTTATATACAATAACCTTTTTATTTTTCATTATCTATGGATTTATGAGAGAATTAGAGATTTATTTGATTATATTAAATCTAATTTGTCATAAATAACCACACAGTTTCTACCTCTTTGTTTACCTTCATATAATGCGCTATCGGCTTTTGAGATTAAGGTATCTATATTTTGACTTTTGTCATAAACATTTATTCCGAAAGTTAAAGTTACCTTTATTTTATATTCACCTGTATCAAAAGTAGTGTTTTCTATTTTAGATCTGAGTTTTTCAGCTAATACAGTTGCACCATAAGCATTTGTTCCAGGCAGTAATAAAAGAAATTCTTCGCCACCCCATCTAGAAATGATATCTTGTTTACGGCAACTGTTTTTTAATATTTGGGCTAAAGTTTTTAGAATATAATCACCACTATTATGACCATAAGTATCATTAACATTTTTAAAGTAATCAATATCGGCTATTATAATTGAAAATGGTGTATTATTATGTTGAAATCTGATTTGTTCTTCATTTAATTTTTTAGTTACTTCTCTACGGTTGGAAAGGCTTGTTAGTGGGTCAGTAGTTGCAATGACTTCTAATTTTCCATACGCACTAGATAGTTTTTTGTTTTTTTCTTCTAATTCTTCTCTCATTTTTTTTAACTCAACATGGGTTCTGACTCTTGCTTTAAGCTCTAATCCGTAAAAGGGCTTTCTTATATAATCTACAGCGCCAAGTTCAAATCCATTAACAACACTTTCAATATCTACTTTTGCAGTTAAAAAAATTACAGGTGCGTCATTAAAATTTTCATGCTCCTTCATTTTTTTATATGTTTCAAAGCCATCCATTTCTGGCATCATTATATCCAATAAAATTAGGTCGAAATCAATATACTTAATGAGTGAAAGCGCAGTATAACCGCTTTCTGCAATATAAATATCATAACCTTCTTGTTCTAATATTTTACCAGCAATTTCTAAATTAACTGGAGTATCATCTATAAGAAGTATCTTAACTTGTTTATTATCAATTTTTATCATATAACATTTTCCTCCATGTAATAAGTAAAATCTAAACTTTTATTCTTTAATAATGCTGGAGTTATAAACTTCAAGTAGAGTAGGGAATTTGTTTAATAATTCTTTTGTGTTTTTAAGATCAAAATTATTTATATGATACTCTAGGGATTTAGCATATTCAATAGTATTATGATGACTATATTCGCACCCAATTTCTAATATTAAAGCTGCAAATTCCTTCATATCATTAACACGATTTTTATTAATACAATCTGACCATAAACTTTCTTTCAAAGCATTCATTTTTAATAGCATTTCTAAGCGTATAGGCTCTGTATCACTAATTTCATTTTTATTAATGCTAACATCATTGTTTATAATGCGGTCTTCATAATTTAATGTATCGGAATTATTTATTTTATCACTAAAACTGCCAATAGAAATGTTAGGAATCTCAACTATGAAAGTTGAACCTTCATTAACCTTACTGACTAATGTTAATGAACCATTCATCATATCTACTAATCTCTTAGAAATAGAAAGGCCAAGGCCTGTACCTCCATACTTTTTGTTATTTTGTCCATCCTTTTGTTTAAAAGGATTAAAGATTGAGGCTTGTTGATCTTCTGGGATACCAATACCAGTATCTCTTATTTCAAATATCAAAGAAATCAAATTGTCATTTTCATTAATATTAGATACTTTTAAAGATAAATTTATTGAACCATAATGTGTGAATTTAACTGCATTTCCAACCAGATTAAATAGTATCTGCCTTATACGAACTTCATCAATTAAAATTGTTTTTGGTATTTTGGGGTCAATATAAATATTAAATACTAAATTTTTATTTTCTATTTTTAAAGAAAATAATTCTTTAATATCATCCAATAATCGTTTAATATCAATATAACTTAGCTGAAGCTCTAATTTCCCAGCTTCGATTTTAGATAAATCAAGTATGTCATTTATTAAATTCATAAGCATGTTTCCAGCCTTTTGAATTGCATTTAAATAATTAATACTTTCTTCGTTTTTAACAATATCTTTCAGTAATGAAGTATATCCAAGAATGGCATGCATAGGAGTTCGAATTTCATGGGACATATTAGCTAGAAACTGACTCTTAAGCATATTGGCAGTTTCAGCATTTTGTCTAGAGGTTTCTAAAGCTTTTTCTGTTAAATGCCTTTCTATGGTTTTTCCTATAGAACTGCTAAATGCACTTAAAGTTGAAAATTCTGATTCTTTCCAATGTCTTTCATATTGGCACTGATCAAAACCAATGAAGCCCCAAAAAGTATTTTCAACAAAAATAGGTAGTATCATATATGAAATTGCATTTCTTGATTCTAAGAATTCTTTAGTTTGTGAAGAGGGTAATTCTCTCGTAATACCATATAGGGATTTATTATTTTTTAATTCAAATATAAAATCATCTATATCTTCAAATGGAATATTTTGAAAAATAATATCATTTGATTGAAATCGTTTTTTTACTAAATTCCATTGAAGTTTTTGACTAGTATAAATACCTTTATCATCATAAGTATTAATAAATAGATATATTCTATCTACTCGAGTTGCTTTTCCTATAAGTTCAAAAGAGTTGTAAAGTGCATTTAAATAGTTTCTGTTTTGTAAAAGTTCTTTAATTGAAAAAGCAGCAGCTGAAAGTATTAATTCTTTTTGTTTAAATTCTTCTTCTATGAGTTTTCTCTCGGTTATATCTATATGTGAGCAAATCATTGTAATAGGATTTTTTTCTGAAGCATTTTTAGAGAGGCCTATAATTCCAATTACATTACCTTCATCATCAAATACAGGAGATTTATAAGTTTCAAAACCAATACTACTTGTTTGGTAATCAAATTGTTCCTCTACAATTTTCTCTTTTTTAGACTGTATTACATCTAAATCATCTTTAACATATTTTAAAGCAAGTTCATAAGGCCACACATCAAAATCATTTTTACCTATAATTTCTTCCTTAGCTTTACCACAGCCATCTACAAAGGGTCGATTTACAGCTACAAATATGCCATTTATGTCTTTATACCAAGCCATAAATGGTATATTGTCTAAAATAGCTAATAGATGAGTTTTTGATTCGAAATCACCATTCATACTTATCCAACCTTTCATCTAAACCTACGTGTATATTGTTTTAAGTTCGACATTAAGGAACTTTTTTCCTTCATAGGAATTAATTAAATGTTGAAACAATTGCTAATTTATAACACACAATTCAGTAAAATAGATTATTTACTTATGATCATATAAGTCGAAAAGTAGGAAAAGTTTATAAATTATCAGAAAATACATTGTATTCTGACAATTTGCGTGTTATAATGTTAGTAAGAAGAAAGAAATTTCTTCAAAGCGCCTAACCCTATAATATAGATTCACTAATTACAAAAATTTAAATTTTTAATTAACATCTTAAAAATTATTAAATGATTTTAGCCAATGCTATTTTAGATGATACTAATTCCAGTTTTAAATTTTATGAAGTAATCATTTTGAAGGTTATTTTACTAAATTGAAACTAGAGGCAGCAAATCAACGGAGGATTTGGGTAGAAGTAAATAAAGTAAAATAACAGAAAAACAAATTACTTATTAGTTATCTTAGCTACTCGAAGAAAGTATATATCTAAAATACTAATAGCAAAGAAATTTCAATTTAACCTATACAATATTAAGAATATATCTAATTAATTACAAAGGCTAAATTGTAATTAACTTAGAAAATACTCGCAAAGAGAAGGGTGATTAAAATTCTTATAGAACCAATTCAATTCAAAAAAGGGTTAGGTATAGCTTAACCACCAATTAGTTAAAAAAATAAACTAATTGGTGGTTTTCAATTTGTGTAAAATTACTTTTTAGTATTTTAATTTACTATTTAGCAAAAGAATAGTAAACAAATTAATATAGCAATATTTCCTTAAAGATAGTATTAATTTATTGAAAATTATAGTATAATTATGAATTGATTTGAGGGGGGAGAGCTTTGAAAACAATTGAAGTAGTTTCAGCAATTATAAAAAAAGATGATAAAATTCTAACTACTTGTCGTAGTGCAGGAGATTATAAAAATATGTGGGAATTTCCAGGCGGTAAAATGGAGTTAGGTGAAACAAGAGGTGAAGCTCTAAGACGAGAAATAAAAGAAGAACTAGAATTAGATATTAATATATCTAGTTATTTAACAACAATAGATTACGATTATCCTGATTTCCGTCTTAAGATGCATTGCTTTATATGTGACATATGTGGAGGTCAATTATATTTAAATGCACATAATGATTCTAAATGGCTTAGATTAGAGGAATTGGATCAATTAGAATGGGTTCCAGCAGATACATTAGTAATTGAAGAATTAAAAGTAAATAAAGGTATATTATTAACAAATTCATAATTAATACTATAATATTTATTTATATTAACAAGAAATTACAGAGTTTGCAATTAAGCTTTAAAATAATATAACTTGTATTTAAATTATCAATTTGATATAATTCACTGGTAAAAATTAATATCAGTCAGTTCGAAAGCCTCCTGACTTTAAATAAAACTACGGTAAAATAGCAACATATAAAGATTTGTTAATTTTTATTAATTAAATCTTTTATTTTTGTCGAGTTTATTTATCGTAGGTAGGTATATCTGCGATTTTTTTTATGCCTATTTTGGATATTATAAAGTAGAAGGCACTATTGATTGAAATAATATAATTTATAAATGGAGGATTTTACATGGAAAACAAAAAAACAGTAAATAGGCTGGTTAGAACAGCTATTATAGCTACACTCTATGCAGTTATAACACTTGTGCTTGCACCTATAAGCTATGGAGCAATACAATTTAGAGTATCTGAAATAATGGTATTATTAGCTTTCTTTGATCCATTTTATATTGGAGGACTTACTCTTGGATGCTTTATTGCAAATATACTTGGACCTAATGGTGTAATGGATGCTATTGTAGGAACCTTAGCTACATTTATAAGTGTTTATGCAATTTCACTTACAAGAAAATATATAAAATCTAATAAGATTTCGTTAGTAATAGCATCTTTATGGCCTACAATTTTTAACGGTATAATAATTGGATGGATGTTAAATATCCTTTATGAACTTCCACTTGTATTATCAGCAGCGGAAGTTGCAATTGGTGAATTTGTTGTAGTTACTATGGTTGGAGTTCCAATAATAAAGTTCATAGAAAATAAATATGAAAAATTGTTAGTTTCTAAAAACACTGTTGAAAACAACAATTAATGTAATTATATATTTAACAAAATGCTCGCTCTCAAGTTGATGATTTTTTAACTTGAGAGCGAGCATTTTATTCTAAAGGAATTTTCAAGTAGCATATTTAAGATTTGTTTATGTTATTTAAATTTCCAAATTGAATTAAGGTATAAGATTCTTAGAGTGAGAAATAAGGTAAAAGGATTTTAAATTGATAAATTAGTTATTGTTTTAACATAATGTAATGAACATATGAATAAAATTTTTATATAATGAAAAATTTTTATATAATGAAAAATTTTTATTTTATTTCGAATACAAAGATATTTATCTTTCTTAAATCATAGACAAATTACAAAATATATTTTGAGAATTTTCTGAAAATATTGTATAATAAGATAAGAAAATGTTTACACAAAGAATAATTTTATACTATTTTGCTAAGCATGAGAATCATGCAGAGAGGAGTTAAAATGAGTAGACTTGATATTGCAACACCAAATAGAGCCCAAACTGTAATTGAAGGCCTTTATAAGGATTTAGAACGTCGAATTATTGCCAGTCCACCAGGTCTTTGTCCAGTTGATATGGCATCTTCTTTTTTAAAGTTATGTCATGCTCAAACCTGTGGAAAATGCGTTCCCTGCAGAGTTGGACTAGGACAATTAGAAAACTTACTTAATGATGTTTTAAATGGTAATGCTACTTTAGACACTATTGATTTAATAGAAAAGACTGCTAGAGTAATTTTAAATTCTGCTGACTGTGCAATAGGCTACGAAGCTGCCAATATGGTACTTAAGGGTGTAAAAGGCTTTAAAAATGATTATGTTGAACATATAGTAAATAAAAGATGTATTTGCAATTTAGATCAGCCTGTTCCTTGTGTTGCATTATGTCCTGCAGGAGTAGATATTCCAGGTTATATAGCATTAATATCAGAAGAAAGATATGCTGATGCTGTTCGTCTTATTAGGAAGGACAACCCATTTCCAACTGCTTGTGCACTTATTTGTGAACACCCATGTGAAGCAAGATGCAGACGTAATATGATAGATGATTCAATAAATATCCGTGGTTTAAAAAGGTATGCTGTTGATCATGCAGGAAAGGTTCCAGTACCTGTATGTGCACCAGCAACTGGTAAAAAAGTTGCAGTAATTGGTGGTGGACCTGGTGGGTTAAGTGCTGCATACTTTCTTTCACTCATGGGCCATAAAGTTGTAATATATGAAGAAAAATCAAAGCTTGGAGGAATGCTACGATATGGAATTCCAAATTATCGTCTTCCTAGAAAAAGGTTAGATGAAGATATTGAAGCTATACTTTCAACAGGTATAGAAGTAAAAAGTGGAATTAGAATTGGAAAAGACATTTCTATGATAGATCTAAAAAATCAATATGATGCTTTGTATATTGCAATTGGAGCACATACTGATAAGAAAATTGGAATTGAAGGAGAAGAAAGTAAAGGAGTTATTTCAGCTGTAGAAATGCTTCGTGCAATAGGTGATGATAAACTTCCTAGCTTTAAAGATAAAACTGTTGTTGTAATTGGTGGCGGAAATGTTGCTATGGATGTTACAAGATCTTCAATTAGACTTGGTGCTTCTAAAGTATTTAATGTATACAGGCGTAGAAAAGTAGACATGACTGCATTACCTGATGAAGTAGAAGGTGCTATTGCAGAAGGCTGTGAAATATTAACTCTTAAAGCTCCTATAAGAATAGAAAGTGATGACAATGGTAATGTCGTGGCTTTATGGGTTAAGCCTCAAATGATTAGTAAAATTGATCAAAGTGGGCGTCCAACAATTGTGGATTCAGAAGAAGCAGAAGAAAGAATTCCTTGTGATATAGTAATAGTTGCAATAGGACAAGGTATTGAATCAAGGCATTTTGCTGAATATGGAGTTCCAGTTAAAAAAGGAGTTATTGATGCTTTAAGTTCAAGTGAAATAGAAAATGAGCCGGGAATATTTGCAGGTGGTGATTGTGTAACTGGTCCAGCCACTGTTATAAGAGCAATAGCAGCTGGTAAGGTAGCAGCTGCAAATATAGATAATTATTTAGGTTATAACCATATTATTAGAACAGATGTCGAAATCCCTACAGCAAGACTAGATGATAGACCTGCTTGTGGAAGAGTAAATATGTTAGAAAGAGATGCAATAGAGCGCAAAAATGATTTTGAACTAATAGAACATGGAATGACCTGTGCAGAAGCACATCAAGAGTCATTTAGATGTTTGAGATGTGATCACTTTGGATATGGAGTGTTCAAAGGGGGGAGGGTTAAAAAATGGTAACTTTAAAAATTGATAATATTGCAATACAAGTAGAAGAGGGTACTACCATTTTAGATGCAGCAAAACTTGCTGGCATTCCTATCCCAAGTCTTTGTTATTTAAAAGAAATAAATGAAATAGGTGCATGTCGTGTATGTGTTGTTGAAGTAAAAGGAAAAGATAAGCTTCTTCCAGCTTGTAACAATATGGCTGAAGAAGGCATGGAGATATTTACAAATAGTCCTAGAGTTAGGGAAACTAGAAAGACAAATGTAGAACTTATTTTATCACAACATGATTGTAATTGCGCATATTGCGTAAGAAGTGGTAATTGCAGTCTACAAGAAATTTCTAATGATTTGGGAATATTTAAATTAAATTTTGAAAGAAACGTAGAACCTTATGTTTGGAATGAAAGTTTTCCATTAATACGTGATGCTGGTAAATGTATTAAGTGCATGCGTTGTATTCAAGTATGCGATAAAATTCAAAGTCTTAATATATGGGATGTTGCAAATACAGGATCAAGAACAACAGTTGATGTATCATATAATAGAAGGATTAAAAATTCAGATTGTTCACTATGTGGTCAATGCATTACTCATTGTCCTGTAGGAGCACTTAGGGAAAGAGATGATACTGAAAAAGCTTTTGCAGCACTTGCAGATCCAGACAAAATAACTGTAGTGCAAATAGCTCCAGCAGTTAGAGCTGCATGGGGAGAAGCACTAGGACTATCTCGGGAAGAAGCAACAGTAGAACGTTTAGTTGCAGCACTTAGAAGAATGGGCTTTAACTACATTTTTGATACAAATTTTAGTGCAGATCTTACTATAATGGAAGAAGGAAGCGAATTTTTAGAAAAGCTTAAAAATAAAGATAATAATACTTTTCCAATGTTTACGTCTTGTTGTCCAGGTTGGGTAAGATTTATAAAATCTCAATATCCTGATATGGTAGGACAGCTTTCAACAGCTAAATCACCACAACAAATGTTTGGAGCTGTTGCAAAAAGCTATTATGCAAAACTTTTAAATGTAGAGCCATCTAAAATTTATTCTATTTCAATTATGCCATGCATAGCTAAAAAGCATGAAAGTGAAATATCAGTAATGAATGATGCTGGAGCTGGACAAGATGTAGATTTAGTGCTTACAACTCGTGAAGTAGATAGAATGATAAGAGCAGAGCATATTATTCCTAAGGATTTAAAAGGCGAAGCTTTTGATATGCCACTTGGAGTTGGTTCAGGAGCTGGTGTTATTTTTGGAGCTACAGGTGGAGTTATGGAAGCAGCACTTAGATCTGCATATTATTTAGCAACAGGTACTAATCCAGATCCAGATGCTTTTAAAGAAGTACGAGGAATGAAGGGATGGAAAGAAAAGACTTTTGAAATTACAGGTATACCAATAAAGGTTGCAATAGTAAGTGGACTTGGAAATACAAGAAAGCTTATCAATGCACTTAGAAAAAGAAAGGTTGACTATGATTTTGTTGAAGTTATGGCTTGTCCTGGTGGATGTTCTGGTGGAGGAGGCCAACCTATTTCAGATGGATTGGAACTCGCAGGAGACAGAGCAGAAAATTTATATGGACTTGATAAAAAGTCTACTCTAAGATTTTCTCATGAAAATCCTTCTATTGTTAAACTTTACGAGGATTATATGGAAAAGCCATTATCACATAAAGCACATAAACTTCTTCATACTGATCATACAGCTTGGGAAATGCCATTATCACCTAGACGTGAAATAGATGATGAAGATGAACAATAATTGATATTACTAAATAAAGAGTAAGCGTAAAAAAATTAACGCATAGAAAATGCAAGCCTCCATTGTTAAAATTA
>NZ_JAABNP010000036.1 GCF_009928485.1 Clostridium sp. C2-6-12 | reverse complement strand
ATTATGAGTTTGGGGATTTTAAATGATAGATGGGGATGTTTTTTATTATAATACATAGATTAGGTTCAAGTTCAACACTAAATAACAAAAAAATCAACTAATCTCAAAATATTTGTTTAAAATTATTATACTATAAAACAAAAAGTTCATACCTAAATTAAAAATCTTCTTTTATATTGTCAACTGTAATTATTTTAGTTTTTAAAATACTTTTCTCATTTCTATTAAATCTATCTTCTGGCAACGAATCAATAAACCCCATGAAATTAGTTATTTCATTTTCATTTTTAAGTATTAAATATTTAACATTTTTTGCTTCAAACTCTAATTTATACTTTATTAAAGTTTCATTAAGTTTATTTTTTAATTCTTGGTTCAAACAGTCTTGTCCATGCAATCTATATGTATATCCATCAATATCACTATCAATTACATTAGGAATATATCTCCATTCACGTTCATCATAAAATATTTTTTCTTCTTTTTCATTCTTATTATTTATACCTCTATACTCTTTTAAAAATCCTGAGAACTCCCAAAAACTTTTAAATATTTCGGCACTAATTTTATCGCTCATTAACTTAATGTTTTTATCTTTAAGACGAAATTCTAAATAATCACCAATTTTATTCATATCTTCTAAAATTCCAACTAATTGCCTTTCAAGATTAATTAAATTATTATGAGCCAATGTTTTCTTTTGTATATAATGTATTGGATTTATACCTTTCTCAATTCCCCATTCCTTTGTTAAACCAATACCATAAGAGCCATAATCATCAATATGATTGCTAATTTTTGATAACGGAATATCACAAAACACACCATTGGTATTGCGACTTTAGATTGATCCTTTTTTAAATTAGGCATTAAAAATTCCAAATCTTCTGTACAACATCTTGGATAAAAATTATCTTTCAATATATTTTTAAGAAAATCCACTTCATTGGTAAAATGAAATAATGTATTTGAACTTATCATCTTTTCTCCTTTACAATAATTCATATAAAAATGTTAGTAAATTAAGTTTCAACATTCATTGTTAATTGGAATATATATCAAAGTACCCGCTCATATCTCCCCTGACCTTGAAAATTATAATTGCATATTGGAATATTAAAACTTTTTATCTTGTGCATTATTAATTTTTCCAAATCATTGTCACAAGTAGATATAATTAATTGGTCAATAAATCTCTCATCTTCATCATTCCCTAATTCAAATCTGATTAAATCAATAAACGATATTATATTTAAATCATCCATTGTTTGTATCGGTTCATCCATTAAATAGCATTTTAAATTACCATCATTTAATAAAGCTTTAGATAGAAAAATAGATATTGAGAGTGTTGAAAGTTGACCTGCACTTAAAACATTAGCAAATGGGACTGGTTCATCAGTTAAATCTCTAACTTCCAATTCGGATAGTTTTTGTCCATTCCCTCTTTTTAATTTTATTTCTTTAATATTGGTATTTCTGGTAATTTTGCGATATATTTTATCCAATGGCTCTGCTATTCTCTCAATCTCTTTCTTTTCATTATCTTTAATTGTTTTATTAACTTTTTTAATAATACTGTTTAATTGAATTACTTGCGTTTCTATTTTCACAATTTCTTCTTGTTTGTCTTTTTCACTTTTTTTAAATTCAACAATTTGCTGATATACTTCATTTTTATTAATTATAGAATTGATAAATTTACATATATTAAGTTTACTTTCTATATTCTTCAAATTCTCTGATTCAATATTTACTTCTAATATATTTTCTAACTTTATATTTTGATTTTCAAATTCTTGAATAATCTTAGTTAATAATTTTATTTTTTCATCTACATTAAGTGTAGAATATATCTTCAAGCTTTCTTTAAATTTCTCTATAGAAGGTAAGTCAAGCATTTCTAAACTGTTTACCGTTTGTTCCTCACAAGAATTGTCAATTTTCAAACCTGTAATTTCTTGCTCATAAAATAATTTTTGTATTAACATTTTCTCCTTATTAATATCACCTATATTTATATTTAGTAACGTACATATATTATATATATTATCTAACTCTTTATTTTTCTCCAAAATATCATCATAAAATTTAATTAACTCTTGAAATTTTAATGTTAATAACTCACTAATTTTTTTAAATGTACTATTGTTTTCTGTCTCAATATCTTTAATTTGCTTTGAAACCTTTTGCCTTTCTATATCCTTCTTCCCTAAAAAAGTCTTAGCAATAGCCCCTAATTCACTATTTTTAAATTCTTCACTACCGCATATAGGACATTTATCATTTTTCTTTCGATATTCTTTTAATGTTTCAACATTATCTACTATATGCCTCATAACAAGCATAACAGGGCTATTTGTATCATACAATGACATTTTATCATTATATAAACTTTTTTTCTCTAAATTACTTTGTATATTTTTTTTATATTCAGTTAGAATTTCTATATTATTTTTATTTATATATTCTCTAATCGTATTTTCATTAATTATTTCATTTAAAATCGGGGCTATATTATCTATTGATAGTGACCTTTTTATTTTATTATAAAGTTTTTCTGCTTTATCTTTTTCAGTCTTAATTTCATTAACATTTATCTCTTTTAATTTTTCAATTATATCTCTTTTCAAATTATACTCGTCTTCTAATTGTTTTAATAATATTAAATTATATTCAAACTTTAGTTTCAAGTTTAATTTTTCTGTATTATCTTTAACTTTTGTATAATATATACTCTGCAAAATTGCTATCTGGTTATTTAAACTTTCTTTAGAATCAACATTTGTATTATCAATAAATTCATAAGGTGTAATAACCTCTTGCTCAAATATTTTATTCATCGGGTATTCTTCTCTTAGGTCAAAGTTAATCCCCTCCATTCCCTTACTTAACTTTTCATATTTATCTTTTTCAATAGCAATCTTTTTGATTTCTTTTCCTAAATTTTCTTTTTCTTCTGACAAGGTACTCTTAATAGTATTTAATCTACTTTTAATAATATTAGCTTCTTTAAATTCTGTGTATAAACATGAAAATACTTCATATATTTCTTCTCTTCCTTTTGAATAAAGTTCTATATTTTTATCATATGAGCATATAAAATTATCATAGAAACTTTCTACTATATCAGTTAAGGATAATATTAATTCTGCTTTAATCTTTTCATCATCACTTACAATGTTAGGAATAGAATTAAGATTTATTCCATCAACTTCTCTATCAATTACACAAAATGTTCTTTCCAAATTTACTTCTTTTTCTTTATAGATTATACTTAGTTTTACTATAATTTCATTATCTGTACTGTTTATATTTTTAATTAGCCCTTTATCTGAATCTTGAATTTTTTGCTCTTTTGTATTCGGACATCTCTCTTTATAATCATCATAAACTCTTCTCACATTCCCAGTTAAACACCATTCTATAGCGTCTAATAAAGAAGTCTTTCCATACCCATTTGCACCCGATAATAAAATTAGATTGTTTGGTTTATCGTTATTTGTAAAATTAAACTCTTTTTCCCCTTCATATCCTCTAAAGTTTTTTATATAAACCTTCTTAATATATAAATTATTCATAAAAGCACCTACTTACTTAATAATTCTTTTTTTATTAATTCCAAGTCAAAATCTTCTTTCATAAGTTCATTATAAATATCATCTGTTTTTAAAACCTTTGTAAGTTCTTTCTTTAAACTACTTGAATTTACTTGACTTGTTGTTAAATTAATCTTATTAAACGGTAGCAAATCAATACACTTCTCATCATCCAAATTAAGGAAAATTTTTCTACAGATATGAGAATCTCTTTCAAATTTAAATATATATTTACTAACTTCATCTATATCAACTTTTGAAGATTTATATAAAATTAGAAGGTTTATATTATATCTTAAAATGTCACTATCGCTCCAATTTTGAAACCAAAGAATTTTCTTATGATATTCGTTTATTGATTCTTCATTTATCATACCTTCAAATAGTATATAAGCTTCTTTATCATCTTTTAAAAATACTTCATCAAGCACTACTGTATCTTGTCCAATTTCCAATTTTCTTTTATCGAACCCATAGCTAATCAATAGATTTTCTATTCTTATCTTCTCCATTTATAATACACCTCTCCCCAAATATACAATTAACATTAGTATTGTCAAATGGCATATTTTCATTAAGACATTTCATGCACTCTATATAATAATGGTCATTATATGGGTGCTTAATATATACGCTTTCATCATCACCTGGTTTTGATATATTTAAATCATATGTTGTTTTAGGGACATCTATTTTATCAAAATACCATACTTTAGGTTTTATATTTGAATCCTTTATTCTTCCTAAAATCTTGCCATGTTCAAATTTAGGGTTATCATATGTTTTAGGTAATAAAATACATTCTCTTTTTTCAGATGGATGTTCAAACAAAACCATTTCATTTTCTAAATTCAACATAATATTAATGTTATCAAAGTTACAAATACTATTATTAATATTATTATTGATAAATTTTAATAATCTTTTAATATATGACTTTAAATACAATTGTTTAGTTGAAAAATACCCATATTCCTCAATTGAATTAAGTTTATTATACTCTTCTTTACTTTTATTTTCTTTTAACGATATTGTGTTAATCAATTTATATCTATTATTTTTGTCTTTTAAAATCACTTGTAGTTGTTCGTATAACTTATCTGAATATTTATAATAACTATCATTTAGTAATTTATTTATTTTTTCTTCTTCTAATCCTTCATCACTTAAATTCCATTTAATTTCTTCTATTGTTTCTTCAATAGCATTTCTAATGTTATTATTGAGTAGACTTGAAATAATAAGCTCTTCATTAAAAGAAACTTCTTTTATATACTTTATCAAATCATTTCTTTTAATTTTTACAATATTCTCTCTTTTCTTTTTATTTTGCCACTCATTTATAATAAAATTAATTGCCAAAGCATATAGAACATCCTTCTTATTTTGGGCCGAATAAATTTCAAATTCATCATTGAATAAACTGTTTAACTTTTCTTTTATATCTTTTATTAAATCTATTTTGCTTTCTTTCCATTTTATAATTAAACTATTACTCATAAATTCATTTAATTTATCACTTGTATGATATTTTTCAAATACTTCTTTAACACGTTTATTATGGTTTTCTTTATTATTAGTTTCTTCTACTGCTACTTCTTTCAAAGATACAGAAATAAACTCACTTATTTCATTTTTAGTATTTTTAATAATTTCATCTTTAGTAAATTCAATTTTACTTTCTAAATTGAAAAAAAGACCACATTTTATGTTTATATTACCATCAATTAAATTGTCTAAATAAAGATAATCATAATACAAATCCACAACTACATCCCAATAATCAAACTTACTTGTTGTTGATGAATATTTAACTTGTGCAATTCTAATAAATTCTTCTTTTAAAATGGAATAGGTTTTAATATAATCCTCTATTACTTCTATCTGATAAGTAGCTTCACTATCTTTAATCACATCATCAAATAAATTATATTTCGTATCATGGCACAACATATCGCATAATGTTAAGTCAAATTGATATAAATACCCCCAAATTGAGTAGTCAGCTTTTCTTTTTATTTCTAATTCATCTACTGTTTTTATACCATCATCAATATTCATCATATTTCTCCTATACTTAAAATACTATAATCAACATTATAGCATTTTTTATACTATTATGTAAATTTTGTATTATTAGCCATAATTAAGATTACCTTATTCCTGCTTCTTTCATCACAATCCATTCACTTTCTCCATTAGTAGTTACATTTTCTCTTACCCATTTAACTCGTCTATCTTGATATTCCTTAACTGATTCAACTTCTTCTTGTAAATACACCTTAGTATTAGGCATTTTATCTAAGTATTTCTGCAATAAATAAACTTTCCCTATCTTCCGTCCAATAGCTCCAACAGTAACTCTTTCTGGTTTTTCCTTACTATTATATATAGCCTCTACAACTTCTTTAATCTCCTGTAATACTTCTTCATCTCTCTTTGTCCAATCAATCTTTTTGCTATGTCCACAAGTCTTTTTTACAGGTGAATTTTCAGTTAACCATTTCTTATCATATTTGTTTAACCATATATACGTAGCCTTATTTAATTTCCTAATAAAACTTGTATTTCTATTAGGATAATCCTTTCTTACCTTTGACCATTTTTCTCTATAACTTGTTTTTTCTTCATTAGTTTTATTTTTATAAATTTTCTTTCTAACTTCCATGTATTCTGAATTAAATAAATCTTCAATATCAATATTTAGGTATTCTATCATTAATAAATGTTGAATTGGATGAAAGCTCTTTCTATGTTTCCTCGTAATAGTAGTCACCCAATTGTATTTATTATCAATATCAAAATTACATCCTAAAAGTGTTAAATAATGATCTCCATAATAATTTTTGAAGTCTCTTAGTAAATCTTGCTGATAAATTTTCATTCTATTTTCAGCAATCCCTTTCTTTATTAATTCTTTTAAATAATGCTCTCTAAAGAAATTCATTTCCTTGAATCTAAAATTACCATTTATAATGCTATCAATATTTTCAATAAATCTCTTCTGATGTTCTATAATATTTTTATTAAAAAAAGCTACTACGGTATCTTTATCACTTATACTAAACTCTAAATTTAAATATTCCTGCCTATTCTTTATTTGAGTTGATTTATTAGATATATGAAGTTCAGAATAATGTTTTTGACACATTAAAACACCTGGTACTTGGTGTTCTATATGAAAAAATGCCTCTCCAAAGTTATTTCTATCGCTTTCAACACATTGATTACAATACTTCAAAGATGAATCTATTTTCATATTATTGTTACACATACCTAACGCTGTAAATATAAAAGAACCATTTTCTCCCGCCATTAAGTCATATATATAATTAGCTCTTTCACTCGGTAAAAATGCAGTATAATACTTGTACAATGTATGCTTTTTAATAATTTCATCAACTGTAAGTGTACATTTATGTGGCAAATTATTTACCAATAAATTAATATTAGCAGGTAGTTCCCTACCTGCTGTCACTGATGTTGTATTAAATAAATCTTTTAATGTAGCTTTAGAATTTAAATTTCCACTCCAAATATGATAACGTGCAATCATACTATATAATGTTTCACCTGGATATGGCATAGGGAAGAATGTAACCATATTTAAACAACCTCCATTATTAAACTATCGAACGCTTTAATATAATTGTTATTTTTTAATCCATCATAAATAGATTTTTCTTCTTCTTTACACTTTTTAGCTATATATCTTATGTCATTTATATTTTTAGGCTCGATTTTGCTTTTCTTAGTTTTCTTTTTCACTATACTACCGTTATTACCTGTTTTCATAAGAAAACCTAACATTGTTCGTGTAATTTTATTTATATCTGTTTCTCCTAAACTTATGACTTCATCCAAATAAATATTGATTTCCTCTTCCTTGAACCCTAAATCCAAAAGCCTAATTATCACTTCTTTTTTTAAATCGAAACTCTGCATATTATTTTTTTCTTCTCTAACCTTTTTAAATTGCTCAATTGTACTGTTTAGATTAATCTGGTTCTGTTCATTATTTATGAAATTTGATATATCTAAAACCATAATATCATTATATAAAGATAAACCTTTCCCTCCATTTTTTAATGATTGTAGCATAGGTCTAACTAATTTCAAGTTTTCATCTGCTACTTTTCTTATTAATTTAGGCGTAATAATCTCTTGCTTTGAAGATATAGCTCTTACCTGAGCCATAAAAAATAGCTTAATGCAAATATCTATTATGCCCTGACATTCATCGAACAAAACATCACTTATTTCTTTTGTTAATGGCTGTGGATTTCTAACCCACTGATAATCCCATAATCCTTCAATTAATAAATCCCATTGCTTGTCCTTTTTTAATCTATCCCACACAAAATCTCCTTGTCCCCTTCTCGCTTGCCTAAATTCACCTTGTAAAATTGGCATTGCTTTAGGAGTCCCAACCAAAATAACTGGGATTGAAAGATTAATCATAGAAACGAAGTAGTTTAACATCTTTTCAGAGCCACCGCTTTTAGCTAAACTTAAATTTTGTATTTCATCAACTACAAGTAGCCCCAATCCAATATTTCTTGATATTTGATTTATTATCGGAAGCATTGCATTAGCTGAAAGTCTTGCCATACTATATTTTTCAAAGTAATTTGTTGATAATATTCGATCTACACATGAAAAATATTCCAAACAAAGTGCTTTAAGTGACCCATCAAATGGACAATCAAGCTTCAAATAAGTTAATTGAGTCATACAAAAGGGTTTACCTCTATAATTTGAATGTAAAATCACTTGTGGCATAGTGTTTAACAGCTTTGATAACATGGTAGATTTTCCCATACCAATAACTCCTATAAGCGAAAATCCACTTGAAGTTGTTACATAATTCTCTCCATTACCTAAAGTAATTTGTTCATTTAGTATATCCTTATATCCTTTGTTTAAATCCACAACATATTTAGGAGTAAGCGGATTTCTCATTGCATATCCCATTCTTATAATTCTCGACATTCTACTTTCAAGCTCCAAATGTATTGGTAAAGGTTGGAAATAAGTAAACAATCTCTGAATTAGGTGCAGACGTATATGAGCTTCATATTCTCTTTCCCTTACATCAAATTTTGGATAAAATGCAATTTTATTTATAACATCCGCCTTATCAAATATATCTGGAAGAGCCTCTATAAAAGGATTTCCTTTATATTCTTCTATTAATTGTTCCTTATAATTAGCCTCTACTGCATAGTTATTATTCATTATTCTTTTCCCCCTTTTGCTTTTTCCTTAGCAATGACATATCATCGTCTTCTTCAAAATCTGATATTGGTGGATATTCTATAATCTTTCCTGTGTTTGTCATTTCATCATCACCAATAATAAAAGCTTCTTCATTTCTATTTATAATTTTCTCAGCCTCTCTATTAACTCTTATTCCTTTGACATTGGAGCCATTTAATTTTACTCCCTTCGCTTCCTCAGTTGCTTCTTTTACGACTTTCTCTATTTCATCCATTAAATTTATTCTTTTTTCTACTTCATCTCTTTCAATATTTTTCACCATTAGTAGTTCTTTTTGTCTAAGGTATTCAATTTCTTCAATAGTCTTATCTAAATATCTATAGTCCTTTTTTAATAGAAAACACTTCTCATATTTTGTTCCAGTTTTATCTATCCAATAAATATCGTTGAGATTTCGAGGATCATATGCTATATTTATCTTAAACTTCCCCTTTGAACGAGCTACCTCGAAAATTCTATTCTTTATTGCTGTCACGGAACTATAAAAAATGCCCTTAAAGCGTATTCCATTTTCTGTAACTGTAGCATTATCTCTTGGCATGAGACTTAGTTTAATCAGTTCTTCTGGTGCAGTTCTTAACATACCACTTTTATTTTTTATTCCCCAGTTCCATATATTTATTGGTATTGGTTCAATTTCATCTTCTATCATTCCCTTTTCTCTTCTATAACCTTTCAAAACATTATTATTGTTATGGTATAGAATTGATAGTATAACAATCTTAGTAAATTGCTTAATATTTAGCACACTGTCGTAGCGATAATCTTTTGCACCACGTAATCGGAAATCTGGATTTATCGCTCCTGGGGACAATGGCCGAACCTGCAAATTTATAAGGCGGAATTGCTGTTCTACGATAGGTTTCCATTGGGGGAAATAGGGCGGTGTATTGGAAACTTTAATATTAAGGTTTTTCACTAAATAATCTGCGTTAAAACCTGCTATTTCTCCTCTATCCCCTATTATAGAAAAAGGTATATATTCAGCCGACCATTCACTGTTATTTATTTCAATATCATATTCTTTGCAAAATTGAACCTTATTAGTCATGGCATTTGCCAAAGCTCCCATAGCTCCAACCCATGAAGGTCCTTCTAATGTTACATTCACTCCTGTCACCAATCGGGAATAAGTATCAATTACAATATATATTACTGGACGGCCAATTAGCCATTCCTTATTAAATCTGGAAATTAAATACACATCACCAACTGTTGCGTCTATTTGATATTCCATCCCTGGTCCGATTACCAAATCATTAACTGAATGGAGTACAGCTCTATGTTTTTGATAAAATATCCTTGCTCCATATCTGCTCGAAACTTCTTTCTTTATATCTCTTTCTTTATTAAACCAATATCTAAATTGATTTAAAGATGGTATTGAATCTTTATTCTTTAAAACTAATTCTTTTTTTCCTTTTTCATTTATAACTTTTTCTGTAAAATAGTCTTTCAGCATTAGATGATACGCAGTTACTAATGAATTTTTCTTTTGGTTATTATAAAATTTATTAATAGACGTTTTAAAAATCTTTTTAATGTTTTCATCAATATTAATTCCACTGTTCACATCATTTAACCTGGGTCTTCCTCTTTTTACATCACTTGATACCTTAGATTTATTTTTTCCTCCACATCTATGGGTATCAGGTAATAATACGTTGGGATTTCCACCTCGCTTCCAGTACCTTTTTATATAATCTTCAATAGTTCTTCTACTAATACCACATTCTTTTATAACTTTATTAATAAACTTATTACGTTCATGTGTTATAAATATATCTGGTTCACCTATATACTTATAAAATTCCATGACTGCATTAAAAGCTTTATCACGTTTATTCCTATTCTTTTCACTTAGCTCGCTTTCAATAACCAATCTATAATGTACCTCATTTGTAATAGATTGAGCCTTCTTTTCATCTATAAGTAAAATTAGTTCAGATAATTTAGCTTCATGCGGCCAAGAATTATCAAAAATATTTATCAGAAAAGCTACATCAATATCCTTTGAAATCCATAAAACTCTTTCTATTTCTTTTTCACCTTGACCTATCTTTATTAAACTATTTACCATTAAGCTACAGCACATTTTTCCTCACTCCTTGATAATTAACAGTAAATTTTTCTGCTGAAATTTCAATATTAATAGGCGAATATAAATCTACAATAATTTCATTAGAAATTATCATTCTTTTAAACATAACCAAAGCTGTACCTATAGATAAAGATAGTTCTCTATCAACATTATCTAATATTTCTTTCATAGCACATTTATTGTAAGTAATTTTATTTGCTATAACTTCCTTAATATAAGCTTCATCTTCATATTTAATGTCTACATCTCCTAAATAGAGCCATTTAATGTTATTAACCTTAGTCATAGGAATATCTTTATTAGTAATAATAGACCACCTAATCTCCTTCTTACCCCAATATCGCCTTTCAACTTCGAGCTTTTCTAAAAGTAAATCTCGGTATAGTTCAGTTTCATTTCTAACAGATAAAGCTACATAGTTTTCTTCACCATTTCCTTTTAACGTAATTACAAATGTTGTTGTAAAAGTATACTCCTCACCAGTCTTTTTATTTTTAAATTTCTCTAATTTAATATCAGATAAATCATCTACTACTTCATGCAAGTCTAATAATGGATAATGTTCTTTTATATCTGTTATTTTTTCTTCAAAATCCATTAAATAGAACACATTTGTTTCTAAATCACTTAAAAGATGATGTACTCTATTTGTTGTTTTTCCTTTTATCCGAGATACACGACCTTTTGGTGCAAAATCTTGTATCTTTATTCCTGGGACATATTCTTTATTATTACTTTTATATAAATTATTTGAATAATTCATCTTACTTTACCCCATTTCCATCTAAAAAAGGTATTGACTTTAGGCAACCATAACTCTTTTTTTTAATGGTTCTAAAATCAATACCTTTTATAAAATCTATTTATTCAATTTTTCATAACTATAAATATTATTTACTACTCTACTTAATTCTCATTAATATTTAATTTAAATTCTTTTTTCAAATTGTTTAAAAACCATAACTCACCGACATTATCTATTTGAGCTTTTATAAATTCTCTCTCTAATCCTAATTCCATCATTATTAAAACTCTTAACCCTAATAACAAATAATTGGTTATAAAAAATATTTGATTTGTACTCATTGCATTATCTTTATTATTTTCATCAAAATGAGTAAAATAATTTCTTGTAAGTGTTATCTTATTTGCAATACTTTTTTTCTCCTTTGCAGTCATATTTAATATAAAATCTAATTCTGTAAATAAATCCTTAATTCTGCTATTTAGATTTGGCTCATTAGAATATCTTAACTTATCTTCTAACCACTTTTTATAATCCTCATTGTCAATTCTATTTATAATATAATCAATTCTATTTTGATGTTCTTTTGAATCTACCTTACAATTATTCCTCATTCTTCTCGAAAAAGCTTCAAATGCTTGTATTATTTTCATAAATGACATTGGTATATAAAATACCTTTTCATAAGCTTCTACCACATAATTTATTATAGGTTTTAATTGTCTATTTTTTTTATACCAATTTTCTAAACATTCCTGAAACTTATCTTGAATAAACGGATATGGAACTAATATGCTATATAATGTTTTTTCTGAATCTTCTTTTAATAACATACCATTCCAAATTATTTTAATTTTATTACCTTTTTCAGTTATTGCTTGAATATCATATGAACTAATTTTTTCACCAATACATAGAGTTAAAAATTCTGAAAAATCATTAATTAAATCTAAAGTTAAATCAAGTGTCTTTTCTTTCAACTCTCCAAAATTTATTAATGTATTTTGATAAATTGTACACTCTTTTAATAAGTCTCCATCCATAGTCGCATTGAAACTTATTTTTACTGTTTTATCATTTAATTTATATGTTCTTTGCTCTGGTAATTTGTACCTTAAGACAAATTCTTTTTCTTCATCTTGTACATCCCTCTCAAATGGAGCAATACTAATCCATTTACTTAAATCTGTATATCTCGAACTAACTGAATTAATTTTAATTTCATCAATACTATTAAAATGTTCTCCAATTATCATATACTGAGGCATATAATTCTTACTTGGTATTCCAGGCATTTTAAATTTAAAATCTGCAATATTACTATTTAATAAAGTAATCTTTTCCCCTTCTTTTGTAAAACCATTTATTACTTTAAGCTTTTCATAATTAAATTGCTCTTTTAATTCACCAAATACTCCACATAAGTTTAATTTTAATTTATTATCTTCATCTATATTCAAAGTTCCATAGATTTTATTTTCTCTGTTATCAGGCAAATACCAAAATCCTATATATTCTTTCGTATTTTCCAAATTTTCTTCCCCCTTAATTTATAAATTTAAAGACAAATAAACATCATCTAAATCATCCTGAGTAATCCCCAAATACTTCCTACAATTTGCTATACTACTATGATTGAGAGCTTCCATTATTAATGCTAATGAGACACCTGACCTGTATGCCCAATAACCCCATGACTTTCTCATAGAGTGCGTTGAGATAGGTTCTTTAATTCCAACATAGTCGGCCGCATTGCTTATTATATAGGCCGCATGACTACGCGTAATTGGTTTTTTATTTCCTTTTCTTGATTGAAATACATAATCTTCTTGCTCTAAATCATATTCCTTCATAAATTGAATTATAGCTTTATTCAAATTTTTAGTTATTGGAAATCTTTTAGCTTTACCTGTTTTCTTTTCATTAAGCATTATAAATTCTTGTGGTTTCTTCCCTGTCCAAATGTCTTTTGTCTTCAGTCTTAGAATATCAGAAATTCTTAACGCACTGGAAATCCCTACCATAAACATTAAATAATCTCTGGTATCTCTTCCTTTCAAAAAACTCTTCATTGCTTCTAATTGTTTTTTATCTCTAATTGGATTTACGGTATTCACTACTTCACCCCTTATCTTACACAATGTTAGTTATTCTATAATTATGTCAGATTCAAAGTTTAATTTTTTATTCAAAACTCTGAAAACCTTTAAATTAGCCATTTGAAATCTGACAAAATGTCTTTTTGTCAGATTGGGAATCCCTAATAAATAATGCAGACACTTTAAAAGTTATCTGCATTATTCTGCTAATAGCTATATGTAAATTATAACATTTTAAAATTTAATTATTCAATAGATGAAGCGTTGAAGATAGTCAACATTATATAGCCAAAATATAATCTATATCTAATTGTACAATTCACTTAGCCATTTATCTTTCAATACTTAAATTATATCTCCACTAAATCAACAATTTAAACTATCAACCAAAATGTTTTCAGGAAATCTACAAACATACCTGTTAGTGGCTTCATTAAAATATTTTTTAGCACTATTACAATTATTATAGGTACTATTTATTAAGAATACTTTTCCAGATAATCCTTCTTCAACAACAACCTTTGAAATTAAATATTTCTCTATATTTGATATATCACTTAAATCATTTTCCAAAGGACATATAAAAAAATTTAATTTTTCAAAATATTCACTTCCCAATTCTTCTTTGCTTTTATTTCTATAATCCTTAAATTCTTTTGTATTAAAATAATCTATTTTGTCATCATTCATTTTACATACAAGCCTTTGAATACAACTAAAATCATAAATCCAAGAGTTCCCTTTTACTAATTCTTTAAAGTGATCATTCAATCTTTCTTTTATTGTTCTTATGTTTTCTTTTCCTTTTACCATTCCAATATAATGTACATATTGAATTTCCTTAATTTCATATGTCCATATATATACCCCTGGTTTACTAAATTCATGTTTTCGATTTAATTCTTCTGCATATGTATTCTTATCAAATTTATATGGACCATACCATTTTAATGTCTTTATATTCATTTTATCCTCCATATTTTATATTAATAATATGAACTAATTAATCCACCTTTATAATATAAATAGCTCAACCATGTTAATATTACGAAATTATTAATGCAAAATAATTATATGCCACCTCTACACCATCTTACAAAATGTTCACAGTTATTTATAATGACCTTATACTTGTTTTCTCCTAATCTATCTAAGGCTCTTTCTATAATAATGTCATTTGAATATACTTTAGGCGATTTTTCTATCTTTATACTACAACCATCTGAAAATTTTGGTATTGTATCTATTTTTATAACTCCCTTGTTAGGGGAAAATATAGACTTTTTATCTGGCGCTTCTGAATAGTGAATTACATATCCACTTCCAAAATACAAACCGTGATGTGTATACAAACTTCTGTATACATATAAATGTTCTCCTGTTTCATAAAGACTATCATAATATTCTATTTCTTCATCAGTCAAGTTATGTTCATAAGGTAAATTTATTAATTGTTTTGCTATATACCCAACTGAAGCTCTATCTTTAATTTTATGCAAATTACCTTCAATCGTATTAGCCTTAATTGCATTATTTACAGTATGTGTTAAATTCTCAACATTATCAACAGCTTCACCAAAATCATCTGAAATTTCATAACATTTTTCTTTAATCTTATTTTTCTTCTTTTGAATATCATTTTTTGCATTATCTAATAAATCATTTAACCACATATATTCATACCTCCTAAATATCTCTTAATTAATTGACCGTATATAACACAAAAGCACCATAAAGGTGCTAAACTTTTTGATTTCGGCTCTATGCTGACTTACTTTATCACATGCTCTACCATTGAGCTAACTCCCCGCAAACACCGCATAGAGCTATAGTTGTGAATATAATATTCATAACACACCACATCCTTCCGCATTTTTCCTTGTAAGCTCCAAACAAATTACCAATAGTAACTTTAATTGTAGCCTCACAAATTTGCTTAATAGCGCAAATACTTATGATGTTAAGCGTAGGGAGTGAAGGAATCGAACCTACGACCTGGGCAAACAATTTGAATTATTGTAAATTATATCATAAATAGCTTTAAAAAGGAATATTGACACATTTTTAATCTCTAATTTAATTATGTTGTTCTTATTATTGGTCTTTCCATGTATTTATGTTTCACTTATGAATAAATTTACTACTGGTCCCATAATAAAACTGCTCTTAACCACGACATATTACTAATTATGTTGCTGTTGAACATAGTCAAATAAAAAACGCTTTAATTCTATATTAAGAAATTTATACTTTATAATGAAAAATACCGTAAATTCAATTTTGAATACTACGGTATCACTTCACTTAATATATTCCTAACAATTTATAAAAAAATATGTATTGTTCCTTATAGCATATCTAATATACCATGCACAAATGAAGGCAATATAATATTGTTATTTCGAGTATAAATGTATATAAACATTAAGGCTACTATTACTCCTCCTCCAAGATTAATACTTGAAGTATTGCCAAGCACAACAGTATCATAAAATGTTTTATTATTAAATACTATATCAATTGGTATGTGCATTGCTCCAAAAAGTATTCCACTAACAATAGTTCCCCACCATTTACCTAAGCCTACTACAAATCTTGGCCATAAAAATCCTCTAAAAATTATTTCTTCATAAAATCCAACAAAAACTATATAAAACAAAGTTTTGTATACAAGTTGATCAATCGCTCCATTATTTTTAATGAAATTTATGGATACTATTAAAAGCAATAAAATACCTATAAATATAGAAGATTTTATGCCTTTCTTTCTAATACCTATTGTAGATATGTGTTGTTTTCTATATTTTAAAATCAATAATACTCCTAATAATCCAGGTAAATCCATAATTAAACCATATAATAAGTGGCATCTTTTGTTTGTTTCTTCTTTCATTAATGAAAATAATGGTGAAACCTTAACTATATATAAAAGTACAAAAGTGGTTGTGAAAAGAATGAGAAAAAATAATACTGCTATTATTAAATCTTTCTTCTCTAAATCCTCAAATATATCATCTGGAAATATCGTCTTCTTAACTATATTCATATTAGTCCCCTAAAGCTATATTTTATAAAGAATATTGTCGCTCTAAATTTTATTCTTTATTCTCTAATTTATTAATAATAATATCTATCTTTTTATTCAGTTCCTTATTTCTACTTATAAAATTCTTTATTTCTTTTATTCCTTTGAATATTCCAATTAATATTGCCAAATATAAAACAATATTAATTATAGTAAAAATTAATCCAATCCAATTTATTTGCATATAAATATTCCTCCAACTTTCATTGAATACTTTGATATTTTAGTCTCTTATTTATTTTTTCTAATACATGCACTGTTAATGTTGTGCATAAACATTATAATAAATTTATATAAGTTTATTTACTCCATCTTCCCATCTTATATTTCTTGTGAGTTTTAATATTTTTTATTGTACCTATAATCATTACTAAAATTGATATTATAAATGCAGTGAAATTATAAACATCATTATCTGCTAATCCTATTGTCATTAATATAAGAAAAGAAATTCCAAACATAATATAAGTTTTCCCAATAGATTCTGAACATGCTTTTAACTCTTCTTCCCTGATATTTATTTTAACAAGTAACAATATTTTTTGCTTATTCCAACCTGTAAAACCTAATAATATTAATGATATTCCAATCAATATAGGTAAATAAGAAAAAATTTGTTTTATCACTTGAATCTCCTCCTTAATTAATTAATTAATTAATTAATTAATTAATTAATTAATTATAGTTTTCGTCATAATTACTTATATTTTCAAATACCGATTTCATTTGCCCTAACCTCCTATTATATAAGCAAAACTTATTACACATTTATTTACAATAATGTAGCAAATACAAAATCTTTATTACTACATATGTTCTGAAAAATACGTCTAATCACAATATTAATAAATTTCAATTTTAAATAATTAATCTATACGAATAAATAAATTATTATCTTCTGCTATTTTATTAATATAAATAAGTTCTTCTTCTGTAACATAATTAAGATAATACTCACTACAATTATGGTTTACAGCGAAAATAACGGAACAATCATCATCCTCTTTTAGCAAATTAATATAAAACCACTTAATTCTATTTTCGTCTACTAAGCAATCATTTAATATTAATTTAGCCGTATTAGGTACCATTTCTCCTCTTATGGCAATCTGATGTGCAATATCATGACTAATATTTAATTCTTCAGCAGATTTTCTCCAATTATAAATCTCTTTTGCTTCTTTTATATTTGAATATATTTCTTCAATTAAATCTTTTTCATCTTCTATACAAGAAAATTCAACAAATTTTGCTTTATGAACTATTAATTGGATAAGAGATTTCCATACAATTATATTAGAAGCACAATTAAATTTTTCATCAGCATGATTAAAACATAAATACACATTATAGGTTATATTATGGCTTATTATTTGTTCATCATTTATCTTCATATTTTCCCCTTAAAATTCTTCAAAATATATTTCTATTTAACTTATTTTAGTTCATCATAAAATACTATTACGTTTTATAATCCTAAATGCTCATAGAATCCTTGTGCATTTAAATTTTTATTGCCAGTAATCAATTTTACATTAAATATATTTATTTATTTATAGCAATACTACAGAAATTCTCGTTTATATTATCTAAACAATTTGTATTTTACCATTAAACATAATAATCCACCTTTAACTGTTTTATATGATTATTTACAATGCAAAAATTAAATTTTCTGATTGTCACACCTTAAGAATATTGTTAAGTAAAACAACTTACGATTATGCTTATTTTCTAACCGTCTTGGCGTTGCGACCAGAGAGTTTTAAATGCTGTATGTTTCTGCGGTTCTTCCAATAATTCAATAATTTTATCAGCACATTCTTCTTTAGTGTTTTGGAATGTATCAACAGTTATATCATATATACCATGACTTTCTCCCACAAGCAGATATTCACTCTGTTCGATATTAAGTTCACGTCCCCTGTCACCTCTTTCTTTATGTCTGCGACTCAGTTCTTCTAAAGGGCAAGTTACATGAACATACAATATCGGGTATTCGTGCAACATTTCAATACATTTTTCCATTGTCTCCATTGCTAAAAATAAAGTAGGATGCCCCTTCCATTTCATAAAAGAGGCATCAGCAATCACGTTAACACCTAAGTCTGAATAAAGTTTAATAATATGAGGATATAATGATACTGGATCTTTACCTTCTTGAAAATAGGTCGCAGGGTTATGATTCATATCCGTAAATTTAATAAATGTATCAACATTAAGCCAATGATAAGGTTCAGTTAATCGTAATTGTAACATTTTTGACAACGTTGTCTTTCCTACACTTGAAACTCCATTTAGAAAAATAATTTTACCCTTTTCCACAATTTGCACCTCCGTCAATGTAACTAATTGGTACTACGTAATTTACTATTACGACTCTTAAAAATAATACCAATTAAACTTTTAGGTTATTTATACCAAGTATATATTTCCCATGATTTGTTTTTATGTTCAATTGTTCCCTTAATATCTGCTCGGCTCATGTTTCGCTCAAGATTATTATACATTTCATCCATATTTTCATAATGACCAATAGCATAATAATTTAAACTAATACATTTATTATCTTTGCATATATTAGAAAAGTCTATTAAAAGTCCTTTCTTAGTTAATTCAAGTATTTCATTTTTTATGTCATCAGGCATAGAATATATTTTTCTTCTTTTATTGGTAGAAAAACTATCTATAATTTTATTTGCAATTATATCTTTAAACACTGACATATCTTTGCAATACAATTTACAAAACCATCCATCATCATGAGCCAGATAAACAAAACTATTATTTATTCTGCTAAAAAATGGCGAATTCAAGGGCTTACAAAAATGTGATAAATATAATACTTCTGCCTTCTCTTCAGGAGTGCAGTTATTTAAGTTCATTTCATCATTATAGTCTATCCAATGGAAGTTACCTAACCCATAAATATCTTCTTTTGATAACTCAAAAATATCATTTTTCCCATTGGCAGTCTCCAAGAACCAACTTCTATTAAAATTATTAGTAATATAATTTCCTTCGGTCACCAAAATATTTTCTATAATCATTGGATTATGTTTAATAAATTCTTTAAATTCCATTCCATAATACAGAAAATATTTTTCATTAAAATCTGCATTTAAATAAAATACATCTCTTATTTTTCTCATTAACTTTAACTCTCCTATAACTTCACCATAATTTAATATTAAGCCTCTTAAGAACATTACATAACAAAAATATCACCAATTTACTATAAATAGTATGATATGTCAATCTGCTACTTGATTAATCATTTACTTCTTGAATTAAATTAGGAGCTAAGTTTAATCTTAAGTTATTTACTTGATTTTTGGGAACTGTAACTGTATTTGTACTTTCATCTATTTTCATATCTACCTTTTCAGCTTTTAAAGTATCAACTACAGTTTGTAAATTTGAGTCATTAAGATTAGAAAATAAAATTTCGTATTGGTTAGAATATGAATAAATTCTAATACTTATCACCCCTGTAATAACTACTAAAAAAGTTCCCACAAAAATTTTTATTTTCTTGGTCTTTAATTTAAACTTATCATAAACATTATTGATTTTCTCAAAAAATTTCTTCTCCTTATTTTTACTCTAATTCAATTTGATTAGCAATTAATTACTATTAAAATAAAATATATATTGTAAAAATATATCTATTTATTTTTATTCTTTGATGAAGAATAACTTAAAATTAGTCCACTACCACTTATAATGATAGGTGTTATAGAATATGAAATAGCTTTATAATTATTTCTACATATTATTTCAAATAATAAAATCAAAATTGGAATTATAATACAAATCACCAGTATTATTCTGCAAACCTTAACTTTAATATGAATCATACATATCCTCCTACAATTATCCTTATAGTTTTATCCATCGAAAATCTTTGCCATCTTTAATCATTTTTCTTTTGCTCTTATAAATATTAATACCTAATGATTCTAAACATCCACTTGCAATTACTAAAATAATATAATTAAATATAGTATGTTTTAGCTTTATAATTTCAAATCCTATATAAAAAGTTAAAACAAATGACAAAAATAAAGTTAGAAGATATATTGTATGAAATATTTTATTCCTTTTCATTTTTTATCACCTCAAAATAATTTTCTTTTATATCGAGTTATGTATAAAAATTAATATTTTATATATTAATGGATTTGTTAATACGAAATTAATTTATTTTATTAGTAAAATATCATTTTCCGATGTATTCCATACAAAAAAATTTAATTTATAACACTTATTATAATACCATTTATTTAAAATAAACTCTATATTTACCATTAACTATTTCTGTCTAAAATAATAAACTCTGGATTATTTCCAGAGCTTATCTTATTTATATCAATCTATTTTATTATCTGACTTCTCTTTACCTAATCTAAAGTAGCTTTCTATCGTTTCCAATTCATCACTTTTTCCGCAAAGCTTTAAAATATTATTTTGTTTCTCCACCGTTTCCTGCAAAATTGCTCTAACTTCTGATATTGATAATTCTGTAGCCCATGATATATCCTCTATACTAAGCTTATTTGCCAAACTCTTTACTATGCCATTAAGCCTTTCACTAACTATTTTCTCAGCCCTTTTCTCCACTTCATTATTAATTAAATCAACAATCTGCTTTGTAAATTCATCCATTACTTCATCACTCCTGAATTAGTATTAAGGAATATAAAATAAACCTTACTTCTCCATATAATAATATCAAAACTTAAAAATATTATTTTTATACAACTATTTAGATTTTTCAATTATTTTAACCAAGCTCTCTAATTCTTTATGTATCTTGGATTTCAAATCTATTTTAGTAACTTTTTTAGGGACTGCATTAATTATCTTCTTATTAATATCCTTTTTAATAGCCATATTGATAATACCTTAACCCTTTTTTCTTCTTCATTATTCCTAACATCACCCTATAACCACCTTAACAGCTCCTGCTAATCCATATGAGCTACTTTTTACAATCAAATTTTCTAAATATCTAAGAAAACGCCTATAACTCTCCATCATAATCTTACCTTCCAACATAAAAATCATCATTTCATATTCAACCATTACCCTACGTTCCCGCATGGTACAATATATATTATCATAAACACTAATGCACTGGAAGTTTTCAAACCTCTTCTTCTCTGCAAGTTCAATTATATCATCAGCTTTATTTAATCCTTTAAGGCTATCAATAATTTTATCAGTTCTATCTTTAGATATATTTAAAAGTTCATATTGTTCAACTAAAAACTTAACCAAATCTCCATTTTCTAATACATCATTTCTTAATGAAAATATATATGCACTTTCAAATTCTTCAACATCATATAACTCCAATAATACTTCTTTTGCAAAACCTTCTTTAAGTTCCTCAAAGTTAACTCGGTTCTGTTCCATTTCTATCTTGCTTACCTTAATTCTATGACATATTCCCGCTTGTATGTATTGTCCCATTTATCATCTTCCTTTCTATTATCATTCTATAGTTCTTAAAATATTTAAATTTACTCTTCTTTAAGAAGTTTAAATAATTCACTTTTTGATTCACCTGGTAATATCTCTAATAAATGTTTAAGTCCCATACTATATATAAGACAAATAGCTAATTTATCTCTTTGTATCCCATCTTCCCCTAAAGGAATACCATTCCACAGTTCTAACTTATTTTCATATGGAGTATGTTCGTCCCAAATACCTAAATTAATTTCCTTACATACTTCTTATGGCACTAAATCACTCAATTTCTTCATTTAAATACAACACCTTTCTAAATATTATTTTCATTAATCCTATTCACTCTTAATCCTGCTTATCATTTCCTCTAAACTTGTGGTTTTCTCAAAACGCTCTCTTAAAACCTCATAATCCTTTACATATCTATATTTAAATCAATTTATGTATCTTTCCTCCTGCTACTTAATTCTAATATTAGGTATTCTCTAACATGTTTTGATTACTAAGAATATCCTTTACATTTATTATTTTTATAAGTTCAGCATTATGTGATTTTATCATGTTTTCAAATTCATTCTCATTAAGATTTAATTTCTTAAAAAATGGTTTAACATCTACATACAGATTGGTTTTAGTTTCAATTCTATCACTTAATTCGTTTAGCCATAAATCCACCAAAGATTTCATAGTTTTTTCAAAATACCTTTTAAATATTTCATCAACTTCATTATTAGTATCTATGTTTTTACAAGATTTTAAAATTTCTTTTTTATAAAGCCCTATTTGTTTTATTACATCTCCAACGTTACAAACTCCATAATTAATCAACTCCTCCTTTTCCTCCATGCTTTTGTTTAGATATGTTATTCTTATATTTTGTCTTAATCATCTCATTTGTTTTGACCACACAATAGTAATAAGATTTAATAGCTTCATTATTTGGATTTGATTTTATAACTTCTTTTAACATCTCTATTTCATTATCAAAATCTATTGTATAAATTGGATCGTGGTGTAGAACAATTCGATGGCATTTACTTTCAATATAATCAAATACCATATTGCCTGGATAAGTTTTCGCTAATATTTCAGATTTTTTGAATAACTCATTAATATTCTTCCTTATTTTCTGGTTCATTGTATCAGCTCTACTCATTTTATTCATCTCATTCCATCAAATATCTTAAACCTTATACTTTCAAACTTATACCTATTATGTATAATGTTTACTTTATAACTTTATAAGAATTTACTTAATTATCAACTTTTCTCCCTAACTAAATTATAACAAATATAGTGAAACAGCGGTGTCCAAGATATGCAACGTTCTATAT
Organism: Clostridium sp. C2-6-12; assembly: GCF_009928485.1. Lineage (GTDB taxonomy): Bacteria > Bacillota > Clostridia > Clostridiales > Clostridiaceae > Clostridium. Next base: position 35,456 of record NZ_JAABNP010000036.1, on the reverse strand, counting down.
CTGTTATTTACTATATGCAACATATATACATGCTACCTATTCGCAATTCTTCCTATTAGTCAAACCTATTTAGTAAGAAAATTTCGTAACAATTCGTAATAATTTGCATTGCTACTGTATATGATACAAAAATACTTAAAACAAACAGAGGAGTAACAAAAGATGAAAGAAATAATGATAAGCGTTGACACAGGTAAAAGCTACACTAAAGTGCTTACAAAAAATGGAGAAAAAATAGAAAAAGTTCTCTTTAGAACAAAAGTACAGGAAGTTTCAAATTTAGATATAACTTTATCAAGTAATACCCACTTGATCGAATTCCAAGGAAAATCTTATCTAATTGGTGATATGGTATCAGAGAATTCCTGCAACTTCCAGATTTCCAAACATACCATAGATCATCAGTTAAGCATTTACTTAGCAATATGCAAAATAATACAAGCTACTGACGCAATGAAAATGGGATTGCCTAAAATCCATTTAGCTGTAAATACTCCGTTAAATTTATATAAAAACGGTAATTCAAAAACTTCATACCAGTCATTTATCCAGAACAATAGCGAAATCATATCATTGAACGTTAATGGTACAGCATATGCTTTTAGAATAGCTTCTTTAGTTGTTCTACCAGAAGCTATGGGACCGATATATTGTGGTAATAGAATAAATGATTTTAGAGACAAGAAGGTAACAGTTATAGATGTAGGGTCTTTAAACGTAAATTACTGCACATTTAATAGATTAGTACCAGAGCTTTACAGCATGAATATTTCAAACTTAGGCATTAATATTTTAAGGGCTAAAATAGCTGAGAAATTAACAGAAGTCTATGGGACTATTGTAAATGATGATGATGTAGAAGAAATATTTTCAAACGATGGTTTTCTCTATGTTTCAGGAATAAAAAAGGCTGATAGTAAGACAATAATAGAGAATATCATTAGTAAGCATGTAAATGAAATCTTTAACTACGGTAGAAGCAGAGGTTTGACATTCAACAATAGTAACATCGTCTTCTGTGGTGGCGGTTCAGTCCTTTTGAAAGATTATATTCTTTCTCAATATCCACTTGCGATAATCGAAGACCAGTTCGCAAATTGCTTATCCTACTTGAATATTTTAGAGGCTAAACATGAAGACTAAAAAGCTGTCCATCAGCTTTTGTGAACATTATAATGATGTTTATGAATTTCTAAAAACTAAACCTAATATAAGTCTTTACATATGTCAACTGGTGAAAGCTGAAAAGAATAATAAAAATACTTCAAATGCAGAATTAGAGGCTAAAATTGAAGAGATTATAAAGAAAGTGCTTAAAGAAAATAATTATTCATTTGACAGTAATTCACAAACCACTACAAGTCAGAATATCCTAAACTCATTAAGTAACAATGATAAATCTCTTATAAAGAATATATTTTAAGCAATATTAAAAGATGGACATGCTTAATCCACGCCTTGTCCATCTTTTAAATTTATAGAAATATCTTAATTGCCCATCTTCTCACTATAGATATTTTTAATTTCCTGTATTAACTTATCATTTATGTCTTCTTTATGTTTGCAACATACTATGTTTTCATCATTATTTTTATATGGCCCTACAGTAATATATCCTTGCTTCAATCTTATTGTTGCAATGTTATCCTTAGATTTTGGATTTGCTTGATACATCTCTCTAACTTTAAAAACTAAAACAGGTTCATTTCTTTTTATTATCTCATAATCTATATCTCCTAATTTTTCAATTAAATCTTTTAGTAATTCTTGAACCTTATAATCTAAGTCCTTATAAATTTCGCTTTCAATAAATTCAGTTATCTTCAAATTAATACGCCTCCATGTTATTAACAGCGCGGCCGCAACAACGTTAACTCATTACATTATAATATATTTCAAGTTTTTTTAATTCTGATATAACATCCTTTCCAAGTTGTCTTGTATTTTTATTATTTCCTGTTCCTAAATCCAAATTAACATTTAAATTTTTCACTTCAATTATTTTTCTTAGCAAAGGCTTAGCAACCTCATATTCTTGGTTTTCAAGATTAAATACCCTTATAGTACCACTCTCATACATTTCAATAACATAATTAGCATTATCAATATTAATTTCAATTGATTCTCTTATGTTATCTTCACTCTCATCCTTACTACCCAATTTCTTCGTCATAGTTACAGTTGTAGTTTCTATTATGTGTCTTACAAATGCTTTTAGTGTATGTCTTATATATTCATTAATAGGATCAATTTCTGCATTAGCTTCATCCTTTAATAAATCAGTAATAATTTTACTTATACAATTATCATTTTCATTATACCAATTTATCCAGACTTTCTTGTTCGGTCCAAGTAATTCTTGATTTAATTCATTATATTCTTTTTCATATTTTTCAGTGGCAAATCCTGGTGTCAAAAATATCATTAGTATTTCTATATTTTCATCATCTTGGACATCATTCTTAATCCCTTCAAACTCTTCCTTGAATTGTGTAACATCAACAGATTGATGTTTAACTTTATTTTCAATACAAATCCTCTTAACTTCCTTAAATTCATTTTCATTAATATTCTGGGTAAATTGTTTTATGTATACCCTAAGCTCAATATCTATTATTCTTTTTCTCCCATTACCAATTTGATATGGTGACTCTAATAATACATCTATTTTTATATTTTTATCATTTATTAAATTATTAAAATCTACAATATTACTTGATTTTTCTGATATAAGCATTAAAAATCTTTTTAGAAAAACATTACCTAAACCATGAGTTTGACTATCTGAAAGCAAAAAAGCTAACATTGCACTCATATTCTCCTCATTTATACTACCTTTTCCTTGACTAAGTACATTAAAAATATTCATATTCGTCTCCTACTACTGATATTATGTTAAAGTTAAAATTTCAATGTCTATATAACAGTTCTTAAATACTAATGTAATCTTCATAATATTAATAGCCTCTTAATTAAGAATAATTTCCTTATTATAACACCTACTAATATCACTAATATCTCCTATATTTATTACTGTTTCTCCTTCAATTGATTTTTTAGATAATATTATTCTAAATTCATTTTGATTAATAAAATAATCATCTTTCCAAAATAACATTGAATCATAATAATTTTGGTAATCATTTATGCAATTCTGATCTGGATTTTTAGGATTATAATATTTAACTTTATTGGTCACACATTTAATGTTATATTCTTTAAGCTTCATTTCAAGGCGTTTAATAAATTGTGGTTTATAAATTACTAATGCAGTATCTCCCCAATTTGCAAATTCTTGTTTTTCCTTATCATTGAAATCAATTATATCAGGTGTTATGTCATTTGAATTTTTAGCTTTTAATCTTTCTTCATCTACATTATAAAAACATCCTACCAAATTTCTTTCATACTCAGAATAACTTATAGAACAGCTTAATACTTTAGATTGATGTGTTTCTTCTAAACTTATAATTCCTCCTGGACAAGTCATATGTAATTTTCCTTCATATTTATCTCCTTGTCCCTTTTTCTTATACTTCTCTTCTAATTCCCTATAATATTTCATTGGTTGCATAAATATATCACCTGATTGTAACTTTTCTACATTTTCCTTCGCTCCAAATTTGATTAAATATTCCATACTACACTCTCACTTTTCATTTTTTTGATTAATTATTTGGATATATGTGAGACCAAAATATTCTTTAATCTGACATAAATAATTGCATACCTTAGTTTTATTGTTTAATATTTTAAAAATATTTCTTTCCATGTATCTTTCTCCATAAAAATCATAGTAGGCATTTTGCCACTCATACCAAAATAAAATACTTTGTATAATTTACTTATAAGTTAATTAAAGAAAAGAAGTAATAAAAATGAATAAAAAATTTAAAGAATTAGGTCTTGATTTATCAAAAACAGTAGCAGTAGAGGCCGTTCCAATAATACTGAATTATATAAATAATAAATATAATATTAAAGAAATAGAATCTAAAAATGAAGATAATTTGTAAAGAGCAGGGGTTTAATGCCCCTGCTATAAATCCATTCTAACTCCATAATTTTTTAGCCATTCTTTTCTCATTTCATAATCTGTAAGTACATAAGCTACAAATTCCCAGAACTCTTTTGAGTGGTCTTTTTGATACATATACTATAATCAAGACCATTTGATTTATCCATAATACATCGCTAATCAAGTAACATTCATGCTTTTATTTAATTATTAGATTATAATAACACTAAAGAGATTATTGTGATACCTTTTGGGAAAATTGTCATTAATTATATAATTATATTAATAAGTTTCTCTTATGATAAAGGGCTAATTACTATAGGTACATTAGTATTAGGTACAGGCAGTGATTGTACTGGGGCGTTATCATTAGTTGCTGGTATTGTCACCCTTGTTCTTTCATCATTTGTAAGCTCTTTAATATCTGGAATATCTCCCATTTCAGTGGATTTAATTATTATTCTACTGGACTTATCTTTAATATTACTAAAATCTCTGTTAGCCAACTCAATAGATAGTAAAGCAACACAACTAATACAAGCCATAAATATAATATACTTTTTACAGTGCTTTAACATCAAAATCCCCCTCCTTTTATTTATGTATATTATGTCTCTTCGCCATAATTAACTATTACGTCTCTTATGGTAACAGTGAATTAATTTGGCTAATGTTTAAATAAATAATGCAAAAATAGACTTGCCACTGCTAACTTATATTTTTTCTCACAGGAAACAGAATTAGTATCATTCATAAAACTTAGCAAATCAGTTAGTTCAATTCCTGAATATATAGCCAAGGTTTCATAGCTAATATCAAACTCACATATTAGCAAATTTATTACTGCTTTAACTCGCTCATCTTCATTTACCCTTTTTATCCCTTCAGATAACATGAAAATCATGTTGCATAAATGCGGAGGGTTTGGAATATTAGAACTTTTCAAACTCTCTTCATTATTCTCACCAGAATTTACTATATTATTAAAGAAATCATATAATTTATTTTTTCCATCCATATAATCTTTCAACCAAACATAATCGACTCCTATCATCTTACTCAAAGATTTGAGTTCAATTTTATAATTTTCGAGCAAATTTTCTATATCTTTTCTTATAACATCTTCAGTTTGATTGAAGTTTGTAGAAACGATAGTCTTAATTGAATTAATCTCCATCTATAATCTCCTTTTATAATACTTATAGTTTATTTTTCGTACTTAAATACTATTACATCTCTAAAGGACGGATACCCATGACTTTAATTCGTGCAATTTACATTTTATAAATAATAGTCTAATAGGAGAGTTTTCACATAACAATATTCTCCTTTTCAAGTTATAAGATGGTTCTTTATTTATTGTAGTTCTTGTTGAGTCTGCTACATCCATCAATAATCCTCTTTTCACAAAAACTTTACTTTCATAATAAACTCTTTGTAATTAAATTTTATACTTAAAGCATTTTTAGCTCATATCCCTTATTTTTCATATAATGGCCTTTAATAATTGCAACTTTAATCAACTGCTCCAAGAATTTTTCTGGGGTTGTATCAATAAAATAATTATTTTCAACATTATATTTGCCGAAGTATACTGTGTTTAGCTTTCTTATTTCAACACCTTCTCTTTCAACATCAGCTACTAACATATCTCTATATCTTTGTCTGTCATCTTTAGTCATGTCTCTACTGGAAAGTTTAAGTTGTATCTCTAAGTCTATCTCTTCATCTGAATATCCTGTACTTAAATTAACTGATGTCAGCATACCAATATTATTATAAACAAATACTCTGTAATACCCTGCACCATTTTTATACAATTGAATAGAAATTGGTATGCTTAATCTGTCTCTTTTTATTGTAAACTCTAATTCCTTACCGAAAAAGTTAGTCTCAGCCAAATTTCCATGTTGATTATTTATACTGTATTTATGCGCCTTTTCTATTATGAATTTATTTTCATTAATAAATATATATTTTAAATGTACTGACAAAATTTTTTGAGCAAAATTTATTATTACCTTTTTCTTCATATAAAATTTCTCCTTAATTCAGCCACTTATTTATTCATATAATTTCAAATGGTTTTTCATTATATTTTCATAATTTTTGATATAAGTTTTAATCATTTCTTTTGTGTTATTAAAGAATTCTTTTTTATCTACTAAAAATGTCCAATAAAATTCTTCATAGCTTTCGCTTTTGATATTATCATCATTATTTTGAGGCATTAAATTCAATTCTCTATACTTTTCAATAAACTTTATCAATAATTTTTCATTAGCCGAATAATACTCTATAGCCACAAAATTTGTATGTTCTTCATCAAAAATAGATTCACAAATTCCTATAGATACAGCATTATTCGAGAATAACCATTTATTAACAAATAAATGGTTTAATGTTGGAAAATACTCACCAGATGGTTTCTTATATTCAATCCATCCGTCAAGTAAATTTTCTTTGCATAAAACCTCTTTTATATCATTGTAAACTCTCTTTACCAATTCATCCCTATCTATATTGAATGGTATATCTTTAATATCAAAATCCTTTTTAAAATCTTCTAAATTTCTCTTCTTTTCAGGTATCAAAATTTCTTTAACAATTTTGTTATATTCGTAAATTTCTATTCCAGATAAATTACAAGCAAGTCTTGCTTCGGCAGAGCAATTTGGCACTACAAGTATCATTATCGGTGAATAAATTTTATCAGCAAAAATATCTTTTAATACTGAATTTTCATTTGTAGATTCACTAATAATTCTTGCTTTATACTCTAATATTTGTCCTATATTTTCTCTATAAAAGGGTACTGCTTTAAATTCAATAATTATAGGTCTACCAGTCATTCTATCTCTTAATATAAGATCTGCTCTTTTATTATCCGAAAGTATATACTCCATACCTTTATTTTTTAATCCTGAGACTATTTCATAATCTATATTTAAAAGCCAAGGATAATCTGCAATTAACTCCTGAACTTGTTTTTCACTTAAACTCAAAACATCATTTCCCATATAATATCCTCTATTCTTACATTTATTATCTTATTTAATTATATATTATACTATCTGATATTTAAAATGGCATATCTCTACAATTATCATCAATATCAATGTTGTCTTCTCTTTTAAACATTTTTTCTTCAATCGCTTTAATAAAACCTATTATACTTGTTATATTTCTAAAAACTAACATACTTTCATCATAGTTTAATATTGAATTATCATGTGCAAAACTTTTATTGTTTCTTACATAATTAAACTTATCAAGCAATGAAATTGAAAATTTTAAGATTGTTTCTGTCATTTCTGTCTCTATCAATTCTTTATCTTTTAGAAATTTTATATACTTTCCATAACAGCTATTTAGTGGCTCATTCTTATTATATGTAATACCGTGTTTGTCACAAATATTTCTTATATATTTCACAGAATAAGTATGAAGTCTATCCAATGCTAATTCTGGTTCATTATTTTCTATAGTATCTCTAATGTTTTTAGATAGTAATTCAAAATCTTCGTCTATAAAGTCATTACTTAAAATCACGTCTATATGCTCTTTTACGTCATTTTTAATTAATTTATCTGCAATTTCATATCCTTCTTGAAATAATCTCTTTTCTTTATCATTTAATCCTTCATCATTCATTTCCTTAATTTCTTTCCAATAATCCAATAATGCTCTGATTAACTTACTTACCAAATAATTGGTTTCATTTTTCCAAAATGACTTAAGCCTATTAGCTTTTGAGTTTCCCATATCACTATAACAATCATTATATATGTCTCTATTTACATTTGAATTCACAAAATCTTGAAATGAATTATTGCTAAAATCTAAAACATACCCGCCTCCCATTTCTAAGAGTCTTTCAAGTTTTATCTTATCAACACTTGTTAAATCAGCCATATAACATCCCTCTTTAATTCTTATTAATTAGTAAATTAATTTATAAAATATTTAATTCTCATATTTATCAGATATTCTTTTCACAAATATATCAAGAAAATACTTTGCCAAGTTACTTAACTTATTATTTTTCTTTAAGATACTCGCTATTAAAGGGCTAATTTTATAATAGATACTTATAAAAATTCTACCTGAAAAACACCTATTTAATTCTTTATCTCGATATTTTCTTAACAACTGTACTTCTGGCGATTCATAACTTTTATATACAACAGTCGCAATAAAACAACCTGATTTTCTATTTTGTTGAATAGTAGGTTTAAATTCAAGCGAAATCTTATTATCCTGTAGTGTATTTTTAGAATATTTTATTGCCTCATTTAATTCTTTTTTATTTATTTTTTGAATACCTATCATAGATGATATTCCAGGAAAATTTGTATTTCCCCAGCTTCCAATCCATTCTCCATCATAATACATCCAAGTATTATAATCACTTGATACATAGCCCCATTCCTTATCTTTAACTGGATTTATTATATCTGGAAGTTTTTCAAATGCTTTTTCTAATTTTGTTTTGTCAAACAAAGGGCAATAACTTAATTTTTCAATAGTCTCAGTCTTTATATTGTTTAAATCTGATTTATCAAAAATCCAATCACCTGAATCGGTACTAATATAACCATGCTCAACCCATCTCTCGGTATTAATAGTTACATTTTTACATCCATAAGTGTTTTTTTCATTATCATATAGTCCCATTTTACAATAATCACTTGGAGCATTTATATTATTCTTTTCTCTAAAACACCATAAAGCATTTCTTAATTCTGTTGATTTAACTACCTTGCCATCTATCTCTATTCTTTGACTTTTCCAACCACTTGTAAAATCTAACATCTTATATAAATTCTCAATATCATTAACATCAAATATCGCTTCATATATCTGTTCTTTACCATCACCTTTAGTAGAAAATGTTGGTTGCTTTTGTATAAACTCTATTGCGTCATTTCTCTTCTTACTTGTTGAATTTCCAAATGATATAGTTATGAATTTTTTATTGCCATTCTCTTTCTTTTTCATATTAGCAATTTGTTTATCTGTATGATTAATTAAACAAAGTTGAACCTTTATATCCAATGAATTAAGAAAACTAATCCATTCTTTTTGTTGCTCAGATAATTTATCTTTTTCACTTTTTACTTCTGACAAAAAAAATTCCTTATCATTATATACAATAAGATCTGGCAATCCTGCTCTATTTTCAGTAATATTCTTAATAATCCTTTCCAATATATTTAATACTTTTTCCGTTGTTAGCATATTGAAAACGATTTTAAGTTCATTTAATGAAAACTTATTCCAATTCTCAATCATTCTAAAATATTTGCCATAATTTTTCTTATACGATTTCTCTAATTCTTTTTGAATATCAGAACATTTTAATTCCTTTATTCTATTATTTATTAAAGCTTCTCGATTTCTATAAAAATCTGGTGTAAAATAATCTGCTGGCATACCATTAGTTTCAATAAAAATTTTAAACATTTCATCATATTGTGGTGACCCCACATATATTCTTTCTCCAAACTTATCTGCATTAATTATTACAGCTCCATTTACTTTAGCAAAAATTACATCCCAGAAAAGCAAACCTAATAAAAACCACCAATAACCATTTTCGCTCCATATTCCCTTATATCCTGCTTCATTGTAATAATGTATAGCTGTTTCTTCTGCAAAAAGCTCTCTATCTTCAACGCTATATTTAACTTTACTTTTACCTTGGCTATCAACTTTTTTATATGAAATATTTATGTAATCCATAGTCTCCTCCATTATTTTCAAATCATAATATATTTATTTCTTTTATTACTAATAATATAGTTCTATTTTGATTATAATTACCTAATAACGACTTCTCTATAATCTTTAATTCTATCAAGATATATGTTTTATGTAGAACATTTTTTACTTATTTATATATTTTACCACAATTTTGTATATCATGGATAAACATAGCAATATTTAAACTTAGAAAAACAAAAGCTCTATAAATAAAATTTTATTTATAAAGCTTTTCTTCTTAGCAATTATTTCTCTTCACCATAAAACACTACTATACATCATATATTCTATATTATTTTGTAGTTGTCTACAGATTGTATATAAGTGGATGTTAGAAAAGCATTAATGTGTGCATTAACAATAAGTACAAACCGTTTCAAATCATCTACCTGCATAGGTATTATAATTACTTGTTCTGGCTTATTTCCATACTTAGGTATTATCAAACCTGTATCGCTTTCCTCTCCACTCCCTACTTCTGCCTTTAATACAAATGGTGCTTTAATACCTGGAACAATTTTTAACTGTCTTGATAAAGCTTTCCCCTCTGGAATAGCATACATTTCTGTGAGAGATTTTAGACCCTTGGCTTTTCTTTTTGCGTCCGATTTCTTTAAATTTTCAGCATTTAATCCCCCCATATCTGTATATATATCAAGCTCTTTTGGATATACAGTTTTCCCTAATTTATCACTTTCTTGTTTTGCTCTGTTTCTCTCAATATCTGCTAATTTTGCAACTCTCCCGTTTAGCACATCATTAGTAAATACAAAGAATTTCCCAATATCCATAAATAAGTCAATTTCTTTAGTAAGTCTATTTCCTTTTTCCTTATTTTCATCATATTCCCTGAAATTTATTTGAACTTTACCAATTCCAAAAGAACTATTCATAACTTCTAAAAAACCATTTTTTTTGTCTATTTTTATTATTTGTCTTATATCATTATATTTCTTCATAACCTACTTCTCCTTAATTCTATATAATTACTTTGCTGATACTTATGTGTCAGCAAAGTAACACAATCATGTATTATTTGCAAATATTGTTTATTTAAACAATTCCACTTATTATTCTTGCAATGCACATACAAAATGCTCCTCTTATTATTCGTGTCTCCATATCAACATCAATTTTTAACAACTTATCAATATCGTAAGTATGATTAACAAAAACTTCTTCCTCCTCAATTATGATAGAATATTCATTCTTATTAATTTCATATGTATTGTTTATTGAATATTGGTATTTTAATAGACTTGAAATATGTTTAAGCTTCTCACAAGCCAAATCTTCCTTTAATTTTATTCTTTCATTTAATTCAGTAATCCTCTTCATATATACATCTCCTTCTTATATTCATTAAGTATTAATCCATTTTTCTCATTATGCACTCTTTAATAGTTCCTTGTTCAAGAAAAACAATAATGTTTGCTATACTTTCAAAGCACTTTAGCATAGTCCCTTCACTATCTTGAATTTAATTTTATTTATATTAAAATCCAAATTCTATATTCTCTTTAATTAGTTCCATTAATCCCTTATTTGTTGTATCATTACAAACATATACTGCTAACAATTCATATGCTTCTTCTAAGCACATGCTATATACCTTATCATTATTGTGGTCAATCAAGAAATGTTGCTTTAAAGCCTCTATTTCTATAATTTCATTTGAATCTACTAACTTATATCCATTAACTTCAAGTAATATTCTTCTTCCATTTTTATTTTTACTTTCATATACTTTTTTATCTATAACTGTCATAGTAACTCTCTCCTTGACTAACATTAGTTATTGAATTTTTATTTCTTTTAAACTATAATTACATTGATTTTATTTTTTTTACTGAGGAACACTGCAAATGCTCCTCAATGTTTGTCCATATATTAACTTGGTTTAGGCTATAGCAATGTATAAGTTCTTATATGGGCAATAGTTTTTAATAGTATTAACATCAATTATTTCTTCATCACATACCAGTGCATGATTTTGCCAAAATTCCAACCATTCTGTTAATTCTTCCTTTGATGTTATATTTAAATCATCTGGCTCTTTAAAACTCTCATTTCCGCAGAACATACTTACCAATTAACCATTTCCTATCTATATAGGTTTAACTAAGTAATAATTACCTAAATATTCTCTTATGCCTATAGCTTCACATTCTTCAAAGTCATCTTCATCATCTGGATTAACTGGACTTGTAAGCCATACTACTTCTGCCTTATATCCATTCTCTATTAGCTCAATTACCTCTTCAACAGCTTTTTCACTTGGATTATCTTGCTCTCCCCATGCTGAATTATCATCTATATCTACTTCAAAATTAGGCATTTCTTTATTAGCTCTCTCAATTGCATATTTAGAATCTACATCATATCCTAATTTGACAATATTCTTTAGATATTGGCTTCCATATTCATTTATCCAATTACTTCTTTCATCTACATAAGCTTTAAGCTTTTCTTCTTGCTCTTCCTTTATTTTTTGCTCTTTCAATTTTCTTTTTTCATTATACTCACGTTGTTCTTGTTCCCGAATCCTGCATTCTTCTTCTCTTCTTATGTTTACTTCCTGCATTTTCTTCTTTCTTTCATTTCTATATAATTTATATTCTACTTCTAAAATCTTTAACTTCTCTCTTCTATTTTCTTCCCAATTTAAAAGTTCATTAAGTTCTGATATTTTGTCAAAGTGTTTTTTTTCTGTTTTTTCCATCAAATATTTTCCGTATTCATCGCTTATTGCTTCATAATCTACAATTATGTCTTCTAACGATTTACCAGATGATGATTTTTTGAATCCAATATTTAATTCTACATTTCCATCAGTATCAACATTAGCAATCTTTAAAATTCTCTCAGAAACTTCAACTTCAATTTCTTGAACTTCTCGTCCATTTCCACCTAAAAGTATGCTGTTTTTTCTTCCTTCTTCACTCAAAAGATATTTTATTATTACTTTTTTTATTTTATCCATTATTAGTTCCTCCATTTTCTCTTTCGTATTATTCTTTACCAACCCATCCACCACAATTTCATAGTTTTAGTTATTAATTTATTGCCTTAATTCCTAATGCACCTGTATCTCTTCCTTAGTGATTAAATTGTATACTTCTTCTTTAAGATTTAATGACATTATTTCGTTGTAGTCGTATGATTCTAAGCAATAAACTTCTCCACAATCACTACATTTCAATAATATTACATATTCTTTAGTTACTTCATTTGTTGCAGGTAAATTGTGTATTCCTACCTTACTCAACATCACAGAAAGTTTTTTCAATTTTTCAATCCCTATTTTATTTATAATTTCATTCATTTTTACATTATTATTTTTCATATTATCTCCTTTATTAATTATCATTTAGTCAACGTCTTATGCTTTTCGTTGACTGGTGTATCTTAATTATAGTGGTCGTTCATATTTTTGTCAACTATAATTTAAAGAAATTCCTTCCCATTGCATATAGTCAACACAGTATCTATAAAAAATGACACAACCTATTTAGTTGTATCATCAATTAAACTATCCGCTAACTTTCTCCTACTTTTTCTATATTCATCTAACTCACTCAATATTTTTTTCAGCACATACATTGTATTTTCTTCATCTGTTGTTCCAAATTCAAAAACATTTTTTACAATATTGATTAATATGTCAGTTTCCAGAGATGTTAATGGTTTATTGTATTCCTTATTTCCTAACCTAACGGGCGCTTCAAAATCATTAATCCTGATCATTCTCTCAATACTCTCAAACTTATTGTTTTGAGGCAAAACATCTTCATACCCAAAACTTTTAAATACTTCATAGACATCGAGGCTGAACTCTTTCATAAGTAAATATATCATATATAGAGATAGGTTATTTCTTCCTTCATTTTCTATTCTGTTTAAGTAAGACGCTGTAATCTGTGCTTTTTCTTCCTCTACTTCTTTTCCGTCTTTTATCACTATTTCTTTTTTACTTAGGTCTTTCTCTACATCCTTTAAAGACTTGCCCAACTTTATGCGTTCCCTTTGTATTATCTTACCGAAGGATAAGTTAATACTATTATCTATATCTTCTATTTTATCATTTTTCACTATTTACTTCACTTCCTTTACAATAAAATAATAACATTTTCATTACATTTTGTCAATACGATACACTTTTCATAAACCACAGGAAATCATGTCGTTTTAAACATATTCTCTAAAACACTTTTATGCTGTTGCCTTATCAATTTCAAGCATATTTTAAATTTAAATACCATTAACAATTTTATTAATTTATTATTATTTTACATATTTTTTAACATCATTTTATTATACGCTTTATTTTTTAACAATTCATCAAAAAACATAAGATTTATTGTTGTTTAATAGATAACTTCATATCAAAATTTATTACTGTTGTGTACTTGTAATATTTATACCGCAAAAAATCAAAAAATCACTTTCCAAGCCTTGATTTATCTTAATTTCTTGTCGTTATCTTTTAAACTTCAATATAGAAATGCTGATAATGATGTACTCCCTGCAGTAAAAAAAGTAGGTAAAATCCCTACTTACTCTATGCCACAGCAACTTTCTTAATATACACTATAATTAATTTTTTAATTTCTTCAAGCATTAAATCCAAAAGTCTATGTTCCTCTTCTGAAATATATTTCTTAATTTTCATTATATCCAACCATGTTTGAACCTCAACTGCTGACCCAAAAGATACAGAGTAAAAGTTCGCTTCAACAAGTTTATATCCCAACTGTCCTCTGGCATTACCTTCTGACAAATTAGCAATAATACTCTCGGCCGCTCTCTGCGTTTGAGAAAAAACCGAATACTGCTCATAAAAGGGGAGTTTTTTCAATACAGAATATAATCTTGTGTAAAATTCAAGCATTTTCTGATAAGCTTTTAATGTTCTACTATCATTTAATCCATCAACCATTTCCTGTATTTTGCTTATATCTAACTTATCTCCAACTTCAACTTTCTTCATTTGTGTATTCTCCTTTGTTCTTAATTGTTTTCTGTATGTTCTCAATAACTTTATAATTTCCTCAATTATTCCAGTACAGTCATTAAAATCTTCTGATTGCAATTCTTCCAATAACTTTAACAGACTATATGCCTGTCCTATAGAAACTTTGTAATGAAAGTCTCTTCTTTGGTCTGAAAGAATACTACTAATTGCTAATGCAATTTCTGTAGCCACTTTGGTTGTGCTTTTTAGTAAATGTGCCTTCTCTTTGGTATCACATACTCCAATCACTGTATTCACGTTCTTAATTAAATCCAGAGCCTTTTCATAGGCAAACTTTTTCCTAAAATCCTCAAAATAGATTTTGTCATATTTATTCATTTATTTTCTCCTCTTTTGTTCTATGTACTTTCTTTTTAATTCCTATCTATGCAATTTTATCAAGGTTCTCCTTAATCCTAACTTCTATCATCTCATTCAAATTTGAATTCTTAATTGACTGTGGATTCTTTATTGCTGTATCAAAGGTTTCCTTGTTTCCAATTAGAATTACACGTTTCTCTGCCCTTGAACAACCAGTATATAATAGATTAGCGTTTAGAATACTTTTATATTCTTTTAATATAGGAATTATAACGATAGGAAACTGGCTTCCTTGGCTTTTGTGGATCGTCATAGCGTAACATGCTTCTAATTCAGATATATCTCCGTCTATATATTCAACAACCTTATTAGAATTGAATCTGGCTATAACTCGTTTTGCATTTCCATCATCTTCATTCCTAATAATGATACCTGTCTCCCCATTAAAAATAGTGCGGTTATACTGATTAACATTTTGCATTACCCTATCTCCTGCGACCAAATTATATATTGCTCTTTTAGGGTTTGGATTAAATTTCTCTTGAATGGTTTTATTTAATATATAAGTGCCACCTTTTCCACTCTTGATAGAGCTAAGTATCTGTATATCATTTAAGGTATAACCTTCCTTAATCAACTTACTTACTTCATCTTCAATTTTATTCTGAATGTCACTATCTCTATCTATTTCCACAAATTCAAATTCACCTTTCTTGCACTTTAAGCCACTCTTATCTGAGAATCCAGTATATTCAGACATCTTTTTAATATTATTTAATGTAACCGAATTTCCATCCTGCCTTAATATCTTTGTTAAATGTTCACCTTTAATTTCAGAACTATTCGATATATCTGAAAATACTTGTCCTATTCCAGAAGCAATTTGATTTTGGTCTCCTACAAGTAGAATTTTTGTATCTTCCTTTAATCTACTAAAAACAGCATACATTAACGGCATACTTATTAATGTACTTTCATCCATTATTAGATAATCAATATCTAAAACTTTTTCTGGAATTTGTCCACTTTTGCCTATTCCAAGTAGCCTATGAATAGTTTTAGCTTCTAAACCTTCTGGAAGTATTTCATTAATCCTGCTAACAGCTCTACCAGTAAATGCTACTACCTCAATCTTTTCTTCCTCATATATATGCTTTATACAACTTACAATTGCTGTTAATGTACTCGTCTTACCCGTACCTGGAAATCCGCTTAATATTGATATATTGTCTACAACAGCATTTTTTATAGCTTTAATTTGGTCTTTAGTCGGCTCATGATTCGATTGCGAGTAAATTTTTATAAACTCCTCAGTTTTTCTCAATATTTCTTTACTTACCGCTGTTTTATTAATTATCTTTCTTGAAATAATTTCTGCTATTCCTGTTTCACAATCATATAATTCACTAAGATATGTACATTCAATGTTATCTGCATTGCAATATGTTTTAATTTCCTTATCATATTCCAAATCATTAATAGCCTTAGCAATTAACTCTTTTTCTATATTACGTTTGCCAGAATATCCTCCAAATTTGTTCATATACTCACTTAGATTTTCTATCAGTTCCTCTTTAGACGTAAACACATGACCATTGTGATCAGCATTATATTTCAGATACTCTAAGATTCCACATTTCGCTCTTGCTTCGCTGTTATAATTAACCCCTAAACTTTTGGCTAACTTATCTACTGTCTTTAGATTAACTTGAAAATCAAGCAATATGTAAGGAGTTCTATTTATTGTTTCAATAGAATTTTCACCTAAACTTTCATATATCTTCTCTGCTAATGAAGCTTTAATATTATTAGCACTTAAATATTCCTTTATCCCTAATATCTCCATGTACGCTTTAACTTTCTTAGAAATATATTCTGCTTTCTCTTCATCAAATCCAATTGAATCAACCAATATTCCCTTATTGCCTAACATTTCTAAAGACTGCTCTTCAAATGCTTTAGCAATATTTTCATAGTCCTCTTTAGTGATTTTCTTGTCATTAACAAGATCCTCTTTTACAAAAGTGCCTATATTATCTACTTCCTTGATTTCCTTAACTCTAAACTCTTTCGCTTTAACTTCTAAAATAACCAAAGCTTCATATTCTTGGTTTATAACCAGATTGACGTAGTTATAAACAATATCAATGCTTCTATTGTTCTCTTCTTTAATTCTAACAACAGCTCTGCAAATATCTCTTGCTTCATTTTCATATTTAATTCCTATTACTGTAAATCTTATCTTTTGTTTAATCATTTCTTCAATCTCCTCTATGCATTTAGCTCTGATGGATAAATTGTGTAGTAGACTACATTTCCTTTAACAAAGTAGTTTGAAGAATATCCTCTCTGAAATACTGCTTCATTCTTGTTTACAAATCTGATCACACTATCAACATCATCATATTTCACATAATTCCAGAACCCAAAAAGTTCTTTTATCTCTTCAATACTAAAAGCATTGAATGTTGGATTTTCAATACATATAGCTTTTTTATCTGAATTAGATACTGCGAATATTACCCTTTTCACCATAGTTATTTCATTTTCCAAGCTCTCCCGCAATTCTAATTGTTTATATAAATTCATATAGGCTTCATACTTTTTTACAGCAGTTACATATTTTTGAGTAATCTTAAATATTTCTCTGCCAGTTGACTCAAAACTCTTACCTAATCCATCAATAGTTATCCTATGTTTAAGTCTCTTGATTATATCTGCTATTCCATCTAACTCTTTTTCCATACTTCCTATGTACTGCCTTAATGCTAAATAATTATCTTCATCCTTGAACTCTATCCCATAGGCTTCCATAAATATATGCGTAAGCAAATCCTTCTGTGCTTTATATTTATTTAGATTTTTCATTAACACATCAATATGTATTCTGTATATTCTATCGTTCATATTTTCAACTAACTCTTCAATTGTTTTCATCATTGGCATCAACTCCTTGTAGATATAATACAGAAAATGTAATATCTTTTATATAGTTAAACGGTCGAATAAGGTTGTACTATCTAATCGTAGTAATTAAGCCCCTTTAGGTCAATTCAACCCAAAAGAAATAGGACTTCTTATGAAGTCCCTCTAAATTTATCCTTTAATCTCATATCTTTATCCTATTTCCTCTACCTTGTAATAATTCCCAAAGACACTTTTATATATTTCCTCACCAAATATAACTTTACATTTCTCCCCAGTAAACTTAGTAGGCTTTACTTTAGCTTCTTTAAGTTTTCTGACCCTGTTTTGGGCTTCAAGCAAAACCGATTCTGTATATTGAGGAACTATATAATAATTCTCTTTTCTGTTATATCCAAAAGTCTTATGCCTGTGATTCTTAGGTAGTTCTTGAAATGGAATTTTATATAATAATCCAAATAAGCAGAAAAGCGTTAGCTTTGGATTCACTGTACCTTTGCCATATTTAATCTTATTATCTTTTTGTCCTATACTTACAGCTTTATTGCCAATAAATTCATTAGAAAATGTGAAAATATTCTCTCCCTTATAACTATTAGACGAATAGTTAATATACTTTTTGCCTTCTATATTTACTATTTCTAATAACTCTGAGTGATATTTCAGGCAATCATGTAATACTGGATAACTCTGTTCTAATAGGCAGGTTTCCTGTAATATCTTTAAGTTACTCTCATATTTATGTGATTGCTCTATTTCATATTCAATTTGAATGTTTAATAGTTCACATAACTGCTTAATTGCCGAATATTGATTTTCACATTTATTACAAATTTCATATATCTCAATAATGTCAAAGTACATGTCATAGCTGTGATCATCTAAATCAGAATTGCTCTTTAGAAAATAGCTTTGCCTTCCAGTATCACTATCTTTTGCAATATATCCTAACAATTTTGCTGAATAAATAGATAATCGGTACATCCACATTCCTAATCCTTTATTTTCTTCTATGGAATAATTAATCTTTATAAATCCATCCTTCTTATTGATAATATTTGACATAGAAATTTCTGCTTCTTCTTGTGTATCTTCTATACCTTCATAATATGCTTCCTTAAAGAACAGTTCTGATTCAAAGACTTCTGTATATTGGTTATCAATTCCAAACAGTAACCTCATATCAACTTTTTCCTTTAAAACTTTAACTGCTTCCTCTGTAGTTTTCACATTAATATTAAGTACCAATTGTGATTTTATATATTCTAAATTCTTAATTAAATACATCTTGTATTGGTTTGTGTTTGCAACAACTGTCTTTACCCTATCAATATATTGCTTTTTAATATTATAAAGTTTACTGTTAGCTTCCTCTAATAATTCAGTATCATTTATATCTACTGCATAATCTTTTTCTCCACTTAAACTTATCATCTTATCCTTAGTAATCATAGGATTTCCTCCATTTTACAATTTCTCATTTGCAGGGGTCGAACTAATAACATAAATAGTTTTCAAATCTTTTAACAACTAAATCTCAATATCTTTAAATTGAAACTACCATATGCGTAAGCATATTCTTCACACTAATATTGATTTATGAGTTGAATTAATTTGATTATAAAATTATGAGAGAAATGTATCTATACTTTAGAGGTTCTATACTGTTCGAGTAATACTTAAATTAAGTAATAACTAAAGTATAAGTTGATTAAGAACTACATAAGTAGTTCCAATGTTAATTGGCTTTTTATTATTAATCTCCTACGATTTATTTATAATTTAAAATTATTTCATACTCCAAATATAAGGTTGAAATATTAATAATTCTTCACATCTCTAATTGGAGTTTTATTAAGATTAGGACTTCTAAATTAAATGCAAAAATGCAAATGGGAATAAAAAAGAAATTCATTTAAGCAAAAGCACTTTTATACCTTATAAATAATTTATGCGCTTTAGCTTTTTACTTAAGTTCACTTTAATATATACCTGCTTACACTTATTAATGTATTTTTGTCCACTTATAATAAATTCTTATAGTCTTTAAATACCAGAATAAGTTTATATTCAAGCAAAACATATTCCAATTTATTTAATGCAAATACCTATTACGCTATAAGAATAAAAACCCATTACTTTCTTTTAATAAGCATGGGCGTTTGTTAATTATTCTATTATTTATTTTTTCCATTTGCTATTTGCTTCTTCTTTAGCAAAAGTTCATTGAAGTCTTTAACATCTAATTTTATAAGCTCTTCTCTATTATCTATAACCTGATACGCTGAGTACATGGATTTAATATTGCTTACACAATGACTACCTGCTACATCATTGTCTGATGATACAATAATGGTATCAATCCCCGTGTAAGTATCTAAATAGTTTTTAATCATTTTAATTTTTTCGCAACCACCGATAGATAATAGCAAGCAGTTTTCTAAATTGCCTTTATTCAACTGAAAATATGACAACAAATCAATTGCGGCCTCAAAGATCAGTATACCTTGTGGTTCAGTTCCAACTTTGATTGTAAATCCATAATTTTCGTTAGAATTCCTTACTGTTCCTTTGAATCGCTTATATGTATTTGTTCCTGTTAGATCAGCACCTTTTATTTTGCCACTACTGTCCTTGTGGTGAAAAACAACATTATGTTTATCATCTTCACTTATGCTTCCATTTCCTATAAGTTCATTTACAATTTTTGAGTCAATGCCTCTTGTCTTAACCAAATATGCGTAAACCCTTTTAGTATTATCTGAATATTTAATATCTATATGAACATTTTCACTTTTCTCTTTAAGCTGTGGAATATAGTAAGCTATATCCTCACATTCATCTGCTAAATACTTAATCGCTTCTTTGTAGTCATTATTGGTTATATTTTCTCTAACCCATGTAATAATGTCTCCCTCTTGGTCTCTACTAAACCAAAAATATATAGGATCTTTATATTTATAAGTTACCGTCAAAGTATTATCTTGTATACATCGGTAATGGTTTTTACTTTCCATAATAAATGTATACCCCTGCCTTTCTATGAATGTTTTCAAATCAACCCTTTTAGCTTTTTCTCGTAAACTCATATCGTTTCTCCTTTATCATTTGTATTTTTTATATATTACCAATTACCAATAAAGGTTTAAATGGTTTCGAGGTTCTATCAGGTTCGAGTATAATCAAATAAGCTTTTGACTTATGTTACAACCCTTGTCTGTATTTAATACACCAATGGTTATATCATCATACTATAGTTACTCCTATGCACAATTATTGCTATTTTATGTTTCTACATTGACAACCTATGCTATAAATTCATCTGTGTTTGTAAATCTCTTGTAATAAATTGTGACTACTCCATATTAATAGCCACAATAATATTAATCAACTTATTCCTTTCTCATATACTCTGTATAATTATTAAAATTCATTCATCTTTATATTTATGTACTTTATGATTACTATTCAAAAAATATCTATAGTTTCCCAATATAACGCATATATACCAGACCAACTGCAAATACTTTACTGGTATATGTTTGTTCGTAAGAACAATCTTTTTTATTATGGCCACGACTATCAAACTTTCTTAGTATATATAGGATTATGTTTCGAGAGTAGTTGTGAATATTCTGACAATTTATTTTTATACTCTGCGTTTTAATATTTATACATATAAATATTTATTATTTTTCTAATATAAAAAGCCATGGTTTGTTAATTAATATATCTCTATTAATTACTAAACCATAGCCTGTATTTTAGTCTCACTCAACTCTATATTCAACTTTTCATACACTGCAAGTGTGATACTGAAATTCCCGTCACTTCACTAATAACATTATCTTCCAACAAACCTATAAGCCTACATGCAATTCTCACTTGCTCTGACATAATCGCAAAAACTGCTTCCTCTTTTGCTTTCTCTTCCAGTTCCCTTTTTAATATTTCGTTTTGAATATAAGCGTCAATTTTAATATTCCTCAATTCATCATATATTAATTTCTCCATCTCCATAATTACTTCTCCTCCCTATTTAAATATATAAATTTTTCTATAGTTAATACACTATTAAATAAATTTCATCTATTACCCTTATCTAACTAATACTAATATTCTATAACATCCAAACGTTTGTTTCTATAAAATTGACTATCTGCAACAAAATATTTTATATTTACTATATTGTTATACTAAAGCTTTATAGAACACTTAAAGCATTATCAAATTATTGATTTTTAAATATAATTTAAGTATAAACAAACATAACATAGCATCAAAGGAGAAACAAATGATAAGCGACACTTTATACTTAATACAGGATAAACTTAATAAAAAACTACAAAATTTAACTATAGAAAACTTAGATAAACAGAGGTGTAATTTACTTACAGAAGAAATCATATTTGAAGCTAATGCAATTATGCCTACGCTTGGTCTTAAAATCCATAGTACAACTACTAATTTTAATGAAAAATATATATTACTAACCTCAACAACTTCTATTGGCAACTGCTTTTGCATATACATAGAAATAAAAAATAATACTTTTTACAGTACGGAAGTATCATTTCTTGCTTAATTATGGGTATTTATAATGCCTATAATTATGTACTAAGGCATTATAAACCTGCAAATTTCAATTTAACTTTTTTATCATGTAATATTTTTTATTGCGGCCGCAACAATTACTCTATATTAATTGTTTTATCTCTATAATTTTTTTTACTATATTTGATGAATTATATGTTCTATTCACCTCCCTAAAATTTAAATATAATAATATCTGCTACTTATCATTATCTTTGTTTGCTATCTTTGTCATGGTTTTAATAGCGTACACTCCAATAATTGTCATTGAAATCAATGTCGCTAATGCTATTGTTACTGTTGCAACTATCTCTGACATAACTTCCCACCTCCTCTCATTATTAATGGACTTGTTGCCAATAGTAGACGAAAAAAAACAGCAATCTGATAACATTCAAATCACTGTTTTTTTGCCATATTCAATTTCACAAATTATATTATTATCCAAAAATATCATCCCTATCTTTTATTTTTTCTTAATCTATGTCTGTTTGTTTAATAAGCTATCAATACACATATCTATTTCTGCCACTATAGCTGAATACCATCCAAGCAAAGCGTTAAAGTATCTAAAATCTTTTTCTTCTGGGTCTAAATCTGATATGACCTTATATTCTTGCTTCGTTATATATATAATAACCTTTAATCTTTCGGTTGAATCCCTATTTAAAAGAGTTAGATTAACATTATCGCTTACATCTTGCTTCTTTTCTATAAATACTCTTTCTACCTGCTCATAATATTCATAAAAATCTTCATATTTCTTAAACTTAAGTTCGTCGTAGTCTTTTCTTGCAATCTTTATTAGCCAGTCATAGAAATTTCTCATAAATTCACATATATCTTGCTGTTCAAGTTTTATATCCATTTATTCTCCCCCCCTTTCTTAAAATATACCATTTATTTCATATTTTATATAATTGTCTTCTCAAAAAGTCTTCCTGCGTTTCATTAAAGTCTTCCAAAGCTTAATTATAATGTCATTAACTCTAAATCTTGTGACAGTTTCTGGCTTAAAAATATGTTGAACATCACTCCTCATGGTATCTGGATTCTCAATCTTATTGGAATTGTATGTAAATTCAGCATAGAAATCGTTAAGCAATTCCTGTTTTTCTCCATCATTCCATATCTTTACGGATTCTTTATAACCCATTTAAACTTCACCTCCTTATCAAGAAATAGCCTTTTTAAATGCCTTTGGGGCTCACTGGACAATTATCATTTACAACATTTTATTCCTAATTGCAATTTAGTTAGCAATATAATAATTAAGTCTTTTTAGCACTTTCTTAAGTCCATTTAAACTCTCCTTACAAATAGAATTTAAGGTTCAAAATCAAGAGCCTTAGCTCCTTATCCTTGAACCTATTCTCCAAGCTCTACAGCTTGAACCTTAATCCTACTCTCCTATTTTATTGGTCCGAAAGCAACACTTAAGAACCTTTGTTGTGAATTTATTGTTACTGTTCTTCCATCTAATTCAAGAGTTTGAGATTTCAAGTTACTATCTGACAATACAGAATTTAAATAGTTTCCTTGTGTTGGCAATATCCAATTTAGTATAACTGGAACTTTTTGCTCTACTTCTGAATTAGTACATAAAATTCCTATACTCATGTCATTCTTTCCAGATAATACGTTAAAACACATATAATCAGTTTGGTCAGAACCACTTACGCCATTTGGATTAAGTGTCATTCCTCCATTTTCGTCAAGAAATCCTAAAGTACGTACTTTATCCTTAATTTCAGCACCAGTATATATGTTTCCACTTGGTCTTGAAGTCCATGCACCATTAGCGTCTAAATAACATCCATCAACTACAGTATTAGTAGCCATAGCTCCATTGGAAGCTAAGTAATACCAAGTTCCGTTACCTTGAACCCAACCAGTAGCCATTTCACCATTAGACCAGAAATAATACCAGTCTATTCCATCCTTCAACCAACCAGTAGCTTTAGTACCATCTGTTTTGGTATAGCTCCACGCTCCTGTTGAAGATTGCACCCACCCTTTAGCTGATGAAGCATTAGCTTGAATAATAAAGTTAGTTGATAAAACAAGACCTAATAATAATGTTAATAATTTCTTCTTCATATTTCACCTTATTTTCCCTTTTTATATTATTATATCTATATTTTAGCTTACACATGTTCTTTAAGCAATCTTTTTTTACGCTTTAAGCGTATTCTATCACCTATGTATTAACTGTAAAGTTAATATATGCGAGGTGGTTTTAATGGATTATACAATTGACAGGAAATATTTAGGAGACAGAATTAGAAAGAACAGGGAATTTTTGGGTTTAACTCGTGATGAATTCGCAGAAGCCATAAATATATCTACATCGTTTTACACGCAAATCGAAAGAAGCGAGAGGCTCCCATCTTTGGAAACCTTAGTAAAGATAGCTAAGAAAATGAATATCAGTCTTGATTATATAGTTTTTGGAGATGACAGTATAGATGTAAATAAAGACAATTTAATTGATGATATAAATAATGCTTCTAAACGACAATTAAAGGTGATTGATGAGATTTTTAAAACAGTTTTACCTAATCTCAAAAAATAAACCAGACAACTATGTCTGGTTTAAATCCTAAGTATTGATTTTTAACTCTTCTACTACCTTCTTTAAATGTTTGTTAAATCCGATAATAAGCCTCTTTGTATCCCTACAAATCCTGTTTATCATCATTTGTCTTTCTGTATAAAATAGTGCTATAGGATAATAAATACCTATTTTTTCAAAATTTTTATCCCATTTTAAGTTATAATCAAATTCATCATTTATCATTTCTTTATTTCTTAACAATTTGTAGTATATCGTTTTTCCTTCATTATCAAAAGAAAGCTCTACCCCTACTTTATTTTTCTTATTAATTAACACCTTGTACGTTATTCCTGAATAATTCCCCCCAATTCCAAAGTTCTTTCCACTTAAATTTTTGTATCTGTGTATATTTACAGAAATCTCCTTAGAATCAATTCTTAGTCGTTTCAAAATGCTAAGCAGTAATTCTTCCTCATAGCTTATAATTTCTTGCTCTTCTTTTATTAGATTTGTTGATATATTGTTGCTAATTTCTATAGATTTTTTATCTATGAATATTTTATCAATATCTTTTAACCGCTGTAATTCTCGTATTTGCAATGTTTTATCAATAATATTTATTTCTTGCAATATTGGAATAACATCTGAGTTGATTTTTAGAAAAATAAGCCTTATATTCTTTTCTGAATAAAATACAACAGTTTGCATAAGCTCTGTAATCATATCCTCTTTTGCACCAAGCGAACAGTAGACAATCACAGTCTCTTCATCTTCATTCGCAATAGCAATTAATTCTTGAACCTGTCTAAAATGGACTTGATAGCTATTTGTATCTGTTTGCAATTCAATCAATAACCTCTCTTTATTCCCATTAATTGCCCCATTCATATCGACTCGCCTGGATTTGAAAGTCTTTTCTAAATGTAGGTAATCTATCTTCACTCCAAGCTCTCCTTCAATTATTTCTTTATTTAGCTTTAGAAATGTTGCAAAGAGAAACTCTTTATTGCTTCCATTTATTGCCACGAAACCACACCTTTCTAAAAAAGAATCAGCCTAAGCTGATTCTTTTTCTAACATTAATTTTTACATTCCAAGCAGATTTCCCCTAAGAACATCCGCTAAATCTAATAATTTAGTTTCTTCCTGTCTTGTAATATTAGCTACAGTACAATAATTTTCTAATTCCGTAACAAAATCTCGTAAGGCAATTTTTAAATTAATATCTGCAATTATATTAGCAAACATATACTTCTCATTGAGCAATAGATAATCCAAATTTTGTATACTATCCTCTTCATCTGTTGAACACCCACATATTTCTTCTAAAGTAGAAAATGGGATACCAAAATACTTAACTAACCTGGAAACACTTTCCAATGTAGGATTGCTTCTTGAAGACCGTTCAAGACGATTTATATAACTACGAGAAACTCCTGTCTCCGCCTCTACAACAGCTAAACTCACACCCTTTTCTTCCCTATATTTCTTTAGCACATCTCCTATTTTAACCTTCTCATTCATGTACTTTCCTCCTTATTCACTTCGCTAATCTTAATAGCTCCTTTTTTATATTGGTTTCTATCTTATATGCATTTGTCAGTAATTTTATAATTGACATAATATTAAAATTGGTGGTATTATGGAACTATAAAATTCAAGTTTAGTCCAATCTTATCAGGTTAGATTAACAGCAAAAGAGACCTCTTCGGAGGTCTCTTTTGCTGTTAATCACTAACATTCCCTATAGTTATGAAATTGTTGACTATTGTATTATTTACAATTCAAAACCAATCTTGATATAATAAATACATAAATAAATTGCCAAAAAGACCAACGCCTTTTCTATAAATATTTGTGAATGTCCTACCAAAACTTCACATAATTTTACATTTAAAACAGCTATAGATTTATCTGTAGCTGTTTTTAACTTATTATCAAAAAATTTTTATCTTCTTATGTTAATTCAAAATAAAAAGCTAAGGATTATCGCTCCTTAGCCTCTAATTCTTATCCTATCCAAGAACCATCATTACCTAATACATATCCATCTACGGTTGTATTAGCCAACATAGCTCCTGATGAATTTAAATAGTACCATTTCCCATTGTCTTTTATCCAACCAGTTTTCATTGTTGCACGTGAATATCCAACATTAGGGTCTAAATAATACCAATTTCCTTGGTCATTTACCCAACCCGTCTTTGCAACTCCATCACTATCTAAATAGTACCAATTCCCAGATGAACCTATCCAACCACTCACAGGTCTTCCAGATGGATTAACAAATGAACCATTTCCTGTGAAAGCAGTGCTACTTCCTGGCATTGAAGGCTTTGATTTTTCTGGACCACTGTTGTATGACGAAGTATTAACAGGTGAATTATTATAATATGAAGAATTATTAACAGGGACATTATTATAATATGACGAATTATTAACAGGAGCAGTATTAACTGTCGAAGGGTTTACACTGTTATTATTTTCTGATGTAGATGTATCATTTTTTGATGTGTCATCGTTCATGTAAACATGCTTCTTTATTCTACCTGTAGTATCATAAAAAGTATGCTTATCACCATCATTAGTAACCTTAACTACTACTCTTAAATATTTATTATCATCATAAGTTTTCACCCTATAAGTATCTTCTGTTGCACCAGAAATATCAACATATTCACCATTCTTTGAATTAGATTTTTGCCATTGATATTCGACATCTGGCTTATTGCCATCATACTTTATCTTAGCTTTTAATTTTTCTCCAACTTCTTCTGTACCAGAAATGCTAACAGATTTCAATGTTGAGTTACTTGTATTATTATTATTATTATTGTTATTACCTGTATTTGTGTTGTCAGTATTACCAGTGTTGTTATTATTGTTATTTGAACTGTTTTGTCCTGAAATTACAAGTAATTTACTACCTTTAAACCCACTGCCATCATTTGCTGTAGCAGTAATTGTTACAGAACCATTTGACTTTGCAGTGACTATTCCACGATTATCAACATTAGCTATACTTGGGTCACTTGAACTCCATGTAACAGAATTATTGGTAGCATTAATTGGACTAATATACGCTGTAAGTGTTATAGTTCCATCTTTAACGTCAATATTTCCATTACCCATTACAGTAACGTTAGTAACCTTAATATCATTATTTACAGGAGTAGTTGTTGTAGTTTGTCCTGAAACAGTAATTGTCTTAGTTCCTACAATTCCACTTCCATCTGTTGCAGTAGCAATTATTGTTATAGAGCCATCTGTTTTAGCTGTAACTACACCAGTTGAACTTACAGTTGCAACACTTGAATTACTTGAACTCCATGTAACATTTTTATTATTCGCATTAGTTGGAGTAGCTATTGCGGTTAATTGAGTTATACCTCCCTTACTACTAATAACATTACTTCCAGTAATACTTATACCTGATACCTTAACATCAGTTACAGGTGTTGTAATTGTTTGACCTGAAATAGTAATTGTTTTAGTTCCTGTAATCTTACTTCCATCTTTAGCTGTAGCAATAATTGTTACATTTCCATCAGCTATTGCTGTTACTGTTCCTGCATTATCTACTGTTGCTATACCTGTATTACTTGAAGTCCATGTTACTGATTTATCAGTAGCATTATCTGGAGTAGATGTTGCAGTTAATTTTACTGTTCCACCTTTGTTAATAATAGTACCGCTTCCAGTAATACTTATTCCTGACACCTTAACATCAGTTACAGGTGTTGTAGCAGTTTGTCCACTAATAGAAATACTCTTAATTCCTGTGATATTACTTCCATCTTTAGCTTTTGCAGTAATTGTTACATCACCATCAGCTTTAGCTGTAACCAATCCAGAAACGCTTACAGTAGCAATACTATCATTGCTTGAAGTCCATTCAATGTCCTTGTTACTTGCATTAACAGGAGCTATATTAGCATTTAATTGAGTTGTTCCATTTTTAGCACTAATACTACTATCTCCATTAATAGTTATACCTGATACTTTAATATCAGTTACAGGTTTTGTAGCACTATCAATAATGCTTTGTACTGTATCTAATCTACCTAATAATGTTGTTTTGTCAACTCCATCAGCTAACGCTTGTACTAATAATTTAGCACTATCAACATCAGCTTGAACTTTTGAATTTTCTGCCTTTAATACTGACTTTGTAGCGTCATCTAATGCTTTGTTTGTATCAATGATACCTTGTACGGTAGATAATCTACTTAATAGAGCAGTTTTATCAGTTCCATCAGTTAATGCGTTTACTAATGTTTTAGCATTATCTACATCTCCTTGAAGATGTGAAAGTTCTGCTTTTTCTACAGCCTTTGTAGCCTCAGTAGAAGTAGTTGCTCCCCCACCTATTGAATTTTCTACGGCAGTCAATCTGTTTGATAGGTCAGTTTTATATGTTCCATATTCATTAAATATATCAGTTGTACCAATTTCATTAATGAATTTTTGAACTAATAATTTAGCACTATCTAAATCAGCTTGTGTTTTAGACGTTTCAACTTTGGTCACAGCCTCAGTAGCATTAGATAAGTTATTTAGATTATTTAACTTGTCTTTTACTGTTTTTAATCTTTTTATTAAATAATCTTTATCTGTACTACTTTCTAAAATGTTTACCATAGGGTCAGCTATGTCTATCTTAGCTTGTACATCATCGCGATAAGCCTTATTACTACTTGTATCTAAATTTAAATTAAGTGCTTCTACCGCTTGTACAGCTTTTGTAGCTAAAGTTAACTTGTCATCAATAGCTTTTTGAACTGCATTTAATCTTAATGTTAAGCTATCTCTATCAGTTTTACCTAATAAAGCATTGACTAAAGTTCTTGCACTATTAACATCAGCTTGCAGTTTAGAAGCTTCTGCTATAGCAACTGAGTCAGTAGCCTTTTTAATAGCGTCAGCACTATCTAATCCAGTATCCATAGAACTTTGTAGAGTAGCTAACCTGTTCTTTAATTCAGTTTGTAAGTCTTCATCAGCTTTACCAACCAATACGTCTATAGAATTTACTAAAGTTGTTGCATAATCAACATCAGCTTGAACTCTTGAATTTTCAGCGGTAACAACAGCGTCAGTAGCAAGTGTTGTCATACTATCTCTATTCATGTAATTAGGAGCTAATGGCATTGTGAAACGTGTCCAAACAGTATTTACCCATTCATAACCATAACTTCTAAGTGTATCATCACTTTCTCCAAGCACAATTTGGTTGTATGAGCTAATATCATCAGTAGTTGTGTCAACATGAACCCAATTACCTTCAACCTTAACCAAGTTCCAACTATGACCATCACCTTTTTTAGTTCCTGAAACTATGTGACAAGGAAAACCTGCTTCTGTAGCCATTTTATAGAATAAGCCTGCATAACCTGAACATACAGCTTTTCCATTAGCTAATGCTTCATATGCTGTTCTCTTACTTAAAGAATAGTCATATACTACATTGTCTAATATGTATTGATGAATAACTTGTATCTTTTGGTTATCACTCATTCCTGGCTTTATAATTCTTGATACTATGTCATGTACCTTAGAATCAACATAATCTTCCTCAGTCTTTGTTGATAAATAATCTGCCTTGTAACTTGCAACAAAATCTGTTGCTGTACCAGTAATGGTTGGAAAAGCACTACTGTATGACAACTGTAAATATTCATCTGTATTATTACCTACTTGTGATGTAATATCTTTTAGGTTGGTCATTATTGATGTATCTGTTCCAACGTAATGAATATCAAAATTTACTTCTCTGTTATTCATTGCATTTAATAGAGCAGTTCTTAAATCTGCCTCAGTTGAAACTGTAGTTGTTGTAGCATAAGCTACCGATTGTACATTGGCAATTATTGCCGTTGTCGTTAATAAAGTTGCTAAAAATTTTCTCTTCATCCGTAATTCTCTCCTGCATTCATATTTACGCCCAAAAATACTTTTTCCTCAATTAGCCATAATCTAACCCCTTTTACGATATTGCTAATTATATGGTACTTTTTAATGTTTTTTACATTAATATAAATATATTTTAATTTAGACATATGCTTATTGCAAGTATTTTTTATGCTTTAAGCATATTGTGTTTAATATCAAAACACTTCTATATACTTCAAAAAATAGATAAAAATAGACTAACATTTCTGTTAGTCAAAATTAAAAGTAGTTAATCTATAAATTCCTATAGTAGGGTTTGTGTTGCTGATTGTATTTATTCTTTAGTCTTCATCCGTCAAATATAACTAATATTATTAAGATATGATGAAATTAAATCATCTAATTTTTGGCTCAATTCTAATGTTTCCTTATTATTTATATCATGTAAATTTTCAATAATATTACTATTTAATTCTTCTCTTAATTTTTCAATTTCCTGCTTTATATAATTCAATTTAGGCGTCTCTATCTGCTTCAATAATTTCTTTTTATCTTTCTCTTGATATAGCTTTTCATCTGCCATCTTAATTAATTCCTTCACATCTATAAAATTCTTAGTATCGGCAATCCCTATACTAACACTTACGCTTGGACTATTATTTTTCATTTCTTTTCTTATTCTGTCTTCTATTCTATTTACACCTACAATATCTTCATCAAATAATATAATTACAAATTCATCGCCACCATACCTTATCGCAATATCATGCTTTCTAATACTTCTTGTTATTGCTTGGCTAACTAATTTAATTGCCCTATCTCCCTCTAAATGTCCATTTTTATCATTGATAGATTTTAAATTATCTATATCAATCATCAAAATTGACATTACTCTCAACTTGTCATTATCTTTTGATTCTTGAATAACCTGCTCTAAATAATTCCTATTGTATAATCCTGTTGCCTTATCTATTAGGGCTAAATGACACTTCTTACAATCACATAAAGAATTAATTGTAATAACACTATAGTCTTCATTATTCAGAGCAATTTTATCAATAGTTACAAAATAATTCTTTAAAATATATTTAATGCTTTTATCATCAAAACTTTGCTTAAATATACTTAAATTTTTTAGATAACCATATGCAATTTTTTCATCTATACTACTATTTTCAATTCTATTGTTTTTATTCAATATAATACGTATAGGCTCTTCTACTTTAAAGTTATTGTCGCACATTATATTATTCCTCCAAATTTATAATTTGTTCTTTATTAGACCTTGCTGAAAAACTCTATGTAAGCGCTAATTGTTTTTACAAAGACAAATAATTCCATAATTATCGAGAATATTATAGCATTTATTACCATTACTGTAAATATTACAATACTTTTCATTGATAGATCAAATAGTAAAAATGATTTTTCCATCTTGTATATGATAAGTCGCTTTACAAGATAAAAAAACACCTAAAAAGGCATGAAGGAATATAAAACCAAATTTATATTTCAATCATGCTCAAAAATAGAATATACTTCTTATTTGATAAAAATCGAATACATTATGTGCTACAACCATCTTTATTTTATCTTTAATGATATATACAGGTCTTTTTGCCTCTATTATAATCATATTCCATCTAAACAATGCTCCGTCTACACATTCTCTTCCTATTAAAAATAGTTTACTTTCTTGCTTGCAAAGCACTTTCTTGTCTTTCATCAAGTTTTGCATTAACAACAAAATGATAAATTCTAAAATATGAGTTCTCTTTTTCAGGATTTTTATGCAATGTCCTTAAAACATTTGACATGCCTTCAACTTCTTCTATTTCTCCGACCACCTCAAAATTTTTCACACCATCTATCTCAACATATAACTCTTCTAATATTTGCTTACGTTTTTTAAGTGCAGTTACCAAATTAACGTTCTTATTAAATAATATTGTAAAACCAAACATAGTATCTGAATTCATATAGCCTAATAATTGTTTAAATTGATTTTCAAAGCTCCCCCATTCCTTATTCTCACCAATAGCAACAACTTTAAATATATTATCGTTATACGTATATATGTAAAAATCACATTCCCCTATTCCTTTTTTGGCAAATCCGCTTGGCATTTCTCTCGTAACAATTATTCCATTATCATGTAATTTCTCCTTTATGATAGCTGTTACATCATCACTTAATTGCGTCTCAGATGTATTCATTAATCTTCTTGGATCATTTTCTTTATATTTTGTAGCATTATAGATTAATTTTACAATTAATTCTTCTATATTATCCTCTTTATTTAAATTAATTTTCAATTTATTTTTAGCATTAAAATATTCTTCTTTTATATCATCTGGCATTAATTCAAGGTATTCCTCTAAATCTATATGAAAAAACTTTTCAACAAACTCTGGGTTCTTTTTACATAACTCAATATAATCAGATAACGAGTCGTCTAAAAAATCCCAATCTTCAAACATAAATCCTTTATATACATCTATGTTATTAATATTATTTGCAATATATCTATCATCTAATGATTTTATATCTTTATCATCAATTGTTTCTTCAAAATCACAATCAGTAACTTCTAACCACCATCCTAATAAATTAAATAAAGCATATTCTTGAATAGGCTTTAAATTATGATAATAGTTATCTCTTGTATATTCCTCCAATTCTTTTAAAATTTCTATACACTTCTCTTGATTCTTTCTACACAAGAATTCTGGAAATATTTCAACTAAAAAAGTTTCATAGTCTAAGCCTTCACAGCTTTCATTAAAAAGTTCAATTATTAAGTATATATTTTTGTTAATTTTTCTAAGTATGTTTTCTGAAACTTCATAATCTATAGTTATCATTAATTCCACCCCATTATTTAATTAGTCTATTTCTAAATTCACACAATGCTCTATTTAACGCTAATCCTATTGATAGTCTACGCCTACATTCTTTAATCTCTAACTTATTATTAGTATCTATTTCAAAGTATTCCTTATCCGCTTCACTTATATAATAATCTATCTTTTCTTGATTGCCCTCTATGAAGTATTCAAATCCTGCTCTCTCTTCTTCATTTTCATAATATAATATCACTTTATCTAATCTTTTCTTAGCATATACCTCTTCACTATCCTGTATATCTAAGAAAAACTCCTGTAATTTGTAATCAATACTGTCTTTCAAAAAATATTTGTATGTAAACTTATGATTTACACCAAACTTATCATATCCTACATATCCCCATTGAGGGACAGGTGTTGTATATCTTCCACTATCTAAAACTACTAATTGAAATTCCTTTAAAATAGTCTCATTGTACATTATTTTTAGATTTTTATACATGAAATTCGAGTTATATTGAGAGTAAACATAGAATTCACCTTTTCTTCTATCATAATCTTCTTCATCATACTCTTCTACTAATTTAAATTCAGGTCTATAAATATTGTAACGAGTATCTTCATTTTGTACCCACTCTAATTTATTTTCCAATCTATTTACTATTTGAAATAGTGGTGGTTGTGTTAATCCGAGCCTCTTCTTCCAAAGCATTTCTATTTGCTGTATACCTGCATTTTGGCTTATTGGAGTATTTTTATCACCAACTCTTGTATATATGTAACCCTCTTTTATATTATTGTACCTTCTACTCTTACTTTTTAAGTAATAAGGAACATTATAAGAATTAAATATAGTTATGACATCTATTTCTCTATCTTCAATTTCAATTGTATTTAACTCAACTTCTGGAATGTTATCTACTGCAAAAACCGTATTTGAAAGCAAATCAAGTATATCAGCTTGCTTCTTTCTATTCTCGTCATTCACTCCAATTATTTCTCCTGTATCAGATACACCAATTATCAAATAGCAATCTTTATCATGGGCTGTATTTGCAAAGCAAATAATATCATGTAGAAGCCTTTCATTATCTTTATGCCATTCTTGCTTAAAATCCCAATAATCCCCCTCATACTTCTGTTCTATTAATTTCTTTATTTCTAATTCAAACTTTCTTTTATCTTTCATCTTTAATCACGAACCTCTCATTACAAACAAATTTCATAAATCACTTGCATTTTATCAAAATTAATAAATTCTATATTTTTATTTTATCATTTTTTCTATAATTTCTCATATTTCCGCTACATTAATTTTACTTATCATCACCAATTATCTCTATTTAGAAATATCTCTACTATAGTGTATAAACTCATAAAGAATATTGAAAAACCTCCATGTCCGATATACTCTACATTTTTAAACCTCTACTCTTACTCCTTAAAATTCTTTAGAATTTTTCTATCTATGTTAGCAGATAAAATTGTCCCCCAAACCCATCCCATCACTCCCGCACCCTCTCC
>NZ_JAABNP010000035.1 GCF_009928485.1 Clostridium sp. C2-6-12 | reverse complement strand
AGCGCCGATGGTACTGCACGGGTGACTGTGTGGCAGAGTAGGACGTTGCGAGGTATTCTTGTAGAATACAAGATTTTTTAGTTAAAGATGTTGATTAATGGATCTTTAGCTCAGTTGGTTAGAGCAACCGGCTCATAACCGGTAGGTCTAGGGTTCGAGTCCCTGAAGGTCCACCATGGGGGTTTAGCTCAGTTGGGAGAGCACCTGCCTTGCACGCAGGGGGTCAAGGGTTCGAATCCCTTAATCTCCACCATTTAAAACTATGAACTAAGTTCATAGTTTATTTTTTTATGTAAAATTTAAATAAATATTTACGCATGTTTTACTTTTTTATGAAAATTATATTTGTATTTCATATTAAATGTTATTAACCTTCCATAAAATAATAGCAATAGATGAAAATTACAAGATTTATTTTTATACTGAAAAAATTTTAGGTATTTTATTTCCTATTCTCTACTATAATTTAATAGTTATAATTTTAGAAAGTTAATCCAAGATAAATATTTTCTTAAAATATTTATTAATAGATACTTAACTTTTATATTGAAAATATGAGTTAAGAAATCAGTAAAATAATGAATTTTATCAATTAGAATTTATATGCTATATTATATGATAAGGGAGGACGAATTATTATGCGTACAATTGTATGTAAAAAAGATGGCTGCAGTGGGAATGAATTTTATATAGCAACAGAAGAAGGTAAACTAAGATTAACATGTAAGGATTGTGGAAGTGTTTACTATTACGATATAAGTTGTTACGAATTTATAATGTTATCAAATTGTGAAGTTTGTAATAATGATACATTTAAGGTGTTTAACAATTTGGAGCAACAAAGTATTTATGCAAAATGCACTAAATGTGGGGCACCACCAGATAAAATATATATTGATGATGAAGGGATACAAGTAACATATGAAGCCAAATTATTGAATGATATAAAGCAGCTTATGAACAAAATTGATCAAAGAGTTTGTAATTTGGAATTGAAAATAGATGGATTAGAAAAAGGTCAAGAATTATTGGAAGAATCGCTTGCATATATAAATAGATATATGTCGGAATAAAAACAAATCAAGAAAGGTAAAAGATATGAATAACAAAAGGAAAGTTATTTATTGGAGTTTATTGATTGGTTGGATGATTTTTATATTTATAATGTCAAATCAGCCAGCTAAAATATCTGATTCACAGAGTTTTGGGGTATTAAATTTATTTAATAAGTTAGGCATAGATATAGAGGGCGTTTTTGGAGAGTTTGCAAATTTTGTTGTAAGAAAATGTGCTCATTTTATTGAATATATGATATTAGGATTATTCACGTTTAATGTATTAAGACTATATTATAAGTTAAAACAGGCTTCTATAATAACTATATTATGTATATTTATATATGCATGTTCCGATGAGATACATCAGTTATTTGTTATAGGAAGAGAAGGATCAATTAGAGATGTGCTTATTGATACTTGTGGCGGTATAGTTTTAGTTACAATGAGATTAATAATTCTCCAAATAAAAGAGTTTGATATAAAAAAAAAATTAAACAAATTGTTTATAGAAAATTCATCTTAAAGCTAATTGATTTACTTCGATTAGCTTTTTTCGATGTATAAGAAAAATATTGTATTTTTTTCAACATTATTAAAAAAAATATAGGTGGAAAATGTAAGATTATGAGTAACGAAAACAATATAAAGATAATAGAAAGTATGGTAAAATGTAGAAAGCAAAAGGAAAAATTTACATGAAGTATTAATTGTGGTGTGTTAAAAAATGGAGGCGAATATTATGGAGAGTTTTGCTAGTATAAGGAGGATTACGGAACCGTATTTATGTTCTAGCAATGATATTATAACTGAAGTTAATGATGAGTTTGTTAGTCTTACAGGTTTTAAAGTGGGTGAACTGGTAGGCAGATCAATTAGTGAAATTATAAATATGTTAAAATTTAATTTTCAATCTTACATTAATAATGAAAATAATATTAACAATAGCAAATATTCAGGATTCATATTTACAAAATTCTTGGAAGCGCGAGAAGTAAATATATCATTTACTTACGATAAAGAGAAAAACAGACAAAAGTATATATTTGTTGAAAAATTAAATTCTAGATTGGAAGAAAAATTTATTTTTCTAGATCAAATTTTTAAAGAGGGTATATGGAGTGTTGCTATTTATAGTGCATCTGATCTAAAATTGCTTAAAGCAAATAAATCCTATATTGCGCATATGAGGTCACCTTTTAATAAATATGAAAATGTTATAGGAAAATCTGTTATGGAAGTCTCAGAAGTAAATATACATGAAAAAATAGCGTCTATATATAAATCTCTTTGTGAAAAAAAGAAAACAATGTATATAAAAGAATTAAAAGTGAGAAATATTTTTAATAGAATAAGTTATTTGGATTTGACAATAACACCTATATTTGAAGAGAAAAGTGATATGAAATATATAATTGTAGTTAATAATGAAGTCACAGATAGGGTAATAAAAAATAGGAATATAGATAAACAAAAAAAGATCATAGAGAAACAAAAAGAAGAGTTAGAGAAAAAAAATTCACAGCTAAAAGTTATTCTTGAGAATTTATCTGAAGGAGTAATGCTTTCAGATAATGAGGGCAAAATTATTATGATAAATAAAGAGGCTAAAAGATTAACTTATCAAGATGAGAAATTTAATTTTTTATGCAAGCCGAATCCATATATTAAGTTCTTTGATATGCAAGGAAGAGAAATAAATTCAGAAAATATGCCTAGAACTAAAGCTTTAAAAGGTGAAATTGTAAAAAATGATAAAATTATGATTAGGAAATGTGGAAAGGAGTATTATATTGATAATAGCTCTATACCAATTTATGATGAAAATAATAAGTTGGATATGGTAATATGTTGCTTTCATGACATTACTGAGACTATACTACAATCTAAAAAAATTCAGGAGCAAAAGGAAGAATTAAATGCAATAATTGAAAATATAAATGAAGGAATTAGTATTTTTGATAGTAAAAGACGATATAAATTATTTAATAAAGCAGCGCGCGATATGTTTTTTTATGATAATAAATTTATAGATGAAGAATCAGAAATATATGATGCTAATGGAGAGAAAATTAATCTAGAAAATTATCCATCGAGAAGAGTTATTGCAGGAGAAAAGTTTGAGAATATGGATTTAACTGTAAGGTTTCCTGATAGAACCTTAAGAATAGATGCGAGTGGTATACCGATATATAATGAAAAGGGAGAATTTTTACTAGGAATAACATGCTTTAAAGATATGACAAATTATTATAATCAAGAAAAAATACTTAAAAGCAGAAATGAATTTTTAAATAGGTTTATATATAATCTAGAGATTCCAGTAATAGGGTTATCATATAATGAATTAGAAATTTTAAAAATAAATCAGAAAGCATTTGAGCTTTTGAGAAAAGTTATACCGCAAATTGCTTCAGTTACAAAGATAAAAGGTAAAAGAATTACAGATATAGTGCCTAATTTTAAGAAAAGTGAATATTATAAAAAGGTAAATGAAGTTATAATAACTAAAGAAACCAAATATTTAAGGAAAAATGAAATTATTATAAATGGAAAAGAAACTTACTATAAATTTATTTTTGAGCCTATTTTTGAAGTTAGTGGAGAACTTAAGGAAATATTAATCTTAATAATAGATATTACAGCTGAAGTAAAGTCTAATATGGTAATGGAAAAAACTTTAAGATTGCAAGAAGAATTTCTTGCCAATATATCTCATGAATTAAAAACTCCTCTAAATGTTATATTTGCAACTGCCCAATTAATTGATATGTATTGCGGTAATGGTGCATTAGAAGAAAAAAAAGACTGTATTATCAAATATATTGATTCAATAAAACAAAATTCATATAGATTATCAAAGCTTATTAATAATATAGTTGATTTATCTAAAATAGAAGCAGGTTTCTTTGAACTGAAACTATCAAACAAAAATATAGTTGAGGTAGTAGAAGAGATAGTTATGTCTGTAACTGATTTTATAAAAACCAAAGGGCTAAATATAATATTTGATACAAATACAGAAGAAAAAGTTATTGCTTGTGATGTAGAAAAGATTGAGAGAATAGTATTAAATCTTCTATCAAATGCGATAAAATTTTCTGATCAAGGTAATGAAATATTCGTTAATGTAAAAGATAATAGTGAGTATGTTGAAATATCAGTTAAGGATAATGGGATTGGAATTGAACCCAATGATATAAATAAAATATTTGATAGATTTAAACAAGTGGACAAGTCTTTATCAAGAAATTCAGAGGGAACAGGAATTGGATTAAGTTTGGTTAAGTCTTTTGTTGAATTGCATGGTGGAAATATAAGAGTTGAAAGCAAGTTTGGTAAGGGGAGTAATTTTATCTTTAATTTGCCTTCAAGAAATGTTTTAGAAAATGATAAGCTATGCGCAAGTAATATTAGAAATAAAAATGATATTATAAAAGTAGAATTTTCAGATGTTTATAAATAATTTTTATTAAAGAATGTTGTTATCATTAATCATATTTGAATTAAAAAATGGATAAAAATCATGCTTGTATCAGAGCAAAATAAGCGATATTAATATGGCATAAGAGATTTATGTTATTAACATACGAGAAGCTTTATGTGGTTAAGATAAGACGTAAAAAATATTTATACAAAAAGTGTTGTATTTATGGGAGAATGTGTTATAATAAAAATGTAAACGATATCTAAAAGATATATTTTTCAATTATGGTTAAACAAAAAAGAGATTATGAGGTAAAAAAAGAGCCGATGGCTCTTTTTTTATTTAACAAAATAAGATGTTATTTATATATCATTTGAATTTTTATTTAATAAATTAATAATATAAAATAACTTCAATTTCGACAAGATTAAATTTAGGTTTGAAGTTTTAAGGGTTGTATGTGTTGTAAAAACAAAATGAAAAAGTTTTATTGTCAATAAAAAAAAAACGAATTATTGAATCTAGGACAGGCTTTGACAATTTATTAGGGAGACATATGATAGTATAGTATTCAAAGGGAAAAAAATAATACCTTAAAGTTATAAAGGAGTTGAAAGTTTATGAATTTAGTTGATGAATATACAACTATCTATAAAGGCGAAGATGTTGAATATAGATATATATATAGGCTTATAAAAAAAGACTTCAAGGGAATAACTGCATATGGAATTGAAATTGAAAGAAAGGATTACGTTGGACTGTATAATATAAATTTAGAGAGGGAAAGTGTAGATGTGATTTCACCCCATATACATAAAGTGAAACAATTACTTATGAAACTTTATTCAAATCAAGTATCTCCATATCATTTGATTGATTTAATAGGAAATTATGCTGATGAATATGCTTATGAATTTGATAATGTAATAGAAGAAAAAGTTGTAAACTGATATAAAATAATAGTTAAAATTTTACGCTAACTTGTGGTAAGATATTACTAAGTGAGGCGATAAATTATGATTATTGGTATTGGAACAGATATAATAGAAATTGAGAGAATTGAGAAGGTGATAAATGGGAATGATACTTTTATTAAAAAATATTTTACTACCAATGAAATTAAATATTTTGAATCAAAAGGATTAAAAGGGAATGTAATAGCTGGAAATTTTGCTGCAAAGGAAGCAATTAGTAAGGCAATAGGAACTGGATTTAGGGGATTTGGGTTGAAGGATATTGAAGTTTTAAGAGATGATCTAGGAAAACCTATTGTAAATTTAAGTGATAAAGTTTATGAATTATTAGAGGTAAAACAATTTAATATACTTGTCAGCATTTCACATAGCAGAGGAAATGCAATAGCCTATGCAGTAATGGAGGAGATATAATGCTGGAAGTTTTAGCTGTTAGCCAATGTAAAGAAATGGATAAGAACAGTATTATAGAAATAGGAATACCTGGAATTATACTTATGGAGAATGCAGCACTAGGTATATTCAATAAAATTGTTCATAAAGGAGATTCATTTTTAATATTATGCGGAAAAGGCAATAATGGAGGCGATGCTTTAGCATTATGTAGGCATTTAATACTAGCAGGGAAAAAAGTTAGAGTTTATATTATTAGTTCGGATAAAAATTATACTTCGGATTTTCAAATTAATTTCAACATAGTAAAAAATTTAGTCAATGAAAAAGATATTTTGTTTATAAGATCAGAAAACGATTTAAATGAGCAAGTAGTTAAAGACTTACAAAATTATAATGTTATTATTGATGGGATTTTTGGAGTGGGTCTTAACAAAGATTTGACAGGTATATATAAAAAGACTATAGAATATATAAATTTATATGGAAAATTTATAGTATCTATTGATGTTCCATCTGGTTTGGATTGCAATTTGGGTCTTGAAAGAGGAATAGCAGTACATGCTGATGTTACATATACATTTGAAGTAGTTAAGAAGGGATTTTTAAACTACAAAGCAATTGATTGTATTGGTAGTTTAGAAATTATAAAAATAGGTATACCTGAACATGTAAAGAAAGCAAATTCAGGGAATGTTTATATTTTAGAAAAAAAAGAGTATAAAAAATTAATTCCTAAAAGAGAAGTATATGGTCACAAGGGGAATTACGGAAGAGCATTAATTGCAGCAGGAAGAAGAGGATTTTTAGGTGCTGCTTTTATTGCAACAGAATGCACAGTTAGAACAGGAGCGGGATTAACCACATTAATATGTGATAAAGAAGTTCAAAAGGGATTAGAAAATAGATTAATAGAAGCTATGACGTTAACTTGGGAAGATGATGTTATAAATCTTATAAAAAATGCTGATTCTATTGCTTTTGGTCCGGGAATTGGAACAGGAAATAGGCAAGAAAAGTTACTGGATAAAATTATCAATAATAGTAAATGTCCAATTGTGATTGATGCAGATGGCATAACTTTATTAGCTCAAAATAAGGCTTTATTAGATAATTTAAGAAACAGGGCAATTATTACTCCACATCCAGGAGAAATGGCGCGTTTTTTAGGTATAACTGTTGAAGAAGTGGAAGTAGATAGGATAAGAATAGCCAAAGAAGTAGCTAGTAAATATGGCATAATTGTTCTACTAAAAGGATATAATACTGTGATTTCAAATGGAAAAGAAGTATATATAAATCCAACTGGAAATAGTAAAATGGCATCAGGAGGTATGGGTGATGCATTGACAGGGATAATAAATGGATTCTTATCACAGGGGATTAATATAGAACAAGCAGCTCTTTTAGGGGCATATATTCATGGTGGAATAGGGGAAAGGTTAGGAGAGAATTATTACATAGTAAATGCAAGAGATATTATTAACGAATTGCCAAAAGAAATTAATAATATTTGTAGTTAGTCATAAAAATTCAAAGATTTTCATAAATACTAGTAAATGAGTAATAAATCTTTGGAGGAATATAAATTTGAATAAAAACTCACTAAATAAAAAATTAATGATGGGTGCGTTGATTTTTTGTCCTATAATTATAATTTTACTAATCATAGTATTTAGAAATACTGTTACCCCTTCTAATGAAAGCATAATTAACGATTTAAAGAATATAAAATACTATAGTTGTAAAGTAAATTATTTATTTAAAAATTCAAAATCAGAATTCGAGGAAGATACAATACAGTATTATAGCTTTAATAAAGGTTCTAGAATAGAATTTAACGATGGCAGGGTTAAAGTTTATAATGGAGGAGAGATCAAAGTAGAAGAGAGTGGAGAAGGCGAATATATACTTGATAAAGATATAGATATAATTTATCCACTGGCATTTATAGGTGATGCTTTGTCGAATACGGAAAATACTGAAGTTAAAGAAGTGAAAAATGAGTGGGATGACTCGATTTACTTAAAAATTGATATAACATATAATGTTAATAATAAGCATTTAAATAAGGCTGAGTTTTTTGTTGATAAAAATAAGGGGGTTCCAGTCTTATTAAGAATTTTAGATGGTAACAATAAAGAAAGAATAATAATAACTTATAAGGATTTCAAAAAAGAAAAAATTTTAAACGAGGATTTATTTTAGGAGAATTAGTTTATTAAAATTGAAATCAGGCCCACATTAACATTAAAAATGATATACTAGGTTAAAAATAGATTGCAAAGTACATACATAAGTTGTGAGAAAACTTATAATTAAAAAATGAGAGGTAAATAAATATCTATAAGATGGCAAATAAGTAATTTCAATCCTTTGACAGGTTGACATAAGTTGCAATATAATCATAGTTGAGAAAAACTTTTTTTACTGCTATGGAGGCGAAATTATGTCAGTAGTTAATCAAAATAATGCAAAAAATAATAAAGTTGATAAAATAAATAAAATTAAAAAAAGTAGTGGAATTATGGAGAGTTCGTTAATACAATATATTAGTGAAGGATTTTCAGCAGATTTTGAAGAGATGATGAAAAATGGATATCAAGAGATGGCAGAAATAAATTTAGAGTATTCTAGATTAGGTTTTGAGTATTTGTTAGATGATGTTAATGGGTATGAGGCATGGATTTGCGGAGTGTGATTAATTAAATATGGCAAACATTGTGGTAAAAAGAGGGGAAATTTTCTATGCGGATTTAAGTCCGGTTATAGGATCAGAACAGGGAGGTATAAGACCTGTTATAATTATACAAAACGATATTGGAAATAGATATAGTCCAACAGTTATTGTAGCAGCAATAACATCTCAAATAAATAAAGCTAAACTTCCTATTCATGTTGAAATTTCTTCAGAAGAGTATGGGTTGAATAGGGATTCGGTTGTATTGCTGGAACAAATAAGGACATTAGATAAGAGAAGGTTAAAAGAAAAAATTGGACATATGACTGATGCGGATATGAAAAAAGTTGATAAGGCATTATTAGTTAGTTTGAATTTAAATTAAATAATTAAAAATAATTTGTAGTAGTGTAAATAATAAATATTTATGCTACTCTTTTTTGCGTCTGAGTATATTATATGATAGTTAAAAAAAGAAAAAGTATACCTTATTTGGAAATGAGGTATACAGAATGCAACTTCTATGTTAGAATAAATATGTTAAAAATGAAACATACTATAAATGAGTAAATTAATACATAGGGGGTTCTATAATGAATAAGGAATGCAAACTTGAAGAAGTTTCAAAGTTAATTAGGAAAGATATAGTTTCTATGCTGACTGAATCAGCATCAGGTCATCCAGGAGGATCTTTATCTATAGCAGATATTATGGCAGTTCTATTCTTTAAAGAAA
The DNA here is from genome assembly GCF_009928485.1 of Clostridium sp. C2-6-12. Taxonomy (GTDB): domain Bacteria; phylum Bacillota; class Clostridia; order Clostridiales; family Clostridiaceae; genus Clostridium. The sequence goes on along the minus strand of NZ_JAABNP010000035.1, from coordinate 52,566 downwards.
TGAATATAAGTACGACTAATGACAAAGATCCTAATAGAGATAGATTTGTTTTGTCAAAAGGTCATGCAGCACCTGCATTATATAGTGCTTTAGCCAGAAAAGGATACTTTGAAGTAGAAGAATTGAAAACTTTAAGAAAAACTGGATCAAGATTACAAGGTCATCCTAATATGAATGACTTACCAGGAATTGATATGTCTACAGGATCGCTTGGACAAGGAATTTCTGCAGCTGTAGGAATGGCATTAGCAGGAAAACTTGATAAAAAGGATTATAGAGTTTATACAATTTTGGGAGATGGGGAACTTGAAGAAGGTCAAGTTTGGGAAGCAGCTATGTCAGCAGCCCACTATAAATTAGATAACTTAACTGCATTTATAGATAACAATGGACTACAAATAGATGGTAATATTGAAGATGTAATGAATCCAGGTCCAATAGATAAAAAATTCGAAGCTTTTGGATGGAATGTTTTAAAAATTAATGGGCATGATTATGATGAAATTATAGATGCAATTTCTAAAGCAAAAGAATTTAAAGGAAAACCAACTGCTATTATATGTAATACCGTAAAAGGAAAAGGTGTTTCATTTATGGAAAATCAAGCAGGATGGCATGGAACGGCTCCAAGTAAAGAACAATGTGAGCAAGCATTAAAGGAAATTGGAGGGGAAATCTAATGGGGAACAAAATAGCAACTAGAGAAGCTTATGGAAAGGCATTGACAAAACTTGCAGCAATAAATGAAAATGTAGTGGTATTAGATGCTGATTTATCAAAATCAACTAAAACAGCAGATTTTAAAGCTGTTGCACAGGAAAGATTTATTAATATGGGTATAGCAGAATCAAACATGATGGGAGTAGCAGCGGGACTTTCAACTTGCGGGAAAATTCCATTTGCAAGTACATTTGCAATGTTTGCAGCAGGAAGAGCTTTTGAACAAATCAGAAATTCAATTTGCTATCCTAAATTAAATGTTAAAATATGTGCTACTCATGCAGGATTAACTGTTGGAGAAGATGGAGCAACTCATCAATCAATCGAAGATATTTCATTAATGAGAAGCATTCCTAATATGGTAGTAATTAATCCATCAGATGCTATAGAAACAGAAGCAGCAATTTTTGCAGCAGCAGAATACAATGGACCATGTTATGTTAGATTAGGAAGATTAGCAGTAAGTGTTATAAATGATAATGATAACTACAAATTCGAAATTGGAAAAGGTGTAGCCTTGACAAATGGTACAGATGTTACTATAATAGCAACTGGAATGATGGTTGAACTTGCATTAGAAGCTAAAGATGAGCTAGCTAAAGATGGAATAAATGCGAGAGTAATAAATATTCATACAATAAAACCAATTGATAAAGAAATATTAATTAATGCAGCTAAAGAAACTGGAGCAATAGTTACTGTAGAGGAACATAGTATAATTGGTGGTTTAGGATCAGCAGTTGCTGAAGTAGTTTCAGAAGAGTACCCAGTTCCAGTATTAAAGGTTGGAATAAAAGATACTTTTGGTGAAAGTGGAAAACCAGATGAGTTATTAAAAGCTTATGGATTAACATCTGAATCAATAGTAGAGCATAGTAAAAAAGCTATTTCATTAAAGAGAAAGTAATTAAAAAGAGATAGATGTAAAACCAGTTTTGGTTTCATATAATAGAATACAATAAGGATACAGGATATATAGTTAAGAAATAGCTAAATATCCTGTATTTTTATTTTTAAACAGGTAAAAAATAAAAAATAAAATTATAAAGGGGAAGATAAAAATGGGTTTAGAAAAAATTAAAGAATATGCAATAATTACATTTGGAATAATTTTAGTAGCATTATCAGTAGAGTATTTTTATGCTCCTAATAATATTGCAGCTGGTGGAGTAACAGGAGCTGCGATAGTTATAAATGCAGTTATTCCTAGCTTATCAATTGGAATATTAACTTTAGTTTTAAATGTAGCTCTATTTGTAGTTGCATTTGTATTTATTGATGGAAAGTTTGGTGTGAAAACAATTTATGCAAGTTTAGGTTTATCTATAATAATATGGGTAATAGAAAAATTTTTTAATCCAATTGCACTTACTAATGATTTAATGATGGCAGCTATTTTTGGAACTTTAATTTCTGCAATTGGAATGGCATTTGTATTTAATGAAAATGCATCAACTGGAGGTACAGATATACTAGCTAAGATTTTAAATAAATTTTTTCATTTAGATATAGGAAAATCATTGCTTGTGGTTGATTTTGTAATAACTTTTGCAAGTATATTAATATTTGGAGTAAACGTAGGGTTATATGCTATACTAAGCGTAATATTGCTTGGAATAGCAGTGGATAGACTTATAGAAGGTTTAAATGTTTCTAAAAGTGTATTTATAATTAGTAAAAAGAATGATGAAATAAGTAAGTATATAATAAATACACTAGATAGAGGATGCACTTTTTTAAAGGGTATGGGAGCTTATACATGTCAAGAAAATGATGTGTTATATGCAGTTATTAGTAGAAATCAGTTTATAAAATTAAAGAAATTTATAAAAGAAATAGATCCTCAAGCTTTTATAACTGTTGGCGAAGTTCATGAAGTATTGGGAGAAGGGTTCAAAAATATAGATTAAATTTTGGAAGATTAATGATCATATGTCAATAATACCTTTGTATCTTAATAAAATTGTATAACATTATAAAGTATTCTTATGTTATAATTAAATTTGTAGGTTTTGCAATTTATTTGCAGGATATACACCTAAAATGAAAATTTTATGGGAAATTATATTGTGTATAGATAAAATTGAAGTTTTATCTTATTAAGACAGAGTATATTTTATAATAAAATATAAATTGATAAAATAGTGTGTATCTTATTAATTAGATTAAAAAAAAATAAGATCACAATTAATGATATTAGATGCCAGTTTTGAGTGCGGGTATACTAAAGCTTAGATAATATGAAAAGAACTAAGTATAAGAAAATGAAGGAGTGTTGGAATATGATCGAATTTAGAGGAATATCGAAAATTTATGATAATAATGTAAAAGCATTGTCAGATGTTAATGTAGAAATTGAAGCTGGAGAATTTGTGTTTTTAGTAGGACCAAGTGGATCCGGTAAATCTACATTTATAAAAATGATTTTAAAAGAAGTAGAGCCTACTAATGGGAAGGTGGTAGTAGGAGATAAGGATTTATCGACTATTACAAGAAAACAAGTTCCTTATTATAGAAGAAAGATAGGAATGGTATTTCAAGATTTTAGATTAATACCAAATCTCAATGTATATGAAAATGTTGCATTTGCAATGAGAGTTGTAGAGGCTTCACCAAAGGATATTAGAAGAAGGGTACCAATGGTATTATCATTAGTTGGTTTGTCTCATAAATATAAGATGTTTCCTAATGAATTATCAGGGGGAGAACAGCAAAGAGTTTCTTTAGCAAGAGCATTAGTAAATAATCCATCTGTATTAATAGCAGATGAACCAACTGGAAATCTAGATCCAGATACAGCTCGTGAAATAATGTCATTACTTGAAGATATAAATAAAGCTGGAACTACTATTTTAATGGCTACTCATGCAAAAGAAATTGTTGACTACATGAAAAAAAGAGTTATAGCCATTGAAAAAGGTGAAATTGTCAGAGATGAAAAGAGAGGTAAGTACGAAGATGAAAATTAATACTATAACACATTTTATTAAAGATGCATTTATAAGTTTAAAGAGAAATAGAACTATTAGTATTGCTTCAGTAATCACTGTTCTTATAACTTTCTTTGTTTTAGGAATTTTTTTACTTATTGCTGCTAATATTGACAAGGGAATAACTACTGTTCAAGACAAAGTCGAACTTAAAATTTATTTAAAAGATGATATAAAATTAATTGACCAAAGAGAAATTGAAATTAAGTTAAGAGAGTTTGATGGCGTTAAAGATGTAATATACCAAACAAAAGAAGAAGAATATAATAACATAAAATCGACTAATGAAGGATTAGTACAAGGATATACATTCGAAACAAATCCATTTCCAGCATCATTTACAGTAAAATTAGAAGCTCCTGAGTATGCTTCAGCTATAACTGAAGGCATAAAAGATTTTGAAGGTATTGATACAATTGGACAACAACAAGACTTAGTTGATAAGATTGTTAAAGTAGTAAATGGTATTAGGGCTGTTGGTATGGTTTTATTTGCTATATTAGTAGGGGTTTCTGTTTTCTTAATAATGAATACAACAAAGCTTACTGTATATTCAAGAAGAAGAGAAGTTGGAATTATGAAATTTGTAGGTGCAACTGACTGGTTTATTAGATGGCCATTTGTTATAGAAGGTATGGTTATAGGTGTGGTTGGAGCCGCTCTTTCATGTGTAGTATTGTATTTTGCATATAATGCCATAGTTAAATGGGCAACAAATCAGTTCTTATTCATAACTCTTGTGCCAACAGGCTATATTTTATCAACAATATCATGGGAATTTCTTATTGGTGGAATTGTAGTTGGTGGATTTGCAAGTATAATTGCTTTAAGAAAGTTCTTAGTAGTATAATTTTTGAAAGTAAGTGCAATATATTATAAAGAAATTGAGAATAATATAATACCATGAATCTAAAAAAAATGTACATGATAATCCAGTTTAGTTTATAAGGTGTTGTATTGGAATTATGTATATAATGTATGCGAAAGGAAGTCTTTATAGGTGAGGGACTCACGAAATTATATATTTGCAAACAATAAAGTAAAGAGAAAAGGAATATTAGGTCCAATAATATTTGGAGTGGGAATATTTCTTTTGGTAGTAGGAATAAGTATTGCAGCGTTTGTTGCAGGTAATTATGCAGCAACTAAAGGGATATTTTTAGTGAAAACTCCTTCTGAACAAGTACAAAGTACTGCAAAGCAACTTAATGATAAAAGCAAATATTCAGCGCTTTTTCAAGTAAGAGACAAATTAATTGAAAAGTTTGATGGAGATATTGATGATAATAAGCTTTTAGAAGGTGCAATTAAAGGCATGACAAAGTCTTTAGATGATAAATATACTGTATTTATGAATAAAGTAGAATTTGATGCTTTAATGAAAGAAAGTAGCGGAGCTATTACAGGAATTGGTGTAACTATAACTTCAAAAGATAATAAGTTGACAATTATTGATACAGTAAAAGATGCGCCAGCTGATAGGGCAGGATTGAGAGTTAATGATGTTGTTGAAAAGATAAATGATACAGATTTATCAGGAGATGATATTGAAAAGGCTGTATCTATAATTGCAGAAGCTAAGGGTTCTGAGTTGAGATTCACTATTAAAAGAGCTGATGCAGATTCCTTTGAAGTAAAAATAGTTCCTGAAATAGTAAAAATAAAGTCTGTTGAGGGCAGTATGATAAATTCTAATGTAGCATATATTCGTATAAAAACTTTTATGAATGAAAATACTACTGAAGATTTTAAAACTGTTATTCAGGATTTAAGAGCACAAGGTATGAAGGGAATAATCTTAGATTTAAGAGAGAATCCAGGAGGATTACTAAGTGAAGCAGTTGGAGTAGCATCTCAGTTTATACCAAAGGATAAGATAATAACTTATACTATTGATAAGTATGATAATAGATATGATTCTTTATCAGTTGGAGGTATAGCAGAAGGAATTCCATTGATTGTATTAGTTAATGGAAATAGTGCTAGTGCATCTGAGGTTGTAACAGGAGCATTAAGAGATTACAAATTAGCAACAATTATTGGCGAAACTACATTTGGAAAGGGAATAGTTCAGCAATCATTTAAGTTTAATGATGATATTGGGGGACTTAAGGTTACTATTTCGAAATATTATACACCAAATGGTGAAAACATTCATAAAACAGGAATAAAACCAGATTTTGAAGTTAAAACTTCTGCAGGTATAGATGATACAGGATATGATAAAAGTGCAGATGAGCAACTAAAGGCAGCAATTGAAAAAATGCAAGAAAAGATACAATAGGGGGAAATAGAATGGAATTAGTATTATATACACTAAGAAATGTTGCAGGTGCTATAATAACACCTCCATTAGTATTTGTATTGATTACTTTAGCTGTGGTACTATATTTCAAAAATAAAAAAATAGTTGCAATGCAAAAATTGATTTTAGGAGGTAGTGTAAATTCATCTGTTGAGCTTACACTATCTCAACTTGTTTTAGGGATTTTAGGAGGAGCGGTAGGAAGTTTAATTCTTACAAGTCTTGGGGTTGTTTTTAGTTCCAATTCAGGAATTGCTTTTTTATTTATAGTATCAATATTTTTAATGTTCATAAATCAAAGATTTATATGTTTTTCTTATTCAGCAGCTATTTTAGGTGTTATAAGTATTCTAATTAAACTAGGGAATGAATTTGCCCCTGGAATTATAAGTAACGAATTTTTAAATGTTGATGTTTTATATTTAATGATTTTTGTTGGAATATTTCATGTTATTGAAGGAATACTGGTTATGATTGATGGAGACAGAGGTGCTGTTCCAGTTTTTACCAACAGAAATGGAAGGATTATAGGAGGATATGCATTAAAGCGATATTGGGTGTTGCCGGTAGCTATAATGATTGGAGTTTTAATGAAGAACTCATCTATGGATTATCTAACAGAATACATAGAAAATCCAAGTTGGTGGCCTCTTGTTAAATCATCGACAGGACTTGATTTGATAGCTAACAGTGTGATTTCTATTTTTCCATTCTATGCGGTTTTGGGGTATTCTTCAATTACTTTTACAAAAAGTAAAAGAGAAAAGGCTTTGTCTTCAGGTATTCATATATTTATATATGGAATTGCCTTAACTGTTGTGGCTCAAATTGCTAGATTTGGAATTTGGGGAGAAGCAATAGTAGTATGTTTTGCACCTGCTGCTCATGAGCTTATGCTGAAATTTCAAGCAAAGAGTGAAATAAAAAGAGAACCCAAATTTGTAAGTGATGAAGAAGGGTTAATGATTTTAGAAATTTCGCCAAATTCAAAAGTTAAGGAATTTGGAGTTACAATTGAAAATAAACTATTATCAATTAATAATATAAATATAAATTCAGAAGCAGAGGCTTATTCTATTATAAAAGAAAATCTAAATAATACTGTTCTTAAAATAAAAGATTCTCAAGGCATAATAAAAGATATTAAGTTTAGGCATAATAAAAATACAAGACTTGGTATTTTACTGGTACCAAGAAATATCGAAAAAGATACAATTATTAATATTAAAGATAACAGTTTTAAAGAGGTTTTTAATAAAATAAAAAATAATTCTAATAATAGTTATAAAGACGATGAGTTAGATCAGGATGAAAAAAAGTAGAGATAGAAAACGGTAAAATTAATTGAATGAATTACGAATGATGGTAAAGAAAAAGGTGGCATTGCCATCTTTTTCTTTAATCAAGGCTTTATGATTATATATGTTCAAAAATAAATGACATAATTTGTTGACTTACTAGTTATAGCAAAGTAAAATATACATATAATACGAATATCTGTTCGGATGTGGAGGTAATATAATGGGAGAATTTAAAATACATTCTAAATTTAAACCTACAGGAGATCAGCCACAAGCTATTCAAAAGTTAGTGGATTCAATAAAAAACAATAATAGAGGGCAAACTTTACTTGGAGTAACTGGATCGGGAAAAACATTTACTATGGCAAATATTATTGAAGAACTTCAAAGACCGACTATAATTTTGGCTCATAATAAAACATTAGCAGCGCAATTATGCTCAGAATTTAAAGAATTTTTCCCTGATAATATAGTTGAATATTTTGTTTCTTACTATGATTATTACCAGCCAGAAGCATATGTACCTCAAACAGATACTTTTATAGAAAAAGATGCATCCATAAATGATGAAATAGATAAATTAAGGCATTCAGCTACTTCAGCGCTTTTTGAGAGAAGAGATGTAATAATAGTTGCATCTGTTTCATGTATATATGGATTGGGTAATCCAGATGAATATAAAAAATTAACAATAAGTCTAAGACCAGGAATGGAAAAGGATAGAAATGAGATTATTAAAAAGCTTGTAGAAATTCAATATGAAAGAAACGATATAGATTTTTCAAGAGGAACCTTTAGAGTTAGAGGGGATTCTTTGGATATAATTCCTGCTTCTTATTCCAATAAAGGAATTAGAATAGAGTTTTTTGGAGACGAAATTGATAGGATAAGAGAATTTGATGTTTTAACCGGATCTATTTTAGGAGAAAGAAACCATGTTGCAATAACACCTGCTTCTCACTTCGCAACATCTAAAGAAACAATTGAAAAATCCATAGGCATTATTGAAGGAGAATTAGAAGAAAGGCTTAGAGAGCTTAATGCTCAAGATAAACTTTTAGAAGCACAGAGATTGAGACAAAGAACCAATTTTGATATTGAAATGATAAAAGAAATGGGCTATTGCAGTGGCATAGAAAATTATTCGAGAATATTAGATGGAAGAGCTTCTGGAACGCCTCCTAAGACTTTGATTGATTATTTCCCAGAAGATTATTTAATGTTTATCGATGAAAGCCATGTGACATTGCCTCAGGTTAGGGCAATGTATGCAGGTGATAGGTCAAGAAAAAATACATTGGTGGATTATGGATTCAGACTCCCAAGTGCATATGATAATAGGCCATTGAAATTTGACGAATTTGAAAATAAGATTAATCAAGTTGTATTTGTGAGTGCAACTCCTGCAGCATATGAAATAGATCATTCAGAAGAAATTGCAGAACAAGTTATTAGACCAACAGGATTATTAGATCCAGAAATAGTAATAAGACCTATTAAGGGACAGATTGATGATTTGTATGGTGAAATCAATAAGGTAAAAGAAAAAGGATTTAGAACATTAATAACAACTTTAACTAAAAGAATGGCAGAAGATTTAACTAAATATTTTAAAGAACTAGGAGTTAAGGTTACATACATGCATTCAGATATTGACACTATAGAAAGAATGCAGATTATAAGAGATTTAAGACTTGGAGAATATGATGTATTGGTTGGAATAAACCTTTTAAGAGAAGGGTTAGATATACCAGAGGTTGCTTTGGTTGCAATTCTAGATGCTGATAAAGAGGGCTTTCTACGTTCCGAAACATCCTTAATACAAACTATAGGAAGAGCAGCCAGAAATTCAGAAAGTAAAGTTATAATGTATGCAGATAATATAACAAAATCTATGGATAAAGCTATGAAGGAAACTGAAAGAAGAAGAGCAATACAACAGGAATATAACTTAAGTAATGGAATAGTTCCTACAACAATAATTAAGGATGTTAGAGAAGTTATAGAAGCAACAAAAATTGCTGAGGAAATCGAAGAATACAAAACAGAAGCTAAAAAGGATCTTACTAAAAAGGAAAAAGATAAGTTAATAAAAGACTATACAGAAGAAATGCTTGCAGCGGCTAAAAATCTTCAGTTTGAAAGAGCAGCAGAACTTAGAGACATTATTAGTCAGTTAAGAGGCAAGAGTTAAGAGTTCAGAGTTATTATATTAAACGCAAAGATTCTATTGAATTTTTCAAATATATTTTTAGAAATTCCATAAAGGAATTTCATCATTAACTGTTAACTGTTACTTGCTAACTGTTAACTGATTTTCGGGGGTAGTTATGAACGATAAAATAATAATCAGAGGTGCAAAAGTTAATAATTTAAAGAATATCAATTTAGAGATGCCAAGAGACAAATTGGTTGTGTTTACAGGGCTTTCTGGCTCTGGAAAATCATCATTAGCATTTGATACATTATATGCAGAAGGGCAAAGAAGATATATGGAATCTTTGTCTTCTTATGCAAGACAATTTTTAGGTCAAATGGATAAACCAAATGTTGAACATATAGAAGGCTTGTCACCAGCAATATCAATAGACCAAAAGACTACAAGTAAAAATCCAAGATCTACTGTTGGTACAATAACAGAAATTTATGACTATTTAAGATTGCTATATGCAAGAGTTGGTATTCCTCATTGTCCTAAGTGTGGAAAGGAAATAACACAACAATCTGTAGATCAGATTGTTGATAAAGTTTTGAGTTATGAAGAGAGAACAAAACTTCAAATTTTAGCTCCTGTAATAAAAGGAAGAAAAGGAACTCATGAAAAATTATTAGAACATATAAAGAAGAGTGGTTTTGTTAGAGCTAGAATTGATGGAGAAATTTATGATTTAACGGAAGAAGAAGTAAAGTTAGATAAAAATAAAAAGCATAATATAGAAGCTGTTGTTGATAGAATTGTAATAAAAGAAGGTATTGAAGGAAGACTTACAGAGTCTATAGAAACAGCTTTAAAGATGGCAGAAGGGTTAGTTCTAGTAAGTGTGGTAGATGGACAGGAAACTTTATTCAGCGAAAATTTTGCCTGTGCAGATTGTGGAATAAGCATTGGTGAATTGGCACCTAGATTATTTTCATTTAATGCTCCATTTGGTAAATGTGATCATTGTGATGGGCTTGGAACTTTAATTGAAATTGATGAAAAATTAGTACTTCCTAATAAAGAATTAAGTATAATGGAAGGTGCTGTGGCTAGTTGGGGAAGCGGAAGACTTAAAGAAGATTCATGGACTTATGCTATACTAAAAGCTATGAGTAGAGAATATGGATTAGATTTAAACGCTCCAATAAAAGATCTTGATAAAAATCAAGTTGATTTGCTCTTATATGGAACAAGTGGAAAGAAGCTTAAAATTGAATATGTAAAAGATGGAGTTAAAGCAGTTTATAATTATGCTTATGATGGTGAAATAAATTCTTTAAACAGAAGATATAGAGAAACTAATTCGGATGTTATAAAAGGTGAAATTGAACAATATATGAGTGATGCTTTCTGTCCAAAATGTAAGGGAGCAAGATTAAATGATGATGCTTTAGCAGTTACTGTTGGAGATAAAAACATATTTGAATTTACAAGTATGTCAATAAGAGAAGAATTAGAATTTATTAATGGAATAGAATTTTCAGAAAAGAATAAAATTATTAGTGAACAAATTGTGAGAGAAATTAAAAATAGACTACAATTTTTATTAGATGTTGGACTTGATTATTTAACTTTATCAAGAACTTCAGGGACTTTATCAGGTGGTGAGTCACAAAGAATAAGACTTGCAACACAGATAGGATCAGCACTTATGGGAGTATTGTATATTTTAGATGAGCCTAGTATAGGTCTTCACCAAAGAGATAATGATAGATTAATTCAAACCTTAAAGAATTTAAGAGACGTTGGGAATACTGTAATTGTTGTAGAACATGATGAAGATACGATAAAAGAAGCTGATTATATAGTTGATATTGGACCTGGCGCAGGAGAACATGGAGGAGAAGTAGTAGTTGCAGGTACTCTTGAAGAAGTTAAAGCATGTGAAGAATCATTAACAGGACAATATTTAACAGAAAAGAAATTAATTGAAGTACCTAAAACAAGAAGAAAAGGTAATGGGGAAAGTATAAAAATAGTAGGAGCAAAGGAAAATAACCTAAAGAACATAAATGTATCTATTCCACTTGGAACATTAACAGCAGTTACTGGAGTTTCAGGTTCTGGAAAAAGTACCTTGGTAAATGAAATACTTTATAAAGGCTTAAATAAATTAATAAATAAGAGTAAAAAAGCTGTTGGAAAGCATAAAGAGATAATAGGATTTGAGAATATAGATAAAATAATAGATATAGATCAAAGCCCTATTGGAAGAACCCCGCGTTCTAATCCTGCCACTTATACTGGAACATTTGATTTAATAAGAGAACTTTTTTCACAAACTCAAGAAGCTAAAATGAGAGGTTATAAGCAAGGAAGATTTAGTTTTAATGTTAAGGGTGGAAGATGTGAAGCTTGTTCTGGAGATGGTATTATAAAGATAGAAATGCAATTTTTATCAGATGTATATGTACCATGTGAAGTGTGTAAGGGAAAAAGATATAACAGGGAAACTTTAGAAGTTAAATACAAAGGTAAAAATATTGATGATGTATTAAATATGACAGTTGAAGAGGCTGTGAAATTTTTTGAGAATCTGCCTAGAATTGAAAATAAGTTAAGAACATTAAATGAGGTTGGGTTAGGATATATTAGATTAGGTCAACCATCAACTCAATTATCAGGGGGAGAAGCTCAAAGAATAAAATTAGCATATGAATTATCAAAGAGAGGCACAGGAAAGACATTATATATATTAGATGAGCCAACAACTGGATTGCATGTACATGATGTTAGTAAATTAATTGATATACTGCAAAGATTAGTTGAAGCAGGAAATACTGTAGTTGTTATTGAACATAATCTCGATATGATAAAATGTGCAGATTATCTAATTGATTTAGGACCAGAAGGTGGAGATAAGGGTGGAACTCTTATAAAAGCAGGAACACCAGAGGAATTATGTAAGGTTAAATCATCATATACAGGTAAATATTTAAAGAAGTTGTTAGTTAAAAAATAATGTATAATTACTAAATATATAAGTTCTAATTGAATAGCCTATTTATTATACTTTTATTAAAGTTTTATATAGTTCTTAATTAGAACTTGTATAGACAAAGTGATTGATTTTTGAAAGATAATTCAATTTATAAGATACAGAAAATATTTATGAGCAAATGGTGTTTCTTATAACAAATTAATATAGTCTTAAATTATTATTAATTAAAAGGTAATACTTTTGTATGACTGGATTTTTTGTTGTATAATCATAAATAAGGCATTTGAAAATCGGAGAGTATTTTTTATGAGTAAAGAATAGTATTAATGAAAATCTGTGATTTTCAACCTAAACTCTTAATTCTTAACTCTTAACTGAGTAAAGCCTTTGATTACAGTAATAGATATTGAGGTGAAAATATGAGTTTTTCAAAAATGATTGCTGGAGTTTTTGGAATAGTTTTTATTATTATATTGTACGTAATAATATACTTTGCATTGAAGATAATGTATAAGGATGTTAAAAATGGTGGTAAAAGAAGAAGACCTGCAGCAGCTAAAGGGAATTATGGATTAGAAATTCTAAATTCAGGTGAAGGAAAAGACTTGAAGGATGGTTCTATTATTCCTATAAGGTCAGATTTAACAATAGGAAGAAAAGATGATAATTCAATTGTGTTGTCTGATCAACATGTTTCTGGAAATCATGCTAAAATTATATTTAGAAATAATTCATTATTTCTTGAAGATTTAAATAGCACAAATGGTACTTATTTAAATGGAAGTAAGATAAATGGCAAAGTTAAGGTTTCTAATAAAGATGAAATAAAGGTTGGAAGTGCGGTTTTTAAGATTCTGATTTAGTCATAAATTACTGAAGATGTAAATTAATAAAAAAGAAAAATATTAGTTTAAGGCTCAGTGGAGAAATTAAAAAATCTCTGCTGGGCTTTACAAAAATATAAGTATTAATGAGGTGATTATAGCTTGAAAATTAATAAAGATGAGGTAAAGTTATTGATGTTAACATACCTTTTGTGTATAGCTCTTTTTACTAATTTAGCTATATTAAAAGATCCCATGGATATGAATGCTATATACATGGGATTAATAGTGTGTGTCTTAGTAACTATTACCCAAGTTTTAGTTAGAAAATTTTATCCCCAAGGGGATAAGTTTTTAATTACATTTGCATGTATATTATCTGTCATAGGAATTGCAATTCTATATAGATTAGATACAAGTGTTGCAATTAAACAATTGGCTTGGTTTATAGCAGGAATTATTATTTTTATTACTATTTTAGTGGCAATTTCGGATTTGCGGGATTATGCAAAATATAAAAAGGTATATTTAATATTGACTATATTAATAATGCCTATGGCATTATTAGTACATCAGGAAACTTATGGTGCTACTAACTGGGTTAGAATTGGAGGATTTGGATTTCAGCCGTCTGAATTTGGTAAAATAACTTTTGTATTATATCTTGCAGCAGCTCTAAAAGATTATAAAGATGAAAATAATACAATAATAGAAGACTTTAGACAGCTTTGGGAGCCTGCTTTGGTAGTTATGTTTGCATTAATATGTTTAGTTATGCAAAAGGATTTAGGATCAGCATTAATATTCTTCGGTATAGCATTGACTATGGTTTATGTTGCTACTGGAAAAAAGAAGTATGTTGTCATTTGTTTTGCTCTATTTATAGTTGGAGCAATATTGTCATATAAATTATTTGGTCATGTAAGACAAAGAGTATTAACTTGGCGACATCCGTGGGAATATAAAGATACAGGAGGATATCAAATTGTCCAAGGGCTTTATGCTATTTCTTCTGGTGGAATGTTTGGTTCCGGATTAGGGTTTGGTTATCCAGGATTTGTGCCAGTTAATATTTCTGATTATATTTTTGCAGTAATTTGCGAAGAATTTGGAATGGTATTTGGATTAGGCATAATGATAATATATTTCTTGTTTTTCTATAGGGGAATGAGAGCGTCGTTTAGAGTTCAAGATAAATTTTCACAATATACTACAATAGGAATGAGTACTATGATGGCGTGCCAAGTATTGGTTATAATTGGAGGAGTATTTGCAGTTATACCGCTTACAGGAATTACACTGCCTCTTATAAGTGCAGGAGGTTCTTCAATACTAAGTATGTTTTTTGCATTAGCAATACTTCAAAAGATTTCAGAGGAGGGCTAGAAATTGAAAAATGTTTCAAACAGTATAAAACAGGTAATGGTAGTTTTTCTTTTTTGCTTTGTGGCTCTTATCTCATACATAGCATATTTTCAAGTTTTTTCAGCACCTCAATTAGCAGAACAGCAAGGAAATCAGAGATTATGGGCTAGAAGAAATGAAGTTTTAAGAGGAACTATTTATGATAGAAATAAAAATCCATTAACAACAAGTGCAAAAGTTGATGCACTTACCCAAAAGAGAACTTATGTTAATGGCGATTTATATGTTCATGCTTTAGGATATGTAGACCCTAGATATGGTTTAACTGGTCTAGAAGAAAATTATGATGGGGAATTAACGTCATACAACAAAATTACTAATAACATATTGAATTTGGCTAAAGATTTTAGTAAAGATAAATTAAAACAAATGTTTCTAAATAGAAAAGAAGATGAAGTTAAAATTGGGAATGGACTTATTACTTCATTAGATCCAACTCTTCAAAAAATAGCTTATGATGCTTTGGGTGATAGTAAAGGAGCAGTAGTTGCATTAAATCCTAAGACAGGAGAAGTATTGGCTATGGTTTCTAAACCAACCTATAACCCAAATGATTTAGAAAATGCGATGAAGACTGCAAATGCAGGAAAAGCTGAAAACAGTCCACTACTAAATAGAGCAACATCTGGATCATATCCTCCTGGTTCTACTTTTAAAACAGTTACTCTAACCAGTGCTTTAGAAAATATGCCTGATGTTACAAAAAGAACCTTTAATGATACTGGAAAAATAATATTTAATGAAAAGCAATCCTTAAGCAATGATGAGGGTGACGCTAACGGAGAAATAAATTTAAAAGATGCTTTTAGATTATCAAGTAACTTTGTATTTGGAACATTAGCAATGGAATTAGGAAATGACACATTGAAAGCAACAGCTGAAAAGTTTGGTTTCAATAATACTATTGATTCAGTTGGTTTTACAATAAAACAAAGTAAATTTCCAAAGCTTACTAAAGCTGAAGTTGGTAGTATAGCTCAGACAGGAATTGGTCAAAGTAGCATTTTAGCAACCCCAATGCAAATGGCTTTGGTTTCAAGTACTATAGCCAATGATGGAAAGATGATGGTACCAAAACTTGTTAATCAAGTAGTTGATAAGGATGGAAATGTTGTGAAAACTATAGATTCCAAGGCATATAAACAAGTATTAAGCCCTAGCAATGCGGCAATAGTAAAAGATTATATGAAGAATTTAGTAGACTCAAAGGTAAATACCAGTTGGGGATATTTTGAAGGAACAAATGCTGCTGGAAAAACAGGAACAGCAGATTATAATCTTGCTAATGGAGAAAGTGCTAAACCTCATTCATGGTTTATTGGATTTGCACCAGCAAATAATCCAAAGATTGCGGTGGCCGTGATTGTTGAAAATGGTGGATATGGAGCAAGTGCAGCTGCACCAATAGCAGGAAAACTCATAAGGCAAGCTTTGAATAGTTAACAGTTTACAGTTAACAATTAAAGATTAAAGCTCCGAGGAGAAAGTTCGAATAACCAAATGTAAAATTTGGATTCTCACTTTTTGGATTCTTACTTTTCCTGCTGAATTTATGAAAATAAAATAATGAAAGTAAAAATCCTCAAAGGATTTTTAGTTAAACTGTTAACTGAATGAACGGGGGTGTTTTAATGTTTGATTTCAAGGCTCAATTGAAGATTTTACCAGATAAGCCTGGAGTATATTTAATGAAAAATGCTCTTGGAGAGATTATTTACGTAGGAAAAGCAAAAATATTAAAAAATAGAGTTAGACAATATTTTCAAAATTCAAAAAATCATTCAGAAAAAGTAAAAGCAATGGTTAAAAATATTGCGGAATTTGAATACATAGTAACAGATTCTGAGATGGAAGCTTTAATATTGGAATGTAATTTAATTAAAAAATATAGCCCTAAGTACAATATTTCTTTAAAGGATGACAAATTTTATCCTTTCATAAAAATAACGACCAATGAAGATTTCCCTAAAGTATTCATAACCAGAAATTATGCAAAGGATGGAAATAAATATTTTGGGCCATATCCTAATGCAGGGGCTGTGCATGAGACAATAAATTTAATTAGAAAGATATTTCCTTTAAGAACTTGCAAAAGATATATTGTAGAAGGTGGAAAACCAACTAGACCTTGTTTAAATTATCACATAAAGAAATGTAATGCTCCTTGTGAAGGCCATATTTCAAAAGCTGAATATAAACGTATGATAGATGAAATAATGGATGTTTTAAGTGGCAGGGATAAGACTTTAGTAAATAGTCTAAAGAGTGAGATGCAGGAAGCATCCTCAAATTTAGAGTTTGAAAAAGCAGCTTCTTTAAGGGATAAAATTTTAGCAATACAAAGTATAGCAGAAAAACAAAAAGTATTTAAATCTCAGGATAACGATGAAGATTTTATAAATATGTATAAAGATGAAAAAGATTTTTGTATCCAAGTATTTTTCTTTAGGGATGGAAAGGTAACAGGAAGAGAACATTTTATTCTTGAAAACAGCGCTCATGAAGATGATAATATTGCACTTTCCCAATTTATAATTTCATTTTATGGAGGAACTCCTAAGGTACCTAAAAACATTTATATTCCAGAAAGTGATGAAGTGGAAGCTTTAGAGGAGTTTTTAAGTGTAAAAAGAGGTTCTAAAGTTTTTGTAAAAATACCTGTCAAAGGTGAAAAGAAAGAAATGTTGGAATTGGTCAAAAATAATGCAAAGGTTACACTTGAGCAATTTAAAGATAAAATTTTAATGGATAAAGAAATAAATAGAATTTGTTTGGAGCAAATACAAGATTTGTTAGAATTAGATGATATACCTCATAGAATAGAAGCTTATGATATATCTAATATACAGGGTGTAGATTCTGTTGGTTCCATGATTGTTTTTGAAGATGGAAAAGCAAAGAATAGTGATTATAGAAGATTTCGCATAAAAACGGTAAAAAATGCTAATGATTATGATAGTATGAGAGAAATTCTAGAAAGAAGATTTACTCATGGATTAAAGGAAATCAAGGAAATTCAAGATAAAGAAATTAAATTCTCTAGCGGAAAATTCTCGAATTTTCCAGATTTAATCATGATGGATGGTGGAAAAGGTCAGGTAAATATAGCTATTGAGGTTCTAGAAAAGCTTGGTATAAATATACCTGTATGTGGATTGGTTAAAGATGATCATCATGCTACTAGGGGAATAATTTATAATAATAATGAATTAATAATAAATAGAAATTCTAACTTAATGCAACTGATAAGAAGAGTTCAAGATGAAGTTCATAGATTTGCGATAACTTATCATAGAAGTTTAAGAGACAAGAGAACATTGCATTCAATATTAGATGATATACCTAATGTCGGTCAGAAAAGGCGTATGGCTTTACTTATGAAATTTGGAAGCATAGAAAATATAAAGAAAGCTACATTAGAGGAACTCCTTGAAACTGAGTCCATAGACAATAAAGCAGCGAACAGCATTTTTACTTATTTTAAAAAAAATGAACAAAACAAATAAATTATGCTATAATAGTACGGAATAAAAATTTGCTGGGCTAAAGTTAATATAAAAATTTACTTGTGTTAGATTAGTGAATGGATTATTCTATATGATATAGATATAAGACTAATATAAATGTTTGAGGAGTTTTAGAATGAATCATTATGGAGAATATAAGAATTTATTCAGTAAAATATATAAAGATTCACAAATTCAATTAGATGCAAAAATGAGTGAAAATATATATTTTAAAGTTGGAGGACCAGTAGATATACTTTTAACTCCAAATACAGTACAACAATTAAAAGATGCTATTACAATTTGTAAAGATAATAAAATTCCTTTTTATGTTATTGGAAATGGATCAAACCTTTTAGTTAAAGATGGCGGGATTAGAGGCGTTGTTATAAAATTAAGTGAACTTAATAAGATAGAACGCGTAGGCAATAAAATTACGGCAGAATGTGGTGCTTTACTTAAAGATGTATCAACAGAAGCAGTAAATGGAGCTTTATCAGGTTTTCAATTTGCATGCGGTATTCCTGGAAGTGTAGGCGGTGCAGTATTTATGAATGCAGGAGCTTACGATGGAGAGATATCTTTTGTTATTGAAAGTGCAGAGGTACTAGATGACAATCAAGAAATAAGAGTCATTTCAAAAGAAGAATTAAATTTAGGTTATAGACAGTCTATAGTTATGGAAAAGGGATATGTTGTATTAAGTGCAACTTTTAATTTGACACCTGGGGACAAAGAAAAAATTAAAGCGAGGGTAGATGAATTAACTCAAAGAAGAGAAGAGAAACAGCCTTTGGAATATCCATCAGCAGGAAGTACATTTAAAAGACCTGAAGGGCATTTTGCAAGTAAATTAATTGATGATGCAGGACTAAAGGGATTTACTATAGGTGGAGCATGTGTTTCAGAAAAACATGCTGGATTTGTTATAAATAAAGGCAATGGAACTGCTAAAGATGTATTAGATGTAATATATCATGTTACAGATGAAGTGAAAAAGAAGTTTGGTGTAGATTTATATCCAGAAGTTAGAATTTTAGGTGAAGACTAAGACATTAAAAACTCAAGAGTTTATGACTTTTGGGTTTTTTATGATTTAATTATGATTATATGATATAATTTTCATGGTAAAGTATAGTGAAAATTTATGAAAAATAATGTGCTTATAGAAATATCTTTGGCAAAAGGGAGGAAGTAGTATGAGGTTTGTAATAGTTACAGGATTATCGGGAGCAGGAAAGACACAAGCGACAAGAGCATTAGAAGATTTGGGGTATTTTTGTGTAGATAACCTTCCACCAAAGTTAATCTCAAAATTTGCTGAAATGTGTGCACAAAGTGGAGGAAATATTGAAAAAGTAGCATTAGTTATAGATATTAGAGGAGGAGTTTTCTTTGATGATTTCTTTGATACTCTAAATTATTTAAAACAAAATGACTTTAAATATGAAATTTTATTTTTAGAAGCAACTGACGAAATTCTTATAAAGAGATTTAAAGAGTCTAGAAGAAGTCATCCATTATCACCAGATGGAAGAGTGTTAACAGGTATTACCCAAGAAAGAGAAAAATTAAGAGAAATTAAAAATGTTGCAGATATTATAATAGACACATCAAAATATGAAATACGTCATTTAAGAGAGAAGATTAATATGGCTTATGGAGATCACGTTTATCCAGAAAAACAACTATCAGTTACAGTATTAAGTTTTGGATTTAAATATGGTATTCCAGTAGATTCAGATTTGGTTTTTGATGTTAGATTTATACCAAATCCATTTTATATTCCAGAGTTAAAACAATATTCTGGGAATGATGAACCAGTTAAAGAATATGTATTAAAACAGACAGAAACTGTTACTTTTATAGAAAAATTAGTCGATATGCTGAAATATTTGATTCCTAATTACATTAAGGAAGGAAAGAGACAATTAATAATATCAATTGGCTGTACTGGAGGCAGACATCGTTCTGTTGCTATAGCAAATGAAATTTATGAAAGACTAAATAATGAAAATTATAATGCAAAAATAGAACATAGAGATGTATCAGAAGATCTTCATAAAGGAGAAAAGAAACTATGAGGATAAGAGACTGGCTTAAAGCAGGAATTAGAGTAAAACGATGGCTGGCATTTGGGATATTTGGAGTACTTTTAATAGCCTTTGGTTTTACAGAATTAGTTACTCACAGAATATATAACTTATACTATCAAGTATTCTATGTATTTTTAAATATTACAGGTGTATTTGTTCTTTATATATCTGTTACAGAGACTATGAAATCAATGATTGCACTTGTTAATAGAGGATATATTAAAGTGTCCTTAGATAGCCGAAAGATTGAAAGTCTAATATATGAAAAGAGATTATTGGTTAAAGGGCCTAAAATAGTTGTAATAGGTGGAGGAACAGGTCTTTCAACAATGCTTAGAGGGTTGAAGTATTATACGTCTAATATAACAGCTATAGTAACAGTTGGTGATGATGGTGGCGGATCAGGGGATTTAAGAGAAGACCTTGGAATGCTTCCACCTGGAGATATCAGAAATTGTATTTTAGCATTAGCTGATACTGAACCTATAATGGAAGATTTACTTCAATATAGATTTTCAGATGGAAGATTAAAAAACCAAAGCTTTGGTAATTTGTTTTTAGCAGCAATGGCTGGAATATCTGATAATTTTGAAGAAGCTGTTCAAAAAATGAGTTCAGTACTTGCTGTAACAGGAAAAGTTATACCTGTTACTTTAGACAATATGCAGTTAATAGCAAAGTTTGAAAATGGAAATGTTGTAAAAGGTGAATCGCAGATTCCAGAAGAAGCAATTAAGCAAAATTCAAGAATAGAAGAGCTAAAAATAAATCCTGAAAATGCAGCTCCTTTGAAAGAAGCATTAGATGCATTAAAAGAAGCTGATGCTATAGTTATGGGACCAGGAAGTTTGTATACAAGTATAACACCTAATTTACTTGTTAAAGATATTGCTAAAGCAGTTAGAAAAAGTGATGCAATTAAAATTTATATTTCTAATATAATGACTCAGCCAGGAGAAACTACAGGGTTTAAGGCATCTGACCATCTAAAGGTTTTACTTAAATATGGAGGCAAGGATATTGTTGATTATGTAATTGCTAATACAGGTGAAATAACAGAAGAATTAAGAGAGAAATATGCACAGGATGGCGCAGAACTTGTTAAGCTAGATAATGAAGTTATAAACAGTTTGGGCATAAAAATAGTTGGTGAAAATCTTGTTAAAATAAAAAATGGATTAGTAAAACATGATTCAGCCAAGCTAGCAGAAGTATTGGTAGACACCATTATGGAAAAGAAACTTTTGTATGATAAAAAGAAGATTATAGAGTATATGTATTTATCACAACGTATTAAGGAAAGAATAAGAGAAGAAAAAGGTAAGGAAATAGAATAATATAAAAAATATATAGGTAAGGTAGGAAACAAAATGTCATTTTCATCAAAGGTTAAAGGAGAAATATGTAGGTATATAGATATTTCTAAGGAAGAGGCATTGGCAGAATTATCAGCAATAATGAAGGTTAGTGGTACGTTAGCTTTTAGTGGAAGTGGACTTAGTTTTAAAATGACCACAGAAAATCCAGCCAGTGCAAGATTAATTTTTACCATTTTAAAAAATCACTTTGATATTCATTCTAAATTAATGGTTAAAAAAAGTAATTCATTAAAGAAAAATAATATTTATATGGTAGTGATTTCAGAGGAAATGGGTGTTAGAGGTTTATTAAGTGATACTGGTATACTTAAAGAAATTGACGGAATTATGAGTTTAGACTATAGAATTGAACCTCATATTTTTGAACATGAGGATACAAAAAAAGCCTATGTTAGGGGTGCG
Source organism: Clostridium sp. C2-6-12 (assembly GCF_009928485.1). Lineage (GTDB taxonomy): Bacteria > Bacillota > Clostridia > Clostridiales > Clostridiaceae > Clostridium. The sequence continues at coordinate 30,477 of NZ_JAABNP010000035.1, read as the reverse complement.
TTTATTGGTGGCGGAAGCATAAGTAACCCGGAAAAGACGTATCATTTAGAATTCGTAACTCATAGTGAAGAATATGCAAGAGACCTATCGAGTTTAATTAATACTTTTAATTTGAACTCTAAAGTTATACAAAGGAAAAATAGCTTTATTGTATATATTAAAGAAGGAGAACAGATTGTAGATTTGCTTAATGTAATAGGGGCTCATGCTTCATTATTAGAAATTGAAAATATAAGAATAATGAAGGAAATGAGGAACAATGTAAACAGACTTGTTAATTGCGAGACGGCAAATCTTTCAAAGACAGTAAATGCAGCAGTAAGACAAGTTGAAAGTATAAAATTAATACAATCTCAAATAGGACTTCAAAGACTTCCTGCAAATCTAAGAGAAATTGCAGAACTAAGATTAAATTTCCCAGATGAATCCTTAAAGGAATTAGGAGAAATGTTAAATCCACCTGTAGGCAAATCAGGAATAAACCATAGACTAAGAAAAATTGAAAAAATAGCAGAAGAATTAAGAACAGGAAATTAATATAATTAAAAATTGAGGAGGAAACTCCTTTGTGAGTTTGAAATATATTGTTTAAGAAATTACGAAGTAATTTAGTCCTTAATTGTTAACTTTTAATTGCAAATTGATAATTGAAAGAGTGGGGTGTTTTATGTTTACACATATTGTATTTTTTAAAGCGAAAGAACCAACAAAGGAAAATTTAGAATTTTTAGAAAAGACTTTTTTAACTATGAATGGAAACATTAAAGAACTAAAACAATTAGAAGTAGGAATTGATGTTATTAGAAGTGATAGAAGTTATGATATCGCTATTATAACAAGATTTGATTCAAAAGAAGATTATTTAGCTTATGATATAGATGAATTTCATGTTGAAAAGGTTAAGAAGGTTATCGGTCCTTATATAGAATTGAGCAAAACAATAGATTTTTAAAATTGAATAATAAATATACACAGTAGTTGGACATAGAAATAATTCAACTGCTGTTTTTTATAAAATTGTATAAAAAATAGTTGTAGATTGTTATAATTAAAAAGCAGATGATTTCAAAAAATATTGATATAATCTCAGGAAAGGAGGATTTACATGGAGAAAAAAAAGGAATTTGTACATCTTCATCTTCATACAGAATATAGTTTGCTAGACGGATCTGGAAAAATTAAAAAGCTTATGGCAAAAGCTAAAGAATTAGGAATGAAGAGTATAGCAATTACAGATCATGGTGTTATGTATGGGTTAGTAGATTTTTTTAAAGCAGCACAAGAATATGATATAAAAGCTATTTTGGGTTGTGAAGTTTATGTGGCTGGAAAGTCAAGGCACATAAAGCAGCCAGATAAGGAAAATTCAACTTCTCATTTAGTTTTGCTAGTTAAAAATCAAATTGGATATGAAAATTTGATGAAAATAGTATCAACAGCTTCAATTGAAGGTTTTTATTATAAACCTAGAGTTGATCATGAGTATTTGAGAGAACACAGTGAAGGATTGGTTGCTTTAAGTGCATGTTTGGGTGGAGAAATACAGTCATATCACCTTAAAGGAAATTATGAAAAGGCTAAAGAAGTAGCCTTAATGTATAAAGATATATTTAATGGTGATTTTTATCTAGAGATACAAAATCATGGCATGGAAGAGCAAAAGAAAGTTAATGAGGAAAATATAAAATTAGCAGAGGAAACAGGAATACCATTAATAGCTACCAATGATGTACATTATATAAATAAAGAAGATTCAAAGTCACATGATGTACTAATGTGCATTCAAACTGCTAAAACCATTGATGATCCAAATCGAAGACGGTATCCATCAGATCAATTTTATTTAAAATCAGCGGATGAAATGTGGGATATTTTTTCGTATGTACCTGAAGCTTTAGAAAATACTATTAAGATTGCAGACCAGTGTAATTATGAATATAAGTTTCATGAATCAAAACTTCCTAAATTTCCATTAGAAGAGGGGCAGGACCCATATGAATATCTTAGAGATACCTGCTATAAAGGCCTTATAGATAGATATGATGTATTCAAGGAAATATTAGGAAAGCCTTTAGATTATGAAATAATAACTAAAATAAAAGAAGAACATGAAGATGCTAAAGAATATATAGATAGATTAGAATATGAACTTCAAGTAATAAAGCAGATGGGGTATGTTGATTATTTCTTAATCGTTTGGGATTTCATTAGATTTTCTTATGAAAGTGGAATTCCAACAGGACCGGGAAGAGGATCAGCAGCAGGATCAATAGTAGCTTATACTTTGGGGATTACTAAGATAGATCCTATTAAGTATAGTTTGATATTTGAACGCTTTTTGAATCCAGAAAGAGTAAGTATGCCAGATTAAAAATTGGTTATCCTAAAAACAAGAGGTTTTTAGGAGGCACTTATGACAGATAGATATGAACTTGATAAATATAAAGAAGAAATAATAGACTTATATATAAATAAAAAAATGTCATGTAAAAATATTTCGAACGAATTAGGATATAGTTTAAGTGGTATATATGATGCTTTAAAACGATGGAATACTGAAACGAGAAATTTGCGAGAAAGTCACAAGATTTATTGTTTTAATGAAAATTATTTTAAAATTATAGATTCTAGTGAAAAGGCATATTGGTTAGGTTTTATTTATGCTGATGGTTATATAACAGGTAATAATTTTGGAATTGCATTATCAGTTGTAGATATAGCCCAGTTAATGAAATTTAAAGAAAGTATTCAGTCTTCGTATCCTATAAATACTTATTTTTCAAATTCACCATATAAATCAATAGAATATTGCCGAATGATATTAAATAGCAAAAGTTTCGTAAGTGATCTTAAAGATAAGGGTGTTGTTTATAATAAATCATTAGTAATAGAGTTTCCAAATGAAGAAATATTAAATAAAAAATTTTATAAAGATTTTATAAGAGGATATTTTGATGGAGATGGAAGCTTAGTATTATCAAAAAACTCAATTAATTTTAAGATATGTGGGACAAAAGAGTTTCTGGAAAGTTTAATAGAAATATTTAATGAAATTTCAGATTATGAATTTAAAAATAGATTGTTCAAGCGAAGAAAAGATGAAAAAAATAATTACTATTTAAGTTATGGTGGAAAATATAAAACATTAAGTATAATGACTTATTTATATTATAATTCAGAATTATATTTAGAGAGAAAATATATGAAGTATTTATGTCTAAAATCTATGAAATAGCCAATTTATAGTCGTGCATGTTAGAAATAATATGCTTAAAGAGCCTCGAATTGCTGGAAAGTCCTTAGAGTTCTTTAGACCAAAGCAGAAGGATGAAATAAGCCTAAATGTTACGGTGGTTTAACCATAAAAATTAAAGAAATTGGATAACCAGCAGCCAAGTCTCGAAAAGAGAAAGGTCCAACGACTAGTGCAAGGGCACGTAGTAAGTGCTTTTATAAAAAAGTACTTACGAAGCGGGGCATCCCAAACCGTAAAGGTCGGTGGGAGAAGATATAGTCTATACCCACTGGAAAACCAGTGTTAAAGTATCTTGAAAAAGAGGGTAGTAATAGATAGATTCGGACTTCTGCTACGAAAGGCGTCAAGAAGTAATTGATTATGTTGTAGAAAAATATGGAGCAAGTAATGTTTCTCAAATAATAACTTTTGGTACAATGGCACCAAGGGTATGTATAAGAGATGTTGGTAGAGCTATGAATTATAGTTATGCAGAGGTTGATAGAATTGCCAAGATGATACCAACCATGTTAGGTATAACTATAGAAAAGGCATTAGAGTATAATCCTGAGCTTAAACTAGCTTATGATACAGATGAAAGAGTAAAGAATCTAATAAATATTGCTAAGGATTTAGAGGGGCTTCCAAGGCATTCTTCAACTCATGCAGCAGGTGTTGTTATTGCATCAAGACCATTGGTTGAATATGTTCCACTTCAAAAAAATGAAGAAATGATAGTAACTCAATTTGGAATGGGAACACTGGAAGAGCTTGGATTGCTGAAAATGGACTTCTTAGGACTTAGAACCTTAACTGTTATGAATGATGCCATTAATATGGTTAAAGAAAATAGGAATATAGATATAGACCTCGATAGGATAGATTTTGCAGATAAAGAAGTTTATAAAATGATAGGGGAAGGAAGGACTGCTGGTGTATTCCAATTAGAATCAGCTGGTATGACTTCATTTATGAAGGAATTAAAGCCTGACTCTATAGAAGATATCATTGCAGGTATTTCATTATATAGACCAGGCCCTATGGCTGAAATACCAAGGTATATTGAATGTAAGAAGAATCCAGATAAAGTACAATATGAAACTCCACAATTGGAGGATGTTTTAAATGTTACCTATGGGGTTATGGTTTACCAGGAACAGGTAATGGAAATTGTTAGAAAACTAGCAGGGTATTCAATGGGACGTAGTGACATGGTTAGAAGAGCTATGTCTAAGAAAAAGCATAAGGTAATGGAGGAAGAAAGAAAAAATTTCATTTATGGAATTGAAGAAGATGGAGAAGTTGTAGTTCCAGGATGTATTAGAAATGGAATAAGTGAAGAGATTGCAAATAAGATATTTGATAACATGATGGACTTCGCAAGTTACGCTTTTAACAAGTCTCATGGTGCGTCAAGTTCTTGCATATAAAAGCCTTTAGATAAGGAATAAAAGCAAGTGGATTAATATAATTAATTCAAACTGATAAAACGAATTGAGAGGTGAAACTCCTTTCTATCACAACTACCAGTAGTGATATTGCTGATACCCCGTTATGCACTCGATAGATAGCACTTGAAGGTGTGTAGAGCACGGTAAGGACAGAGCCTGATGTTACATCCTTGACATACGTAACTATATGGAGTGGGCATCCTTAAAAACTTTGGCATGGTTAGACAACGAATCCTCGTGCGAAGTGTCGTAATTGTTGCCCCACAGCAGAAGGTGGGATTTTAGGGTTTATACAAACATTCGTGAGTTGGTTGTATATGATAACTTATAAAAGTTACAACTTATAATGATTATGGTAGTCAGTTATAATGTAGCCCTCGGCATAGAGAGGAAACCTAACCCGAAGAAAAATAAGGGATAGTTTTATTGGAACTTGAGATACCTTCTAATTGGAGATTTGCTATATCTATGAAAATTAGAAGGAGTCAGAGGTGTCATAGTAGTGTTGATAAGTAGCCGATAGTCACTATTTACAGTAATGTAAGAAGGATGGGGAAAACTACTTGGAGCGAAGGACACCAGTCGGAATAGTAAGTAACCTATTTAATAACATATCATCATGAACCCTTCAAATGAAGGTGGGAATTTAATAGTAAAAACAATCGGAGGTGATGACCTTGCAGATGTGTTTAAAAAGTTATGTTATTGATAATGAAAAACAATTAGTTAGTGTTTTAGACAAAATGTATGAAAATTCTAAAAAGAAAACTGAATTTTATGATTTAGTTGAAGTAATGAAGAATGAACAAACAATAATTACTGCAATACACAATATTAAATCTAATAAAGGTAGTTTTACTGCTGGAATAGATAAAGTTAATATTGATAAATATTTGCAAATGGATACAACGAAGTTAATAAATTTAATAAGAAAGTGTATCGACAACTATAAACCAAATGCAGTTAGAAGGGTGTATATACCTAAAAAGAGCGGGAAACTACGACCTCTTGGTATTCCAACAATGATAGATAGGATTATACAAGAGATAACGAGAATTGTTATAGAGCCTATAGTGGAAGCAAAATTCTTTAATCATAGTTATGGCTTCAGACCATACAGAAACACAGAACATGCAATTGCAAGAATTGTAAGTTTAGTTAATACAACTAAATGTTATGTTGCAATTGAAGGTGACATTAAAAGTTTCTTTGACAATGTTAATCACAACATATTAATTAAAATGATGTGGGGACTTGGAATAAGAGATAAAAGAGTGCTAAATATGATTAAGAAAATGCTAAAAGCAGGAATAATGGAAGATTTAAAATACAATAAATCTGAAATTGGAACTCCCCAAGGCGGAATAATATCACCGTTATTAGCAAATATATATTTAAACGCATTTGATAAATACGTGGCAACACAATATGAAGAACATCCCTTTTTAGATGATTATATAAATAAAGCAAAATCATCAGTAAGAAAAGTTGCATTAGATAATGCAAGAAAGAAATTGAAAAAGGAACATGTTCAAAAATATTTAATAAGATATGCAGATGATTGGATAATATTAACTGAAAGTAAAAGTGAAGCGAGTAAATTACTTTATCAATGTAAGAAGTTCTTCAAACATAGATTATCATTAGAATTATCTGATGATAAAACTATGATTACAGATTTAAGAGAAGAAAATGCTAAATTTCTTGGATTTGAACTATTTGTAGAGAAAAAGAGGTTAACAAATAATCTTGTATGTAAGGTTATGCCTAATAGAAAAATGGTTAAGAGTAAAACCAGAGAAATATTAGATAAAGTTGAGGCTATAAGATATCAAGAAACACCGTTAAAGACAGTTGTGCTTGTAGAAAAAATAAATAGTATGATTATTGGAATTGCAAATTATTATAAAATAAGCATTGCAAAATCTATATTACAAAATATAGATAATAAAATATTTTATACTGCATATAAAACGGTACGAAGGTTATATGGAAGTGGAAAAGATAGACTTATAGATATAGACAAAGTTAATAATCTTACTAATAGACATATGGGATATAAACAAAAAACATTCTTCTTTGATTATAAGGATTTAAAAATAGGATTAACCAAAGCATCAATAACACCAATTATTTATGCAAGAAAATTTAATCCTAAAATGACACCATATACAGAAGAAGGTAGGGAACTGAAAAGTAATACCTCTAAAAAACAAAGAGGGAAACTTAGACCAACACTATATAATCCATATGAATTATTTACAATAGTAGGAAATCAAGAAAGAAAAGGAAACATTTATAATTTTGAATATGTAATGAACAGAGAATATGCTTATAACAGAGATAAGGGAATATGTATGGCATGTAAACAATCTGTATATACTGGAATAGTTAAATGTCATCATAAAAGACGGAAACTTCCTTTAAATCAGATAAATAAAGTTCCAAATTTAATAACTCTATGTGATGAATGTCATGAGTTAGTTCATTCTAATACAGAAACTAAAAATAAAAAGATTTTAGAATTAAGAAATATAATTTTTGAAGAAGATAACTTAATTAAAATAGGTGAAACTTTGAATTAAAGGTAACTTTAATTTAAAAGAAGAAGTCATTAGATGGAAAACTATTTCGATGGAAAGCGGTATGCGGTGAAAGTCGCACGTACCGTTTGGGTCGGGGGAAAAGTTGGAGATAGTATCAAAGACTTACCTATCGACATCAGCTGCATATGCAGTTGTAGGTTATCAAACAGCATATCTTATGAAATATTATCCTACAGAAATGATAGCAGCAATGCTTAATTCAGTTATGGGTATAAACGAAAAGATTGCTTATTACATTGGAATTGCAGAAGAGTTGGGAATACAAGTATTGCCTCCTAACATTAATGAAAGTTTTTCTAGATTTACAGTAAAAGACAATAAAATCAGATTTGGTTTAGCAGCTATTAAGAATGTTGGTGGAAATGTTGTAGATAGCATAGTAAAAGCGAGAGAGGAAAAAGGAAAATTTGATTCCTTGGTGGATTTTGTTAATAAAATGGATCCGTCATCAATAAATAAACGTGCAGTAGAATGTTTAATTAAAGCTGGAGCTTTAGATGATTTTAAAGTTTTCAGATCAAAGATGCTCGCTGTTCATGAAAAGATGATAGACAATATATCAAGTGATAAGAGAAGAAATATTGATGGTCAGATAAGCTTATTTGCAGCTGAAGAATTAAAAAATCCAGAAGTTAATTATCCTAATATTAAGGAATTTAACAAAAGAAATTTATTAGCTATGGAAAAGGAAATGACTGGTCTTTATATTACAGGTCATCCATTAGATGATTATGCTCAAAGCTTAAAGATGCAAACTACAAATGAAATAATAAAAATATTTTCATCACATGAAACTCTTGATGAAACATTATCCGATGATATTGGAGAAGTAGCCATGTTTAATGAACAGGATATGCTTCAAGATAATGATAGGGTAATATTAGGTGGAATACTTGCAAGTGTAAATCAAAAAGTAACTAGAAATAATTCCATAATGGCATTCTTAAAGCTTGAAGATTTAACTGGTACAATTGAAGTAATAGTTTTTCCAAAAACATTGGAAAAGGTAAAAGAATTATGTGTAACTGATAGTTTGGTAATAGTAAAAGGGCGATTAAGCTTGAAAGAAGATGAACCGCCTAAGCTTATTTGTGAAAGCATAGAGCCATTGGAAAAAGTGAATACTTCAAAAGTATATTTAAGAGTTGAAGATACAATTTCAGCTAAAGAACTGAGCCAAAATCTTAAAGAATTATTGAAAAAAGAATATTTGGGAGATACTCCTGTTTATATTTTTGCTAGCAAAGAAAAGCAAAGTTTTAGAGCTCCGAGAGATAGATGGATTTCTTTAGACAGTGATGTGATAACTATGCTGAGAGAAATATTAGGAGAAGAAAATGTAAAAATACAAGATTTGTAATAATCAAATAGCAAATTAGATATAAATATGGGGCACAATTTTGATAAATATATAAATGAAAAATATTACAAAAATGAATATTATAAAAATGTTATCAAAATATATAAATAGGTTCATTATTGGTTATAATATAAAAGGAATTTAATGTTGCAGTGTGTCGACATAATAGTCAAAGTATGTTGACATAGTAAGCTAAGAAAAAATCTTATTTTAAATTACAGTTATAATCCTTGATAAAATATATGTAAACTATAAAAGTTATTCTAAATATAAGTCAAATATTTTAGAATAACATCAAAAGTTTGTCAAATATGATTGATAAATGATAGAAATTTAGGTACAATAATTGATGGTTAATAAATTATGGTTACATTATGTACATAAGGGTCTAAGAAAGTCCCTTACAGTATTTAAGGAGGAAAATATATATTATGAAAAAGATAGCTGTTTTAACAAGTGGTGGAGATGCACCAGGTATGAATGCTGCCATCAGAGCAGTAGTAAGAACCGCAATTCATAATGGAATTGAAGTTATGGGGGTTCAAAGAGGTTATAGTGGGCTTATTAACGGAGAATTATTCAGTATGGACAGAAATTCAGTATCTGACATAATTCAAAGAGGTGGAACAATTTTAAGAACTGCTAGATGCCCAGAGTTCAAAAATGAAGAAGTAAGAAAAAAAGCTGCTAAAATATTACAAGCATATGGTGTAGAAGCTTTAGTAGTTATTGGTGGGGATGGATCATTCACAGGAGCAAAATTATTATCAAAACTTGGAATTAAAACAATTGGTATTCCAGGAACAATTGATAATGACTTAGCTTACACAGACTTTACTTTAGGTTTTGACACAGCCTTAAATACTGTTGTTGATGCTATAAATAAGATTAGAGATACTTCAACTTCTCACGAAAGAGTTTCTATAGTAGAAGTTATGGGTAGAGATTGCGGAGATCTATCTCTATATGCAGGTATTTGTGGTGGAGCAGAAGCTATCATAATTCCAGAAATGGATTTTGATAAAGACGCACTTTGCAGAACTATCTTAGAAGGAAAAAATAAAGGGAAAATGCATAACTTAATAATCCTTGCAGAAGGAATTGGAGGAGCATTTGAACTTGCAAAAGAAGTTGAAGAAATAACTGGAATTGAAACTAGAGCAACAATCTTGGGTCATATTCAAAGAGGTGGAAGTCCTAGTGCTACTGATAGAGTTTTAGCTTCAAGAATGGGAGCAAAAGCTATTGAAGTATTATTAGAAGGAAAAACTTCAAGAGTAATTGGTATTAAAGATAATAAAATAATTGACCAAGATATAGATGAAGCTTTAGATATGGAAAGCCAATTTGATAAAGAACTATATGATATTGCACAAGTATTATCATAGTTTTATTAGTTTAATAAGGTTATAGTTTATTTATATAAATTCTATAAATTAATCCAAGAAAGAGGAGTGTTAGTTTAATGAGAAAAACTAAAATGATTTGTACTATAGGGCCAGCTAGTGAGGATATGGAAATATTAGAAAAAGTTGTGCTTGCAGGAATGAATGCTTCAAGACATAATTTTTCACATGGAGATCATGAAGAACATGGTGGAAGAATTGCAAAGGTTAAAGAATTATCAAAGAAATTAAATAGAGAAATTGCTATAATTCTTGATACTAAAGGACCAGAAATCAGAACTGGAAAATTCGAACCTAAGAAAGTTGAATTAACTAAAGGTACAGAATTTACAGTATATGCTGGAGATATGGATGTAATTGGTGACACTACTAAATGTGCTGTTACATATGAAGGATTAGCAAATGATGTTAAACCAGGAAACACTATATTAATAGATGATGGTTTAGTAGGATTAACTGTTAAATCTGTTGAAGGAAACGCTATTAAGTGTGAAGTTCAAAACACTGGATTTGTTGGAACTCATAAAGGAGTTAATGTACCAGGAGTATCTATTAAATTACCAGCTCTTACTGAAAAAGATAAATCAGATTTAATCTTCGGTTGTCAAGTTGGAGTTACTATGATTGCTGCTTCATTTATAAGAAAAGCATCTGACGTAAAGACTATCAGAGAAATACTTGATGCAAATGGTGGAGAAAGAATATTAATTTGTTCAAAAATCGAAAACCAAGAAGGTGTTGATAACATCGATGAAATCTTAGAAGTTTCAGATCTTTTAATGGTAGCTAGAGGAGACTTAGGTGTTGAAATTCCAATAGAACAAGTACCTTCAGTTCAAAAGATGATGATTAAGAAGTGTAATGCTGCTGGTAAACCAGTTGTAACTGCAACTCAAATGTTAGATTCTATGATGAGAAATCCAAGACCAACTAGAGCAGAAGTTTCAGACGTTGCTAACGCTATCTTAGATGGTACTGATGCAATCATGTTATCAGGAGAAAGTGCTAACGGAGATTATCCAGTAGAAGCAGTAGCTACTATGGCTAAAATTGCTGAAGAAACTGAAAAATCTTTAGAATACAAAGTAGCAGTATCTCAAGCTAAATCTCATATTCCAGCTATAGCAGGAGTTATTTCAAGAGCAGCTAGTAATGCAGCTAATGAATTAGAAGCAGCAGCTGTTATAACTTCAACTCAAACAGGAGCTACTGCTAAGAGAATTTCTCAATGCAGACCAGAATGTCCAATCATTGCTGTAACTCCAGATGCAGTTGTTGCTAGACAATTAGCATTCTCATGGGGAGTATACCCAGTAGTTGCTAATAAGATGGAATCAACTGACGAAATGTTAGAAAAATCAGTTGAAATAGCTAAGAACCATGAATTTGTTCAATCAGGAGATACAGTTGTATTAGCTGCTGGAGTACCTGTAGATCAAGTTGGAGCTACTAACTTATTAAAGATCAGCGTTGTTAAGTAGTTTGTAAAACATAAATTTATATATATAGAGACTTTGGTGATTAGTTTGCCAAAGTCTCTTTTATCGTATGGTATATTAAATTATTTTTGTTATTTACTTTATTCGCAAAAATAACAAATAACATTAATAAAAGATGTTATTTAAATACTATTTGTGTTATAATAGAAAAAGTTAACAAAAAATTAACATTTATGTAGGTAGTATTTAATATATAATGTATATTATTGCTCTTAAAGAGGAATAATTATTAAATAATTATGGAATTAAATGGCAACTGATTCTGTATTTGGCACCGAAAGGTGCTCTTTTTTTGAATATGCCTAAAATATAACGAAGGATGTGTTAAAGTGTTAGAAAATAACAAGGAATATATTGTAAACATTGAATCTTTAGGTTATGAGGGTGAAGGTGTTGCTAAAATAGATGGTTATCCCATATTCATACCAGGAACTTTAAAAGGTGAATGTGTGAGAATTGAAATAGTAAAAGCTAAGAAAAAGTATGCTCATGGTAGGATTTTAGAAATAATAGAAAAATCAAGTGAAAGAATAGAACCTAAATGTACTAATTATGAAAAATGTGGTGGATGTACATTAATGCATTTAAATTATAAAGGACAATTAGATTTTAAATTTGAAAGAGTAAAAGATTGTATAAAGAAGATTGGTGGATTAAATGATAGTATTGTGAAATATCCATTAGGTATGAAGGAAGAATATAGATATAGAAATAAGGTTATATTTTCTGTTGGACTTGTTGAAGAAGAAATAGCAATTGGATTTTATAGTGAAAAGACTCATGAAATAATTGATATGGATATCTGCCTACTTCAAGAGCAAGAAGCTGATAAAATTATAAGACTAATTAGAAACTGGATGATGGAATATTCTATAAAGCCAGCAAAAAGAGATGGCATGTTCTATGAAGAAGGTCTAATCAGAAATATAATGATTAGAAAAGGCTTTAAGACTAATGAGGTTATGGTTGTACTCGTTACTACAGATAAAGAGATTCCTTATAAAGAAGAATTAATAAGTACATTACAAAAGGGAATTAGCAATTTAGTGAGTTTGATTCAAAATATAAATTCTAAGGATACTAATTTAGTATTAGGAGATAAATGTATTGCTTTATGGGGGCAAGATCATATATGTGATTATATAGGTGAGTATAAATTTAATATATCGCCATTATCCTTTTTTCAAGTAAATCCATTGCAAACAGAAGTACTATACAATAAAGCTTTAGAATATGCGGATTTAAGCGGAAATGAGGTTGTTTTTGATGCTTATTGTGGTACTGGTACGATAACATTATTTTTATCTCAAAAGGCTAAAAAGGTTTATGGTGTGGAAATTGTGGGGCAGGCAATAGAAAACGCTAAAATAAATGCTGAGCAAAATGGAATAACTAATTCCCAGTTTTTTGTAGGGAAGTCAGAAGATATAATTCCTAGATTAATCAGAGATGGAATTAAGCCAGATGTTATAGTAGTAGATCCGCCAAGAAAAGGCTGTGATGTTAAATTACTAGAGGCAATAGGTAAAGCACAGCCTAAAAGGGTGGTTTATGTTTCATGTGATCCTAGTACGTTAGCAAGAGATTTAAAACATTTAGAGCAAGTAGGGTATGAAGTTGTTGAAGTACAGCCTGTTGATATGTTCCCTACGACAAAACATGTTGAGAGTATAATTCTGATGACGTATTGTGGTTCGGAAGGCAAAAAGTAGAAATTGACCACAACATGTAGTGGTTTGAGGACAAAAATTGGGTCAAAAAACAGTGGAAAAACACCGTTTTTTGACCCTTAAAAATAGGGTGCTTTATAGATGACATAGGGGGATTTGGGCGATGATAGTGAAAAACTTGAAATCTTAGTTGATAAATCAATGGATGAAATGTATTATATAATATGTTGCAAAAATAGAGTGGCGAAACAAGAACTATATATAAGTAATTAGATAAATTTGAATTTGAAAGGAGAGAAATTTATGCCTAAATCTAATAGCAATACGCTTACTAATTCGACTGATGATCAGTATCTATTAAGACCTGCTACATTTTGGGGAATTGCTTTTGTGGCAGAAGTATTACCTATTTTTGAAGAGAATTACCCTGATGATTCAAGACCACGCCAATCTTTAGAAGTAGCAGCAAAATACGTCCAAGGCGAAAAGCGAGGACAAGAGCTTCGTAGAGTGTCAATGGCAGTCTTTAAAATTGGTAAAGAAGTAGATGAACCTGCAAAATATGTTACAAAAGCAGCATCTGCGGTTTCTTCTGTTCCATATACCCATACGGATTTACAAATCGGAGACCAAGGATGGAGACAGGCACGCCATGTACTAGGACCAATTGTTTACGCAGCTTATGCTCTTGAATTATCAAATAGATCAAAGAGCGCAAGCGACGACATGATTAATCGTGCAATTAAAGAGGCGCCAACTGAAGTTCATACAATTATTCGGAATTTCCCACCGCAACCCAGCAAGACAACACGACTAGATATATTGTTTAAGAAACTTGATGATGGTTTGCGTGACTGAGTTATATGCATAGGGGGACAGTTCTCATTATCTTGTAGCGCAGTTTTGAGAATGGTACTGATATTTAAGGAGGTCTGTTATGGATTGGTGGAATGTTTCGGTTTTTATAGTAATACCTATTTTGGCAGTAGTTTTCCTGTTTTGTTTTAAGCGAAAACATCTTTGGTCAGCACCTGTTATTTCAACCATACTGACTGTAGTAATCAGCTTAATTGCAATGCCTGCAATATTAGAGGACGGAGAAGCTTATAATATGTTTTTCAAGCTGGTGCTACCAATACATTTTGCAATTGCGCTTGTTCTTACATCAGTAGCATATGGTATATCTTTTATTTTGAAAAATAAACATCGGAGCTGATGAGCATAAGGTAAAGCTAACAAGTTTCAATTTTTCAAGGTAACCATGTTAGGAAAAGGAGCAAAAATGTAAGATATAATTGGTGGCTTTATTTTTCCTTAAATGCAATAATTCTCCTTAGATAAATAAAATCAGGAGGTAAATTTTATGAATTTAGGAAACAGTTTATTTCATGCAAGAAAGAAATGTGGGCTTTCTCAAGAGGATGTGGCAGAAAAATTAGGAGTAAGCAGGCAGACAGTCTCAAAATGGGAAACAGATGAAACACTTCCAGACATACTCCAGTCTAAAAGAATGGCAGTTTTATATAATATGTCATTGGATGAACTGATTGAATTTGATATTGATGTGAAAGAAATACAAGAGATTATTGAAAAAACCAGTGAGCAAATAGAAGAAAAAATTGATTGGACAAGTGCATGGGGAAAGAAATATCCGATTCTGATTCAATATCAAAATGAAGTGAATATACCAAAGTATGCTACAAGGATAGACTCAATGGTAAATGAGTTGATGGAAGAATATCAATATAGTCATTTAGATGCCTTTTTAGTGTAAAAAGATATACTAGGAAAGGTGTGGAAAGGCAATAAATAAACTCCAATATACAAGCACAAACAATTACTTGAAAACTAAATAATACAAACCATAAATGCACTGAGATATAAATCTTGGTGCATTTGTTTTATATAAATCTAAAACTAAATACAGAAACCCAAAGAGGCGAAGTCTTCGGTCAACTTATGATCGATAGTCTTCGCCTCTTTTTTATTTCAAAAACTAATAGAAAGAAAGGACTGAGAACAATGTCAAGATATTTTATGTATGGTACATCACTGGGAGGAATAGAGCAGCTGATGATGCTAGCACCTAATTTTTCTCCAAGAGGAAGTGGAGTAGTTATTAATAATCATTTTAATTGTAAGGGAGGTATTAATATTTGTAATGGCTGTGTAGCAAAGGTTAAAAGCAGAGGCAATCCTAATGACTGCTTTTGTTTCAAAGAAAAACAAGAGGCAGATGAAATTAATTACACAGATCTGATAAGAGATTGCTTTGGAAGAATAAAAAATTATGCTCTGAAAGACAGATTGAAATTACTTAGCGGCAGATTTACTGGTCAACTATTTTTAAATCATATCCATAAGGAAAGGTTTTATCATGTACACCATATGCAAGATGTTGAAGTATGGGAAAGGTCACCAAGCTACCTTGCGGTAATATTTCTCCTAACTGCTGATGAATTATTATGGAATAATTCAAAACATGCAGTTTGCCTAAATGGATTTAATTTCTCAAATATACATCTTAGACAAATCAGTACAGCTGGCTATGCCCTTTACCAAACAGCAAAAACTATATCAACAGGTAAAGAATATATAAGAATCAGTGAGATAGCAGATAGAGAACTCATTGATGATACTACATTTAAGATAATAATCAATGCATCATTAATTGCAAAGTATGGTGCAGATGTATTTTCAATTAAAAAATAGAATGGAGGAAAGGTATGCTAATTAGATTAAAAAGAGTCGACAGAAAAGAAGATGAGTCAATTATGTTTAATTTCCCTTATGATGAAAGCGAAGTATCCAATGTATATAATCAGCTGGAACTTGAAACTTCAACTACTCCTAACTGCTATATTGAAGAAGTAGTCTATGATTCAGACATGAATGAAGTTTTAAAAGGTAAAGAGTGCAACATTGATGAATTAAATTACTTATTTAAGAGGATGGATAGTTTCGATACAAAGGAAAGAAAAGTATTCTTTGCTTTAGCCTTTGCAGATAATTCTAAAACAATAGCAGAATTAATCAATCTAAACTTTAATACTCATTGCTATAGCCTTGTAAGTGACTTTAATAATTTAGAAACCGTAGGAAAAGAGTTATACCTATCGGAAAAGCAAGCAGTAGCAGTAAAAGAATTAGAAGAGCTTGACGGTGGCTCCTATGCAATGGATGTAATAAAAAGCAATCCTAATTCTAAAATTACTCCTTATGGAGTCCTATATAAAAATTCAAATGAGTCGGAGCAAATATATAATGGCAAGCAGTTTCCTCCATATCATTGGAAAGAAACTGTAGCAACAATACAGCTGGCCGCAAAAGGTGCGAATGAATTTATCTATCTTCCTTGTTCTGATGTTGAAATTGAAAAAGCACTGATGAGATTAGAAACTCCTTACTTACATGATTGTGAAGTTACAATTGATAGTCATAACTTTTCAGATAGGGTAATAAATATTATTTCTGCTGATACAACACCATTAATTAAGATAGACACCTTAAATAAATTAGCAGAATATTATCAGGAGATGGGCAGTCGGGATATAGGATTTTTTGAAAAACTTATGGACCATATTAACCCCAGAACTGCTGATGAAATTTTTGCACTAGCAGATTCTATGTATGAATTTGAACTCTTTGATGGTATCGAAAATGTAGAAAGCTATGGCAGATATATGATTTGTGACTCAGGACATTTTGAATATGATTCGAATCTTGAAGAATACATTGACTTTAAAAGATATGGACAGGAAAAAATGGCACATGAATTTGGAGCGTTTTCAGAGAAAGGATATATCATTTACCATGGCTATAATCAAAAGCTTGCCAATTTATTATTTGAAAATCTTGGAATGGTATTTCCTGAACAAGAAGAAGCAAAAACCTTAAAACTATATATGCCTCTTAGGATAACAACATATGATATAGAAAATGAATATGGTTATAAAGAATATGCAAACGAACCACAGGAAATTTCAAATGCTGAAATAGCTGAGTATCTAGATGTAATCCTAAAGGCAATAGAAGATGATAATCTTCCAGAAGAAGAACAAAGAGGTCTGATGAGATATTACGACGACCACGATAGTGTCAATGCAAAAGTATCAAAGTATGTATTTTCCGTTGAGCTTGTAGAGGGAGAATTAATGGGTGTGGCTGTTCTTACTCTAAATGATGATTTATCTCCTAAAGAGCTTGAAAAGATTAAAGATAACATTACTGGACAGGCCTCTGATGGCTGATCAGAGGGTTTTGAGCAGAGAGAAATCAGTACCGATATGGGAGATATTTATGTTAGCTTTTGGAACAGCGATAACTGGTTTATTAAAACAGCTGAAGAAATAGGTATAAAAGAAAATCAAAAAATGGGAGGTATGAAATTTGAATAATAGAAATCAAGTAGAAAGAATTAAGAATGGCTATCCTGTAGGTACACGAATTGAATTAATTCAGGCAATGGATGATGTGCAAGGTGTTGAAAAAGGAACAAAGGGAACGGTAATAGGGGTAGATGACATTGGAACCATACACATGAAATGGGATAATGGCAGAGGTCTTGGTCTTATTCCTGGAGAAGGTAATTTCAAAGTGCTATCTCGTCCACAGAAAGAAGAGATTAAAGAGTCAGATGAGCCTTTAAAAGAGCAATCACAAGGTATGGGAGGAATGAGTTTATGAAAAACTTAGAATATCTATGGAAAGATATTGAAGGAACAGAGAAAGAAAATGAATATCTAGAAAAGAGATTTGCTGAAATGTCAGTCAAAGAAAAGTATATTCTAGAGGGTGCTGTTCAGATTGTGGAGGTCAATAATGCATCAGATTTGATAAATCTAACAGAGCAACTTAGTAATTTTGATTTTCATTACAAAGCTACTGATAATGAATCTCTTGGAGAATATATAGCAAGACATAAGGAATGTGCATCGGATGATATACTTCCCTTTATTAAAACCAAGCAGCTTGGAAGTGAATACCATGAAGATTTCAATGGGATATTTACGGATAAAGGCTATGTATATCAAATAAATAGTCTCAAACAAATCTATGATGGCACAAATTCAGATGAGATGATAGGGGATGATTGGACTGTAAAAATTAAAGTGGGAAGTAAAGATTATCCTGAAGGTGTATGGATAAACTTGCCTGACTATGAATTTTCTAGTTTAGAACCTGATGAAATGGCAATAGCCTTAGATGCACTTGGTACAAATAAGTGGAGTAGATGTGCCTTATTAGATGCAAAGTGTGTATTCCCTAATATTAAAGAGCTGGCAGAACAATATGACTCCATAGAAGAATTAATATCTGATAGTAATAACTTTGGATATGTCTGTGATGAGCAAGGACAAGGGAGAGCTTTCTTTACAGAGCATTTAGAGTCAGCAATGGAACTTGAAGTCTGTACTAGGCTTGACTTTGCCCTAGATATTTCACAGAACTTAAATTGTTATGATTTTGCTCCAAAGGAGGACAAACTTGAAAACTATGGTAGATTACTTGCGAGAAAGAATGGTATTGTAGAACCTGATACCATACTTGGAGATAATTTTGATTATACCTTATATGCAAAAGCAGATATTGATAATAGAGGGTTAGTGCCTTGTAAAAATGGTTTTATAAAATCAAACGGGGAACAGTTTCACTATGAATTCAGTAAAAAACTAGATAGTATGGGAATATCAATGGAGTAGTAAATTTTCTTATAGATATATCCCATAACTTAATATTCTAAGGTAGCACGGAAGATATCCGTGTTTTTTTATACCCGAAAATAAAAAGGCCGATTGTTTGCTGTAAATTACAGCATAGCAGTCGGTCTTTTTTTGTTGCTCAAAAACAATCATATCCACAGTGTTATGAAACATGGCATGAGAAAGGAGGCGAGGAGGTGGAACATGATTTTTTAATTTATATGAAAGAGTGCTTATTGCCTATTGGTATAATCACGATTTAGAGCGTATTAAGGCAAAATTCAATGTACGAGAAATTAAGACTTCCAAGGATATTAAGGATTGGAACAACGGCGATATTTCTGTAGCGGTTATCCATCCTGCATCAGCGGGACACGGCCTTAACTTACAAAGTGGTGGTTCAACGCTTATCTGGTTTGGACTTACTTGGAGTCTGGAACTCTATCAGCAAACCAATGCGAGACTTTGGAGACAAGGACAAAATGAAACCGTGGTTATCCATCACATTATTACTAAAGGCACGATTGATGAAGATGTTATGAATGCTTTGAAGAAAAAGGAAAAGACACAGTCCGACCTTATCAATGCTGTCAAAGCAAATCTTGGGAAAGAGAGGGATGCTGTATGATGGATGCATTTGAAAAACTGGCGAATGCCATTATTCTACAGGCAGTTAAAGATTATCGTTTTGCACTGAAAAGACTAGCAAAACACCCTCGCAATGATTCTGCTTTATATACAAAACGTGAGGTTGAGTGCTTCTTTCATTCTGAATTGTTCAATGTCCTCACCTCTCTAAACCCTGACATGTTAATTCAACAACTACAAGAGGAGGTGGTGCGATGATGACAGCTAAGGAATTCTTAAAACAGGCTTACCGTTTGAATGAATTGATTAACTCCGACCTTGAAGAGTTGCAAAACTTAAGGGATTTATCAAGAAGTGTTTCATCCCCTGTGCTTGATGAGAAAGTCAGTCGAACCAAGAGTACTGACCCACCCTTTGAAAAATATGTGATTAGGATAATAGATTTGGAGCAACAGATACAACATGAGGTTGAGCGATTAATAAAGCTTAAATCAGATATCCGTGAAGCGATTAACCAGATGGAAAATGTGGATGAGAAGCTGCTTCTTCGCTACCGATACATTAACTTTCTTAACTGGGAAGAAATCTGTGTCAACCTTAATGTTTCTATGAGAACCGTACACAGACTCCACTCATCCGCTTTGCAACATTTAAAGGTTCCAAAATAAAAAGGAGTAACCGGAAAATAGTGCAGGAAGAGGGTTAAAAGGCCCTCTTCACCATTACCTTAGTCATTGTATGAAAATTACAGTGATTTAAATAATTAGTTTCTCCTTTTTAATGATTATTAAATTAGGCTCTGTTATAATTAAATGTTGATAATTGCATAAAAATGAAAGGGAACCCTCTTTATTAGGTTCCCTCCATTTTTATTTAACAATCCATCCAATTTGGTAAGTGTAGGTTTTTAAAAGGATTACTCTTTTTTCCAACGTTTAAGGGTTGGTAATAAAGTTGTCAATTCTTGTCTTGCTTTTTCTTCGCCCATTGCTTCTCCCAAAACAGGTACAAGCATCTCTATCATTTCCTGCATAGTTAGATTAGGGTGAATGAATTTCCCGTCTTTATAGCAATTTGTACAGTAGATGCTTTTACTTCCGTCTGGTTCTATTGCTATGAAATGTGCGTGTTCTTCGTTAAAAGGTAAACCACAACTTTGACACATTGTTACTTTTGTCATTTTTGTCATTCCTTTCTTAAGGTAAATAATTTTAATTAAAAATTTAGTTTACTACAAAAAATATCACTGTTTCAACATTTAACCATACACCTCGTTGAAAATGGACTACACATTGAATTTTGATAGTCGTAAACTATCATAAGTCTCTTTCATTTCAAATACAAATGATGTTAGCAGAAGTTTGCCCTTTCCCCAATAAAATAGACAGCTTAAACTCGTAATATCTCACTTATTCGTAGAATATCTTAATATTTCAAAATCTATGCTATTTTTAACTCTTTATTTGCATTATTATAATACTGTTCCGGAGTTATATAACCGTTTGAAGCATGTATCCTTTGTCTGTTGTAAAATATTTCAACATATTCAAATACAGCAGCACGTGCTTCATCACGTGTTTTAAATTGTTTTTCATACAGCCATTCACATTTCATTTTCCCCCAAAACGATTCCATAGGAGCATTATCCCAGCAATTACCTTTACGTGACATGCTACAGATAAAACCATACTTTTTTATTAAATTCTGGTAATCTATTGAGCAATATTGAGAACCTCTATCTGAATGTAAAATAACACCAGTTGGTCTTTCAGCACGATTATACGCGTCATCTAACGCATTTATTACTAATTCTTTTGTCATTCTTTCACTCATTGATAGACCAACAATCTTTTGTCCACATAAATCCATTATTGCCGCTACATAAAGCCATCCTTCATTAGTCCATATATATGTAATATCACTAACCATTTTTTCATTAGGTTTTTCCACAGAAAAATCCCTATTAAGAATATTTTGAGCTACTGGAAGTTTATGATTTGAGTTAGTAGTGGCCTTAATTTTTTTTGTAACCTTTGATTTTATGCCGTTTTCACTCATTATTCGTTCTATACGTTTATGATTTACTGGAGGATTCTTGCCGTCATTTAATTTTTTTCTAATTTTTATAGAACCATAGACTTTTTTACTCTCATTGTGGATATCTTTAATTTTTTCTAATAGTATTTTATTCGCCTTAGATCTATTGCTCTCAGGCCTCTTATCCCATGCATAATAACTGCTCCTAGATACTTCAAGAACACTGCATAGCTTCGCTATTCGATATTTTTTGCAATTAGCCTTGATAAACTCAAACCTTTTTATTTTTGGTTCTTGGCGAAGTAGGCTGCCGCTTTTTTTAATATTTCATTTTCTTCTTTAAGATCTCTGATTTCTTTTTCTAATTTTCTCAGTCTCTCATCTTCTGGCTTAAGATGTCCACTCCCTGGAAAAGGAGTTACAGGTGATTCTTTATATTTTTTTACCCAACCATTCATTGTTGTTGGTGCTACTCCTAATTCTTTTGCTACTTTACTTAAATGCTCTCCTGATTTTTCTAATCTCTTTACTGCTTCAATTTTAAATTCTGCACTATATTGCTTTTTCATACTAACTATCAATCCTTCCTTCACTTCTAATATAACACGAGTTCCTCGTGTCTATCAAAGTGGGTAAGGGTCATTAGTATAGACGTTAAAAATTGAAATGAAAAGAAAAATGTTATTTGAATCTAACACCTTGCCGGAAATGCAGGGTGTTTTTCATATTACTTCTATGAGTCAATACAAATTAGTATATTAGTATTTACAAAATATAAATTAGTGGTATAATTTTCTATAGAGTAATAGCGGAGGTGTAAACTTTGAGTAAGAGCGTGACCTTTACAGTAGATGCAGATGTGTATGAAAAATTCTGCATCGCATTGAATTTAACAAATGAAACAAAAGATGCTGCAGTGGAAAGTTGTATGCGTTGGTATATTGCAAAAACTTTTGAAAAGGCATCACAAGCCTATAACCCAAAAACTGTAGCAAAACAGAATGAAGATACAAACAAGGATTTTTACGGAAAAGCAAATCAACGAATCCCAGTATGGGCTATAAAGCCGAATCAATATAACCACAAAATCATTCGTGCTTATTTTAAGGCAGTGGCTGCCACAGGTCGTGCTACCATAAATATGATGGAGCGTTTATGCAGTGACGAAAACAACCCAGAACTGTATGTGCCCACTTTTAAGAATAATTACTCACAGATGAAGTTGGATGGACCTAAAAGTCACGGTAAAGTATTTGAGGATGACGGTGAAACGGTAACAATTTGGCACGAGGTAGAAGATACACTGATGAAATATAAATCGAGTTTTTGTAATTAAAAGGAGCAAAGAGTAAAGTAAAGGGGGTTTGACTTTGAATATAAACAAAATGAAAGATTTATCATATGATGAACTGCGTTCTTTATACAGAGAATTCTTATATAGCCAGAACATTTCAAAGTTAACAATCAATACTGCTTACACAGACACCTTCTACCTTTGGAGGAAAGGGAGCAAAGACCTGTTCTGGAATACAGTGACTGCTACTGATTTCGAGAATGAGGCGAAGAATTCCTTAATAAAGGCTCTTTCTGAGAATTCGACCGGCAATGTTAAATCACTTGTTAATAGTTACTTGTCTCATCTAAGAAGGTTCCGTTTACTCTTAGCTTCTGATGGAGCTGCCGAGCGATCAACGCCCAAGCATGAAAATACTGCTAATCGTACATATACTCGTAAGAAGAAAATGGATGTTGATGTTCCTGATCCATCAATTGAGCAGGTGGAGTTTTATCTTGCTAAGTTGGATGGCCTTGAGAACTACCACCTGCAGGAGGATGCACTTAATAAACTGTTCTTTGAGCTATGCCCGAAGAATACAGACATAATCGATGTTCTTTTGAAGGCATCAACGCTTAATGATTTTTATAGTACGAATATTTTCTCAATCTATCCAGTAGCTAAGCACATATGCGCTTTGGATATTGATGCGAGGCTTAAGGCTGGTGATGTTACTCTTGTTGGAGATATCCAGTATGTACCTATCGGTGATACAGAGAAGAGTTTTTACTCCTTTGCCACAAAGTATTGTAGCCATCACAATCCACTTGATTATCCGATTTATGACAGCTACGTCGATGAGGTACTTCGCTATTTTAGAAATCGTGATAGCTTCTCAGATTTCCAAGATGGTGATTTGAAAGACTATGTTAAATTCAAAGGTATACTGATTGATTTCCGTGCCTTCTATGGCTTGGATAAATTTAGCCTGAAGCAAATCGACCAGTATGTTTGGCAGCTCGGGAAGGATTACTTCCCGAAGAACTACGGAAAGAAAAAGAGAGGAGACAAGTATTTTGTCTTTAATCGATAAAAGGAGTGTGTTCGTATGGTAGATAATGTAATTCAAATAGTAACAGAGAAATTATCTTCTTTGCCTTGCATAGAAGGCATTGTATTAGGGGGCTCACGTGCAAGAGGCACCCATACAGAGGATTCTGATATAGATATCGGAATCTATTACAATTCAGAATCATTTGACCTGACAGCGATTAATCAAATTGCTACAGAATTGGATGATGAGAATAGAAACGACCTTGTTGTACCTCCCGGAGCGTGGGGTGATTGGGTTAATGGCGGCGGATGGTTAGTTATAAACGGGTATCATGTTGACTTGATTTTACGTGATATAAAACGGGTGGAACAAATAATCAAAGATACGGAGCAAGGAATTGTTACTGCCAATTATCAGACTGGGCATCCCCATGGTTATATAAGTGCTATGTATCGTGGAGAATTGGCGATCAGCAAGATACAATATGCTAAGAATGAAAGCTTATGCGAATTAAAAAATCAGGCAGAAATTTACCCTGGTGCTCTAAAGAAGAGCTTGATAAACTTTTTTATATTTGAAGCAGAGTTCTCTTTAATGTTTGTAAAAGCAAATGCGGGAGCAGAGGATAAATATTATATTGCAGGCCATGTTTTTCGTATTATTTCATGCTTAAATCAAGTACTATTTGCATGCAATAATGCTTATTGCATTAACGAAAAGAAAGCTATAAAACTGCTTGAAACTTTTGAATATAAACCTGAAAAATATGCCGAAAGGGTTAATCATATTTTTGAAGTACTCGGTCTTTCACTTTTTGAATGCTACGATATGACCGAGAAGCTTTATAAAGAAGTGAAAAAAATTGCAACGGAGATAAATAACTTTTTAAACGAGGGGAATTCAGATGAAAGAAAACAAATATGATGATAATATATTTTTTCAAAAATACAGTCAAATGAGTCGCTCACAGCAGGGACTAGCCGGTGCAGGAGAATGGGAAACATTGAGAAAGCTGCTGCCGGATTTTAAAGATAAGCGTGTGCTTGATTTAGGATGCGGCTATGGATGGCACTGTATTTATGCGATGGAACACGGTGCTTCTTCTGTTGTAGGTGTTGATATTTCTCATAAAATGCTCGAGGTAGCCAAAGAAAAAACACATTTTCCACAGGTTGAATATAAATGCTGTGCTATAGAAGATGTGGAATTCCCAGAGGAGAGTTTTGATGTAATATTAAGTTCACTTGCGTTTCACTATGTAGCAGATTATGAGATTTTAGTAAAAAAGATATATAGAATACTGAAGTCTGGTGGTAAGCTAGTTTTTACGGTTGAACATCCTGTTTTTACTGCCTATGGAACACAAGACTGGCATTATAACGAAAAAGGAGAAATACTGCATTTTCCGGTGGATAATTATTATTATGAGGGCAAACGGACAGCTGTGTTTTTGGGAGAAAAGGTTACAAAATATCATAGAACACTGACCACATATCTAAATACACTGCTTTCAAATGGTTTTATAATAAATCATATTGTGGAGCCGCAGCCGCCGGAAAACATGATGGATATTCCGGGGATGCAGGATGAAATGCGCCGTCCCATGATGCTGATTGTATCGGCGAACAAAAAAGTGGATAGATAGAACTAAAACACCTATAAGGTATAAATGGAGGTAATTTATGTTTAAAGAAAAAATTATTATAGAGATGAAAGAAGTATTCAAAGAAATTCCTTTTGGCATAGAGCATACTCTCAAAGTTTTGAAAAATGCAGAAGATATAATGAAAGGAGAAAATATCGGAGAGGAAGAAAAAGAATTCATCAGTATTATTGCTATACTACATGATATTGGTGCGGTTGAAGCACAAAAAAAATACGGTTCTATTGATGGTGTCTATCAAGAAAAGGAAGGACCAGAAGTAGCGAAAGAAATATTAAAAAAGGTAGGCTATAACAAAAATATTGATAGAATATGCTTTATAATAGGCAACCATCATACTCCATCTAAAATTGATGGACTTGATTTTCAAATACAATGGGAAGCTGATTTGCTTGAAAATTTAACGGTTATGGATAAAGAAAAAGAACAGGAAAAGATAAAAAAGTGTATAGATGAAAACTTTAAAACAAACACAGGAAAAAGGATAGCTTATAATCGCTTTATTTTAGATTAGTAGTAGATTATTACAGTTATGTATTTTATATCGCAAAGAAAAAATAGTAGTTAAGTTTAACCCTAGATAATAAGCAGCAAAGGAGTGCGATAAGATGATATCTAATAATACCTCCATGCCTACAACGGATGATGAGTTGCAAAAGAATACGGTTGGTGAGCTTAAGCCGCACAATGCACCGATCACTCTTGTTGAATACGATTCAAGTTGGCCTGAATTGTTTGAGCAGGAATCGAACCGGATTCATTCAGTACTCGGCAGCAAAGCGTTGCAAATAGAACATGTGGGCTCAACCTCGGTTCCTGGGCTTTGTGCAAAGCCAATCATCGATATACTGTTGGTTGTTAAGGATTCTGCTGATGAGTCATCCTACGTTCCAGTGTTGGAAGCGGCCGGATATGTGCTACAGATTCGAGAACCTGACTGGTTTGAGCATCGTTTGTTTAAAGGACCGGATACCGATATTAATCTGCATGTGTTCAGTTTGGGCACATCAGAGATTGATAGAATGTTACGCTTCCGTGATTGGTTGCGGACTAATGATACTGATCGGGACAAATATGCACAAGTCAAACGAAGCTTGGCAAAGAATAAATGGAGGCATGTCCAGCACTATGCGAATGCTAAAACATCAATAGTACAGGAAATCATGAAAAGAGCGAATGGTAATAATGCTTAAGGAGAGTGTCATGTTTTCTTGGTTTGTTATAGGAGGTTATATCAATGAAAAATACAGTAGATAATTTGTCAAAAAGTAAAGTTATTTTAATGTGCGGCCCTGCGGGAGCAGGTAAATCAACACTAGCAAAAAAATTTGAAAGTACTGGGATGACAATACTATCTTATGATGAAGAATCATTCAAACGAGGTTTGAAAGAACATCCTTTACCTCAGGAGGTTTTAGAAGATATTAAAACCTATCTTGATGAAAAACTAATTTCACTTATCATGCAAAACATTGATATTGTTCTCGATTATTCATTTTGGTCTAGAGAAATGAGAAATGAATATATTTCATTATTAAAGAAATACGACATAGAACCCAAAATCTATTATATAAAGACACCTAAGGAAGTTGTTATGGAACGTATTCGAAAAAGAAACGGAAATCATCAAAATGATATCATATTGACGGAGCAAACAGCTTCCACTTATTATGATCATTTTCAACCCCCAACTGCTGAAGAAGGTGAAGTTATAGTAGTCGAGGGATATTAATATTGTGGTTTTAGGCATGGAAATTGTACTAGATGATAAGTTTTGTCAAATTTTTTGAAAGATATACTTCCAACAAGGGGATACCAGCTTCAGGTGATATCATTATTGTCATCTCAGAGCATATTGAATCGGTTGCGTTAATAACTAAGAAATAGGCACCACTGAAATTGATTATAAATAAAGGGTTTTCAGACATTGAGATTTTCTTTCAGCTACACTGCTGGAGATGATAATGTCAGAAAATCCTTATTTTATTGTTCTCGAAAACATATAAACAGTAATTAAGTCTATGCAAGATATTGGAGTTGTATGTTTATATATTGTATGGTCGAATAAATGTACAATTGTATATTATGATGAAGTAACTTTATATATATATTATACCATAAAATTACAAAAAGTTAAAGACTGTTAGTTTATCAAGCACTATACTATAATACTTGATATATGGAATGAAGATGAAAGCAAGCACTTTTGGTGCATGACAAGTAATCTTTAACTATGTAGAGATCGGTGTTTTAAATTTATCAGGAGGTGTTTCATTAATGAATATAATCGAAACAGAAAGATTAATTATTAGAGAATATTCAATGGATGATGTGCTGGAATTAAGTGTAATTCTATCAGATCAAATGACAATGAATTTTTGGCCTGTACCATTCACTTTACAGCAGACTGAAAACTGGGTTTACGACAATATTGAAAGATATAGTAAATTAGGGTTTGGAAGATGGGGTGTTATTTTAAAAGACAATGGTATGTTAATTGGAGATTGCGGAATCATGATTAAAGAAATTGATGGTAAGGAAGAAAATGATTTAGGTTATATACTTCATTTTCCATACTGGCAAAGAGGGTTTGCCGCTGAGGCAGCCAATGCATGCAAAGAATATGCTTTTACTAGCCTAGGTATAAAAAGATTATGTGCCAATATGCCATATAATCATGAGGCATCAAGGAAAGTTGCAGAAAAAATAGGAATGAAAAAAGAAAAAGATTTTTATAATAGCAGAAACAGAAATATATTAACTTATTTATACTCAATTTAAAGAATCATCTTCAATCTTGAGGTTAGCTTTCAATTTCAGTATTATCATTGGGCAAAAATAAATAAATAATAAGGAGAGAAACTAAATGTTTATAAATAGAGTGTATGAAGATATACAAAATGCAGATTACATTAGAAATTCATTGTATTCATATAATAAGAATAAGGTCAATGCATCCTTTGAGGAAATATCATTACTTTTAAAAGATAGAGATAACCAGGTAACTGGAGGATTGTTAAGCCATAGGTTTGGAAACAGCATTTTTATTGAAATTTTATGGGTTTCCGAGCAGCTAAGAGGATGTGGCTACGGCAGTAAGCTTCTAAAAGAATTAGAATTAATAGCTGCAAAAAGTAGTGTAAGAATAATACATTTAGACACATTTGATTTTCAAGCATCTGATTTTTATATCAAACATGGATATGAGATTGTAGGAACAGTTAAAGACACTCCTTTAGAAGGCAATACAAAGTATTATTTTAAGAAAACTTTGAGTGAATAATAAATCGGCAATTCGATTTCGGGAGGGAGCAATATGGAAGAAAAAACCTTTAATACAGAGAAAGTAAATTTGAACTATGTAGAGAAAGGAGTTTCAGATATTTCTATATTGCTATTGCACGGTGGATCTTCTAGGTGGCAAAGTTTTAGAGATATAATTGACGATTTATCAGCAGACTTTCATGTCTATGCATTAGATCTTAGAGGGCATGGGAAATCAGGTCGCACAGAAAATAATTATAAAATACAAGATTATATACCTGATGTTAAAGAATTTATAGAGAAATGCATTAAAGAGCGTACAATAGTTATAGGTCACTCACTTGGCGGCATAATAGGGATTTTGTTAGCGGCATATTATCCTGACAAGGTAAGGGCATTGATAGTAGGAGATTCTCCAATATCATTGGAGGTATTAAGGAATCATTCCGAGAGTCAGAAGGAAATGACCATCCTATGGAGAGAATGGTCAAAAAAACTATCATTAGATGAAATTATGGAAAAATTAAAAGCGATGCAAGTTCCAGTGCAAGAAAGAGAAGGGACCGTTTCAGCGGCAGAGGCTTATGGTGAAAATCATCCCTGGTTCGAGTTTATGGCTGAAAATTTAAAACAGAATGACCCTAATATGCTTAGTGCTATAATAGATGATTTTGATAATACCTATGAAGAGTATGATGTGGAAAGATTATTCCCTTTAATCAAATGTCCTATTTTAATTGTAAAGGGGGACTCAGGTCAAGGAAGTTTAATAAGGGATACTGATATAGGTTTTATTAAGAAATTGAATAATGATGTAAAACATGTAGAAATAAAAGGCGTTGGGCATGCTCTTTATATGCAGGATAAGCAGTCCTTTATAGATGCAATATTACCTTTTATAAATAAAAATGCACAGAATTGAAAATAGACTAGTAATTACGTAATATTCCTTAGACGAACTAAAAGTGGATGAATCAAGTGTCCACTTTGATTTTGTTCAATCATCAATATTGGTTTAAAACAGAGCCTAAAGATTCAGTCGATGTGGTTGAAATAGCCTCTGATACTAAAGATGTAAAATATAGATTTGTCGACAGAAGAAACCATTGAAGACTTGGAAGATTTGATGATGAGGCACTGTTCCCATATATAGAAGATTTAATGAATGAGTTCGAGGAGTATTAGATCCTTCTCCCATGATACTTTTATGAGATGCTTATTGATATGTTTCCGAGAACCGCAAAATCGTTGATATGTTTCCACATACCGCAAAAACACTCAGAAATAGTTGACCTGTTCCCGAGAACGCCGACATCAATAATGGCAACTCGGGCCATGTGGAGAGTGTAGCTCTCCTATGCAAAAAGTAGCAATACTGATAATGATGAGCTTAAAATATTAAACCAATTCTTTGTGTAGATATAAAGTGTTCTTATATATTGTGCTCTTTTTACATATTAAAAATGTTAAATTTATTAATATGTAAAAAGAGCATTTTGTTTTATTACGAATGAAAAGATAAAATATGATGCCTAAAATTCATTGTAGATTGTCAAGTACTTTTGACCCACTTTTGCACATAAAATTGACCCACTGACAGTTTAATTTATTATGCTAACATCATAGCCGCTTTCGCGTAAGCGGATTATATTAATTTCTATAGTTT
>NZ_JAABNP010000105.1 GCF_009928485.1 Clostridium sp. C2-6-12 | reverse complement strand
CACCGTGACTACCTTTATTGCTAATTACTCTTTTAAGTGCTAAAAGCATATTATTCCTTTCTAGGACTTCTTCGAGTAATCTACTAGTATCAAATGTTTCATCGTTTACGCTTTCCCTATTTGGTAAAACCATAGAATTACTTGGCACCTTTGATTTATCTTGAAGTTCCACTTCTACTTCCATCATTTGGTCTCTGTATTGAGTTTTCTGCTTTCTTTGTAATTTCTTTAATTTATCCAAAGTTGTAAACCTCCTAATGTTCAGTCCTTCATCCGCTATCGCGTTTAGCGGAGTTACTATGACTTCTGCTGACTTCTGATAAATTCAGTTATACATCACT
>NZ_JAABNP010000034.1:19023-65462 GCF_009928485.1 Clostridium sp. C2-6-12 | reverse complement strand
ACGGTGGTGTGAGAGGACGCTAAATAAAATAATTATTTAGCTCCTACTCGATTTGCTTAAAGTAAAATTTTTGTCAAATTTCTGAGAAATTTAGAATCACTTGTTATATTATTTCTTCTTATGGTAACACTAATTTTGAAAGGAGGTAGTAAGATGAAAAGAAATTTAAAGCAAATTTTATCTTTTACTTTGATATTTATTTTTACTATATTAATTTTGCCAGTTAACATAGCTAATGCTTTAGAGTCAGAGGATAAAGTGAAATCTGATGGCACAAATATAGAAGCAAAGGCTGCATTACTTATGGAACCAATGAGCGGAAAGATAATTTACGAGAAAAATGCAGAGGAAAAATTTGCTCCTGCATCTGTAACAAAAGTTATGACTATGCTGCTAACAATGGAGGCAGTAGATAGTGGGAAAATTAAATTGGAGGATAAAGTAACCTGTAGCGAAAATGCAAAGAAAATGGGCGGAAGCACAATGCTTTTAGATACTGGAGAAATAAGAACAGTTGAAGAACTACTAAAAGGTGTTGCAATAGCATCAGGAAATGATGCAGCAGTTGCATTAGCTGAATATTTGGGAGGAACTGAAGCTGATTTTGTTGCTATGATGAATAAGAGAGCTCAGGAACTTGGAATGAATAATACAACATTTAAAAACTGTAATGGATTACCAGCTGAAGGACATTTATCTACTGCAAAAGATATAGCAATAATGTCTAAGGAATTATTAAAGCATCCCAAAGTTCTAAAATATACAGGAACTTATATGGATTCTATTTCAGAAGGTAGAAAATCTCCAATAGAGCTTGTAAACCATAATAAATTAGTTAGATTTTTTGAGGGTTGTGATGGACTTAAGACAGGATTTACAGATGAAGCAAAATATTGTATCAGTGCTACAGCAACAAGAAACGGAGTAAGAATGTTATCTGTAATTATGGGAGCTCCAACTTATAAAATAAGGAATCGTGATGCAGGAGTTTTACTTAACTATGGATTTTCAAAATACGAAGGTAAAAAGCTTGTAGCTAAAGATCAAGAAATTGATAAGGTGTTTATGGATGAACAAACTGACAGATTCTTTATGGCAAAGGCAAAGGAAGATTTAAATGTAATACTTCCAAAGGGCGTCAATCAAGAATTACAAAAGAAAATTGTAATTGATGAATTAAAGAAAGAATATAAAGCAGGAGACATGGTTGGAAAATATGAAGTTTATTTAGGTAATGAAAAGGTTGGAGAGGTAGAAATATATTGTGACAGAGACATTAAGAAAGGCAATATATTTGATAATATTAAATATAACATTAAAAATTTATTCGAAAAAGGTGTATAAAAACCATTAAGTAAGATATAGCTTATAATATAGATTTTTCTAGATTATAAGCTATATCTTTTATTTTGCGTATTTTGTTTATTAAAGTAAATTACATATGTGTAGTAATTAATTAAACTTTCTTGTTTTGAGTCAAATAAATTGTTATTATATATAGTGAGGCTAATTTTGAAAAAATGTATATATGGAGGTAGAAACAATATATGGAACTTCCAAAAATTAAAATTAATGATTTTGAAGGACCCTTTGATTTATTATTGCATTTAATAAAGAAAAATCAAATGAGTATATATAATGTAAAAATATATGAAATAACAAATCAATATTTAAATTATTTAAATGAAATGAAGGAAATGGACTTAGAAATAACTTCTGAATTTATAGTAGTGGCAGCTACTTTAATAGAAATAAAATCTAAACAGCTATTACCTAAACCTAAAAAAGAAGATGAAAATGAAGAAGATGATGAAAAGCTTCTTATTGAAAAGCTTATATTATATAAGAAAATCAAAGGTGTTTCAGGTTTCTTTAGAGATAAATACACTAGTACAGGCGAAGTATATGGAAAAAAACCAGAGTTAATAGAAGATAAGAGAGAAACAATCAGCACGAGTGAATTATTTAAAGATATAAATCTTATTGATTTATTTAATGTATATAATAATTTATTGGAGATTTACAATAATAAGCAAAATAAAAATAATGTAATCCAAAAGAAAATTTATGTAGATCAATATAAAATAGAAGATAAACTTGAATATATAATGGAAAAACTTAAAAATAAGAAATCAAGCAATTTCTTTGAATTCATGGAAGGCTGTGAATGTAAGTTAGAGTGTGTTGTAACCTTCTTGGCGCTACTTGAAATGATTAAACAGAGAATGGTTAAGGTTTATCAAAGTGATAATTTCACAAACATATTAATTGAAAGGAGAGCGGAAGATGCATAAAAAGGAAGGAATTCAAATTCCATTTATGGATGACATGAAGAAGAATTCTTTAAAATCAGCAATAGAAGCTTTATTATTTGCTAGTGGAGATCCACTAAGTCTTCAAGACTTAATTAATCATCTTGAAGAAAAATCGAAACTTCTTGAAATAATTATTCATGAAATGATGGAAGAATATGAAAATTCAAATAGAGGAATAAAACTTATATGTATAAAAGGAAGCTATCAATTAGTTACCAAAGCAGAAAATGCAGATTATATACAAAAACTCTTAAAGAAAAATAAAAGACAATCTTTATCACAAGCATCAATTGAAAGTTTGGCAATTGTAGCATACAAACAGCCTATAACTAGAATAGATATTGATGAGATTCGTGGAGTTAAATCTGAAAGTGCAATTCAAAGACTTATAGAAAGAGATTTAATAAAAGAAATTGGAAGGTTAGAAGTACCAGGAAGGCCAATTTTATATGGTACAACAGAAGAATTCTTAAGACAATTTGAATTAAAAGACCTTCAAGAATTACCGTCTTTAGATTTATTTGGTCAAGATGATTCTGAGGATAATGGAATAGAAGAAAACGAAATAGATCAAGCAGAAAATCAATAAATTATTTATATTAGAGAAATAGGGTGCTGAAATTATAATCAGCATACTATTTCTCTTTTTAAATTTAAAAATTAGGAGCAAATTAAATATTGTTAATATCGCTAGAATAATTACTTTGGTTCATATTTACTGTAGAATTATTCTCGGCATTATTACTTTTATTATTATTACCAGTAGTTGAGTTTTTATTCTTGTTGCAAAGGTCTTTTACTAAACTTTTTATAATATCCAATACTTGAGGAACTGTATCAACAATTCTGTCATATGTGGTATCTTGAGCCACAGGTAACATTCTGACACCATCTTCTTTGACTACTAAAAAAGCTACAGGACGGACAGATACACCGGCACCAGAACCACCACCAAAAGGAAATACTGTATTATTAGGAGTGTTATTTGGATTTGAATATTCACTGCCTCCAGATGCAAAACCAAAAGATAATTTTGAAACCGGGATTATATAAGATCCATCTTTAGTTTCGACACCTTTTCCGATTACTGTATTTACATCAACCATGCTTTTAAGATTTTCCATAGTACTCTTAATTAAATTTTCAACTTGTTGTTCATTTGACATAATAAGCCCCTATCAAGGGGTTCACCTCCCTTGTTTTTTTGTGAATTTAAATAAAATAATTATTATATATATAATGTTTGCAAGTGATAAGAAAAATATACTTGAGGTTTCAATTTTTAGGAAAAATTTATCTTCAAATATTGGATTTACTTTGAAATTGTATTTGTTGATCTTAAATAAAATACTTAATATAATATAAATTATTGGTGGGGTCTGGCATAAAACACCGTAAAAAATTGCAGTTTTAGCAGCATCATTAAGAGAGTAGTCAACAAATAAATTTACTTTTAGTATTGGTTTAAATTTTGAGTGATATAATTTTGAAATTAAAGGTTTATATTCTAGTGATTTAAAATTGACTTTATTAAAAAGTTTAGAAAAATTAATTATTTTCTTTTTTATTTTTGGTTTAGTTTTAGATAAAAGATTTTTTTTCTTTTTAACTTTTTTTTGAGATATAATTGTGACTCCATATAATTTTATATAATAATTTACACCAGAATAGTAAATATTAAATTTAATAGGAATTGGTATAAATATGATTAATAAAATCACTAAGAAAATAAAAAATAATTTCATAAAAACCCTCCAAACTCTTACATTTCATAATTATTGACTAAATAAAAAAAAATAAACCTAAAAAATTAATAAAACTAGGTTTAAAATTTAAATTTAAAGGGAAACTAGTACCAAATAGTAAGATTAGAAGGTGATTAATAATGAGGAAGGGGACTAAAATTATTTCACTAATATTATTTAGCTTTATATTTACTCAAATTATGGGGATTAGTGTAGTTGCTAAAAGTAAAGACAGTAATAATTTTAGGGTAAATGCTAGATGTGCAATTGCGTTAGATAAAGAAAGTGGTATGGTTTTATATGAGCAAAATGCATATGAAATTGTCCCAATGGCAAGTACAACTAAAATACTCACTGCACTTATAGCTATTGAGCAAGGAGATTTAGATAAAAAAGTTACTATTAGTAAAAAGGCTGCAAGTATAAGAGGCTCAACTGTTGGATACAAAGAAAATGAACAAATTACTTTGAAAGAATTGGTTTATGGGCTTATGTTTAAATCAGGAAATGATGCAGCTATTGCCATAGCAGAAGAATTAGGAAAATCAACTGAAGGTTTTGCAGAAATAATGAATCATTATGCCAGAGGAATTGGATTATTAGATTCTCACTTTGAATCACCTCATGGATTAGACAGTAGTAAGCATTATTCTTCTGCATATGACTTGGCTCATTTAACAGCTAAGGGTATGGACTATGATTTATTTAGAGAAATAGTTGGCAGCAAAGAAATATCAAAGGAAAAATATAATTTTACTAGAGACTACAATAATATTAACAAAATACTTTGGAGAATTCCAGGAGCTAATGGGGTTAAAACAGGATATACAGGTCAGGCAGGGAAATGTTTAGTTTCTTCTATTAATAATAATGGTAAGGATATTATAATAGTAGTCTTAAACTGCCCTGACAGATGGAATGTAACAGATGAAATCTATAAGCATGTAATAGAAAAAGTTGCATTTGGGAATTGGACTGTTAAAGAATTAATATAAAAGATCCACAAGTATATATATCATAAAAGAATAAATTAGCATAGAATTTTCATAATTAATATAATAAACTCAAATAAAACCATGATAAGGCAGAATTAAATTGCTTAGATCATGGTTTTATTTATATTTATAATAATTTGTTAAATAATATTTACATTAATATAGTTTTTGGCTAAATACATTATTTAAATTAATTTTTTGTATTTTTGAACAGATTTCATCTATATTAGTTGTATAAAGGCCGAGTTCTTGCATTCTTTTAAAATAAACAGAACCTGCAAAAGTATACCTATCTTTTCGCCCTTCTCTAGTTTTAGCTTTTTCATTTGCATATGTTATCAAATCTCCAATTGCAATAGATGAAGGAAGAATTAAAAGGGGCATTCCTAAAGCCAATCTTACAGAATTATGACCTGCTAGTGAACCAGTACAAATAGCTTCTGTATGTCCAACAAAGAGTCCGCTTTTTTCTCCAGCACAAAATAAATTATCTACTCCTGTAACTTTTAAATCATTAGTTCTTGGTGCAACAGATAAATATCTAATTGAATTTCCCTTACTTCCTGCATAAGGATCAACATATTTTGCATTTTCTAAACCCTTTATCTTTCTTAGTTTATGCAATGGGTAATAAGTGGTCATAAGTTTAGCATGTCCTGTATCCAATAAAATTATATTTTCTGCAAACTCTTTTAAGGCATATTGCTGACATACTTTTGTATTTAATTTATCATAATTAATATCTTCACTTGGAACTTTTAAAATTACTACGCCTTTAGAATTTAATTCATTTCTAATTTCATCAGATAAGCTTTCCTTAGCTAATTTGCATGATCCAGAAAATGCTCCTAAAATATCATCTCCTCTTTCTCCTTGAATATCTGAAACACCACACCTTTCGCTAATGCTAATTCTAGGTCCAAAAGAAGGACATCTTAACACACACATTGAGCATCCATTTCCATAACGAAGGCAATTGCCCATAGGGCCTGTAGTTCCAGTAGTTTCAATAAAAACATCACCTTCTATATAGGTTCCATCACTTAAATAAACACCTTTAATTTTTTGACCATCAAAATTAATATCATTTACTCTGCTTTCAGTCATGATATTAATATTTAAAGAGTTCAAATATTTGAGAACTTCGCCTTCTATTAAGTTTACATTATAAAGAGTAGCGTGTTTATGACCTGGAAAATCAATATTTTTATGAACAGAAACCTTATCAGCAATCTCAATTAAATCTCCTGCACCTAACGCTATTAATTCTTCTGAAGCTGTATAACGTCCATTATTACGCATTATTCCACCAACATTTCCAAGACCAAGCAATAAATCTGTCTTTTCAATAATTGTGACATCAGCACCTGCTTTCTTACTTGTTACTGCTGCTGCGCAGCCAGCCCAGCCGCCTCCAATAATAATAACCTTCATATAAATCTTCTCCCTTCAAAAATACTTCTTGGATCAGCCTGCTCCTTGCAGAATCTTTTAACTCTATGCCCTGAAAATCTAGATGTACAAGCTCCGCAAATACCTTCACCACAGCACATTTTAAAGTTATTGCAGCATGAAAGTGAAACATCATTTCTATTAATGTCATTTAGATAATTAATAATACTATACGTTAAAATATCAGCACCTGCTATATGAATATAATTGATTCCCTCTTTAAGAGAATCTTTAATTATAACTTTTGCATGGTCTGAAAGTTTACCTGATTCAAATAAAGAATTTTCTAATATGGTCACATCATATTTGTTTAAAAATTCGTTTGCAAAGTTAATTTCAAAGGGATTTTTATCTATTATAACTTTTAATTTATTATTTTGTGCAATTAATTTTCTTATTACAGGCATCATGGGCGCTAATCCAATTCCTCTTGCTAAAACTAATGCATTTCCATCCTTTTGATCTAATATATTTTTAATTCCAAAAACTCCATTCCAATAAGGCCCCCTTATTACTATGTTTTCATTTGCTTTTATCTCTAGTAGTTTATTAGTTTTTATTCCTCTAATTTCAATGGCTATAGTAATAATATCTTTATCTATATCAGAATTCATAATAGAAATAGGAATGTCAAAGTAGTTAATTTCATCTGTTCTTATGAATATAAAGCTTCCTGGCTTTACCAAATCTAAAACTAATTTATGAGGTGCCTTAAATTTTATAACTAACAATTTATTATCATAATTTATCACGTTTGTTACAAAACAGCTATAAGTTTTACGACCCTCTTTTGCTTTATTTGAATTATTATAAAGTTCTTGATATATACAAACCCCCTTCCAATTTAAGCAATCACAAAATACTTTACCCTGACATTGTGAGCAAATTAAACATTGTCCGTTTTCAGCTAATTTGCAAGGGCAATATTCGGTTCCAGCATCTATACAATCAACTGATTCCTTTATCATTTTCTCTCCTTTAGAAAAATTACTTCTAATATATAGATTATTTGAAAAGAAATATTTTGATACAAATAAAGATGGTAAAAAGAAATATAAACTTAATAAAGCGAAAATAAATATATAGATATTAAAATTATTTTAGAGTATAGGTTTATAAAAAATATTTAAAATTTATTAAAATATTTTATCAATGTATGTAAGATGCTTTTAAATGATGTATAATATTAGAGCATATAGAAAAAGAAAGCAATCATATAATAACAGCTAAGTTTAGAGTTTAATGGAAAGATTTTAAGGAGAAACACGATGGATAAATTTGTATTATACATAATAGGAACTTTCTTTATATTGGGTGGTATTGATTATATACTTGGAAGCCCTTTAAAAATTGGTGGTAAATTTGAAGAGGGTATAAAGACAATGGGAGCATTAGGTCTTGGAATGATTGGAATATATTCTTTAGCGCCTATATTGTCAAAGATTTTGTCTGTAATGATTGTCCCTGTTTCAGAAGTTTTAAAATTAGATCCTTCAATAATACCTTCAGCTTTTTTAGCTGTTGATATGGGAGGGTTTCAAATAGCAGGAGAATTGGCATTAACTAAAGAAATGGGATTATTTTCAGGAATTATTATAGCATCAACTTTAGGTGCAACTATAAGTTTTTCCATACCTGTAGCAATTGGGATGATATCAAAAGAAGATGAAAAGTATTTTTCTAAAGGAATTATGATTGGAATTACTTCTATACCTTTTGGATGCCTTGCAGCAGGGATATGGAATAACATAAATATTGGTACATTAATATGGAATCTGTTTCCTATATTCATTTTTTCTATTTTATTAGGAATAGGATTACTAAAGTTTCACAACATATTAATGAAAGGCTTTAATGTCTTTGGAAAGTTAATAATGGCACTTAGTGTTATAGGATTATTACTTCAAGGAGTGGAGGCTATTTTTCAAATAAAAGTTATATCAGGATTGGCACCACTTTCTGAATCTACATATATAGTTGGTAAAATTGCATTTGTTTTAGCAGGAGCATATCCAATGCTAGAGGTAATAAATCGAATATTTAAGAATGGAATTGAACAAATAGGAGAAAAATTTGGAATTAATTCTTTTTCTGTAGCTGGCATTTTAGGCAATTTAGCTAGCAATTTATTAATATTTGGAACATATAAAAAAATGGATCCAAAGGGAAAGGTTATTTGTACTGCATTTGCAGTAAGTGGAGCTTTTGTTTTTGGAGGACAATTTGGGTTTGTGTCAGGAATAGCCCCTGAAATGTTAGGAGCGTTTATTATATCAAAAGTTATAGGTGGAATTATAAGTATTGTACTAGCTTTATGGTTATATGAACGTGAGAATAATATGAGTTTAAAGAAAGTTGAGGTATAAAATATGACAGTTAAAGAAAAAATCGAAGCATTAAGAAAATTAATGAGGGAAAATAAAATGGATGCATACATAGTTCCAAGCTTTGATGCTCATCAAAGTGAATATGTAGCAGACCATTGGAAAAGTAGACAATGGATATCTGGATTTACAGGTTCTGCAGGAACAGCTGTAATCACTTTAGAAGATGCAGGATTATGGACTGATGGAAGATATTATATCCAAGCTGAAAAGCAGCTTGAAGGTTCTGGAATGAGATTGTTTAAAGCAGCAGAACCTGAAACACCTTCTTTTGCAGAATGGTTAAGAGACAGTCTTAATAAGGATAGTTTTGTTGGTTTCGATGGAACTGTTTTTTCAGTAGATATGGTTAGAGATATACGTAAGGAACTTGATAGTAAAAATATAGGGCTAAAATTTGAACAGGATTTAATTAATCAATTATGGTCAGATAGACCAGAAATTCCCAAGAGTCCAGTTTTTATTCATGAAGTAAAATATGCTGGAAAGTCTAGAACAGAAAAACTTAATCAAGTAAGAGAAGAAATGAACAAACTTGGAGCAAATCATTATTTGCTAACTTCTTTAGATGACATTGCTTGGCTTTTAAATATAAGAGGAAATGATGTTCCTAATAATCCTGTTGTAATATCTAATGTGGTGATAGATTTAGATAAGTGCTATTTATTTGTTGATTCTTCAAAGCTTTCCAAGGAAATCAAATCTGATTTGGAAGCCGAAGGCATTGAATTAAAAGACTATAATAATGAACTTGAAAAGTTTTTATCACAACTTAAAGATAAAGATACAATAATGTATGATAGCAGTAAAACAAATATTTGTTTATATAATGCTATACCTGAAAAGGTTAAAAAGATTGAAAAAGCTAATATTACTACAAGTTTAAAAGGAATAAAAAATGAAGTTG
The DNA here is from genome assembly GCF_009928485.1 of Clostridium sp. C2-6-12. Lineage (GTDB taxonomy): Bacteria > Bacillota > Clostridia > Clostridiales > Clostridiaceae > Clostridium. The sequence goes on along the minus strand of NZ_JAABNP010000034.1, from coordinate 55,664 downwards.
AAATAGAAAACTTCAAAAACTGTGAAGTTATGGATGGAGTAGCCATGGTGAAATTTATAAAATGGTTAAAGACTTCTGTGGCTAAAGAAAAAATTACTGAAATTTCAGCAGCAGATAAACTTGAAGCGTTTAGGTCACAAATAGAATTATTTGCAGGGCTTAGTTTTGATACTATAGGTGGTTATAAAGATCACGCTGCAATGATGCACTATAAAGCAACAGAAGAAAGTCAATATACTTTAAAAGATGAAGGCTTTTTCTTAGTTGATTCAGGCGGACAATATTATAATGGAACAACAGATACTACTAGAACTATAGTACTTGGAAAAATTACAGAAGAAGAAAGAAGAGATTATACTTTAGTATTGAAGGCACATATTGGATTAAGCACAGCGAAATTTTTGCATGGGGCAACAGGTGCTAATTTAGATGTTTTAGCAAGACAACCAATTTGGAAATATGGCTTAGATTATAAATGTGGAACAGGTCATGGAGTTGGTTTCTTCTTAAATGTTCATGAAGGACCTCAAGGATTTAGAGGAAACAATCATGTTAAGTTAGAAAAAGGTATGATTCTTACAAATGAACCTGGAATATATAAAGAAGGAAAGTTTGGAATTAGAACTGAAAACATGATGTTGGTAGTTGAAGATGAGAAAACAGAATTTGGTCAATTTATGAAATTTGAACCAATAACATATTGTCCAATTGATTTAGATGGAATTAATAGTGATATGTTAACAACAGAAGAAAAACAATGGCTAAATGATTATCATAAGGATGTCTTTAACAGACTATCACCTTATTTAAATGAAGAAGAAAGAGAATGGTTAAAGCAAGAAATAAGAGAAGTAGTATAGAAGTTTACCAATTAAGTATATCTTTTATACATTGTAACTCAAATGAAAAATAGACAATGCAGTTTTAACTAAGTATTTTTGTTTTACTCACACAAATATGTATAAAGAACATAAAATGTAGTATGCAAATACTGAGGAGGAAATAAAAATGGCAAGCAATGATAATAACTGCAATTGTCAAGGTACAGGTGGATTAAGTGTAAGAAATCATAATCATGAATTTTTATCAAGTACTGATTTTGAAAGAGATGATGCACGTGAATTTCACAATCATCGTATTGCTGGTGTAACAGGACCTGCAATAGTGTTAGGTAAGTCTCATGTGCACAAGATAGATGCTCTTACAGATACTTTTCATAATCATTTTCATAGAATTTGTGATACTACTGGTCCAGCGCTATATCTGCCAAATGGAAAACATGTTCATTTAGTTAGAGGAGAAACAACAAATAATGATAACCATGATCATGATTATTATTTTGTTACTTTAATTGAAGATCCAGCTAATTTATAAAAAATCACGCAAGGGATTCAGTAAAAGACTTGGAATTTTATATAAAACTTCCAAGTCTTTTGTTTTTGATAATAATACGATTTCATTATAAATTTATATAAATAATTTATTAATACACCTTTTGTATTTACGTATTATATTTAAATTTATATCTATTTAAGGAATTTATGAAAAAATTAAAAGATAATTTAGTAAAGTGAAAAAATAGATAGTTTGAGTTGAGTAAAAAATAATAGTAATATATAAAGGTGTATATTCATGTTGGTATACAGTGATTTAATTGATAATTCTAATTGTCTAATTATGAAAATAATAAATAAAATTATTGCTATTATTTAATTATATATTATAAATAACTGTGAAATACTAACATATATGAATTTAACTAATTTTATCTTTAATAAAATGTAGATAATGAAGGAGTAAAGTTAATGAAAAAAGAAGGAGAACAAAAGAAATTAACGTTAATTACGTTAATACTGATGATTTTTACATCAGTATTTGGATTTGCTAATATGCCAAGATCTTTTTATCTTATGGGGTATGGTGCAATTCCATGGTTTATTTTAGGAGGGATAACATATTTTGTACCCTTTGCTTTTATGATGGCTGAATATGGTTCAGCGTTTAAAGAAGAAAAGGGTGGAATATATTCTTGGATGGAAAAATCAGTAGGTCCTAAATTTGCATTTATGGGAGTTTTCATGTGGTATGCATCATATTTAGTATGGATGATAAATATTTGTTCTACTATTTGGATACCATTATCAAATACAATTTTTGGTGTAGATACTACTTCAAAGTGGGGAATATTAGGATTAAGTTCTACACAAGTGCTTGGAATATTGGGAGTTATATGGGTAACCACAGCATTTCTTATATCTAAAAGAGGTATAAATAAAATAACTAAAATAACTTCTGTTGGTGGAATTGCAGTTGCATTATTAAATATTGTGCTTATTTTAGGAGCCATTTTTGTATTTATATTAAATAAAGGGCAATTTAAAGAAACTATTACTTCGGGAATGGTTTTTGTAAATTCACCTAATCCAGCATATCATAGTACAATTTCAATGTTATCATTTTTAGTATTTGCATTATTTGCATATGGTGGAATTGAAGCAGCTTCTGGACTTGTAGATCAAACAGAAAATCCAGAAAAGACTTTTCCAAGAGGAATTTTAATTGCAGCAACAATAATATCTGTTGGATATTCTTTAGGAATCTTTTTAATTGGGATATTTACAAACTGGGCGCAAAGTCTTTCTGGAGAAAATGTAAATATGGCGAATGTGGCATATATAGTAATGAATAATTTAGGATATACTTTAGGAACTTCTTTAGGATTATCAGAAGTTGCATCAGTACAAATTGGCAATTGGATTGCTAGATATGTTGGATTATCTATGTTCTTTGCAATAACAGGTGCATTTTTCACTTTATCATATGCACCACTTAAGCAGCTAATAGAAGGAACACCTGCTAAGCTTTGGCCAGGGAAAATGTCAGAAATAGATAAAAATGATATGCCAATAGGTGCAATGAAAATTCAAACAATTACTGTAGCGGTAATGGTATTATTTATATCAATGGGTGGAAACAATGCAAAAGCTTTTTTTGAAATGCTCGTGTTAATGACAAATGTTGCAATGACTTTACCATATATATTTTTATCAATTGCTTATGTTTGGTTTAGAAAAAAGGATTCTATAGAAAAGCCATTTTTAGTTATAAAAAATAAAAATATTGCCATGATTATTGGAGTTATTGTTACTATTGTTGTTGGCTTTGCTAACTTATTTACGATTATTGAACCAGCTATTAATGGTAAGTATACTTCTACAATAGCTATGATTGCAGGACCTGTAATATTTATTGCAGTTGCATTAGTAATATACTTTAATGGTGAAAAAAATAATTAATAAATATTATAAGAAGTTTTTGAAATTAAAATGGATAGTGGGATTAATGAAGTAATTCCATTATCCATTATTTTTTTGAGAACTATATATTAATTTTTATCAGAAAAGTTTTAAGGAAATATTAAGAAATACTAAAGAAGATATACTTGATTATAGAGATGTTTCTATATATAATTTAAGTGTATTAATTGAAGTAGTACACATCATACAGATTGGAGGAATGATTATGAAAAAGTCAACAATTATAGTTATACTAGGTTTTTTTATTGTGATAACTGGATTGCTTAGTATGAATGATGAAAGAGTGTATAAAAAGCAAAAGCATTTTGAAACAGTTAATGAAGTGCTTCAGCAATTAGATAATAAACCATTAAAAACCTACGATGAAAAATTTGCCTATAAAGAAACTGATGAACTGATGGAATGTATTTCTGAAAGAAAAAGATTGACAGATTCAAAACTTGATTATGGAAAAATAGAAATATTAAATGTAGAAGAATTAAAGGATGAGGATAAACAAGAACTTTTAAATGGGTATAATAAGCATAGAAATCAGTTTACTAAACGAAGAGAAATAACAAGAGAAGAGCCAGTTAGAATTAAAGCTAAAGCATGGTACTCGCACATAGAAAACGGAAAAAGGGTCTTTAGTGATCCGAGAAAACTTGATGTTGATTTAGTACTTGTAGATGAAGGTGAAGGTTTAGTGATTGATTATTTATTGGAACTAAGGAATGTAGAGGAAAACAAAGATGCTTAGGATTGATCCTAGGAGCAGTACTCCTATTTATGAACAAATAGAACTTGGAGTTAAGGAGCTTATATTAAAAGGAGCTTTAAAAGCAGGTGAAAAATTACCTTCTGTTAGGGAAATGTCTTCTATACTTACAATAAACCCTAATACTATCAGCAAAGCTTATGGTGAGTTAGAGCGTGAAGGAATAATTGAAACCTTAAGGGGGAAAGGAACTTATATAACACATAATTTTGAGGGGAAAGTAGATGAGAAAAAAATGGAATATATGAAAGATGAATTAAAAAAGCTAATTCTCGAAGCTAATTATAGTGGGATTGACAAGGAAGAGTTTATGAAATTAGCACTTCAGATATTCTCTGAACTAGGGGTGAAGGATAATGATAGAAGTAAATAATTTATCTTTTGAAATAGATGGAAAAGAAATTTTAAAAGATGTAAATTTAAAAATAGGGAAAGGAAAAATATTTGGTATCATAGGACCTAATGGTGTGGGAAAAACCACTTTAATGAGATGTTTGACGGGTATTTACAATCCTACCTTTGGAAGTGTTAGTTATAATGGAGAAATTGTTTATGATAATCCTAAAGTAAAAAATAAAATAGGATATGTAGCAGATGAAAATATAATGCATACTAATTTTAAAGTAAGTGAAATAATTAAATATTATAAATACTCTTATACGGATTTTGATGAGGAAAAATTTAATGAATTAAATAAGATTTTTAAGATTCCTACAAATAGATTTATATTTCAACTTTCTAAGGGCATGAAGATGAGACTATCAATAATGCTTGCTTTTTCAATTCATGCAGAGTATTTAGTATTAGATGAGCCGACTTCAGGATTAGATGCAATACTAAAAAATAAACTTCTTAATATTTTGGTAGATGAAGTATTTGAAAATAATATTACTATAATAATTAGTTCACATCATTTAGGAGAACTTGAAAGAATTTGTGACGATGTTGCTATTTTGGATAAAGGTACAATTTCATATGAAAATTCAGTAGAAAATATGAAAAATAAAATAAAAAAAATACAAGTTGCCTTTGATGAACCAGTTTATGAAGAAGACTTAGATTTAAAAGGAATTTTTAAAATAAGTAAAGTTGGTAGAGTTTTTACTATAATAACTGATGATTATGATGAAGAATTTATTAACAATCTTAATAAATTCAAGCCTTTATTTATTGAAGAAATTGATCTTAGCTTAGAAGATATCTTTATCTATAAGGTTGATAGGGAGGATGAAAATGAAGAAGTATTTAAATAAGGGATTGATTTATAATTGGTTTAATTCTGCTAAAGTACCTATAATCATTGGATTAATAGCATGGGGCTTTATAGCAGATGAAATTATTAGAAGTGAAATTAATCAAGTAAAATTTAGAATATCAGATTCCTTTGTAAATGATTTTGCTACAACTAATTTAGACAAATATTTGGGATTAGGAATTATATTCGTAGCTATATATTTTATTGCACAAGGAATTAATAAGAGAAATGCTGCCATGTTTTTGGCAAGTGGACCTTATACAAAAAAGCAGATTAAATATAATGAGCTTATGTGCATTTTTGTAACTCTAATGCCTTTTGTTTTAATGTATCTTTATATAGCGCTAATGGCATATTTAGGGAATAAACAACTATTATCAATTGTCGATGGATATTGGTATATTATTTTTATAGAGGTTGCAAAAATAATTTTAATAGGTGCTGTAGGTATATTATTTATGCTTACTGTTGATTTATTGTTTTCAAATACAGTAGTAGGTTTTGCTAGTATGATTTTTGTAATGCCTGGGTCAATTTTATTAATTGTAACAAAAGTATCTAAAATACTAGATTATACAGGAATAGATAATAGATATATGGTTAATTACGTGGAGGATGAAATTCCTAAGTATAATGTTAATGTTCTGCTGAATAAAGTAACTAGTAGAGAAATAAGACTTAGAGAATTATTCTTTGAAATAGTATTTGCTTTATGTTTAATAGCCATAATGCTTATTATTTATAATATTGTACAAAAAAGATATAGATTAGAATGTTGTAATAAGATATTTTCATCTAAAGTTAATGAAAACATCATAGTAATTTTAATATGTTTAGCTATTGGATCACTTGGATCTTTATTTTTAGTATCAGATTTCATAAGAAACATGCAGTTTATAAATGGAGGGGATTATTTACCTTTGTCTGGCACAAATTTGTTTAAAGCATTAAGTTTAGATTTGTTGTGTATAACAGTTGTAGGAGGAATATCATATAAGATAATAAAGAAAGTATTAAGGTCAGTAGTATAAATTTTAATTTAAAGTACTAAATGCGCTTTGATATTGGACAACTTATGAATAAAATGCAATTATATATTAAATAAATGATTAAAACTATGGTGAAATGTTAAGTTGATTAATTATTTCATCCATGGTTTTTTATTTGCTTTAAAATAAGCAGACTTTTTTTAGTCTTAAAGAACCAAAAATAAGAAAATGGAATAATATATATTAACAAAAGAATAGGAGATGATAAACATGTCTAAACATTCAAATGATTGTTGCTGCTGCTGTAGATGTACTCCTTGTTGCAATAACAATTGCTGTAGTAATATTAATAGTTGCTGCAATAATGGTTGCGGAGGATTCGGCGGAGGATTTGGAAATGGATTCGGTGGTGGTTGCGGAGGATTCGGCGGAAGCTGGATTTGGATTTTAATATTTTTATTCTTTGGCGGTGGTTGCGGCGGTGGCTGCGGTTTTGGTAATGGAGGATTTTTCTGGTAATTTAATTAATATTAAGGTGTAAAATCTAAAGTTATCCTTAATTTTAGATAATAGAAACGCATTTTTGCGTTTCTATTATTTCTATAGAAGTTGTAATATATAGCTGAAAAAGATATAATTTAAAATAGCAAAAGAGGAAATAGAAAAACCAAGTTATGGAGTGAAAAGATATATGGAAGAAAGATTACAAAAATATATGGCAAGTTGTGGTGTTGCCTCAAGGAGAAAATGTGAAGAAATAATACTTGCTGGAAAAGTCAAGGTAAATGGAGTATTAGTTAACGAAGTTGGAATAAAGATAGATCCGTCAAAAGATAAAGTAGAATATGAGGGAAAGATAATAAGTAAGGAAGAAAAAAAAGTGTATATAATGCTTAATAAACCTGAAGGATACATAAGTTCTGTAAAAGATGAAAAGGATAGAAAGACTATTTTAGATATTGTTAAGGTGGAAGAAAGAATATATCCAATTGGAAGGCTGGATTATGATAGTTCTGGTTTATTACTGTTAACTAATGATGGTGAAATATATAATAAAATAATTCATCCAAGAGTAGAAATAATTAAAAAATATATAGCAGTAGTTAAAGGTGAAATAACCGAAAAGGATATTAAAAAGTTTGAAATTGGAATAGATATTGGAGGATATATAACTGCACCAGCTGAACTTAAAGTTATAAGTTATGATAAAAAAGTATCAACTATAGAAATTGGTATTCATGAGGGTAAAAATAGACAGATTAGAAAGATGTGCGCTGTACTAAATCATGAGGTGTTGTCTTTAAAGAGAATAGCTATTGGAGAAATAAAACTAGGATATTTAAAAAGAGGAGAATATAGAGAATTAAATGATGAAGAAATAAATTATATTAATACATTATAAATTTATGTGATAGTAACTATTATATACTGAAGGTAAGAAAAAGAAATCCTGCAAATTTTTAATATTTAGTTCCCAAAATCACTTATTTATTGTACAATTTTAAATAAGATGATAGAATTAAGTAGATATTATTCAAAATTGATAGTGGGAAGGCAAAATATGGATGAATTAAATAATGAAAATAGTAAAGATTTAATGAGATTAATTCAAGGAAAATTTATAAGATTAAGTAAGGGGCAAAAATTAATAGCTGAATACATTTTAAAATATTATGATAAGGCTGCATTTATGACAGCTGCTAAACTTGGTACATCAGTTGGAGTATCAGAGTCAACAGTTGTAAGATTTGCAATTGAGCTTGGATTTTCAGGATATCCTAAGCTTCAAAAGGCATTGCAGGAACTTATAAAAAATAAGCTTACTACAGTTCAAAGGTTAGAACTTAGAAATGATTATTTTTCAGATGGAGATGCATTAAAAGGCGTTCTTAAAGCAGATATGGAAAATATTAGAGCTACATTAGAAAAAATAAATCAAAATACTTTTGAAGAAGTTGTTAAGAATATATTTGAAGCTCAAAGAATCTATATAATTGGACTTAGAAGTTCTACGGCTATTGCAGAATTCTTAGGGTTTTATTTAAACATAATATTACAAAACGTAAAAATTGTAAGCTATGGAATTTCGGATGTTTTTGAGCAAATGATTAATGTAGGAGATGGTGACTTAGTTATTGGAATTGGATTCCCAAGATATGCGGCTAAGACAATAGATGCTTTAGAATTTGCTAGAGATAGAGGTGCTAAGGTAGTTGCACTTACAGATAGTTTACTATCTCCTTTAGCATCCAAAGCGGATTATACATTAATAGCTCAAAGTAATATGGCATCATTTGTAGATTCATTAGTTGCGCCATTATCAGTAATAAATGCTTTGATTATTGCTGTTGGAATGAGGGAAAAGGAAAGTATTTCTGATGTGTTTGGAAACTTAGAAAAGATATGGCAAACTTATAATGTGTATTCCATAAATAATAGAAATGTATCAGATGATTAAAGTATGACAATGAATACATAAATTAATAGTGGATAACCTTATACTAAGAATATGTTATAAGAAAATGAGCTGCTCTCCAGTACTCTGTGGGAACAGCTCATTTTCTTAAGTATGCAAGGAGATGGATGCAATGAATATGAATATTATTATTCCTCTTGAGGTTAAATTTATTTTAGATACATTAATAAATAATGGGCATGAAGCATATATAGTTGGAGGGTGTGTAAGGGATAGTATTTTAAATAAGCAGCCTAAAGATTGGGACATAACTACCAAAGCAAAACCAGAAGAAGTAATAAATTTGTTTGAGAAAGTTATTTTAACTGGACTCAAACATGGTACTGTAACAGTACTAATAAATAATGAGGGATATGAAGTAACAACTTATAGAACAGATGGTGAGTATGAAGATAATAGGCACCCAAAGGAAGTAAAATTCGTAAGTTCATTAAAGGAAGATTTAGCAAGAAGAGATTTCACTATTAATGCAATGGCATTTAATGAGCAAACGGGTTTAGTTGATTATTTTAATGGATTAAGTGATTTAAAAGATAAAATAATAAAAACAGTAGGTATTCCGGAAGAAAGATTTAAAGAAGATGCATTGAGGATGCTTAGAGCAGTAAGATTTTCAGCACAATTAGATTTTAATATTGATACAGAGCTGTTAAGTGCAATAGAATTACTAAGAAATAATATTAAAGATATATCTAAAGAAAGAATAAGAGATGAATTAAATAAAATACTTATAAATAATCCTAGAAAAATAGATATACTAAAAGATTGTGGAATTCTAGAAATAATAATTCCAGAGATAAGAAGTATTTATGATTTTAATCAAAACAATTCATATCATATTTACGATTTATATAATCATACTTTAAAAGCAACAGAAGCTATAGAAAAAAAGCTACATTTAAGATTAACCATGCTTTTGCACGATTTTGGGAAAGTTAAAACAAAAACTACAGATGATAAAGGAATTTCCCATTACTATAATCACTCAAAAGAATCAATAGAGCTGGCAAAAAGCATTTTAAAAGAATTGAAATATGATAATGTAACTATAAATAAGGTTTTAATTTTAATACAATATCACGATTGTACATTAAAAAGTAAATTATCAGTAAAAAAGCTTTTAAATAAAATAGGTGAGGAAGCTTTTAGAGATTTAATTAAAGTTCAAAAATCAGATATATTAGCTCAAAATCCAATTTATGCAAAAGAACGATTATTAAATATGATAAATATTGAAAGTAAGCTGGACTTAATTTTAGAACAAAATGAGTGTTTTGATTTAAAAGACTTAAATATTAATGGAAAGGAACTTATAGAGTTAGGGTTTAATAGAGGAAAAGAAATCGGAGAAATACTAAATTACTTATTAGATAAAGTTATAGAGAATCCAGATTTAAATAATAAAGAACAATTAATGAAATTAGCAAAACAAAGGTGAAAATGTAATTTTTATTGATTTTATGTTATATGTATATGTTTGATAATCTTAATCCAATTAAAATTCGTCAAAAGAAAAATAATATAAAGATATAAGATAGTTTTATATAATAAAAAAAGCTTTTTATTAAGGGTAAATTATAGTAAAATAGATTTATGTTTTGAATAAATTGTAGAAATTTTTATATAATTATGTTTATATGGAAGTTAAAGGATAAGTTTAGGTTTTAGCAAGGGGAGAGAAATAATAATGTATGATGTTATTAATTATATGGAGATTTGGGTAAATGAGTATATGGAGATTTTGTTGGAAAAAGTTGATGGATGTAAGTGTGATAAGTGCAAAAGGGATATTTTTTCATTAGCACTTAACAATTTAAAACCATATTATGTAGCAACTCCATTGGGGAAAATTATGGCTAAACTAGAAAGTACTAAACAGCAGGTTGAAACAGATATAATAGTAGAAGTTACAAAGGCTATTAATAAAGTTAATAGCAATCCTAATCACGATAGATAATATAGGTTACTAAATATAATTATTTTACGTTTATATAAAGATAAATTAGCAAATAAAAAATCTATTGCACGTGTATAAATAAAGATAAGATAATTGGAATGAATTAATTATCTTATCTTTTTGACTAAGAATTTTACCAATTTCCACTTGAACCACCACCGCCAGAAGAACCGCCACCAAAGCCGCCAAATCCACCGCTGGAAGAGCCGCCTCTAGGACCATTGCCTCTAAATATACTATTAAAAATTAAAATTTGTAGTAGCAAATGTGAAACTCTGCCTCTGTTAAAAAGCAAGTCTAGTATCACTAATCCTAAAAAGATACCACTATAGATTTTTATATTGGTTGATGAAGCAGCGTTTGTATTAGAAACATTAATTTTTAAAGATTTATCTAAGGTAGTATTGTATTCTTTTGCAATATAATCACTAAAGATACTATATGAATCAGCTAATCCTTTTCCGTAATTACCTTGTGTAAAGTTAGGTTTTGCAATTGATTCCATAATTCTATTGCTTAATGCATCTGGAACAGCACCTTCAAGCCCACGTCCAACTTCAACTCGCCATGTTCGGTCTTTTATTGCTAAAAGAATTAATAGACCGTTATCTTTTTCTTTTTGACCAATTCCCCAAGTCCTAAATAAATTTATTGCATATTGTTCTATAGGAACATTGTTGGTTGTATCGATTGTTACTATGACTGCTTGTGCGCCTGTTTTATCTTCTAATTCTTTTCCTATAGATATTATGTTATTTATATTTTGCTGATCTATTATTTTGGCATAATCATTTACATATTTTTGAGAAGTTGGAGAAGGTATATTTATATCGGCATTTGCAGCAAAAGGAAAAAGAGAAGTTACTAAAAGAAGAAGACAAAATAAATATATTATTCTTTTTTTAGTATTTATGCTCATTTAGTAAAATCCACTGAAGGTACTTCTTTTGCACTTTCACTTGCTTTATAAAGTGCTTTTTCTTGAAAATTAAATAATGAAGCAATTATGTTATTTGGAAAATTTCTTCTTCTTGTATTATAATTTGTTACAGCAGCGTTATAATCTTGTCTTGCAACTGCAATTCTGTTCTCAGTTCCCTCAAGCTGTATTGATAAATCTCTAAAATTTTGATTTGATTTTAATTCTGGGTAGTTTTCTACTATTACTAGTAATCTTGAAAGAGCGCCAGAAAGGTCGCTATCTGCATTTGCTCGTTCTTGTACATTTGAAGCTCCAGCTAATCGACTTCTTGCATTTGCGATATCTGTATAAATTGTTTTTTCTTGAGTTGCATACCCTTTAACTGTATTAACTAAATTGGGTATTAAGTCTGATCTTCTTTGAAGCTGAGTGTCTATGTTTGATGAGGCAGAGTTAACCCTTTGTTCAAGAGCAACTAAGTTGTTATAGCCGCTTATAGGAATTCCTAAAACTATCAATATTCCCACAATGATTATAGCTATCTTTATACCTTTATTCATTAAGTTAAACCTCCTTTATATTGATAAGATTAGTATATGCAAAAAGCTTTTAATATATAAATTGAAATAAAAATTTGAAAATGAAAGTAAGTAAAGAGATATATAAATGCAAAGTGATTTTTTTGATTAAAAATTCTAAACTATAGTAGTATGATTGGTTATTTTATTAATTATTATTAATAAACCATTATCTACAAGTCAATGGTTTTGCATTTTTCAAAACATAAATAATATTCTGCAAAAACTTGGATTCTAATTAGATTAACAATTCTATACTTTAAATATGTTTACATAATTGCTTATATATGAGATATTAAGATTAATAAGAGCACTATGAAAGGAGAAATTATGGAAGAGGGCAAAACAATTCCAAAGTCAATAGATGAATATATATCACAATTTCCAGCTAATATTCAAGATATTCTTAAAATGTTAAGAAAAGTTATAAAAGAAACAGCACCAGCTGCTCAGGAAAAAATAAGTTATCAAATGCCTACTTTTTACTTACATGGGAATTTGGTTCATTTTGCTGCTTTTGAAAACCATATAGGATTTTATCCAACACCAAGTGCTATTGAATCATTTAAAAATGAATTATCACAATTTAAAGGCGGAAAAGGTTCAGTGCAATTTCCAATAAAAGAACCGATGCCTTATGAATTAATTATAGAGATAGTTAAATTTAGGGTTACTGAGAATATGAAAAAAGCAGAAGAAAAATCTAAAAAGAAGAGATAGTTGGATTTAACATATAAATAATAAAAAGATGCATAATAAAATGTGAGAGTAAGAATATAATCAAAGGAACGTGATAACATATATGCATCAATATATCAACAACTAAAAATAAATTTTCTTTTGAGTAGAATTTTTTTACGTTCTTCTGGAGAGTATTTATTTTTTATATAGTGGTGCAATTATGACAAAATATCATTAGGGTAAAAATATGAAGAAAACATTATATGACTATAAAGATATAATAAAAGAATTGCCAATAAAAGATAAATATAACAAAGACGAGATTTTAACAAATAATTTTTTAATAGAAAAAGAGAAAGATATAGAAATATATTATTCACCTCATAATGAGTATATAAATTCAAAGGCTAAGGTATTTATAGTTGGTATAACTCCTGGTTTTCAACAAATGAGTACTGCTATTTCTGCTGCGAGAAAGGGCTTTGAAGATTCAAAGAATATTGAAGAAATACAATATAAATGTAAGGAAGCTGCTCGCTTTGGTGGCAGCCTGAGAAATAATCTTATTAATATGCTTGATGAAATAGAACTTAATAAATATTTATATATAAATAGTAGTCAAGAATTATTCAAGGAAAAGGATTATTTGCTGCATACTGTATCGCTTATACCATATGCTGTTTTTGTTAAGGGAAAAAATTACTCAGGTCATACTCCAAAGCTTATTAAAAGTGAATTTTTAATGAAATATGTTTATGAGAATTTTATTGATGAGTTGAAAAAGTTGGAGAATGCGGATAACATTCTAATAGTACCTTTAGGAAGAGCTGTGGAAGAAGTACTATATATGTTGTATAAAAATAATATTATAAGTGAAAATCAAATCTTAAAAGGATTTCCACATCCTTCTGGAGCTAATGTAAACAGAATACAGCAGTTAGAAGAAAATAAGGAAGAGATGAAGAAAATTATAAAGAATAATTTAGATTAATTAAAACTACAAAGGAAGAAAAGTGATAATATGAGATTAGATAAATTTTTAGCAGAATCAGCTGTTGGAACAAGAAAAAAGGTTAGGAATTATATAAAAGATGGTATGGTTAAGGTAAATGGACATTTTATAACAGAGCCTGCAATGGAAATTAGCGCAAATCAAGATGTTATTGAATATCTTGATAAAAAAGTTGATTACTTTGGGAAAGTATACTATATGTTTCATAAACCAGCTGGTTGCATTACAGCTAGAACAGATGAATCAAATAAAACTGTATTTGATTATTTTAATGATGTCAATATGAATGGAATATTTCATGTTGGCAGATTAGACAAAGACACAGAGGGATTACTGCTTTTTACTAACGATGGTGGATTTGAACATCATTTAATGCACCCTAAAAAGCATGTAGAAAAAACATATTATTTTTGGGCATTAGGATCTTTAGATATTGAGGATAGGAAGCAATTAGAAGAAGGAGTATATATAGGTAAAGGTGAAATTTTAACAAAACCTGCTAAAATAAAAGTACATAAATATGGCAGTTATAATGAATTTAAAGATGAAATAGATATTGAAAGTTTAAATAATATAGATTCAAGTCAATACGATCAGCCTGTTGTTTCTGGGTACCTGACTATTTCAGAAGGTCGAAAACATCAAGTGAAGCGTATGCTAAAAGCAGTTGACTGCTTAGTAGTATATTTAAAAAGGGTTTCTATAGGGGGCTTAGCTTTAGATGAATCTCTTAAAAAAGGTGAATATCGCTTTTTGACACAAGAAGAAATTAATATTCTAATTGAATAGCAATTTTAATAGGATGTTAAGGGTTTAGTAAATTATTACTAAGAAATATACATAAATTAAATATTGCATATTTCTTGCAAATAATTTAACAAAAATTAAACTAACTAAATATATATATATTGTTGAATAGGTAATAGCTAATTTTTCTAAAGATATAAGCTATTTAGAATGGAGTTTAATTCTAATATTGCATATGAGCTTTACAATTGTTGAAGAAAGCATTATTCCAAAAGCAATAGCACCGCCAATGGCTAATGTTAATATTCCTCTGCTTAAAGCAGCATTGAAGCTTGATTGAACTATTGCAATTATAGTACTATAAGCAGTAATTCCTGGAACTAGGGGAAAAATTCCTGGAACATAAAACATTGAAGCAGGAGTTTTAATTATTCTAGCCATAAATTCACTATAAAGATTGACTACAAATGCTCCGAAAAATGAACCTATAACTTCACTTCCCAATAGAGTAAAAGTAAGGCTATATACAATCCAGCCAAGTGCACCAGCTAGTCCACACCATATGATTTTCTTTCTATCTATATTAAATAATATAACAGGGAATACACTCCCTAAAAAAGATAATATAGTCATTTTAATTAGCATAATAATTATATTCCTTTCATTCCAATAAATAATGAGGTACCAATTCCAACACCAACGGCTATAATAACAATCATAGCTTCAGAAAATTTTGCTATTCCTGCAGAAAAATCACCATATAAAATATCTTTAATACCATTAGTTAATACAACTCCAGGGAGTAAAATCATGATTGCTCCTGTAATTACGTTATGATAATTGATAACTGGGAATAAAAAGTGAGAAAAAATACTTAAACCACCAATTAAAAGTCCAGCTAAAAAAAATTCGAGGAACTGAAAAAAACCAAGCCTTGAAACTTGTTCAAATAGGATATATGTAATAAAACAAATTAGAAAAGATATAAACCCATCCACTAAAGCACCATTAAAAAAAAATGTATAAATAAGACCAGTCATGCAAGCAGCTAAAGTCCTTACTTTTAATGTAAAGTTTGGAGCTTTTTCTATCTCGTTTAATATTTTTTTTGCTTCCGGATAAGTTAATATTTCTTTTTGAATTTTCCTTGAAAAAGAATTAATAAGTTCGATTCTGTATAAATCTACATGCTTATCTTTT
Organism: Clostridium sp. C2-6-12; assembly: GCF_009928485.1. Classification (GTDB taxonomy): domain Bacteria; phylum Bacillota; class Clostridia; order Clostridiales; family Clostridiaceae; genus Clostridium. The sequence continues at coordinate 39,773 of NZ_JAABNP010000034.1, read as the reverse complement.
ACCTTTTTCATAGAGGTAATTTTTTCACCACTGAAATCTTCTATCAATAGTAAAATTCCATTAGACATTGCTATGCATTCACCATCATAGTCATATGCCTTACATATTTTAGATACTGTCTCTTCTATTCTGTAATTTTCAGCTCCATTTGAAAGTAATATTTCTCCAGCAGTAAGAGCAATATCGATTACATTTTTTACGTCCATATAGTCTCCTTCAATTATGTTAAATGATTTTGTAAATTTAATATTAATAAATAAAAATTAAAAACAACAGTCTAATTATAGCACATAGAATAAAAAATATTAATTCTAATTATTAATTAAATGGAATGATGATTTATATAAAATAAGATTGGATATTAATAATATATATTATTAATTATGAGAAAGCTTTTAGAATTTAGTAAATAATATTTAATTTGAATTTAATTCTATTTTATTTTTTAATTAGAAATATTATGTTAAACTTATAATAAATAGTAGAAGCGAAAAATATCATAATTGCATTCTTATAGTTATACATTTATATCCTATTATGTTGAAAGATTAAATCTTCAATATATGATCAATTATTATATTATGGCATAGTGATTAACTAAAAAGACTATGTAAGGAGAGATATGCGTCTTTTTTAGTTAAAAGATAATGTAAAATTATATTTCGACTTTATGTATAAATTTAAGAAACGGGAGGAAGTAATATTATGAACTTATTTAAAAAAGCGCCTTGTGATGAAGCAATTTGTATAATTAAAAATGTAGAAGACAGACTTTCTGGAAAAGAAGTTAAAAATCCAAAGGTAGATTACCCTATCCACAAAACATTATTTAAACATTTTGATAGACTATTAGAAAGTGAAAAGAAAATGTCAATAAGTTCTAAAAAAATGTTAAATAGTATATCTGTATTAAGTGATTTTGATGTTAAAACAACATATTCTTCTAATAAATTAATTAATTTTGCAAAGGATATGTCAACAGTAAGTGAGTCAAATCTTGCTATTGTAGAGGAAATTACTGCAAGTATGAATCAAGTTAATAATTCAATAAATGTAACTTCAAGCACTATGAATCAGTTAGCAGAATCCTCTAAAGTTTTGGTTAAAAAGAATGATGAAAGTATGAAACAGTTAAATGAAGTTAAAGTATTAAAGGAAAACGTAATAGAAGACATAACCAATATGAATGAACAAATAAAGCAATTAGTTGATATGGCAGAAAAAGTAAATGAAATAGTAAATGGAGTTGAAGAAATTGCTGAACAAACTAATTTATTAGCTCTAAATGCGTCCATAGAAGCAGCACGCGCAGGTGAATATGGAAAAGGTTTTGCAGTAGTGGCGGAAGAAATTAGAAAGTTAGCTGATAGTACTAAAACAAATTTAGACGATATGAGAGTTTTTGTAAATAGTATGCATAATGCTGCTACCGGTGGAAAAGAAAATATGGATCATACAATGAATTCTACTAAGAACATGAATTCAAAATTGGAGGTAATACATGATACAATTAATGAAAATGTATCATTATTAAAAGAAACTATAAGTGATGTTGATCAAATATCAGAAGCAATGGATGGAATAAAAGAAGCAACAAAGCAAATAAATATGGCTATGGACTCATCTGCCAAAGATGCAGAAAAATTAAATTATATGACACAGGAAATTCATGCAGATGCAATGCAAAGTGCAGAAAATGCTAAACAAATATCTAAAATTGATACAGAACTTAGTGAGATTGTAAGAGAAATGACATCAGCATTAAACGGAGGAATAAATGCAATATCTAATGAAGAATTGATAAATAATTTAATAAAAGCAAAAGAAGCTCATAATAACTGGATGATAAACTTAAAACGAATTGTAGATGAAATGAAAATATATCCTATTCAAACAAACTCAAAGAAATGTGCTTTTGGTCATTTTTATAATTCTATTAATCTAGATCATTCTGATATTAAGGAAGTATGGACGAGTATTGATAAAGTACACCATGAGTTACATAACATGGGTGTAAACGTAATTGAAGCTGTAAATAATGAAGATAAATCTTTGGCAAATAATTTGTATATACAAACAGAAAAATTATCAAAATCAATTTTTGAATATATAGAAAATGCTATTAAATCTATTGAAAAGAATTCTAGTCAAGGAATAGATGTATTGAGAACAGATGTGAATTATTAACAAGAAATAAAACAATTGAATTTTTATATTGAAAACCATTTAATTAAGCAATTTTTCTTCAAAGCTTAATTGATGGTTTTATTTTAGTATTATTTATTTTAACTTTAATGTAACAACAAGATTTATATAAAAAGAAAAGATGGAAAAATGTATAAATATTATTTATAATGTATTTATTGGTAGAAGTTTCCGAATAGGGGTGAGAGTTATGAGGAAAATAGGCTCTGATGATATGAATAAAAAATTAAAAGAAAAATTTTTTGGTAAATTCTTAAGGAAATCTATTTGGAAAGAAAATGATAAAACAAAGGGGCAAGCTTTTAAAATAGCGCTTATATATTTTATTATAGGAAGTTTATGGATTCTATTATCAGATAAATTACTTGAAGTATTAGTAAGCAATCCAGATGCAAGAACAATAATTGCTATTGTAAAAGGGTGGGTTTATGTTTTAATAACTGCTATAATGATTTACATTCTTATCTATAATGAAATTAGGGAAGTTAATAACTCAAAAGAAAAAATACAGGATATAAATGCAATATTAAAAGAAGAAATTTATGAGAAAACACAAATTGAAAATGAATTAAATAAAGAAAAAGTTTTTATGGAGGCAATATTTAATAGCATTCCAGGCTTAGTTTTTTTATATGATGATAAAAATAATTTAGTTAGATGGAATAAAAAGCATAGTGAAATGACAGGTTTTTCTAATGATGAACTTAAATCCATGAATTTTATGGATTGGCATAAAGATAACCAGATAAATCAAGAAAAAGTATTAAAAATCATTGAAGTAGTAACCGAAACAGGTTATGGAGAAATTGAAATAGAGTTGCCATTAAAAGATGGAAGTAAAATGCCTATGTTCTTTACCATAAGTTCAGTTAAAATTGAAAATGAATTATATTTTACAGGAATAGGACTTGATATAACTCAAAGGAATCAATTAATAGAAAGACTTGAGAAATATAAAATCTTAGCTGAAAATGCTAATGATGCCATGTTATTTGTTGATAAAGAAGGAAATATTCTTGAAGTTAACGATGCAGCAATAAGAATATATGGATATTCCTTTGAGGATTTTACACGAATGAGCGTATTTGATTTGAGAAATGTTAAAAAAGATACAAAAGTAATAGAGCAAATGGAAGAAGCAGATGCATCTGGAATAATTTTTGAGACTATACATTACTTAAGGGATGGTACACCAATACCTGTTGAGGTGAGTTCACAAGGCACATCAATAGGAGACAGAAGAATTTTACTTAGTATTGTTAGGAATATATCTGATCGTAAAAAGTCAGAAAATGAAATATTATATTTAAGTTATCATGATCAGCTTACGGGTTTGTATAATAGAAGATTTTATGAAGAAGAAATAAGACGAATAAATACTGAAAATAATATTCCAATATCTTTAATTATTGCAGATGTTAATGGTCTAAAACTTACCAATGATGCATTTGGACATAAAGCTGGAGACATTCTCCTTAAAAATGTTTCTAACATCTTAAAAATAGGATGCCCTCCAAATGGAGTTATAAGTAGAATTGGTGGAGATGAGTTTGTTATCTTACTTCCTAATACAAGTGAAAATAAAACAGAGGGAATTATAAAGAGGATAAAATCAGCTATCGTAGAAGATAAATCAGACAATATTGTTTTATCTATTTCAATGGGTGCCTCTATTAAAAAAAATAAGTTTGAAGACATAGATGAAATATTTAAAAAAGCAGAAGCAAATATGTATAGAGATAAGCTTATAGAGAGTCCAGTTATGAGAAGAAAAACAATTGACTTAATTATGAATTCTATATATAGAAGGAGTAGTGTAGAAGCAGTTCATGGAAAAAAAGTAAGTGAAATATGTAGAGCAATTGCAGAAGTGCTTAAATTTGAAAATGAACGAGTAGAACAAGTTGAATTAGCTGGCCGTCTGCATGATATAGGGAAAATATCTATTAACGAAAGCATAATTAATAAACCAGGAAGTTTGAATGAAGATGAATGGCAGGAAGTCAGGAGGCATTCAGAAGTAGGGTATCAAATATTGCGTTCGGTAAGTGAATTCTCTAATATAGCAAATTTTGTTTTAGAGCATCATGAAAGACCAGATGGAAAAGGCTATCCAAAGGGGTTAAAGGGAGAAGAAATATCTATTGAAGGAAGGATTATAGCAGTTGCCGATGCATATGTGTCCATGATATCAGATAAGGTTTATAGTAAAGCTTTAAGTAAAGAAAACGCCGTAGATGAATTGAAAAAGTATTCGGGAAGCCAGTTTGATCCTGAAATTGTTAAAGTATTAGTAGAACAGTTAATTTAATAATTTTCTAAAAACCATATGCATATAATAGCAGTTTTTTATATGAATATGGTTTTCATTTATATTATTGTTTGTATATAATTGGATATTAATGTAAAATTTATATTAAGATAGAATAAATTTGTTGAAAAGTATGGTAATTTAGTATAAAATGTAAATGGATATTGTTATTAAAAGGTATAAAAAGGGGGAGTATTATGGGGAAATTTGGCTTTAAAATATTGAGAATGATGTTAATAATTTTATCGTCTATTGCAATAATATTAATTTCAGTTAATTTTATTATGTTTGAAAAATTTGAAACAGACATAAAAGACTCAGCAACTCAATGTGTAATAAAATTAGATAAGGCCATCGATTCAAAGGATATTGAAAAAATTGTAAAAGAGAAATCAAAAGATAGTGAAGAATACAAAAGAGTTATAAATTCAATGGTTTCAGCCAAATCAGAAAGTATTGCCAGAAATTTTTATATACTCATAAGAACAGAGGGGAAAGAAGCTAAATTTTTGCTAGATGTTTCAGTAGACGCATCAGATTTTTTAGAGGATTATACCATGGATGGTGAAATGGAAAAAGCTTTTAACGGAAATGTTACTGTAAGTGATGAATCTGTAACGGATGGATATGGAACATATATTACTGCCTGCTCGCCTATTAAAAATTCAGCAGGAGAAGTTATAGCAATTTCAGGAGTAGATATAGATACAAGCATGTTTGAAAATATTAGAAGTGACTTAACTAAGATAATAATTATTACAATTGCTATCTTAAGTATTATTTCTGTAATTATGGCTTATATATTTTCAAATAAAGTTAGTTCAAATATTATGAAAATTCAATATGCTTTAGGAAAAATGAAAGATTGTGACTTTACTTTTGATATTGAGTTAAAAACAAAGGACGAATTAGAAGATATAGGAATATCAATAAATAAAGTTAAGAATTCTTTAAAAGGATTAATTGGAAATGTAGTAGTAGTAGCTAAAGATATTGATAATGTAATTGAAACAGTGAATACAAAAATGAAAGGTTTAAATATTGATATTGAAGAAGTCTCTATAAATGCAGAGAATTTATCTGCAAGTATTGAGGAAACAGCTGCTTCTGCTGAAGAAATGGCAGGGTGTTCACAAGAAATTGGAAGTGCAGTGAATTCGTTTGCGGAAAAATCACATGGAATTTCAGATAAAGCAAAAGTAATAAGTGAAAAAGCTAAAAATATTTTGAGAATTTCAGAAGTTAATCAAAAGGAAACAGAAAAAATGTTTCTAGAAACTGATAATAAACTTAAAAAATCTATAAAAAATGCCAAAGCTGTAGCACAAATCAATGTATTATCAGATTCAATACTTGAAATAACATCTCAAACAAATTTATTGGCACTTAATGCAGCAATAGAAGCTGCAAGAGCAGGTGAAGCAGGAAAAGGATTTAGTGTTGTAGCTGATGAAATACGGAAACTTGCAGAAGAATCAAGTGAAACTATAACTAAAATACAAAATGTAACAAGTGTTATAGTTATGTCAGTTGAAGAATTAGCTGAAAACTCTCAAAAAATGCTTGATTTTATTGAAAATAAGGTTCTAAAGGATTATGAAACTTTAATAGATATAAGTCATCAATATAATAAAGATGCTTTATACTTTAAGGATTTTTCTTTAGAATTTAATAATGTTTCTGAAGATTTGATATTTTCAGTGGACAATATGATAAAGACAATAGATGGCGTTGCTGGAGCAGCTACAGAAGGTGCAACAGAAACTGCTGCTATTGCTAATAGAGTATCAGATGTAAATGGTAAATCTGGGGATATCTTTGAAGAGACTTCAAAAGCTAAAGTAAGTTCAGAAAAATTAAAAGAAGATATATCTAAATTTGTGATTTAGATATAGAAAATGAGTACAGAATAAATGTTATGGTTAAATTATATTGTTTAACTATGGCATTTATTTTATTGTTTCAAAAATACATTTAAGACAATAAGATAAATATAATAAATTTTTGTGATTTTATATAGATGTTTAAATGCAATTTTTTATGGTAAGATATAATTATGAAATATTGAAATAAGGTGAATAAAATGATTTTTTCTTTAAATAATGAAACTTTAATTGAAGATTCAATTGATAATGTTAGTTTAAATGGCTCTAGATCTTTTGTATCTGTGATTAACTTTGAACAATTACAAGCTATGGCTGATAAGCTTTATATAAATGATAAGATTCTTTTTGAATGTTTGAATGGAAGAACATCAAAATTCGAAAGTTATGAAGGATTTGATTATATATCTCTTAAAATTCCTAAAGTTGATAATTTATTAAGTCCATCTAAAAAAATATGCGTATTTTTTACGCAAAATCTTCTTGTATTTATATGCGATGATAATAATTTAATAAACGAAGTGCTTTCCAAAATTATATCTGCTGAAATTAAATGTACAAATCTTAGTAAATTGCTATATATTTTTTTTGATAAACTTACTTTAGAGGATACATATCATATTGAAAATATTGAACAAGAGATTACAAAGCTTGAAGAAGGATTAATAACTTCAAAAGAAGATAACTATTTAAATAAAATAATTATACTTAGAAAAAAATTATTAAAATTAAAACGCTACTATGAAAGGCTTATTAATATTGCAGAACTAATAGAGGAAAATGATAATAAACTTGTTGATAAAAAAACAATAAAATACTTTAGAATGTTTACTAATAGAACTAATAGATTGTATCAAGCTGTAAATAATTTAAGAGATTACGTTACGCAAGTGAGAGAGGCATATCAAGCGCAAGTAGACATAAATCAAAATACATTGATGAAGTTATTTACGGTTGTAACAACAATTTTCTTACCACTTACTCTTATTGTAGGTTGGTATGGAATGAATTTTAATATGCCTGAGTACAATTTTAAATATGGTTATCCTATTATTATCATAACTTGTATTACTATTGTTATAGTCTGCATTGGGTGGTTTAAGAAAAATAAATGGCTTTAGTATAGAAAAATTGAAGCACAGAATTAATATAGAATAGGTTTTGAAAATGAAAAAGCAAAGCTAAAATAGTTTTAAATTTAAAGAGAGATATTTTCAATTTGAAAATATCTCTCTTTAATACTTTAGATTCATTATGATATTCTTGAAGCTAAGGAAGACTATAGAATAAAGAATGAAGCTCCAATTATTGTATATACAGCAAGGAGCTGTACTCCTTCAAGCCAGTTTGACTCACCATCATTTGATACTCTATTGGCTATTAATACTGCAACAATAAGAGCAATTAATTCAAATTCATTAAATTCAATGCTCATTGGAGTAAATAATAAGCTCAAGAATATTAGAACAGGAGTGACAAATAATATTATTTGTAAGCTTGAACCTATTGCAATTTCTAAAGCTACATCCATTTTATTTTTCATAGCCATTACAATACCAGTACTATGTTCAGCAGCATTACCTATTATAGGAATTAATATTATACCAACAAAAAATTCACTAAGGCCTAAGCTTTTAGTTATAGGTTCTATTCCGCTTACTAAAAATTCACTTTCTATTGCTATTAACACAGTAGCTACAACTAAGACTAATATTGACTTTTTTAAAGACCATTTAGCAGTACCTTCTTCATCTTCTTCAGCGTTAACAGAATATATATGCTTATGAGTAAAAAATGAAAATACTAAACTTAAAATATATATTGCAATCATTATTATAGCAACAAATATACTTAAACCTTCATACCGTGTATTTAGTAATGATGGATCTACTGTGTGAGTAAACAATGCTGGAATACATAAACCAACAACTGCAAAAAGCAGCATGCTTGAAGAGACTTCAACCACCTGTTTGTTAAAGGTTTGGGTTTTGTATTTTAATCCACCAGCAAGCATACTGGCACCAAGTACTAGTAATACATTACCGATTACAGCACCAGCTATGGAGGACTTTACTACTTCAAAAAGACCTTCTTTAAGTGCAAAAAATGATATTATAAGTTCTGTAGCATTACCAAAAGTACCATTTAAAAATCCACCAATTTTGGGACCAGAGTAAAATGAGATTTCTTCAGTTCCTTCACCCATAAGACCTGCCAGTGGAATTATTGATAAAGCGGCAAGTACAAACATTATGGATGGCGATGCATGCATAAATTCAGCTATAAAACTTATAGGAACGAATATTAGCATGTATTTTAATATTTTCATAAAATATTAACCTCCTTATGAATTAAATAAAGTAAATTAGTGACTCTTATAGATTATTATAACATTAAATATAAAGCAAGTAGTTAAGAATTAAATCTACAAAACTAGTTCAAACGTGTTTAGTTTAAATAATTTGCACAACGAGTTATATTAAGTAGTATTAGCTATAAAAACATATTTATAAAGTATTTTTAGATTTTAATTTATATGGTATATTATAATAGTGGAAAAGTTTTGAAGGAGGAATTAGAATGTCAGTAAAAATGTTGCATACATGTATAAGAGTTAAAGATTTAGAAGAATCATTAAATTTCTATAGAGATGCTCTTGGGCTTATTGAAACAAGAAGAAAGGATTTCCCAAAGCATAAGTTTACTCTTGTTTATTTATCCAATGAAATAAATGGATATGAAATTGAACTTACATATAATTATGATATAGAAAAACCATATGAAATAGGCAATGGGTTCAGTCACACAGCTATTGGCGTAGAAGACTTGGAAGAAATGAGACAAAAGCATATGAACCTTGGATATGAAGTTACAGATTTAAAAGGCTTACCAGGTGAAAAGCCAAAATATTATTTTGTAACTGATCCAGATGGCTATAAAGTTGAAGTTATACGATGTGAATAATATAAGTATGCTGTTTCAAAATTTAAAGCTTTTGAAACAGCTTTTTCTATAAGACTAGAGAGAATTTATTATGACATAATAAAGGATGTGAAATTAATGAGTAAGAAGAAAGATTTTTATCTATTTTTAGGGGCAGGAATTGTAGTTGTTCCACTTATAATATGTGGGGTTGCTTTATTTCTATATAATAAAGCACATAGACCTGAATATAAATTGACAGAGTATGTAAATTTAATTAATTCCAAAGACTATGAAAAAATGTATGAGCTAATTGATGAGGATATAAAGAATAAAGTTACTAAGGAAGATTTTGTTGCTAGAAATAAAAATATATATGAAGGTATTAAAGCAAGTGATGTAAAAATAGAAGTTAAAAAAGTTGACAATAAAACCAATGAAGCCATAATAGACTATGATACTACCATGAATACATTAAGTGGAGAATTAAAGTTTTCTAATTCAGTGAGCATGACTAGAAAATTAGGTAAGGAGTATACTTTAATTTGGAACTCTAAAGCAATATTCCCAGAATTAAATGATACTGATAAGGTTAGAGTGAAAACTTTAAAAGCCAAAAGAGGAGATATAATTGACAGAAAAGGTGTAAAGCTTGCAACTGATTCATTTTCATCTAATGTAGGAATAGTTCCTAGAAATTTAGGAGATAACAAAGATAAGTCAATTTCAGAAATTGCCAAGTTATTAGAGGTTTCAGTTGATTATATAAATAAGCAGCTAAGTGCAACATATGTAAAACCAGATATGTTTATTCCTATAAAGGCTATTCCTTATGGCGATGATAGAATCTCAAGTCTTGTTAATATTCCAGGAGTTCAAGTTAACGATAAGGATGCAAGAATATACCCACTAGGAGTAAAAGCAGCCCATTTAACAGGGTATATACAAACCATAAATGCTGAAGAACTTGAAAAGCAAAATGACAAAGAATACAATGAAAATTCATTAATTGGCAAAGCAGGGTTAGAGAAAAAATATGAAGAATCATTAAGAGCTATTGATGGATCTGAAATATTTATTCAAAGTAAAGAAGGCGAAAAGAAAACTTCACTAATTACTAAAGAACCTAAAGATGGTACAGATTTAAAATTAACAATTGATAGTAGTATGCAAAGTTTATTATATGATCAGCTAGAAAAAGATAAGGGATTATCAGTAGCTATGAATCCTAATACTGGCGAAGTTTTAGCATTGGTAAGCACTCCAGCATATAATCCTAATGATTTTATTTTGGGCATGTCAAATGACAAATGGAATTTATTAAATAATGATCCCAATAAGCCAATGTATAATAGATTTCAAGGTACAGCTACACCAGGATCTTCTTTTAAGCCAATTACAGCAGCAATAGGAGTTGATACAAAAAAAATAGATCCCAATGTGGACAAGAAAATTACAGGACTTAGCTGGAAGAAGAACGGTAGCTGGGGTAATTATTCAGTAACAAGAGTAAGTGACTATGGAAGCCCTTCTAATTTAGCTAATGCCCTTATTTACTCAGATAATATTTATTTTGCACAAGCTGCATTAGATATAGGTAAAGATATATTTAAAGATAAATTAAACAGCTTTGGATTTTCAGATAAGATTCCGTTTGAATTTCCTCTATATAATTCACAGTTTTCTAGTGATAAAAATTTTAAAACTGAAGTTCAATTAGCTGATAGTGGATATGGACAAGGAGAAATATTATTAAATCCTGTTCATTTAGCAGCATTATATACTATGTTTGAAAATGAAGGAAACATTTTAACTCCTTATATAGAATATAAGCAAAATCCTGAAATAAAAATATGGAAGCCAAATGCTGTTTCAAAAGAAGCTGCCAATATAGTGCTTCAGGATTTAGTACAAGTAGTAGAAAATCAAAATGGAACTGGGCATCAGGCATTTACTAATGGACTAACTATTGCAGGAAAAACAGGAACAGCAGAAATAAAAGTGTCTCAGGATGATACAAAAGGAACTGAACTTGGATGGTTTGTTGGAATGACTACAAATAAGGATAAAAACAATTTGTTAGTAGTTATGATGGCAGAAGATGTTAAGGATAGGGGAGGAAGTCACTATGTTGTTCCAAAAGTAAAAAAAGCATTGGAAACAGTGAAGTAAATAATTAAAAATTTTCTAAAGTTGAAGGAAATAAATTAATGCTTTGTAAAGAACCATGAACAGCTGATTATATTGCAGTATGTTCATGGTTTTATTTTTAGCAAAACTTTTTAAGTTTTAAGAAATAAAAATATAATAAAGTTAAAATATGTTGTGTTTTATTTGTATTTTGTTTTAATGTAGATATTGTTATTTATCAAAATTTCTTTCGAAAATTTCCATCTTTTCTTCGTGTTTAAAGTCTTCTAAAGAATTTATATTAAGTTTTTCTAGAACATTATCTAGAATTTTACTGTGAACAGGTACTTTTATAGTTGAAGCATAAGCAAATTTATCAGCAGCGTTCTTACCTTCGTCTGTAGGAATTATGGCTTTAGGTCCACCAACACATCCACCTTTGCAGCCCATTCCTTCAAGAAAATTTGCATCAATATTTCCTTTTAGGGCGTTTTCAAGGAGTTCTTTGCATTCAGGAATTCCAGAAGCTTTAGCAGCCTTAAATAGCTCAGCTTTATCAGGGAATAGTTCTTCTATTGTTTCAGAAACTGCAATTGAAACACCACCACTTCTAGCATAAAGTCTACCGCCTCTTGAGGCGTATTCAATAGAAGGTATTCCTTTTAACTTTTGAGGATCAATATTTAAAGCTTTAAATATTTCGTATACTTCTTGAAAAGTTAAAACAAAATCTACAGCATCATTTAAATCTTTGTCTTTAGCTTCAGCTTTTTTTGCTATACATGGACCGATAAAAACTACTTTTGCATCTTTATTTAACTTTTTTACAATTCGAGCAGCAGCAACCATAGGAGATACAGAAGGAGACAAATCAGGCACAAGATCTTTATAAACTTTTCTAAGCATTCCAATCCAAATAGGGCAGCAGCAGGATGTTATCATCAAGTCCTTAGGTCCATGAACATGTTTATCAAATTCAACAGCTTCTTTAATAGTTAGAACATCGGCAGCAAAAGCAACTTCAATCATATCTGTAAAACCAACTTTAATAAATGCTTCTCTTAATTGATCTAAAGTTACATTATCTCCAAACTGCCCGCTAATGGCTGGAGCAACGGCAGCTATAACAGTTTCATTATTTTTAATTAAATCTGCAACTGGAATAAAATATACGTTATCTAAAATAAGTCCATCTTTGCAGGAATCTACACATAAACCGCAGTTAAAGCATAGATTAGAATCTATAAAAGTTGATTTTTTATTTGGATCATAAACAATAGCATCAAAAGGACACGATGCTTGACAATTATATTTATTATTTTCACCTGGGGAACAATCCTTAGAACAATCTTTAATTTTTCGTATTAATTTATTATGAACTTCATGTTCAGTTATAGCTTTTTTTAAGTTATATATATAATTATTATCAAACTTAATATTAACGCCACATAAGGAAGTAATTATAGAGAATGTTTCCTGAGGTGATTTTTTGTGGCAGACCATAATACGTGAAAGTGTTTCATCAAAATTACCATCATAGTAGGATTTAATCAATTCTTCAAATAAGTCATTATATTTATTATTCATTACGACACCTCTCATCTATAAGAATAAGTACAAATATATTATGTATTTATTTCTTAAGAAAAATACTTATATTTAAATAAAATTAAAATTTCGAATTGAATATTTGAAGAATCTTTGGAGATTATTACAAAAAAGTAATCATTAATCTATACAAAAATTAAAAAGTTATTAATTAATATAAAATAGAAGGAAAATAATATAGACATATAGAATAAAAGGTTTATAATAAATGTAAACGTATAAAAGATGAAAAATAGCAGATTATTTGTTTTTATAAATTAAATTGGGGAGAGGATATAAGATGTTTTTATATATATTAAATATACTAAATGATGGAATGAAAAAAAATAAGAGTGTATGTGAACGTTCTAGTTTTCAAATTATAAATGATACTAATTATATTTCACATCTTGCAGGAATAAAGCGAAGTTTTGATATTAAGATTATTACGGATAAAATCATGGATATATTCGATGTTTTAATTAGCTATAATTTAACCAGACAGGATATTGTGGGGATTTTTCATAAGCTTATAGGAAATAAGCATTATAGCTGGATATTAGAATATTTTTATAATAGTGAAAATAATATTAAAGAGCAATTAGAATCAATGTTAAATTCTATTATAATTAATATTGTAGAAAATATATATGCGAGAAGGGCAGCAGAGTGTTTAGGAAAAGCCGTTTGAAATTAATAATATAGCTTAATATGAAAAAGGAGCACCTAAGATTATAGGATGCTCCTTTATTATTGTAAAATTAATTATGCTTTGTTCACTGAACCAAATAGTTCCATTTTTTCTTTAACTGTAGCTTTGATAGCTTCGAATCCAGGATTTAATAACTTTCTTGGGTCAAATCCTTTTCCTTCTAAATCTTTTCCAGCTTCTATATATTTTCTAGTAGCTTCTTGGAATGATAATTGACATTCAGTGTTAACATTGATTTTAGCAACTCCTAGTGAGATAGCTTTTTTGATCATATCTTCAGGAATTCCTGTACCACCATGTAATACTAATGGCATTTTAGTTCCAACAGCTTCTTCAATTTTAGCTAATGCATCGAAATCTAATCCAGTCCAGTTTGCAGGGTATTTACCGTGAATATTTCCGATACCAGCAGCTAACATTGTAACTCCAAGTTCAGCAATTAATTTACATTCTGCTGGGTCAGCAACTTCACCTTTACCTACAACTCCATCTTCTTCTCCACCGATTGAACCTACTTCTGCTTCTAAAGAAAGACCTTTAGCTTCAGTTATAGCAACTAATTCTTTAGTCTTTTCGATGTTTTCTGCTATTGGATAGTGAGATCCATCGAACATGATTGAAGAGAATCCAGCTTCGATACAAGCTTTAGCTCCTTCATAACTACCGTGGTCTAAGTGTAATGCAACTGGTACAGTGATTTTTAATTCTTCGATCATTGCTGTAACCATAGCAGCAACAGTTTTATATCCAGTCATATACTTTCCAGCACCTTCAGATACACCTAAGATAACTGGTGAATTGTTTTCTTGTGCAGTTAATAATACAGCTTTAGTCCATTCTAAGTTGTTTATATTGAATTGACCAACTGCATATTTTCCTTCTCTAGCTTTGTTTAACATTTCTTTAGCTGATGTTAACATTATTACGACCTCCGTATACTTGTAAATTTGTTTTAAAGTCTTTTTACTTTAAAATAATAAAAGATAAATTGATAAATTTATATCAATTTCCTTTTCATGTTTTATTATACTCTAAAAATCACTTTATGAAAACAGAAAAATGAAAATTCTGCATATTGTAATCGTATATGCACCAAAAATTTTTATAAATTAAACAGTGGATAAATTAACTTATTGAAGTTTCTATATGTATATTATGTAATATGATGTTTATTTACAAATATGTGGAAGATAGAAAACGTTAAAAATAATTGACATGTATATATATTGGTGATAAAATAAAATTTTGCAAAAATGATTAATAAATGATATACTTAAATAACGGCTATTAATTAAGGAGGTCATTATTTGTTTAATATAGGAGATAAAATTGTATATCCAAGTCAAGGTATAGGGGTAATTGACGATATCGAAGAAAAAGAATTTAAAGGTGAGAAGCAAGCTTATTATACTATAACATTATATAATAATAATATGAAATTAACGCTTCCATTTAGTAGAATAGAAACATCTAACATGAGATTAGTAAGTGATTCAAAAACTTTAGATAGTCGATTGAAGCAAATTAATAAGTTTTTAGTTGATGCAGAAGAACTTGAAAAAATTAATTTTAAAGAAAGAAAAACTACAAATGAACTAAAAATAAAATCTGGAGCTTTAGATGATTATCTTGAAGTAATTTGTAATCTTACCCAAGTAAAAATGGAACATAATTTGAATTCAAGTGAAAAACAAATGTTAGCTACTGCAAAGAAAATCTTAATAGAAGAAATATCTCAATCAAAAAATATTTCCAGTGACGAAGCTTCTGATTTATTGGACATTTCTATGTCATTTTCAAATTAAATTTAAAAACTGTGAAATAATGCTTGCTATTTTGTTGAAAACTGTTATACTAAGATAGTAAGTCAAATAAAAAAGGTTTTTTATAGATATGTAAATTTCTCCTTTAGAGAATTATATGAATCAATATATTAATCTTTAATTAAGAAGGAGGAACTTTATATGAACGATAAAACTTTAGTATGCAGAGATTGTGGAGATGAATTTGTTTTCACAGTAGGAGAACAAGAATTCTACCAAGAAAAAGGATTCACTAATGAACCTACAAGATGTATAGCTTGTAGAAGAATTAAAAAAGAACAAAATAACAGAAGATAGTTTTGTATATTTCGAGAGTCATAATTTTTATGGCTCTTTTTTTATTTAAAAGCAGAAGCACATATTGAAAGATAGAAATTTATTATTGTGGATTAAAAATACAGATTAAATAAGGTTGAATAATTCAATGAATTAATATATTATGAAAAACATGAGTAATTACAAATTTTATAAGTCTGTAATTATCAAAATGAATAGGAGGAATCAAATTATGATTTGTGGAAACATAACAATTGAAAAAAATTATTCTAGTATTAATAAAAATTTTATAAAGGCATTTGAATTTTTGAAAAATAATAATTTAAAGGAATTATCAATTGGAAAGCATGAAATTGAAGGTGAAAAGATATTTGCACTTGTACAAGAATACAATACTGAAAAAGAAGAAGAAAAGAAGTGGGAATCTCATGAAAAATATATAGATATTCAATTAATTGTTGAAGGTCAAGAAGTAATGGGATATGCTCCGATTAGTTATTTGAATAAAGAAGAAGATTTAAGACCAGAAAAAGATATGATTTTTTATGAAGAAACATCAAAGGGTTCAAATATAAAATTTATTAATGATGAATATGCTATCTTTTTTCCAGAAGATGCACATAAACCAGGTTGTGCGTTAAATGAATGCTCTAAAGTAAGAAAAATAGTTGTAAAGGTTGCGTGTGAATAAAGCATTAATACATTTTAATAGGAAGTTTTATATAGGGATATCTGAACACGTGTGCAGATATCCCTATACTATAATTAATTGAAAAATTACAATTCTAAATGCCAATTATCATTTCCACATAATATATTTGATATTACATATTTTTCAGCTTCTTCTGCAGTTAAAATATGTGCCCAGGAAATCCTTGTTTTATCTGAAGCACCAGGTCCATAACTTTTATATTCAACATAATTTGTTTCTTTTTCCGCATTTGGCTTGTTCCAGCTATGCCAGCCCTCTTTTCGAATATGTTCATCCATATAACAATTTATATAGGCAGTTTTTGCATAATCCCTCCAGGGTCTTCCTAAGTAAACGCTGTTGGCTTTAGCATTACTAGTTAATTTACAGTCTATAAATACATATCCAAATTCTTTGCCCTCTACAGTAGATGCAGCTGTTATGTATCCATTAATATCGCAATTTTTATTTTTAGAGAATATTTCACATTTATTAAATACAGCTGTTGCAGAGCCAAATATAAAGTCAATATCTCCTTCAATATAACATTCATCGTAATATTGTCTCCCAACAATCCTTTCTTTTCCATCCATAGGACCACCAAAATTAATTCCTTCTATTGGCTTTGGTGGAAGAGGACCAGTAAATATAGTATCTTGATTACCTAAGAAGCTGCAATTTTTAAATTTAGCTCTATCACCTTCAACATAAACAGCTATGGCCTGTCCAACTATTTCTCCAGCCCCAGCAGAGTTTTCAAAAGTTATATTCCTAGCTGTGAAGTTATCAGCTTCTATAAAAATAGTGTAGGAATTAAAAGTTCTATACACTTCACCAGAAGGAAATAATTTTTTTGCATAGTCATCATAAGTTAATATTGTTTTGTTTTTATCTTCACCAATTAAGGTTATAAAAGGCTTTAATACAGAAGTTTTTTCTTTATATACACCATTTTTTATGTATATTTCAATTTCACTAGTGTTATTTTCTGGTATAGAGTCAAGTGCATCTTGGACAGTCATAAAATGACCACTTCCATCCTTTGATACGATAATCATTTTTTTCCCTTCTTTCTTAATAAGTTATCTAGCAAGTAAGTACTTTAATTATTATTTGATAGTATAAAAGAGTTTAATGATTATTAAACATGACATTTATACTTAAAAGTTTTTAGAATCAAATATTTATTTGTACTCATTATTAACATTATACTATAAGAACTATGTAGAGGTACTAAAAATGTATAATAAAGGATGAAATTATTTAAAATGGTATATAACAGAGAAATATATTATAATACAAAAAAATATACAAGTTTAAATGAAATTAAGCAAAGAATACAACTAATAGATAAAAAAAGAGAAAGAACATGATATTGTTATATTAGATAGGATTAAGAACGTATTAGTAAAATATAATTGAATTTTGTTATAGATTTACAAAATAATAACAAGTATGTTATGTGCTAATAAGATATACAATATACGTATTTAGAGCTTTTTTATTAAACAAATTATTGAATATATAATTATTATTTGATAAATACTTATATTATTGACTTGCTTATTAATAAAATATAAAATTTAATTAAGATATATTGTATATTATTCAGCTCAAAAGTGAATTTAATTAAAGTTGTTTTATATGTCGAAATGGAGGTGTATATATGTTTGAAGTTATTAAAAGAAAAATCTCCTCTGCATTAAATTTTGAGTCAGAAAATAATTTAATATATGAAAATGTAAAGATATGCTTAATATACTTGATAATTGGTTTTGTATGGATTTTATTTTCAGATAGAATTGCAAATAGCATTGCAAAGAACAATGAAATGCTTCTTAAGATAAATACTTATAAGGGGTGGTTATATGTCATTATAACTTCAATTATATTATATTTATTGACTAAATCTTTCATAAACAAAGTAGAAGCCGCAGAAAAAAAATTACAAGAAAGCTATGAAGAATTGACAGCTGCGAATGAAGAACTTCAAGCATATGTTCAGCAACTAACTGCTTCTGAGCAGGAATTACGAAATCATTATGACAAAGTTATAGAAAGTGAAGAAAAATATAAGAGCCTTGTAAATGAAATGAACCAAGGATTAGCTATATATGAAGCTATTCCTAATGAAAAAGGTGAGTTTACAGACTATAAATTTATATATGCCAATAAAGGTCATGAAGAAATGACAGGATTAAAAAATGAAGGACTAGCAGATAGGTTGGTTTCAGAAATTTTTCCTAGCATAGAAGCTGATATACTTGATAAGTTTTCAGAAGTTGTAAAGACAGGAAAACCCTATGGTTATGAAAACCATCTGTCAGAAACTGAAAGGGATTATGCGGTAATAGCATATAGACCAAAGCAAGGGCAACTTGCAGTTATTGTAACTGATATTACTGAAAAAAAGAAGGCAGAGGATGCATTGAGAACTAGTGAATATAACTTTAGAAATATATTTGAAGCATCTTCGGATGGAATTCTTATAGTTAGTAATTATGAGGTGATTGATTGCAATTTAGCTTTAGTAGACTTGTTTGGATACGATTCTAAGGCCAACATACTAGGAAAAACTCTAATTGAATTATCTCCGACTAAACAGCCAGATGGTGAATTATCAGAAGAAAAAATATCAAAAATATATAATGATGTAGCCCGAAATGGAAATTATAAATATGAATGGTGGTATAAAAGAATTGATGGCAAGATATTACCAGTTGAAATTGTAATGACTAATATACTTCTTAATGGAAGAATTGTTTTTCATTCATTGTGGAGAGATATTAGTGAAAGAAAGCAAATGGAAAGAAAAATGGAATACTTGAGTTATCATGATCAATTGACTGGCTTATATAATAGAAGATTTTTTGAAGAAGAGTTATTACGATTAGATGTAAAAAGAAATTTACCTTTGACTATTATAATGGCAGATGTAAATGGATTAAAGCTTGTTAATGATTCTTTTGGACATACTGTTGGAGATAATTTGTTAATAAAAGTAGCTGAAGTTATGACTTCTGGGTGTAGATGTGATGATGTTATTGCAAGGCTTGGTGGAGATGAATTTGTCATATTACTTCCAAAAACAGATAAGCATGAAGCAGGAGAAATTGTTAAGCGTATTAAAGAAAGAGCTTTAAATCAAAAAGTTGAATCAGTAGAAATATCAATATCTTTTGGATTTGAAACTAAGAAATCAAGTACAGAGAAAATTGACGATATTTTGAAAAAAGCTGATGATCACATGTATGAAAATAAATTATTAGAAAGTCAAAGTATGAGATGGAAAACCATTAATGCTATTATTGCAACATTAAATGGGAAAGATAAAAGAGAAGAACAAGGTTATTATAATATTTCAAACTATTGCAAAAGCTTAGGAATGGCGGTAGGCTTATCAAAGGAAGATCTTAATGAACTTAAATCGATAAGTTTATTAAGAGATATAGGAAAGATTTCTATTGATGAAAAAATATTTAGTAAACCAGGAAAACTAACTGAAGAAGAATGGGAAGAAGTAAGACGGCATCCAGAAATAGGGTACAGAATACTTTGTACTGTAACATCCATGACACAAATAGCAGAATATGTACTAGCTCATCATGAAAGGTGGGATGGAACTGGATATCCAAAGGGATTAAGAGGAGAAGAAATACCTCTCAAGTCAAGAATTCTTGCAATTGCAGATTCATATAATGCAATGCTTAGTGAACGAAGTTTTCGCAGTCCATTAACAGAAGAAGAGGCATTAGAAGAATTGAAGATAAATGCAGGAAGTCAATTCGATCCAACACTAGTTAAGGTCTTTGTTGAAGAAGTTTTAAATAAATCTTTTAATTAAAATATATAATAATATTTTATACTAAGAGACATCCATTGAGCATAAAATATTTATAATATTACAATGGATGTTTTTTAGTTGCTTTTTTAGAATAATTTGAATTATTTGAAACAAAGTGACAGAAATATTTCGTGATAATGAAATATATAGAAAAAAATCTGTCTTTTTTCAGATAAATGTATTGTATTTTGTAAACGTTGTGTTATAATATAAATAAGAAGAAAGTAATACTTCTTCTTAGCAAATTCTAACCCTAACTTAATTAAATGATATAAAAAATAAAGTTTAATTGAGGAAAGTTAAAAAAGCCAAAAGCCAAAAGCCAAAAGCCAAAAGCCAAAAGCCAAAAGCCAAAAGCCAAAAGCC
>NZ_JAABNP010000034.1:0-18927 GCF_009928485.1 Clostridium sp. C2-6-12 | reverse complement strand
AGCCAAAATTATATTCTCTCTTAGTAAATGTTAAATACAATTTTTCAATTGTGGTGTTAAGTAGAAATGCAAGTGGATTAAGCGTAAGTTGAAATTACTAAGTACAAATCATCGGAAGATTTGATTGTTAACCAACAGGACGCATTGATGCTCAAGGTAAAATTACTAAACACGAATTGAAATGCTAGCAAGTTGTAAATTTAATAAATACGAAGAAAAATACAAAATAAAAAAATTAAGATTCAGTAAATATTAAAAATATCCTAAGAATCACAAATACTGATATAGAAAAGGGTGAGAATCATCACAATAGATCCAATTCAATTTATATCAGGGTTAGAATTTGCTTAACCACCAACTAGTTAAATAATATAACTAATTGGTGGTTTTTTATTGTCTGATTTTTAGAGTTGAGTTCATAAAAAAGAACCAAATTATAATAACTATCTAAAGCTTGTTAAATCTTGAATTTTTTTGCGGCAGAATAAATTAAATTTATATTTGAAATAATAAATTATAAAATATGCTTATTATTTTGAAGGAGATTTTTACTTATGAAAAAAATATTTACTCTAGTTGTTATTATAAATATTATTGGAATAATAATAGGATCCGGCTCAAAGGCTATAGAAAGTAAAATGGAAAATAGTTCAATAAATAAAGATAGATTTGAAATGATAAAAGAAAAAGGATTGATAACTGTTGCTGCACCATCAAAGGAGACTCCATTCTTTTTTATTAATTCTGAAACAAATGAGATAAGTGGAATTGATGCAGATATTATAACTGAAATTACAAAGAGACTTGGAATTAATAAAGTTGAAATTGTAGAAGAAACCTTTGCAGATTTACTTGAAAGATTCAATACTGATGAGAATATAGATATAGCAGTTGGTGGAATATTTATAACTCCTGAAAGTGAAAAACTAGCGGCATTTACTAAGCCTTTGTATAAGGAATCAGAAACTGTTATTGTATCAAAATTTTCAAATATCAATTTTATGAGTGATTTAAAAAATTCAGTAGTTGGAGTAGAGAAAGGAACTATATTTGAAGCTTTGGCAAAAAAGTGGAAGGAAAATAATTTGATAAAAGATATATTAATTTTAGAAAGTACAACTGAGTTATTTGAGGCTATAAGTAATAGAAAAATTGATGCAGGTCTAGCTGATTCTATTATTATTAATTATTATTTAAAAAAAGAAGAAAATCCTTTAATAAGACAGTTAAAAGACTATGCTCCCGAGTTACATGGAGTTATGGGAATAGCTGTTAAAAAAGATGATAGCACATTGTTAAATGCATTAAATAAAATAATTGATGATATGAAAGCAGATGGTACATTATATGCTATTCTTGAAGAAAATGGATTGGATAAAAATAATTTGGTTAGTAATTAGGGGAATAATTTTAAGTAGAAATCTTTTCAAACTTTTCTTATGCTACTTTATTAGAATTATTACTATCCTAGCACCAACCCAAGTTTTTGTTGAATTTATTCTGAAATTCTTATATATATATTCTGAAGAATATATATTCTAAACCATATTACCATATATATTCTTCAGAATATGCGCTAAAAATAAGGGATGAGGGGATGTTAATCTAGATGATTTTCAATACTATTAAGTATTATAGGAATATTTTTAGTGATTTGTTTTTCATTTACTTCACTAATTGTAATTCTAAAATAGTTATCACACTTATATTCTTTGAGGAAACATTCACGTGTATCTAATATTTTTATATTTTTATGGTAAAGTGAAGTGATTATTTTATCGTAATTCAAAGGAGCATCAACGTAGAAACAGCCAAAGTATCCGGATTCAGGAATGTTATGTTTTATTCTCGGATGTTTATACTCTGATAAAGTATCTTTTAAAGAGTTCATACGATTGGCATATAAATTAACTAATTGCTTCATATGAGAATCAAACATTCCATTCTTTAGGTATATTTCTAGAGCTCCTTGAGATAGAATTGGACTGCTTATATCAGTCCATCTTTTATATTCTAAAAATATTTTAATTAATGATTCAGGCATTATAAGAGCAGCAACTCTTAAGCCTGGCATAAGTACTTTTGAATAACTTTTAAGATATATTACTCTTGAAGGAGTATCGTATGAAAACATAGGATCATTTTTTTTATTTATATCTAAATCGGCAGCAATATCATCTTCAACAACATATACATCGTATTTATCTGCAAGTCTAATAATTTCCTGTTTTTCATGTTTACTATATGAAGTTCCAGTTGGATTATGAAATCTTGGAATACTATAAAAGAATTTTATATTTCCATATTTAAATAACTTTTCTAATTCATCTAAATTTATCCCACCAAAGTCTCTATTTATGCCTAGAGTAGGTATGTTATTAAGCTCTAAAAATTTTATCATTCCATAATATGTTGGCTGTTCAACAAGAATATTAGATTTACCATTTGGAAAGGGCATAGTTGATAGTATATTTAATGCTTGTTGAGAACTTGATGTAATTATTATGTTATCTGCTTTTGTGAAGATTTGATAGTTTTGAATATGATTTTTTAACACATTAATTAACGAGTCTAATCCTCTAGGATCAGAATAAGCAAAAAGTTTATCTTTGTATAGATCTATTGCTTGATTTAAGCAATGTTGAAAATTCTTGTATGGAAAAGATTCGCAATTTAAGTTTACAGCTGAAAAATCAATTATTTGATGTTTTGATAAACTTTTATCATGAAAATCATTAATTATATAGTACCCACTTTTAGGAACAGAATAAATAATATGATCTTGTTCCAATTTTGTGTATGCTTTTAAAACTGTACCGGCGCTACACTGAAACAGATTTTGAATAGACCTAATAGAGGGAAGTTTTTTTGGATGAGTCAATTTCTCGGTTTTGACACTGTTTTTTATATATTCTACAATCTCTTCATATTTAAGCAAAATTAATCACTCCCTAAGTACTGTACTAGCACAGAATTGAATTTTATTTGTTGATATCTAGATTACACTATAATACCATGATTGTATAGTAAATCTTAGTTTAACAAATAAAAAGAAAGTCAGTGTGTAGATTTTATGAAAATATAAGGAGGAAATTTTTGTGGAAAAAAATAACAATTATAATTTGAAGGAAAATGAAATTTTAGTAAGACTTTTTCTAAAAAGACTTGGATATAAGAAAGAAATTATTGATAAAGTATGTGAAGTTATTAAATAAGTCAAAAGTTTTAATTAAGCCATAAAAACAGCGCTAAAACGATTGAAGATAAGATGCAGTAAATTATTGATGTTTAAAAAATCTGTACTAGCACAGATGGAAAATTTATTTATTGAAATAAAAAACATACTATACTAATATGAATGCAGTGATAAAAGATCAAGTTAAGAGCAATAAGTTATAAAGTATTTTTGAGGCAAATAATAAAGAAAAAGGGCAGGTAAATTTATATGATAGCAATCACTAAAGAAATATTAAAAAGTGTAGAAGAATTTAAAAATAATTTGCAGTTATTTAATGATGGGAAAATAGAAGATTTTAAATCTTTTACTTCTATAATGGGAATATATAAAGAAAGGTTGACTGAGACATACATGGTGAGGGCGAGAATTCCAGGTGGATGTACAACATTAGAACAATTAAAAGAAATAAATGAAATAGCGAAAAAATACGAAGGTATTCAAATTCGTTTTACAACAAGACAAGATATCCAATTTCATTCTGTTAAGATAGAGGACTTAGGTGAAATACTAGATGATTTAATTAAGGCAGGATTAACAACTAAAGCAGCGGGGGGAGATGGTGTAAGAAATGTTGCATGTTCGCCTCTTTCAGGTGTAGCAGTAGATGAAGTTTTTGATGTTACTCCATACATGAAAGCTGTAGCAAATTATATGCTGGAAGATCCCAAAAATTTAAAATTACCTAGAAAATACAAAATAGCATTTTCTAATAGCTTAGAAGATACTGTTAATGCAACAATAACAGATATAGGATTTATAGCTAAAATAGTTAATGGAAAAAGAGGCTTTGAAGTATATGGTGCAGGAGGACTTGGTGGTGGACCAAGAGTGGGGATAAAGCTTGAAGATTTTATTGATCACAAGGATCCATTGTATTACATACAAGCTATGAAGCAGATTTTTGAAAGAGAAGGGGATAGAGAAAACAGACATAAAGCTAGATTAAGATTTGTTCTTCAAAGATTAGGGGAAGAAGCATTTAGAGAAATGTTTAAAGCTGAACTTGATAAAGTAAGAACAGAAAAAATCTAACACTTAACATAGATTATAACCAAGAGCAAGAAAATATAGCAAAAATAAATGAAGTCAATATAAAACAATGGGACAAGAAGTATGAAAATAGAGTAATTAATCAAAAGCAAGAAGCCTGCTATACAGTATATATTCATCCAGTGAGTGGTAATATGAATACTGATAAGATGGATATTATATTGAACTTTTTAGCAAATTTAGATTATGAAGTATCTATAAGATTAACTATGACACAAGGATTTTATGTAAGAGATTTAAAAGAAAGAGATGCAGAAAAATTAGTTGATTTAACAAATGAATTTTCTTCTCTATTTAATGTAGATAATTCAGTAGTTTGTGCGGGGCCTAAGATTTGTAAGTTTGGAATAAATAATTCTCAAGGTTTATTAAATAAAATTATTGAAACATTCAAGAATGAATCTTTTGAAGTAAAAAATGCTCTTCCACAATTACTTATATCAGGATGTCCAAATTCATGTGCCCAACCTCAAAAAGGCATAATTGGTCTTATTGGGAAGAGAAAGCGTGCAGAAGATGGAATGATACCAGCATATTCTATATTATTTAATGGTAAAGCAGGTCCTGGAGTTGCAAGGTTTGGTGAAACTTATGGGGAAGTGGCTGCTAAAAAAATACCTGGCTTCTTTTTAGAATTAGCAAAGTTAAAAGTTAATTCTGGATATGAAGATTTTGTTCAATTTATAGAAAATAAAGAAACAGAAATAAGAAAAATAGTAAATAAATATTCTACATTAGAAAATATCAATGAAAATCCAGATTTATATTCTGATTTTGAATAGAAGAATTTAGTATAAGGAGAAAGTTATGAATATAGCTAAATATATAGACCATACAATATTAAAGCCAGAGGCAACAACTGAGGATGTCAAAAAATTTTGTAAAGAAGCAAAGGAATTTGAATTTGCTTCAGTTTGTGTGAATGCATGTAATGCTGCACTTGTAAGTAAAGAACTTAAAGGATCTAAAGTTAAGACATGCGTAGTTGTTGGATTTCCTTTAGGTGCTACAACTAAAGAAGTTAAAGCTTTTGAAACAAAGCAGGCAATAGAAAATGGTGCAAATGAAGTAGATACTGTTATAAATGTTGGAGCCTTAAAAGAAAAAAATTATGAGTTGGTTAAAGAAGACATAAAAGCTGTTGTAGAGGCAGCTAATAAAAAAGCAGTAGTTAAAGTAATAATAGAAGCATGTCTTTTAACTGATGAAGAAAAAATTAAGGTGTGTGAAATTGCTAAAGAAGCAGGAGCCGATTTTGTTAAGACCTCAACAGGTTTCTCTACTGGAGGAGCGGCTAAGGGAGATGTTGCAATTATGAGAAAAGCTGTAGGAACAGAGATTGGAGTCAAAGCTTCAGGTGGAGTAAGAGACTTTAAATCTGCTATGGATATGATAAATGCAGGTGCTAATAGAATTGGTGCAAGTGCAAGTATCAGTATTCTTGAAGCAAGTAAATAGATGTAAAAAATCTTGGTGTTACTAAAATGTTTCAATAATCTTTTTACAATAAATATTCTAATATTCTGAGGAATATTAGAATATTTATTGCGTTTAAACTAAAAATGAGATGATAGTTATGAGAATAGCTTTAGCACAAATGAAAATTACTAGGACAAAGATTTTTAAGTATGAGGAGAATTAATTATGTATAAACCAGAACTTTTAGCACCAGCGGGAAATTTAGAAAAATTGAAAACTGCTATAGATTTTGGTGCTGATGCAGTATATCTTGGAGGGAATAAACTAAATTTAAGGGCAGCTGCAGATAATTTTGCAATAGAGGAATTAAAAGAAGGACTTGAATATGCACATGCAAGAGGAAGAAAAGTACATGTTACATTAAATGTAATTCCACATGATGATGATTTTGTAGGTATAAAAGAATATCTTAAAGAATTATATGAAATAGGTGTAGATGCTGTACTTATTGCTGATCCTGGAATTATGAGCATAGCAAGAGAAGTTGTACCAAATCTTGAAATACATTTGAGTACTCAAGCTAATAACCTAAATTATAAATCTGCTTTGTTTTGGCACAAGGTTGGAGTAAGTAGAGTCGTAGCAGCTAGAGAAATGAGCTTCGAAGATTTAAAAATATTAAGAAAAGAATTGCCAGAAACCTGTGAGGTAGAAGCTTTTGTCCATGGGTCAATGTGTGCATGTTACTCTGGTAAGTGTTATTTATCAAATTATATAACTGGCAGGGATGCTAATAGGGGAACTTGCACCCAGCCTTGTAGATTTAAATATGATTTAGTTGAAGAAAAAGAGCCAGGGAATTATGAAAAAATTAATGAGGGCGATAATGGGGTTAACATTATGAGTTCAAAGGATTTATGTATGATAGAACATATTCCAAAGCTTATTGAAGCCGGCATAAATTCTCTCAAAATTGAAGGAAGAATGAAAAGTTCATACTATGTGGCATCTGTAGTAAAAGTTTATAGAGAGGCAATTGATAAATATATAGCTGATCCTAAAAATTATAAATTTAATTCTAAATGGATAGAAGAACTTGAAAAACCTAGTCACAGGCCATATACAACAGGTTTTTACTTTGATGAAGAAGTAAGACAAAATTATGAAAGTTCGGCATATATTCAAAATTATGATATGATAGGTATTGTGAAAGAATACAATAGAGATACTAATATTGCAAGAATACAGCAAAGAAATAAAGTTTACAATGGGGATTTTGTTGAAGTTTTAGCCATAAAAGGAGATAACAAGATTTTAAAACTTGAAGATATGAGAAAAGAAAATGGTAAAACTATAGAAAGTGTAAATTCTCCACAAATGATTTTTACTGTGAAATGCAATGAAGAACTAAAGAGCGGGAATATACTTGCTAGAAAAAGGGGGATTTAAATGCGTAATGAAAAGAAAATGGGTTTAATATATGCAATAGCGGCATATACATTGTGGGGTGTTTTACCTGTATACTGGAAGTTAATAGATAGTGTGTTTTCAATGGAGATTTTATCAAATAGAATAGTGTGGGCTTTTGTTTTTACAATTGCAATTATTGGAGTGACCAAACAATGGGAAGAGTTAAAGCTTATAGTAAAGGATAAAAAACAAATGTTTAATATTTTTATTGCATCGATTTTGATTGCGTTTAATTGGGGCCTATATATTTGGGCGGTTAATTCAGATAAAATTGTAGATGCAAGTTTAGGATATTATATAAATCCATTATTAGCAGTGGTACTTGGAGTTGTAATTTTTAAAGAAAAGCTAAGTTTTTTGCAGGGAGGAGCGCTTTTTATTGCAGCTATTGGTGTAATAATCAAAACTCTGCAATATGGTAAGATCCCATGGATTTCCTTAGGACTAGCTATTTCTTTTGCCTTATACGGTGCAACAAAGAAGTCAATTAAGGCTAATTCTATAGTAGGACTAACCCTGGAAACAATTATGCTAACTCCAGCTGCACTTGCATATATAGGAGTAAGACATCTTAGTGGAGTTGGTGCATTTCAAAAGGAAGGGGTAGTAGTAATATTACTACTTATAGGTGCTGGTATAGTTACAGCAATTCCATTACTACTTTTTGCAAGTGGAGCAAGAAGACTTCCTATGTCAGTGCTTGGATTCACTCAATATATTTCACCAACCATAAGCTTGGTAATTGGAATTTTTGTGTATCATGAAGGTTTCACCGCTGTGGATGTGGTAGGTTTTTGTTTTATATGGGTAGCATTAGTTATGTATTCTATTTCGCAAATCAGAGAAGTAAGAAGTAAAAAGTACATAAGACAGGTTAGCTAGAATAATACTATCTATTTCTTTAATTTCATCCTAAAACAAGCTACAAATTGTGTTTCTACAATTTTATTCTAAGCTTTAATAACTGCATCAAAATAGAGTATTCTTTATTACTTAAGGAATACTCTATTTTTATAGCAATATTAATACTTAATGTTTCAAAAGTATAACTTAGTCTAACAAGTATTTATAGGTAAAAAACATCTAATTAAAATACATGTTATATTTAACATTTAACCAATAAGAAGTGTTGTATTCATATTATTGTATTAATAATATGCTTATATATCAATAGAAAAAAGTCTGCTTTAAGATTATCCCAAGCACTATTTTGAGGTGGTGGTCTTTAGATTATATTCAAATACCTCATCATTATCTGACATATAAATATTACCATTAGAATCTATAGCAGTAGTATAATAATTTTTATTGGGTAAAACATTGAGTAAATCACCACTAAGGTTAAATTTATAATTTCCAGCAAAACATTTTACATATAAATTATCATTATTGTCTATAGAAATTGTTTCAATGCGCGTGTCCTTATCGTTGAACTTTAAATCTAAATATTTTATGAATTCTCCATTAGAATTATATACATAGATTTTTTTGTTATATTCACTAAAAATATAAATATTACCAGAACTATCTAAGGCCAAATCAGCATTCATACCTGGATCATCTTTATTAACTTTTTTAATTATATTATTAAAACGAGCAAGTATGGTTCCATCAGAGTTTAGTTTGAATATAGTATTTTCTATTGCAGAAGAAGTTAGTAAATATATATTATTATCCTTGTCCACTGCTAAGGGACCATAATAATCATTTTCCTTAAAAGTTGCTGATAAACTACCATCAGCTGTTTTGTATTTTTGAATTGTGCTGCCAGTAGAGACGTATAAGTTTCCGTTCATATCTGCAGCTAGTCCATTAATTAGTTTAGAGTCATGTTCATCTGGATGTATTTGAATCATCTTAATGAATTCTCCAGAATTATTAAACTGCTGAATTCGTCCATCACTGTAATCGGCTATCCAAACATTATTATCAGAATCTACAGTAATATATCTTGCATCATTTAATTTCCCAGAATCTGTACCTTTTCCACCGAATATGGCTACTAATTCTCCAAAGAAATTACTATTATTAATAGAAAGAATTTTTAGGTTTAACTCTTCAAGCTTTTTCTTAAGAGTAGAGTTTTCAGGCTCTAGTTTTAATTGATTTTCTATATTAGATTTTTCTAATGAATACTTATTAAGCTGAAGTCTCTTTGTATCTTCGCTGGTATTACCGCTATTATTATCAATGATAGCATGAATTTTATTGTCCAATTCCTCAAGCTTTTCTTTAAGATCGGAGTTTTCAGGGTCCATTTTCAATTGATTCTCTATTTTAGATTTTTCTGATGAATACTTGTTGAGCTGAAGTTGTTTGCTATAATCACTATCATCATTGGCAATAATAACAAAAGCTTTTGGATAAGCTTTCATATATTTTACATTAAATTTGACTCCAGTTGAAGGATAGCGGTATTCATTAAATGAATCATTATGAATAATATTAAAATCTGATGATAAAAAGTAAGTTGAAATAACATTGCCATCATCAGCAGGTTTAATCATAACATTATAGCGATAAACTGCTTCATTATTGTATTGATTTGATGTTTTTGAATTATCTGAAATCATAGCTTCTCCTTTTTCACCAAAATTGTCAATAAGTATATTTGTTAAAAAATGTCCAACAAAAATATTAGCAAAAATAATTACAAAAAAAACTATAGAAAATTTTAATAAATAAGATTTAACTTTTTCTGAGAAAATTACTTGACTAATAATACCAAAAAGAACACATCCTAAAATACTAAGTACTGGATGAGATTTTAATGCAACCAAAAGAATAATTATATAGGTCATTTTATTACCTCCGCAATGTTAAAGAATATTTTAATATACATAAGTCACCGTATTTAAGTATATTTTTCCATTGTGCCTTATTATAGCAATAATAAAATTTTCAATCAAGAAATAATTAAAAAGTATGTTATTTTTTGTTATTAAGCAAGGAGTTTATTTTTGCCTTGTAAGATAAAATAAGTTCTGTAATAATTTCTCCATCTAGGGATGAAGTTTTCATATTAATATTGAAAATTGATTTTAATATCTTTTCTTTGAATTTATCACCAAATACCATGTAAGCTAATCGTAGTATAGAACACATAGATTTTGATGTGCTACATACGTAGAATGTTTGGTTGGGTATATTTTTTGATAACATCAGCCAATTTCTTTTCGAGCTCGTCTGCAATCATTCCATTTTCATCACCAAGAATTGGAACTAATTGAATGTGAAACATTTTCGATAATTCTATAAAATTAGAATAGGTATAAAAATCATCTATTACAGCTGGAACGGAAGCATTTAATAAATATGAACATAGCAAATTATTTAAAAGGCAGTCATTTTGATTCTTGACAAATTAAATGGTAAGATATAGAATTCAAATATACACAATATGTAAAAATACACTTTGTATATAAAGATACAAAGTGTAATTATAGGAGTGAAGAGATGAGCGTAAGGGATATATCCACTGAGAGTCGAATAGAGAGAAGAAAAAAGGAAACTAGAGAGAAAATTGTTAAGGTTGCAATGAAATTATTTCAGGATCAGGGATTCAATAATACAACAATGGAGCAGATAGCAGAGAAAACAGATATCGCAAGAAAGACATTGTACAACTACTTTCCAGTAAAAGAAGCCATAGTTGATGAATATGTAAGAGGAATTTCAGAAAAATTAGCTGGAGAAAACCTTGAAACTATTTGTAAGCTTCCCAATACTAAGTCTCGATTGATGGCTTCGCTTAACCACACGTATAGTTGGGTTGAAGATAACAGGGAGATTATGGGGATATGTATGAACTATCGCCTACGAAATATGTGTAATGATTCAAATGTTCAAAACGCTGAGACTGGAACTCAAAGCATTTTGAGCAAAATTATTAGTCTAGGACAGCAAACAGGCGAAATTAGAAAGGATATTTCAGTTAAACTATTGGTGACTCATATAAATCTTCTTCGGAGTGCAATGACATTTGAATGGGTAAATAGTACATCAAGGTTTGAGCTTCACGATGAAATAGCTAAGTTGGTAGATCTATTTCTGTATGGAGCAGATAACAGATTAGATGGTACCAAAAAATCTGAGCTAGATCATATAATAAGTGAGGGGGAATTATAGAGATGAAGTATTTTTTGACTTGGAAAGAGGTATTTAAATCGGATGTATCACTAGTAGGAGGGAAGGGATGGAATCTAGGACGTTTGGATAGATATGGCTTTAAGATTCCACAGGGAGTAGTCCTAACTGCTATGGCTTACGACCAGTATATGAAATATAATCAATGTGATAAAATAATTAGTAATATTGCTTCATCAATTACTTTAGAGAATTTGGGTGAAACGGATGTTAAGGATAAATTGGATCAGCTAAGAGAAAAAATCATGAATGGCACAATACCGTCAGCTATTACTGAGGAATTATCTGGATTTCTCAATAGTAGTGGAAAACTAAAAAAATCGTGGGCAGTAAGATCTTCGGCAGTTGCGGAGGATTCTGTAAAGGCTTCATTTGCTGGCATACATGATTCATTTTTGAATGTTTGTGGTTTGGATAAAATTCTGTCTGCTGTTAAAGAGTGTTATGCTTCGTTGTGGTCACCTCGGGCGGTTGCATACCGCAAAAAGATGAATATTAACGATGATGAGGCGACAATGGCAGTAGTGGTTATGGAAATGGTGGAGGCACAGGCAGCAGGAGTAGGGTTTA
Source organism: Clostridium sp. C2-6-12 (assembly GCF_009928485.1). Taxonomy (GTDB): domain Bacteria; phylum Bacillota; class Clostridia; order Clostridiales; family Clostridiaceae; genus Clostridium. The sequence continues at coordinate 7,034 of NZ_JAABNP010000034.1, read as the reverse complement.
CCTGTGATATTCAATCAGGCCGTCATGATGTTATGATGATTAATGCTAATTTTGGTTTAGGTGAGTCGGTGGTAAATGGTACTATAGAACCAGATACGTATTATCTAGAGTTTGAGGTATTAAACTCCGAGGCGAAGTTAATTCAGCGAAAAATTGGCAGTAGACAAGGGATGACCGTGCTAAACGAGAAAGGTGGAACTAAACTTGTACAAATTGAGTCATCTGTTTCACAGGTATTGTCTGATGAAAACATCAGAAAGCTCGGTCGTCTTTTGCAGAGAGTATTTGATGCCCTTGGAAATAGCGAGCAACATCAAGATGTGGAGTGGGTTTATGATGGCAGAGATTTTGTTTTAGTTCAGGCCAGACCAGTGACTATTATGCAAAGAAAGACTTTCCCTGCTTTGGAGGAACAGAATGATATTTGGTCTAATGGCAATTATCGAGATTCCGTACCGATGGTACAATCTCCTTTAAATCGTCGATTAATGAAAAACATCATAGATATCATACACCATATGAGTTTTACAAGATTAGGTTACCAATTACCAGTTGGAATACAGTTTTCTAAGTTTTATAATGGACGGCTTTACTGCAATTTATCGGCTTATCAGTGGAGTGTGTATGATTCTATGGGAGGACGGCCAGATGGGTTTAATGATTTTTGGGGAGGTCATCAGCCTGGGATTAATATCGGCAATTTGAAACCTGAACCTGGATTTGAGGACCGTGCAATGAAGTTTGGTGAGCTAGTTAATGAGGCTAGGCAAAATGCTCCTAACATTTGGGAGTGGGTATCGACTTCAGTTGGAAAAATAACTGAAAATGGGATTGAGCATTGGAATGATCATGATTTTATTGCTGGATATGATGAGCTAGGACGAATTGCTGGGACGTTTGCTAAGGAATTCAACTTTTTAGCTGCTGTGGGCAGTATGCCGGTATTTTTGCTAATGCAAACTTTAAACAAATACTTCGAGGGCAGAGAGTTGATGATGCTGAATGCACTTATGATAGGTGGAGCAGAGGGGATCACCAGCGCTGAACATGGTTATAGATTGTTAGAACTGGCTGAAATTGCAAGAAAGGATTCAGAGGCTGCAAAATACTTTAATGAAATCTCTTTTGATTCGTTGGGATGGAGAGAATTACCTGAAGATTCTCCATTTAAGAATGCCTTTTGTGAATTTGTTAAAGAATATGGACATCGTACAGTATATGAATTAGATATTATCAATCCTCGTTGGAGTGAGGATCAAACTTATTTACTAGGTATTATTCAGAGTACTATAAATACCGCAGATATTAGTAAGTTGAGAAAAGAACAAAAAGAGAAGCGAGAAAATGTCTGGCTTGAGATTAAAGACAAAGTCCCAGATTCTGAGCAGGCTACCATAAGGAATCTAGTTAAGAAGTGTCAAGTTGGGGCTATGGTTCGTGAGAAGACCAAATCAGTGTTGGCCGAAGTCATGGAAGCTTATCGAATAATTGCCAGAAAATTAGGTTGTCGTTTTTATGAAAGAGACCTCATTAAAGAGCCAGATGATATATTTTTCTGTACTTGGTCAGAACTTTTTTCTATATTAAATAGGGAATGGAACGGCATAGGACTCCAGGCTTTGATTGATATGAGAAAAAACTGGAAGAAGGAAATGGAGTTGCTAGCTCCACCAGATGTAATTTTTGGAGAGAAACCAAAATTTGAAAAACAGGTTAGTTGGATTTCTAACAATTATCTAGAAGGGGTGCCAGTTGCTGCTGGGAAAGCTTTCGGGTTGGCTAGACTAATCAGACATCCAGACGAGGGAATACAACTACAATCAGGAGAGGTTATGGTAGCACCATCTACTGATCCAGGGTGGACACCGCTATTTTTAAAAGCTGGGGCTGTTGTTATGGAAACAGGAGGTTTCTTATCACATGGAGCTATTGTAGCAAGGGAATATGGAATCCCGGCAGTGGCAAATGTACCAGGAGTAATGGATATTATTAAGGAAGGATGGACGATAGCGGTAGATGGTAATAAAGGTAAAATATCTATTCTTTGAAATTATCGCCAAATTCCATGTAAGTTATTCTTAGCCCAGAACACATAGATTTTGACGTGCTGTATATGTAAATTGTTTATTTAGGAAGAAGTTGAAACAAAGGCTGTTTATAGCCAGGTATGATAAAATGAGTGAGCTTATACTTACTATAGATACTATTGCTAGTGATAATGTTGTATGTGAAGTAATTGATAGAATTTGTGAAAATAATTGTGCGGATTCGAGTTTTAGTTGTAAAATATTTGTAGGAGAAAAATCATAACTAATTTCATTGTTTAAAATAAATATGACATGCTAATACTTCTTAATAGAGGTGATAAACATGTCTTTTAGATTAACATGGAAGAGTTATTTAAATTGTTTTTTTATATCAATAATCTTAGTATTGATTATGAATCCAATATTTAATGGAGTTTTATCTTATTTATTTAATCAAAATATTATTTTTTCCCCAACAAAGAATTTAATATTGAACTTTTGTATTTATACAATAGTTTTAATGATACCAATATCTATAGTACATGAGGCCATTCATGGAACAGCTTACAAAGTATTTGGCGGTAAAGTTAAATACGGATTCAATGGTATTTATGCCTATACAATGGAGATTTCAGGCAAAAAAATAACAAGACTTCAATTTCTAGTTGTTTTATTAGCACCTGTAACATGTATCTCAATATTATCGTTATTATTTCCCACATGGCTAGGGGGAATGATATTTTATCTTAATCTTATTGGAGCTTCAGGAGATATTTATATGACATTATTTTTATGTGGATTTAGCTATGACAGCTTGATAATTGACAGGATTTATGGATATGATGTAGTGAATGAAACTTAGAATTGGGTTTATTCTTGAAATTTGAAAATTGATTATGTTAAATAACTACTAAACTTTATACGGGTTATTAGGATTGGGTTTGAACGGTTTAAAAACTATAAACAGTTTTAATTTAAGAATTAATAAAGATAGTACCCAAAATATAAAAAAACTGTACTACAAAGCACTAAAGCTAGGTAATCCAGCAATTCACCAAAATTAATGGTGTTACTGGATTAATAAAGAGTTTTTTCTCATAATATTGAAGTTATGATAAAATCAAATAGATAGTTTAGAAAGGTGATGATTATTGTGAAAAGTGGAATTGAACTAATAAATGATATTGATAACTGCATCTTAGAAAGTGGTAATATAGCATTTTGGTGGATTGGTCAACTAGGTTATGTTCTCAAAATTGGAAAAAGAGTTGTTTATTTGGATGCCTTTTTATCAGATTTACCTAATAGAAATATTCCTCCACTATTAAAGCCGGAAGAAATTGTGAATGCAGATTTTATAATTGGTACTCACGATCATCTTGATCATATAGATAGAGATACCTGGTATCAAATATCTATCAGTTCACCAAAAGCCAAGTTTGTAGTGCCAAAGCTTCTAATTGATGAACTGTCTGATGATTTAAATATATCTAAAAATCGTTTCATTGGTCTCAATGATGGTTTGTCTATCATTGACAAAGACATAAAAATATCGGCTATACCTGCAGCACATGAATTTTTAGATCAAGATCCTATCTCGGGGTGTTATCCATATTTAGGCTATATTATTGAAGGAAATGGCTGTACTATATATCATTCTGGTGATACATGTATATATGAGGGCATTTATCCCAAATTACGTCAATGGAATAATTTTGATGTTATGTTTGTTCCAATTAACGGAAGAGATGCAAAAAGATACAGATCAAACTTAATAGGAAACATGACATATCAAGAGGCTGTAGATCTAGTAGGAACTATAAAACCTGGGTTAGTCGTTCCAGGACATTATGAAATGTTTGATGGAAATAGTGAAAATCCATTACTATTTACTGATTATCTTGATGTAAAGTATCCAGGCATTAGATGCTGGATTGGAAATCATGGAGAGATGGTTAGTGTTTCTAAACAAAAATGAATTATTTGATTTATCAATAAAATTCTTATCAATAAGTTCTTTTAATTAATGGTAAATATAGTAAATATCATTATTAATAATATGGTGGTATATAATAAAAATATTGTATATCGGAGGAAGTTCTATGGAAAAGATAAATGATCAAAATAATTTATATAATCAGTTTTTAAAATATTCATATACAGATTTAAAGGAATTATTTAAAAAAGCACAAACAAAAGAAGAGCAAGATTTTTATATTACTTTATCTGAGATTGTGTTACAAAGGCAACAAGAAAGAGTAATAGGTAAAAATTAATATAATAATTCAAAACAAATGGTCTATTGGCGATACATTTACATTGAATGATATTTATAAGTATAAAAATGAATTTTCTGAAGCACACATTGATAATGCAAATATTGAAGATAAAATTCATTTAACTTTAGTTGGAGAAGAATTACTTTTATAAATATAAATAGTGTTAGTAATTATGTACAAAATTATTATAGTATCATTAATTGTTAAAGATTAATGGTACTATATTTTTATGGAAATGTATAGAAATCAATAATTTATATAAAAAAGTTTTTAGATAGGGGACAAAAAAGAGAATAATACAAATAATGAAATGATTATAATAATTACACAGATAAAAGTATACCGGAAACAATTATTTGTACTTAAAATTTATGAAATAAATACAGTAGCAACAAAAATAGTAAGAAACACATAAAAAAGCTGTACTACAAAGCACTAAAGCTAAGTAATACAGCAATTCACCAAAATTAATGGTGCCGCTGGCCGGACTCGAACCGGCACGATATCACTACCAGAGGATTTTGAGTCCACCACGTCTGCCAATTCCATCACAGCGGCATGTAAACTGACAAAAATTATTTTAGCACGTGTAAAAATAAAAAGCAATACTTATTTTTAAAAATTTGAATTCTTTTAGGAAAATCATTCTATAATATCCATAGAAACCTTGAAAAAATTACATATACTATTAAAAACTTACTTAAGAAATTTCCCTAAATAAAGCTAAAAATTGTTTTTTATTCACTTCTAACGCAGATTTTCAAATAAAAGTGGATAAATTTTTAAAGAAAAGGTTGTGACAAACCAAATCATTTGCTAGAATAGTATTAGGGCAAACGCCCCAGCGGGTTATTTTATGACCAGCTACTACAATATTAAAATGCTTAGAAATAAGATTTTATAGTGTAATTATCTATTTAATTTCAGGGAGGAGCAAAAATATATGATGTATTCAAAAGAAGTTGAAGAAATGTGTGTACTTGCTAAAGGTCCTAATCACGGACCAGCACCAATTCCTGCAGAAGGAAAATGGGTTCAATCTAAAGAAGTTACTGATATATCAGGTTTAACTCATGGTATAGGTTGGTGTGCGCCACAACAAGGAGCTTGTAAATTAACATTAAACGTTAAGGATGGTATTATCCAAGAAGCGTTAGTTGAAACAATTGGATGTTCAGGAATGACTCATTCAGCTGCTATGGCTTCAGAAATTTTACCAGGAAAGACTATATTAGAAGCATTAAACACAGACTTAGTTTGTGATGCTATAAACACAGCGATGAGAGAATTATTCTTACAAATCGTTTATGGAAGAACTCAAACTGCGTTCTCAGAAGGTGGACTACCTATCGGAGCAGGTCTTGAAGATTTAGGAAAAGGTTTAAGATCTCAAGTTGGTACTATGTACGGAACTTTAGCTAAAGGACCTAGATACTTAGAAATGGCAGAAGGTTATGTAACTGAAGTTGCTGTTGATGAAGATAAAGAAATCATTGGATACAAGTTTGTTAACTTAGGAAAAATGATGGAAAGTATCGCTAAAGGTGTAAGTGCTAACGAAGCATTAGAATCTGCTAGAGGTCAATACGGAAGAGTAGCTGATGCTGCTGAATTAATAGACCCAAGACATAAATAATTATTTGTAAAGGAGGAATTTTATCATGGCATTATTTGAAAGTTATGAAAGAAGAATTAACCAAATCACTCCAGTATTAGAAAAGTACGGAATGAAAACATTAGAAGATGCAAAAGCAGTTTGTGCTGAAGTTGGAGTGGATCCAGCTACAATAGTTAAGGAAACTCAACCAATCGCATTTGAAAACGCTGGATGGGCATATGTTTTAGGTGCTGCTATAGCAATAAAGAAAGGTTGCACAAAGGCTGCTGATGCTGCTGAAGCAATCGGAGAAGGATTACAAGCATTCTGTATCCCAGGTTCTGTTGCAGACGACAGAAAAGTTGGTTTAGGACACGGAAACTTAGGAGCAATGCTTTTAAGAGAAGAAACTAAATGTTTCGCATTCTTAGCAGGTCACGAAAGTTTCGCTGCAGCTGAAGGTGCTATTAAAATAGCTGAAAAAGCTAACAGAGTAAGAAAAGAACCATTAAGAGTTATCTTAAACGGTCTTGGAAAAGATGCTGCATTCATCATTTCAAGAATCAATGGTTTCACATATGTTCAAACTCAATTTGACTACTACACTGGTGAAGTTAAAGTAGTTAAAGAAAAAGCATACTCAAACGGAGACAGAGCTAAAGTAAGATGTTACGGTGCTGACGACGTTAGAGAAGGTGTTGCAATCATGCATAAAGAAGGAGTTGACGTATCAATCACTGGTAACTCAACTAACCCTACAAGATTCCAACATCCAGTTGCAGGAACATACAAGAAAGAATGTATCGAACAAGGTAAGAAATACTTCTCAGTAGCATCAGGTGGTGGTACAGGAAGAACTCTTCACCCAGATAACATGGCTGCTGGTCCAGCTTCTTATGGTATGACTGATACTATGGGAAGAATGCACTCAGATGCACAATTCGCAGGATCTTCATCAGTTCCAGCTCACGTTGAAATGATGGGATTAATCGGAGCAGGTAACAACCCAATGGTTGGTATGACTGTTGCTGTAGCTGTTGCTGTTCAAGAAGCATTAGCAAAGTAATTGTTATTACTGTATTATAATAAAAAACATCCCCATCTATCATTTAAAATCCCCAAACTCATAAT
>NZ_JAABNP010000104.1 GCF_009928485.1 Clostridium sp. C2-6-12 | reverse complement strand
AGACTTTATAGAGGGTGGAGATGGAACTCAATTATTATTAGATGCGGGTGCACTTGTTCCATTAGAAGATAAAATAGATAAATATCCAAATCTTTCAAAGTTTTTATCAGAAACTGATAGAAAGAAATTAACAAAAGAAGATGGACATATTTATTATATACCTCAATTTTCAACTGTTATGGATAAAGTAACAGATGCAAAGCATGGTGGAGAAGCTTTCTGGATTCAAAAAGCAGTTTTAGAATGGGCTAATTTCCCTAAAATTAAAACTGTAGATGAATATTTTGATTTGATTGAAAAATATAAAGCAGCAAATCCAACAATAGATGGACAACCAACTATAGGAT
>NZ_JAABNP010000033.1 GCF_009928485.1 Clostridium sp. C2-6-12 | reverse complement strand
CAGCCCCCATTACGGACTTTCACCGATTAGCACGTGCCCATGCTGGGCACACCAACAATAATAGCCAAGAGTATCCTCTGTACTCTTGGCTATTACAAACTTTAATACCTTGCTTCCATTATACATCAACTTTCTATTAAGAAATCTTCATTATAGAAGCACCTGATTGCTTATATCCCAAATACTTTATAATATTTTTATCTGCATGATTAATTATAACAACTGGAATTATTGTATTAATTCCTTTATTCTTAATGAATTCAAAGTCTACTTTTATGAGTTCTTTACCTATAGTTACTTCTTCTCCTTGATTTATTAGAACCTCAAACCCTTCACCATTTAAATTAACTGTTTCTAATCCAATGTGAATTATTATTTCTAAATCATCATCGCTCTTTAGTAAAATTGCATGCTTAGTTTTAAAAATTTGTGCTACATAACCATTTACAGGTGAACATATAGTATTTCCTTCAGGAATTACTGCAATACCTTCACCCATCATCTTGCCAGAAAATACTGGATCTGGGACTTCTGAAACATCAACAATTTTTCCCTCTATAGGAGAACATACCACACCATTATTTTTTTTCTTAAATAATTTGCTAAACATACAGAATCACCTACTCCATTCCAATTAAATCTCTTACTTGGGTTTTGTAAACATCAGCTTTGGCTCCATATATAACCTGAACACCATCTTTAACCTTAACAATCCCATTAGCACCAAGTTTCTTCCATGTATTCTCATCTTTAACCCTAGACATATCATTAACAGAAACCCTTAATCTTGTAAAACACGCATCTACGCTTTTAATATTATTTTTCCCTCCAAGAGCATCAACTATCTCTTTAATTATTGCATCACTTGATGAAACTATTGAACTTTCTTGTGAATCTTCTTCTAATTCTCTTCCAGGAGTTTTTAAATCCCATTTTTTTATTGCAAATTTAAAACTGAAATAATATAAACCAAAATATATGACTCCTATTATGGGGACAAATATCCAGTTAGAACCTTTATCTGACTGCATAATTCCATTAAATATAAAACTTAAGAAAGGTCCTCCAAAAGCTGCACTACCAGGTATATTAACTTGTAATAAATAAGTTAATAGATACGCTATTCCTGCGAATACTGCATGAATTCCATATAATACTGGTGCTATAAATAAAAAGGAAAACTCAATTGGTTCTGTAATTCCAGAAAAGAAAGCTGGAATTACTGCCGCAAGGAAAAATCCTCCTATAACCTTTTTTCTTTCAGGCTTTGCACACTTATACATAGCCAAAGCTGCACCTGGCAATCCAAACATAGATTCTATAACCTTACCATTCATAGCAAATCTAGTGACATCAATATTGAAAAGTTCTCCTGGCGTAGCTAGTTGAGCCTGATAAATATTAACAGCGCCTTCAACCACTTTTCCACCTATATCCATACTTCCTCCGAGACTTGTAAAGAAAAATGGAAGATATACAAAATGATGAAGTCCAAAAGGAAGAAGTGCCCTCTCAGCTAGACCGTATATCATAGAACCAAAAGCACCAGAGTTTTTAATTAGTATGCTTAATTGATTTAATATACTTTGAATAAAAGGCCATACTATAGATAATGCTAATCCTAAAAACAATGATCCAATAATGGCAACCATTGGAACAAACTTTGTACCACTAAATATAGATAAAACAGGAGGCAATGATATATTGTAATATTTATTATGTAAATATACAATTAAAAATCCTACTATAATTCCTCCAAAGACTCCTGTATCAACTGTAGGAACTCCTAGTATACTAGCTTGTCCCACTAGCAGTTTATCTGGATTTATTTTACCAAAATTAATAAGTAATGTACTCATAGTTGCATTCATAACCATATATCCTAAAAAGGCAGATAGTGCTGCAATCCCCTTCTCTTTTTTTGCATAACCTATAGTTATAGATATTGCAAAGATTACTGGTAAATTGCTAAATACAATTGATCCTGATGCTTTAAGCAAGTTAAAAAATAACTTTAAAAACCACACTTGTAGAAAAGGCATCGTTTTCATTACAGATGGACTTAAAAATGCAGATCCAATTCCCATTAATATACCAGCAATCGGCAATATAAGTATTGGGGTCATTAATACTTTCCCTAATTGCTGAAATTTAGAAAAATAACTTTTATTTTTCATTTATTCTTCCTCCTCGTAAAATAATTATTTAACATTTTACTAGAATATTGGTATGATTCTAATATACCAATATTCTATTTATATAAAATCAAATGACATATGAATAATTCAAATTATACTATTACTAAACTATTATTAAATGTAATTTATTTAAATTCAGGCCAATATTCCTTATTAGCTCCTATTAATTTTTCTAAGACTTCTCTTGCTTTTTTTGCAGACACAATAGTTCTGTTTAGTGTTAATGCCTGTAATGCTTTTTGATATGATCCTTCAAAATAAGCATCAACTGTTAATTTTTCATAAGCCGATTGTGCTTCAATTAAGCCTTTATAAAATGTAGGAATTTTTCCTACTGCAAGAGGTCTTGGTCCATTTGCTGTCATTATCGAAGCAACTTCAACCATTACATCATCATCTAAATTAGATACTATTCCATTATTCTCCACGATAACTATATATATTTTCTTTAGATTATAAGCAATAGATTCAGCCACTTCTATCATAAATTCACTATGTGCATCATTGTGAACCATAACAGAATCTTCTACTGTACCTGCTTTGGCAACTCTTCTACATTCTTCAAATACTCTCTTTTCTCTTCCTTCCATAACTTCATTTGCCCTTGTATAATTTGGATTTAAATGGCTAACTTTATAGTCAGGATAATAATAATATTGTAAATAAGTATTAGGAAGATATTCTGGGAAATCATCAACCATATCCTGTACCATTGCATACGTATCCAGCCATGATTTGTCTCTTTGTTCTGCATCTACTGGAATAAATCCTCTCTCTTTTATTACTTTTCTTAGTTCTGGAACCAAATCAATCCCATTTTCATCATATAAATTAGTAAACCATCCAAAATGATTTAATCCAAAATAAACTGGCTCAAAATTTTTAGAATCTTTTCCTAGTACTCTGCCATAAGAACGTAATAAATTAACGGGTTGATCACATATATTTAAAATTCTCTTATCTTTAGGAAATTCCCTTTTTACCGCTTCAGCTACTATAGCTGCTGGATTTGTATAATTTAGTATCCATGCATCTTTAGAATACTTTCGTATATCTTTTATTGTCTTAATCATGTCTCGTATAGATCTAAGCCCATAAGCAAATCCTCCTGCACCACAGGTTTCTTGTCCTATTACCCCTAAACTTAAAGGAATTTTTTCATCTTTTTCCCTCATTTTATAGCCGCCAGTTCTCATTTGCATAATTACAAAGTCAATATCAATATAGGCTTCTTCAACCTTAGTAGTGTATTGGAAATTCAATTCAGGGTACTTTTCCTTAAACAATACTTTTGCATAATTAGCAATTACTTCTTGTCGTTCTTCATCTATATCAAATAAAACTAATTTATTTATAGGAAATCTATCCTTTAACTTACATAAACTTGTGAGAAGTCCAGGAGTCCATGTACTACCTCCGCCAACTAATGATACATTGAATTTTTTCATCTAATAACATCTCCTTATCTAATATATAAAGTATTATTAATCTCTTATTATACAAATTTTATAAGATTTCATGAGGTACCATTCATGTTACTTTTAGTATAGTGCCTTATTTTCAATAAAAAAAGGGTTTTAAATGTTTTAGAAAACATTTTCAAATGTAGTATAATATACATTCCTGAAAATATTTTCATTTCTGTGATATAATAATTTAGTAGAGCATTAATACATATTTTACTTACTAAAATTCTATCAAGTTTTGTTGCACTTTTACTCTTGATCGTATTCATTTAAGGAGGTATCACATGACAATATTTGATACTATTGAAAAAAATCGAAAACTATTAAATAAAAATGAGAATTATTTACTTAAGTACATATTGGAGAACACTGAAAAAGTATCAAACATGCGAATTCAAGACCTCTCTAAGGAAACTTTTACTTCTACTGCAACCATAGTCAGATTCTGCAATAAATTATCTTATTCAGGATATGCTGAATTTAAAGCAAACTTAAAGAGTTCATTAAGCAAAGAGGGAAACCATAAAATATCATCAAATAATACATTTTTATTTGATGATATTGCTAAAACTAAAGATTTAATTAATGATTCTGTAATTGATGAAGTAATAGGTCTAATTTACAATGCTGAAAAAATAGATTTTTACGGAGAGGGTTCCTCAAAAGATGTATGTATAGATATCTCAAGAAAATTTCATCTTGTAGAAAAAAATTGTAGATATTTTAATGACACAAGCATAATGTATTCTACAGCAAGTGATCTTGATAGGAGAACTCTAATTATTGCTATATCAATGTCTGGAGAAACTCCTCAAGTAATCAAGGCTGTGAATATAGCAAAAACACGAGGCTGTAAAATAATATGTGTTACCAGTGTAGGCTATAATACATTAGCCAACCTATCTGACAAATGTCTTTTTATATTCTCAAGCGAATATGAAATAAATAATATTAAATTTAAATCCAGGGTGACAGCTAATGCTATAATGGAATATGTGTTTTTTAGATATTTAGACAAATATAAATAACAACAGAAGAAAATCTTCTCCGCAAACTATGTGTTTCTATTACTTTCAAAAGTTATCTTTAGATTTGGCTTAGTTATAAATTCTTATAACTAAGGTCTTCTAGCTATAAAAGTATCAATATTATTAATATTCCTACACAAAAAATACTTGAGTTATAAAATTCTTATCCTATAATTCAAGTATATCTCGTTCTTACATAATATATATTTAGTATCTAACTAGTAAATTAAATGACTGAATAAGTATACTTTTATATCTAGGCATTGGTTTTATCCATACAAAATACTTAATAAATCATTATATTTATTGGCGGTAACAATATAAAAAGAGCAAGTTCACTAAAAACTCACTCCATAAATTATTTTATAATACTATTATTCATAATCTTCCATTATCAACTGTTAAACATGAACCAATTACACAAGTTATTTTATCAGCCAAAAAATACTACTATAAAATTTAATATTCATAAAAAGCTGATCCACCAATAAATTCTCTTAACAAAGAATTTTTAGGAACCTCTTCAATATCAATTGTCTCAAAAAAGCTCAAAAATGCTTTTAATCTTATAGCCTCTGAATATACAGGGCTTTCTTCTGTTATTTTATTTAATTCCTTTAATGCATATGGCTTCAATACTCCAAGTTCATAAACCAATGTGGAATTAAAAGCTACATCAGCCTGCTCTTGATATACAAATATATTATTCTTTTCTCCATTTTTTATTGATTTCCACATTTTTAAAGTGTCTTCTGCTCCATATCCCCTTGATAAGGAATCCCTAACTATTCTTCTCACTTTTCTAACATCTGTTGTAGAAATTCTATTATGATTATCTATGTTTAATTGAGTTAATGCTGATATATATATTTTAAACACGTTTTTATTCAATTCATCTGAAATTAGATTTGGATTTAATCCATGAATTCCTTCAAGTATTAAAACTCCATTCTCTGGTAATTTAACTCTATAATCCTTCCATTCTTTTTCTCCGGTTTTAAAATTATAAATTGGAAGTTCAACTTCTTCACCTTTCATCAGTCTTTCCAAATTATTGTTTAATAAATTTAAATCTAAAGCATTAATTGACTCATAATCAAAATCACCATTTTCATCTTTAGGCGTATCTATTCTATTAACAAAATAATTATCTAAAGATACTGGAATAGGTATTAATCCATTTACTCTAAGCTGTATACTCAATCTATTTGCAAAAGTTGTTTTCCCTGAGGAAGACGGGCCTGCAATTAATATTACCTTTACATCTTTTTTATTAAAAATTTCATCAGCAATATTGGCTATTTTTTTTTCATGAAGCCCTTCTGACACCATTATTACATTTCTTAATTCCTTATTTAAAACTTTTTCATTTAAGGTTCCAACATCTTCAATTCCTAATATAGTAAGCCATCTTTCTGTTTCCAAAAATATCTTAGTTAAGCTCTTTTGCTCCTTAAACTGAGGTAATTCATATAAATTCTTTTTAAAAGGTCTTTGTAGTATAAACCCTGATTCATAATGAAATACATTAAAAGTTCTGATTACTCCTGTAGAATATGCCATTGATCCATAAAAATAATCATACCTTCCTTCAAGCTCATAAAGGTGTACATCTTTTATATTATAATATTTTAATAGCTTTACTTTATCCTCCATTTTGTACCCTCTAAATATCTCCATAGCTTTTTCTTTAGAAGTAATTATGCTATTTATTGGTACATCTCTATCTATAATTTCTTGCATTTTTGTTTTTATTTTATTAATCTCTTCTTCATTTAAGGGGGTTTCTTTATGAATCTCACCATATACAGCCTTACTTATTGCATGCTCTATTGTTATTTTAGCTTGTGGAAATAAGTCCAGAGCTACTTTAATAAATATAAATTGCAAGGTTCTTGTATAAATTTTTATTCCAATCTCTGTGTCAAAGCCTATTAATTCTACTTCTCCATCTTCTTGAATTTCTTCAGTCAACCCATGGTACTTACCATTTAACTTACATATAGCAATATCTTTAACGTTCTCTTTATTACCATGATATTCAAGAATTAAATTGTAAAATGTTATTCCTTTTTTAGCTTTGATTGTTTTATTTTTAAGTATAGATCCTTCATTAATCATATATTAAACCATTCCTCTCAATTCTTATATTTAATAGAGTCCAAAACTCTGAATTCTTAACTTCCCCAAGTATATTATATACAATTTTACTAAAAAGGATAAATCTATTTTTACTTTGAATATTAATTTTATTTTTGCAAATATTAATTTCTGAGGTGGTTTTTTTATGTTTGTAGTATCTATTAGAACTGGAATTTTATATTTACTAGTTGTCATAACAATGAGATTAATGGGAAAAAGGCAAATAGGAGAGCTTCAACCATATGAATTTGTAATAACAATTATGATCTCAGACTTAGCTTCTCTGCCTATGCAAGATACCAGATTGCCATTATTACAAGGAATTATCCCTATAATAACATTATTGTTTTTAAAAACAGTACTAACTCAAATAGGTTTGAAATTTCAATGGACAAGAAAATTTGTAGATGGAGAGCCCTGTATTTTAATACATAATGGAAAGATTAATTATTCAACCTTAAAAAGGCAGCAGTTGAATATTGATGAATTACTTGAGGAATTAAGGCTTGCTAATTATTTTAATCTAGATGAAATTCAATATGCAATCCTTGAAAATGATGGACAGATGTCGATTCTTCCTGCAGATTATAATTCTTCTAAAAAATCTTCTGCTTCCACGCAAAAAGCTGAAGTAAAACTTCCCCAAATATTGATTTCTGATGGAAAAATCAACAAAAATTCATTAACTTCTATTGATAAAGATGAACAATGGATACTTGATTTATTGAAAAAACATAATATCTCTTCAATAAAACACGTATTAATAGCTTTATATGATACAGAAGGTAAATTTAAATTTCAACTTTTTGATAAATATGAAAAGAGGGATGCTTAATGAGAAATGCTTTTTTATCTATACTTCTCTTTTTATTTACCATGATATGTGTTTACATCTTAAATAATTCTGTACTTAATTTATGCGATGATATTAAAAATCAAGCTGAAAATATAGAAATAAAGATAACAAATGGTGATTTTGAAAGTGGATATACTGACTCTCTTAAATTATTAAATTCGATCCAAGAAAAAAATTTTGTTACATCTATATATTTAAGTCATCAAGAATTTGATAATTTACTAAATGAAGCTGTAAAATTATCTACTTATTTAGTTCATGAAGATGAAACTGAAGCCCATACTTCATTACATTTATTAAAACATAACACTGATCATCTAAAAAAATTACAACTACCTAATTTTGAAAATATACTTTAATATATTATGAATAATATTAAACTTTTTTTGTCTAAATATAATTTATCTTTTATATTTTTTTCCTTTAATAATGAATAATGTTAAATTTAATTTGCATATTTAATATATGCTTTTAAGTATCATCAAATTAATGCCTTAATTATCCATTGAAAATACTAATATTTCTTATACCCAATCAAAAAACATTTCATATATCTCAATTAAAAATGCATAAATATATACGATAACGCGGTATAAATTATATATTTATTCAAACCTACTTTATGCATAAAATTAAATATTTTATGCATAATTTTTAAAATTTCATGTATATTATTTAATTTTTATGAATATTATTACTAATAACACTTGATTATTCTATTTCAAAACTGTATAATTATAAACATCAAATTAACTTAGAAAAATTTATTAATTTAATTTATATAATTATCGAGGAGGGCTTTTAAAATGGCAAAGTATAATAAAGTGGTTTTAGCATATTCGGGAGGACTTGATACATCAATTATTATTCCATGGTTAAAGGAAAATTACGGATGTGAAGTAATAGCAGTTTGCGGAAATGTAGGTCAAAAGGATGAACTTGATGGCTTAGAAGAAAAAGCAATCAAAACAGGAGCATCAAAATTATATATTGAAGATTTAACTCAAGAGTTCGTTGATGATTACATCTTCCCTACTATTCAAGCAGGTGCTATATATGAAGGAAAATATTTATTAGGTACTTCATTTGCTAGACCATTGATCGGAAAGAGATTAGTTGAAATTGCAAAAAAAGAAGGTGCTGATGCAATATGTCATGGTTGTACTGGTAAAGGAAATGACCAAGTAAGATTTGAAATGGCAGTTAAAGCATTTGCTCCAGAAATGCCAATAATAGCTCCTTGGAGAATTTGGGATATTAAATCAAGAGAAGATGAAATAGATTATGCAGAAGCAAAAAATATTCCATTAAAAATTAATCGTGAAACAAACTACAGTAAAGATAAAAACATTTGGCATTTAAGTCATGAAGGTCTAGATTTAGAATTCCCTGAAAATGAACCTAAATATGATAAGATTTTAGAACTTTGTAAAACACTTGAAGCTGCTCCAAATGAAGCTACTTACATTACATTAACTTTCGAAAAAGGTATTGCAGTTGCTTTAAATGGCAAAAAGATGAACAGCGTTGAATTATTAGATGAATTAAATAAAATTGGTGGAGAAAATGCTATTGGTATTACTGACATGGTGGAAAATAGACTTGTTGGTATGAAATCAAGAGGTGTTTATGAAACTCCAGGTGGAACTATTCTTTACAAAGCTCATAAAGATTTGGAAGAACTTTGCTTAGATAAGGAAACATCTCACTATAAAGAACAAGTAGCATTAAAATTTGCTGATATAGTATATAACGGACAATGGTTTACTCCACTTAGAGAAGCATTATATGAATTTGTTAAAAAGACTCAAGAAACAGTTACAGGAGAAATCAAATTAAAATTATACAAAGGAAATATTGTAAATGCTGGTATGACTTCACCTTACTCATTATATAGTGAAGAATATGCAACTTTTGGAGAAGATGGAGTATACGATCAAAAGGATTCAGCTGGATTTATAAATCTGTTTGGTTTACCTACAGTTGTAAATGCTAAGATGAATGAAAAAATTAAGAAAGAGGAGATATAATGAAGCTTTGGGGCGGACGATTCAAAAAAGGTACCGACAAATTAGTTAATGATTTTAACTCTTCTATAAATGTTGATTCTAGAATGTATAAAGAAGATATTGAAGGAAGTCTTGCTCATGCTTCCATGCTTGGAAATCAAAACATAATTCCAAAGGAAGCTAGCGAGAGAATTACTTCTGGCCTTCTTGAAATACTAAAGAGAATGGAAAATGGCGTTATTGAAGTTGATGAAACTGCTGAAGATATACACAGTTTCATTGAAGGTACATTAACTTACTATATTGGGGATAATGGAAAAATGCTTCACACTGGAAGAAGCAGAAACGACCAAGTAACTTTAGATTTAAGATTATATTTAAAAAAGGCAATTGTGGCTTTAAAAGAAGATATCATAGCACTAGAAGACGTTCTTTTAGAAAAAGCAAAGGAAAATATAGATACTATAATGCCTGGATATACTCACTTACAAAAGGCTCAGCCAATAACTTTTTCTCACCACATTTTAGCTTACGCTGAAATGCTAAAAAGAGATTTTGGCAGACTTTCTGATTGCTACAAGCGAGTTGATGAAATGCCTTTAGGCTCTGGAGCTCTTGCAACTTCTACATATCCAATAGATAGAGAAGCTGTTGCTCGTGACCTTGGTTTTTCAAAAGTTACACTAAACAGTTTAGATTCTGTATCTGATAGAGATTATGCTATTGAAACACTTTCTTGTCTTTCAATGATAATGATGCATCTATCAAGATTTTCAGAAGAAATTATACTTTGGTGTACAAATGAATTTAGTTTTATTGAACTTGATGATGGTTATAGTACTGGAAGCAGTATAATGCCTCAAAAGAAAAACCCAGATGTTGCAGAATTAGTTAGAGGAAAAACAGGAAGAGTTTACGGAGACCTTATGACTTTACTTACTGTTATGAAAGGAATTCCTCTTGCATACAACAAAGATATGCAGGAAGATAAAGAAGCTCTTTTTGATGGATTAGATACTGTTACCCTTTCACTTAAAACTTTCTGTGGAATGATAAAAACTATGAAGGTTAAAAAGGATAATATGAGAAAAGGTGCTGGCCTTGGCTTCACTAATGCTACTGACCTAGCTGATTACCTAGTTAAAAAAGGAATGGCATTTAGAAATGCTCATGAGGTAGTTGGTGAAATAGTTCTTGAATGTATTAAGAGAAATATAATGATTGAAGAACTTACTCTTGAAGAACTTAAAGGCTTCTCCCCTATCTTTGAAGAGGATGTATATCATGCAATAGATTTAGTAACTTGTGTAGAAGAACGTAAAGTTATTGGTGGACCTTCTACAGAATCAGTTAAGATGCAAATTGCTGCATTAGAATACTTTATAAATAAATCTAAAGAAATATGATAATTATAAGTCTTAAAGAAGAAATGTATAGTTTCTTCTTTAAGACAAATTTCAATTGTCTATGAAATTTAAAATATAAAGTTTCTCTTATGAAATTTTATAGACAATTGAAATAGGTTAACTAAAACTCTATACATATAAAAAGATTTACAAAAGCAAATTATATAATATAAATATTACTACATTAAGGAGGACACTTTTAAATGATCAAGGTCGGAATAATAGGCGCTACTGGATATGTTGGTGCTGAACTTTTAAGATTACTATTATCTCATCCTAAAGTTGAAGTTGCTGCTTTAAGTTCAGTTTCATTTGAAGGACAAGAAATTAGTAAAGTATATACAAACTTTTTCAATAAAACAGGTTTAATATGCGAATCCGCAGATGATGTTGTATCTAAATGTGATGTAATCTTCACTGCACTTCCTCATGGATTAAGTGAAGACATAGCCAAAAAAGCAATTGATAACAAAAAGATTTGTATTGATATGGGTGCAGATTTTAGATTATCTAATGAAGCTGAATATGAAGAATGGTATGGTAAGAAATTTACACAACCAGAAATTCACTCAAATAGTGTATATGGACTTCCAGAATTAAATAGAGAAAAAATTAAGCAATGTTCTCTAATTGCTAATCCTGGCTGTTATCCAACAACTATAGAATTAGGCTTAATGCCGCTACTAAAAAATTCATTAATAAAATTAGAAGGTATTATCTGTGATTCAAAGTCTGGAACTACAGGTGCTGGAAGAGGATTAACTTTAAATACTCATTTCCCAGAAGAAAATGAAACTTTTGCACCATATAAAGTTGGAGCTCATAGACATACTCCTGAAATTGAAGAAACCTTGTCTAAAATGGCAAAGGATAAAGTAAGTGTAACTTTTACTCCTCACTTACTTCCAATTAATAGAGGTATTCTTTCAACTATTTATTGTGCACCAAAAGCTAAAGTAAATCTTGAAGAAATCCACAAATTATATGTAGATTTTTATAAAGATGAACCATTTGTTAATATCTTACCACTTGGGGAAACTGCTTCTATAAAAAATGTAAGATTAACAAATGACTGCTTTATTTCGTTACATTTAAACCATAGACAAGATCAAATTATCGTTGTAAGTTCTATAGATAATATGATTAAAGGCGCTGCAGGACAAGCGATTCAAAATATGAATATTATTTTGGGATTTGATGAAACAGATGGATTGAACTTAATTGCTCCATCTTTCTAGTGCAAATCTTAATATAAAGAATGAAATTATTTTATATGTCCATTAAAAAAGGGGGTTATGTTTTTGAATATAAAATATATAGATGGTGGAGTCACAGCTCCTAACGGTTTTCTAGCTTCAGGTATACACTGTGGATTAAAGAAAAGTAACTTAAAAAAGGATTTAGCTTTAATATATTCTGAAGTACCAGCAGCTGCTGCTGGAATGTATACAAAAAATAAGGTTAAAGGAGCTCCTATTTATATTACAAAGGAGCATTTATCTAACAAAAAAGCACAAGCAATAATTATTAATAGCGGTAATGCAAATACTTGTAATGGTGATGACGGATTAAATAAGGCCAAGAAGATGACTTCTCTTCAAGCTAAGGCATTAAATTTAAAAACTGATGATGTTTTAGTTGCATCTACAGGGGTAATTGGGGTTCCTCTAAATATAGATGCTGTTAAAAGCGGAATTCCATTGCTTACAGAAAAGTTATCAAAAGATGGCTCTAACGATGCATCTTTAGCAATTATGACGACTGATACCTTTCAGAAGCAATTAGCTGTAGAATTTTATTTAGGAGATAAAAAAGTTACTATAGGCTCAATGGCAAAAGGTTCTGGAATGATTGAACCAAATATGGGAACAATGCTTTCATTCCTTACAACTGACATTTCCATTGCTCCTGAACTTTTAGATGAAGCATTAAAATCAAGTGTTACTGTAACTTATAACAGAGTTAGTGTTGATGGTGATACTAGCACTAACGATATGATATTAGTACTCGCTAATGGCTTAGCAGAAAATCCTACTATAACAGAAAAAAATGATGACTACTATACTTTTGTTCAAGTTCTTACTAACTTAAATACAATTATGGCTAAAAACATTGCCAAAGATGGTGAAGGTGCTACAAAATTATTAGAGTGTCAGATTTTAGGAGCAAAAACTGAAGAAGATGCTGTTATTTTAGGAAAGAGTGTTATTAATTCAAGCTTAGTAAAAACTGCAATGTTTGGTAGTGATGCAAACTGGGGAAGAATTCTTTGCGCATTAGGATATGCAAAGATTGATTTTGATCCTGAAAAAGTAGATGTATCTTTTGAAAGCTCTGCTGGTTCTATAAAAGTTTGTGAAGCTGGTAGCTCTCTATCTTTCGATGAAGATATTGCGAAGAAGGTACTAAGCGAAAATGAAATTGTAATTAAAGTGAATTTATTCTTAGGCGATCATGATGCTTACGTTTGGGGCTGTGACCTAAGTTATGAATACGTAAAAATAAATGGAGACTACAGAAGTTAGGACAGTTAACTGTTAACTGCCAACTGAAAAAGTGGGGTGTGTTATTTTGAATCATAATGAAAGAGCTGAGATATTAGTTCAAGCTTTACCATATATCCAAAAATACTATGGCAAAACAATCGTAGTAAAATATGGTGGAAATGCAATGGTAAGTGAAGAACTTCGTGAAACAGTGATAAATGATATTGTCTTAATGAAATGTGTTGGAATTCAGCCTGTTGTTGTACATGGTGGAGGTCCTGATATTTCAGATTTATTAAATAGATTAAATCACAAAAGTGAATTTATTAATGGCTTAAGATATACTGATGACATTACTATTGAAGTAGTTCAAATGGTCTTAGGCGGAAAAGTAAATAAAAATTTAGTTTCTTTAATTGAGAAGTTTGGCGGTAAGGCTATCGGCTTATGCGGAATGGATGGTTCTCTTTTAAAAGCTAAAAAAATAGAGGCAGATGCTGACTTAGGTTATGTAGGCGAAATAACTAAAGTAAATACTGAAATCCTTAAAACTACTATAAATTCAGGATATATACCTGTTGTTGGTAGTGTTGCTATAGGTGAAGAAGATAATAAAGCCTATAACATAAACGCTGATACTTGTGCAGCAAAAATTGCTGCTGCCCTAAAAGCTGAAAGATTAATACTACTTACTGACGTACCAGGAGTTATGAAAGATCCAAAAGATATTTCTACTCTAATTACTACCTTAAGATTACATCAAATACCTAAACTATGTCTTGAAGGCATAATCAAAGGTGGAATGATTCCGAAGATTGACTGTTGCGTTGAAGCAATCAGAATGGGTGTTGAAAAAGCAACTATCCTCGATGGACGTGTACCTCATTCACTTCTTTTAGAACTATTCTCGCCAGAAGGTATCGGAACAATAATATATTAAAAACAGTTGACAGTTAACTGCTAACTGAATTAATTGGGGGTGTTTTTATGTCATATGATTTTAATGAAGCAAAAGAACATATTGTAAATAGTTATGGTCGCTTAAAACCAGTAATCACTCATGGCGAAGGTGTTTATTTATACGATTCAGATGAAAATAAATATTTGGATTTTACAAGTGGAATTGGGGTTAGCAGTTTAGGGTATGGCCATGAAAAATGGGTTAAAGCAACTAGTAAACAATTAAAAACTCTTACTCATGCCTCTAACATATTTTACACTGAACCAAGTGTAAAACTTGCTAAAGAATTAACTGAAAAATCTAATATGAGTAAAGTATTTTTTGCTAATTCTGGAGCTGAAGCTAATGAGGGTTCAATTAAATTAGCTAGAAAATATAGTTATGATAAATATGGTGAAGGAAGAAGCACAGTACTTACTTTAATGCAATCCTTCCACGGAAGAACAATAACTACATTAAAAGCTACTGGACAAGAGAAATTTCATAAATACTTCTTCCCTTTTACTGAAGGTTTTAATTATGTAAAAGCTAATGACATTGAAGATTTCAAGGAAAAGCTTACAAATGATGTTTGTGCTATAATGCTTGAAGCAATTCAAGGTGAAGGCGGAGTAATTCCATTAGATAAAGCTTTTGTTCAAGAAGTAGTGAAAATTTGCAATGAAAAAGATATACTTGTTATCTTTGATGAAGTTCAATGCGGTATAGCTAGAACTGGTAAAATGTTTGGTTACAATAATTTTGATGTAGAAGCTGATATTGTTTCTGTAGCAAAAGGTCTCGGAGCTGGTCTTCCTATTGGAGGTATTCTTTGCTCTTCAAAAGTAGCAGATGTATTTAAACCTGGTGATCATGGTTCAACTTTTGGAGCTAACCCAGTTGCATGTGCTGGTGCTTTAGTAGTTCTTAAAGAACTTTGCACTGATAAAATTTTTGAGAAAATAGCTAAAAAAGGTGCTTATGTAAAAGAACTTATTGAAGAAGCTAATAATCCTCAAGTAGTAGATGTTCGTGGAATTGGCTTAATGATTGGAATAAAAGTAAAATGTGATCCTGCATTAGTTCAAAAAGAAGCTATTAAAAAAGGATTATTAGTATTAACAGCTGGAAAAGATGTTGTAAGACTTCTTCCACCTCTTGTTATAACTAAAAAAGAACTAGAATCAGGAATAAAAATAATCCTAGAAATATTATCAAACATAAAAAATTAACAAGAAACTGTTAATTGAGTTCGGGGGATATGTATGAAAAAAAATTTATTGAAAATGGATGATCTCTCTAAAGAAGAAATTTTAGAAATTTTAAATTTAGCAGATCAATTAAAATACGAACAAAAACATGATATAGAACATCCTCACTTAAAAGGGAAAAGCTTAGGTATGATATTTGAAAAATCCTCTACTAGAACCAGAGTTTCTTTTGAAGTTGGTATGTATCAATTAGGTGGAAATTCATTGTTTCTAACCGATAGAGATTTACAAATTGGTCGTGGAGAACCAATGGAAGATACTGCAAGAACTCTTTCAAGATTTTTGCAAGGTATAATGATTAGAACCTTTTCTCATGAAGAAGTTGAAAAATTAGCTAAATACTCATCAATACCAATAATAAATGGATTAACTGATCAAGAACATCCATGCCAAGTATTAGCTGACTTAATGACTATAAGAGAAAATAAAAACATTCTTGAAGGATTAAAAGTTGCCTTCATAGGTGATGGAAATAATATGGCAAATTCTTTAATGATTGGCTGCTTAAAGGTTGGAATGAACTTTGCTATTGCATCACCAAAAGAATATACTGCTTCAGAGGCATACTTAAACAGAGCAAAAGAAATTGCAGAAAAAGAAGGTGTTACTTTTACGGTAACTACCTCTCCTGCTGAGGCAGCTAAAGATGCTGATGTATTAATTACTGATGTCTGGGCAAGCATGGGACATGAGGAAGAAATTGAAGCAAGAACTAAAGCATTTAAAGACTTCCAAATAAACAAGGAATTAATGGCTGTAGCTGATAGTAATGTTATGGTACTTCACTGCCTTCCAGCACATAGGGGTGAAGAAATTACAGCTGAAGTTTTAGAAGATAATGCTGATTCTATTTTTGATGAATCTGAAAATAGATTACATGCACAAAAAGCTGTTCTTGTTAAATTAATGAAATAAAACTGATTCCTTTCCTTATATCTTAAAATATAAATTTAAATAGAAAACAAGGAGCATTCACTCCTTGTTTTTCTATTTATCTTAATAAATTTTATATATTCAATCTAATCTAGCCAATCTTTTCGCAAAAATTCTTTTACAAATTGAATATTTTCATCACCCATTTTTTTAATAATATTATCCTCTAACTGCTTCTTTAATATAAGCATTTCTGTGCAATATTCTTCACCTTTTTCAGTTAATACAATTAATTTATCTCTATTATTTCCTTCAATTGACTTTAACATAATATATTCATTATCAATCAATTTTTTTGCACACTTATGTGCTCCCTGTCTTGAGATATTCATTTTTCTTGCAACTTCAGCTACTGTCATTTCTCTTATATTAATAGTTCCTAACATATGTGATTCTGAATCTGATATATATTCTGAATGCTTCTGAGCCCATAATTTCATAACTTCTTTACGAAGCTTTTTATGCTTTTCACTGATTAAATCTATTAAGTTTAAAGTTTCCAAATAATTGTCCATATTGATTCCCTCTTATCCATATTATTTCTCTTATTATTTATTATAGAAATTTCAATTTTCTTTGTCAACTTTGTTGACAAAATCTTTTTCATAATGATAAAATAAATTGTAAACTTAGTTGACAATTTATTTTATAAGGAGATGTATCATGGGAAAAAATAAAAAAGAAAATTTTATATTTACACTTATTTGTTGTGCTTTAATGGTCTTAGGAATGGACTTATATAATGGTATTTTACAAAATGGATTTACTAGTAATTTATTTATGGGAATTTTAATACCATATGTACCTATTTTTTGTGTAGCATTAATTTTAGATTGGTTCTTAGTTGGTAAATTAGCTAAAGGACTTGTAGCTAAAATAGTAAATGACAATGACCCGCTGCTTAAGAAAGTATTACTTATATCATTCTTTATGGTTTGCGGTATGTGTTTTTGTATGTCTTTAATTGTATCAATAATACATAGAACTACACCTTCAGAATTTCCATTACAATTTGTTAAAACTTTAGGAATGAACTTTATTTGTGCTATGCCACTTCAATTACTTATAGTTGGGCCAATAGCAAGAGGCATTTTCTTTAAAATGTATCCTAGTCATTAATTTATTTATAAGACAGAAGGAATTATGTCTGCATATTACTGCAGCCATAATTCCTTTTACTCTACTTATTAGGCATAGCTCTGTTTATATATTTTCCTTAAGGAAAGTTCTGCTTTCCAAATATAAAATGCACTGTGTGAAAGTTCGAGACCCCAAATATGAAATTTGGGGTCTCGAACTTTTGGAGCATCACTTTTACTATGTGAAAGTGATTCAATGCGAAACAAGTTTCGTTTTCTCTACTTTTCTATATAATTAATAACATTCTTTACTATTAGATTAATTGTTCCATCACCATTTCTTTGAATTTCAAATTTACTAGAATCATGATAAGTATCTTCATTTATATATAAATCAATTTGCTTATCAATATTTAATCTGACTCTCTTTAATTTTTTATCAACCCAAGTTTTATCTACAGCAACTTCTTCTAGCCCTTGCTGTTTTATGTAATTGGAAAAATCCTCTTTTACTTGTGGGTGTTCATTGAAAAGTTCTTCCGAAAATGAATCTATATTTATTGTGTCCTCTTCTTTTAACTTAGTTTTAATAGCAGTCCTAATTTCCTCTGCTTTTCCTGCATCTTCAGTAATATTTTTTCTAGTCCAATTTTCTGCTGCTTTTACAAAGGTCTTTGTCATATCTCTTTCATTTGTAATGATGCTGGCTCCTAAAAATGTATTTATAAAGTAATTTGCACCATATTCTTCTTCTGATCCACCTTTTTGTTTATCAAGAATCATTAAATTATAATTATCCTCTTCCTTAAGAAGTTTAATGAAAGCTGCTTTTTGTATCTTTTGACCACTTCCTGGTAGCCCTGCTACTTGTGGCACTATTCCTATTCCAATCTTTTGATCAATAAATTGAATCTCATGAGTAAAGTTTTTAACATAATCCATTTTTAAAATACTTATCATAGGTCCTTGATCAGTCATTATTGATGCAATTATTAAATCTCCAGATGGTATGTTCACATTTCCCTTCATTATTATGAACAACTGCCTAGCAAGTTCCTTAGATAAATCAACTAAATCATTGGTTACTTGATTTAAATAATCCTGAACAACTTCTTTTACTATATTCCTCTCTGGATTAAATTTTGCATATTTAAGTTCTTCGTCTTTAAAACATTTTTCTATATGCTTAAATAAAAATTTATATATATCCTCATCTAAATCTAGACTATACTCATTAAGCACAGGCTCTTCTCCATTGCTATCTAATATGTGGATAACTGCTTCATTTATGTTAATATCATTTACGTATTCCAATATATTTCACCACCAAAATTAAATTTGTTACATTAGCTATTATAAACTTTAATACATACAAAAAAAAGATAACCTCACTAAGTATTTTTATTTTTATTAACTAATCTACTTATTGAGGTTATACATATATTATTTTAAGATTATGAGCCTATTTTCATTTCTTCATTTTTAATATTATTTATATCATAAGTAATTGTTTTTTTAAGCTATATAAATTTGAATCCTAAACCCTCAGTAATATAATCTAAATATTTAATGCCATCGTTATTAATTTTACCTATAACATTAACCTTAGGTTCTAGCGCTAAATCTTGCCTTGCAATTTCAAGTTCACCTGAATATCTTAGATAATCTAAATTTCCTATGAAAACACTGCCTTTATTTCGTTCTTTTAATAATTCAGCCTGGATAATTTCACCTTGTGAACTATACTCACGTGATTCTTGAGACCTTATTACATAATCACTAGAATCTAGCCTGTCATGGTGAATTATATTTTTCACAAATGAATATTTTTCATCTATTGTAGCAGGTAAAGAAATATATCCCTCTGATAATTCTTTTAATTTAATCCAAGTTTCATCTTTAATATCTATGTCTCCAATCATTGGAATGTCTGTTTCAGTATCTTTAATTAGCTGAAGCATATTAAACAATAAATCTCCACATCTATGTTCTTCAACTGTTGGTAATCCCATATGAAGAGGTCCTCTTAAATCTTTATTTCCTGCTACAAATGCCATAGTAGTAATACCAAAACTTTTTAATTTTTCATTAATTTTGCTTACTTTTTTTAAAGACAATCCAGTTAAAGGTTTAGGATAAAAGTTATGGCATGCTAAAAATCTTGAAAAATCCGCATTTAATGCTTTCAAATCATTTATATCTTTATCTGATAAAGTTGATGCATTGAATACAATGTTAAAATCTTTAGACAATTCAATAATTTCTTGATTTTTAAATCCATAATCTAAACGTAAATGGGTTATACTAGTTTGTTTAAGTTCTTTAAAATTACTAAACCCAAGCTTTTCTAGTGTTCTTGGTCCAACATCAACTATTAGATTTAAATTATTCAATTTACAAAGATTCAATAAGGATTTTACTTCTTCTTCATAATTATTAACCTTTTCTTCTGGTATATGAAGTGAAGTGAAAGCATACTTAGCATTGTTCTTATTAGACTTTTCAATTATTTCTTTATTTTTTTCATATCCTGTACCAAGATATAATGATATTCCAAATGTATACATATCAAACACCTTTTCATAATTTATTTTCCATAAACTTCATCAATTCTTTTATCATCAACACCAAAGAAGTATGTTAGTATAAATCCACCTACATAAGCACCTAGCATTGAAATAATATAAAAAAGCTGTGTTCCTGGTATAACTATTAATAGTCCAAATAATCCTGATACTCCTTGAGATACTGTACCTAAATGGAATATAGATGCTAATATACCTCCGATTCCAGATCCTAAACATGCAGTTACAAATGGTTTTCCAAGTGGAAGGGTTACTGCATACATCATTGGTTCACCAATACCTAATATCCCAACTGGTAATGAATCTCTTGTTAATTGTTTTAATTTTTTGTTTTTAGTTTTTAAGTATAATGCAAGACCAGCACCAACTTGTCCTCCACCTGCCATCATAAGAATAGGTAACAAATAATTTATTCCTTGTGTAGCTCCATTTGGATCATTTAGCATAGCATGAATTGGAGTTAGTGCTTGATGCAATCCAACTGCAACTAAAGGTAAAAAGCCTGCTGATAATATGTATCCACCGACTACACCTAATTTAACATATATAAAATTTAAAATTCCGAAAATACCAACTGTTAAGCCTGCCCCTATTGGTTGAAGTACTAATAATGTAATTATCCCACCAATAATAACTGTTAACAATGGTGTAAAAAAGGTTTGAAGTATATCGGGTATAAATTTACGAATTTGATGTTCTAAAATAGCAAAAAACATACCACTAATAAGGGCTGCTAATAATCCCCCAGCTGCTGGATTAAATACTGTACCTGTCAATGGAAGAATTACTGGTGCATCTTTAAATTTTGATAAAAGCGGCATAGCTGCATTTGCAATCGATAGTGCTCCTGCCATTGCACCTAATGCTGGTGATCCTTTAAATTCCTTAGCTGCATTCATACCTACAAGAATAGGTAAATAAGCAAAGAGTGCCCATCCCATTGTTCTTATACATTCATACCACCATTGTCCACTTAATGAACCATGAGTTGAAACATTTATAACGTTTGTAATACCATTTATTAATCCTGCTGCAATTATTCCTGGAAGTAAAGGTACAAAAATATTTGCTATTTTTCTTAGAAATACTTGAACTGGATTTGTTTGTTTAGCTTTATTGGCAGCTTTATTTTCTTTAGCAAGTTCTTCAGCATTTACTTCTTCTGTAAAACCTAAAGAGATACCTGTTAACTCTGAAAATTCTGCGCCAACTTTCTCTACCTTTCCAGGTCCAAAAACTATTTGTATTGTGTCGGATTCAACAATTCCCAATACGCCTTCTATTTTCTTTATTCTACCTAAATCTACTGCTAATTTGTCTTTAACAGTAATACGAAGTCTTGTCATACAAGTTGCATTTCCAAAAACATTGTCTTTTCCTCCAATAGACTCCAAAACTTCTTCAGCAATTCTCTTATAATCCATAAATACTCCTTTCTGCTATCATAATTATCAAATCAGAAAACGTTATGATAATTTTTTATAATTTCCTGACTTACACACTATAATAACCCTTCCTAATTTTTACTAGTATATTTTTATTATAATCTCTCCTTTATATATGTCAATAAAATTTCACTTATAATATAATATACTTAAAATTTTATTTTAGTTATATGAATTTAATTCATTAACTTTAATTGAAACTTATTATATTAAAGAACATATCAATATATTATATGGTTCATTTACAAAAATATTAGTATTTATAATAATCTATATTTTTATATTACTTACTTTAAATATAATTAACTTAATAATGGCATCTCCATAATGTAATTACATAAAATATAATTGCATTGTTTAGATTAATATATTGAAATTATATTTCAATATTTATATAATATATTTAACAAAGATAAAGGAGTGATTGTCTTGAAAATCAATTTAGATATCCTTGATACAGAACAAATTAATTCGAATAGTAAAAATATAGATTTAATGAATACAAATGATATACTTACTGTAATTAACAATGAGGATAAAAAAATTTCACTTGCTATAGAAAAAGTAATTCCATCTATTGAAAAGCTAATAAATTTAGCATATGAAAAAATGTTATCAGGAGGACGTATAATATACATCGGCGCTGGTACAAGTGGAAGATTAGGCGTTTTAGATGCCAGTGAATGTCCTCCTACTTATGGGGTAGATCCATCTTTATTTCAAGGAATAATAGCTGGCGGTTATAGTGCACTAATCAAATCCAAAGAAGGTGCTGAAGATTCCTTAACTCTTGCAAAAGAGGATTTAATGAATATAGAGTTAAATAAAAACGATACAGTAATAGGATTAGCTGCCAGTGGAAGAACTCCTTATGTTATTGGAGGACTTGATTATGCACATGAAGTTGGTGCATTAACCGGTGCAATTTCGTGTGTAAATTCTTCTGAAATAGGTAAACATGCGGATGTGTCAATTGAAGCAATAGTGGGTCCTGAAGTTGTAACTGGTAGCACAAGAATGAAAGCCGGAAGCGCTCAAAAAATGATTTTAAATATGATTTCTACTTCATTAATGATAAAGCATGGTAAGGTTTATCACAATTTAATGGTTGACGTTCAACCAACCAACGATAAATTAATAGAACGTGCTAAAAACATTATTGCAGAAAGTACTGATTGCACAATAGATGTGGCTTCGAAATATTTAATAAAAAGTAATTATAATGTTAAACTTGCAATTTGCATGATATTAACAAACCAAAATAAAGAAATATGTGAAGAAATTTTAAATAAATCAAATGGCAATATATCTGAAGCTATCAGGCATATTAAAAGTTAATTTTTAATATAATTCACAAGCTATATTTAGTATAATAGATATTAACTATGCAGATACTTATACAATAAAATAATTTTATTGTATAATACATATTATTTCTTTAATAACTTAAATAGTATTTATATTTTAAATAGTTTTTACTATATGCTATTTTACTAAAAGTGAGGTTTTATAATGAGTTGTTTATATAAAATCAAATCCTGCGAAAATTTAACAAAAACAGAAGAAAAACTTTCCCAATATATAATAGAACATTTTAATGGCATAATATATGATTCTATTCAGGATATTGCTGAAAAAACCAATACTTCTCCTGCTGCTGTTATCAGATTTTCAAAAAAACTTGGCTACAATGGATTTGCTGAATTAAAGCTTGATCTTGCCAAAGATAATACTGAAGAAATCCCTTTATTTTCCGAAAAAATTTGTGAAAAAGATTCCTTAAAAACAATAGTAAAAAAATCACTGGTATCAGATACTTCAACAGTTGAACAGACCTACAAACTTTTAAGAATAGAAACCTTAAATGATGCAGTACAAGCTATGAAAAAAGCTAAACGTATTTACTTATTTGGAATAAGTAGTTCTGGTATTTGTTGTTATGATTTAGCCCAAAAATTATCTAGAGTTGGATATAACGTTGTTTTTTATAACGACTTTCATATGCAGTTAGCTGCAACCAGTTATATTACTAAGGATGATGTTGCCCTTGCAGTCAGCTATAGTGGAAATACAAAAGAAATAAATGTAGCAATGGAGCATGCTAAAACCAAAGGAGCAACTACTATTTCAATAACCCAATTTATAAAAAGCCCATTATTAAAGTTCTCAGATTTGATTTTATATGTTCCATCTCAAGAGAATGATTTAAGACTTGGTGCAGTTTCCTCAAGAAATGCATCTTTAATTCTAACTGATTTATTATATTTGGGTATGATTACAGATGAATTAGACGAAAATAAAAAAAATTTAATAAATTCGCGTAGTTTAGTAAATAAATTACGTTTATAAAAATTTAATAACCTCAATAAGTATTTTAAGATTCATGTATCACTTTACTTATTGAGGTTATCTTATATTTCTTTTTGATTATAAGGTTGTGAGTTTTATTATCTTTAGTATTTATATAAATTTTAAGGGATTAATTTATATAAATTAACTTAATTCTTAATTTTTTAATTTGTTTATTGCCTCTGTAAATTGTGGTAGATATTTTTTATGAGCTAATAACAATTCATCTAATACTTCTTTAGCTACTTTTCCACTTGGAACTAATGGATTTATTGTGAAAGCTTGAATTGCTTCCTCATAGCTTCCACTAATAGCTGCAGATATTGTTATTTGTTCCATTGACTTCATTAACTGAAGCATTCCTTTTGCTGCTAAATTTAACTTTCCAAAATTTATTGGTTCTGGTCCATGTGCTGTTATTATACTTGAAACTTCTGCAACTGAATCATATGGAAGGTCAGGAACTGCACCATTATTAAGTGTACAAACTACCATAGTTGTTTTTTTATCATTATATATGGAGCATATAACTTCACAAGCAGCATCGCTATAGTAAGCCCCTCCACGTTTTGTTAATTGTTCTGGCTTATAATCTAATTTAGGATCCTTATATAATTCAAATAATTCTGCTTCAGTTCGCTTTACAACTTCTGCTCTTGTTGAACCTGTTTTAAAGCTTTCTAACTCTTCTTTTAACATATCATCTGTTGCATAATAGTAATTATGATATGGACAAGGTAATAATTCTAAATCTTTTATTTGTTCATATATAAATTTTGAATCCTTAATATTAGCTACTACAGCTTCATTATTTAAATCTGCATTTTGTGGATTATATAATAATTCAATTAACTCTGCTGTTCTTTCATTTCCTTCATTGTCCCAAACTCTATGGTAATTAAAATGATTTAAGCCAGCAAATTTAAAAAATAAATCTTCTTCTGGAATTTCTAAAGCCTTACTGTCTTGTTTCATACAGTTAATAGGTACATTACATAATCCAATAGTTTTATTCCATCCACCATATTTTATTGCTGCTTCTGTTATCATCCCTGCTGGATTAGTAAAATTTATAAGCCATGCATTAGGACACAATAATTTCATGTCTTCTATTATGTCTAATATTACAGGAATTGTCCTAAAAGCTTTAAACATTCCACCTGCTCCATTTGTTTCTTGTCCAATCAAACTTTGACTTAATGGAATTCTTTCATCTTTTATTCTCGCATCTAACAATCCCACTCTAAATTGAGTTGTAACAAAATCAGCATCTTTTAAAGCCTCTTTTCTATCCAAAGTCAAATTAACTTCCCAATCCAAACCTGCAGCTTTAACCATTCTTTGAGCCATAGCACCTACAATTTCTAATTTTTCATTACCTTCTTCAACATCTACAAGCCATATTTCTTTAATAGGCAGTTCTCTACTACGTTTTATAAATCCTTCAATTAGTTCTGGAGTATAGCTTGACCCACCTCCAATTGTAACTATTTTTATTTTCTTATTTTTCATAATTTAGATCCTCCATCTAAAATACTATAATAATTTTTTCTACTGTGACTTGTAAAACCTTTAATACAATGCAGTTTATAAGTTTAACTTTTAGCACAAATAAGAAATAATTTTCAAAACATATATTTATAATTAACTTTCTAGCATCCTTTAGCTTGTAAATTTTCATCTAAAGCTGCTTTTTCTTCTGCTACTTCTTGTCTTCCTGCCATATATACAAAAGGAAGATACAATAATACACTTACTGTCAAACAAATTAATGCAGTAACTGCACCCATAACTGAATTAGTAGAAATTAATGCGCCTAAAATTGGAGGGGTTGTCCAAGTTGCCATTATTGATACCTTAGGAACAAATCCTATATAAGTTAAAACATATGCTATAATTGCTGATAACATTGGTGCTAATATAAATGGAATGAAGTACATTGGATTTAATACTAATGGCATACCAAATATTACTGGCTCATTTATATTAAAACATCCTGGTGCTATTCCTAAATTAGCAATTGTTTTTTGTTGAGCTCCTGATTTTTTACCTAATATATATATTGCTATAAGTAAACCTATCGTTGCACCTGATCCCCCCATATTTACATATGAATCTAAGAATTGACTGTTTAAGATATTTTCTGGTTGTAATCCACTTTTAATTGCTTCTGTATTTGCTAAAAGTAGTGGAAGTAATAATGCATTAATAATTGGTGCAAGTATATTTGATCCATGTAATCCAAAGAACCATAGTACTTGAGATACGAAAATTATTATCAATACTCCTCCTAAACTTCCTACAAGTCCTTGTAATGGTTTTTGAATTGTAAAGAATAATGCTTGATGCATATCTGTTATACTGATAGTTATAAATAATTGCTTAACACCTGCTGCTATTGCTAAAATTATAATTGATGGAATTAATGCTGCAAAAGATTTAGTAACTGCTGGTGGTACACCATTAGGCATTTTTATTACTAATCTTGGATTCCCTATTAATTTAACAAATAATTCTGTAGATACTAAAGCTACTATTAATGCAATAAATAGTCCTTGTGCTCCTAAAAATGAATATGGTAATGCACCATCTGGTGTAGTTGCATATAAAATCATTGAGGCTGCTACACCTACCACTCCTGCTGCCAAACCATCTTTGTTATATGATCTAGCTAAATGATATGATACTGTAAATACAATTAATACTGACATTATTGCAAAGGAACCACTCCAGATGTTACCTCCCCAGGATTTCCATCCAACTGGTAATAACGAATTTAGCAAGTTTTGGTACCATTCAAATCCTAGATTATTAAATAGTACTGCAAATGCACCAGCCATAATTATAGGCGTAATTGTAGCAAACCCATCACGAATAGCTACCAAGTGTCTTTGACCTCCAATTTTACCAGCCACTGGTACGAAGTGTTCTTCCATCCATTGAAAAAATTTGTTCATAAACTATTTCCTCCTTATCAACTTCTTTTATTGCTTGTATAATTATTACAAACAATATTTTTCTAACTTTTTAAGTTAGGACATATATATTTGCCTTCAATATGCTAAAATATTAATAGCTACAAAAATACAAAACATATTTGAAGGTAAATAGCATAATTTAAATGAATTTGATTTATCTATTCTTTAATTGTTTTTTACCTTCAAAGATTAGATAATATCCCTTTAAATTTCTTCAAAACCAAAACTCATCCAAGGTTCAATATAATCTAATAAAAATCTTTCTTCCTCTGATATCTTACCTATTACATTAGTTTTCCCTGTATTCTTCATGTCTTTTAAAGCAACTTGAAGTTCACCTGCATATCTGGTATATAAATCTGAATCTATTAATATATCACCACGTTTTATATCTGGAGTATTAACTGACGGAAAACTTTCACCTTTATATTTAACTCTGCTTTGTGTAGATCTCAACATATACTCTGAAACATCGCCTCTATTAAAGTGAAATTCCTCAAGTACTATTTTCTTATCTAATTCAGTGGCACTTTCATTAAATTTCACTTTAAATACTAACTTTTCTTTATTCAATTCACTTAACATTTTCAGTTCTTTTTCTGATGCAAATGCATTAGCTACTATAACATCATCAATTAGGCCTGTTGCTAAAAAATGTTTAGCTTGAACCTCAATTGGTAAGTCTCTATGGCTTTCTAATGTACATAAACCTTCTGATACTGGCCATGGTCCATGTTCTGCACTAGGTGAATTGATAAATGCTGCTGTATTTAATCCAAGTTCTTTAAATTGTTTTGAACATTTAATAAAATGCTCTAAAGAAAGACCAGTATATTTATGTGGGTAAAAATTGTGACAGCCATATAAATTATTCATGTTAGCTTTATATGAGAGAATATTATCAACATATTTATTTCCAGTACTCATGTTCAGCTCTATTTTAAGTCCATATTCATTAAAACTCATAAGAGCTTCTTCTTGACCGCTAAATCCCATATCAAGTCTTATTCCGTCTAAGCCCATGTCCTTAAATATTTTCAAATTATATATAGATGCATTTAATTTAGTAAATACTGTTGAATCTAAATCTGCAACAACCTCCATATTTTCCTCTTTTGCAGCTGCTAAAATTATCTTAAATTCCTTAATTATATCTTCTATGGCTCTGTCAGCAGCTGAAATCAGGCATGTAAATATTCTTTTAAATCCATATTTTCCTGCTAAATGTATATATTCAACAGTTTCTTTTATATTATTTTCATTTGGATATACTGAAATTCCTAATCTTTTCATTACTTCACCTCCGATATTTTATATACAAACGCAATTAATTTTCTATATTTCCTCTTTCATTTTGCTTATATAATAAGCTCCCATTGTTGGAGAAATTTCTTCATCAACAATTTCTTCAATTACTATGTTTTCTCTTAAATAATCCTCAAAAGAATTTCTAAGCACTTTAGCTTTTCTAATAACTCCACCAACTAACGCTATTGAGCATTTATTGAATCCAAGTTTCTTGTATACATTTTCAACAGTCCTCGCAAGTTCTCTTCCTTCATTAATCAATATTTCAGCTGCTATTTTATCACCAGCTTCCCCAAGTCTTGCAACTATTGGAGTTAAAGCTGCTATCTCATCCTTAGTTGATGAATAGACAAACTTTGTTACTTCATCTACATAATTAATCTCCAGGTATTTCATAATCTTTTTAGTTAACTCTGACTTTTCAATAGAATTTTCTTCTTCATATATCATTCTCTTTATAGCCTCTATTGAAATCTTATATCCACTGCCTTCATCTCCTAATAGATTTCCCCAGCCTCCGCATCTTGCACTAACATTATCTTTAATTCCAAAAGCAACGGAACCTGTACCAGCTATAGTTAATATTCCATCTTTTCCTTTTAACATAGCCTTTAATGCTATTTCTGCATCATTCATAACAACACAATCGATTTTCAATTCTCTTTTTATGGCAGCTGAAATTATTTTTGAATTTTCACCAACTTCTGATCCTGCAATACCTAAATAAACACCATTAAGCTCTTCAGTTCCGAATTTATCAGTTATTTCTTTTATAGAACTTACTATGTTATTTAAAGCTATTTCTTCATTGTTCAATAAATTTGCAAAACCTTTTGTGGATGTTTCTATAACTTTTCCAGTTGAATCATAAGCACTTGCTTCTGTTTTTGTTCCACCGCCATCAAGACCTATAACATATTTCATACTAATACCACCATTCATTATTTTCCTAGAAACAAATATTAATGCTTACTTCTGTGAAGTTCTTCATGAATATCTATTATCTCAACTGCAAGAGACTTTAAGGTCATACTTGTCATTAAATGATCTTGAGCATGTACCATTAGTAATGATATTTCTGTTTTTTCTCCATTTGCTTCATTTTGTATTAGTGATGTTTGTACATTATGGGCCTGAGACAACTCTTTATCTGCAATTTGTATTAATTCTTTTGCTTTAGGTACATTACCACTTTTAGCACATTGAATTGCTTCCATTGAATAGCTTCTAACTTCTCCACTGTGCACTATGAGATTCATTATAATTTCTTCCATTATGCTTCACTCCCTAATTACTTGGTTTCTGCGAGTTCCAAGGCTCTTTCTAAAACTTTTTCTCCATTCATTGTTCCATAATGAAGAGTGTTGATTACTTCTATTGGTACATTTTTATCAGCTAAGTCAACTTTGAACTTTGATAATAAAAATCTTACTTGTGGTCCTAACAATAAAACGTCTGTATTATCTATATATTCCATAACTTCAGCTTCACCTACAGCTTGTATTTTACAAGCAATCCCTTTTCCATGAGCTGCTTCCTGCATCTTCGAAACTAATAAACTTGTAGACATTCCTGCACAACAAACTAGCAAAATATTCTTCATATTTAATTCCTCCTTTAATCTACCTAATTATTTATTTTTTCTTACACCTTTATATAGAGCAATTAGCATGCCAACTTTTCTGTGTAAGTTATATTTCTAAAATGGCTCTTTTGCTGCTTTCGAGCTCCTTATTAGAGTGTAATTTTAAAAAAATAGTGTGCAATACTAAATTACACACTATTTTTTTGTGTTACACAGTAACTATATTTTCTACAATCATTCTTACTATATATGCTAATTCATCTTCTCCAATATTAACTTCATAGGTCTGCTCTAGTGCCCTTAGACTCTTTTTAACTAAAATAAATTCTTTATTATGCTCATATCTATAATCATTTAAATTTTTAAATATTATTTCATTACCATTATGTTTTAACTTATCTATAAGAAAACTTACATGTATTAGAATTCCTATTTGTGCATCATGATGAATCTTTATCTTTAAGCTTTCCTCTATTTGCTTTATCATATATCTAATATCTGCAACTAACTTTCTGCAGTCAAACTGAGTTATCTCAGTTATCAATGCTTTTCTTACCTTTAGAAAGTCATGTTCAATATCAAGCAATTCCTCTAAATATTCAATTCCCTTTTCTAAAAATATATCTTGGGCTGATATAAATGGCACTCCTTCAATAAGTATATTAACTGTTCCTACAACTGCTAATATTGTAAATTTTTCTTTTAATTCACTAACCTTTTTTAAGAAATCTTCCTTATCTAAAATATCAAGAGGTATAATATTTACTTTTTCTGAATTTGCTAAACTGCAGCTTATTCTCGCTTTTATTCGTTCTGCTGCACCTTCACCTGTAAAGCAGGTGGTAATTATTACAAGTTCCTTATCATATTTGTAATCTTCCTTAGGCATTTGTATAGATGCTCGTCCTATTTCCTGACATGAGCTGTATATCGCTTCTAAGGATCTTCCATTTAGTGCTTTCCTTCCAGCTTCAATAACAGTCAAGGTAGTAACCATATCTATTGTTTTTGTTTTTATACCTAGCTCATTGCTAATAATATTTCCAAAATTAATTAAAGAACCCATATCAACTAATATTAATACACCTTTTCCACTATGAATTTCATTAATTTTTTCTTTAGCTTTTTCAAACATAGCTTCCGCTTTCATGTCTAATGGCATATCAAGTGAATGAACATATTCTTCTCCAATCAAAGAATTAGCTACTTCTACCATGCTGCTAGCAGTACTTCTTCCATGCATCATAACTAACACACTGACTTTTTCTTCCGTCTCTTCATTTATGTCAACATGACAAGTAGATAAAAACATAGTAATATATCCAATTTCATCTAATGGAACATCTAAATTAAACTCTTTTTCAATAATTTTAACAATTTCCATTGCAACAATAAATTCTTCCCTATATTGAACTCTTACAACGTTAAGCTTAGGATGATATATTTTCTTTCCTGACGCTATTCTCTCAATACTCCCTTGTAAATGAAGTGACAAACCAAAATAAACTTTTTGATCAAACTGCCTGTTCAATTTTTCTGTTGCCATATCTAACATTTTTTCAACAACAGTTATTACTCTTAAATCAACAACTTTAGCAATTTCATCTTTTTTAATATTTGTATCTATAGTATTAATATATTTCTTAAAATATTTTTCTAAATCAATATTTAAAATATCATTTATTTTTTCCTCATCCATTCCCTGAGTTTTTAAGTCTTCCATTTTCTTTTCTATAATTGAATAAAAACTATTATCCTCTGAATTTTCTGCCTGTACAATTTCTAAATCAAAATTTCTTATGTTATTATCTTCACTTGAAAATCTTAAAATATCAGTCATGTTTTTTGATAAAAAATCTATTTCTTTTCTATAATCCTGAATCTTCATTATTCCCTTTTGAACTCTAGGTTGTAGATCATTTTGATCTACAAGAATATAATTATTTTTATTTATTTTATAATTCAGAAATGCCTTTGCACAGGAAAGCTGAATGTCACTCTTTAACTGTCCTATATTACTCTGGCAATCGTATAGCAGAAAAGATATAATTGCATTTTTGCTTACATATATGCTTTTACCAAGTCTAACTGATTCAGCTACTATAAAATCATTTAGCAAATAATATCTTTCTTCTAGTTTTCTTTCTCTAAGTGGCGGCAAAATTATTGTCATAGGAATTCTTCTAGTAAATGTTTTCAAAAGAAATGATTGAGGTTGTTCAGTTGTTGCTGCTATAATTTGAACTTCAGCTTTTATTTTTTTCTCTGTATCTCCTAGTATTCTAAAATAACCTTTATCAATAAAGGTAAATAACATTTCCTGTCCTTGTGGAGATAATCTATGAACTTCATCTAAGAAAAATATTCCTCCATCAGCCTTCTTTAATAAACCTTCTTTATCACTATCAGCTCCTGTAAAAGCTCCTTTTTTTACGCCAAATATCTGTGCTACCACCAATTGAGGATTATCAGCATAGTCAGCACAATTAAATCTTACAAAAGGTGCATCTTCAGCTATCATTTTAGATTCCTTAGCAAAATAATACATAACTTCAGCAAATAAAGATTTTCCAACTCCAGTTTCCCCTAATATGAGGGTATGAAGCCCTCTAGGAGGATATAATATTGCAGCTTTTGCCTGCTGTATTGGCAGTTTAAGTGATTGCTTTGCTCCAACAAGAAGTTCTAAACTATCAGTTTTTTTCACTGTCTTATTTGATTTATTTTCTTTCTCTGACATGTCTTCTTCGAATGTTTTTACTTCTTCCATTGTAAGGCCGCTATATAAAACTGGTCTTCCCTCTTTTTTATTTATTCTTTTTTCCTTGTATAATTTGTTTAAATATCTACTTACATTAGCACGATCTAAATCCATATATGAACTCAATTCAATAGCTGTTATTCCTCTTTGCTTTTGTTTTTCAAGTTCCATTAAACATTTTATAACTTCCTCTTCTCTAGTTAAGCCATCCATAAAATATCGCCTCCCTAATTTATAAAAACTAAATTTCCTCAAACACCTTTAGTCCTAGCAAATATGTTACTAGTTATATTTCTCATAATTATCTTTAAGAAGTTCTCTAAAAATTTAATCTTCGATTTCCAATTAAAGTACATATTACATAAACATATATTATATTTTATATTTTGTAAATGGTTATGTAAATTATTGGTTTATTATAATGCAGATAACCTCAATAAGTTTTATTAGCTTACTACTAATTACTTATCAAGGTTATCACATTTATATCTTGAGATTATGATATTAATTCATTATTTTCAGTTAATTCTATAAATTATCCATGTTACCATGCTTTGTTAATTAATGTTATAGTCTTTAATGATAGTTGAACATTTTTTATTTTACTAATTTCTTAAATTCATCAGCCACAAATTGTACCTGAGTTCCAACTATAACTTGTAAACTTGTTTTTCCTGGTCTTATAACTCCTGACACTCCTGCAGATTTGATGATTTTTTCATCAACTACAGCTTGATCTTTAATTTCTAAACGTAATCTAGTAACACAATTATCAACTGATACTATGTTTCCTTTTCCTCCAACGCCTTCTAAAATTATCGAAGCTATTTTTGTATAATCGTTATCTGAAAGTGATATATTCATTTCTTCACTTTCATCATCTTCTCTACCTGGAGTCTTTAAGTTTAATTTTGTAATTGCAAGACGGAATACTACATAATAAATTACTGCAAATACTAACCCAATTGGAATTATCATAAGTGGATTTTGTGCCATTGGTGCTTTAAAGCTTAAGAACCAATCTACAAAACCTGCACTGAAATTAAATCCAGATCTTACTGGTAGTAATGTACATACAATAGCAGAAATTCCTGTTAATCCAGCGTGAATTAAATATAAAGCTGGAGCTAAAAACATAAATGCAAATTCTAATGGTTCTGTAACACCTGTAAAGAAAGAAGATATTGCTGCTGCTAATAATAATCCATATACTGCTTTCTTTCTCTTATCTTTAGCTGTATGATACATAGCTAAAGCACCTGCTGGTAATCCAAACATCATTACTGGGAAGAATCCGGTCATATACATACCAGTTACCCCTTGAGTTCCTTTACCTGACCAGAAGTTACCAAGGTCATTGATTCCAGCTACATCGAACCAGAATACTGAGTTAAGTGCATGGTGTAAACCAAAAGGAATTAATAATCTATTTAGGAATGCATAAATTCCTGAACCAATTGCACCTGTTGAAACGATAGATTTACCAAAAGCAACTAAAGCACCATAAATAACAGGCCAAATAAAGAATAATATAATTGCTGCAAAAATTGATGTAAACGCTGTCACTATAGCTACACATCTTTTACCACTAAAGAATCCTAACGCATCTGGTAATTTAACTCCCTTAAACCTATTGTAACAAGCTGCTCCAATTAAACCGGATAATATTCCTATAAATTGAGTTTGAATCTTACCAAAAGCTGCTGGTACTTCCTTAACATCAATACCTTTAAACATCGCTA
The DNA here is from genome assembly GCF_009928485.1 of Clostridium sp. C2-6-12. Classification (GTDB taxonomy): domain Bacteria; phylum Bacillota; class Clostridia; order Clostridiales; family Clostridiaceae; genus Clostridium. The sequence continues at coordinate 33,069 of NZ_JAABNP010000033.1, read as the reverse complement.
CAGCACCTGGTGATAATAAAGTGGTAATCATAAGCCATGAAACTAATCCTGCTAGAGCTGCTGTTCCATCATTGTCATCAGACATTCCAACGCCAACACCAATAGCAAATAAAATTGGCATGTTATCGATTAATGAACCACCCGCTTTTAATAAGAAAGCAGATATAACGTTATTTGCTCCCCATCCAGTTGGGTCAATCCAGTATCCGATTCCCATTAAAATACTTGCAACAGGTAGCGCTGCTACTGGAAGCATTAAAGATTTCCCCAGTCTTTGTAAATACTTCATCATAATATAAAATTCCCCTTTCATGTTAATAAAAATTTATTTTAAAGGATTATTAGATCCTCAAAATACAAGTAAATGAAATATGTAATGAATTGCTAATTAGAAATAAAAAAAGCTGAAAAAGATAAATTATTAATTATCCTTTTCAGCTCTTGCTCGAATTTAATCGGTTACACGCTACATATTAAATTTCTTTCTTGTTTCAACTTCATACTACTACAATTTTTTTTAATAAGCAATACCTTTTTTTCAAAAATCGATATTTTTTTTATTTCTTGACACAAATTATTTCAGATATTATAATGACAATATAATAAATGTGTCACTGTTTAATCAGGCATAAGTTTACCTTACTTCAAGGATGCTTATGCCTTTTTTTTATCGAAAATAATATTCTGAAAGGAAGTGAACATTCCTGAATAATCAGGAATATGCGTATGTTTAATTTATTTAAAAAGAACTCAAACAAAGAAGTGAAATTAATCGCTCCTATAACTGGTAATACCATTGACTTATCATCTGTGCCTGATCAAGTATTTTCACAAAAATTTGCTGGTGATGGAATTGCTATAAATCCTACTGGCGATATAATAGTTGCACCTGCTGATGGAGAATTATCATTGGTATTTAAAACATTGCATGCATTTGCAATGACACTTTCTAATGGTGCAGAAATACTTGTTCATATTGGAATTGATACTGTATCTTTAAATGGAGAAGGCTTTGAACTGCTTGCTCAAGCTGGAGCTACAATTAAAGCAGGAACTCCAATAATAAAAATAAATAGAGATTTTATTTTAAGCAAGGGTTTTTCTCTAATAACCCCTGTTTTAGTTACCAACATGGATAATGTAAAAGAACTAAAAGCAAATGTTGGTATTAATGTTACTGCTGGAAAAGATGATATAGTAACCTTTAGCATATAAAAATAAATTTACTATTCAAAAATATTATATGATTATATAATATTTACATGATACTATTTTTAGTTAATAATAAATAATTTCTTATGCATTAATTATTTATTATAATAGTATACATAAATTAAACAAATACTATTTATGTATACCACAATTTTTATTAAATGATAAAAGGGTGAAAATATGAGTATAATTCTTGATTCAGCAACAGTATTAAAAACTTATAATAACAATATAGTTTCAGTAGAAATGAACGGATGTGAGCGAATACTTTTTGCTAAAGGAATTGGGTTTGGTAAAAAACCTGGTGATATAATACAAAAAGGCACTGAGGTTGAAAAGGTATTTGTTATTGAAAATGAAGATAATTTAAGAAATTTTAAGCAGGTAATTGAAAATGTTGATGAAGAATTTTTAATTTTATGCGAAAAAATGATATCTTTTATAGCTGATGAATTAAAAGAGGATTTAGATGAGCGAATACACATTGCATTAGTAGACCATTTAAACTTTGCAGTAAAAAGACTTTCTAATAAAGAAGAAATCGAAAATCCTTTTCTTATGGAAATTAAAGCATTATATCAAACAGAATATAATCTAGCAGAAAAAGTAGCAGCAATTTTAGAAAAAGAACAAAATATAGACTTTCCCATTGGTGAAATTGGCTTTATAGCTCTACATATCCATTCTGCAAGACGCTCTGGTCAATCATCTAATACATTTAAAAATACAGCCATAATAAACTTAATAGTTGAATATGTAGAAAAGCACTTACAATTAAAAATAGATAAAACCTCTTTGGATTATGCTAGATTTTTAACTCATTTAAAATTTGCAATAAAGAGAATTCATGATGGAATTTCTATAAAAAATGACTTTATTAAAGAAATAAAATCTAAATATAAATCCTCTTACATCATAGCTAAAGGCATAGAAGATATATTAACTCAGCGATTAGAAAAAGATGTTACTGCTGATGAAATAGCCTATTTAGCAATGCATATAGAAAGATTTAGAACTGCTACAATTGATAGAGATTAATAAAAAACAAGTCATTATTCAATAAGAATACTGGCTTGTTTTCTTTTATAAACTTATCACTTTTATTTTACCACTAGTTATACCTTAAACTTGTCAATCATCTCTTGTAATTCTTTTGCTTTTGAATTTAAATCTTCTGTAGCAGATACAACCTCTTCCATAGAAGCTAATTGTTCTTCTGATGCTGCTGCAACACTTTGTGTATTAGTAGAAACTTTATCTGCAACATTACTTACCTTAAGTAATGAAGCTGTTGCCTCCTCTGAACTTTCAGCTATTTCTTTTGAAACTACTGAAATTTCTTTAATTTGATTAACTACACCTTTTGTTGAATCCAAAATTTTCTCAAAAGCTCTGCCTGCTTCTTCAACTGCATTAACACCATCTCTAACTTCAACCATGACCTTATTCATTTGATTTACAGATTTAGAGGTATCTTCTTGCATTGATTTAATTAACTCAGAAATTTGATTTGCAGATAAAGATGATATTTCAGCTAATTTCCTTACCTCGTCTGCAACTACTGCAAATCCTTTTCCTTGTTCTCCTGCTCTAGCAGCTTCAATTGCTGCATTTAGTGCTAATAAATTTGTTTGTGATGCAATTTCTGTTATAGTATTAATAATTTCGCCTATACTTTGAGATCTCTCACCTAAATTATTAATAATGCTGCTAGATTCTTCAACATGCGAATTTATACTATTCATTTTAGTAATAGCACCATTAATCATACTACTTCCATTTTCAGCAGCCAATTCCATTTCATTTGAGGATTTTGATACCTCTAAACTACTTTTAGCAATTCCTTGAATCCTCGAAGCCATTTCATCTATAGTTATAGCTGCATCCTTTGTATCTTTAAGCTGCACATCAGCACCAGCTGCAATATCTTGAATAGCATCTGCAGTTTGGTTTATTGCTTCTGTAGTCTGCTCAGTAATTTCATTTAAACTCGTAGAAGCAGAAACTACATCGTTTGAAACCTTTTTAGTATTATGAATTATGTTTGAAAAAGCTTCAATAATTTTATTTAATGAATCTATTATTAATTTTGTTTCATCCTTTACATCATGTTCTATATATTTAGATAAATCTCCTTCTGCAACAATAGATGAAGATTTCTGTATGACTGTAATAGTCCCTTTCACAGCTAGGTAAAAACCTATAAATAAATATGCTATCAATATTGTTGCAATTATTGCAACTGAAGCTAAAATATTTCTTTGGAAACTTAAATTTTTCCCATCTTTCTGATTTATTTCAGCATATGTGTTTGATACAGAATTTAATAAACTATATACATCGTCTATACTATTCGTAGCAGACTTATAATAATCTTCTGACTTAATATTAATTTCTTCTGAATTAATAAGTTCTGCATTTATTGTATCTACAAGTTTCTTAGATGAGTTAGAAGCTTTAACATATGTTTCATCAAGAATTTTCTTTCCTTCTGGGTAATTATCATATATTATATTCATTCCCCTTTGTGAATCTCCTAGCGCTATGGACATTGTTTGTGATAAATAAAGCAATCTAAATCTTTCGTCTTTAGTCGCACTTTTTTTTGCTGCAACAGAAGATCCCAATGCCCGTGCTTGTCCCATATATTCTGTAGTTCTTGGAAGCTTATAAACTATATTATCAGCAAGATAATACTTATAGGACTCTTGTTCTAAAATTAAATATGAAGTATCTGCTACATCAGAATTCAAGTCTAACATTTTTCCTATAAGCTGAGTTTGCTTGGAAATGGCATCATTCACAGATAAATTAAAAATATTTTTTTCAAGTTCAATATACTGATTTTTAATATCATTCCATTTTGAACTTGTCTTAAGTAATGTTCCATATTTATTATCAAGAGAATCTACACTTTCTATATCCTTTTGTATTTCACCTTGTTTAGCAAGTATTTGATCTTTAACAGATATGTTTCCTGAAAGATAAGTAGATGATAAACCCCTATGCTGTTGTGCATGCTGTACTAATGATCTTATAGCAGAGTTGTAGTTAAGGCCTATCATTTGGTTATTATTAACTTCTATTTTGTTATTTATTTGAATTACTAAGTTTATTAATATCAGTGACATTGGCAACAATGAAATAATAAATATCAATCCAAATTTCTTTAGAAATTTAAGCCTATTCATTAGTAATATTGCTGGTTTAAATAAAAACTCCATACTCTTACCCCCATTTACTCTAAATCTCTTTAATTTAATATTTTTCTTAAATTAATATAACTTAAAATTTTCCTCATACCATTACCTATATTATATTCTAGATTCCCACATTATCATAGCATAATATTACATTTTTATTATTAATATGCCAACTTTTTTAATTCAATTATTATTTTAATAAATAATATGATAAAAATTTTTCACTTAAATGATTTCTTGAAATTTTATTATTATAATTTCCAATATAATAATAAAGTTTACAAATAGTATAATTCTAACAATTTCATGATTATTTATAACACTTAAACTGGAATCACGTTTTAATTTGATATATTATAATATTATATTGATTTAAAAGGAGATTATTTTTATGCAAGAATTAGAAACTAGAATTGTGGATATTGATGTTGACAATGTACGAACTATTTTATTAGCAAATGGTGCTGAAAAAGTTAAAATGGAAGATCAAGTTAATGATATATATGATTTTGAGGACGGAAGACTCCTATCTCAAAAAGGCTATGCCCGTATAAGAACAGTAAATGATTTACTTAATAATAATGTGGTTTATTACATGACTACTAAAAAGATGCTTTCTCAAGAAAGATTTAAAGTAATGGAAGAAAATGAAACAATAATTGATAACAAAGAAGCTGGAGAAGGAATTTTTAAAGCTCTTGGGTTAATTTTAAAGGAATCTAATAAAAAGTATCGTGAAAGCTATAAATTAAATGATTGTCTTATAGAAATAGACATAAATGATAAAACCTTTTGTCCTTTTCCATATTTAGAAATAGAAACTACTTCTGAAGAAAAATTAGATAAGATAGTTAAATTACTTGGCTATACATTAGATGATACTACTTCTCAAACTATTTATGATATTTTATCTGAAAGAGGTCTACTTAATAATACCCCTAAAGGAATTTAATATCTTATAAAAATAATAAGTCATACTTAAAAATTAGTATTCGACTTATTATTTTATTTTTCCCATTTTTTCTGTTACAATATGTACCATACTTTCAGTTTCTTCCCTTATATTGAATAATATTTCGAATTTTCAGAATATTGTTGCATATAGTCATACTTTGTTATAAAATTTATGTAAATAGCATCATAAATTTTGTACATATCTTATCTAAATGCTAGGGGGGAATTCATATGATAATAAAAAAACGAAATTTGAGTCGAAAACTTGCTCTTTTTACATTTATTATGGTCTTATTAAATGTAATTGCCATAAGTATTGCTACCTACATTAATGTGTATAATCAATTAAAATCTAATCAAATTGTTGCTGTTGATAATTCCTTGCAGCAATACACAACGTTACTTGATCAATTTTTTTCTCAAAACGAAGCTTCTCTCAATCAATTTGCACTTAACTATGAAGTAAAAAATGTTTTATCCAATTCAGAAGAATATCAAAAAAAAAATCATCGCTTCTTTTAAAGACTTTCAAGATTCTCACCCTAAGAATATAAAACTAATTTCCTATGGAACTGAAAGTGGTGCATATTATTTTGATCCTGCAAGGAATTCAGTTCCAGAAGGATATGATCCTCGAAAGAGACCCTGGTATATATTAGCTAAAGGCTTGGATAAGGACAAAATTGGATATACTAATGTGTATGCTGATGCTAACACTGGAAAAAGTATAATTACTATGGTAAAGAAGGTCACAAATGATAAAAACGAAATGGTTGGTGTTTTAGGAATCCTTTTAGAATTAGATACATTAATAAATATGAATAGTGAAAATAAAATAGGAAATCATGGTTATACTTTTATAACACAGGGAGAAAATTATCTTATTCATAATGACAAAGATTTAATTAACAAACCAATTGATGATCCTGCAATATTAGAACCCTCTAAAAATAAATTAACCTCTGAATTTCAAGCAACTTATACTGAAAATGGAAAAAAAGAAAATAAAATTTTTAAATATAACTATTATGCAAGATCTGGCTGGACAATTTGGAGTGTTGGATATGAATCCGATCTTCTAGAACCAGTAAGCAAAATATTATATACAATATTTTATTTAACTGCTCTTATACTTGTAATAACAATTATTATAACCATTCCAATTAGTAATATTATGGTGAAGAATATTACTAAAATTTTAAACTCATTGGATTTGATCCGCACTGGAGATTTAACTCATAAACTAACCCTAAACTCCAAAGATGAATTTCAGTTGCTGGCTGAAGGTTTAGATGCTGCTAGAAATGGTACTAAAACACTTATAGAAAATGTAAAAAACATTTCAGAAAAATTAATTCATACCTCAGATTCACTAGTTTCGATTTCTGAGCAATCTGCTAAAGCTGCTGGGGAAGTAACTGAAACAATTGGACATATAGCTATAAGTTCAAGTTCTCAAGTTACAGCTACTGAAAAAATATATGAAGCTGTTGAGGATTTTTCACAAAAAATAGATGCTATGTCTGATGATTTCTCTATTACTAATAAGGCAATAACAGAAATTAGAGCTGAAGTATCTACTGGTGTAGAAAATATAAATCAATTAAATATAAAAACAGAAGAAAATATTGAATCAACTTCTAATATAGAAAATACAGTAAATAATTTAGCAGGCAATATTAAAAATATAGATGAAATTTTAAATGCTATTAAAAATATATCTGATCAAACAAATCTTTTATCCCTTAATGCTTCTATTGAGGCTGCAAGAGCAGGTGAAGCTGGAAAAGGTTTTAGTGTAGTTGCAGATGAAATTAGAAAATTAGCTGAAAGTTCTGCTAACTTTACGCAAAAAATAAAAGAAATTACTGATATTATCCATAAAGATTCACTTCAAACTGTATCTAGCGTTGAAGATTTAAAGCAAAGGGCACTTGAATAAACAACTGCAGTAAAAAATGCTACCAATACATTTAACTTAATTACAGATTCTATCAAAGAAATTGAAACAAAAGTAGCATTGGCTTTAAAAAATGTAAATAATATTGAAAGTGCTAAAACAAAAATAATTACTGAAATAAGTTCTATAACTTCTTCTGCAACAGAGGCCGCTGCTTCTGTGGAAGAAGTAAGTGCTTCCTCTGAAGAACAAGCTGCAAGCGCTGAAACTGTTAACCTAAGCGCAATTGATCTACAAAATTATGTTGCTGATTTAACAGAGTCCCTAAATCATTTCAAAATTTAACAAGATATATTTTTGAGCTTAATCAGTTTAAATTCACTTTCTCAAAAAAAAGCACCATGCATATGAATTTCTCCAAATTATGCATGGTGTTTTAACTTCTATATTATAGTTGATTATTAAAACCTTATACTTATTTAATACTTACTATTCTAAATTCAATTTTATCACTTCTATGGTGTGCTCTTGAATATTCAAATGGCTGACCATTATCTAAAAATCCTACTTGCTCAACTTCTAGTATTGGGAAATTACTATCTATTTTCAACCATTTTTGTTCTAATTCACTTGGCAACATTGCACGAATTACTCTATGGGAACTCTTAATTTTTAATTTAAGTTCTTTTTCAATATAACCATAAACTGAACTTAATAAAACATCATTTTTTATTCCTGGTATAAGACCTATAGGCATATATGTATACTCAATTACAAATGGTACATCATCTCCATATCTAGTTCTTACTACATAATAAACAAAATCATCACAACTAATCTTCAATTTAGTTGCAATTTCTTCTGTTGGATGGACCACCTCAAAATTTACTATCTCAGAATGAACCTTCATGTCTCTATGGGCTTCTGAAAAACCTTCAAACTGTTTTGCCATGCTTAATTCTTGAACATCATCATCATCAAGTGCTTTTACAAAAGTTCCTGAGCCTCTTCTCTTTATTACCAATCCTTGAATAACAAGCTCATCAACAGCTTTTTTTATTGTTATTCTGCTAACTCCATAATGTTCGCACATTTCCTTTTCTAAAGGCAATTGTTCCTTTGGACCATATTTGCCGTTTAATATTCCATTTCTTATATCTTCAGCAATTTCTTCATACTTTGCCATTATTCGTATTCCAACTCCTTACAATACCTGTTTATATATTAAATTATATCACCTTTACCATTCATTATATACCTAAAGTTATAAAAATTACAATTTTCAACCTTATTCATTATATTAGGCTAATATTCAATGAATAATAAACTTCTTCTAGTATTAAATTGTAAATTTCAACTCAATTATAAGTCCTTGGAATTCCCCTTTTTCTTATTATTATATTTTAAAAAATATTTATGAATAACAAGCTCGAAGGTTTCAATACAATATCCAAAGAAAGGGTTAGGATAGTAATTATCATTATCTAACTTTTCACAGTCAGGAACTATAAAGGTAATATCAGAATTTTTTGCTAATGTACTTTGTGAATTACCAGTAAATGAGATTACCTTTAAATTTCTTTCTTTTGCAAGCATACATGTTTTTACACAATGATTTCCTTCACCTGATTTGGAAATAAGCATAACTGAATCTATTGTTTCCACATGATTATCAAAAAGAATATCAAAATCTATAAAAGTTGAAAGTACGCTTTTTTTGCCAAGAACTAATAATTTCATATAGATATATTTTGAAACAAGTTCTGAAAAACCTTCTCCTGATATCAATATATTTCCTTTTTCTATACACTCTATAAAATCATTAATAGCATTTTCGTAATTGGTTGTAAAAACTTCTTTATTTTCTATAGCATTAATAAATTCACTGTTATCCTCTGTTGATAACTTTAACTTTAGTGAATATACTAATTCTACAAAACCATTATAGCCAAGTTTTTTTGATAATCTCATTATTGTTGATGGAGATGTATATGTTTTTTTAGCTATACCTCTTATTCCTTCTTCCATACAGCTATCAATATTATTTAATATATATATAATCACGCTTTCTTCAAGAGACGTAAGTTTTATATCCCCAAATAATTTTGTTATATCAATCATTATATACACCTCTTATTTTAGATTTTTTTCTCTTTCTATGATAACATGTTCCATTCAATGACAACAGGTTTCTAAAGCTCTATAAAGTATTTAATTTATAAATATTATATAGTATTATGCAATTAACGGGAATAATAATTATTAAATTCTTAGTACTAGAAAATATAAAAATTATTTTACAGAAGAAGGAAGGTAATAAATATGAAATTAATTGTTGTTGAAAATTACGAAGAAATGAGTAAATTAGCAGCTGAAAATATAAAGGATGTTATTAATGAAAAACCAAATGCAATCCTTGGATTAGCAACTGGAAGCACTCCTATTGGAACTTACAAAGAACTTATTAAAATGAATAACAATAATCAAATTGACTTTTCTAAAGTTAAAACTGTAAACTTAGATGAATATGTAGGCTTAAGCGAAAAAGATCCTCAAAGCTATAGATATTTTATGAATGAAAATTTATTCAATCATATAAACATAAAAAAGGAAAACACCTTTGTACCTAATGGATTAGCAAAAAATATTGAAGAAGAAACTAAAAATTACGACAGAAAAATTGACGAGCTTGGTGGAATAGACATACAAATATTAGGTATAGGAAGTAACGGTCATATAGCATTTAATGAACCTGACGATGTTCTAACATCAGGTACTCATTTGACACATTTAACAGAAAGTACAATCCAAGCAAATTCAAGATTCTTTAGTTCTATTGACGAAGTTCCAAAAACAGCTTTAACTATGGGCTTAGGTCAAATTATGAAATCAAAAAAAATCTTATTGCTTGTACATGGTGACAATAAAGCTGAAGCAGTAAAAGAAATGCTCTCTGGAAAAATCACAAGTAAAAATCCTGCAACTATGCTTCAAATGCATAAAGATGTTACAATAATAGTAGATAAGAAAGTAGGAGCTTTAATAAAAAACAACTAATATACACCTATAAAAAAGGGCGTAACACAATCAAGAACTTAAAAAAATTTCACCCGCAACTACTACCTCTTAATTAATTTTAAGTTCCTAATTGCAGAAAAGTTTCGTTTTGTAGAGTAGTTCCTTATTGTGGCATAGCCACTCTTTTTATAAGTGCCTAGGTACTTTTTTATAGGTGTAACTCTTAACTGAATAAACGGAGGTTCAACAATGCTGATTAAAAACTGTAATATAATTTATTTAAATAAAATAGAAAAAGGTTCAGTCCTCATTGAAAATGGAAAAATCAAAGAAATCAATCCTCTTAACTGCCTTGATGAAGAAATATTAGATGCAGATGGATTATATCTTTCCCCTGGCTTCATTGATGTTCACATTCATGGCGCTGGCGGCTTTGATACAATGGATGGAACTGATGATGCAATAAACAATATTGCTAAAACAATAGTTAAACATGGAACAACTTCTTTTACCCCTACAACTATGACAGTTTCAATAGAAGATATAAATAAATCCATGAAGGTCATAAAAAAACTTAAAGAAAACGGAACTGAAGGAGCTCATGTCTTAGGAGCGCATTTAGAAGGTCCTTTTATAAACCCAGATGCAATTGGCGCTCAAAATCCAAAATACCTTTTATCGCCTTCAATTTCAGCTTACAATGAAATGGTAAAAGGCTGTGAAGATGCTGTTGTATCTATTACTTTAGCTCCTGAAGTTTTTGGTGCTAAAGAACTTATTAAGTACCTCTCAGAAAAAGGCATTGTCTGCTCAATGGGGCATACTAAAGCAAGTTATGAGGATGCCATTGAAGCAATTCAATGTGGAGTTTGTCACTCCACTCATCTTTATAATGCAATGACACCTTTAACTCATAGAAATCCTGGAGTTGTTGGTGCAACATTTGATAGTGATATAACAACTGAAACAATATCAGATGGAATTCATATTTCATATCCTGCATTAAGAATTGCATATAAACAAAAGAGTACAGATAATGTATTATTAATAACTGATGCTATGATGGCTTGTTCAATGCCTGATGGTGAATATTCTCTTGGTGGGCAAGAAGTTTCTGTAATTGATGGTGCAGCTCGCCTTAAAAATGGAGCTTTGGCAGGATCAGTTCTTACTTTAGATAAAGCTGTTAATAATGTATATAAAAATTCTATGCTTCCCCTTCATGAAATTGTAAAAATGGCCACCTACAATGGCGCTAGGCATTGCAAAGTTCATGATCACAAAGGTCAAATTAAAGAGGGCTATGATGCTGATTTAATATTATTTGATGATAATATTAATATTAAGAAAGTATTTATTTTAGGAAAAGAAATTCAATAAGCAAAATAAAGAGCAGGTATTTAGAAAAGATCATATTTTCTAAATACCTGTTCTTTATTTCTATAATTTAATCTCTTATTGATTTTTATGATGAATAATTTTTAAATTTGTTACCATTTATCATAAAATCTATCCTAGATATGATTGTCTTTGGAGATAATTATATAATGCACCTAACTTATTAGCATCATTTCCAAATTCACATTTTTTTATAACTGGCTTTATTTTCCCACCTGATTCATTATTCATAAGCAAATCAAGTCTTTCATTTATTTCGTCAACATATTCAGACCTTTCACTTATTGCTCCACCTAAAACAATAACTTCTGGGTCATAGGTATATTGAATATTATATATTCCGATTGCCATAATAATATAATACTTATTTACTTCTTGAATAGCTATTTTATCACCTTTTTTGCATAATTCAAAGACCTCAATTCCATCAATACTTCCTTCTTTTAACCCCTTTAATTCTGCCACCTTATTAGCTAGTGCCATTGTGGAACCAGATTTACTCCAGCTTGAAAATTTAGGTTCTCCATCGAGTTCACAGTTTATAAAACAATAACCAAACTCTCCACCATGCTTATGAACTCCACTATGAATTTTTTTATCTTTAACTATAGCTCCGCCTATACCTGATCCACAAACGACAAAAGCTAGATCTTTATTATCTTTACCAGCACCAAGCCAACATTCTCCAAGTGCAGCACAATTTGCATCGTTTTCAATTTCCACCTTTAAACCTGTAAGCTCTTTTAAAATTTCTTTAAAATTTGGTCCGTGTATATATGAAATAGCACTTAAACCACCAATAATTCCTGTCTCACAATCTACTGCACCTGGTGCACTTATTGCTATTCCTTGTATATCAAATTTTTCCTTCATTTCATTAGTTGTATTTCCTATATTATTAAAAAAAGTTTCCTTATTATCTGGTATTGATAATTTACCACTTTCTAATATATCAGCACCTTGATTAATTACAGACCACTTTATTGAACTTCCCCCAATATCAAAAACCATGAAATTTTCCATTTAAAATCCTCCTAATATAAAATCTAATTAGCTGTCTTAAAATTAGTTTTAAGACAGCTTAATAATTATTCATTCCTAAATATTAAAATCCATTATTTTCAACAACTTCTTTAATCCATTTTCCTGATTTCTTTATAGTTTTCTTTTGAGTTGCTAAATCTAATGCAATAAATCCATATCTATTTTTATACGCATTAGCCCATGACCAACAGTCAATTGGAGTCCATGTATGATATCCAAAACAATTAGAACCCTCGCTTATTCCTTTATGAAGATATTCTAAATGTTCTTTATAGAAGTCTATTCTATAATCATCTTCAATAATACCATCTGCATTTATATACTTCTCTTCTCCTTCAACACCCATGCCATTTTCTGATATATACCAAGGTATGTTGTTATAATTGTCTCTTATATTAATTGCAATATCATACATACACTGTGGATATATTTCCCAACCCCTATATGGGTTCATTCTTCTTCCTGGCATTTCGTAATTATCAAAGTATTCATCTGGCATCCAACCCTTTGATCTGTCAATCTCAGATTCCTTAGCTTTTACTCTTCTTGGTTGATAATAATTTACTCCTAAGAAGTCTACTGTATTATTCTTAATTATTTCCATTTCTTCACTTGTTGCTTCCCAAATAACATTATCTTTTTCTAATATTTCTACTAGTATTTCTGGGAAATGCCCTTTAACAGCTGGATCTAAGAAAGAAGTATTAAAATAACTATCAGCTATTTTAGAAGCTAACATATCTTCTTCACTATTTGATCTTGGGTACGCAGGTGTTAGGTTTAGAACTATTCCTATTTTTCCACCATCTTTATGACAACCCATTTCCCTGAAGGCCTTAACAGCTTTTGCTGATGCTAAATTCAAATTAAACATTACTTGTACTGCTTTTTTACCATCAACTATTTTAGGATAATGGAATTGATATAAATATTCTCCTTCAACTACAACCATAGGTTCATTAAAGGTTGTCCAATTTTTAACCCTATCTCCAAATAGCTCAAAACACTTCTTTGCGAATATAACATATAAATCTACTACATGTTTAGATTCCCATCCACCATATTTATCATATAACTCAACAGGTAAATCAAAATGATGTAAATTCATAACTGGAAGAAGATTATTTTCAATACACTCATCAATTACTTCATTGTAAAATCTTACTCCATCTTCATCTACCTCTCCAGTTTCAAAATCCTTAATCAATCTTGTCCATTGAATTGATGTTCTAAAGCTATTTAATCCTGTCTCTTTAATTAATGCTAAATCCTCTTTATGACTATTATAAAAATTTGATGCCACATTAGGTCCTACTCTATCAAAAAATGCTTCTGGCTCTATATCAAACCAATGATCAAATACACTATCATGCTTTTTGTTAAACCTACCTTCACTTTGTGGACCTGATGTTGCTGAACCCCACCAAAAATTTTCTGGGAATTTAAAATTTATACCCATCTTTTTCTCCTCCTACTTTTTCATGTTTATTATTACTTTTATTAACTATATAGTTATTTTTGAAAAGCCAGTAGACTTTTCTCTATAACTTTTAACTGTAAACTTGTTAACTGACTTAAAGCATTGCTGCTCCTATAAGTCCTGCATTATCACCAATTTGTGCTATTCTTATGTCAACTATTGCTGGATCTGCAACCTTTGTTTTTGTACATTTAATAATTTCAGGTAATAAATATGGATTATTTATCATGACAGCGCCTCCAATAACTACAGTTTCTGGATCCACCACTGCAATTATATTTGCAATTCCAATAGAAATATTATCTATCCATTTATTTATTACTTGTACTGCTTTTTCATCTTTTTTTTCATATAAATCAAACACTTCTTTTGTAGTCAATGTTTTTCCATATGCATCAGAAGCTATTCTTGCAATATGAACACCACTGCACTGACCTTCTAATCCACCCTTGTTTAAACCTACGTGACTATATTGATCTTCATTTATTATCATATTATAAATTTCTGCTGTTTGACTGTGTGCCCCATTTATGATTTTTTTATCAAGAATTAAAGCGCCTCCAACTCCTGTAGAAACTGTAATATAAAAAACTGATTCACATTCTTTCGCGCATCCAACTAAACTTTCTGCAAGACCAGCTACATTTGCATCATTATTAACTTTTACAGGTAAATTTAGTTTCTCATTTAAATACTGTTTAATATTGAAATTTTCCCATCCCTTTAAATTAACTGGATTTAATAACTTTCCTACTTTAAGATCTAAAGGTCCTGGTGCCCCTACACCAACTTTTTCAAAGTCATACTTGCACCATTGAACTTTTATTTGATTAATTAATTTATCTAAATTATAAGCTGCTCCTTTTTGTACTTCGTTTTCAGTTTTGAAAGTTTCTAATATATTTCCTTCTTTTGAAATAACTGCTGCTCTTAAATTAGTTCCACCAATATCAATTCCTATTAAATAAGTCAACCAAATCTCCTCCTAATCTATTTACAAATAACATTAGAATTTCTGCTATTAACATAATTTATTAGGTTAATTATACTATTCAATTCCCCATCATTCAATATATGTTATATCTTTTTATTTAAAATATATACTTTTATCATTTATTATACGTATTTAAACCAATAAATTTCATTTGATTTTACACAATAAAAACTTAACTTCTACTATATTTATAAAAGTTAAGTTTCATATTAACTAAACTATTTACTTTCTAGTGAAAATGGATTTTCGCATTCTATAGGTAAAGGTATTTTTATATCAGAATTACACCATCTAACAGCATTTATAATTATTTTTTGAATATATTCCATATGATAAATTGGATATTCTTCATGACCTGGCTGAAAATAAAATATTTTCCCATAACCTCTTGTGAAAGTACATCCACTTCTAAATACTTCCCCACCTGAAAACCATCCTGTAAATACTACATCATCAGGTTTAGGTATATCGAAGAATTCTCCATACATTTCTTCTTGTGGAATTTCAAGCATTTCTGGTATACCTGCTGCAATAGGATGATAAGGTGCTGTGACCCATAAGCGTTCTCTGTCATCATGGCGCCATTTCAATGTCATTGATGTACCTAAAAGGCTTTTCATTATTTTACTAAAATGAGCTGAATGAAGAGCAATAAGCCCCATTCCTCCAAGGACATGATTTTTTACTCTTTCAGTTACTTCATCACTTACCTCCTCATGTTTAGTATGTCCCCACCAAATAAGCACATCAGTATCTTTAAGAACTTCTTCTGTAAGTCCATGCTCTTCCATATCAAGAGTTGCACATCTTACAACAACATCCTCCTTGACTTTAAGAAAATCTGCCATACACCCATGTATTCCATTAGGATATATTTTTCTAATTACTTCACTTTCACGTTCATGTATAAATTCATTCCATATAGTTACTCTTATCATAATGTAAACTCCCCTATTTTTTTATTAATCCAATTAGCAGATTTCAGCATAAATTCAAGATAATTTTCAGCGCCAAAATGCTCAATTGCAAGTTTTCCAATATATCCACTTCTCTGAAGTCTATATAAAATTTCTTCCATTTTAATGAAGCCCTCTCCAACTGGCGAAGCACATATACTTCCAACTTCATCATAAATTCTATCTTTACAGTGAATATGAATAATTCTATCCTTTAAAACTTCATATGCTCTAAGTTCATCTTCTTTTTTAATAATAAAATTCCCTGTATCTAAAGTAACATAAAGAGATGGAATTTCGCTTAAAAATTTTGCCATCCCACTCACAGAACAAATAGGACTTTTTTCATCGTCAAAATCTTCTATAGTAGCCTTAATTTTATTTTTTTCTGCGCTTTCACAAAGTTTTTTTGTCCTATCAATCATATTTTTTAGTTCTATTTGCCTAATATTCATGTTGTCATCACTATAAAAACCAGGAACAATCATAATTTTATCTGCCTTTATAACTTTTGCAAGTTCAATATGCTTTTCACACTTTTCTAAATCCTCATTTCTAGAAAAATCATAAAAGCCATAAATACTAGACACACTGAAATCATACCTTTTAAGAATTGCACAAAACTTAGCAATATCAGTAATTCCATCTCTATCAACTTCGACTGCTGTGATTCCAGCTTCTTTTATTTTGCCGAAAATTTCCTCTTCAGAGCACTTTTCTTGTTTTGCTGCTTCCAATATATGATGATAAAAAACAGATATCTTCATACTTTTCTCCTTTATTACATTTAATGTTCATTGTTACCTGCTATAATATTCTCTAATTATTTCCTCAGCCTTTTTAAATTTAACACTATAATTACCTGTTAATTTATCTTGTGAACATTTAGGTGATTTTACTGGCCAATCCCAAAAACAAAAACCAACTACAAACTCTTTCTTTGAAGTTTCTTGTAAAAATTCCTTATAATATTCATACTGTTCCTCTTCTGAAGATACTCCATCCCTTATGAGTCTCCAATCATTAGGATTTTTTCCTGCACCTTCTGTTGATGGGCATCCCCCTTCAGCAAAGAAAAAAGGCTTATTATACTTTTTAACTACTTTTTCAATTCTATCTAGTTCAGCCTTAATAGTTCCTCTAGGATAATATCCTGATGAAGAAATATAATCTAATGCATCCCACCACTTTACATTGTGTTCTTGATATTTGTCACAGTTATATGTTAATGCACCATTATATACTTTTCTGAGTTTACTTATTAATCCTCTCCATTCTACTTCTCTATGATCTGTACCAACCATTTCACATCCAATTATCATAATATCAACTTTATTTTCTTCACAAAATTCACCATATGATAATAAATACTCATAGTAGCTTTTAAACCAATCACTCCACTTAGGCTCACAAGGTACATCCTCATCAAAAAATCTAATGTAAGCTCTCCAATATCCATCTTTAACCTCTAACATTGGTTTTACTATAGTTTTTAGACTTTTACTCTTCGCATATTTTATTAATTGTTCTAATTCATGTGGGTTTGGCATGTGAGTGTCTTTCCAATTAATATCTGTTGAATAACAATGTTCTTGGTACGCTGCAAAAGAAAAAGTTATTGTATTAACATTACATTTTTCAACTTGATAATCTATTTCCTTTTTAACCTCCTCAACATTAATATCCTTTGACCAATTCCAAGTTATAAAGTTGAAGCTCTTTATTTCAAATTTCGAATTCATAATCTCTCTCCTCATATAATTTTTATTAAATTTTCAAATCGATTACAGCACCTTCATGGTTTAGTTCTATTTCAAATCTAATCGGATACATGCTAATTCCTCCCGATAATGAAATGGATAAAATAAGAACTCTTATATTAATACAATTTACTAACAAAATATAATTTTTTACTATGCTGTCCTTATTTATTTCTTATTTTAAATATATATCTTTTCAATAACACTGTCTATTCTTTTATTAAATCAAAAACATACCTTTTAATAAAGTATTATTAAAGTATTTTAAGTTAACAATTTACTTTCCTATTAAAGGTCAGCATTAAAGCAAATTCCTTATGTTACTTTATATAATTTTACATAAAAAAAGAAATAAAGAATAAACTTAATATTTGTGTCTATTCTCTATTTCTTATATAAAAATTAATCAATGTTCATATATAAAAATACTCATTTGGGTTCCATAAAATTAATTTCTAATTTTACTCATGTATTCTTTCCACTTTTGATTAATCTGGTATTGAATAGGCTTTACATCTGATGCTATTACATATTTCTGAGTAAAGTTTCCATCTAGTCCATTAATTTTTCTAAAATCATAATACTTATCATGGATTTCACTATCTTTAATAGTCTGACTTTTAGATACCTCTTCCTGTAATATTATAGGCAAGTTAAACTGTTCTAAATTTTTAATCATTTTTATGTTATCTTTACTGTTTTTTAAAGCCGATAGTACATTTACTGCTTTTGAATATCTATCTTCTTCAAACATATATTTCAAAAATTCCTTGGAAAGCTTAGGATATTTGGTATTTTTACTAATAGCAAATTTATTATCTCCATCAACTGTAACAACTTTACTTCCTGGAATCGGAAAAATTGAAATATCCTCTTCAGGCATGCCCATATCCTCTAATTGATATATAAAATCCGAATTTAAAATAATCATTCCAATTTTCCCATTTTTCATATCACTTTTACATTGTTGCCAATCATAATTCAAGAAATCATTTTCACAATATCCATTTTGAACTATTTTTCTTGCAAATTCTAAAGATTTGTAAAATGAACTTTCCTCACTAAATATATCTTTTGATTTTACTACAAAGCTTTTTTCTAAATCTGGATTGAATAAATAAGGAATACTATCAGCCCACATATTCATGCTCCATTTTTCTCTGTAGTTTATAGCAATTGGGATTACTCCTATATTTTTTATTTTATCGCATGCATCAAAAAATTCTTCTTCAGTTTTAGGTAATTCCTTTATATTTGCTTGTTTAAAAATTTTCTTATTATAAATCACTCCTTGCCAAGTTATAGATGCTGTTAAGCTATATGCTTTACCATCTAAACCTAAATTGTAATTATATATTTTATCCTTATTAAATCCCAAATCATCTAATGGTAAAAAATAATTATTTATTTCACTAAAATTTATAGCTGTTGGAACTAAAGTTACATCTGGTAACTCACCTACTGCAGCTTTTCTTCTCAATATTTCTTCAGAATCTCCTATAAGCTCTAAATTTATTTTAGCTTTAGGATGTATTTTTTGAAAATTCCCTATTAATGAATCCAATTCTTTTCTTTTATCAGTTCTATTGCTTATAAACGTAATATTTCCCTCAATATCATCATTTTCCTTATCACTTGTATAAAGTGTTGATTTACTATATCCACTAAAAATTATAAAATATAAAAAAGCTATCATTGACATGAATAAAAATAATAATAATAATATAATACCTATTTTTTTCACTCTCATCTTATCTCACACTCATAACCTCTATTAGAATTGTATTTATTGTTTCTATAATCATTAGGAGTAGTTCCTGTTATTTTTTTAAAGGCTCTTCCAAAGGTTATAGCATCATTGTAACCTACATTTTTCGCAACTTCATAAACTTTTAAATTAGTCGTCAACAATATTTCTTTAGCTTTTTTTATTCTGTAGTTAGACAAAAAATCATAGAATCCTTCTCCAATTTCTTTCTTAAATAATTCGGATAAATAATTTTGACTTAAAAATACCTCTTCTGCTACATCTTTCAATGTTATGCTTTTATTAAAATTATTAATTATATATTCTTTGGCTAATTTTATAACTGTAATATCAGAATTATTGTTATCAATATTTAATGTTTCTAATAACTTATTGGATTCATTTAAAAAATATTTTTTTGAAATGTTATTATAATATAAGTTTTCTTTCATTTTTTTAACAAGCTTAACATACTCTCTTAATTTCCATACTGTTTCTGTATATTCTAATATATAGACATTTCGATTATTTTTTATAAATATATCTGCTTCATTTTCTATATATTCAATTATCAAATCTATTTCTTCATATTTATCTCGTTTAAAATAGAAAATTAAATATATATTTTTATCATAAAAAAAAGAGGAATATTCTATTCCATCATACTTATCTAATATATTTTTTATGAAATCTTTTTCTATAGTATGGCCTTCACTTTTTTTGTTCTTTTCAATTACAATCATTTTATAAATATAATCTTCATCTAATTGTATATTGTTTAATAATAGCTTGTCTGCTCTGTTGTTAATATCGTTATTTAAGAATAAAATCTTTTTAAAAAAATCTTTTTTTAACACTTCTCTAGACTCACTTAACAATTTACGATGCTTTTTATCATTTTCTATTTTTATTTCTACTTCTTTAATTACCTTGCTTAACTCATCTTTTTGTATAGGTTTTAATAAGTAATTAAATGCCCCAGCCTTCATTGAATCTCTAACATAACTAAATTCATCATACCCACTTAAAACTATAAATACTGGTGGATTTTTTAATTCTTTTTCAGCCTTCTCTATTAACTCTATGCCTGTCATTACAGGCATTTTTATATCTGTAATTACTAAATCCACAAAACTTTCATTGTTTTTCAAATATTCTAATACTACTGCTCCATTAGGAAAATCGTAAACAATTTCATATTGACTAAATAATCTTTTAAGTATTGTTCCTAATCCAATTCTAATTATTCTATCATCATCTACAACTACTATTCTCATTTTTTCCTCCAAGTTGAATATATTTGAAAATTGTTATATATTTGAATTATACAATAATATTTCTATATTTAAAATATAATTCTATTATGATAAAGTTGTGTTTTTTATATGGAAAAAGATTTATAACGGTTGGTGAATTTATGTTTTTTATTAAATCAATGTCAATAAAAAAATTAACTTTATTTATTTTTGTAATTATGTATATTATATTTTTCATAATTACTAGTTTTAATTTATATTCATATTCAAACTATGAATTTAATAAAACTGAAAAACTTTTAAAAAATTTCAATATAAGTCTAAGCCAACAAATTATAGAGAAGTTTAATAATATTTCTGATATATCAAAATATCCGTTACTTATTCCTGATACAAATAAACTTCATTCTATCCTCTCTTCTTCTACATATTATGATATAGATGATTTTAATTATTTAAAAAATATATGTGATATGATGTTAATTCAAAATGATACGATTAATGGGACATATATATACGACATAAAAGGAAGAGGTATATTTTCCACAAGAAATAGTCTTAATAACAAGCTTAAGAATCCCTCTCTAGAAAATTGGTTTATTAATACTTTAGATTCTGATGATGCAACAGTAATTATTCCTAACATAACAGCAAATAATATATTTGAGTCCACAGCTTCAAATACAGATCATTTAATAGGCTTTACTAGAAAAATAATTGATATTAGAAATCAAAAGATAAATGGAATATTACTGATTACTTTTTCTGCAGATCAAATTCTAAATTTATTAAAAAATGATCTGCCATTTAACGATCAAATCGTTTCTTTATATGACTCTAACGGTAAATTAATTATAAATACTAATGACAATTCTAGTACATTTATTCCATCATACAAGCAACTACATAGTGCGACATCAATTCCTGATATACAGTATATAAATAATAATATCCCCTTTGTAGTCTCCTGTAACACTATACCTACAACAAACTGGATAATGGTAAATTCAATTCCAAAAGCTGATGTATACCATATTGATAGCTTGTATATAATATCATTTATAAATACAGTAATATTTTTCTTAATATTTTTTGTATCTATATATATATTCTTTATTAAGAGAATATTTAATCCTATAAAATCTTTAATTTCAAATATGGAACGTAATATTGAAGTTAATTTAGACTATAAATTTTCTTATAATAAAAATGATGAAATTGGAATCCTAATAAAATCTTACAATGAAATGAAAAATAGGATAAGTGATTTAATTAATATAAATTATAAAAATCAAATTGAACAAAAAGAACTTGAACTTAAACAATTACAAAATCAGATTAACCCACATTTTATTTATAATACCTTGGAATCAATTCGCATGATGGCAGAAATAAATGATGATTTAGAAACTTCTACCATGTCTGAATATTTTGGTTCTATCATAAGATATAGTATGAATAGAAAGATAAATACCGTCTTATTAAAAGATGAAATAGATATTATTGAAAATTATATTTATGTTCAAAAAATTAGATTTGATCAAATTTTTAAAATTGAAAATCTAATAACTCCAGAAGTTATAAATTGTGAAATAATAAAGATGATAATTCAACCCCTAATTGAAAATTCTATTTATCATGGCTTAAGCGAGTGTACTGGAAATGGAAAGATAATAATTCAAGGTCTTCATGTAAATGATAACCTAGTCTTAACTATATCTGATAATGGTATAGGAATAGATGAAGACAATTTAAAAAGATTAAATGATTATATTAACGATATGAACAATGACTTTAAAGGCATTGCTTTAAGAAATATAAATAAAAGATTGAAATTAAATTATGGCGATGAATATGGACTAGAAATCTTTAGTATTTTAGGGAAAGGAACTTCTATGGTTTTAACGCTTCCTTACATAATTAAATAACTAAGATTGTTCTTTACTTTTAGTTATTTAATTATGACTAAAAAGCAGAAAAGCTTATATTTTATAAATCTATAAACTTTTTTGCTTTTTTTAAATATATTGTTGTATATATAAATATTTTTATACTTTTTTAGCATTATAATTACTTTCGTTTTTCTTAGTCAAATATTTTATTGGAATAATTCCACCAAGAATTATGATTAAATTAACTATAATAGTCATAGTATAGACTACCTGTCCACCAACGTTTTCTTTTATAGTTAATATTCCAATTAATGATATTCCTAACATCCCACAGGATATACATTGTATAAACTTAATAAATTTAAGTATTGAATCTAACTCTAAATTATCTGACCTTCTAATCTTTTTTGTTCTATTTCTTCTGGATAATGGCATGCTACATAGCCTCCCTTATATTCTACTAATTCTGGTTCTTCTTTTTCACATTTTTCATTATAATAAGGACATCTTGTATGAAACTTGCATCCTGTTGGTGGATTAATTATGCTTGGCATATCCAATGTCCTTAAAGGTAGTCCACTAGATCCACTGCTTCTTCTTTTTCCTATACTTTCTGGAACTGCTGCTAAAAGTGCATGAAAGTATGGATGTTTTGGATTATCTATTGCATCATAAATAGAATTTAATTCTACAATTCTTCCCAAATACATTACTACAACTCTTCCGTTTTTAGCAATATATCTTGCAGTTGCCAAGTCATGGGTTATATATATAAATGAAATATTATATTTCTTATTCATCTTAGTCATTAAATCTATTAAGGAAATTCTAAGTGATACATCAACCATAGATACAGGTTCATCTGCTACTATTAATTTAGGCTTTACAGATAAAGCTCTTGCAAGCAATATTCTCTGTCTTTGTCCACCACTTAATTGATGTGGATACTTATATAAAAATTGTTCTTGAGGAACTAATCCAACTTCTTCAAAATATTCACTTAATATTTTTTCTGCTTCCTCTTTATTTTTAGCTATCTTATGTTGTAATAAAGGCATTGATAATGATTGAAATATTGTTCTATTTGGATTTAATGCTGCAAAAGAATCTTGATGAACCATTTGTACTCCTAATCTATAATCCTTATACTCTCCCCCTCTTAATTTTGCTATATCTTTTCCTCTATATACTATCTTTCCTTTCGTAGGTTTATTAAGTCCAACTATCATTTTTCCTAGAGTTGTTTTCCCACATCCACTTTCTCCAACAACTGCTATTATCTCTCCCTCTTGAACCTCTAAATCTACTTCTGATAAAACACATACTTTTTCTTTTTTATTTACTCTATTATCAAAATACATACTAGTATTATCTATTTTTAGTAAGCTCATTTTATGCACCCTCTTTCACTGCTTCTTTAGTTATAAAGTCTGTATACTTATAGCATCTAGTACATTTATTTTCATTAACTTCGTATAATGTCTCTGTCTTTTCTTTATTACCTTCACATCTATCTTCTAAGTACATGTAACAACGTGCTGAAAATTTGCATTCTTTAAACTCTTGAATAAGGTTTGGAGGTGACCCAGGTATTGCTTTTCGCTTAGTTATATCATCGTGTAAGGTTGGAATTGCGTTAAGCAAGCCTTTTGTATAAGGATGGGATGGTTCATCAAATACATCTTCCACTTCTCCATATTCAACAATTTCTCCTGCATACATTACTGCAATTCTATCAATAATTCCAGAAATCACTGAAATATCATGAGTTAAAAAAACTAGTGTTACTCCTAATTCGTCATGAATCTGCTTTAACAAATCCATTATGTACCACTGAGTTATAACATCTAACGCGGTGGTTGGCTCATCAAGAATTATTACTTTAGGATCTAAAATAAGACTTAATGCTATAAGGACTCTTTGTTTCATACCTCCACTTAACTGATGGGGGTAATACTCTAGTACTCCTTTATCCAATCTTACGTACTCTAGAACCTTTCCTGCCTTTTCCATTATTTCATCAACAGGCATTTTATTAGTATGAGCATATACAGTTTCTATAAAATGCTCTCTAATTCTAAGAACAGGATTTAATGCATTTTGTGCAGCCTGAAATACTGTAGCAATCTCGCTCCATCTATAATTGTTAAATTGATTTTGATTTAAATCTAATAAATTAATTTTTTCATTATTTTCTGTGTAATAATAAACTTCTCCAGAAGATATTTTACCAGGTGCTTGTACCAGATTTAAAATACCATAGGCCATTGTTGACTTTCCACTGCCACTTTCTCCTATTATTCCAACAATTTCACTTTTATATATGGTGAATGAAACATTATCACAAGCTCTTAATTTCTTTTTATTAAGCATAAAATCAATTGTTAAGTTTTTTACTTCAATTAACGGCTCCATTCTTTAACCTCCCTATTTACGCAATCTTGGATTCATAGCTTCATCTAAACCATTAGCAAATAAATAACAGCCTAATTGAAAAAATAATATTCCCATTATTGGTGTTAAGAAATAAACTATTGGTCCAACTCCACCATATAAAACAGCTGATTGAGACATGGCCATTTGCATCATCATTCCCCAATGGCTACCTTGAAATGGGACTAATCCTAATACCATAAGTCCTACAGATGTTATTATTGCTCCCTTCATAATAGCTATAAAATTTATTGCTATAAATGAAGTTATATTAGGAACAATATCCTTTAGGATTATATTAAAATTACTAATGCCCATTATTTTACTAGCTTCAATAAAATCTTTGTGCCTAATGACAAGAACTTGAGATCTAATGGCTTTAGCTAATCCTGCCCATGACCATAGGCTTAATACCAATCCAAATAACACATCATTATCGACATTTATAACCATTGAAAGAACCATAGTTACAGGAAAACTCGGCATAGTTAATACTACATTAGTAATCATCATCAATACTTCATCTGTTTTACCACCAACAAGTCCAGAAAAAATTCCTATAGCACAAGCAAATACTATTGCAAATAATGCTGCATAAAAAGCAACCAGCAACACTGCTCTTGATCCTGTTACAAATTGAGCTAATATATCTCTTCCTGCATAATCGGTACCTAATAAATGATCTATTGATGGACCTTGCAATCTTTCCAAATAATTAGAAGAAGGTGCTTTTACGATAATTGGACCAATAATAGCTAATATTAAAAAGAAAATTAATATTATAAAGCCAACTCTAGCCATTTTATTTTTCCATATTACTTGAAAAAACTCTCTGCAGGAGTTTAAAAAACTACCTTCCTTACTATAACTAGCCACAAGTCTTTTATTGGGTTTAATTCCACTTATCATATTCTATTACTCCTTTAATCTTGGATTCAATTTTGTATATAAAAATTCAGCAATCAACCCTGATAATAAAACCATAACTATTATCATTAAAAACATTCCTTGCATTAATGGATAGTCTCTTCTTGATATTGCTGTAGTTAAATAATATCCAACTCCTGGATACACAAATAAGTTTTCAA
Source organism: Clostridium sp. C2-6-12 (assembly GCF_009928485.1). Classification (GTDB taxonomy): domain Bacteria; phylum Bacillota; class Clostridia; order Clostridiales; family Clostridiaceae; genus Clostridium. Next base: position 6,734 of record NZ_JAABNP010000033.1, on the reverse strand, counting down.
TTAGTGGAGAACCTCCAAACATCATCCCAAAAGAAATGGCAACACTTGTAACCATTGGCAACACTGCATTTCTTCCCAAGTAACTAAGTACTATACGTTTATTGGAAAGACCTCTTGCTTTAGCATAATTAATATAGTCTTCTCCAAGTACTGACATACAACTGGCTTTCATTCCCATAATCCATCCTGCAAGTGTTGTAACAAAATATGCAATAATCGGCAAGGCTGCATGATATAAAACGTCTAAAATAAATTTTATATTAAATCCCACAGTAATATCTGAATTATATGCTCCTTTTGAAGGAAATAAACCTAATCCAACTGAAAATAATAATATTAAAAGGTATGCTACTATATAATCTGGAATAGCTCCAAATATGGCTTGATATGCAGTTATAGCACCATCTAAAATATTACTTCTTTTCCAAGCTACATAAATTCCCAGTATGACACCAACTGTAAAAGAAAGCAGCAATGAAATTGAACAAACTAGCAGTGTCCAAGGTAATGCACCTAAAACTATCGTAGATACTTCACCCTTATAGGACATAGATTGCCCTAAATTTCCTGTAGAAATATTTTTTACATATGTGATGAATCTTTGTACTACAGGAACATCCGGGTCATAATTAAGTGCAAGTTTTGCTTTGCTAAGTGCTTGGTCATATGGTAATTGATTAGTTTTCATATATTCTTGTGCTAATGTATTAACTGGATCCCCTGGCATAGCTTGTATTACAAAAAACACCAACAGCAACGATGTTAGCATAGTTACTAAGCAGGTAATTAATTTTTTCATCTTCCTTTCCTCCTTATTGTTCGTAATAAATATATTCTCAAAGGGTATACCCTTTGAGAATATAAAACTTTTTAATTATTTGATATAATATAACTCTCCTGATCTTAAAGCCTTTCCTAAAACAGCTGACGTAGTTCCTGACCAGTAGAAATCTTTCAATTCTTGTCCTGTTGGAGCTACTGGCATAGAAAGCTTTGGATTATGAATTCTATATACATAGTATTTTTCGCTAATTGGTAAAAACCACATATTATCATTAAAGAATTTTGCAAATTCTTCTGTTACTTTTGAAATATCTTTATCACTAGCAGCATTGAATAAATCCATTTGTTTTTGGCTATAGTTAAAATCTTCTCCTGTTACTTCATCTTTAAATACTAATCCACCTGTCTTAGGGAATTGTATATTCATTTTCTTACCATACCACCATATTCCATCATATGCTTCGTATGGATGTTGTGTATTCGTAGGACTTCCAAAACCATCTACAACCATATGTGCATCACCTGATATAGAATAATCATTATATGCAGCTGCCTCTTTTGGAGTAAATGTAGCATTTAATCCAAACTCTTTTAACTCATTAGCTGCCGCTTCACCCATAACCACATGAGCTGGGTATTCACCAACACCTGCTATTTTTATTTCAGGTGATTCACCCTTTGAATCAACCCACTTTCCACTTTTTTCTGACCAACCAGCTTTTTTAAGCAATTCTTTAGCTTTATCCAAATTCATAGTATAATTATCTAAAGTCTTAAGGAAATCTTTTGATAAATATTTATCTCTAACTGAAGGTGGTAACCCAACCCCATATTCATCTCCAAGTCTCATTCCTGGTTCAGATACTGGTGCAAGTTGTGCTTTATTAACAATATAAGCAATAGCTTTTCTTACATTTAAATCGCTTGTAGGATATTTATTAATATTATTGCAAAATCCAAGAGAACTGTACTCTGGAACCACCATTTGCCTAATTGTATCCTTATTATTTTCAGCAACCTTTTGAGCCATATCTGGTGATAAACCTACACCTTCTAAATCATATTCTTTATTCATAATAGAAACTGCAGTAGATTCTGTACTTGTTGCTCTTACCCCTCTAATCTTTTCAATTGGAAGTTTATTTCTGAAATATTTATTTCTTTCTAATATAGTTTCAGATGCTGTTACCTTGCTAGGAACATATGCTCCTGAACACTTAATTGACATTATATCTGGAAGATATTTATTCATTTCAGTTGTAGCATCACTTACAATCTTATCTCCGTCCTTAGTAAATTTATAATTTCCATTGTCATCTAATTGTCTGTTATTTTCAAAAGCTGTTTTAAATGAATTTGCCCATTTTCCATATTCTGATGCAGGATATTTAACTGCTGATTTTAAAATATAATCTAATAATAAATTTGCATCTCTTTTATATTTAATTTCTACAGTTACATCATCTTTTTTAATTACACTATCAGCATAATATGCAACTTTATTTACTGTCATATCCATAAATGTATTACATATTAAATCATCAGCATTTAATGGAGACCCATCACTCCACTTTAAATCCTTTTTTAAAGTTAAAGTTAAAACTTTATCCTTAAATTCATACTTATCTAGCAATGAAGGTTTGAATACCTTTTCAGGTTGTGAACTATAATCACATAAATAATCATAAATAATTGGTTCCATTGACCAATCTGGACCTCCATTTACAGCTGGATTACCATGGCCAGCTGGCGGTGGTGTAAATGATAATACTGTAGTAAGAACAGTACCATCAAAGCTTGCCTTCTCACCATCTAATTTTGCATTTTTTAATTTAGTATCCACTTTTGTAACACTATCTTCCACACTTTTTGATGTTACTTCTTTTGTTGAATTATTTTTGCTTCCACATGCAATAAATGATGTCATAGTCATTGTTAAAGCCATACTCATTATTAAGATTTTTGATAACTTTGATTTTCTCATTTTTTTCCCCCCATAATTTTATAGTGCCTTATTATTTATATAGAAATTATTTCAAGCAAACTTTGTAAGAACATCTCTAATCTATTTTAATTCTTCTGCATCTCCATTTCCCAATATGGAATTATTTTTAATATATTCAACTAATTCTTCTACTTTGGTATATGCTACAGCTAAATAAGTATCAGCAGCACCATAATAAATAGCTATTCTTCCTGTCTCCTCATCATGTAATGTAGCGCATGGAAATACAACATTAGGTACAAATCCTGTTGTTTCATAATTCTTTTCTGGAGTTAAAATATAATCCTTACATCTATACAGTACTTTAGAAGGTTTATCTATATCTAATATAGCTGCTCCCATTGAATATACAAATCCATTACAAGTTGTTGAAACACCATGATAGAGTAATAACCATCCCTCTGAAGTTTCTATTGGCACAGCTCCAGCACCTATCTTTACGCCTTGCCACCAACCAGATGCTCCACTTGCCATTACCCTTTTATGTTTTCCCCAATATGTTAAATCTGGACTTTCACTTAAGAAAATATCACCAAAAGGTGTATGTCCACTATCTGATGGCCTGCTAAGAAGCATATATCTATCATTTATTTTTCTTGGGAATAACACTCCATTTCTATTAAACGGTATATATGGATTATCAAGTCTTATAAATTCTTTAAAATCTTTTGTACATCCAAGACCTAATGCTGCTCCACAAAAATCTGTACACCAAATTATATAATAAGTATCTTCTATCTTTACCAATCTTGGATCATATGAATAATTTGGTTGATAGTCATTTCCCTCTTCATCCTTCCAATGAATTTCTTCATCTTCTATTTCCCATTTAAGTCCATCAATACTGCGTCCAAGGTGAATTCTTGCTTTTCCATCTTTATGGTCTGCTCTAAATACTCCTATAAATTCTCCTTCATATGGAATTACAGCACTGTTATATACTCTTGCAGTATTTTGTGTTGGATTCCATCCTATTATTGGATTTTTGCTATGTCTCCAAACCAACTCACTAGAATCTTCTGGTCTATCTTCCCATGGAATATTTTTAGCACCATTGCTTAAAATTTTTACTTTATCCATTTGTAGTTACCTCCTTATTTCTTTGCCCTTTTTTAAACTATAAATAATGTGTTTATTAAAAATTGGAATTAAATTCTACACTTATTCCTAAGCTTTAACCTTACAGTTTTATGTTAATGTATACATTTTCATTTTTCAATTAATTATAATAATAATCTGAATTAATGCTTATAAATCTTTATTTTTGTATATATATTTTTTCTGTAAAGTAATATCATATATTTCACTGCCATTTTCTAAACAAAAATGAACTGTAGAAAAAATAAAATCACTGTTATGATACAGTTTTTTCTTTTTTCTACAGTTCATTTAATAATAATTTATTAATTTCAATACCAATAATCATTCTGCTTTTATAAGCTTTTATGATACTAAAATTCCTAGTATAGTTATTTCCTTTAATGCATTTTCCTTAACTACTTCTATTTCTATTTTATATTTTTTAGTTTCATCACTTAATTCTAAAATTTCTGTTGCTGAATAATCTCCCCAACCATCTTTAAAGTAAGTATTTAACAATACTTTATCTTTATCATTTACTATTATTCGAATTTTCCCAGCGCTTTCTGATACGCTTTTTTTATATAACAAAACAATATTTTTTGCATCTAATTCAAAAGTAAGCTTACCATCTTTGTTTTCTCCTTCATTAAAGATCCAACCATTTTGGAAAACTTGAAATCCTTCATCATAATTTTTGAAACCTTTAATTACTTTTGGCGTGATTTTTAAATTATTTAATATAATTCCATTTATATATCTGTCCCCAAATACACATGGAATTTCTAAAATATTATCGCTAATTTTTATATCTTTTCCTTTTATGTAGTCATTTTTATACACATCTTCTATTAAATTTATTAGCAATTGAGATATTATATAATGTCCAATATCATTAGGGTGTACTTCATCTGTTAATATATCGAAAAATTTAATTTTATTTTTATCAACTTCAACTTTAACAGTATCTCTAAAACTTATCATAGGCACATTGTATCTTTCCCCTATTTGTACCTGTTGTTCTTGCACATTAAATCCTGTATCCAGTGTCATAAACACTTCTATTACTGCAGGCTTACTTTTGCTATTTAGTAATTTTCTTATTAAACTTTCATATGCCACTTTACACGAATAATCTTCATCATCATTTACAGCTGCATCAACAAATACTATATCAGGATTTTCACTTATAACCTGGTTTTCAGCTCTATGAACTCCTATTAATGATCCTGTTGCTCCTACTCCTGCATTTATATGTTTTACATTTGCATTTTTAAATTTTTCTTTAAACCAATTATATGTTAATTCTACATAACATTTTTCATAAACAGTTGAATGACAACCTTGGGTTATAGACCCTCCTAAAAATACAATTGTAATATCCTCACCTTTTTCTGCTTTATCAATTAATTTTAATATTCTGCTTACATCACCTTTGCTTACTAAAGATTTTTTGTACATTTCATCTGTTATATTAAATTCCATCTTATTTATTCCTCCTAAAGAAATCCTTTAAATCTACCTTGGTTAAACGTAGCTTAATCATTTACATTTATTGTTTGAATAATTTCTTTAATATCAGTATAATGATTTTTATAAACATAAACTTGCATTATTTCAGCAAATAATATCACTATTTTGATATTAATTAAATGCGATTAACTTTTTATACATAGAAATCTAGTTATAATTAACTTTCAAGAAATATGCTGAGAGGTATTAGATATGGATAAAAATATATTAAAAGAAACTACTCATTCTGGAGATTCAATGTTTCCAGTATATAGTCAAAGCATAAATGTTGGTTCAAAAACAAGTATGCTCAATTGTCATTGGCATGATGAAATAGAATTTATTTTAATCACTTCAGGCAGAGCAATATTTCAAATAGAAAATTGTTCCTATGAGGTTAATGAAGGTGACATAATTATTGTCGGTAGCAGAGAACTTCATTCTGCTTATTGCTTAGATTCTGAAAATAGCTGCCTTTGCAAATCCATAATATTTAATAGCGAAATGCTAAGCAGTAAAAGTAGCGATGCAATTCAAATAAAATTCATAAACCCACTTATAAATAGTCAATTAATACTTCCTCACCATTTAACTTGTACTAACAATAATGAAATAGCTATAAAGAATTTTTTAGCAGACCTTATAAACACTTTATATTCTAAAGACGATAATTTTGAATTAATGGCAAAGTCATATTTATATATGCTATTTTCAAAAATAATGCTTCTGGTTACATATAAAGATACAAGTGACATGTTAAATCATAATACTAATGATAAATTAGACAGCATTAAACATATACTTGATTACATTCACATTAACTATAGCAAGCAACTTACAATAAAAGAGCTTTCATCAGAACTTAATATGAGTGAAGGCCACTTTTGCAGAGTATTCAAATCAATTACTTTTAAAACTCCTGTTGACTATCTAAACTATTATAGAACAACAAAAGCTCAAGATATGCTTTTAAATAGCACTAAAAAAGTATTGGAAATCTCAATGGATGTTGGTTTTAACAATCTCAGTTATTTTATAAATATTTTTAAAAAGAATACTGGATACACTCCTTCTTTGTTTAGAAAAAAATTTAGCAATATGTAGATTATTAATAAAAGTTTACTTTTATATGTATTCTTTATTAATTCAAAATAAAAGGAAATCCGGCTCTGTAAAAAATTTTGTGTAAACTGAATAAAATCAACTCCTTCTTGGCAATAATTGAAATAACAAATTATTACAAGAAGGAGTTTTTTTATGAGTACTGTGTCGAAAGAATTATTGAGAGAATATATAAAGGAGCAAAATTTTACTAGTGCTAATGACATACTAGCTGGCTTAAAAGATATGTTTA
>NZ_JAABNP010000032.1 GCF_009928485.1 Clostridium sp. C2-6-12 | reverse complement strand
ATACATCACCAGACCATATTATATCTCTTTTAAAACAGTTTAAACTCTTAGATATGCAATTGAATTTCGAATCAGAGATAGCATACGCTATCGAAAATAATATTGGACATCGAGAATTTTTAGTAAGATTACTCGAAACTGAAGCTAATGGTAAAAGAGAAAGAAACGCAATGAGAAATATTAAGGCAGCCAAGTTTGAAGGTATTAAAACATTAGATGGATTTGATTTTTCATTCCCTGATAATATAAATGAAGCTAAGATACGAGATTTGCAGACACTTTCATTTATTAAAAATAAAGAAAATGTAATTCTAATCGGCCCGCCAGGTGTAGGTAAAAGCCATATTGGTACTGCATTAGGTGTACTAGCTTGTAGTACTAGTCTCAAAGTATTGTTTACTCCCGCTCAGGAACTTATGGATAAGTTATATAAAAGCTATCTTGATGGAACTTTAGAAAATAAGTTTAAAGCGATAAGAAAAGTAGATTTGCTTATTATAGACGAGCTAGGTCATTTTCAAATGGATAAAGAAAAAGAGAGCTTATTTTTTCAAATCATCCGCCAACGATATGAAAAAGGCTCTCTAATAATAACTACTAATATCCCATTAGGTAATTGGGATAAAATATTTACTAGCAAACTTGCTGCAACAGCAATATTAGATAGACTAATGCATCACTGTCACCTTATTAGTATAACAGGTGATAGCTATAGAGTAAAGGGCAATAAATAGGAGGATTTGTTTTGAAGCATTCACATAAAGATTTAGATTATAAAAAATTTATACATATATTCAATACTGAAGGTAAAAAAGCAGCAAAAGAATTTGTTTTGAGTACAACATCTTTTAATTACGATTATTATGTAAAATTATTAAAGAAATATACAGGATATGTGTATAATAGACAGCTGAAAATATATGAGCCACTATCAGATGAGTCTAATGCTTTCATAAGTATGGATGATTTATTAAGCAAAGGAAAAAATGATGCTACACCAATCGTAGCATCAATTACTGAAAAGTTATATTGTAAAGATCCAATAGATGCATTAAATATTGATTTACTTCAAGATAGACTAATGGAATTATCAAAATATATTAAAATTGCGCCAAGTGCTAAAACTATAGAAATTAATATAATCCGCTTACGCGAAAGCGGCTATGATGTTAGCATGATAAATTGAACTATTAGTGGGTCAATTTTATTTGCAAAAGTGGGTCAAAAGTACTTGACAATCTACAAGCTGGGTCTGTAAATAAAGTGCGCGAATATACAGATGGAGTAATAGATGGAATATATTATCCTTCTCATGAAGCAATCGATTTTTATAATAGATATAAAGAGTATATTGCATTACTTGCAGAAATGGGATTTAAATGTTTTAGATTATCAATAGCGTGGACAAGAATTTTTCCAAATGGAGATGAAGTTAATCCAAACGAAGAAGGATTAAAATTTTATGATGATGTATTTGATGAATGTTTAAAATATGGAATTGAACCAATTGTAACAATTTCCCACTATGAAATGCCATATAATTTAGTTAAAAAGTATGGAGCGTGGAGAGACAGAAGACTTGTAGACTTTTATGTGAATTATTGCAGTTCAATATTTAATAGATATAAAGACAAAGTGAAATATTGGATGACTTTTAATGAAATAAATGCACTTGAATTTAATCCGTTTATTACAGCAGGAATTAAGACTAAGGAAGATGAAAATAGAGAACAAGTTGTTTATCAAGCTGCTCATCATCAACTGGTTGCAAGTGCAAAAGCAGTAAAATTAGGTCATGAAATAAATCCTGATTTTAAAATAGGGTGTATGATTTTATATCCGTTAGTTTATGCTGATACTTGCAATCCAGAGGATGCTTTAGCAGTATGCGAAGATATGAAGAAGATTTATTTCTTTACAGATGTTCATGTGAGAGGATATTATCCAAGTTGTATGGATAAATACTTTGAAAGAAATAATATTAATATACAAATGGAGGAAGATGATAAAGAAATATTAAGACAAGGAAAAGTTGATTATATTGGTTTTAGCTATTATATGTCTTTTGTTAAGTCTTCTGATAAGGAGAAAGTTGATAAAGCTTCTGGGAATATGCATTCTGGACTTAAAAACCCATATTTAAAAGCATCAGAATGGGGATGGCAGATAGATCCAGTTGGGCTTAGATTATCATTAAATAATTTATATAATAGATATCAAATTCCTTTATTTATAGTTGAAAACGGACTTGGAGCTGTTGATACGATTGAAGAAGATGGTTCTATTAATGATAATTATAGAATTGAATATTTAAAGCAGCATATTGAAGAGATGAAAAAAGCTGTTATCATAGATGGTGTAGACCTTATTGGATATACTCCATGGGGATGCATTGATTTAATTAGTGCAGGCACAGGTGAAATGAAGAAGCGTTATGGATTCATTTATGTGGATAAAGATAATGAAGGTAATGGTACATTAGAAAGATTTAAAAAGAAGAGTTTTTATTGGTACAAAAAAGTTATCGCTACAAATGGTGAAGATCTATCTAATTCTTAAAAGTAAATAATTTTAAAAATAAGAAAACAATATTTTTTATTAGAAAAACTGTAACACTAAAGTAACTAGTGCTACAGTTTTTTTGATTTTCCAGCATAGATAATAGTTGGATTTGCAAGTTGGTTTGAAAACTGTATTTCTAATTAGTAATTAAAAATAATTAGTATTTCACATTAAAATACTAATATTTTTTTCTTTTTAATATGAAACCATACAAATTAATTAGGTTTACTAATAGAACTGAATAAATAATAGAATGCGTTTGCAATACTGAAAAGAGTAGAATAAGGATAGACTAAAAGTTATAAATTACAACAAAATTAATTATGCTGAATCTTAATAATTGATTAGTAAAAGTTTAAAATAAAAGATTAATAAAAGGAGGAATTTTATAATATGGATAATAAACGTGGAAAACAAGGAAGGCCCAAAAGAGGCGTATCATTGTATAGCTATAATGGAGATTATGGTGTTTCTATGGACTTAGAAGATATGTTTGCTGAAATGAAGGATATGGGGGCAAGAGGGTTAGAAATTTTAGCAAACTCTCATATAGAAGGTTATCCAAATCCTAGTGCAGAGTGGCTTCAAAAATGGGATAGACTCATTAAAGAATATGATATTATACCAGTTGAATATGGACATTGGGTAGATTCACGTTTATATAAAGGTAGAGAACTTACATCAGAAGAATCTTTTGCTATGCTTGAACGTGATTTTAAAATTGCAAATAGATTAGGATTTACTGTTCTTCGTACTAAGCTCGGGGTTATTGATGATGATTTAACTCCAGTAACAAATTGGAGAGAGTTTATAAAAATGGCATTGCCTTTAGCTGAAAAATATAATGTGCGTATGTGTCCTGAAATTCATGCGCCTACTCTTTTAAATTCTAAAATGGTTAAAGAATTTGTAGAATTTATTGAGGAAACAGGTACTAATTATTTTGGTTTGAACATTGATTTTGGTGTATTCCAAACTAAGTATTTAGATGCAAGTGAATATGGACCAGGGGATTGGGTACAACCACCGGGAGATCATAGTGAAGTAGAAGAGATCATTCCATTACTTCCATATGTATATTGTTGTCATGCTAAATTTGTAAAGATGTCAGAAGATTGTGAAGAAGTTGTAATACCTTATGAAAAAATCATAAATACTTTAATAGAAGAAAAATGGGATGGATATATGTTAAGCGAATATGAAGGACCATATGCAAAGACTGCTGGATATCCTTCTATACAAGTAAGAAGACAACATATAATGATGAAGAAATTACTAGGAGAATAGGAAAGGAGAAAAAGCATGCTAGATAGAGAATGTATACAATCAAGAGGTTTTAGAAATGTTGAGAATGAAGAAAAAATTACGGGTTTTCAGTTTAATATTAGATCACTATATTATAGAGGACTTTGGCTTTCACAATTACGCCCAGCTACAATTATAGTAGATGGAGAAACTTTTTCAGGAGACCAAATTACATGGACTATAAGTGGTATAACTTATGAGCAAGAGGAGATGGCTAAATTAGGTGATGTTCACTGGGGGCTTTTAGAACCAGCAACTCTTACTGTTAAAAAAGAAGGTGGATTAAAGGCAGGAGCTCATGATATTGAATTAACTTATCAATATAGCTCTTCATACTTTCCACCATCTATTGACACGCTTCTTAGCAGTGCGCCACATAATAGAACATTAATTTTAGTACAATAAAGTGAATTATATTAAGTTTATAAGAACTATAAGATGTGAAAAGATTAATATTTTTATAATTGGTCTGTTGCAAAACTACTGAAGTGGATTTGTTACAGACCTTTTTTGTTATAAGGTAAAGAATAATAAAAAAATATTTTTTAATTAAGGAATATGAAAAAACAAAGTTTGACATCTGCCGATTCATCATACTTTGCAAACTTTGGTGGAATATTAATCAATTGACTTATATTTTTTTAAAAAGTATAATTTTAAAATGAAGTTTTATATTATCGTTTACAATATGATCTTTTATACAAAAGAATTAACATTTTGCTGTTGAGAAATTTAAAGTTAATTTGAATAAATAGTAAATAGGAACTAGGAGATACAACGTTTATTAATATTTTCATATTATAGAAAAGGGGGAATTACGTATGAGAAAACAAATTGTAAAGGTTTGTAAAGGTATTATAGCTTTAACTACAATGTCTATGTTTTTTACAGCATGTGGTTTACTTGATAAAAAAATAGAGAGTACAGATAATAATAACCACAGTGAAGAAGGGCAAAATGCAGATATAACACCTATAACTTTTGATTGGTATATTGACTTTTCTTGGTTTCAAACTAAATGGGGGACAAACCCTGTTTCAAAATATGTTACTGAGAAGACTGGTGTTAGTTTAAACTTAATAACTCCAAACGGTGATGAGACAGAAAAATTAAATTCTATGATTGAAACAGGTAAATTACCAGATTTTATTACCTTAAGTTCACAAGACTATGGATATAAAAGAATAATTCAAAGTGGCTTGGCATTACCGCTTGATAAGCTATCAGAACAATATGATGCATATTTCATGAAAGTTTCAGATAAACAAAAATTGGAGTGGTATAGACAAAATGATGGAAATGTATATTGCTATCCAAATTTTTCGAGTCCAGTGACTGATTTTGATAATTATAAAGAAGAAAAGCCATCAAATCAAACATTTTTAGTTAGAAAAGATATTTATGAAGCTTTAGGAAAACCTGATATGAGAACACCGCAAGGGTTTTTAAGTGCTCTTGAAAGGGCAAAAAAAGAATTCTCTTCAGTTGATGGACATGAATTGATACCTATAGGTTTTCATGAGTTCAATGATTATGGAAATCTTTCTTTAGACAGTATATTGCCTAATTTTTTAGATGTTCCTAGAGAAGAAAATGGAAGAATCTATGATAAAAATATAGATAAAGAATATATAGGATGGTTAAAAACACTAAGAGCAGCAAATGAAAGAGGATTGTTATCGAAAGAGATTTTTGTTGATAAAAGAGCTCAAATAGAAGAAAAGATAACAGAGGGAAGATATTTTGCAATGCTCTATCAAAGCTCCGACATGTCTGCTCAGCAACTTGAATTGTACGCTAGAGATAAGAATAAAGTATACATGGCTATTGATGGACCTTCAAATTCTAATCTGGATCAGCCTAAACTTGCAGGAGACAGCATTTCCGGATGGACGGTTACCTTGATTTCAAAATCTTGCAAGGATCCTAAGAGAGCTATAAATTTTTTGAGTTATTTAATTAGCGAAGAGGGAAATAAAGACTTGTATTTAGGAATAAAAGGATTAACTTGGGATGAAATTAATGGAAAGGAGCAATTTAAACCAGAAGTGGCAGATTTGTTAAACAAGGATAGAATAGCTTTTGACAATAAATATGGTGCAGCAAATACATATTGGATGTTGGCAGATGGTGATTTAATACAGAAGTGGATGCCAGAAAAAGAGAAACCATTGAGTATAATAAGTGATTGGACAAAGGGAAAGACATATAATTACTCCTTATTTGACAATATTTATCCTTATGGAGATAATGAGGAAGGAGTAGCATTTGCGAGAATAAACAAAAAATGGGGAAATACATTAAAGAATCTAATTATAGCCAAGAATGAGAGTGAGTTTGATAAGATATTAAATGAATTTATAGCATATAGAAAAGAGCAAGGTTGGGATAGTATACAAAAATATTCTCAACAAAAATACGAGGAAAATAAGAAGAAGCTAAATGTAGTTAGATGAATTGAAATAGGAGTAGCTTAAATGAAGAATAAAGTCGTTATTTTGTGGAGAAAAGTTAAGCAAATATTAATTGATCAAAGTTTAATAAAAAAATTAATTACCATGTATATATTTATTATTGGTATTCCAATAGTAATATTTTCTTTATATATATTTAGTTCACTTTCAGAGAATTCCAAACATGACGCAGTAAATAGAGCCAACTATGATCTTAGCACTGAATATGATAGTGTTGAAAAAAATGTATATATAATGCGAAATATAATTAAAACTATAGAATCTGATAATCAAGTAATAGGATATTTACAAGGAGATAGTAATCAAGAAGCAAAAGAACTAATTGATTTTAGAGAAACAACCTATAAACAATTAATTAATCTGCAAAATAGTAATCCAACAATTAAACAAATAAATATATTTACTAGTAATTCAAATATAAGCGAAATTTGGCCTACCTTTTATAAAATTGATAGAATTATGGATAATGACTGGTACAAAAAAGTTATTAAAAAAAATGGTTCTGAATACTGGAATGTTAACCATTATGATAATGATATTGTGGTCAAGTCAACTTTAAATAATGAATCAAAAGATGTTGTAGTTTCTCTAAATAAAAGGATTACTTATCTAAGTGATAAGTATTTTGGTATTTGCAGAGTAACAATGAATTCTAAGGATTTTTTTCAAAAAATGTATGAAAAGGATGAACTAAAAAGTGGACAAATATTATTAGTAAATAAAGAAAATATGGACATAAAAACTGACGAAAATAGCACATTGCTTAAAAGTTTTAATTTCGATAAAAAGAAGTTTCAGGAATTTATTAAAGATAAATTAGAACATGAAAAAGGAGAAGTTAATTATAATCAAGGTAGCGAAGCTTACATTATACTATACAAAGAATCACCAATTCCAAACAATTACTTGGTAAATGTTATACCATTAAATAACATTTCACAAGAAATTAAAAATTCTAAATTTCTTGTTATTTGGAGTTCTCTTTTTTTACTCATATTTCTATCAGTAGTAGTATTTTATGCAACTAAAGCAATTCTAAAAAGATTATACAAAATAATTTCAGCAGTTAAACAGGTGAGAACTGGAGATTTAATGCCAAGTATAGAAGTGTACGGTAATGATGAAGTAGGAGTACTTGCTCATAATTTTAGGCAAATGATGAAAACTATAGATATATTAATTAAAGATAGCGTGAATAAAGAAATAATAACCAAAGAAGCAGAGTTAAAAGCATTAAAAACTCAGATAGATTCACATTTTTTATATAATACTCTTGAGAATATTAGGATGACGGCACTGGTTGAAGAAAATTATATGGTATCTGATTGTCTTGCAGCCTTAGGTGATATGATGAGATATAACATGAAATGGAACAGTGAGTTTGTTCCACTAAGTGAAGAAATAAGCCATATTAAAAATTATATAGCATTAATGACGCTTAGATATGACTTTGAAATAATTTTAAATATTAATATTGATTCGGAATTTATAAGTAGAGAAATATTAAAATTAACTATTCAACCTTTAGTAGAAAATGCAGTGAAGCATGGTATTTCAGAAAAATTAATGAGTGAAAATGGTAGTGTTTCTATATCTGTTCATATTGATGAAGAATATTTATATTTAAATGTAAAAGATGATGGAAAAGGAATGGATATAAACAAAGTTCAGGAACTACAAAATCATATAAATGGAAATATAAATAAAAAATATGGTCTTGGACTTAAAAATGTTAGTGATAGAATAAAGCTTTTTTACGGCAAACAATATGGTATTATTATTGAAGCGAAAGAAGGGTGTTATACACAGATAACACTTAAACTGCCAAATGTTTTAGATAATCAATTAGAAGAATTAAGCAAATAATAATTTTCAAGGGGTGAAAAATTTGTATTCAGTAATGATTGTAGATGATGAACCGATTATTAGAAAGGGATTAAAAAAAATAATCAACTGGGAAGAATATGGTTTTAATATAGTTTGTGAAGCACGAGATGGAGAAGAAGCACTTGATTTACTTAAGGAGTATAACATAGATTTCATTATTTCAGATATTAAGATGCATAAAATAACTGGAATTGAGCTATTAAGAAAAATTAGAGAAAGTGGATTAGATACCCTAGTACTATTATTAAGTGGATATGATGAATTTACATATGCCCAAGAGGGTATAAGACTTGGGGCCTTCGATTATATATTGAAACCATTAGATGCTCAAAAACTAAAAAACATATTAATTAATGCCTATGATAAATTAACCCAAAAAGAAAAAAAGGATAATGAATATAATGTAAATAAAATTATTTCAGGAGAAAAGATTTTATATGATTTATTAAGAGGAAAAAATTTAATGCTCATGGATGAATATATTTCACAGTATAATCTTCCTCTTATTAAAGGTAAAGTTCAAGTTGCAATTGTCGAGATTAATGAAATTATTATAAGCAGTGAAGATTTGACTGAAAATGACGAATGGAGCTATTTGAATAGTGCGGTTAATGCTTTAATAGAAGAGGAATTAAAAAAGAGTGATATAGAACATTTTTCTGTATTAGATGGAGATTTTGGGAAAAAAATTATTCTTGTACAAACTAACAAGGATATTGAAGTATTGGATTTTAATCAAAGTTTTGTTGAAGTATTAAAGGAAATTATTAGAACTAGCAATGAAAACTATGAAATAAAATTAAATATTGGGGTTGGAAATGCTTATAATCAACTATATAGTATTTACAAAAGTTATTTAAATGCCAAAGAAGCATTAAAATACAAATATGTGCTTGGAACTAATAAGCTAATTCAACTAAATGAATTGGCAGAAATAAGAAAGAATAATTTTGTTTATCCAATTGAAAAGGAAAAGGCATTAATAAATTCAATACTTGTAGGAAAAGATGATTCTTTAAGTATGCTTCGAGAATTAGTCAGTGAAATAGCAAGTATGTTGAATTTTGATATTTTTAGTATTAATATTGCATTTACTCAAGTAATATATAATATTTACAATAATGTACTTAAGAAATATAGTTTTTTAGAAGATGTATATGATTTAAGTCAAATAACCAATATTGGTTTTTTAGGAGTTGAAACTCTGGAGGATATTGAGAAACAATTAATTGATAATATAAATAAACTAATACAGATTATAAAGGAATACAACCTGAATCAAGGTGATAATATAGTACAAAGAGCTTGTGAATATGTGCTTAATCATATAGATGAAGATATTACATTAACAGCTATAGCAAATAATTTTAACATAAGTAAGAACTATTTATGTTCAATATTCAAGCAGCAAACAGGAGAAAATTTCTTAGAATATACAACAAAGGCAAAGATGGAACGAGCCAAAATATTATTAAAAAAACACGATTATAAAGTTTATGAGGTTAGTGATATGCTGGGATATAAGGAAACAGCATACTTTGGTAAACTTTTTAAAAAGTATACAGGTTATACTCCAGCTGAATACAAAAAATGTAATATCTAATATAAAGGAGAGATTCTTAATAAAATAAGGATCTCTTCTTTTTTTATTTTTTATGTAAATGTTTAAAGTTAGTAATTTTTTAATAGGTTATCGTAATTTTGTACCGTTTTGGTAAACGTTATTTTAATATATCATAAAGGTGTCAAAAGAAATCAGAGGGGGTAACAAAAGTGAAGAAAAAAATATTAGCAACAGTAATCGCAGGTATATTAGCTTTAGGTTTAATTGGATGCGGTTCTGGTTCAAGTGATGCTTCTAAAACTTCAGGTTCTGGAAATGCATCAAAAGGTGAAGTAAATTTAAATGTCTGGATAATGCCTAACAGCGGAACTCCAGAAGATGATTTTATGGAGGTTATCAAACCTTTCCTAGATCAAAATCCTAATATAAAGGTTACACCAACAGTACTTGACTGGGGATCAGCTTGGACTAAGATCACAGCTGCTGGAACAAGTGGACAAGCACCTGATATTACACAGTTAGGTAATACTTGGGTTTCAGCTGTAGGAGCAATGGGAGCATTAGAGGATCTTTCTCAATATTATAAAGATTTTGGAGGAGATGAAGCTTTCGTTAAAGCTACTTTAACTACAACTGGAATAGAAGGAAAGAAAGAAAGATATGGGGTTCCTTGGTTTATTGATACAAGAGCTTTCTTCTATAGAAAAGATGCTTGTGAAAAGGCAGGAGTAGATCCAGCTAAGGATTTTGCTACATGGGATAGCTTTAAAGCTGCTCTAAAGAAATTAAATGGTGTGGAAGTTGAAGGCAAGAAGCTTGCAGCACTTGGAATGCCAGGAAAAAATGACTGGAATGTTGTTCATAACTTCTCATGGTGGATTTGGGGAGCCGGTGGAGATTATATTAAAGATGGTAAAGCTGTAATAAATTCTACTGAAGCATTAAATGGAGTTAATTATTATGCTAGTTTAGCAGATGAGGGATTAATGCCAAAGGCTGCCTTAGAAAAGAATTCATCTGAAGTTGAAGCTTTATTTAATAATGGTGAATATGCAACAATTTTCTCAGGTGCATACTTTGCAAAAACATTAAAAAATGAGTATGAAAAAGATAGTTCAAAAGCTTTAGATCCTAAGAAGGTTGGAGTAGCTATAATTCCAGAAGGTCCAAAAGGCAGATATGCATTCTTTGGTGGAAGTGATTTAGCAATTTTTAAATCATCAAAGAACAAACCAGAAGCTGTTAAATTATTAGCTTATTTATCATCTGCAGATGCACAAGTTGCATATGCTAAGAAACATGGTAACTTACCTGCTAATGCTAAATCATTCGATGATAAGTTCGTAACTGATGATCCTATGTTATCAGTATTCAAAGGTCAGCTTCAATACGGTAGATCATATCCTTCAGTACCAGGATGGGCTCCATCAGAATCATTACTTCAAAAAGGATTATCAAATGTATGGGATAATGTTATGGGAGTTAATGGGAAATATGATCCTGCAAAAAATAAGACTGAATTAGATGCCGCAGTTAACGATGTTAATGCAGTTCTAAATCAATAATCATATAACTAAAATTAGATTATACAGGGGATATCCCCTGTATAAATTCTTATAGGATACTATACAGGAGGAGCATATATGGAAACAGAGAAAAATATTTTAACACAAACAGAGCATAAGTATAGCCTTATAGATACTATTCGTAAAAATAAATTTGCATATGCACTTATACTTCCAGCTGTAATTGCTATGATTATTGTTCAACTTATACCAATGGCAGAAGGGTTATTTTTTTCAGTGCTTAAACTTAACCAATTTACATTAAAAGAATTTTTAGGGGCACCATTTGCAGGATTTGATAACTTTAATAAAGTTTTGTTTGATCCAACAAGTAATATGCGTTCGGGATTTTTAGAGGCACTTAGAAACACAGGTATATATGGAGTAATCTGTAGCGTGTTAGTTATAGCTATAGGCTTAGCAGCAGCAATGGTAGTAAACAGAGAGTTTAAGTTTAGAGGAATTGCAAGAACTTTACTATTAACACCTTGGGTTGTGCCATCTTATGTAGTTGGAATGCTATGGGGATTTATGTTGCAACAGGATACAGGGATAATTAATAGAATCTTAGTGGATTGGTTTCACATTTTACCAACTAAACCATTTTGGCTTACAGGAAGTAATGTACTTGCAGCCATAATAATACCTACTATATGGAGAAATGTGCCACTTGTAATGATAATGCTTCTAGCTGGACTTCAAAATATATCTGACGATTATTATGAAGCAGCTGAAATAGATGGAGCAAGTGGAATTCAAAAGTTTTTCAATATAACATTACCATTACTTAAACCAGTAATTGGTATTCAAATGCTTTTTGGGATGATTAATTATATATATTCTTATAATATTGTTTCAATGATGTTTGGACACGGATCAGGATATCCAGGTAAATGGGGAGATTTATTAATGACAAATATTCAAAGAAATTCTTTTCAAACTTGGAACTTTGGTACAGGCGCAGCTGCAACAATTGTTGTAATGATATGCATGCTCATACTTGTTGGAATATGGTATAGAGTATTTAAAGATAGTTTGGTGGTGGATGAATAATGGCAAAAAGTTATATGGAGGGCATTAAAAGAAAAAAGAAAAGAAAACGTATAGCAGCGAATATAATTTTGGCAGTAATGATAATATGTAGTATATTCCCAATAGCTTGGATGTTTTTAAGTTCTTTAATGACTCAAGGAGATCTTGCAACAGGTGCTTTAGGGAAGCCAACTAATTGGCAGAACTATATTGAAATGTGGAAAAATATAAATTTCTTTGCATATCTTAAAAATAGTTTAATAATTTGTGGGCTTACAACAGTACTCACATTAAGTTTAGCTGTTTTTGCTGGGTATGCAGTAGCAAAATATAAGTTCCCTGGTTCAGGTATATTTGGAGGAACAGTTTTAGCTACTCAAATGATTCCAGGAATGATGTTTTTGTTGCCATTATATATGATGTTTATAAATATTCAAGATAAGTTTGGAATAAAAATAGTAAATACATATCCTGGGATGATAATTACTTACTCTGCATTTTTTATTCCATTTAGTATATGGATATTAAGAGGCTTTTTTGCTACAATTCCAAAGGAGTTGGAAGAAGCAGCTCGTATAGATGGGTGCACAAAGCTTGGTGCACTTATAAGAGTAATATTACCTGTTTCTACTACTGGAATAATAGCTACTGGAATTTATATATTCCTAATGGCTTGGGATGAATTACTTTTTGCTTGGGTATTAACTACTGATATTTCTACTCAAACAATTCCAGTTGGAATAAGACTTTATGTTGGTAATTTCCAAAACAGGTACGATTTAATGATGGCAGCAAGTGTTGTAACTACAATACCAGTATTAATAATGTTCTTTGCACTTCAAAAGAAATTTATTAGTGGTATGACTGCAGGAGCTGTTAAAGGATAAATATTGTTTAAATACAAAGGATAGAGATTTTTTTACAATCTCTATTTTTGTAAATGGGAAATAATTTAATTAGTCTGCAGTATAGGATGTGATTAAATGCTAAAGAAAAAATATTTAGTTAGGAAGTTACTAGTAAAAGTTAATTCTAATTTTCATTTTGTATCAATGAAAAATTTACGAATAAGAGTTAAATTAAATTTTGGCTTTTTGCTATTGATTTCCATATCTCTTTTTATCGTTTCAATTATTTCATACAATCAGTTTTCCAATACGATCATTAATCAAAATAAAAATAGTCTGATTGAGCTTATGAAACAAAAAGGAGAGAATATAGACAAATCCTTGCAAGATATAGATAAAAATTTTCAAATCATAGCTAATAATGACAGTTTAGGAGAAAAAGTATCAAAGTATAAGGATATGGATTCTATGAAAAAGACCCAAGTGTCAAATGAAATACGAAGTTACTTAGGAGATGCATTAAAGACAAGAATGGATGTTGCCGATGCTTTTATTGTTTCAAAAAATAAAGATATTTTTTACTATGGCGGAAGTGGATTTGATGCAAACTATGATATATTTAGTGAACCTAATTATGAAGAATTTGTTAGCAGCAATAAAAATTCCAGTAAAACTATACCTTATGTAAATGGTCATAGTTTTACAAAACAAATATCACCTAAAGTTATAACGGCTTTTTATAAGATGAGAGTATCAAGCAATTTGAATGGCATTGGTAATTTGGCTGTTAATTTAAAGGAAGATTATATTTATAGCTTAATTAGTGATATGAAGGTTGGCTATGATACCAAAATAATTATTATTGATAAAAATAATAATCTAGTCATTGATCCATCAGATAGAAATAACAATGGTAACAAATATTCTATAGATATAGCTGGGAGCATAGAAGAAAATGAAAATAACTGGTTTAACAAAGAAATAAATAGTGAAAATAATCTTGTGACTTTTTATAAATTTACTAACACAGATTGGATATTAGTAGGGTTAACACCAATTGATAATATGACAAAGGTTGCTTCAACTATAAGATGGCAGATCTTAGGTGTTGGAATAGTAAGCATAGCACTAATTTTTTTCTTTTCAACCTTTATCACTAGAGATATAACAAGTGGATTAAGCCAATTAATTAAAGGAATGGATAAAGTAAAAGATGGAGTCCTAATTGGAGTAGAAGTGCCAAATAGGAAGGATGAAGTAGGTTTATTGGGAAATAGATTTATTGAAATGCTTGAAAGCTTTAGAGATTCAATAAATGATATAAAAAATATGTCAGGTATAACCTCTAAAGCAGCAGATGAAATTTCCTCAAATGCAATGAAAAATTACGAGGAATTTGAAAGTATGAGACTAAAAATATCAGATATTTATACCAAAAGTAAAAATCAAAATGATGATATTTGCAGCATAAATGAATTGACAACGGAGCTATCAAATAAAATAGAAGCTATAATCAGCTATTTTAGAAATATTGATTGTAGTATAAGTGATACAAAAGAACTAACTTACCATGGTAAAAAAAATCTAGATTTGCTAAAAGTAAAATCAGATAAAGTGGCTAGTATTACTGTAAATGTTTTAGCTACTTCTGAAGCGTTAAATAAAGAATTCAAGGAAATAAGAAAGATAACAGATGCAGTAAATGCAATAGCAAAACAAACTGATTTATTAGCTTTAAATGCTGAAATAGAGGCGGCTCGCTTAGGAGAACAGGGAAAAGGCTTTAGCGTAATTGCAAAGTCAGTTAAAGAATTATCAGGATCAACAAGCAGCTCAACTAAATATATAGATTCAATAATTAATAATTTAAATGATAAAATAAACGAACTTAACAATGAAGTAAACAGATCAGAAGAATATATGAAGGAACAAATTGAGTCAGTAATTGATAGTACTAATAGTTTTGACTCGATTGCAAGTAAGATGGAGTTTCTTGTAAGCCAAATTCTAAATGTTAAGGATGAGGTAGCAGCTATAGATATTACTAGAGAAAAGATAAATGAAACAATGGGCATATTAAATATAAGCTCTAATGATAATTTATTAATTAGTAACGAAATAGCAGCATCAGCAGAAGAAAAAATACACCTAAACGAGGAGCTTGTTGAATTATCTAGTTCCCTTAAAGAATTGGCAATAAAAGTAGAAGGAAAAGTACAAAAATTTAAAATATAAGGTTTTTATAAGTCAAATAAAAGTATACGAGATATAAATTTGAAATTCTAAGAAAACAAGATAATATTAAAAAATATTAAATTATTAAGGTAGGAGGCAAATAATGAGAGAAGTTGTTGCTAGAAGAATTCATAAGTCCCCAGAAGAAAAAGTGAAAGAAATATTTCATGGAAGGTTTAAAGAAGAGGCTGTTATAGATTGTATATTCTATGACAGTACATATAAAAAGGTAGTTGGTGTTGCTAATTTGCCTATTAAAATCCCAGTTACTTTAGAAATATTTAAGAATAGAGAAATAGCTATACTATTGGATAAGATCTTAGTAGATAATGAATTTGCAATTATTAAACTTTCTGAAAATATAGATAATACAATCATATTAATATGTAAAAAAGGAATAATTACTGAAGTAGCTTTAGATATTGAGATCAGCAATGAAATAAATAAAATAATACAAAAAATAACATATGGTGTGGGACATATAAATGAAGAAGGAGAACATGAAATAGACTTATTGGCTCCAGCTCCAGGACCTCATTTCTATACAAATTTGTTGTTAGGGAATAGAATGAAATTTTCTAATCCTTTACAGACTACACCAAAGAGTGTAGTTGATAGGCTGGGAAGAGGAAGTTTTAGATCTCATGCGGCAACTCAAGTATTAGCTACAAGATGGGATATTCTTCAAGAAGAAAATGGGTTTCCTGCCAACCGCCAGTTTTATTTAATGGAAGATGGCAAGCAAATATTTTATTCGGCAAATGTTACAGATGAAAACATTGAAAGTGGTAAGTGTATTCACTCTCAAAATTATACTAAGATTTTTTATAAGACTAAGTGTGGTTTAGAGATTGAAAGATTGATTTTCTTGCTGCCTCAAGAAAATAACATGCCTATTGCGGTAGAGTCACAACAAATTAAAATAAAAAATAATACTGATAGAAAGAGAAACATTAAAATTGTTTATACTGGGATGTTTGGAAGTGCAGCACCTGGTGCATTAATGGAGGATGTTTTATACAGCAATATAATAATGCAAGCCAAAATATTAACTGATACTGAAGGTAACTTAATGGCAATATCTTCAGATTACTACCCAATGTATACAAGTGGGGATTATAGATTTCACACTATGATTGCTCATGATGAAAAAGGAGCTGTACTGCCAAAGGAATTTTGTACAAACTATAGTGAATTTGTGGGAAGTGGTTCCTTAGAAAGACCAACAGGAATATATAAGCTTAGTAATAAATTAAATAGAAAAGGTCCTGGTTTCTTTGCTGTTAGTAGTGAACTTACAATACAACCAGAATGTGAGGTTTCTATTGATAATTTTACTGGATTAGTTTCAAATAAGAGTAATGATAATTTTAAAGAGGATACCTTTAAGGAAGAAGTGAAAAATTTAATTACTAAGTATAGCAGAGATAAGGAAATAGAAAATACCTTTATAGTAAGTAAAGGTTTTATTAATTCATATAGTAGTTATTTACAAGTTGCTACTGGCGACAAGAAATTTGATTCTTATATAAATAAGAATCTACCTTTTCAAGTGTTGTATCAAACCTTCGTATCGCGTTCTTTTGATCAAACCCAAAAAGGTTATAGAGAAATTGGTTTTAGAGAAATTCAAGATATCTATGCATCAATGTACTACTTTATAGGAATGGGCGAAAAAGATTTAGTAAAAAATCTAATAAAAGAATGGGCTGAAAAAGTATTTGAATTCGGATATGCTTACCATAATTTTTTCTGGGTTGGAAAAGAACCAGGAAAATGGTCTGATGATGGATTATGGCTAATTCAGGCTGTATATAGATATATAAATATTAGTGGAGACATTGGATTCTTAGATGAGCAATGTATTATAGGCGGAAGTGATCCAATAAAGAAAAGAAGTTTATATGAGACAATGAAAGCCATATTAAATTATTCAGGAGAAATCTCAATAGGAAAACATGGAATACCACTGTTAGATTTTGCAGACTGGAATGATTGTCTAAAACTTGATACTAATTTTATTAATGGTATTGAAAAAGAAAGAAGATATAAGGAGCAGGTTGCTAGAACAGGTAGAGATGGAGAACCTTTTGAAAGTGATTATTCAGAGAGTGTTATGAATGGATTCCTATTAAAGTTAGCCATGGATGAGATGCTTGAAATGGGAAGACAAAAAAAAGATATGTTCTATATAAATAAACTTGAAAAAGCATCTGATGAGCTTAATAAAAACCTTCATCGTCATGCTTGGAAAGAAGATTTCTTTGCAAGGGTTTTATTTAATAGATACAAAGATGGAGAATTTACTTATCTAGGAGCTAAGGGAGATAAGCTTTCAGCAGATCCTAATAAAGATGGAACATATTTCTTAAACTCGTTTAGCTGGGCGATTTTGTCAAATTGTGCAACAGAAGAACAAATAGAAATAATGCTTGATTCCATAGAGGCACATTTAAAGACACCTTATGGAATAAAGCTTATTAGCCCAACTGATTTGGAAAAAGTTGCAACAGGTACAGCTACAGGTGAATATTTTCCTGGAGATAGAGAAAACGGTGGAATATTTAAACATGCTACAATGATGGCTACTAGTGCAATGCTAAAAGCTGCTAAGGTAGTAGAAAATAAGATTTTAGCAGGAAAATTAACTAGTACAGCATATTGGATGATAAATTTGGTTTTACCATATAACACAATGGAACATCCATATGAAACATGCGGAAATCCAAGATTCTGCACACAATACAACAATAGTGATACAGGTGAAAATATAGGACCTACATTAAGCGGTACTTCTACTTGGCTTACATTATCATTATTTGATGCCTTTGGTATTGAATATACAACAAGAGGTATAGAAATAAATCCAATACTTATGGAAGAACAAAAAATGCTTAATTTAATTCTTGACACTGGTAAGGCTAGTTACAATATTATTATCTCAAAACCAGATGGTTTCTATAGAATGAAGGATTCTTTATACACAATAACAGTTGATGGGATGAAAATTGAAGGCAATATTATAAAGAATTTTGAAGACAATAATAGACACAACGTAGAGATAAGCTTCTCTTAATGTAAGGAGGCTAATCAATGAAGAATAAAAAAATTTTTATAAGTGTTGGAGCATTGCTAATTATGATTTTAGCAGTAGCATTTGGAAGTAAATTGATTAGAAAAGAAAGTGGAGATACTATTATGAAGCAAAATGAATTAGATAAAAAAGAAAATATGAAGTTGATATTTAGTGAGGAATTTAACGAGGATGGTCCTCCAAGTAAAGAAAGATGGAAGTATGATATTGGAGGATCAGGCTGGGGAAATGAAGAAAAGCAATGCTATACGGATGAACTTTCAAATGCAAAGGTTAAAGATGGAAAGTTAATAATTACGGCAAAAAAAGAAAAATATGCTTTTAATGAATATACGTCTGCAAGGTTATTGAGTAAGGAAGCATGGCTTTATGGACGATTTGAAATAAAAGCGAAATTGCCTAAGGGAGTTGGAACTTGGCCAGCTATATGGATGATGCCTAAGGAAAGCAGTTATGGAGATTGGCCACAAAGTGGAGAATTAGACATAATGGAACATGTAGGCTTTGATCCTGGGACAATACATGCTACAACACATTCACTAAAATATTATTGGAAAGCAAATACCCAAAAAACAGCAGAAATTAAAGTTGACAATGTAGATACTGATTTTCATGTATATGCAATGGAGTGGAGACCAAATAAGATTGACTTTTTTGTAGATGATAAAAAATACTTTACTGCTGAATATGATCCAGAAAAAGATAAAGAAGAAAAGTGGAAATCTTGGCCTTATGATAAACCATTTTATTTAATATTAAATATTGCAGTTGGTGGCAGCTGGGGTGGTCAAAAAGGCATTGATGATAATATTTTTCCACAATCAATGGAAGTAGATTATGTAAGAGTTTACCAGTTTGATGAAAAATAAAATTAGACTAGCCAATAGTAGAGATTTTATTTTCCATCAATGTAAAAAACAAGATTAGTAATAAAAAATCAATTATGATTTTTATAAATTATAAAATATTAGGAGGAAAAATGTATGAAAATGAAAAAATTTAAAATTGCAGCATTAGGAATTCTAGTAGGTACTTTCTTAGTGGGAGCAGTGATTCCCACAAAGACTTTTGCATTAACTAAGACTCATTTTAGTGATGGATTTGACTATGCTAACACAAAGGCTTGGACAAAATCAGATGGCTGGACTAATGGAGGTATGTTTAACTGCACTTGGAGGGCTAGTAACGTTAATTTTAGTAATGGAGTTATGGATCTTACTTTAAATAAAGATAAACAAGGAGGTTCTAAGCCATATGCTGGTGGAGAATATCGTTCGAAGGATACTTATGGTTATGGACTTTACCAAGTAAGGATGAAGCCAGCTAAAAATACTGGAATAGTTTCTTCATTTTTTACTTATACAGGACCAACAGATGGCACTCCTTGGGATGAAATTGATATTGAATTTCTAGGTAAAGATACTACAAAGGTCCAATTTAATTATTATACAAATGGTGTAGGAAATCATGAGTATCTTTATAATTTAGGATTTGATGCTTCTTCTAGTTTTCATACTTACGCATTTAACTGGCAATCAACTTATATTGCATGGCTTGTAGACGGAAAAGAAGTTTATAGAGCAACAAAAAATATTCCATCACATCCTGGCAAAATAATGATGAATTTATGGCCTGGTACAGGAGTAGATTCATGGTTAGGTGCTTATAATGGAGCAACCCCAATTAACGCATATTATGATTGGGCAGCATATGATCCGCAGTAGAAATATTTAGATATATTTATACTGTTGCTGGAGGTAAAAAATTAGAAGACTTACGGATTTGAAAGGAAATTACAAAAAGATGAGTACAATTTATGAAATAGCTAAGATTGCAGGAGTATCTCCAACAACAGTATCCAAGGTATTAAATAATTATCCAGATGTAAGTGATAAGACTCGAGCCAAAATACAAAAAATTCTAGATGAAGAAAAGTTTATGCCCAATTCACTAGCTCGATACTTATCTACTAAGAAAACTTGGATGATAGGAATTGTATATTTCGACAGCCTAAGTGAAGGACTTAACAATCCTTTTTTTGGGAGAGTTATAAGCGTTTTTAAGAATGAATCTGATAAATATGGATATTCACTATTACTGGGTTCAAAAAATAACAGATTAAAAAATGATACATTTTTAGAATATTTTAAATATAGATGTGTTGATGGAATAGCTATAATTTGTGCTGATTCTAATCATAAAGAAGTATTAGAGCTTGTAGAAAGTGATTTCCCAATTGTAGCTATAAATATGAACAATAAAAAAATTTCAACAGTAACTTCAGATAACTTGGGAGGATGCAGCTTGGCCATTAACTATTTATATGGATTAGGACATAGAAAAATTGCATACATAGATGGTGCAAATGAGTCAAATAGCTGGTCAAATTACATAAAAAAAGAAGGCTATATAAATGCAATGGAAAAGTTGAATTTAAATATATTTGATGGCTATATTTCCAGTGGAACAAATTTTAATGTTGATAATGGTTATATTGAGATGAAGAATTTATTAAAGCTTAAGGAAAGGCCGACAGCAGTATTTGTAGCCTCTGATAAGATAGCAGTTGGTGCAATAAATGCTTTGAAAGAAGTTGGATTAAGTGTACCTGAAGATATGTCAGTAATAGGATTTGATGATATGGAACTGGCCGAATATATTCATCCTAAGTTAACAACAATAAGAGAAAAGTACGATGAAATGGGAAAGACTGCTGTTGAGCTACTAATAAAACAGATTGATGAGAAAAAAAGGTTTAAGATTAATAAAATGATACCAGTAGAGTTAATAGAAAGAGATTCATGTAAGAAAATAAAATAATAGAAAGGTGATTTTGTGGTATGACAAAATGTGAATTTTTAAATAATAAAGGGACGTTTAAATTAAAAAATCCAGAAAATAATAGCTATTTATATTTCCCAATTGCAAATGAAGCTGGAGTAATGTCAAGTATAACTCCAACTTTAAATGGAGATTGTAAAATGGGTCAAAATACATTCTTACTTGCGCCAGTAAGTAGTGAAGAACTTCATAATAATAAATCCACAAGGAATTTCTGGGCTTATATAGATGGCGTAGGAGCATGGTCAGCAACAGGAGTTTCTGCTGTTCAGCAAGCAGAGGTATTTAGCGAACATAAGGAAGAAACTGAATTAGAAGCTGGAATCATGTGGCATAAAATAACTAGAGAATCAAAGAAATATAGCATAAAAAGTGAAATTGTATCATTTGTTCCTTCAAATAATGAAAAAATAGAATTAATGAAAGTCACAATTACAAATACAAGTAATAAAGCTAAAAAAGTAACACCAACTACAGCAATACCATTGTATTGCCGCTCAGCAGATAATATTAGAGATCATAGACATGTGACTTCACTTTTGCATAGAATAGAAACTACAGAAAATGGAATTATAGTGAATCCAACATTAACATTTGATGAAAGAGGACACAAAAAAAATAATGTTGTTTATGGAGTAGTTGCAGCAACAGGTGGGGGAGAAAAGCCAGTGAGTTTTTGTCCAATAGTAGAAGAATATATTGGAGAAGGTGGATCATTTGAAATTCCAAAGAGTGTCTTATTAAATGAAGAATTCAAAGTTAAGGCAGATATGAAATTAGAAGGTTATGAGGCAATTGGAGCTATTCGTTTTGATGAAGTAATAATTGAACCTAATGAGTCAAAAACTTATGTTGTAGCAATAGGGTTTGGAGATTCTAAAGAAGATTTTATTAGCTTTGCAGACAAGTATTTGAAAGAAAATGAGTTTGATTCCGTGCTTGAAGAAACTAGGGAATGTTGAGATAAGAAAATAAATATTTCTTACGAAACAAAGGATAAACAATTTGATAATTGGATGTATTGGGTTAATTTCCAACCAATGCTTAGAAGAATTTATGGTTGTTCATTTTTACCTCACCATGATTATGGTAAAGGTGGACGAGGTTGGAGAGATTTATGGCAAGATTGTTTAGCACTTTTGGCTATGGATCCAAGCAATGTTAGAGGAATGCTATTAGATAATTTTGGTGGAGTTCGTATTGATGGGACAAATGCTACCATTATAGGAACAAAGCAAGGTGAATTTATTGCAGATAGAAATAATATAGTTCGTGTTTGGATGGATCATGGGGCATGGCCATTTTTAACTACAAAGCTTTATATTCAACAAACAGGAGATATTGATTTCCTTTTAGAAAAACAGAACTATTTTAAGGATCTTCAAGTAGGAAGAGGTACAGAAAAAGATAATTTATGGGATTTAAATCAAGGTAATAAAGTTCGTGCTGAAAATTCAGAAGAATATAAAGGAACTATTCTAGAGCATCTTTTAGTTCAACATTTAACAGCTTTTTATGATGTTGGAGAGCATAATAATTTAAAATTGCATGGTGCGGATTGGAATGATGGACTTGATATGGCAGAGAAACACGGTGAAAGTGTTGCCTTTAGTGCGCTTTATGGAGGAAATCTTACAGATATCGCTGAGTTGCTAAAATACTTAAGAGATGTAAATGGAGTAAAAAATATAGATTTAGCAGAAGAATTGCAGGTGCTTTTAACTGGTAATAGTGAAGTTTACGATAACGTAGAAGAAAAACAAAATATATTAAAGGATTATTGTGATAAATGTAAACATAATATTAGTGGAAATGTAGTTAGCATAGATTGTGATGTATTAATTTCTAACATTGAAGGAAAGGCAAATTGGCTTAAAGAACACATTCAAAAAAATGAGTGGATAAGCAATGAGGAGGGCTATAGCTGGTATAACGGTTACTATGATAATAATGCTCGAAGAGTTGAGGGTGATGGAGAAACAGGTACTCGCATGATGCTTACAGGGCAAGTATTTACTATTATGAGTAATACTGCAACAAAAGAACAAGTTGAAAGTATTATTAAAGCAGCTGATAAATATCTATATGATAAATCTGTTGGCGGTTACAGATTAAATACAAATTTCAATGAATTAAAAACAGATTTAGGAAGAATGTTTGGCTTTGCCTATGGACACAAAGAAAATGGCGCATTATTTAGCCATATGGCAATTATGTATGCAAATGCACTTTATCAAAGAGGTTATGCTTTGGAAGGGTTTAAGGTTATTGATACACTTTATAGTCATTGTAATAACTTTGATATCAGCAGGATATATCCAGGGATACCTGAATATATAAATGAACGTGGAAGAGGAATGTATCATTATTTAACCGGTTCAGCAAGCTGGCTCATATTAACAGTATTGTCTGAAATGTTTGGTATAAAAGGTAAAATGGGTGATTTGGCATTTGAGCCTAAGATATTAGCAAAACAGTTTGATCATGATAAAAAGACAGCTATCCAGATGAATTTTGCAGGAAGACAACTTAAAATTGAGTATATAAATGAGGAAAATAAGGAATTTGGAGAGTATAAAGTAAGTCAAATTTATATTAATGAACAAGAATATAAATTCAATAATGAACCTATGATAAAAAGAAATGAACTACTCTCTATGGATGAAAACATTCAACATATAGTACGAGTTATTCTTAAATAATGTGTGAAATACAAAAATAGCACAAAGGAGAATTGATATAAATGAAGAGAGTTAAATTGAAGAAAATACTAGCCTTAGTTGTTGTTACAAGCATAATGCCAGGACTTCTATCAAGTAAAGTAAGTGCTGAGTGGAAGCAGTCAAGTGAAGATGGTACGTGGAGTTATATAGATAATAATGGATTAGTTACTAATTGGAGATTAATAGATGGTAGCTGGTACAATTTTGACGAAGCAGGAATAATGAAAAAAGGCTGGATAAATGATAACGGAACGTGGTATTTTACAGATTCATCAGGAGCAATGAAAACAAACTGGATAAATGACAATGGAACTTGGTATTTTGCAGATGCATCAGGGGCAATGAAAACAGGTTGGATAAATGATAAGGGAACTTGGTATTTTGCAGATGCATCAGGAGTAATGAAAACAGGCTGGATAAATGATAACGGAACGTGGTACTTTACAGATGCATCAGGGGCAATGCAAACAGGTATAATTGAGATTGACGGAAAGGTATACTATTTTGTAGCTTCAGGAGAAATGCAAACTGGTAAAATTATAATAGATAATAAAGAATATACTTTTAGTAGTAGTGGAGAGGCTGTTGGAGAAATACTTAAGGCATTTAAAGCTTTTGATGGTAACGGTGTTAGTGTAACAAAACAAGCTGATAAGCCAGCAAACACTGAGACTTTACCAAGTAATTCTCCGTCTAGCAATTCATCTTCAAGTGGTTCGTCATCAAATAATTCATCAACAGGAGCTATATCTACTGTAAATTCATCAACAGGTAATTCTAATCCAAATAATGAAAATATTAATAAAGAACAGGATAAGTGGAAGCTTGTGTGGAGTGATGAATTTAATGGTAATAGCTTGGATACTAATAAATGGAGTTATCAATATGGAAATGGTACTGAATATAATGCAGTAGATTGGGGAAATAACGAAAAAGAATTTTATACTGATAAGAATACAAAAGTAGAAGATGGAAATCTTATTTTGGAAGCAAGAAAAGAAGAAACTCCAATTTTATATGGAGATAAGGAATATAAATATTCCTCAGCAAGAATAAGAACACTAGGAAAGTATAGCAAAACTTATGGAAAAATAGAAGCTGCTATTACAATGCCAGCGGGACAAGGCTTATGGCCAGCATTTTGGATGTTACCAGATGATAATAATATATATGGCAGATGGGCTGCTGGTGGAGAAATAGATATTATGGAAGCTAAGGGAAGAGTTCCTAATAATGTTTGGGGAACAATTCATTTTGGTAAGGAATGGCCGAATAACACATCTAGTGGTGGTCACTATACATTCCCAGAAGGAAAAGACATTACAGGTAAGCATGTTTATGCTGTTGAGTGGGAACCTGGGGAAATTAGATGGTATGTTGATGGAGAATTGTATTACACAGCTAATAATTGGTTTAGTCAAGGTGATAAGGAACCGGCTCCTTATGCATATCCAGCGCCATTTGATAAAAACTTTCATTTAATTCTTAATTTTGCAGTAGGTGGAGATTACGATGGTGGATTACAACCAGATGAATCATTTAAAGCTGCACAAATGAAAGTAGATTATGTAAGAGTATATGATTTAAATGGAGAATATCCAGTACATCATAATCCAGCAACCTATGAGGGACCATTAAAAGGGGGACGAACTCCTTTAAGCAATGGAAGTTATATTCTTGATCCTAAGTTTAAAAATATTAAAAATGCTACAGATGGAGAGCTTTCTTATGATAAGTGGAACTTCCTAACTGCTGGTATAGGAAAAGCTACATTTAATAATTCAGGTAATGGACTAGCTATAAATATAGATAATGGCGGAGATAAAAACTATTCAGTTCAATTAATTGATCATGTGCCATTAAGACTTAATAAAAAATATACATTGAAATTTAAAGCAAAAGCGGATAAGGCTGCAACTGTAGAATCTCAATTTGGTGGTGGTTCAGACAGAGGCTGGAAGAAATATTCAGATGCGTTTAAAGTTAATCTTACAAATGAAGAAAAACAATATGAATATTCATTTGTAATGAAAGACACGCCTAATGTTCATGGAAGATTAGAATTTAATCTTGGCTTAACTGATGACATTAATATTCATATTAATGATGTAGAAGTAACAGAATCAGATGCAGGTGTTGAAGATAATGCAAGTACTGCAAAAGAACCATTAGAAAATGGTAATCACATTTACAATGGAAGCTTTAATTTAGGGGATAATAGAATAGGTTTTTGGGACTTTAAAGGTGAAGGCGCTACCTTTAAAAGCGACAAGGATAAAGAGCAAGCTGAAGTAACAATATCAGTTGCCGGAGATAAAAATAGTGTTATATTATCTCAAACAGGAACTAATTTGTTACAAAACGATGTATATAAACTTGCATTTAAAGCACATGCATCTAAAGATAGAACAATGGATGTAAAATTTGCATCAAAAGATGGACAAACATATGCGCAAAATACATTTAATTTAACAACTACAGATAAATCATATGAATATGAATTTACTGTGCCAGAAGGAAAAACTGATATAAATTCAATTACAGAATTTATAATGGGAAATGCTGATGGAAAAGTTTATATTGATGATGTTGAACTTATAAGAACGACAAATAATAATGTAAATTATGATGGTGTAGATTTATATCCAATTAAAAATGGAGATTTTAGCCTAGGATATAATTATTGGCAAACTCTTGACAATCAAGCTGGTTCAAAAGCAGATTTCAGTATAACAAGTGATGCAGATAAAGCAGCAGCTATTGATGTTAAAGCATTAGGTACAGAAAATTGGAATGTAATGCTATATAGTAATGATATGAAATTATCAAAAGGAGTAAATTATACTTTAGAATTTGATGCTTGGGCAGATGAAGCTAGAGATATAGTGGCTAAAGTTGAAGAAAATGTTCATTATACTTCTTATACATCAAAAACATTAGCACTTAAACCTGATAAACAACATGTAATTTTAAACTTCGCAATGATTAAAGATGATACTACACAACTAAAATTTTTATTTGGTAATACAAGTAATCCTAAATTAACAAAAGTATATATTGATAATGTTTCACTTAGAGTTAAAGATGCTCCGGTTAAAATGCCAGCAACATTAATAGCAGATAGTATAGATAATACAATTGGAAATGATATTAATATTTCTTATGCAAGTGGAGATAGCGGTTGGAAGGATTCAATAAAAGAAATAACAGTAAAAGATAAAAATGTTGATCCAGGATTATATAAAATATCAGATGGAGAAATAATTTTAGATAAGAGTTTATTTACTGAAAAAGGTGATTATAATATTATTGTAAAATCCAATGGATTTGATATTACAGGAATTAAACAAAATATAATTGATTTAGCAACAAATAATAATCTTGTTACTAATGGAGATTTTTCTTCTGAATTTGATAATTGGACACATTTTGCTACAAGTCCAGCTGCAGCAACCTTTAGTATAACAGGTGATGTGGATAAGAGAGCTACTATTGATGTTCAAGCATTAGGAGATGCTGATTGGAATGTAATGTTATTTAGTGATAATATTGCATTGTTAAAAGATATAAATTATATTTTAGAATTTGATGTTTGGGCTGACGATAATAGAGATATAATTGCTGAAATTCAACAAAATGTTGATCCTTACGCTACCTACATAGCAAAAACAGTAGCGCTTGATGGTAATAAGAAACATGTGACAATGGAATTTACAATGTCAAAGAATGATGTGCCACAACTAAAATTCTGTTTTGGTAAAACAAGTAACCCTGCATTGACAAAAGTATATATTGATAATGTTTCACTTAAAGCAAAATAAGTAAGTTCATAAAACTATGATTAAGTTAAATATATAATTATAAATAATTTTGACGCTGCTAAAAAGCTTAAGGAGTTTTTTAGCAGCGTATTTTTATTGCTTATTATATGTAGAATAGGAAGAGGTAAATAATAGCTTACCATTAACCCAATTATAAGGTATATTTTTGAATGAATAATCATTATAAGTTAAATTAATGCTTACAGTGTATATGATACCAGTTAAATTAAGATTAATAAATCGATTCGATTTTTTAATCTTTTTTTTGCTTTATATAAAATATAGTTAATTTAAACAACATTAAAGATAGAACTGAATAATTAAAAGAATGCGTTTACACTCATAAAAAAGGTACAATAAGCATGTAAAAGGGATATAAATTTTAAAAGTTTCTAATAGATATGTAGATTTAGATAAAGAATTTTAAAGGAGATGTATGTAATGAAATTAGGATTAAACAGTGCCATTTTAGGAGATTTAACCTTTGAAGAATTAGTTGATTTTGCAGCAGAAAATAATTTAGAATGCTTAGAAGTTTGCTGCTGGCCAAAAGGAAAGGCTGAAAGAAGATATGCAGGGGTTTCACATATTGATGTAGCAGATTTAAGTGCAGATAAAGTTGAATACATCAAAAATTACTGCAAAGAAAAAGGTGTTGAAATATCAGCTCTTGGATATTACCCAAATGCAATGGATCCAGATTTAGAAAAGAGAAAAGTATATGTTGAACATATTTACAAATTAATAGATGGAAGTAGCAAGCTTGGTGTAAATATGATAACAACATTCTTAGGAAGAGATCCAAAGAAAACTGTTGAAGAAAATTTAGAAATAGTAAAAGAAGTATGGCCTCCAATTGTAAAATATGCTGAAGAAAAAGGTGTAAAGATTGCAATTGAAAACTGTCCAATGTTATTTACTAATGATGAATGGCCAGGTGGGCAAAACTTAATGACAACTCCAGCTATTTGGAGAAAAGTATTCGAAATACTTAATAGTGATAATTTTGGAATAAACTACGATCCATCACACTTTGTATGGCAACATATAGATTACATTAAGCCTATATATGAATTTAAGGATAAAATCTTCCACGTTCATTATAAGGATATAAAAGTCTTCAAGGATAAATTAGATGATGTAGGAATAATGGCTACTCCACTTCAATATATGTCACCTAAATTACCAGGTCTTGGGGATATTGACTGGGGTAAATATGTATCAGCTTTAACAGATATCGGATATAAGGGTTATACATGTATAGAAGTTGAAGATAAAGCATTTGAAGGTTCAATTGAAGAATGTAAAAAGTCAGCAATATTATCAGCAAGATATTTAAGAAACTTTGTAATCTAAATAAAGCAGACTTAAAGAGAATTATGAAAAAGTATTTTTATTTAAAGAAGGGATGAAATTAAAATGAAAGTTAATTTTGGAATAATCGGCTTTGGATTTATGGGACATATTCATGAAAAAATGTTTGATTCTATGGAAGGCATTAATGTAGTAGCAATTTGTGATATAGATGAAGAAAAAATGTCAGATGCAATTACAGAAGGAGTTATAAAAACCACTAGCATTGATGAATTATTAAAAATTGAAGAAATAAACACAGTGGTAATTTCAATAAGTAATCATGTGCATAAAGAAGCTGTAATAAAAGCTGCAAAAGCTGGAAAAAACATAATTTGTGAAAAACCAGCTGCTATGAGTGTGGCAGAATATGATGAAATGATAGCAGCTGTAAAAGATGCAGGAGTGTTATTTACAGTGCATCAACAACGTAGATTTGATGAAGATTTTAGAACTGCTAAGGAAGTATATGATCAAAAGTTATTAGGAAATGTATTTACAATCCAATCAATGTTATATGGGATAAATGGGAATATGCATGACTGGCATGTATTCAAAAAATATGGCGGCGGAATGTTATATGACTGGGGAGTTCATTTAATAGATCAAATGCTTTATATGGTTGATAGTCCAATAAAGACAATATATGCTGATTTAAGAAATGTAATAAATGAAGAAGTAGATGATTACTTTAAGATTTTATTTAAATTTGAAAATGGAATTACAGGAGAAGTTGAACTTGGAACTTACTTCTTAGCAGACAAACCAAAGTGGTTTGAAAGACATTGGTTTATTGGTGGAGATACAGGAAGTATGTACTGTGATGGTTTTGAGCCAGAAGGAAAAATTGCAAGAACAACAAGACTTCTTAAAAATGTTCCAGGTAAAACAACAATGACAGCATCAGGACCAACTCGTTCTTTTGGACCACCACCAGAAGGTGTATTAGTTACAGAAGAATTACCTAAAGTAGATGTTGCTCATATTATGTTCTTCGAAAACTACTTAAAGGCACTTGAAGGAAAAGAAGAGTTACTAGTTAAGATACCAGAAGTAAGAAGAGTGCTTGCAGTTATGGAAGCTGTTAGAGAATCAGCTGCAACAGGAAGATCAATTGATTTTGAATAAATAGCAATTTAACTAAGAGTGTGCCAATGTATATAAGATTAAGAGTTACAGAGGCTAAAGCTCAGGTAAATATAAATAGGATAGAAGAAAGGAAGATAGTTTATGTCAAATATTAAACGTTCAGTAAGTTTTTACAGCTTACAAGATCAATATGCTAGAGGAAAAATGAAGTTAGAGGATATATTCAAATTTTTAAAAGAAATGGACGCTGAAATGGAATTTATAAGCGATCAAATGCTTAAAGGAACTCCGCATCCATCAGAAGAAACATTAAAAGAATGGGATAGACTTATGGCTGAATATAAAGTTAAGCCAGTTTGTAATGATATCTTTATAAATACTTGTTTATATAAAAATAGAACTTTAACTGCTAAAGAATCAACAGCTGCATTAATTGAAGAAATAAAATTAGCTAATCGTTTAGGATTTAAGTTAGTTAGACTTGTATCAAAAACACCTCCAGAAATTATAGAACCAGTATTACCATATGCTGAAAAATATGATGTAACTTTAGCTTTAGAAATTCATGGAGGTATGAGTTTCGATAATCCTATGACAAAAGCTTTTATTGATGTAATTAATAAAACTAAATCACCATACTTAGGAATAGTTGTTGATGCTGGAATTTTCTGTAGAAGACATCCAAGAGTAGCAACAGAGTATTTTAGAAGCTTAGGTGTAAATGAAGCTGTAATTAAATATGTTGATGATATTTTTGCTCAAGGAACAGATCCAAAGCAATACTTTACTAAATTAGGTGGAAGACCTAAAGAATTACTTGATTTATGTAAAACAGAACTTGATCATATGTATACATTGTTCTGTGATGGATATGAAGCAAGTGACTTCAGCATTTTAGATGAACATATGCCATATGTAAAACACATTCATGGAAAAGTATATGAAATGACAGAAG
Organism: Clostridium sp. C2-6-12; assembly: GCF_009928485.1. Lineage (GTDB taxonomy): Bacteria > Bacillota > Clostridia > Clostridiales > Clostridiaceae > Clostridium. The sequence goes on along the minus strand of NZ_JAABNP010000032.1, from coordinate 36,316 downwards.
AAGGCGTAGAATATTCTATTCCATATGATGAATTTATTAAATATTTAGATGAAAAGGGATATGATGGATATATTTCAACTGAATATGAAGGTAATAGATTTACTCTTGAAGGTGCAGAAGTTAAAGAACTTGAACAAGTAAGAATGCATCAAGAAATGTTAAAGAAATATATAGCTGAGCTAGGAAGATAGGAGGAAAGCAAGCATGTTTGATAATTACGTATTTAGTGAAAACAGTTGTAAAAACGTATTAAATAAAGATGGAAAAATTGATGGTTTTGAAATGAAGACATTAATTACTTACTACAGAGGAGTACCAGTATCTATGGTACATGATGTAAGAGTTGAAGTTGATGGAGTAGAAGTACCAAGAGAAAACATTAAATTTAGTCCAAACGGAGAAGATTACTTCACTTTAGATGAAATGGAAACAGTTACTACTTATAGATGGGAATATGGTGAAGAAGCTACTGTTTTTGTTGAAAGAGAAGGCGGGCTTTCTAAAGGAGAACATGATGTAAAATTAACAACAGTATTAAGAGTTGCATATATACCTGTACCATTTGAAGGAACAAGAACAAGAAAAGTTGTTATACACTAATGAAAAGAGCAGCTATGCTGCAATTCGGAACTTATTAAGATAAAAGATATTATTGCTCAATGATCAGACTTTAAATTTCTAATTTTGACCATTGAGCATTGATGGTTAATTATAATAATGCTTAAAAATAATATTGTGTGAAAAGGGAGAATAAAAATATGTCTAAAAAGAAAGTATTAGGTATCTCATTTGGAAGAAAAATGGGGAATACTGAAGTTATGATTAAAACTGCATTAATGGAATGTGAGAAAGCTGGAGCTGAAATACAATACATTCATGCTGATAGTTTAAATATTGCAGATTGTACAGGTTGTATTGCTTGTGTAGGTAGTTTATTACAAGGTGGAAATGGAAACTGCGTATTAAAAGATGACATGCATATTATAGATGAAGCCTTAATGGAATGTGATGCTGTAATAGTGGGATCACCTACATATGTATTAGCACCAACAGGTAAATTTAAAACTGTATGTGATAGATTAGGGCCTTCTCATGATCTTGCATTTAGAACAGAAGCTAAAAAAACAGGAATAGCAGCTGGCAAAGATCCAGAAAAATTACCTGATGAAAGATCATTTAAGCCAAGAGTAGGAGCATTAATTACTGTTGGTGGAGCAATGACACAAAACTGGTTATCATTTGCTATGCCATCTATGTATGAATTTACAATATCAATGGGAACTAGTGTTGTAGATAAATATGAATACTTTGGTGCTATGGCTCATGAACATGTTGTTGGAAACCCTGAAGTAATGGATCGTATGGTAGTAATGGGACAAAACATAGCAGCTGCTATAAATAGCGAAACAGAAGAAGAAATGAGAAAATGGAGAGGTGCTGATGAAGGAGTATGTCCAGTATGTCACTGTGATATGCTTACTGTAGTTCATAATAAAAATGTAGTAGAATGTCCAGTTTGTGGAATCAGTGGAGACTTAGCTTTAGTAGATGGTGAAATTAAAGTTAACTTTAGTGAAGCACAACAAAATCGTTCTCGTGTATTCTATGCTGGTAAATTAGAACACCAAGTTGAAATATCACATGGAGCAATGACACAAAGAAAAGTTCCAAATAAGAAAGAATTACTTGAAAAGTATAAAGGTTATGGAGAATAATAAGGCTAATGATACCTGAAGAAGTTGTTTATAATAATGGTATGATTAGAAGCTTTTAGCTTAATAGATTACTTAAATAAAATTACTTAAAACTGAGCTGTTGTAATAAATATGCTCAGTTTGTTTTAGTTAAACTTATAAATGTATAAAATAGATTATTTATACATTATAAGTAAGTTCAATTTGAATCTACTTTAGTATCAAGAAAGGAATGGTAATTAGAATGGAAAAAGTATTCGAAAAAATGATTTATGCAGCACCAATAATTAGTGAACTATTTGAAGGCAATGCAGCAATAAATATCTGTGATAAAGAACAATGTTTATATGCTTTAGATGGAAATAAATCAAAAGCACCTATGTATGTGGGGCAAGTTATAGATAATAATGTTATGGATAAAAATGGAATTAATGAAAACATATACAGGAAGAAAAAAAGCTTTTTTAGTGTATTTGAAGCGAAGGAATATGGATTTACATTTAAAGCAAGTTCAGTTCCAATATTTAATGAAGAAAAAGAGGTTGTTGGTTGGATTGGTACAAGCATGGATGTTACAGACTATGAAGAAATTATTAGTGCAACAGAACATTTAAAGTCTTCACTAGACGAAACAAAATTAACTGCAACAGATATTGCAAATGCAGCCGTTCATTTATCAGAGAAAGTGAATTTCCTAATTGAAAATACAGAAAATACGGAAAAATTAATTAAAGAAGGTAGCGAAGCAATACAGTTAATCGAAAATATTGCAAAGCAGTCCAATCTTCTTGGACTTAATGCAGCTATTGAATCTTCAAGAGCTGGGGAATACGGAAAAGGATTTTCAGTTGTAGCTGGTGAAATGAGAAAATTAGCGCTAAATAGTGCTGAATCTTCTAAAAAGATTTCAGATGCGTTAAATCAAATGAGTCATAGTATGAAGATTATTATTGAAACAATAAATGAATTAGGTGGGATTTCCACTAATCAAGCTGCAGGCCTAGAAGAATTATGTGCAACAGTTGAAGAAATTTCAAAGAATTCAGAAGTTTTGGTAGAACATATCAAAGATAATAAATAATATCCTATGATAAAATAATAATTAGAACTAGAGGAGTAGATTTATAAAAGAAATGTACTCCTTTTATGTGTTATGATATTGTAGATGTAAACGGATATATTTCAATCAAAATATCCTGTTTCTATAGTATAAAAAAATAAGAAGGTGATTTATAAATGTTTAATGAATCGATCATGAAAATAGATATATTTAAATCAAAGGAAAAAGAACAACATCTTCATAATTTTTTAGAATTATTATATGTCATAAAAGGGGAAGTATTTGTTAAAATTGAGTCTAACGAATATATAATGAAAAAAGATGATCTATTATTAATAAATGAAAATAATAGATATAAATATAAGACTTTAGATGATGCTATTTTGATTTGTATAAGCATTTCCTACATTGAATTGTGTGAAATTATAGAATATAGAGCTATAAAATTTAACTGTAATTCTGTAATTGATCATGGAAACGACTTTACAAAATTAAGGAAAAACATAAATAACATACTAGATTCTATTTTGAAAAACGAGAAAAAGTTAACATTAATAAGTTTACAATTTGATTTAATAGATAATTTAATAAATCAATTTGCTGTTACCGACGATAATACTGCAGGTAGCAGTAAAAATAAACATTCGGATAGATTAAATGAAATAACAAATTATATATATAAGAATTATAATAAACAAATTACTTTAAACGATTTGGCCAATAAAGAATTTTTATCAGTGCCATATTTGTCTAAATTTATAAAAGAACAATTAGGGATTACATTTACTGAATATTTAAATAGCATAAGGCTAAATCGTGCATTAGAGGATGTAATAAATACTGATTTACCATTAACACGAGTTGCGCTTGAAAATGGATTTGCTACAACTTTTATATTTAATAAATGTTTTAAAGAAACTTTTCATATGACACCAAGTGAATATAGAAAAAAATTTAAAAACAATAATAAGATGAATGATAAAGATATTTTAGAAGTTAATGAGGAAATAAAATCCTATTTAGATCAAAGTGATTTTCAGGAAAATTTAAATAATCAATCAACAAATGAATTGAAGGTTGAAATTAATATTAATAATAAGGTGGTAGTGAAAAAACATTATAACAAAATAATAAATATTGGATATGCAAGAGACATTTTGCAATCATTATTGCAAGAACATATATTAATGCTAAGAAATGAAATAAAATATGAATATGCACGTTTTTAGGGTATTTTTAATGCAGATATGAATATTGAGAACAAAGAAAATGATTACAATTTTTATAAAATCGATAAAATATTAGATTTTATAATAAGTACAGGAATGAAGCCATTTATTGACTTAATGCCTAAAGCAAAGAAGATATCTAAGAATACAGAAGAGTATCTTAGCCTTGAAACTGACGTCCTTAAATTTAGAACTTTAGAAGAATGGGAAATATTAATACATAAATTTATAGTTCATTGTATCAATAAATATGGGAAAGAAGAAGTAGAAAAGTGGTATTTTGAAGTTTCTCGAAATGAAAATATCAGTATTGTTGGAATTAACAAAGATGAAAACGTAATATATTTTGAAATATTTAATGTTATATATAATAAAATAAAAGAAATGCTGCCTAATGCAAAGGTGGGCGGACCAGGAGGAAACTTTACAAAGTCAAATGCTTCAGCTTTTTTTAGGGATTGGCGAAAATATAAAGCTAAACCTGATTTTGTATCCATTTTCATATATCCATATACTATGCTCATAAAAAGTGGTGAAACAGGAGCTCAGACTTCAAGTGAGAAGAATTACTTTTTATATAAATTAAAGAGCATAGAGAAAAATGTTAGTAATTTAGGTTATTATCCTGATGAAATAATTGTTAGTGAATGGAATTCAACTGTATCCAATAGAAATTATACTAATGACAGTTGTTCTAAAGCAGCATATATAATAAAGAATGTATTAGATAGTATTGGGAAAGTTGACAAATTAGGTTATTGGATGGCTTCAGATATCTCGGGTGAATACTTGGATACAGATTTATTACTCCAAGGTGGAACAGGGCTAATAAGTAGGAATGGTATAAAAAAACCTTCGTTTTATGCCTTTTCCTTCTTAGAAAAGCTTAGTAAAAATATAGTACAAAAAGGTGATAACTATATTATAACAAGCAATGGTAATAATTCATTTACTATGATATGTCATAACTATAAACATTTCAATAATTCTTATTTGCTAAATTCTGAAGAAAATATTAGTTTAAATGAATTAGAAGATTTTTATGAAGATGAAAATGAACAATTGATTACATTCGTTATTTCTAATATTCAAAATGGAAAGTATAGAATAAAGAGTTATTTATTAAATGAGGACAATGGAAGTGTATTAAATGAATGGATAAAGTTAAATACAGATAATCATTTGAAAATTGATGAAATAGATTATTTAAAAGGAATTAGCATACCAAAGCTTAAGCTTGAATATGCAGAGGTTTCTGATGGAATCTTAAATTATAGTTTAAGTTTATTACCACATGAAGTACGGTTAATAACTTTAGAAATTGATTATAATTAGGGTGAACGCTTCTTTCAATATTGAAAATAACATTTAGGGATAATTAAGTACATGGGAAAAGGTGATGAGATACTGTGTTTAAAGATGAAATAATTAAAAATAAGTATATTGAAAGAATAGACAAAATAAAAGAGTATATTAATAGTAACTATAAAAAATCAATAACTTTAAATGATTTTGCAGAAAAGGAGCTATTATCAATACCTTATTTATCTAAATTCATAAAAAAAAATTTAGGAATGACATTTACTGAATATTTAAACAGTGTAAGATTGAATTATGCATTGGAAGAATTAATTAATACGGATAAGCCTATAACAAGGATAGCACTGGAAAATGGTTTTTCTACAACCTTTTTATTCAACAAATGTTTTAAAGAAGCATATAAAAGCACACCAAATGAATATAGAAAAAAGTTTAAACGGGATAGTAAGATCGAAGATAAAATTAGTAATGAATTAGAAATATATTTAAATAGAAATCATATTCATGAATCGGAAATTGAGTCAACAAAAAAAGAAACTAAGATAATAATAGATATTAGCAAAGAAAAAAAAATAAAAAAGCATTATAATAAATTTTTAAATGTTGGATATGCTAATGATATTTTACAAACAATACTACAAGAACATATCCTGATGTTAAGATATGAATTGAAATTTGAATATGCTCGCTTTTGGGGTATTTTTAATGAAGATATGAATATAGGAAGTGAAGAGCAAAAGTATAATTTCTATAAAATAGATAGGGTATTAGATTTTTTTATTAATAATAAAATAAAACCATTTATAGATTTAAGTCCAAAAGCAAAGAGTATTTCCAAAAATGTTTTAGAAGTCATCAGTTTTGAAATTGAAGCTGTTAAGTATAGGAGCATAGAACAGTGGAAAGCATTATTAAATAACTTTATTATTCATTGTATTAATAGATATGGAAGAGAAGAAGTTGAAAAGTGGTATTTTGAAGTATCAACATATAAAATTTTAGAACCTAAGATTCAAGGTGAAAATTACAATTTAAAATATTATGAGATTTTTGATGCGGCTTATAGATGTATAAAGAAAATTATTCCTAATGCAAAAGTTGGAGGACCAGGTGATCATTTTGGAGAATCAGATCCAGCTGAGTTTTTTAAGGAATGGATGAACTTTAAATCAAAGCCAGACTTCATTTCAATATATATATATCCATATTCTACTGTTACAAAGAATGGTAAAGAAACAATATATCACTCAAATGATAAAGATTTTTTGGTTAATAAGCTTCATAATGTAAAAGAAATTATTAATAGTTTAGGATATTCAGGCGAGGAAATAATAATTAGTGAATGGAGTTTAACTATATCAAGTCGGAATTATATAAATGATAGTTGTTTTAAAGCAGCATATTTAGTTAAGAATATAATTGATAGTGTTGATAAGGTTGATTCCTTATGCTATTGGACGGCATCAGATATATCAGAGGAATATTTAGATATAAATTTATTATTACAAGGGGGAACAGGACTTTTAAGTAAAAATGGTATGAAAAAGCCTTCTTTCTATGCACTTTCTTTTTTGGAAAGACTTAGTGAAATTATGGTTCAAAAAGGGAAGAATTATATAATGACTAAAAAAAGTGATAGCATATTTACAATCATATGCCATAATTATAAACATTTCAATGATTTGTATTTTCAAAATTATCAAGAAAATCGTGGTTTTAAAAGCCTTATGGATATTTATGAAAATCAAAAGGAACTCAATATTTCTTTTTTAATTCAACATGTACCGAATGGAAAATATAGATTGAAAAGTTATATATTGAATGAGTCATATGGAAGTGTATTAAATAAATGGATAAAGCTAAATGCGGATAGTCGATTAAGAAGTGATGAAATATCTTATTTAAAAGATACTAGTATACCGGAATTAGATATAGAATATATAGATGTATTTGAATCAAAACTTAGTTATAGTTTGGAGCTGCAACCTCATGAAGTTAGATTATTAACTTTTGAGATTGATTATAATTAATTGAAATAATAGAAAAGATTAAAATCAGTGTTAAAGATTTTAATCTTTTTTTATTGAAAAGTTTTTATTAATGTAAATACTTAAAATCAATAACAAATTTAAATAAAAACATGAGATTTGAAAAAACGGTTACAGAGATATACTTAAAAAGTAGTAAACGTTTCATGAGAATTTTAATAAAAGGAGAAATTTTAATGTTTAATAAGAATAAACAGAAAGAATTTATAAGCAAAGATTATGAGCAAAAAATAGATGAACTCATAGGCGAAATGACTTTAGAAGAAAAAATAGGACAGGTAATACAAATATCTCCATCACTTTTTGGGGCGTTTGGAATGACACCTGATGAAATTATTGAAAAGTTAGTTAATGGTGAAATGACACCAGAACAATTTGAACAGTTAGAAAGAAATTACCATGAAGATGAAATAAGACAAGGTCTAATTGGTTCAATGGGTGGAGTAACTGGTGCTGAAAAATCAAATGAATTACAGAAAATTGCAGTAGAAGAATCAAGACTTGGAATACCTGTAATATTTGGTTTAGATGTAATTCATGGATATAGAACAGTATTTCCAATTCCATTAGCAGAAGCTTGTAGTTGGGAACCAGAATTAATGAAGGAAACAGCAAGAATAGCTGCAAAAGAAGCATCAGCAGCAGGGGTACACTGGACTTTTGCACCAATGGTGGATATATCAAGAGATCCAAGATGGGGTAGAGTAGCTGAAGGAGCAGGAGAAGATCCATATCTAGGAAGTGTTATAGCAGCAGCAAGAGTTGAAGGCTTCCAAGGTGGAGATTTATCAAGTGATGAAAGTATTTTAGCATGTGCAAAACATTTTGCAGCTTATGGTGCACCTGAAGGCGGAAGAGATTATAACACAGTAGATATGTCACTTCAAACTTTACATGATGTTTATTTACCTCCATTTAAAGCAGCAGCTGAAGCTGGAGCAGCAACTTTCATGAGTGCCTTTAATGATGTAAATGGAGTTCCTTGTACAACTAATAAATATCTACTTACAGATGTTTTAAGAGAAAAGTTTGGATTCAATGGATTTGTTGTTAGTGATGCTAATTCTGTAGCTGAATGTGCAATTCACGGACATGCAGCTGATAGAAAAGAAGCTAGTAGAAAAGCAATTGAAGCTGGACTTGATATGGATATGAGTCATGGAACATTTAGAGAAGATTTGCCAGAGCAATTTAAAGACGGAAAAATATCAGAAGAAGTATTAAATGAAGCTGTTAGAAGAGTGTTAAGAGTAAAATTTGTCATGGGTCTTTTTGATAATCCATATAGAACAGATAAAGAAAAAGAAGAAAAAACAATTCTTTGTGCAGAACATATAAAAACAGCAAGAGAGATGGCACGTCGTTCAATTGTATTATTAAAGAATGAAAATAATATGCTACCTCTAAAGAAAAATTTAAAGAAAATTGCAGTTGTTGGACCGCTTGCAGACAGTGCTGAGGAAATGCTAGGAACTTGGGCAATAGTAGGAAGAGCTGAAGATACTGTACCTGTACTTTTAGGAATTAAATCTGCAGTAAGCAATGATACAGACGTTGTATATTCTAAAGGCTGTGATTTAGATGGAGATAAAGAATATTTTGCAGATGCAGTAGAAGCAGCAAGTGGAAGTGATGTAATTATAGCAGTTGTTGGTGAAAGCTGCAGTATGAGTGGAGAAGCTGCTAGTAGAATAGATTTAACTTTACCTGGAAGACAAGAAGAATTATTAAGAGAATTAAGTAAGACTGGAAAGCCAATGATTGTAATCTTAATTAATGGTAGACCGTTATCATTACCTTGGGTATCAGAAAATGCAACTTCTATTGTAGAAGCATGGCAACTTGGAATACAAAGTGGAAATGCTATAGCAGATGTATTATTTGGTGATTATAATCCAAGTGGAAAATTAGTTGCTACTTTCCCTAATTCAGTTGGACAAGTACCTGTTTATTATAATCATCCAATGACAGGAAGACCAGCAGGACAAATTAAATTTACTTCAAAATATATAGATGGACCACATGAACCATTATATCCTTTTGGATTTGGCTTGAGTTATACAACTTTCAATTATGAAAACTTAGTTTTATCAGCTAATGAAGTTTCAAAAGATGGTAAATTAGTAGTTAGCGTTAATGTAACTAACACTGGAAGTGTATTAGGAGAAGAAATAGTTCAACTTTATGTTTCAGATGTTGTTGGTAGCAGAGTAAGACCTGTTAAGGAATTAAAAGGTTTCAAAAAAGTACTGCTTAAGCCAGGTCAATGTGAAACTGTAAGCATTGATATTAATGTTAATGAACTTGGATTCCATGATAATAATATGAACTATGTTATTGAGCCAGGTTTATTCAAAGTATTCGTAGGACCAAATTCAAAAGAAGGTCTTGAAGGCCAATTTAGCGTTATAGAATAGAAAAAATAATAAATCAATTAGAAGATAGGAGTTAATTATGGCTATAATAGATGTTAATTTTTTTTCAAATGCACTTGCAAGACAAGTTTCTTATAAAGCAATAATACCTGTAGATGGAGCAGTATTTCCAGGTAGACCTGCTAAGGAAGTTAAACCATTTAAAACAGTTTATTTATTACATGGAATCTTTGGAGATTTTACAGATTGGCTTATAAAGAGCAGAATTGCTCTATATGCTGAAGAGCATAATATAGCAGTTATAATGCCTTCAGGTGAAAATGGTTTTTATGTGGATCACGAAGCACCAAGAAGTTATTATGGAGAGTATATAGGTAAAGAACTAGTAGAAGAAACTAGAAAATTATTTAACTTATCTCATAAGAGAGAAGATACCTTTATTGCAGGCCTTTCTATGGGAGGGTATGGTGCACTTAGAAATGGTTTAAAATATTATACTAATTTTAGTGCAATAGCAGCTTTATCTTCTGAACTTATAATAGATGATGCAGTAACTTCAAATGAAGAACATCCTTTTGAATTTGGAAGAAAGAGTTATTATGAAGCTGTATTCGGTAAAGTAGAGAATATAAAAGGTAGTGATAAGGATCTTGAAGCTCTAGTTAGGAAGATTATGACAGAGAATGGTGATATGCCTAGATTATATCTAGCTTGTGGTACAGAAGATTCCTTATTACCCAATAATCATAAATTTAGAGATTTTCTAGCATCTGAAAAAGTTGCTCATACTTATGAAGAGGGTCCAGGTGTTCATGATTGGAAGTTCTGGGATGAATATATAGAAAAGGCTATTAAGTGGTTATTAAACTAGTTATAGTGAGGTAAGTTATGAACAATTATAATAAAGCAAAACAAGATGAATTAGTATCTCTTTTAGAAAAGAAAGCAGAATTAAGAAATGTTCATGGCTTGGATATGTTGATAAAACATATCCCTGACCTTGACATTGAAGGTGGATTCGATCCAAGAGTAAAGGCAGAAATTGAAAAAATGGCAAAGGAAATGGCAGAACATTCTATGGATATTAAAAAGCTATTTGAAAATATGCCTATAGAAATAATGAGACAAGGTATGGGGTATCCCAATATTGATATATCAAATGGGATTAGTATAAGTGATAAGGTTGTAGAAGGAAGAAATGGCAGCGTCAATGTAAAGGTTTATACGGCTAATAAATCAGAAAAAATGCCTGCAATAGTATTTATACATGGTGGAGCATTTTGTGGTGGAAGTACAAAGACAGTAGAAAATCCTTGTAAATATTTAGCTGAAAAGATACAGGGAGTTGTAGTTTCCGTTGATTATAGACTATGTCCAGAACATAAATTTCCGCAAGGGTTTCATGATTGCTTTGATACAGTGAAATGGCTTTATGAAAATTCAGAGAAATTAAATGTTGATAATGAAAAGATTGGTATTTCAGGTGATAGCGCTGGAGGTAATCTTTCAACAGTATGTTCCTTAATGGATAGAGATATAGGAACTAAAATGATAAAGTTCCAAGCATTGCTGTATCCAGGAGTATGTTTAACAGAAAATCAGGTTGAAGATTATAAGTTTGATTTAAATCTATATAACATAAAGGAAGATTATGAATTGGTGAAAAATGCAATAATGATGATAACAAATTTCCCACCAATTTCAGCAATTTATGTAGATGAAGTGAAGGAAACTGAAAATAAATATGTATCACCACTTTTGGCTGAAAATTTAAGAGATATGCCAAAAACTCTTATAGTAACTGCAGAATATGATTATTTAACTCTGGAAGCAGAAGCATATGCAAGAAAGCTAATAAGGGATGGAGTTGAAACAAAAGTAATTAGATATAATGGTGTTGATCACGCCTTTATTGATAAGTTAGGGGTATATCCTCAAGCTCAAGATTGTATGAATGAGATAGCTAAAGCATTTCAAGCTGCAATATCATAACACTGATTTTAGTTAATAATTTTATTCGGAATGGAAGCAAAGTAAAAAAATAGGTTAAAACGTTTTCGAAACTAGAAGTATAAAAAATTAATACAAAGGGGATAAAAAATATGGAAAATAATACACAACAAAAAACGCCTTTTTTAACACTAATTATAGTAGCATCACTAATTTTATTTGTTTCACTACCAGCTATTGTTTTAGTTAATGCGGGACTTATTCAATTTACAATTATTAAATTAGTTGGGCCTCAAAATGTTACAGCTATGTATAGTTTAGCAGCTGGTATTAGTGGGGTAGCTATAGTAGTAATGAATCCAATTGGTGGATTTTTGGCAGATAAAACTCGTCTGAAATTTGGAAGAAGAAAAACTTGGATAGTTGGTGGAAGTATATTTGGTGGATTATCAATGATTGTGCTTGCTTATGCACCTTCGATACCAGTTTTGATTTTAGCATATATTTTAATTCAATTTTTCTATGGAATGGTATTCTTATCATGTTATGCAATGGTGCCAGAACAAGTTGATCCAAGTAAATTTGGTAAAATATCAGGATTTTTTGGTGCAGCAGGACCTTTAGGAATTATGGTTGGGTTTATGTTAGTAGGGGCATATGCAGAAGTGCCTGTTGAGAAAAAGCTTATGGTAATTGCAGCAGTACAACTTTTAGTTTCTCTTATTTCAGTATTATTTCTTAAAGACAACTGTTATCAAAGTAATAGATTAGACAAACAAGACAAGAATTTTATTAAAGGTTTAAAGAATTTCTATCCAAATGTAAAGAAATATCCAAACTTTACTTGGGCATTACTTACTAAGTTATTAATGGCTATGGCAAATTCAAGCTTAAATATAATGACACTTTACTATATAGCAAGATTTCAGCTAGGGGAAGTTGAAATTATGAAGCTTAATGCAACTACATCATCAGCAATATTATTAACGGTTGGATCAGGAATACTTGGTGGATTCTTATCAGATAAATTTAAGAAACAAAAAGTATTTGTAATAGGATCAGCGCTATTATCTGGTGCATGCTTAGTAGGTTTTGGAATTACACATAATCTAACGTTTGTAATAATTGCTTACTTTATGTTTAACTTTGTATATGGAATTTTTGGTGCAGTTGATAATGCACTTGTAAATAGAGTTCTTCCTTCAAAAGAAGATGCTGGTAAAGATATAGCTATTATAAATACAACAACACAATTAGGTTCAGCAATTGTTAGTTTTGCAACACCAGTAGTTTTATCAATGGGTATTTCTATGATAGGTGGAGATGGATATACTGTTTACTTTATTGTTCTTGCAGTGACTACAGTTTTAGCGGCTTTAACAGTATTACCAATTCCAGAAATAGGCTCATCTCAAAGTGAAAATAATTCTGAAATTGTTACTGAATAAAACATTTTTTCTAAAAATATAAAACTTTTAGATTCTAGTTTCCATAAAATTATTTAAGAGCGTTATGTAGAATGTTTAAGTTTGGCTGTTGTTATGCCATCAGCACAAATGAGTTTATATTCAAATATGGCTTATGTGGATCGTTATTTTCAAGGAAAATAACGTTTATAATTTGAATTAGAGCAGATTCATTTAAGGCAATCTGCTCTAATTTTATTTAAGCACGGTTAAGCACCTTATTTAAATTAATTCCAGCTATTGGTATTGGTGGTGCAATTATCAAAACTTACATTATCTGTATTAGTTAATAAGAAATCAGATTTATTGTTACTTATTTGAGAATCCTTTAATATTATTTTGCTATCACTGGTTCCAGAGTAATCATTTGTATTAAAGAAATATACTTTATCAAAACGAACAGATGGATCAGTAGATTGGGAATTATTTTTTATTATACATTTATCAAGTAATACATTTGATTTTTGTGTGGCCTCAATAAAACTCCAGCCAAAATTATTATTATCAGTCATTTCACATTTTTCAAAAGTAATATTTTGAGAATTATCGACAGCTATAATATTACTGAACGCTTCATTATTAACTAATTTTGCTTCTGAAAATTTAATAGCATTTGAGTTGCGGATTTCCACAGCTCTTAAAGAACAATGATCTATTTTTGAATTTGAAAAAGTAAGATTTCTTACGGAATTCAAATCTAAGCCTATACTTCCACAGCCATATAGTTCAGAATTATCTACTGAAATATTATTACTGTTACTGAATTTAAGAACTCCAGCATTGCATTCATATTTACTAGGTGTATGGCCTGCTACAATATTTTTTATAGTTATATTTTGAACATTACTAAAATTTATTATATTTGCATAACGAGGTTCAACTTTTATTTCTACCTTCCCTGAAGTCATACCTTCAATAGTAAGGTTATGGATGTTCTGTACGTTCAATTCCTTACCATCTGTTACAGTTTCCCAGGTTACTGATTTATTAGAATTATCAGTTTGAGTAATAGTAGATAAATTATAGGTTCCAGGCTTTAAAACTATTTTTTTATTTGAACCTATAGCACTAACCAATTCAGCAGCAGTTCCTACAGTAACCTCAGTAATTTTCTCATCAGAAGTAGCTGGCTCTGTTTTTATCCAAGCTCCATTTGAGCCTAATTTAAAACCATCAATTACAGTACCATGAGCCATATATCCGTCAGAATAAAAATAATACCAATTTCCATTAATCTCCCACCAACCAGTAGCACAGGTGTCAGGAATATACCACCAGCCTTTGTTATTATGTTTCCATTCAGCCTTTGCAGAAATTGGAGTAAATACAAATATTGAAGTAAGCATTAATGAAGTAGCTATAATCTTGAATAAAGTTTTATTAATCATTTTTATCCCCTCCTGAAATATCAATAACTTTATTTTATCATAATAGAAAAAAGTTTAAAATATTACAATTGTTGCTATAATATAGATATTAAAGATTAATAGCAACTATTACATTGGGAATTATTGTTTGTAGTTCTGGTTACTATTAGATAAAAAGGCATGATTTTATACATAATTTGTGATCAGTAATTCCATGAGAAGAGCAAATAATATATACTTATAGAGATAAGTGTTTTTTTGAATACAGAGAATAAGAATAAAAATGGAGGAAACAATATGGAAGAAATAAATAGTTTTGTTAGCCAAAATCCACTGCATCTTACAACGAATACTATAATTTTAATTGCAGTAGCTGTGGTTGCTATTTATATTTTAATAAAAGCAATAGGAAATTTGATAAAAATAGCTGCAATGTTAGCAGTATGCTATTTTGTACTAATGTCTCTTCAAAGTACTAATCTTGTTAACATACCAGTAATTAAGCAAACTTATGCTACTATTGAAAAAGTAATGCCATCTAAGGAACTGTGGACAGAAACCGTGGAGAAGGTTGATAAAATAAATAAGGTTGTTAATGATTTAAAATAAGTTTTATTTTATTTGGTATAAAAGGAGTGAGATAATATATGAAAGCATCAACTCATAGGATAGCTATTCCTTCAATTTTGGAGGTTGGTAAAGGGAACATAAATAATGTGGGAAGTTTAATAAAAAAGGCTATGTTTTATAAAGTTTTATTATGTTTTGGAGAAGGAATAGAAGAATTATTTGGAGTTTCAATAAGAGATTCATTAAAAGAAGCTAATATTGAAATTTCTAGGGTGGAAGTAATATCTAATATTAACTTTGAGGAAATAAGCCTAAAGGCTTTTGAAATACCTAATGATGTAGAAGCTATAATTGGAATTGGAGGGGGAAAAGCTATCGATGCAGCTAAATACATGAGTTTTTTGAAAAAGCTACCATTCATAAGTGTTCCAACTTCAACCTCAAATGATGGCTTTTCCAGCTCAGGTGCTTCACTTTTAGTTAATGGAAGGCGTATGTCGCTGTCTGCTAAAACTCCATATGGAATTATTGTGGATATTGATGTAATCAAAGGAGCTCCAGAAAAATTTATATTTTCAGGAATTGGGGATTTAATATCAAATATTACTGCTCTTTATGACTGGAAATTTGAAGAAGAAAATGGAAAAGTGATTATTGATGATTTTGCAACTATGATTTCTAAAAAGGCAGTTAATAGTTTTGTTAGGACTGAATTTAAATCAATTAAAGAAGATTTATTTTTAAAAGAGTTGGTAGATTCACTTACGCTAAATGGAATCTCTATGGAAATAGCAGGAGATAGCTCGCCAGCATCTGGAGCTGAGCACTTAATTTCTCATGCCTTAGATAAATTTGTTGAGACACCTCAGCTTCATGGAATACAAGTTGGAATGGCAACATATATTATGTCTAAGGTTCAAAAACATAGATTTGAAAGAATAACAAAAGTGCTTATGGAAACAGGCTTTTTTGAATATGCAAAAACTTTAAAAATGAAAAAAGAAGATTTTAAGAAAGCAATTGATATGGCGCCATCAATAAAACCAAATAGATATACTTATCTTCATGTTGAGGAAAATAGAATATTGGCTAAAAAAATCATAGATGAAGATAAAATATTAAATGATGTATTGCTGTGAGTTAAAAGCTAAAGTTGTATATTGACATAATTAACTAGATGAAATATAATTTTTGATGAAATAATTAAATATTAAGCGATGATTAGGATGAGTAAATTTATTATAGACATTTAGAGAGGAAGTGCTTGGTGAAAACTTCTTGCTATGTATTTTGAAGCTACCTATGAGCTATAAATTACTAAGTGATGTATTTAAAGATTAGAAATACATAATTAGGGTGGTACCACGGAAATTCAGCTTTCGTCCCTTTGTTTCATAGGGCGAGAGCTTTTTTATTTGGTAATTAACATAAAGAAATCATTTAAAATCTTCATCAGAAGATAAAAAATAAAAAATATGATATTCTAAAGGAATATCATAATCAACAGTTAACCGTTATCTGCTAACTGTTAACTGATTTAATTGGAGGTAGTTATGAAATTTACAAAAACAAATGACCTAAGAGAAGCATATTTAAAATTTTTTGAAGGTAAAGAACATTTAAGATTAGAAAGTTTTTCATTAGTTCCTAAAAATGATAAGAGTTTATTATTGATAAATGCTGGTATGGCTCCCTTAAAGCCTTACTTTACAGGACTGCAAGAGCCACCAAAGAAAAGAATCACTACTTGTCAAAAATGTGTTAGAACTGGCGATATTGAAAATGTAGGTATTACAAGCAGACATGGTACTTTCTTTGAAATGCTTGGAAACTTTTCTTTTGGTGATTATTTTAAAAAAGAAATAATTCCATGGGCATGGGAATTCATAACTGAAGTGTTAGAAATGCCAAAGGAAAAATTATATGTGACAATATATTTAGATGATGATGAAGCATATGAATACTGGACTACACTTACAGATGTAGATAAGAGTCACATATTCAGATTAGGTAAAGAAGATAACTTCTGGGAACATGGCGCGGGTCCTTGTGGTCCTTGTACAGAAATCCACTTCAGTAGAACAGAAGAAGTTCCAACAAATTCTGAAGAATTTGTTACTTTATCAGATGCAGATAAGATAATAGAGTTTTGGAACCTTGTATTTACTCAATTTGATGGTGACGGAAAAGGTAATTATGAAAAACTTGCAAATACTAACATAGATACAGGAATGGGACTAGAAAGACTAGCGGTTATAATGCAAAATAAAAATAGTATATTTGAAATTGACACATTAGAAAATATATTAAGTGAAGTTGCAAAGATTGCTAAGGTAGAATATGGAGCAGATCATAAAACAGATATTTCTTTAAGATTAATAACTGATCATATCAGATCAATATCTTTCTTAATTTCAGATGATGTAATGCCATCTAATGAAGGAAGAGGATATGTTTTAAGAAGACTTCTTAGAAGAGCTGCAAGACATGGAAAGACTTTAGGAATTAAAGATGCATTCTTATGCAATTTATGTGATATTGTTATTAGAGATTGTAGTAGCGCATATCCAGAATTAGAAGCTAAAAAAGAATACATTAAAAAGGTAATTAAAATAGAAGAAGATAAATTTAGAGAAACTTTAGATTCAGGAATGGAGATCTTAAATGGATTTATAAGTGAATTAAAAGAAAAGAATGAAAAAGTTCTTAGTGGTGTAGATGGGTTTAAATTATATGATACTTTTGGATTCCCAATGGAATTAACTATGGAAATCTTAGAAGATGAAGGTTTATCTTTAGATGAAGCAGCTTTCCAAGAAGAAATGAAAGTTCAAAGAGAAAGAGCAAGAAGTGCAAGAAAAACTTCTAATTACATGGGAACAGATGTTAATATTTCAGATGCAATACCAGCTGAAGTAGAAACTGTTTTTGATGGTTATGATAATGATACGTTAGAGGCAGAAGTTAAAGTTTTAATTGAAGGCGAAGACTTTGCAGATAGTATTACAGAAGGAAATAAAGCTATTATAGTTACAGATGTTACTCCTTTATATGCTGAAATGGGAGGACAAATAGGAGATACAGGTTTAATATACAATGATAGCTTTAAGGCTAAAGTTGTTGATACTAAAAAGAATATTGGTGGAAAGATAGTTCACTTTGTAGAAGTTTTATCAGGAGAATTAAAAGTTAATGATAAAGTTACTATAGAAGTAGATAAAGCTAGACGTGAAAGTATTAAAAAGAACCATACTGCAACTCATCTATTAGATAAGGCATTAACTACAGTTCTTGGGTCACATGTTCACCAAGCAGGTTCTCTTGTAACTAATGATAGACTTAGATTTGACTTTTCTCACTTTGAAGCTATGACAGATGAAGAAATAGCTAAAGTAGAAGATTTAGTAAATGAAGCAATAACAAGTGTAACACCTGTAGTTACAAAGGTTATGGATCTTCAAGAAGCAAAAAACAGTGGAGCTATTGGTATATTTGATGATAAATATTCTGATAAAGTTAGAGTTGTAATGGCTGGAGAATATTCTAAAGAATTATGTGGTGGTACACATATAGATAATACTGGAAAGATAGGGCTATTTAAAATTGTATCAGAAAGTGGTATTGCAGCAGGAACAAGAAGAATAGAAGCTGTAATTGGTAAAGAAGCTTATAAGATAGTTAATGAAAAGAAGGATTTAATAAAAGAAATTTCAAGCAAGCTTAGATGTTCAGAAAAAGAACTTTTAGCTAAACTTGATCAACAAGTTAAAGAATTAAAAGATAAAGATAAAGAAATAGGAGCATTAAAAGCTAAATTTGCTTCAATGGGTCTAGATGATATAATAGCATCAGCAAAAAATATTAAAGATATTAATGTAATTGCATACGAATTAAGTGATGTTGATGGAGATGCTTTAAGAGAAGTTTGTGAAAAAGTAAGAGATAAGGTTGAAAATAGTGTAGTAGTGCTTATGAGTGCTAAAGATGGAAAGGCTGTTATCTGTGCTATGGCAACAAAAGATGCAGTGGCAAAAGGCGCTCATTGTGGTAAATTAATAAAAGAAGTATCTGCTGTACTTGGCGGAGGTGGAGGCGGAAGACCAGACATGGCTCAAGCCGGCGGAAAATCACCAGAAAAGATAAAGGAAGCAATTGAAGTTGCCTATAAAATGGTAGAAACTTTAGCAAAGTAGTATATACTTTTGAAAAAAAATAGGTTATAATCTAAATATGGATTATGCGAATACAATTAAAAATTTAAGTAAATAATAAATATGGATATCGTTTCCTTAGACAATGATTAAGGGGGTGAGCTGCATAAGCAGCGTACTATGAGTAATAATATTGAACATACAATGCAATTTGATTTAAGTAAGAATAAAGAAGCTCTTACGAAGGCAATATTAACAGAGGTTTATAATTCTTTACAAGAAAAAGGATACAATCCTATAAATCAGTTAGTTGGATATTTGATTTCAGGAGACCCTACTTACATCACTAATTACAACGGAGCAAGAGCTTTAGTGAGAAAACTCGAAAGAGATGACATACTAGAGGAAGTAATAAAATCTTATTTAGAGATAAAGTAGAGAGTGCCCGTTTTTGCGGGCACTCTTATTTTTTTAAGAGGTGCTGAAATTTGAGAATATTGGGATTAGATGTAGGTTCAAAGACTATAGGTGTCGCAGTAAGTGATCCGTTAGGATTTACAGCGCAAGGGATTACTACAATAAGAAGAACTAACAAAGAAAAAGATTTAGAAGAAATAAAAAAGTTTTGTGATGAATATAAAGCAGAAATTATAGTAATTGGACTTCCAAAGAATATGAATGGAACAATTGGGCCATCAGGAGAAATTATAATGACTTTTGGAAAGTTAATTGAAGAAGAGCTGAAAGTTCAAATAGTATTCTGGGATGAACGCTTAACAACTGTTGCTGCGCATAAGGCAATGCTTGAAGCTGATTTGTCAAGAAATAAGCGAAAAAAGATAGTTGATAAAGTTGCATCAACTTTTATCCTTCAAGGATATTTAGATATGCACTATATGAAATAGTGGCTATGCCACAACCAAGATCTTTTCACTATAGAAAATAGTGCAAAGCACTACCAAAAACTTTTCACTATAGAAAATAGTGCGAAGCAAAATACGGAATTTATTAAGCTTAACTAAATTTTAACAATAAAACAGGGATAAATTTTGTCCTGTTATTGTGATTCAGGTGCTTAAATATATATTTTGGAAAGTAATAAGTCAACTAACGATAGATTTTCTGTAATTGATTCGTTATTTTCTTTACAATTATTAAAAAATAAGAGATAGAAAGGAAATGTTATATGGATAAAGATGCAAAATACGTATATATACCAGATGAAAATGGCAATGATGTTAAGTTTGAGGTTATTATTTACTTCGAAATAGAAAAATTAAAAGGACAATATATTGTTGCGACACCAGCTGATGAAGATACAGAAGATGCATATGCATTTAAAATATTTAAAGATGAAGATGGAAGTGAAATTTTTATAGCACTAGAAGATGAGGATGAAGAGTTTGAAATGGTGCTAGAAACTTATGAAACACTTATGAATGAAGACGGTTTAGAGGAATAATTCATAAGTAACATTTTATAGTTAAACATATTTTAATGAAAATAGTTTATGCTGAGTATAAATTTTATATGAAAAGTGAGGTGTTATGTATGGAAAAATCGAACTTGGTTGATATGAATGCCTTAAAAGAAGAGTTGAAAAAGAAAGGGTATAAATTAACACCACAAAGAAGATCCATAGTTGACACAATTATTGAAAATGAAGGTCAACATTTAACGGCAGAAGAAATATATGATAAGGTAAAAAAAGATTGTCCAGAAATTGGATTAGCAACAGTATATAGAACTATTCTTGTGTTGGAAGAATTGGGTGTAATATCAAGATTGGATTTAAATGATGGATGTAGCAGATATGAAATTGTGCATTCTAATGAAGCACATAGGCATCATCATTTGATTTGTAATATCTGTAGCAGTGTTTCGGAAGTTCAGGATGATTTACTGGAAGAACTTGAAGAAAGTATAGAAAAGCAGTATAAATTTAAAATTTTAGACCATAGTGTAAAGTTTTATGGAATATGTGAGGAATGTCAAAAAAAACTAAAGGATGAATAAAAGGTACTTGAAATAAAAAAGAGCCTTTGTTTATAGATAATGCCACAAAAAGGAGGGGAAATATGAAGAGCGAAAAAGCAAAGATAAAAATTATTCCTCTTGGCGGTATAAATGAAATCGGGAAGAATATAACAGCAATTGAATATAAAGATGATATTATAGTTATAGATTGCGGATTAAAGTTCCCAGATGATGATATGTTTGGAATAGATATTGTAATACCTGATATTTCATACTTAATTAAAAATGCCGAAAAGATTAAAGGAATATTTTTAACTCACGGACATGAAGATCATATAGGGGCTCTGCCATATATATTGAAACAATTGAATGTTCCAGTTTATGGTACTAAGCTTACTATAGGAATAGTTGAGACTAAATTAAAAGAGCACGGCTTATTAGCATCAACTCAGCTTATGAGAGTTAAACCAAAGGATATAATTAAATTACAGAGCGTTTCAGTAGAATTTATAAAAACAAATCACTCTATAGCGGATTCGGTGGCAATTGCCATTCATACACCACTGGGAGTTGTGCTTCATACTGGAGATTTCAAAATTGATTATACACCAATTGATGGTGAAATGATGGATTTTGGAAGATTAGCAGAATTGGGAAGAAAAGGTGTTTTAGTAATGATGGCTGATTCAACTAATGTTGAAAGAGCAGGATATACTTTAACTGAAAGAGTTGTTGGAGAAACTTTTTTAAGATTATTTGGAAAAGCAAAGGGCAGAATAATAGTTGCAACATTTGCTTCTAATATTCATAGAATCCAACAAATAATAACGGCAGCACAAGCTTATGATAAAAAAGTGGCTGTGTCTGGGCGTAGTATGGAAAATATAGTTCAAGTAGCAGCTGAATTGGGTTATCTTAACTTTGAAGAAGATGTACTTGTGCCAATAGATCAAATTGGAAAATATCCTAATGAAAAAGTTGTTATTATAACAACAGGAAGTCAAGGAGAACCAATGTCAGCCCTAGCAAGAATGGCGGCATCAGAACATAGAAAAGTTAATGTTGTACCTGGAGATACTGTTATTATTTCAGCAACACCAATTCCAGGAAATGAAAAATTGGTTTCAAAGGTTGTAAATCAATTATTTAAAAAAGGTGCAGAAGTAATATATGATTCTGCTGAAAAAATTCACGTTTCAGGTCATGCTTGTCAAGAAGAATTAAAATTAATGCAGGCATTAGTTAAGCCAAGATTTTTTGTACCAGTTCATGGTGAATATAGACATTTGAAAAAGCATGGTGAATTGGCAATGGAGTTAGGTCTTCCAGATAAGAACTTAATTATACCTGAAAATGGAGATATAATTGAAGTAGCAAGAAACTATATTAAAAAGAATGGTACAGCAATTGCTGGTCAAGTTTTTGTAGATGGACTTGGAGTTGGAGATGTAGGAAATATTGTTTTAAGAGATAGAAAGCATTTATCACAAGACGGTATTTTAACAATTGTTGTTACAATAGAAAAGCAATCGGGAAGAGTCGTATCAGGACCAGATATAATTTCTAGAGGATTCGTATATGTTAGGGAATCAGAAGGTCTTATGGAGGATGCAAGAGATATTGTTAAAGCAGTACTTAGAGATTGTGAAGAAAAGCAAATATCAGATTGGGCAACATTAAAATCTAAAATGAGAGACGAACTTAGAGAATTCCTTTATGAAAAGACTAAGAGAAAGCCTATGATATTACCTATAATTATGGAATTTTAAATTATTTGAAGCAAAATCAATGTTTAAAATAGAAAATAAATTTTGCCATTGTAAGGAAAGTTCAAATAGTAAAACTTATAATGTAAGTTTTTTATAGTTGACTTTTTATGCTGAAAAGGGTAAAATTTAAAATAGTTGTGTAGGAAATTGGATACTTTAAGTATCCAATTTTATTTTGGAAAAAAACAGTTATAGGTTTACATTGACTTATAACTTGAGTTATTATTTTAATTAATAATTAAAAATTTATTAACATAATAATTATTTGGAAAATATTTTATAAATATACTTAATTTTTTACTTATTGTATACATAACTAGAGACAAAATAATAAAGTGATACTTATCTATAGTTGTTGCTATGAAATAATTAATAAGTTAATAATCTATGATAGTTTTGACTTGGATAAAAAAGAAAAATTCGCAGTTTAATGCTGTTTGGAGGAATAAAAAATGGAATTAATAAAAAGAGAAGATATAAGAAATATAGCTATAATTGCCCACGTTGACCATGGTAAGACAACATTAGTTGATGCTCTATTAAAGCAAAGTCATACATTTAGAGCTAACGAAAAAGTAGAAGAAAGAGTAATGGATTCTAATGACTTAGAAAAAGAAAGAGGAATTACAATTCTTTCAAAAAATACTGCTGTAATTTATAATGATATAAAAATAAATATAGTAGATACCCCAGGACATGCAGATTTCGGTGGGGAAGTTGAACGTGTACTTAAGATGGTTGACTCAGTTTTACTTGTTGTTGACTCATATGAAGGTCCAATGCCACAAACTAAATTCGTTTTAAAGAAATCATTAGAATTAGGGTTAAAGCCAATAGTTATAATTAATAAAATAGATAAACCAAATGCTAGACCAACAGAAGTAATTGATGAAGTATTTGACCTATTTGTAGAATTAGGAGCAAATGATGAACAATTAGACTTCCAAATTATTTATGCGTCAGCTAGAGAAGGTTTTGCAAGATATAATGTTGAAGATGATAATGCAGACATGAATCCTATATTTGAAACAATAGTAAAATATGTTGCACCACCAGAAGGATATGCAGATGAACCACTTCAAATGTTAGTAAGTACACTAGATACAAATGCCTTTGTTGGGAAGATTGCAATTGGTAAAATACACAGAGGTGTTGTAAAGAGAAATCAAACTGTAACTCTATTAAAGAATGATGGATCAAATTTTAATTTCAAAATAACTAGTATATTTACATACAAAGGATTAAAAAGAGAAGAAGCAGAAGAAGCTTCAATGGGAGATATAGTTGCAGTAAGTGGTGTTCTTGATGCTAATATAGGTGATACTATAGCAGATTCTTCAGCTCCAGAAGCATTACCATTTTTAGAAATAGATGAACCAACATTAACAATGAACTTCATGGTTAATGATTCACCATTTGCAGGGCAAGAAGGTGAGTTTGTAACATCAAGACATTTGAGAGATAGATTAATGAAGGAACTTGAAACAAATGTAAGTTTAAGAGTAAAAGAAATTACTCCAGATTGCTTTGAAGTTGCAGGAAGAGGAGAACTTCATCTTTCAGTTCTTATTGAAACTATGAGAAGAGAAGGATATGAATTCCAAGTTTCAAAAGCAAATGTTATCTTTAGAGAAGAAAATGGTCATAAAGAAGAACCGATTGAGTACTTAACAATCGATGTTCCAGAAGAATTTATGGGGCCAGTAATGGAAAAGCTAGGGCCAAGAAAAGCTGAAATGGTTAATATGACATCAGCAGTAAATGGATACACAAGATTAGAATTTACGGTTCCAGCTAGAGGTCTTATTGGATTTAGAAGTGAATTAATGACTGATACAAAGGGTAATGGAATTATGAATCACGTATTCCATTCTTATGAAAAATATAAAGGTGAAATTCCAGGTAGAAGCAGAGGGTCAATAGTTTCTTTTGAAGCAGGAGATTCAATAGCTTATGGATTATATAGTGCTCAAGAAAGAGGACAATTATTTATAGGAGCTGGTGTTCCTGTATATGGTGGTATGATAGTTGGTGTTTCTGCAAGAGCAGAGGATCTTGAAATTAATGTATGTAAAATGAAGAAACTTACTAATACAAGATCATCGGGTGCTGATGATGCATTAAAATTAACTCCACCAGTTGAAATGTCACTTGAACAATGTTTAGAATTCATAAATGCTGATGAGTTAGTAGAAGTAACTCCACAAAATATAAGAATGAGAAAGAGAATATTAG
This sequence comes from Clostridium sp. C2-6-12, assembly GCF_009928485.1. Taxonomy (GTDB): domain Bacteria; phylum Bacillota; class Clostridia; order Clostridiales; family Clostridiaceae; genus Clostridium. Next base: position 11,105 of record NZ_JAABNP010000032.1, on the reverse strand, counting down.
ATAGTGCTGAAAGAAGAAGAATGATCAGCAGAAGCAAAAAATAATTATAAATAATATTCTATAGATAAAATAAATAAAGCTAATTAAAAGTAAATAGTCTGTATTGGATTATTTACTTTTAATTATATTCAGGAGAATCTTTATGGAGCGATATAAAAACTTAAAAAAATTGCTGCTGGCAGTTGCAATATTTATATTTGTCATAATAGTTACTTTTGTGATATCCTATAATAATGCAATAGAAAAGCCCTTAAATTCAAATGAAAACACCATGCTGATTGAAGTAAGACAAGGCGAAGGATTTTATGATATATTAAATAAATTAGACAAAGAAGATAAGCTTTCAAATAAGCTACTCATTAAAGTTAAGCTTGCAATAGATAAAAAAAATATAAAATTAAGAGAAGGTATTTATGAAATAAATACTAATTCAAGCTTAGAGGAATTAATAAGTTCTTTAGAAAATGGAACAGGTGTTAAAAATTTAATTAAATTTACTATTCCAGAAGGATATTCTATTGAAGAAATTGGGAATGTTCTTGAAGAGAAAGAAATTTGTTCAAAAAATGAGTTCATAAAAGCCGTGCAAAATTATGAATTGCCAAAGTATGTTAGTAATAACAGCAAAAAAAGATACAATCTAGAAGGTTTTTTATATCCAGATACATATTTAGTTGAAGAAGGCTTAGGAGCTGAAAATATAGTTAAAATAATGTTAACTAGATTTGAGGATGTATTAAAGCAAGTAAAAGATGAAACTAAAGTTGATATAAAAGATGAAGATGTGGAAAAAATAATTACTATAGCTTCTATGATAGAAAAAGAAGCCAAGGTGCAAAAGGACAGACCACTTATTTCATCAGTTATTTATAATAGACTTGATAAAAATATGAAACTTGAAATAGATGCAGCAGTAATTTATGCTCTTGGATATCATGTTGATGTGGTATTAAACAAACATTTAGAAATAAACTCACCATATAATGTTTATAAATATGAAGGTCTTCCAGTAGGTCCAATAGCTAGTCCGGGAATAAATTGTATTAAAGCTGCAATACTTCCAGAAAAGACAGATTATTTATATTATATTTTACAAAAGGATGATTCACATTATTTTACTAAGAGCTATGATGATTTTTTAAAGAAGAAAAAAGAACTAGGATACTAAAAACAGGTAACAGTTAAGAGTTAACTGTTGAGGAAGAAAAGCCTTAGTGCTTTTCAAAAATTAAATATTAAGTTGCTTAGTAACTTAATATTATTTATTAGTTAGTTTACAATGAATTTATATTAGATTTGAAATTTGGAGGAAATTCATGAGTGAGATTACATATGACTATATGGAAGAATATATTAGAGGTTTAATTAAGGACAGGGATGGCATCTTAAAAGAAATAGAAGATTTTGCAAGAGCAAATGGAGTTCCTATTGTTCAAAAAGAAACTGGTGTTTTCCTTGAATTTATGACAAGTATGAAAAAGCCAAAAAGGATATTGGAACTAGGGACAGCAATAGGTTTTTCATCAATATTAATGTATGAAGCAGCTGGTACAGAGCCAGAGATTGTAACAATAGAACGTGATGAAAGAATGATAGAATTAGCTAATGTGAACTTAAATAAATTTAATTTAAGTCATAAAATAAAAATTGAACAAGGTGATTGTTTAGAAGTATTAGAAAAATTAAATGAACCATTTGATTTAATTTTTATGGATGCAGGAAAGGGACATTATAATCATTTTTTACCACATTGTTTAAGATTGCTTAAGGAAGATGGTATAATAGTAGCTGATAATGTTCTATTTAGAGGAATGGTAGCATCTCAGGAATTAGTCAAAAGAAGAAAAATAACAATAGTAAAAAGAATGAGGACTTATTTGGAATTAGTTACTCAAGATAAAAACTTGATTACATCTGTCATACCTATGGGAGATGGAATTGCAGTTACTAAGAGGAGGTAAATAAAATGATAAGACCAGAAGTTTTAGCACCAGCAGGGAATTTAGATAAGCTTAAAATAGCAATAGATTTTGGAGCTGATGCAGTATACCTAGGAGGAAGCAAATTAAATTTAAGAGCATTTGCTGATAATTTTACAAATGAACAATTAAAAGAGGGTGTAGATTACGCCCATGAAAGAAATAGAAAAGTATATGTTACTATGAATGTATTCCCTCATAATGAAGATTTAAGTGGCGTTGAGGATTATATAAAAGAATTATATGAAACAGGAGTAGATGCAATTATTGCATCAGATCCAGCAATAATATCAGCAGCTAGAGAAGTTGCACCAAATTTAGAAATTCATTTAAGCACTCAAGCAAATAATGTTAACTGGAGAGCAGCTAAGTTCTGGTATGATCAAGGTGTTAAAAGAATAGTTATGGCTAGGGAATTAAGCTTAACTGAAATTAAAGAAATGAGAGATAATTTACCAGAAGATTGCGAAATCGAAGCTTTTGTTCATGGTTCAATGTGCATAAGTTATTCAGGAAGATGTCTGCTTTCTAATTATATGACAGGTAGAGATGCCAATAGAGGAGCTTGTGCTCAAGCATGCAGATATAAGTATCATTTAGTTGAAGAGAAAAGACCAGGTGAACTTTACGAAGTAGTTGAAGATGATAATGGAACTTATATAATGAATTCAAAAGATTTATGCATGATTGAACATATTGATGATGTTATTAAGGCAGGAGTATACTCCCTTAAAATAGAAGGAAGAATGAAAAGTTTATATTATGTAGCAGCTGTAGTTAAATCCTATAGGCAAGCTGTTGATGCATATATGAAAGACCCTGATAATTATAAGTTTGATCCAAAATGGATGGAAAATTTAAATAATGTAAGTCATAGACAATACCATACAGGTTTTTATTATGGACAAAATAATGAACAAGTATATGAAGATTCAGGATATATCAGAAATGCAGATATAGTTGGAATTGTAAGAGAATATGATGAAAAAACAAAAACTGCAACTATTGAACAAAAAAATAAAGTATTAAATGAAGACACAGTTGAAGTTTTAAGACCAGAAGGGGACAATTTTGAAATTGTTCTTCACGAAATGAAAGAATTAAATGGTAAGGCATTAGAGTCAGCTGCAAGAGCACAAATGTTATATAAAGTTAAAGTTGATGTGCCACTAAGAGTGAAAGACCTATTGATTAAAAACAAATAACAGTTTGAATAAAATATCTCCTTTTTGGGAATAATTAACCAAAAGGAGGTGTTTTTTATTTTTACTGAAAAGTTTAACAGGAATAAAAGAATATTACAGATTTTAGCTATATTTATAACAATCATGATGGCATTAACCGTAAGATTATATGTTTTGCAAATATATCCATCTGAAAAAGTCCAAAGTTCTTATCAAAATCATCAAGAAGAAAATGTTAGTAATATGAACTATAAGATTTTAGATACTAATGGTAATGATTTGATGAAATACGAACAAAAATACGTGCTTGTAATAGATACTAAGCCCTTCAGTTTAAATAATTATGAAGAAACGCTAGAAGACTTGATGGCTTTAAACTTTATAATGAAGTCTGAAAATCCTGATTTTAATTATACTGAAGTTATGAAACAGGGTGGTAAGATATACTACAATATATCAGAAGGCTCGTACAATAAAATAAATAATCTTAAAAATATTAAAGGTATATATACCTATATTTCAAATGAAACGGATACAAAAAAAGCTTGGAGCGTACCAAGTATGTTTTCTAAAGTATTAGATGAAGAACATGAGGCAGAATCTCTTGAAGGAGAACTATATAATTATTTTAAAGATAATGAAAAACCTAAAGGTGAATTTTATTTAGATAGTAGAGCAGTTTATGTAAAACAGTTATTAAATATAAGTGATCAAAATAGGAATTTACAATTAACTATAGATAAAGAAATTGAAGATAAGGTAAGAGGCATATTAGATAAAGAAGAATATTCATATTTAACTAATGTTGGTATAACTATAATGGAAGCTGATACTGGGAAAATAAGAGCTATGGTTCAAAAAGATGAGAGTGCAGCTAATATAAATCTTGGGATACAACAAATAGGATATGAACCTGGTTCTATTTATAAGGTAATTACACTTGGTGCAGCCTTAGATATGGGATTAATGAATATAAATAACACTTTTACGTGTAACGGAAAGATATGCAAGGAAGTACATGGAAGATTATCTGTAGAGCAGGCCTTTGCAAAATCTTGCAACGATATATTTGCGGAGATAGGATCAAAGGTGGGATATGAAAAGCTAATGGAGTATTCAGAAAAGTTAGGTTTATATGATAGAGTATTAAATTTTAAAGGTGGAAGTAGAAATGAAGCCAAAGGAGTTAAACCACTTAAAGAATCAGGGATGAATAATATTTCTATAGGACAATGTATGAATGTAACTCCAGTTCAAATGCTAGGAGCTATAAATACTATAACTAACAACGGTGTATATATAAAACCTTATATAGTAGAAGATGTTTTAGATAAGGATGGTGGGATAATTAAAGAATTTAAAACTAATAAACAAAGGGTTTATAGTGAAACAACAGCAAAATTAGTTAAGAATTCTATGAGGCAGGTTATAATAAATGGAACGGGAATAAAAGCCTATATAGGAGATCTAGATATAGGAGGGAAAACGGGCTCGTCAACTGGTAGTGAAAAACAAACACATGGGTGGTTTGCTGGTTTTTTTGATATAGGAGAAAAGAAATATACTATGGTGGTATTTACCCCAAATATAAAATCTTCAGATGGAACTGATAATGAAAAGTTAGGAGGCGGTGATACAGCAGCTCCTATTTTTAAAGATATAGTTAAAAAGTTAAATATGAGAGACTAGATCAGTTAAGAATGATGAGGCGACGGGGAAAGTCTAATATTTTTTCAATATATATTTTAATGTTAAAACTTATATATTTTAATAAAGAAATTAATAAAAATAAAAAAATAAAAATGCTTAAGCAACTTTTCGGAAAAATAAACATATTATAATAGCAAGCACTGATGTGGAGGAAAAAGGTGTTTATAGACTTAATATTGAATTCACTTTTTCTTACAGGGTATGTAACAAACAGTAATACATTTCCAATGCCTTTAGATGAAACTGAAGAACAAATGTATTTAAAGAAATTTAAAGAGGGAGATAAGGCTGCAAAAAGCGTTTTAATTGAGAGAAACTTAAGATTGGTGGCCCACATAGTAAAAAAATACTCATTTCCCAATAAGGATGTAGATGAATTAATTTCAATTGGAACTGTAGGATTAATAAAAGCTATTGACTCATTTGATTCTAGCAAGGGTACAAGATTGGCTACTTATGCTTCAAGATGTATAGAAAACGAAATTCTAATGCTGTTTAGAAACAATAAAAAGCAAAAAAGTGAGGTCTATCTTCAAGATCCGATTGGAGTTGATAAGGAGGGAAATGAATTCTGTTTACTTGATATATTAAGTAGTGAGAAGGATTGTGTTTTAGAAAAAGTTGAAAGCAACTTACAAATAAGAGCTTTATATAAAAAACTAGTTGAATCATTAAGTAAACGTGAAAGTGCTATTTTAATTATGCGTTATGGATTAATAGACGGTAAATGTAAAACTCAGAGAGAAATAGCTGTAAACTTAGGAATTTCACGTTCATATGTATCAAGAATAGAAAAGAAGGCTTTAAAAAAGCTTAGAAAAGAGCTACTTACAAAAAATTAAGGAGATTTACGTGCAAAAAATTAAAAGTTTTCACATAGTTAAAATAAGGGTGCTATTTCAAAATAGTACCCTTATTTTTATAAAAATATTTCAATAACTATTATATTGTTTTATTAAGTAATTATGAAGGATGAATAAAAAATAATAAATTATGAAAAAATATATAAATTAAAAGAGGATTTTTAAGAGATATGTTGAATATAATGCAATTGGTAGATTTTTTTCAATATAGAAGGGAAGATTAATTATGCAACAAGATATAATTACATCCATAGATTTTGGAAGTAAGAAGTTGTCTGCGACTTTAGCTTTTAAAGGTAAAGAAGATCTGGAAATATTAGGCGTAAAATCTTGTAAGTCAGCTGGAATGGAAAAGGGATTATTAACTGATATTGAAAAATGCAGAGAAGCGGTCGTAAGTTTGTTAAGTGAATTGGAGGAAAAAGCTAAAAAAGAAATTAAGGATGTTGCTATTGGAATTTCTTCAAATAAAGTTAGAATTTCAGAAACAACGGTTGCAATTGATCTAAGTGAAGAAAAGGTTACTAGTGAAGAGATAAGAAAAGCACTAAAAATGGGAAAAAAAAGTATTACTATAAGAAGCGATGAATCAATTATAGATATATTGATAAATTTTTATATTTTAGATGGTGTTGTAGTACATAAAGATATAATTAACTGGAAAGGTAGAAGGCTTGAACTTAATCTTACATTGGTAATAGCAGAAACAAAAGAAATTGAAAAATATTATGAGCTTTTTAAAGAAACTAAATATAAAATTGAATTTATTAAGTTAAATATATTAGTTGGAAAACAAGTGTTTTTAAGTGAAAAAAATTCAATAGGAAACATAGCTTTAGTTGATATTGGAGCAGGTATTACTGATATAGCGTTATTTAGTAATGGTGTCGTAAAGGAATTGGCAAATGTACTAATAGGTGGTAATAATATAAGTAATGATATAGCTATTTGTGGTGAGTTTTCTTTCTTAGAAGCTGATAATATGAAAAAGATTTATTCTAGCAATTATAAAGCTTTATACTTAGATAATTCTCTTCAGGATGAAATAGAAGTAGGTACAACTAAAGTGTCTAAAAAACTATTCTATGAGGTAGCAAATGCTAGGATAGAAGAAATATTAAATCATATTAACGCAAAATTAAAAAACACTGGTCATTATGATAGAATTTGTAGTATAATTCTATATGGAGATGGTGTAACTTATTTCGAGGATATAAGTGAAATCATTCGTAAAATTTTTAAGATAAAAACAAAAGTTATAAGAAAAAATGATTTGGGGATAAAAAATTCAGAAAATATAACTTCATTAGCAATTGCGAAAGAAGTATATGATAGATTAATTTTATTAGAAGATAAAAACGTAGTTCTAACTAATAAAAATAATGAAATAAATAATGAATATTTACACAATAATAAAAGTGAAAATCATATTCTAAAAAAAGTGAAAGGTTTTTTTGATAAGATTTTTTAAGGGGAGGAATTGTTTTGTTAGATTTTGAAACAGATATGCAAGAATTAACCAATATAAAAGTAATTGGTTGCGGCGGCGGTGGAAGTAATGCCGTAAATAGGATGATAGTTGAAGGATTAAAGAATGTTGAGTTTATTGCAATAAATACAGATAAGCAAGCATTAATGCTTTCTAATGCTAATCATAAAATTCAAATAGGGGAAAAGTTAACAAAAGGGTTAGGTGCTGGTGCAAACCCTGAAATTGGAAGAAAGGCAGCTGAAGAAAGCAGAGAGGAAATTACTGCTGCTATTAAAGGCGCTAATATGGTATTTATTACTGCTGGTATGGGAGGCGGTACTGGAACAGGTGCAGCTCCAATCGTTGCAGAAATAGCTAAAGCTATGGACATTTTAACTGTAGGTGTGGTTACAAAACCATTCCCTTTTGAAGGAAAAAGGAGAATGAGACATGCTGAAATGGGTATTGCTACATTAAAAGAAAAGGTTGATACTCTAGTTATTATACCAAATGAAAGATTACTTAATATGGCTGATAAGAAAACAACTCTATTGGATTCATTTAAATTAGCTGATGAAGTATTAAGACAAGGTGTACAGGCAATTTCAGACTTGATTACAATAACTGGTGTAATTAACGCTGACTTTGCAGATATAAAGGCAGTTATGCTTAATAAAGGATTAGCTCATATGGGTGTTGGCTTTGGTAAAGGTGATACTAGAACACAAGATGCTGTTAAGCAGGCAATATCATCTCCACTTTTAGAAACATCAATAGATGGTGCTACAGATGTTATTATAAACTTTACTGGTGGAGCAGATCTTGGAGCATTAGAAGTGTATGATGCAGCAGATGTTGTTCGTGAAGCAGTTGATCCAGATGCAAATATAATTGTTGGAGCGGTAATAGATGAAACTCTTACTGAAGAAATTAGGATTACAGTTATAGCAACTGGATTTGAGAGTGAAAATAATAAAGTTTCAATGAACTCAATGGTGGAAGAACTTAAAAAACCACAAGTTCAAGAAAAAGTTAAAGAGGAACCAGAAGCAGCAGTAGATGTTAAAGAGCCTGAAACAACATCTAGCAGCTTTGAAGAAGATGATTTAGATATACCAGTTTTCTTAAGAAGACAAAAGAGACATTAATATAAAAATGTAAATTTAATAAATAGGATGGAAATTTGTTTGAGGGATATTCTTATAACAAGTTTCCATCCTATTTTGTTATTACTATTTTTAGCAAATTTATATAAGATAATAGAATTTATTTTTATATAATAAGTTGGTTTTAAATGTAAAAAAGTAAACATAAAAATATAGTGTAAGTAAATGTAAAAAGATTAATAAAAAAAGTAAAGCTATAAAATGTGATTGTGACAAATTTTTGAAATGAAGGAGTATATAATAAAAGCCATACAGATTGGAGGCGTTAAGATGAAAATATATGCTGATATTCTAATTTTAGAAAACTGTATAGTGGATTTTTTTTTATTAACTTTAACAATGAACTGTATCAAACATAAATGTAAAACTAGTAATTTGATTATTTCAAGCTTTATAGGGGGGATTTATACCCTAGTTTTGATATTGCCTAAACTTAATATATTAGCAAGCTTTCCATTTCAACTAGCAGTTGTATTTATAATGGTTAGGCTAGTGTATGGAAAGAACAGCATTTTTAATTTAATTAAATTGGCAGCTATTTTTTTAATGATAAGCTTCACTTTAAGTGGAATATGTTTTCTATTTTCTTTAAAGTCATATGAATTCAGTATAGGTACAAGTTATAGAGTTGAGAAATACTCAATTAAATATATTATTTTGTCAATAATGATTATATATGCATCTTATAGTAGAATTACAGATTATGTAAAGGGAAAATTGTTTATAAAGAATTTTGACTTCAATGTTGAATTTGAAATAGAAAAAAAACACTATAGTTTTAAAGGTTTTTTAGATACAGGAAATGAACTGGTCGAATCCATTACTAATCTTCCATGTATTTTAATTGAAGAAGATTTGATTAAGGATATAGAATTCAATGAAAATAATACTTATAAAATACCTTATAATTCTATAGGATATGGCGGTGATCTTAGAGGAATAAGAATAAATAACATAAAAATAACAAATACAAAGCATCTATACGAAAATGTTGATGCAATAATTTGTCCTTGTAAGCAAACATTAAGCAGAGAAGATGAATTCAATGCATTATTATCCAGAGGAATAGTATATAAGGAGGATGTATATGGAAAGACTAATTTTGTTCTTTAATAGGCTGATGAGCAGATTTAAAATTTTAAAAAAGAATTTATATTATGTTGGAGGAAGTGATGCATTGCCACCACCATTATCAAAAGATGAAGAAGAAGAATTAGTAAATAAATTAAATGATGGAGACGAAAAAATCAGAAGCATATTAATAGAAAGGAATTTAAGATTAGTAGTTTATATAGCGAGAAAATTTGAAAATACAGGAGTATATGTAGAAGATTTAATTTCTGTTGGAACTATTGGATTAATAAAGGCTGTAAATACCTTTAATCCTGAAAAAAAAATAAAACTTGCAACTTATGCATCAAGATGTATCGAAAATGAAATTCTTATGTATTTAAGAAGAAATAGTAAAATAAAAGCAGAAATTTCATTTTATGAACCTTTAAATATAGACTGGGATGGAAATGAACTTTTATTATCTGATATATTAGGAACTGAAAATGATACAGTTTATAATTTAATTGAAGATGAAGTTGATAAGCAGCTTTTAGTCATGGCGTTAAAAAGTTTAAATGAAAGAGAAAAGGAAATAGTAAGATTGAGATTCGGATTAAATGGAACAAGAGAAAAAACTCAAAAGGAAGTAGCTGATATGCTTGGTATATCTCAATCTTATATATCAAGATTAGAAAAGAAAATAATTAAGAGACTTAAGAAAGAAATAAGTAGAATGATTTAGCTTGTCTTCGAGTATAAAAGTATTGCCTAAAGGAGATAATTATAAATAGCAATTGGATAATTACTTTCGAAAGGGTTGATACTTGTGATAATTAACAAAGTAGAAATATGTGGCGTTAATACTTCGAAGCTTCCTGTACTCAAAGAGAAAGAAAAGAAACAGCTTTTTCTTCAAATGAAAGATGGAGATAAAAGTGCAAGAGAAACCTTCATAAAAGGAAATTTGAGGCTTGTATTAAGTGTTATTCAGAGATTTAATAATAGAGGCGAAAATATAGATGATTTGTTCCAGGTTGGCTGTATTGGATTGATGAAATCCATAGATAATTTTGATTTATCTCAAAATGTCAAGTTTTCAACATACGCAGTACCAATGATAATTGGAGAAATTAGAAGATATTTAAGAGATAATAATTCTATTAGAGTAAGCAGATCTTTGAGAGACATTGCTTATAAGGCTTTGATTATGAGAGAAAGATTTATAAAAGATAATAATAAAGAACCTACTATTTCGCAAATTGCAAAAGAACTTGAACTACCAAGAGAAGAAGTCGTATTTGCATTAGATGCAATACAAGATCCTGTATCATTATTTGAACCAATTTACCATGATGGAGGAGACGCAATATATGTAATGGATCAAATAAGTGATTCGAAAAATACGGATGAACATTGGCTTGAAAACATTTCAATAAAGGAGGCTATGAAAAAACTTTCTGACAGAGAAAAATTAATATTAAATTTACGATTTTTTAATGGAAGAACCCAAATGGAAGTTGCAGATGAAATTGGAATTTCACAGGCACAAGTTTCAAGATTAGAAAAAACAGCTTTAAAACACATGAGAAAACATGTATAAAAAGAAAATTAAGTAATACTATAGGAATCTGTTAAGCTGTTATGAAAAAATAGCTTGATTATTCATAGAATTACTCGTT
>NZ_JAABNP010000031.1 GCF_009928485.1 Clostridium sp. C2-6-12 | reverse complement strand
ACGAGTAATTCTATGAATAATCAAGCTATTTTTTCATAACAGCTTAACAGATTCAATTTTATTAATCTTTAACTGCAAAAGCGTGTTATATTTTAATCTTTTAACCTTAAATTACCTTTGCTCCTTGATAATTCCCTTTCTATATGCCTCCAACAGCAATTCTAAATCTTCTATTTGAATCTTCAGTTCTTTACCATTGTCTGTATCTCCAACTCTCTTTCTTTCAACTTCCTGCTCCAAGACTATTGTCGTTGATAAAATATCTTTTTCTTCTTCAATAGCTTTTTGAGTAGATTCAAAAGGTTCATGAGATACTAATAATAGTCCATAAGAATTGTATATAAGAGTATAACCCGCTATCCCTGTCTGTGATTGATAAGCCCTTGAAAAGCCTCCATCAATAACTAACAGTTTTCCATTTGCCTTTATAGGACTTTCGCCTTTTTTAATTTTAACAGGTACATGTCCATTAATTATATGTGATGTTTTATGATCTAAGCCGAATTCTTTAAAAATCATATTACAAGCTTTTTCATCATCTTCAAGTGCAAAGTAATAATTTTTCTTTTCTATGTGGGTTTCTTCTTCTTCAATAAAGTACCTTTCAAAAGTAGTCATTTTATCTTTTCCAAAAAGAGGCGAATCCACTCCATTCCATAAATACCAAGCTATATCCATTCCATATAATTTAGCTTCAGGGTTATTTTTATATAAATAACCTTCCCTAACTAAAACCTCTAATCTGTCCAAATAAGCTTTTCCGCTATATTCTTTTCCTGAAGCACCTATACTCACCTTTTTTAAAGTTCCATTTTCGTTAAGTGGAATACAGCCATGATAAAGCAAATTAGAATTATATTTTAAATACATACTTCCTTTAGCAAAAAGAAAACTTACATGTTTTTGAAGCTTTTCACTATTTAAAAATGAAGATTTAAGTTTTTCTACAAGTTCTTTTTCTTCTGGAATTAATTCATATGGATTATCAGGATTTATTGTTGGAAAATTATTATCTTTTAATTTATAGATCTTTCCTTCTAAAGTAATTGTACCTTCTGTATAATTTATTTTATTTAGTAAAAGTCTATCGTTCATTTTAAAGTAAGGACGCCTTTTAATTACTTCTCCCTCTAATTTAAATTGTATTATGGATATTGCTTTATGCATTTTTGCCATAAGGTTTAAATCCTTATCTGTGTAATCTTTTCCATTTTCATTCTTAGGTGCAAAAGCTTTACACTCGTCATTACCATAAAAATCAATTGCAAAGGTTGCAAGTGGAAGAAGATTTATTCCATAGCCTTCTTCTATAGTGCTTAAATTAGCATATCTTGAACTTGTTCTAATTACTGTTGCAATGCAAGCTTCGCTTCCAGCTGCTGCTCCCATCCATACTATATCGTGATTTCCCCATTGTATATCGACTGCATGATAATTTATAAGAGTATCCATAATAATATCGGCACCAGGTCCTCTATCAAATATATCACCAATAATATGAAGCCTGTCTATTACCAAATTTTGAATCAGCTTAGATATAGCTGCTATAAATTCATTAGCTCTTCCTACTCTGACAATTGTTTTAATTATTTCATTATAGTATTCTTCCTTATCCAATCTATCAGGCTGTTCATGCAAAAGCTCTTCTATAATATATGCAAAATCCTTTGGTAGAGCTTTTCTAACTTTAGAACGTGTATATTTTGAAGATACATATCTACAAATCTCAATAAGTCTATATAAAGTAATTCTATACCAATCCTCAATATTTTCCTCGCTTTTCATAATAAGTTCTAATTTTTGCTCTGGATAATAAATTAGCGTTGCAAGGCTTTTTCTATCCTTTTGACTTAAGGAATTTATAAAAATATCATCTATTTTTCGTTTTATAACCCCAGAAGCATTTTTCAATACATGAATAAAAGGTTCATATTCCCCATGAATATCTGATAAAAAGTGTTCTGTTCCTTTAAATAAATTTAAAATTGCTTGCAAATTTATTATCTCTGTACAAGCATCGTCTATGGTTGGATATTGATTTGAAAGCAGTTTAAGATATTTCAGTTTGTCTTTAAATTCTTGACTTGAATCTTCTTCAATGTAATACATTAATTTACCCCCTAAACCATATTTTTATTTTTCTCACAAAAACTCTACCTTTCTATTTACAAAAATACATAATATATAAGTTGTCTAATACAACTGTATCTTTAGAATTATGATATACTTTTTATTTAAAAGTATATCATAATTCTAAAGATACGACCATATTATTATAAAGATATTTATTCAATAGCTGTTATAAATTTATCTCCAGTTTAAGATATAATAATATGGCATCTACATATAATATTCATATTATTATTGGAAAGTATAATTCTGCTGTTTCTTCTGTAATAGTTCTAAATTCATACCCTTTAGATTGATAATATTTTATTATTTTATTTAAAGCTTTATATGTATTTTCATGAACATCACCACAATGCAAAAGCAATACAATTTTTTTCTTTTTACCTTTTCCTTCTATGGCTTTTTCAAATAACTCTTCAGGTGAAGTTTTTGGTTTCAATCCATCACAGTTGTCCAAATTCCAATCATATACCTTTAGTTTTTTTTCATGGAGCTTATTTAAAAGGCTTTTGCTTAAACGTTTACTGCTTCCTCCAGGAAATCTAATAATATTTGGTGAAATTCCAACCACCCTTTTAACTTCATTACGACAATCAAACATTTCTTTTATAAAAGCATCTTCATTGCTATAAATTTTCTTATAATTATGAGTATAGCTGTGAAGTCCTATACTGTTTCCTTCTTTGTAAATTCTTTTTACAATCTCTTCTTTGCCTTTAATTTGATTTCCAATTAAAAAAAAAGTTCCATTTACATTGTTTTCTTTTAATGTATCTAAAATTTTATTTGTCACTTTACTACTGGGACCATCGTCAAAGGTTAAATAAATTATCTTCTTATTATTGCTTGCTACTGCTTTATCTTCTTCATTTTCTATATTTGATTTTTCTTTACTAATTTTATTATCTTCAACATTAATAATTTTATTGGATTTTTGACTAGTTTCTTCTACATTCTTCCCTATAGATGTTTCATTTGAGCTTTTACTAGCTTCATCAGTAATTTTTTTATCAGGATTTTTTTCAATTTCTTTTTCTGTTTTTTTCATATTTGATTCATTTTTTAATGATGAATCATTCTTTATATTTTTTCCAAAAGTACAACCAATAAGAAATATACTAAAAATAAAAATTAATAGAAACCTTAGTTTATTCTTCATGCTCTCTCCCTCCAGCTGCTAATTATTTAGTACATTCTTATTATTCACTTTTATAAAACTATTATTTGTGGTATATTTCACCTATTAGAATTATTTTAACGGAAGTCCACTAATTCCTGCTTTAAAACTTTTTAAAAACAAATCAAAGGTATTCTTAGCAACCTGTGCCTTTTCAGTCTCACAATTTAACTTAAGTACTTCAATAGCTGCTTCCATAGTACATAATTCACCTTCTGATGCCCCTCTTCTTAAGGTATATTCTGATTTATGAATTGGATCTAAAGATATTTTGGGCAGGTTCTTTAAATACTCACTTTTTCTTAATATTTTTGAAGCTTCCTTCCAAGTGCCATCTAAAATAATAAATGCAGTAATTTTACCTGAATTTTCATTTTGAACTTTCCTTTTTAATAATTCACTATCTTCTGTAGGAAATAATATATATATTTCATATTCTTCACTATTTATATATTCAATCAATTTTTCAGGAGCCTTAGTCCTCTCCCAAAGAATAAGCTCTGTTGAATCTGGATTGATTAATTTAATTAACCTTGCTGTATTTGAAGGTCTACTGAATTCTCTTTCTGTAGATAATATCCATATCTTTGCATTAGTTTTTATTTTAACCACACTATTGCAGATACAATTTATTGTTGGTAACCCACATTCACTGCAACTCTCATATAATTTCGTAATTTGCTTAACTTTATATTTTAAATCCATTTTACCTCCTGAAAACATATTAAAACTTTTATCTTCTAATTAAAATAACTCATTTATCTCCTATTCAAATAATTCATTTACAATGGGAATAATATTTATTAAAGGCTCTTCATAAGGATGAATTTCTTTTATAACTTTCATCGCACCTTTTACGTATTCCTTTCTACATCTTATCTCCATCTTACATTCGACACCTTCACACACTTTGCCGACTTCACCATTAAATGGGTTCGAACCTTCTAAAGGCCTCCAATAACCTCTGACATTACTTATTGATACAACATTATCATAATCCCCAATAGTACATGCATTGACTTTATTTAATTCATCTCGTAATTTTAATATATATTCCTCTGGAACATATATTTCAATTTTTACTTCTTTAAATTCCATATTTAGCTTTCCCTCAATCCTCTCAAAATTTTCTACATATTCATAATTAAATTCTATTCTCAATTATAACATACAATGTAAACTTCATATTATTCATTTTTTCTATACATAAATTCTACGTTTTGATTTTATATTTATTATATTCTGATAAAATCATATCTTCATACTTAATTATATAACTATAAGCACCTCAGTAATCGCTTTCTGTTGTTTATCTTTTCTTATTGACAAACACATTAATATAACTTACTATAACCTTAGAAAGCGTTTTCTAATATTATATTGAAAGATGGTGTTTTTATGCTTGGATTTGTTTCAATTTTACTAGCCTCTCTTGTACAAGGTATAACTGGTTTTGGCTTTGCTCTTATAGCAGTTCCTCTACTTTCTCTATTTATACCTGAACTAAGAAATATCACTCCCATTATTGTTATTTATAGTTTTCTGACTAATATTATTATTTTTTATAAAACTAAACAGTATATAGATTTTAAAAAAATCCTTCCCCTAATTATCTTTGGAATAATAGCAACTCCCCTTGGTACATATATTTTGCTATATATTAATGTAAATACTTTAAAAGTTATTGTAGGAACAATTATTGTTATTACTGCTTTAGCTATGCTTAAAAATTATAAAATTAAGATTAATAAACAAAATATTTCATATGGAGTTGTTGGACTTTTAAGTGGATTTTTAAATGGAAGTACAGGATTAAGCGGACCACCTGTGGTTTTATTCCTAACAAATCAAAACACTGATAAGGATGTATTTAGAGCAAATTTAACTCTTTACGGAATTGCAACAAATGTTTTCGCTATTATTCTATTTATTTCAGAAGGTATCATTAATACATCGGTTTTAAATTTTACAGCATTATATCTACCAGCACTTATAATAGGAACCTTTTTGGGGATTAACGCTTCATCAAAAATAAATGAAGCTTTGTTTAAAACACTTACTATTTATTTAATATCATTTTTAGGATTGTATACAGTTATTTCAACTATTTTAAAATAGGAGTACAAAAAAACTCCAAAATCACTTGACTTTGGAGTTTTTTCATATGAATTTTGGTGACAATCACCAATCTATAATACTTTTTATAATTGAATATTTTCTGATCCTTCTATAACTTGATCAAGATCTTTTAATGATAAGAAAATAAAAGGTACTGGGAATCCAAATATACTTAAAATAGTATATAATGTAGCATTTTCTGGCTTGTACAGTTTATATAGTCTATTTAATGCAAATAGCATAAGGATAAAGTTAGCTAATGATAGTAACCCACCTAAAAAATCTACTTGGCTAAAAACTAAAACCACAATGGATGCTACTGGAAGAACTATTTCAATCCTTGGAATTTCAAAATCAAAAACCTTTAAAGTTTTAATTAATCTTCCAATAATATAGTTCTGAGCTATAGGTATAAAGGAAAGCCACGAATTTTCTACGCCTTGTTTTTCAGCCATTTTATATAAGGCAATTGAATAAATAACATAAAATACAATACCGATTATTCCTAAAATAATAAGAATTACACCTAATACAGCTAAAAGTCCATACATAAATTAACACCGCCTATCTATAATTATACATATATGGATATAGTATACTACATTCATATATGCTTATGTTATAGTACAAGCTTATAAAAGTCAATACGAATATGAACAAATTATTAACAACCGTCATATTTTGCGCTAAAAAATATCTTAATGATGAAATAATCGTGTATTTGTAAATGTCATAACTATATTATATTTATTACAGGCTTCAATTACGTTGTCATCCCTTATTGAACCTCCTGTTTGAGCTATATAAACTACTCCACTTTTATTGGCACGTTCTATATTATCACCAAATGGGAAAAAAGCATCTGAGCCTAAGGATACCCCTTTTAAATTCTTTAGCCACTCTTTCTTTTCTTCTATGGTTAATGAATCTGGTTTTTCAATGAAGATATTTTCCCATATGCCATCTGCCAGTACCTCCATATAGTCATCTGAAATATAAACATCAATAGCATTATCTCTATCAGCTCTTTTTATTCCTTGCTTAAAAGGAAGATTTAAAACCTTAGGATTTTGCCTTAAAAACCAAGCATCAGCTTTATTTCCTGCAATTCATGTGCAATGTATTCTTGATTGCTGTCCTGCTCCAATGCCAATAGCCTGCCCATCTTTCACATAACATACAGAATTTGATTGGGTGTATTTTAAGGTAATCAATGCTATAATCAAATCCCTTTTTGCACTATCAGGTAAAGTTTTATTTTTAGTTGGTATATTTGTAAACAAAGCTTCTGATATTTTAGTATCGTTTCTCTTTTGTTCAAAAGTTATACCATATACCTCTTTTCTTTCTATTTCCTTAGGTATATAGTTTGGATCAATTTGTATTATCAAATAATTGCCCCTACGTTTATTCCTTAATATCTCTAATGCTTCTTTAGAATATCCAGGTGCTATTATTCCATCAGAAACTTCTTTTAATAATAATTTTGCTGTCTGCTCATCGCACATATCTGACAAAGCTACAAAATCACCATAAGAGGACATCCTATCTGCACCTCGTGCTCTCACATAAGCTGTAGCAATCTCCGATAACTCTGAATCGTCAATTCCTAACTCATCAATAAAGTATGCTTTTTTCAAATCATCGGTTAATTGAACTGCTACAGCTGCTCCCGCAGGACTAACATGTTTGAAGGAAGCTGCTGCTGCAATTCCTGTTGCTGCCTTTAATTCTTTTACTAGCTGCCAGCTGTTAAATGCATCTAATAAATTAATATAACCAGCACTACCATTGATTATTTCTATAGGAAGTTCACCCTCACTAACGAAAACTTTAGCTGGTTTTTGATTAGGATTGCACCCATACTTTAATTTTAATTCCTTCATAAAATTGTTACACTCCTTTTCTAACAATAAAAAGCCCACCATCTGGACTTTTGCCCAGACGGTCGGCTTATAAATTGTTATACTTCCTGTGGTTAATTCCACTTCCGTCAGTTGTATAACCTCTAAATAAAAAATATCATTTCAGTGTAAAGTTGTCAATCAATTTAATTCAGATTGTCTCTCGTTTTTTAATTCATATTTAATAAATATTGTTTTTATTTTATTATTTTTTTCAAACTTATTAAATTCTATAATCTCGTTATTTACTGTTAGTTTTTTATGTTACTTAATATTTAATTGTGTTTAAAAAATTATTAAAGGCATTGCTGTTTTCATTTGAAATTTCATTAATTTCTCCAATACTAAAAATGTATAATTCATTATTATTAAAGAAAAGTGCCTGACGTATTTGGGAGACTTTATTTGTATCCGAAAACCTTTTTTTATAATCAATTATTTGGGCAGATTTACCATTAAAAGTTTGACTTGATACAGTAAGATTATCTACTCCAGGAGCGCTTTTTAATTTATTAGTAAATTCATCCACAAATTCTTTTGGGGATTTATTTTGTGAAGTAATAATTAAATCATTCACACTTGTTCCAACATTATCTATTTTATAAAATGTTTTGTCATCTGAATCTGTTGTTTTAACCCAATTTGAAGGATGTTGTATTGTAAAACCTTGAATAGTTGAATCCCATATTCCATTACTGTTCATATGATATTTTCCACTAATATAACAATTATGAGCCATATATCCATTGCTTTTGAAATAATACCATTTTCCATCTATTTGCTTCCAACCTGTATACCATGAATTGCCATTGGAATACCACCATCCTGTTGGATCCTGTTTCCATTCAGCATGTGCTGCAATTGGATTTATTGTAAATATTGCAGCTAATGTAATACCCCCCGCTATGAATTTTTTTAAATGCTTAATCATTATTTTTAGATCTCCTTCTTATGCAAAAAAATTTTTCTAAATAAATTACATATTTTAGATAAATATCCCAATATACAATTTAATATAATTATAAAACTTTTTCCCAATAAAGTACATAATCTTCCAATATATTTATCCAAACAATACATATAAAACTTATTCAGGTAATATAAAAACATGGATTAAAATAAGCATAAGAAATTCTCTTTTATAATTATTAGAATATTATTAATTAATAAACTCATAATCTGCATTTTCTGTTTCATTAAGAACTATATCCTTTCCAAATTTCTCTTTATAATTTCCTTATCCCATAAAAATGGAGCTACCTCACTAATTAAATAAATAACATATTCTAGGAAAACTCAAATTAATATGTTGTACTACTTAATCTTAGTGTGGCAGCTAAATTCTAATATATTTCTAAATCCTTCATGGAACATTATTTATCATATAAATAATGAATAATATGATTTATTAATTAATATTCTTAAGCTTCATTCCATTAAGATTAAGATGGCTAATAAAATCTTCTTTTACCTTATTTATTTCTTCAATCTGCAGAGTTTTATCACTACGACCAATCACTATTCTAATTGTAGTGCTCTTCATGTCTTTAGGCACATTTTCTCCTATATACGTATCCATATATTTAATTTTCATAATCAACTCATTAGAGAATTTCTTTACTACATTTTCTATATCACAATAAGGAATATCTATTGAAGTTAAAATGCTAAAATCAAGGTAAGTTTCAGGATATTTTGATATAGGTACATATTTAATTTCCTTCTTTTCAATATGATTTAGCAAATCCAAATTTATATCTAATATATTAATTACATGCTTACTGCCAAATAATTTTAAAGCCGCTTCAGGTATAGAATATAAACATCCTAATTGCACATTATTGTAATTAATGCTTAGACTATGATCTTTATTAGTCTCTTTTACAGAAACATATTTTCCTTCAATATTTTTTGTGGTTCTTAGTAAATTACCACAAATGCCTTTAATATATCTATAACTTTGTTCCTCATCTTTATTAGTATAAATTGCAGCAGTTAAATGTTTAGGCTGAGTCAGTTCTCCATCCTTAATTAAGAAAGTTTTTCCTATTTCAAAAATACAAATTTCTTCATAATTTTTTCTATTATCATAAATTACCTTTAATAGATTTGGTACAATATCACTTCTTAATTTCTCAAACTGTTTTACACTTGAATTTACTATTTTTAAACAATTCTCATATTCATATCCAAGCTTCTTAAGCCAATTATTATCGTACCAAGCATACGAATGGATTTCATTAAAATTAAATTTTTTTACTAAGGTATCCTTTATTGAGTATTCCATTTCTTTCATAACATTTTTGGGTGGACATGATGTTTCTACAGTGTAAGGACTTGCTTTTATGTTATCATATCCATATACCCTTAGAATTTCTTCTATAATATCAGCTTTGCAGGTAATATCTTTAGTTGCTCTAAATGTAGGAACCTTAACATTATATAAATTTTCTTTTTCTTCAACCTTGAATTCTAAGCTTTCTAATATATTTATTACAGTCTCCTTTTGAAGGTTATTTCCTAAATAAGTTTCTATATATTTATGGTCAATACTTATATTTATAGGCTTAATTTCATTAATAATATTGTCATACAATGAACTTTCTAATTTTATTTCTGGCTGGTATTTTTGCAATAATCTTAAGAACCTTCCAATTGCAATAGTTGTAATTGCTGTATCTAAGAACTTTTCATATCTGGCACTTGCATCTGTTCTAATTCCTAAGGCTGTTGCAGTTTTTCTTATGGCAACTCCTTCAAATGTTGCTGCTTCAAGTATTATTCCTTGTGTATTTTCTGAAACAGCAGATTCTTCTCCACCAATTATTCCAGCTATGGCTAAAGGTACATCTTCACTGCATATCATTAATGTATCTTCAGATACATCTCTTTCTAAGTTATCTAAACATTTAAATTTTATTGGCTCTCTCAAGGAAGATACTCTAATACAATCAATATGCTTATTATCAAAGGTATGAAGTGGCTGACCTATATCTAACATTACATAATTCGCTATGTCTACTATAATGTTAATGGGTCTTATACCACATATAGATAATCTATCTGCAATAAATTCCGGCGAAATATCTCCTTTTATATTTCCAATTTTAATTGCTGAATATCTCAAACATTTTTCTCTATCTTCTATATTTACAGTTAAAGCTTTTTCATTAATATTCTTCAGTTCCTCCTCTTTCACATAATCTATATTTTTTAGCTTTCTCCCTGTAATTGCTGCAATTTCTCTTGCTATTCCATAATGACACCATAAATCTGGTCTATTAGTTAAAGATTTATTATCTATTTCAATTATTACATCACTTCCCACATGAGTTACTTCTTCTATTTCAGCCGTGGTAATTGTGAATTTATTTGTAAGCCATTCTACATCTATATCTTGTAAATCTACATAATCCTTTATCCAATCTAATGAGATTTTCATTAATCTTACCTTCCTTTCCTTACTGAGCATATTGAAAGAGCATCGGTTTTTATACCAAACTATTTTCATTTAAACTCACCCATCAATACACCTAAATATTTTTTAATTAAGACTTGTATTTCTCAAAACATACATTGCCACTTTTTTAAATTTTCCTCTATGTCTTATTTAAATTGATTCAATATTTTTAAATTACCAGAATTGAAAACTCTAATATCAGGTATTCCATATTTCATCATTGCAAGTCTAGTAAGTCCAAGCCCAAAAGCAAATCCAGTATATTTTTCACTATCAATTCCACCATATTTTAATACATTGGGGTGAATCATTCCGCAAGGTAATAATTCAAGCCAGCCAGAATGCTTACAAGTAGGACATCCTTTTCCACCACAAATTTCACATTTTATATCTAATTCAAACCCTGGTTCTACGAAAGGGAAATATCCAGGTCTTAATCTCACTGTAATCTTTCTATCAAGTATCTTATTTAACATGGTTTCCATTGTATAAATGAGATTAGCCACAGATATTCCCTCATCGATTACCATTCCTTCAAGTTGGAAGAAGGTATTTTCATGGGAAGCATCAATATCTTCATTTCTGAAACATCTTCCTGGAATAATAGCCTTTATTGGAATTGAAAATTGCTTCATTAAATGATTCTGCCCTGCTGAAGCTTGGGTTCTCAATACCATTCCATTTTCCAACCAATAAGTATCTTGCATATCTCTAGCAGGATGATATTTAGGAACATTTAAGGCTTCAAAGTTAAAAAACTCTGTTTCAACCTCATTTGTATCAGCAATGACAAAGCCCATACCTTTAAAAATTTCTTCAATTTCTCTTTGTACAATTGTTATTGGATGATATGCACCCTCTTCAAATTCCTCTGCTGGAAGGGTTATATCAAATTTGTCTCTTGAATTTTCAGCTTCAAATTCCTTTTTAAGCTCTGAGATTCTTTGCGCAATATAACTTTTCAACTTGTTTCCTTCAGCGCCTATTGTTTTTCTTTCCTCAATACTAAATTTGCTTAAAGACTTTAATAAATTGGTTACTTCTCCATTCTTACCTAGATATTTTATTCTTATTATTTCTAATTCTTCTAAGGTTTTAATTTCCTCAAACTCCTTAATCACAGCATCTTTTACTGACGTAATTAAATCTTCCACTATACTCATCTCCTTTAAAATTTAAAAACAAAAAAACCCCTCATCCTAAAAAGGACGAGAGGTAAACTCACGCGGTACCACCTTTATTATCATTCATATTCATTTTTATATAAATTATGCTTAATTTATCTTTACTAAATACACCTGATATCTCAACTAGATACGGGAACGTCTTCCTATATCCTCTTTCTTTTAACGGTGAAAGTCTCCGTCTTACCTACTAATATTTCAGCTTGAAACTCCAGAGGGAACTTCAAAATATCCTCTTGCTGCGGGATCTCATCCTTCCCTACTCTCTGTAAGCTTTAGATAAATCTACTTTCCTCTATCATAGTCGTATCTATATATGATTTTTAACTATATTAGCACAATGAATTTCATAAGTCAATATATTAATATTTTATAATTTGATTACTAATTATGAATTTTATTCCATGTTAGAATAAATAAAAACATATAAGAGTAAATAAATTTATATTTAACCTCCATGATTTACTATATTCTATAAGCAACCCATCTAGAAAACCTTCCTATACTTTCAAAAGAAATTATACTGCACAATATCTCAGTAATTTTTCCAAATTTCCTATAAAGAAAGTTAAAAGCTAAAAATGGAAGCCATTGTTTTTTTGATTTTGGCAATCTTCTCATTATATTTTTAAAGGTATATATTTCTTTATATATCCACAGGTAGCCATTATATAATTCCTCAGGAGTCATATTCTTTGGTTCATATACAACATGAGAAGTATTATATTTAGATAAATTATAATCTATTATTCTATTTTCCTTTAATAGCGATGAATATAATTTTGTGCCTGGATATGGTGTCATTATGTGTGAAGTTACTGTTTCTATTTTATTTTTAACTATCCAATCTAAAGTATTCTTAAATATAGATGCATCATCTTCATCTAATCCAAAAACAAAACTTGCATTTATCATTATTCCTCTTTTATGAATTTCCTCCACAAGCTTCTCATATCTGCTTACGCTATTTTGAACTTTATTTACGCTTTCTATAGACTTGCTATTGATACTTTCAAAGCCTATGAAAAGGCTTTGGCACCCCGTATCCTTCATTTCATCTAATAATTGAGGCATGTCCACGATATTAGAAGTAACTGCTGCATTCCATTTTAATTTAAGGGGCTTTATTTCCTTTAAAAATTCTCTAGTCCATGTAGGATTTCCAATAAAATTATCATCAATAAACATAATATGTTTAGTTTTTAATGTTTTTATATCTTTAATCACATCTTCTATAGGTCTATTAATATAGGTTTTGAGAGAATTAGTGCAGCTATTATAGCAAAAATCACATTGAAAAGGACATCCTCTGCTTGTACTAATAATATTGGTATATAAATACTTCTTATTATCAATAATTTCATATTTAGGTGATACTATTTCCTTACCAGAAACATTTTCCATATCATAATATATCTTTTTCATTGAGTTATTCTCTATATCTTTAAGCACTTTTCCCCAAACTCTCTCTGCCATTCCTACCATTATTGCATTAAAACTATTGATAGTACCCTCTGGATCTGCTGTTATATGTATTCCTCCAGCAATTACTTTAACACCACGCTTTTTGAATTCCTTTGAAATTTCTGCTGCTCTATTCATAACATCAACAGTAACTGTTATTGCAACTAAATCAACAGGTTCATTAAAATCTATCACTTCAACATTTTCATTTTCAATAATAATTTCATGTTCTTCAGGAGTTAGGTTTGCTAGTGTTAATAAGGCTAATGAAGGAGACATTCTTGTTTTCAATTTTGTATCCATAGGTCTTGGTAACATAGCAGGTTGAATTAATTTAATCTTCATAACATTATCTCCTCAAGTATTCAAAATAGTAAAAATATTTTTCTTTTATTCATCATTTTTATATTCTAAAATATCACCTGGTTGGCATTCCAATGCTTTACATATTGCTTCCAAAGTTGAAAATCTAATAGCTTTTGCCTTTCCATTCTTTAAGATTGAAAGGTTTGTCATTGTTATTCCAACCTTCTCAGTAAGTTCTGTTACACTCATTTTCCTTTTAGCCAGCATTACGTCAATATTAACAATAATAGCCATATTGCTCACCTCATACTGTTAAATCATTTTCTGATTTTATATCTATGGCTTCTTTTAAAAGTTTTTGAAGAACAGCAGCAAAAACAGCAATTACTGAAGACCCAAAAATAAAAACTAAAGGTAGTCCCATTAGGCCTGGTGCATCATCAGCATCTGCTACAGAATATACTAATGGTATAAGTGCTACGTATATAGTCCCAATTGTAATTGCACAGTATTTTATACATTTTAAAGCATTTACTGATAATTCAGAAAAAGCTTTATTCTTATCGATATAGCTTAAAAGTTTTAAAGCTTGATATAATGCAAAGAAAAAAGTCATTGCTGATGCATAAACACCTATTAAAATTGGATAATGTAAATAATCAACAGCTGAAGGCAGCCAAAATATACATAAAGCAAGAACTGGCATTCCAATAAGTAAAACAGTTATCTTTAAAAAAATCGTTGAATATCTTTTCACAAAAAGCACCTCACTAATTTATTATAGATTTGATTTTAGCATATCTTTTATCGTTTATCAATAAATATTTATTAGTTTTCATTATATATTTATTGATTTAGCATATTGTGACGACAATTAAAACTCAATTGTAAAACAAAATGCTATTTTGTAAATCTAAATGCAATGTTTGTAACTGACAACTGAATATTTGTAAATGAAATGCAGTTTTTGTATGCGAAAAGCAAGTTTTAAAACAAAACACCACATTTATAATCCAAATTCATCTTGATTTCCACTTAATAGAACTCAAGTGTGTGCATTTAGTTTTTAAAATTTACTATGCTAATGACTTAATAGTAAACCGAATTTTGATAATAAATAACCCCTCACCCAAAAAAGGATGAGGGGAAAACTTAGTTGGTAAAACATTTAATCCAAATCATTGTTCTTCTTTATAACAAATAATAGGGGTTCCATCTTCTATATTATCAAAAATTGTTTTAGCTAAATATTTTGGAGCATTTACACATCCATGAGTTCCATTTCTCTTATATATATCGCCTCCAAAAGAGTATCTCCAACTGGCATCATGTATGCCTATATTTCCATTAAAAGGCATCCAATAAGTTACATCTGATTCATAATTGTGACCAGTTAAAGTTGCTCCTTTTTGTTTATAATTAAGCATGTACACTCCAACACTTGTGGAATTTCCCTTATTAGGATCACCTGTTACTACAGGCCCTTGAGTTATAAGCTTTCCATCTTTATAAAACCATAAATGTTGTCTTGTTATATTAATTTCTACATAAGTTTTACCTATGTCATCAATATTACCAATTTCATCTTCATCCCTAGATAAGGCCTTTTGAGTATATATAGGCTCTTTTTGAATTATTTCGCCAAGCTGTATATTTTCTAATAATGCTTTTGTTTCGGCAGTACAATTAATTTTCCATCCATAGAAGCCCTCTTTGACTTCTATAATTTTATTTATAGATGCTTTAAATTTTCTTGGTATACCAACCGTGTCATATTTTTTACTCAATCTTTTTACATATTCATTAACTGCATTTTCATTTATTATTATTTCTAATTTATCATCAACATGAAGCCACTCATTTATTATATTTCCATCTAATATTTCGTCTTTACTTCCAAATGTATATGTTATTTTTGTTGATACATACTTATTCAATAAATTCTTAGTTTCAATAGTTTTATCAGAATTTAACGTGTACTTTGGATTTTCGTAACAAAGACTTTTATCTAAATCTAATTTTGTTTTTCCTTGTAATATACTCGTTTTTAGGGCTTCTTTTAATTTATCTGTGTATATCTTATTTCCATATACTTCTTCAACCACTTCATAAGAGCCATTTGAATACTTAAAACTTACATTTTTAGGTTCTATAATATCTTTATTTAAGCAATTTAACTTATTTATGTTATCTTCTAAATATTCCTCATTATAGAGAAATAAATCATTTATATAATACTCTTGTTTTATTAATAATGAACTTATCCATTTAAATGAACTTTGCAGCTTATTAACTTTCCAAATGGAACTATTTTCATTATACTTCATTCCTATATCTTGTCCTTTTATTTCTTCTATTACTCCATTTCTTTCAACTAGCTGCAACTTATAATCCTTAATGTATTTTTCAATTATAAAATTTGCATCATCATGTGCTTTTAATGATACATCCACTCCATTTATTGCTGTATTAAAAAAGTAATGATTAGAAAAATATAATGAAATAATTAAATATATTAGTATGCTTGAAGCTATAAAAATAATGTTCTTTCCTATAGATTCTCTTTTAAAAAGTTTTTTTATATCAATATTCTTCATATAGATTTATACCCTTCATCAAAAATACATATTATTTAAACACAATTAATTTATAATATGATTACATTTTTGATTTTAAAACTTAATAATAAAAAATCCTTACTTACTAATTTATTTCTAAGAATCTCTTTCAATTTTCTTAGAATATCTCATATCATTTTTACAGCTATATTTTCATTATCTTCTTTTTTATAAGTCTATAAATTAGTTTCTATATTGCATCCATTATAAAAGATCACCAAAATTTAATTAAATTTTTTGGTGATCCATGATGAAACAGAGATATAATTTTATTAAAACTTTACTGAACTTCCAGGTAAAAATACTGTTATCCTAGTACCAATGCCTTTCCTGCTTAATACAGAGAAATATCCTTTATGTCCATCAATAATCCACTTTGCTATAGACAACCCTAAACCAGTACCACCATTCTTTCTAACTCTTGCTGTATCTGCTCTAAAAAATCGTTCGAAAATATGGGGGATATCCTCTTCACTGATTCCTATACCATTATCTTGAACTGAAAAATAAGGCTCTCCTTTTTCATTAACTCCAGTTCTTAGTGTAATTATCTCATTTTCTTCAGTATATTTAGCTGCATTTTCAATCAATATTCTAGCTGCCTGCTTAAGCAAACTAATATCTCCATATATAATTATATTTTCTGAAGTAATATACCTATAAACATGCTTTTCATCTATCATTTTTGATTCTTCATAAACTTCATTTATTAAATCATTTAATAATAATTCATTAAAGTTTATTTCAGTCTTTCCATTAATTCCTCTTGCTAAAAATAATAACTGTTCTACTAGATTTTTCATATTTTCAGCTTCACTTTTTATTGCAGTAATAGACTCATTTAAGACACTTTCATCCTCTTTCCCCCATCGATCCAGCATATTTGCATATCCTTGAATTACTGAAATTGGTGTCCTAAGTTCATGGGATGCGTCAGAAACAAACCTTGCTTGTTGCCTGTAAGAATCTCTCATTCTTTCTAAAAGATTATTTATTGCCTGTTCTAATCCATGAAGTTCACTATCTCCAGTATAAATTTTATCGTCTGAAATTATAGGGCTAATTCTAGAAATAGCTTCTTCAAGGTTTTGAAATTTTTCTTCATCAAAGTTAATATTCCCAAGTCTATTTGCAGTTTCAGCAATTTCATCAAGAGGTTTTAAGACTTTTCTAATTTTCATGGTACCAAAGATAATTTCCTTTAATATATAAAAGCCTTCTACAATCCCAATAGCCTGAGCTACCCTTATAATTAGATATAAAAAGCTTTCAGCTTCTCTAACCATAGTTTTACCGTTATCCCAAACTACAGTATAGGTGGAATTTTCTAAAGGATAGAAATTAATAATTCTCTTAGCATTAGGCACTAATTCTCCGTAGAAATTTATTTCTCCATCAATGCACCAAAAGCCTATAAGAAAGATTATTAAGAATATATCAATCCAAAGAAATTTAAAAAATAAATCTTTTACAAAAATAGAATTTAATTTTATTGCAATAGATGTAACATTTTTTGATTTATTTTTCTTACTCATCTTTTATAACATATCCTACTCCACGCACAGTGGATATTAATTTTGTATTAAAAACATCGTCTATTTTTGTTCTTAAAAATCTTACATATACATCTATTACATTAGTTTCTCCAACATAATCATAACCACAAACTTTTTCTATTAAAGTATCTCTATTCAATACTATATTCTTATTTTCCATTAGTATTTTTAATAAAGTGAATTCTCTATTAGTTAATTCTATTTCTGTCCTATCATACATAACCTTATGTCTTTGAATATCTAAAGTTAATAATCTGCATTTTAGTATATCATTATCTTTTTTTTCAATAGTATTTTTCTTTTTAAGGGCTGTTCTTATTCTAGCTAATAATTCTTCAATTGCAAAAGGTTTTGTTACATAGTCATCTGCACCTGCATCAAGTCCAGATACTTTGTCCATAACAGCATCTCTAGCAGTCAGCATTATAACCGGCAAATCTGATATTTTTCTAATTCTTCGCAATACCTCTAGTCCATTTATTTGTGGAATCATTATATCTAGTAAAACTAAATTCACTTCTCCTTTTTCAGCAATTTCAAGTCCTGTTCTTCCGTTATCTGCTTTTATTACTTCATACCCTTCATGCACTAATTCTAACTCTATAAATCTTGAAAGTTTTTCATCATCCTCAACAATTAAAATTTTAGCCATTTCTTTACCCTCTTTCTTATCTATTCTTTACGTTTTTTTATATTTGAAGATATAACCTTAAGTACATGGTTAATCTTACTAATTTCCGGTCCATTTCCTGAAATTGAATATTCTATATTGAGGAAAAAACCTAATATAAATAAAGGAATAGCTAACCAAAAAGCAAATAACAGTAACAAAATAACCACAGTAATTGGCATTCTAAGAAAGGTTTTATTTTCTTTTTTTATTTCAAAGAAAATATTATTACAAGTGTCTATAATTTTGCATACCCTTACAAAAAGCCCTTCAAACTTATTTTCTTTATTCCCATTTTTATAAGTATTATCTTGATTGTTATTTATAAAGAGTTCTTTGCTTTTCTTATTTTCGCTTTCTTCATTAGAATAATATATATTAATACTCTATTTTGTAATTTTCTCCACTTCCTCCAAATAAAGTAATGCATCTAAAATATTCCACTCTGACTTTTCTAGAGCTATTTTTGCTTCTTCATAACTTATATTGGTTTCATTTTTTAGTTTTTCGATAAGTCTATGACTTTCCATGCATCCCCCTCCACACTTATTCAAATTATCATCTCTTCTTTCAAAAAATACGCACCTCTAAAAAGAGTAGCTATGCTACAACACGGATCTTTTCACCTCTAAAAAGAGCAGCTATGCCACAATAAGGATCTTCTCACCTCTAAAAAGAGCGGCTATGCTACAATACGGACCTTCTCATCTCTAAAAAGAGTAGCCCTACTACAATACTGATCTTTTCACTTTTAAAAATTATACCACAAAAATATCTACCTAATATATAAGCTAAAATAAGAGGTTTTGAATAATTTCAAAACCCCTAGTACTATGCCTAATTATTATTTAGATTCTTTATAGCTTTCTTTAAAATCATTTTTTATATTATTGGCAGCTTCTGAAGCTTTATCGAAAATATCGTTAACTTTATTATTAGTATCAGGACCTGTTATTGAATATTTATATCCAAAAAGTAAACCTACAACTAACATTATTCCAACAGGCCAAAATGCTATTAACAGCAAAATCACTGATATTGTTAAAGATATCCTTATTGGTTTTGTATCATCTTTTGTAATTTCAAAATAATTTTCATTACCTTTACGAACAGCCTTCTTAATAAACTTAAATATTCTTCCTATAATTTCTCCAATACCACAGCTTTTATTTTTATGATTCTCTTCATTTTCTTTACTGTTTTCAACCACTTCTATAATTGTATTAGTTTCATTATTATCAGATTTTCTGTTCCTTTCTAAATAAATTATAGAATCTAGAACATCCCATTGACATTTTTCCAATACTTCTTCTGCTTCTTCATGACTTATATTTGCCTTTTCCATTAAAATTTTAATCATTTCTTCTCTTTCCATATTAATCATCCTCCAAAAAAATTATTTATTGCTTTATCTTGCTTATATAATACTTTGGAATAATTAATCTAAAATATAAAGAAGATTAAAATTAGATTAAAAAATATTTAAATTATAATAATCTAACAAAAACTAATCTTAACATTCTTACCCATTTTATTTAAACCTTCTTCAAGTTGTTTTGTTAATGCTAATTTTGCATCAAAATCAATATCTGTTCCTTCATGTGCAGCATTTTCAGACATTCCAAAATAAATATTTACATCTGTTGCTTCTTCAATCAACAAAAGAGCAAGTAATGATGCAGGATCTTTGCTTTTACATAGTTTAATACAGCTCATAGGATTTTTTATATAATTTTCAATTAACTCAACAACTTTTTTTATAGTAATGATACCTTCTGTGACGTAATCTAAACCTTCAATTGAAGACATATCTGGAATTTCTTCATTTCCACTTCCTTGCATTACTCTAATAGGCTTTTTTAAATAATTACTAACCACTTTAGCTGTACTTCCACCACAAATAACTTTTTTACCACTTTTAGAAAAGAATAAATTTAATACTTTGTTATCATCCTCCTTATTTTCAGGAGGACCAATAAGCATATTTACAACTTCCCTATCTCTAACTTTTACAACAAAAACAGTTGCATCATCATCTAGTGATTCTTCACTTAGTGTCAAGCTACAATTTACTATTTGTGCAGCAATATGAGCTGGTGACATTTGTTTTGTATCAAGACGTTCTAAAAATTCTTCAATTTCAGAATTTCTCCAGCCATTTGGTGCCAATTTACCTATTCCAGCATTAGTAACTCCATCTGTCATAAGTATGATAATATCCTCTTTTTGAAGAAGGATTCTACTTTCATGGATTTCTTTTTCCTTAACAAAGTGGACATTGTAATTGTAGGATAATCTTTTTCCATTTCTCAATATAATTGCACTTGGATTGTCATATTGTACAAGGTAAGCTTGCCCATTTGTAAGCTCTAATACTGAAAAAGTTGCATAAGCCAATCTTCTTTCTTTGCACATTGGAAGGGCTGTTGCTACAGTTTCTATGCAATCATCTAAAGGCATATTTTTAGATAGCATGGTTCCAAGTATTGTTGACGTTAAAGTAGAAAGTATATTTGCTTTAACTCCACTCCCCAAGCCATCTGAAAGTACTATTATTTTTTTATCTGGATTTTCAAAGACCTTAAACCAATCACCACATAAAGTTTCTGAATGTTTATTAATGCTTGCATATCCAGTTTCTATTGTTAAAGCTTCATCCTTTTCATACATAACACTCTTACTCCTTATCCTCTAGCATAATAGTGTTCTTCAAGTCTTGGATTGCAATCTTTGTTTCAGCTGCAGTTTCACCAAGTAGTGAAGCAATTTCATGTACAATTCTTAACTGTTTATCAACTATATCATCTGCCATAGCAGCTGCTTGTATTTTCTTTTGTATCAATTGATTTCTTTTTTGACGTTCTTCAGTAATATTTTTCATAATGCACACTATGATGCTATTACTCTTATCATACATAAATACTTGACTAAGATATGCATTATACTCAGCTAAGAAAGTGAATTTTTCAGTTTTTAAAGTATCACTTGTAATAATATTTACAAAATCAAATTCATCTAATATACGTGATACTGGCTGATTGATTATATCCTTAGGTTCTAAATGAAAAATATCACTTGCAGCCTTGTTAATCTGCTGAACTTTAAGATCCATATCTACTGTAAGTATTGCATTTGGTGTTATATTTAAAATTTGATTTGAGAAAGACTCTGCCCTTTCTTTCATATATGGTAAACACATGCTTATTTCTGCCTTTCCTGCAAAAACAGCTTCAGCTTTTTCACGGCAGGAAAAGTAACCGCACATACCGCAATTTAATTCATCAGCTTCTGTATATTTACCCATTTTGTGAAGAATAGCAGCAATCTGAAGTTCAGAAGGCTTTTTATAAATAATTGTATCTTTATCTGTATAAACCTTTTTCAAGGATTGTTTGCTGATTACATTAAAATCCTCAGAATAATCCAAGTTCCTTAAGTTCTTATTAATCTCTAAATTTGAAGTTAATAAAGAAATATTATTCCTTTGAAAAGATGGCCCGCCAACGCAGCTGCCTTCACAAAAACTCATTTCTACAAAACACCTTGAAACCTTATGATTACATATATCCTCAATTGCCTGAACACAATCTTTATATCCACTAAGGGAAATATATTCATGCTCATTATCTGGTTTCATTGAACCAATAATGCCACCATGAGTAGGAAATTTTCTTGATAGATATTTAGGCTCACCTTCTCCAAAATTTGAATTAGATATTTCTATGTTGTTATCTTTCAGCATTTCACTAAGTTCTTCAAAAGAAATTATGTAATCAACATGAGAATCTTTGTCATATCTCTCTATTTTTTTAGAAATACAAGGTGATACAAACACAATCACTGCATCTTTATATCTCTCCTTTAAAAGTTTTGAATGAGCCTCCATTGGTGTTATAACTGGAGCAAGATACTTGGAAGCCTTTGGATAATACTTCTTAATCAATTCATTTAAAGAAGTACAGCATGAAGATATGTAAGTTTTCTCTGGATTTTCTCCTAGAAGTTTTTCATATTCTGTTTTCACTAAATAAGCGCCTTCAGCTGTCTCAAAAACTTCTGCAAAATTAAGCTTTAAAAGTGCTTCCCTAAAGTCTGAAAAAGCAGAATGATAATATGCAGAAAAAGATGGCGCAACACTTACAACAACTTGCTTATTTTCCTCTAAAGCACCCTTTATTTTTTCTACATCACTAATTGCTTCTTTAGCTTTTTGCGGACATACAATTGTACAACGACCACATAGAATACATTCCTCTTCAAGGATCTGTGCACAGTGATTTTTTATTTCAATAGCTTTAACAGGACAATAACGAACACATTTATAACAGTTTTTACAGTTTACGTTTTCAAATTGTAAAATTTTCATCACATTACTCCTATATATCTTTTAAAGTTATATTTACTCTTTAACAATAATAACTCAAGCTTTATTTAATCAATATATTAAAATCTTTATCTTTATTTTTGTTTCATTAATATCATACACCTTGAAAGTATTTACTTATTTTAGAACTACATACCAATAATTTCCATCACATTTAATGGTACACTCTTATTATACATCATTTCCCATCAATCATCCTCTAAAACTTTTACTTATTACTTTTTAGTTCTTAATAAGAATTTTACTTATTTTAACCATACATTTATACTTATCCCTATCTATTTAATGTATTTTGAGTACTTATATTGCTAATATCAATACAAAATGTTACAATTTATTAGAAATAAATATGAATTAAATTTTATAAAATACGGCTATATAACTAATTTAATTATTTAAGCTTATATTAAGGAGTGAATTTCAATGGAAAAAATAGCAAGTTTCACAATTAATCATTTGGACTTACTTCCAGGTGTATATGTGTCAAGACAAGATAAATTTGGAGATACAGTTCTTACAACTTTTGATATCAGAATGACAAGACCAAATCTTGAGCCAGTTATGAATACTGCAGAAATGCATGCAATCGAACATTTAGCTGCAACATTTTTAAGAAATCATAAAGATTATGCAGATAAAACTGTTTATTTTGGACCTATGGGGTGTAGAACAGGTTTTTATTTAATTTTACATGGTGATTATAAATCAAAGGATATAGTATCACTTCTTATTGAACTATATAAATTTATTGCTGATTTCCAAGGAGAAATTCCAGGTGCTTCTGCTAAAGACTGCGGAAATTATCTAGACATGAATCTTCCAATGGCAAAATTCTTAGCTAATAAATTTCTTAATGATATTTTATTGAACATTAAAGAAGAAAATTTAAATTATCCTAATTAATATTTTCACATATAAAAATTATCGGCTTTAGTTTATTAAATCTAAAGCCGATAATTTTTTTGTTCACACAATAAAAATCTAGTAAATCTCAAATTAATTCCTCAAATCATTTTGTCTAATATTGCCCTAGTAGTGCTCTTTTCTTAGCTATCTTACAACATTGTTCAAAAATAAGAAATCCTATAAAAAAATAAATAGCAGAATTCATAATCATAATTCCAAATTCAGTAGGTGAAAAATTTATAATAGAATCACCATAAAGCGCAATTCTATATACAGCTTCTATTGAAGGTCTAAATGGAAGTATCACTGATAAAAGTCCATTTAAATTCTCTGGAAGTGGTAAAACTAAACCAATAAGAAAATATTGAATTATATTTAATAAAGATTTAATGCTTTTAAATATTAATGCTAAGCCTCCAAATATTAAAGAAATACCTAATATGCTAAACACACCAATGAATATTGGTATAAATACAGAACCAAAACTTATATTTAACCAATACTTAGTTGTGAACATTATTAAAAATAGAAGTATAAATGAAATTAGTACACTAATTACAATATTACAAAGGCTTCTTACCACTAATATACTTGATAAACCTATACTTGACATGTTTAATTGTTCCAATGTACCTCTATTAGCATCTCCTACAATGTTATTAGCTGTCTCTGAGTATGCCAGCATCATTATGTTCCAAATAAAATATCCAATAATAAAGCCTTCTATGGTATTACCAAAATCCAAAGAAGATACCTTCATACTTTGTCCAAAAACTTTAATCCCTACGAACATTGCTAGAAACAAAATATAGGAACTTAAAATATCTGAAAATGTATTAAATTTATATCGAGCTAATTCTTTTACCGACTTTTCCATTGATACTTTAAATAGATAATATGCTTTTATCACTTCTTTTCCCTCCTTCACTAGTAAGATTTAAGTAGACTCTTTCAAAGTCTACATCCTTTTGTTTAATTTCAGTAATCATAATATTTTTAGCTTTTAACTTTTCAATAATATCGTAAATATGGCTTAAATCAGAAATATCAATTTCTATTTTTTTATCATCTTCTGCAAAATAAAAATCATAATCTAAACTCATTAAATGATTTTTGATTTCTTTATTAACCTTTTCTAATAGTATAATTTCATAAGTCATACTCTTAAACATATTTAAAAGATTTTCTACACTATCTTTAGCCACTAGTTTTCCTTTATTTAAGATAACAACCTGATTGCATAATTCTTGAACTAAATCCATATGGTGAGTGCTCAATAAAATTGTTTTATCCATATCTGAAGCAATGTTACGTAAAATATTCTTAATATCAATATAGCTTTGAACATCTAAACCAAGGGTAGGCTCATCTAATAACACTATTTCAGTATCACATACTAAAGTCATGGCTATAGCTATTTTTTGCTGCATACCTCTGGATAAAGTATTAACAGTTATATCCCTTTTTTCGCTTAAATTAAATCTATCTAATAATTCATCAATTCTGCTTTCGATCTTTTTACCACCCATTCCCCTAATACCTGCAAAGTAGCGCAAGTTTTCTCTAGGAGTTAACCTCCAGTATAAATTTCTAGTACCCTCAAATAAAGCTGAAATATGCTCAATGGATTTACGATTTTCTTTATTAAACAATTTAATCTCACCTTTGTCTGGAATTATTAAATTGCAGATACTTTTAATTGTTGTAGTTTTTCCAGAGCCATTAGGACCAAGAATTCCACAGATAGCTCCTTTTTCTACTGAAAATGAAACATCATTAACAGCTGTTATTTTTCCATAATTTTTAGTCAAATTTGTAACTTCAATAGCTTTCAATTTTGCTCCCCCAAACCCTCTTCTAATTTCATCCTAATATTCTTTATCTATATTTTCTTCTGATACATATAATTCAAAACTATATTTTAAGACTAAATACTTTTAAATTTTTATATAATAAATTTAAAAGTATTTAGCCTTTATAAAATTTTAATTCTGAGCTCTAAATTATCCTATTACCTCAACTACATTACCTTCCTGATCTTTAATCATTGTTTTTTCTATTTTAACCTTTACTTGTTTCATAGTTTCTAAAGTAAAGCTTTTTTCCTTTGGAGCTAACTTAGCAACCAATTCCTTTACTATATCATCATTAATCATGAAATTAAGTGTATCTCCATCAACAGATATTTTAGGTTCACTTGAATAAGAAATAGTAATATTTTTATCATTTCCAACTAGGATTAATTCCCTCTCTTTAGGTATTCTACCTTTAAGTACCTTAGCTATGGTTGGTGCTTGAAGAGCTCCAAATACTATAGTATAACTTTTACCTGCAAATAATCCCTTCTTCTCTATCCAATTTAATTTGTCATTAAATAAAGTTCCTGTACTTGAACCATCTTTTTCCATTCCTACATCAACTAATTTTTGAATTTCTTCCTTATTTAATAGAGATTCCCTATTCAAATCTGTTACGTACAATGGAAGAT
Source organism: Clostridium sp. C2-6-12 (assembly GCF_009928485.1). GTDB lineage: Bacteria > Bacillota > Clostridia > Clostridiales > Clostridiaceae > Clostridium. Next base: position 43,261 of record NZ_JAABNP010000031.1, on the reverse strand, counting down.
ACTTATCTATTAACTTTAAAAATTCACTGCTATTCCAACACTTTATTGCTTCTTCTTCATCTACAGTTATTCCTACAACTTGTAAAAATTCTACTTTTCCATTTGGTGTTTCTATTTCAGGTAATTCTGGATCTTCAACAAATGCTATTGCTCTAATTAATGAATCTGTTCCTATAGCTATTGGCCCATTAGCATTTAAGTAATGACCGGCTGCAAAATAATTACCTGAGGAAAATACGTATCTAGCTAGATTTTGCAGGAAATTCAAAGCCCAAGCTGGAGGTTCTGTTTCTAACTTATCTTTTTTTAATCTAAAAGTAAGTTCAAACCCATAACCACTGTATTCAGGATTCTCCCATTCCTTTTCATATAATTCAGTAAATCCATATGTTATAAAGTGCCAATGTGGTACAGGCTCTTCTCTTTCGTAAACACTTATTCCTGATAAAGGATCATTACCACCTAAAAAATAAGGAACTACTGTACCATAATGTTTAGGTTCCTGACTGCCATATATTTTCTCTAAAGCGCCGTCAATTGCCTCCCAACCAACAGCTTGTACTTCTTCCGTTTCATTGTTTTCCTCAATTTGATCCCCTAAATCAAATTTATTTTTATCATCCATAAATGTTTCTCCTTTACACTTCAAAAATAGTATTTTATTTATTAATTCTATTTGACCACCATTTTTTACAAATACAATTATATTTTACAATAATATCATAATATATGCAAAACTAAAGCCTTCATGAGAAACCATTCACTTATATTTATTTATCTTAAATTCTATTCTAGCCTTATACTGAAATAAATTAATTTTTTACTATAGAAAAAAAGGATGTATAGAAACGATTTTTCAATCTTTTCTATACATCCTTTTTTAATTAATTCTTTAATAACAATTTGGTGGCTCACCCGGGAATCGAACCCGGGACACCATGATTAAAAGTCATGTGCTCTACCGACTGAGCTAGTGAACCTTAAATATGGGGTGAACGATGGGACTCGAACCCACGACAACCAGTGCCACAAACTGGCGCTCTACCAACTGAACTACGTTCACCATAAACATATATTATATTCTTAATCAATCCTATATATCCCACAAACCTTGATTATAAAAGGCTTGCTGAATTTGGACTGCTTGTTTATTATATGTTACATATACATAATTGTCAACCACATTTACATAATTATTTTAAAATTCTTTTTAAGCTTTCTTTTATATCATTATTAGCAAAGCTGGATTCAACACTATTGCAGTAAATTTTCTTATAATCCTCATAATCAATATTAAATTCCTTAGCTGTTATTTCAATTTCTTTAGCCATATTTGTATTTGATACAGTTCTGTTATCAGTATTTAAGGTTACTTTTATCCCATCTTTATAAAAATCATAAATTGGATGATCACTAAAACTGCTTACTGCTTTTGTCTGTACATTACTTGTAGGACACATTTCAAGGGTAATATTTTTTTCCTTTACAATTTTATAAGCCTCTTCACAATTTCTAATATAAACACCATGTCCAATTCTTTCTGCCCCTAAAAGTTCTACAGCCTCTAATACATTTTTACCTATTCCCGTTTCACCTGCATGAATGGTTACTCTATATCCGTATTCTCTTGCCAATTTAATAGGTTCTACAAACTTTTGACAAAAGCCTTCCACCTCTGCTGCACATAAATCTATTGCTACAACACCCCTTCCAAGAAATTTCTTTCCTTTTTCTACTACTTCAAAAGCTTTCTCTGCACTCATAAATCTCATACAGCCTAATATAATATTTCCTTTAATATCATACTTTGCTTCTGCAGCCCTCATTCCTTCTATTACACTTTCTATTATCTCCTCAACTGTTAAACCTTTTAAAGTATGGAGTAATGGTGCAAATCTTACCTCCATATATTTAACATTTTCCTCAGCTGCATCTTCGTAAAGTTCAAAAGTAATTCTTCTTAAACTTTCCTTTGATTGCATAACTAAATTAGGAAGCTCAAAAGCTTTTAAATACTCATCAAGTGATTTGCAATCCAATGGCACAGTTACTGCTTTTATAATTTCATCTATATCTTTATAATTAAGCTGTATTCCTTCTTTTTCAGATATTTCAATTATTGTCTTAGGTCTTAGACTTCCATCTAAGTGACAATGAAGTTCTATTTTCGGTAAAGTATTTATATTCATTAAAATTCCTCCTGCAAATTGGTGACAGTCACCAATTAATTTTTTGTATAAAAAAATCCTGACTACAAAGAAAATGCAATTAAAATCATAATTACATCTTCTTCGTAATCAGGAATTAATGGTTCCTGGTAGAGACCTCCAAACCTTATTATTGGAGTTATACGTGAAGTTTTATTTTATTTCATACTTAATTTTTTTACTAGTATAATAAATTTAATTTAGAAAGTCAAGCTTAAATGAAATTAGTATCTATTTATTTACATATATAATTTACACTCTTTTCTCAGCAATAATTAAAATCCATTCACTTTCTGTTTTTAATGGATTTCCTGCTAAAGTTACCATATCAACAATTGTAAAGCCAGATTTTTGAACAATTTCACTAATTGTTTCGGCAGTATAATCATGAAACCAATTTCTATATACTTGTATACCCTCATCATCGCCAACTATATATTGATCAAGCCAAATATTGTTCTCGTATTGAAATCCTTCTTCTAAAACAATATGTGCTTTTCCCCTCCAAAAACCCTCTTCACTAATGTACCAGTTTTTCTTTAGACTACAATTTTTCCTCAAAATAGGAGTTGAAATATCAAAAATAAATCTTCCATTTTGTTTTAAAGCTCTATATATTAACTTTAATAATCTATCTCTTTCTTCATCTGAAAATGTATTTATTTCACCATAACTTTGAATAACAGCATCATATTCTTCTGAATATTTTAGATTAAAGAAATCCTCACACTTATAATCTATATTAAGATTTTCTCTTTTTGCATTTTCTTTAGCATAACATATTGTATTTTCGGAAAAATCTATTCCAGTTACTTTATGTCCCTTTCTGCATAATTTTTCTGCATATAATCCTGGACCACAACCCAAATCTAATATGGAACTTTCTCTTCTTAGAATCTTTTTATCAAGAAAATCTACAGTCTGTTCAATAATTGAGCTTCTTCTTGATGCCCCGTCAAATTCTGGATTAAGATGTGCTTCAAGCATTTGTCTTGCTATATATTCTTCAGTCCATATATTTCCACCCTCTTTATTAAATAAAGCTAGCTTCTTACTTTTTTCTTTTATTTCATTAATTAAATTTTCATTTACCATAGTAATAACACTCCTTTAATTTTTTGTTTTAAGCAAGATGAACATTTTATAATTTTTAAATAAACAAAATGTAATAGTATAATTTAATATAAAATAAAAAAGCCATAGATTTACTCTACAGCTTCCATCTAAAAAGACAGTTTGATTAAATGAAGAGTAAAGATAAAATCATAATTACAATAAATTTGCACGAAAAATAAACCATTAAAAAATAGCTTTTTTCCAAATTATTATATTAAATGATTTTATTTTACTCCTCCGAGTTTACTTAGCTTTTTGATTGCACAGCACAAGTAAGCCGGATAACCATTCCACCTTCCATAATTATACTATTACATATTTTTATTATATTCTTAATTTATTCTATAGTAAATATAAATAATTCTAAATCTGCTAAATTTTTAATATAGATAGTCTTATAATGTTGTTCTTATACTTATTATATTTTGGCTAAAATTCTTTCATCAACTCTCCTAACAAAGCTATAAGTATAGCTTTCAAAATATTTTGCCCAAAAATGAAGTGCTGTTGGATTAATTGTTTCACAATCAACGCCTAAATATTTCAACCCTTCATCTGCTAGTTTTGTCATAGTATAATTTAATAATTCTTTTGCTACAGAACTATTTCTATAATCTGAATCAACATAGGTTCCACAGATATTAAGTACATCAGGATCTTCTGAAATGAATGTTTCTCCATCAACCCCAACTTCAATGTACCCTACTGTTTTTTCACCAGCATATGCAACAAAAAATCGGCTTTTTCTCTTTTCACACAACTCAGTAAACTTCTCTGCTGTAAATTCTGGATTAGGAAAATAAATAGGACTCTTTCTCAAATGGTTAACAAGTCCATTTTTTAGCTCTAATAAAACTCCAGCTTTTTTGTAGCTGATTTCTTCATATCTACATTTGCTATTTACTTCTGTTTTATTTATTTCGGATAAGTCTTTAATTGCATCACTGCAACGTATACCAAAACCATTAAATGCAAGAGTTTCTGATATTTCTTTATCATGTGCATATTTACAAATTGCAAAGCTGAAAATCCCTTCATCAATCATAGTTTTAGATACCTTTTCAAATAACAAAGAAGCTGTTTTCTTTCTGTTAGTTCCTCCAAAAGCGCTTCCATGCAATGGAGAAAAGGAACCTTTTACATTTCCAAAATGACCTTCAAATGGTCCCCAAAACATCATATATCCTGCAATTTTCCCATCTTCAATTGCTACTAAGCCATACCTACTCTTAAAAATATCAAAAATTAATGCTTGCAACTTTTCCTTTATATTTTTCTCTATCAGTTCCTTATTATTAGCACATTCATTTTTATATTCTATTAATGCTAATTTAACTGCTTCATCTATGTCTTTTAATTCTGGTCTTCTAAATTCCATATATTTCTCCCAACTCTAATCATTAATAATTTATCAAAATTATTTCTTAAATAGCTCTTATTCATTTTTTACATCATTAGAATTTCATCTTCCAATTCCATATTTCATTTTCAGCTTGTGTCTTAAAACCTAAATCATAATAAAATTGTTGATCCCAGCCCATCATTCCTTTGCAACCAGGATACTTTTTCATAACCCTGTTTGCTAATTCATGTATCATAGCTCTTCCAATTCCTTTGCGCCTACACCACCAAACTACTCCTAAAGGCTCCAGCTCACAGTAAGGCATTTTTTCATCATACCAGCATATAGCTAGCCCAACTGGTTTACCCTCATCATCAAGCGCAACTAAATCAAAATTAGGATTATAGCCTTTCATTTTTTTCAAATCTTCAAATCCTGACTTTATAGTATTAGCTGTAGGAAGAGTGTAGTTAAAAGAAAACATGTGAACATTAGCAGAAAAAAATGGTGGAACTGAACTTCCGTCTCCTATTGTATATCCATCAGGTAGTTCTACCTCAAATACTTTTCCTTCAAATGGAAGGATATTCATCTTCTCAGTGTATTCAGCCTTAGCATAGCCTCTTTCTTGTGCCATCTTCTTTACACTACCCCAAGTAGGACATATTTTAAGTTCTAGAAATCTTGTTCTATCCTCGTATGGTACATTTCCTCTGAAACAAGACATATGTGTCTCTATGTGATGAAACATCTTTTTTAAGAGCTCTCTGTCTTGTGTTCGTTCATAGCTGTCAAATATAAAAAATGCATCACCTTGCCATGCTCCTACACTTATTGCAACTGAAACAATTTTGCCATTTTCCTCCCACAAACCGGTTGTCTGCTCCCAGTTTGCTTTATTATTTGCCCATGCTGAATGAATTCCTCTATCAAAATGAAGACAATTGTAAAAATACGCAGGAGTTCCCCATTTATAGCTTTTAACAATCATTTTTTCTATATCATTAAAATATTCGTCTTTGTAATATTTAAAAGTATATCTCATACTAATCTCCCTTAATTTTATTATTTATTTTAGTTTCTAATAAACTGTTACACTAAAAGTTCATAAGATTGTAAATCAGTTCCATCTTCTATAATTGTTTTTCTCCTTATATTTATTTACTTATGAAATAGCTTAATTCCTAAAGCTAAAATTCCAGAAGTAATTAAAGGACCAACTGGAACTCCATCTAAAAATGCTGCAGCTATTACTGCTCCTAGAATTAAAGCTGGCATCACTTGTCCATTACCTTGAACAGTAAGATATTGAAGCCCAAGTCCACTTAAATAAGTAGTAAAAAGTGAAATTAATAATGCTGCTATACCTGTCCATGATGTAAATATAATTTTGATGTTTTCAAAAGTAATTTGTCCATTTGCAATTGGAATTAAAATAGCTGCAATAAGTATGACTAATCCTAAAAACACTCCATAGCTTTCAACTATTGGGAATATATATTTATCTAATTTTATAAGGTTAATAAATAAAAGCACACATGAAGCAATAGCTACTGAATTGGCTTTTCCGAGTATAGATATAGCCAATATTGCAATTAAAATAATGTTTGAATCCAATAAAAATCAATCCTTATTTATTTATTTTCAATAAAATTCTATTCTTATAAGTATCATATAATTACTTTAATATATATATAAATTCATGGTTACAGAAAAGTTTTTTATTGTGGTATAGCTGCTCTTTTTATTCATTATTTATTCTTCATCATTTAAGATATTGAATTTATAAAATAAATTTTACTAGCACAATCCGTTAACTTATATATTGGTCAATGAGGATACAACTGGTAATATGCATCGTCCATTCCACATATAACCAATCTCCACCTCTCTTGGACAAATATTTTGATAATTTCCCCTCATGCCTTTTATATTTACATGACCATTTTCTCCAATGGTAACAATAGCATACAACCCATCTTTATATAAAATCATATCTTTTAAAAATGGATATTGCTCATGTATTTCCTCAGAATAGCTAAAATGCTCATGCTCCGGTCCACACCATATATATGACATTGCATTCAAACCCAAATAATAGGTATCTCCTAATTTTTCAAGAGCATCTCCATGATCATGACCATTAACGCAGAGAAGTACTTTCTTTCCTGTATTATTTACTCTATCAATGAGTTTCCTAATTTCTTCTCTATTGTAAACACCTCTTTTTGCAAAGTCATTTTCTAAGCTATGGTGAGAAAAAATCACATAATATTCATTATTATCATTTAACTGATTTCTAAGCCATTCAATTTCGTAATCAGGAACAATTGGATATAAATCTTTACTTTTATCATAATTTCTCTTAAAATAAGGTTCATATCCATTTTCTGTTTTTATATAACATGTATCTAAAACAATAAATTTAACCTTTCCATAAGTAAAGGTATAATAACCAGAATCTATTTTCAAAAATTTTATTATCTTTTCCTTAGGATATAAGTCTGAATCATGATTTCCTATTGCATGATAATGAGGTTTACCATTACTATCAAGCATATTCAGCAGAAGTTTATTTTCCTCTTTTGGGCTGCAGAAATCTCCAAGATTCATAATAAAATCTACATCTTCAGCTTTTATATTATTAAGAAAATTTTTCATTCTTTCATATCCATCTGGAATATGCTCATAATGTAAATCAGTAAATACTGCAAATTTAATAGTATCCAATGAATACACCTCTCTATATTTATTTTTTCCTCTATATAGTTGAAGTTTTATATGGACGCAAGACTATACTATAATTATATTCTTTTGCTATTCTGAAATATATTCCAAAATCAATTATAATTATTTTATCCTATAATTTATAAATGCTATATAATTCTAATCATTTTTTTCAGCCCACACTTTTACTCTTCAATACAATATTATCAAACCAAAATTTATTATTCTTGACGTTTTCTGTATAAATTTGTTCACTTACACAATAATTAATTAAAGCCAGTGAAAAAATAGTAAGTGCATACATATTTGTCACACTTTTGACATAAAACCATAATATAATAAGTTTAAAGGTTGATAATAATTTTTTTCATAACTATTTTCCCTATATGTATAAATCAAAAGAGTAACATGTATATTCCCTATATACATGTTACTCTTTTGATTTATACGTTTTTAAATTCATATATCTAATTTCCAATTAGATATATTCATAGTATTCTTATTTTAAAGTCTATATTATATAAATATTATCATCACTTTATCTAATCCAAGCTCCATTTGAACCCAGTCTATATCCGCCAATTGTAGTACTATATGCCATAGCTCCATTTGAATATAAATAATAGTATCTTCCATCTACATCCATAATCCAGCCTGTTTTCATTTTTCCTTCAAAATCAAGGTAATACCATGTCCCATTATATAATTGCCAGCCTGTTTTTTTAGCACCATCATTACCTAAGTAATACCAGCTTCCATCATAAATTATCCAACCTGTTGCCATATTTCCATCTGGTTGTAAATAATAGTTCTTTCCTAAAGTTCTGTCATAGAACCAAGTATTCTTAACAGGGTTACCTATTGAATCGATATATTGCCACTTTCCATTAACCATAACCCATTGGTTTGTTTTGTCTGTTACTCCATTATTTACATCAGTTTGTCCTCTATAAATATTTAATGTGTAAGTTCTCTTCTCATGATCATCATTTTCAACTGTTATCTTAAATTCATTTTTCCCTTTATTCAATAAACTTACTGTTCTTTTGAAATCATCACTTTCATTTATAGTTACACCATTTATTTTCACATCATAGTCATCATACTCATCACTATCACAATCTGGCTTAGCAGTTATTTTTAATTCGCTAACCGATTCATTAACATTTACGTTATATGTGGAAGTATTTTTTGAAAAATTTAATTCTCCTTCACTTAAACGTAAGGTTTCTAAATATACATCTCCATTGTCTTCTGTACTAGTTTCTGAAGAAGTTCCTGTACATTTTACTTTTATAATATATTGACTTTCATAACTATCATCATATCTTGCAGTACCAGGATCATCATTATATGTCCTAATAGTAAGTGTTGTAGTTGAACCAGATGTTAGCTCAATAGTATTGCCAGGTTTAATCCCTCTTGCAGAACTACTTCTACTCTTAAATATTCTAACACGGCTTGAACTAACCCCTCTTGTACTTATAGTTATTTTATTAGATGACGTTTTAGCATAATAAGTTTCATTATCATTTAATTCATTATAATCCACTTCATATCTGCTTTTATAGCTATCCTCACTGTAAGTTTTTATTGTATCTCCATCAGAATTTTTCACTCTAATACTTGTTAAATCACCACTTGATGCATAAACCTTTGCATTAATAAAATCTAAATTTGCTACTGGTACAACAGAACTAAAAGCAGTAACCGTAAGAGCAATTGCAACAATTTTTTTAATGTTTTTGTTCATATTAATCTCTCCCTGTCTTTGATTTTTTTATCTATTCACCGGTGTCTATTATTTTTAGTCACTCTAATCTTTTTACAAAGTATATACTCATTATATAATACAGTAACAAAAACCATTTTGGGTACTTTTTTTAAATTATCTCTAAAAAAAGATAAAAACAATCTGTATTCCCTTAAAATATATCTATAAATACTATTTAACACACCTGATTATGTCTATATTTGTATATTTATTAAATAATTTTTTATTTTAAAAGAGGTTGTTACAAAACTGACTATGTTAGTTTTGTAACAACCTCTTTTAAGCGACAACTCTTTTTAAATATACAGCATATTCTCTGTCAGCAATCATAATATGCTTACTGATCCATTCAGACAAAAAGTCTATAACTTCTAAAACTATTTTTCTTTGATTTTCATCTATATCATCTCTAGATGCTATGCTTTTTATTTTATAGATATAGAAACTATGTTCTTCTTCCTGCTCATGAACATGAACATAATTATATTCCTTTAACATTTTTTCTTCATATTCAAAATGATATTTTGTATATTCTAAGAGTTCATCGATGATTTCCATAATTTCATCATATCTATCATATCCATCATCTATTATTGCAATGTCATAAGCTCTCTTACCTATTTCCATTAATTTTTTGTGCTGTTTATCTATTTCTTCAATATTTAAATTAAATTCTTCTTTCCATTTAAAAGCCATTTCTCATCTCTCCTATCGATAATTATTATTACTAAATAAATTTAGTCAAACTAGATTGAGAAATGCAAGTTCTTATTTATAAATTATGAATATATTTTTATATGTCCACAACTATTTTGAAATAATAAAAAGTCTAGTTGTAAGATTCTTTTATAATTTTTTCTTTTACTTTTACCATCTACATCCACCAACTCTAACACTCCAATTTCTCATCTTCCTAACATTTTGTTCGTTTCTATATGCAAAAAATTCCCTTTCCGCCTTTCTTCGTCTTTCGCGTATATCCTTAATAGTTTTTTCTGTTAGCTCTTTTGGAGTCATAGTTTACACCATCCTTTTATTATATTTACAATTTAATTCTCTCAAATAAATGATAAATATAAATACATATAATGTTAACTTTATGTTATTTTTCGTGGTTACTGTAACTAATTTACCTTAAATTATGAATGAATTCTTTTTAATTTCACATAATAAAGTTGTTAAACTAAAGTATAAAGAATTAGAAGGTGATTTTATTATGAGAAAATTTTTCACTTCATTTTTAGTTATATTATTTTTGTTTTTTACTTTGCCCTCAAATGTTGTTGGGGAAATTAAAAGTTTGACTCAAGGTATGTATAATATAACAGATGCAAAGCTGCAACCTGGGATTACTTATAAAGTTAGAAATACTTCCACAAGTAAATCTCTCCTTCTTATCGTTGACAATAATCAAAGCATACAACAATTAATGAGGTTAGAACCAACATCTCCTGAATACATTTTAAAGCCTATTAATTCAAGTGATTTAATTATAGTTATAGGTGCTGCTAAAATAGAGTTCTCTTAAACGCAAAAAAGTTACTTATTGTGGAGAAGTTCTGCATTGTGGCATAACCACTCTTTTTATATGTGAAAAGTTCCGAATTGCAGGAAAGTTTCGTATTACAGCATAGCTGATCTTCTCATAAGTGCATAGTTGCTCTTTTTATATATGTATATTTTTAACACAATAGCTATGAAATCATATAATACTACCATCAGAAATTAGAAGAAGTGATTAAATGAACGAACTAAAACCAGAAAAACTATTCGTTGAGTTAAGAGCTGGCATAACTCCTACTGATCCTATTATCCCAAGGCGTTACACACTTACCCACAATGATATAACTGCTGACCTTTATTTAACTATTGGAGTAACATATGCTTATGATAAAATAACTGCTATGAGAGATGAAGTTCTTGGTGAATGGATTAAGCTTCAAGATGAATATATTTTTTATGTTTATCTATATGTGAGTGGAGATTATAGCTCAGATGTTACTTCTATGAGAAATTATATTTTTAGACGTGAACTTCCTCTTGCGTTAAAAGCCATAAGATACGGAGATAAGGATTTTTTTAATGCTCATTCTGAGCTAGATTCAGTACCTATAATTGTTTATTTTTCTTCAACTGATAATCAATATAATAAAATAGAAAATTGGGGGACTTTTTCAGATTATTCTATTAATTAAGAATAAAATCATAAATATGGCTTTCTAATAAATATCATGTTGATTTTAATAAAAGATAAAGACAATAAACATTAACAATTAAAATGCTTATTGTCTTTAAAATAATTTCTATAGCTCTGTAATTTTTCACTAAACTAGATACATCAAATTCACCTATTTTTCATTCCACAGATCAAGTCTGAAAATTCATTAATCGATTATCTTAAAAATTCAACTATAGGTATTGAAGATTTTATTTTTAGATTTTAGACAAGCCCTTGATTTAATATATAAGTGATCTATGTCACGGCACTAAAACTATTTATATATTAAAATTATATAGTTGAGTAAATTACTTAACTTAAAAATATAATTTTTAGGAGGCCTATTAAATGGAAAAAATAAATGTTAACTATGAAAAACTTTATTATGGATTCCCTATAATTCTTGTGAGTTTTTATGATAAAAATGGAGTTCCAAACGTAACTACCCTTTCGTCATCTTATACACTTAAGGACATGGTAGTTTTAGGTTTTAGCAGTAAGGGATATGCAATTAATCAACTAAAAGAGGTTAAAGATTTTGTAATTAATATACCAGAAAGTTCCCTTGTATCTGAAGTAGATTTTTGTGGAGCTCATTCTGGCTACAAGTGCCAAAAGTTTGATAGTGTGAAATTAAAACCTGTTAAATCTAAAGTTATAAATGCTCCTATTATAGAAGAATGTCCTATTTCAATTGAATGTACCTTAACTGAAGTGATAGAAAGAGATTCCTATGCAGGTATAACTAATATTTTAGCTACTATTAAGGGCAGACTTATTTCAAAAGAATATTTAGATGATAAAGATAGAATTAATCTTGTAAAATTTGATGAAATTCTATATATCGGTGATGGTGTAAATCGTGGATACAGATACATGAAAACAGAACAATAAGATAAGGAGAACATAATATGTCTTATGAAGTGCTTTGGTCTAAAGATGAAAAACTAAATGAAGTCGAACATATAAAACTTGAAAAAGATGGTTTAGATGTAATTCAAACTATAGTTGAAAAATATTCTAGGGAAGGTTATGCTTCCATAACGCCTGAAGATATGAATAGATTTAAATGGGCTGGAGTTTATGAACAAAAGCCAAAAAACGGATATTTTATGATGAGAGTACGTATTAATTCTGGAATAATGAATTCCAATCAAGCAAAAGTTCTAGCAGGCATTGCTAAAGATTATGGGCATGGAATTGCAAATGTTACAACAAGAGGGGCTATTCAATTTCATTGGATCCAAGTTGAAGATTTACCTGCTATTTTCAAAAGACTTGAAGCTTGTGATTTAAGTTCATTTGAAGCTTGTGGTGACTGCCCTAGAACAATAGTTGGTAATCCACTTGCTGGAATCGATAAAGATGAACTTATGGATACAACTGAAATTGTTGAAGAAGTTAATAATTTCTTTTTATTAAACAAAGATTTTTCTAATTTACCTAGAAAATTTAAAATATCAATATCTGCTAGCATACATAATGCAGCACATGCACAAATTAATGATCTTGCTTTTACTCCTGCAATAAAAAATATTGATGAAAATGAAGTAATTGGCTTTCACGTATGGGTTGGAGGAGGACTTTCTGCTACCCCTCATTTAGCACAAAGACTTGATATATTTGTAAAGCCTGAAGATGTCCTTAAAGTTGCAATAGGTGTATGTACTATATTTAGAGATTATGGATATAGAGAAAAACGTACTCGTGCCCGCTTAAAATTCCTAGTAGCAGATTGGGGTGCAGAAAAATTTAAGGACAAATTAATAGAACTTATTGGAGATATGCCAACTAGTGGAGATGATAAGCTAGCTACCTGGAATGGAGCTTATTACTTTGGAGTACATGCACAGAAACAAAGTAGCAAAAATTATATTGGGTTAAATCTTCCTCTAGGCGAAATAACTAGTGATGAACTTTTTGAACTTTCAGACATTTCAGAAAAGTATGGGGATAATAAAATAAGAACTACCTTATCGCAAAATTTAATCGTAACTGGTATAAACCATACTGATGTTCCTTATTTATTAGAAAAAGATGTATTTAAGCACTTATCTCCTGCTCCAGAAACTTTTATTGGGTACACCGTTTCTTGTACTGGAAAAGAATTTTGTAACTTAGCTATTGTTGAAACTAAGGTGAGAGCCAAAAAAGTTATTGAATATCTTGATTCTAAAATTAAGTTAAATACACCAATTCGTATCCACTTTACTGGCTGCCCTAACTCTTGCGGTCAAAAACATATAGCTGATATCAGCCTGCAAGGCGCATTAATAAAAACTGAAACTAGCTGTGACGAAGCCTTCACAATATGGCTTGGGGGTACATTAAATAGCACTGGAAAGTTTGCTGAAAATCTCAACTTACGTGTAAAATCAAATGAAGTGCACTTAGTTATTGAAAAGATAGTGCTTTTCTTTAAAAATAATAAATTAGAAAATGAGATCTTTAACCAATTTGTTAGCAGAATAGGAATTGATGAAATTAAGAAAAATATATAGAAATGAAAGAAAAGTTTTTATTCTATAATAGAGTTCTCGATAAACAATTGAATTAACAAAACAAACATTGTAATTAAAAAAACGTGGATTCACCACGTTTTTTTAATTCCTCTCTATAGATACCAAAAGTATTCTAGGCTTAAAATCTATAAATTATTTTGCTATTAATTTTCCAAAATCTCTGCATCTGTCTTCATCATCACCTTCTGGAGATTCCTGAACTGTTAAGCCTTCACTTATTAATACAGCCCCATATAACTCCATCCTCTTTTCCCATTCTGTCATCCATTCACCATTGCCCCATCCCCATGAGCCAAAAAGAGCAACTTTCTTTCCTTGAATATTTCCTTCTAATGATTTGACAAAAGGTTCCATTTCACTTTCATCTAATTCTTCTGATCCATAAGCTGAGCATCCTAAAATAAGTATTTCTTCATTATTTATCTCTTCAAGTGTTGCATTTGAAACTTCAACTAATTCAGCTGACTTACCCTCTGATTGGATTCCTTCAAGAATTAAGTTTGCCATTTTTTCTGTATTTCCTGTTTGACTAAAATATATTATTTTCATATTAAAACCTCCTAAATTGTAATATTTATTTCTAAATTGTTTTTTTATTTAACTTCTGACATTATTATAACTTTATTCGTTTATAAAAAATGTGATTTGAATCAAACTCTAATATTATTACTTTATGTACCAAGTGTTACAGACTTAAATAATTTTAAAAGCTACAATATTGTATATTAAAATCTTTAGTCTATTATATAAGGAAGGTGACTTTTTTGAAGATTAAAAAATGCATAATAAAATGGGTAAAAAAAATCACTTACAATAATGCTGATTTAGTTAATGAAAAAAGCAGTCCTCATTGTCCAAACTATGCTACCCGCTGCTGCTTAACTTGCAATAGATGCTGGAAGGGAAAAAATTAGCTACTTATCAGTTTATATATTTTTAAATACATCAAATGTAGACTTCAATAAATTTTTCTTCTCTTCATATCTTCCCATAGTATTTCTCTCCTTTATATCCACTAAGGCACAATTAAGAAATAACCAGTTACTGTAACTAAATAGCATAAAATTCCACAAAAAAATTATTGCCTGCTATATCAATTAACTATAGCAGGCAATAATTTTATCTAAATTACTTACTTTATAATGCTTCTAATATTTCTTCTAAGTTTAATCCTTTAACCTTTGATACATCTTCAATTGTTTTTTTATTTAACTTCTGACTTTATTCTAAACTTCCTCTTAAAATAAGATGTTATTGAAATCAAATACCACTGAAAATTTATTTTAATTATGAAAATAAATCCTAGCTACGATTTCGCAGCTAGGATTCTATATTGTAAATTATATTGTAGATTACAAATAGGGTACATTCTTATCTATATATTTAATAGTTTGTTATTATAATGTAATAATACTATTTTTTAAGCTTCCATAAACATCTTCATGTCATCTTCAACATTAGTGATTCCACCAATACCAAAGTTTTCAACTAAAACATTAGCTACATTTGGTGAAAGGAAAGCTGGAAGTGTTGGTCCTAAGTGAATGTTCTTAACTCCTAAGTGTAATAATGATAATAATACTATTACAGCTTTTTGTTCATACCAAGCTATGTTGTATGAAATAGGTAATTCATTTACATTACTTAAACCAAATACTTCTTGAAGTTTTAATGCTATAACAACTAATGAATATGAATCATTACATTGTCCTGCATCTAATACTCTTGGAATTCCACCAATATCACCTAAGTTTAATTTGTTGTATTTATATTTAGCACATCCTGCAGTTAAGATAACTGTATCTTGTGGTAACTTTTGTGCAAATTCTGCATAATAATCTCTTGATTTAGCTCTACCGTCACAACCTGCCATTACAAAGAATCTCTTTATTGCACCAGTTTTAACTGCATCTACAACTTTATCAGCTAAAGCTAAAACTTGATTATGTGCAAATCCACCAACAATTTGTCCAACTTCTATTTCAGTAGGCGCTTTACATTTTTTAGCCATTTCTATAACCTTAGAAAAGTCTTTTGTACCATCAGCCTTAGCTTCTATATGAGCACATCCTGGCATTCCTGTAGCACCTGTTGTAAATAATCTATCTTTGTAAGAATCCTTTGGAATAACTATACAGTTAGTAGTCATAAGGATTGGTCCATTGAATTGTTCAAATTCTTCTTTTTGCTTCCACCATGCGTTACCATAGTTTCCTGCAAAGTGACTGTATTTCTTGAATTTAGGGTAATATTGTCCTGCAAGCATTTCACCATGAGTATAAACATCTACTCCTGTTCCTTCTGTTTGTGCAAGTAACATTTCTAAATCTCTTAAATCATGTCCTGAAATTAATATTCCTGGATTAGTTCTAACACCAATGTCAACAGATGTTATTTCTGGGTGTCCATAGCTTTCAGTATTAGCTTTATCAAGTAATGCCATACCATCTACACCAAACTGACCAGCTTCTAATGCTAATCCTACATAATCATCAACTGTTAAAGTATCATCAATTGTTGCAGCCAAAGCTTTTGCCATGAATCCATGAACTTCTTCATTGTTATATTTTAAGTTCATAGCATGCTTCATGTAAGCAGATAATCCCTTTAATCCATAAGTAATAAGCTCTCTTAAGCTTCTAATATCTTCATTTTCAGTTGCAAGAACTCCAACTTTTTCAGCCTTTGCATCAAATTCTATTGTGTTGTCAGCTGTCCAAGTAGCTGCTTCTGGCATAATCATTTCTGTAGTTTGCATTCCAAAGATCTTCTTGAAGAAACCACCAGTAACTTTTACTTCTCCAACAACGCCACCAGCTTTAATAACTTTAGCTTTTAATTGTTCTCTGATTGTTAAAGTTTCTTTTACTCTATCTAAAATAGAATCTCTATCAAAATTAGCATTAGTGATTGTTGTAAATAAGTTTTCAACTATAAATTTATCAACCTTGCTGTCAGTAACTCCAACTTTTCTACCTTCATTGCTAACTATAGCTAGTCCTTTAGTTACATATATTAATAAGTCTTGAGCCTTTGCTACATATTCATCTTTACCGCAAACCCCTACTTTAGTACAGCCTTTGCACCCAGCTGTTTCTTGACATTGATAACAAAACATTGACATATTATGCCCTCCTAATATTTTCATTTATTATTAAATAATTATTAACTTTATTAATTCGTTCTCTCAAACAAGATTAAGTTTACTATATTACTCATATTTTTAATGTAACAACTGTTACTAAATTTATTTTTTTATTATTTATATGAGTTATTTGCTCTGTTTGTATATTACTAAAATGCTCTGATATAATCTGTAACAACGGTTACGTACTTTAAATTATTAATAAAAACTGCTATCTTTAGTAACTTTTTTATTATAAAAAATTATTTTAACTTCCTATACATCTTGTTTTTTCTTACCAACTGCAGCAAGATAGATTACAAATTCCTCATCTCCATCAAGTCCTAACAGTTCATCTATCATTTTTTGATCATATATCCCAATTGCACAAGTTCCAACCTCAATAGATTCCCCTGCTAAATATAGGTTTTGACATACATGCCCAACATCAATTAAGATTTTTTTATGAGCCGTAATATCAAATTTCCACTCAGCACGATAAGGTGTAGTGCTCCATGCAAATGTAACTGCAGCCTTCTTTGCAAAATTAGGTACAAAAGGCTGATCTAAAGTCAATTCATCTACTTTTTCATCTATACCATCAACTTTATTTATAAATATAAGCTTATGTCCTAAAGGCTCATATCTATATATCCCCTTATTTATTCCATTAACATTCATAATAAATAAATATGTTTCAAAAGAATGAGTAGCACCACTACATGGAACTTTCCTATACATAAGCCCATTACTATTAATTTCAGTGATGCCTTGAGTTGCCCATAATAAATATGATAATTCTTCTATACTCATAGCTTCTTCAGAATAAAATCTTGTACTTCTCCTATCATTTATACAATCATAAATATTTTCCTTTTTCACAAAATCTTTATTAAACTTTGGAAGTTCAATGATTAAACTTGATGATTCATAAGGCTTTATTATATCAGGTTGTGCTATCCCTTTCATCTTATCTGTCTTTATGTTTTTGAATTCATTAAAATTAGACTTTAAAAAATCCCTTTGTTCTTTATATCTCCCCATATATTTACTTCCTTTCAATAGATAAATTAATAAATAACTATACGTATGTGCTTATGTAATTTCCTGTTGGTATTATTTAAGATTACCAATACACATATTTTAAATTATTTAATAAATTAGTAGCGTGATTTAAATCACAATTCATATAAATATTTATTTTAATACCCTATCTACGTTAAACCCTAACTATTCATAAAAAAATAAACTCTCTTATGATATATTTATCACAACGAGAGTTTATTAATTATTTTATACTAACATTAATTCTAGACGACTCCTATCAGAATTTGAACACCTTCATTACTTAAAAAAACTTCACAAATTCATCAGCAGGTTTTCTATATCCTCTTATTTTACTACTACTCTTGTCCATTTTTCCCATAGTAATCATTATTGCTGGCACTTCATTTTCAGGAATATTAAGTAGTTCTTTGATTTTATCTTTATCAAAATATATCATAGGACAAGTATCCCAATCTTTATTTTTAGCTAATAGCATGAATTGCATTGCTGATAAAGATGCATTTCTAATCGCTTCATCATGTTGAAAGCTTTCTCCCCAGCCTTCATAAAGATTTTTAATAGTATCTATCATAATATCATATTGAGTTTTATCTATCATTCCAAGCATCATTGATCCTTCATATATTTTACTTGCAGATAAATATGCGTTTTTATCTCCTGTCACTATTATTGTTGCTGAAGCAGTTTTTATTTTATATTGCTTAAAAGCGGCTTCATAAACTTTATCATTTAATTCTTTATCTTCCACAACATAATATTTAGCATGTTGCAGATTAAAAGCAGAAGGCGCTAAAGATAAATCTCTAAATATTTCATTAAAATCTTCCCTTGGTATTGTTATGTTTTCAATAAATTTATCTGCTGATCTTCTTTCTCTCACAATTTTTAAAAATTCGCTCATTAAAATCCCCTCCATTTTATATATCGTAAATTTATTGTTCTTTATATTTTAATCTTTTTCATTGGTTTCTAATTAGTAAATGTTATTTATTAAAAACAATTTTCAACTGATTATTTTATTATACTCCTTAATTTACGTTTTTTCCATATATTAAATTTATCTACAATAGTTGCTATTAATCCATATGGCAACCATATGGCAATATGAAATAAGATTTAATATTATCTACTTTACTACATTATCAATTTTGGAATGTTCTTAGAACTTCAATTGTTCTTTGAATTAAATTATCTAGTTCCCATCTAAGCATCTCAGCTCCTCTTTCAATAACCGCTCTAGAGCATCTATCTGCAAATTTAGCATTCTTATATTTCTTTTTGACCGATTTAACTTTTAAATCTTGAACACTTTTAGAAGGCCTCATTATTACAACTGCACCTATTAATCCAGTTAACTCATCTACGACATATAAAACTTTCTCCATTTCATGTTCAGGTTTAATATCAACCGTTATGGCATAGCCATGGCTTGCAGTAGCGTGAATTATTGCTTTATCTATTCCGTATTCAGCCGTAATTTCCTGCTCTTTTATGCAATGCTCTTCTGGGCACTTTTCAAAATCTAAATCATGAAGTAAACCTACAATCCCCCAGAAATCAATTTCATCCTCATATCCAAGCTCTTTAGCAAAATATCGAAGAGTATTTTCTACAATTACAGCATGTTCTAAATGAAATGGATCTTGGTTATATTCTTTTAATAAGTTTCAAGCCTCCTCTCTTGTAATTATCTTTTTCATAGTAATCACATTACTTTCTTATATAAATAATAAATATTGATTTTAATAAAAAATCAATATTTATAAAATTCAACTTTTGAATTTGCAATTCAAAATATAGTGATATTAGAATCATTAAAATCAAAATAGATTGTTTGTTATTATCTTAATTTTCTAAATCAACATAATAACAAACAATCTAATATATATTTATCAGTATAAAAATAATTTTCTAATCATCAAATAATGTTGTACTTAAATATCTATCTCCTCTATCAGGAAATACTACAACAATATTTCCAGTTTCTATTTCCTTTGAAAGCTTTAATGCTGCTGCAAGTATAGCCCATGAAGAGGAACCAACTATTAATCCTTTCTTTTCGGACCTTCAATCATGGCTACACCGATTCTATCTTTAACACTACCTCCCGGATTAAAGCATTCTAATTTAGCAAATATATTAACATTTTCTTTTACACAAATATGAGTAAGCTTTATTAATTGAGTATTTCCAATTAGCTCTTTTATATCACTCACAAAATTCATGATGAACTCACCTTAAATGCATTATTTAAATCTTCTAATAAATCCTCAACATTTTCTATTCCAACAGAAAGTCTTACTAAATTATCTACAATTCCTACCTCCTGTCTTATTTTATATGGAATTGCTGCATGAGTCATAGTAGCAGGATGGCATATTAAAGATTCAACTCCACCTAAGCTTTCTCCGAGTGTTATAAGCTTTAATGAACCTAAAAACTTCTTATAATCAACCTTTTCATTTATTACAAAAGATAATACACCTCCAAATCCAGAAGCTTGCTTTTGATGAATTTCATAACCTTTAGAATCTTTTAATCCTGGATAATATATTTTTGAAACATATTCGCTTTTTAATAAAAATTCTGCTATTTTTTCTGCATTTTCATTATGCCTGTCTAATCTAACTCCTAAAGTTTTTATACCTTGAAGTAATATAAAAGAATCAAATGGTCCAAGAACTCCTCCTGTAGAATTTTGTATAAAATGTAGCTTATCCCAAAGCTCATCATCTTTTACAGCTATTAACCCAGCAACAACATTACTATGACCTCCTAAATACTTTGTAGCACTATGAACTACTATATCAGCTCCAAATTCTAATGGTCTTTGGAGATATGGCGACATAAAGGTATTATCTACAACTGTTAATACACCATATTCTTTAGCAAGTTTACTTATTTCCTCAATATCTGTAATATCCATAAGCGGATTTGTAGGTGTTTCTATAAACACAGCCTTTACCTTAGAAGTATGTTTATTACTTTCTAAAATTCTTTTTACATCACTTAATCTTGAAAAATCAACTATTTCATAATGAATGTTGAAATTTTTAAATACCTTATCTATTACTCTAAAGGTTCCTCCATAAAGATTGCTAGGAATTATTATCTTATCGCCACTTTTAAATAAAGACAATATTGCTGTAATTGCAGCCATACCACTTGCAAATGCAAGACCTCCAGTTCCACTTTCTAGTAATGCAATAGTTTTTTCTAAAACTTCTCTTGTTGGATTTCCTGTTCTTGAATATTCATATCCTTTATTTTTACCTAGTTCCTCTTGCTTATAAGTAGATGTTTGAAAGATAGGAACATTTACTGACCCTGTTGTTTCATCTCCATCTACTGCTCCGTGAACTAATAACGATTCTATTCTCATTTTCTTTCCTCCATCTTAATAAAATTTTATCGTACTATTGTATTTCACAACTTTTTGCATTTCACTATTTATTATTTATAAAGTACATTTTTATATATTATTCCTATTCACTTACTTTGTTTTGATACAAAAATTGTATATTTTCATGAATGACTTACTGGTAAATGTATTCTTCCATATTTAAAATTCGCTTCTCCTCCACGACAAGGATGAGTCTTTGCAAGATTATAAACTTTTCTAAACAATCATTCCTTTTCAATAATATCTTTTTAAATTATCCTTAAAATATATCTATTATATTTACTTTAGAATTTAAAACTTTATTTAGTATCTCTTCAATAAAGTAAGGCGCTTCAATACCTTTTATCCCTTTTCCTTCAACTCTTACCAAAGCACCTTGTCCTATTCTTGTAACAAAAACCGCTTTACAATCTGATATTAATTCAATAATTTTATCCATGGCCTCTTCAGCATGTTGAAAATCCTGACAAGGTGGTTCATTGACTCTGGTTTCAACATATTTATAATCTTTGCCATCTATCTCAACAATTAAGAATTGTTGAGTTCTTCCAAAATGTTGATTAACAACTTTTCCATCGCTGCTTGCAAATGCTATTTTATACGCCATATTCTTTCTCTCCTTTTAGAATTCGGGAACCATACTTTTCTCTTATAAAGCTTTTAACCTCTTCTGTTGTTAGTGCTTTTATACGAGATTCAATTTCAATTCTATCTTAATCTCCTTTTCTAACTACAGCTATATTGGAATATTGAGTGACTCCAATTTCTCAAAATTAAATTACATATTCAGAATCATCCATTAGTCCATATTCGATTAAAATTTCTTCAAGCCTCTCTTGACTCATTGGCTTTGGTATTACAAATAATTTGTTTTCTTCTATCTTTTTTGCTAATTCTCTGTATTCATTGGCTTGTTTATCTTCTGGACTAAATTCTATTACAGTTTTCTTTCTTATTTCTGCTCTTTGTACTACATTATTTCTTGGTACAAAATGAATTAATTGAGTTCCAAGTTCTTTTGCAAAAGCTCTTAAAAGATCAAGCTCCCTATCAACATTTCTGCTATTACAGATAATTCCACCAAGTCTAACTCCTCCTTTTAATGCATACTTTTGAATTCCCTTTGATATATTGTTTGCTGCATATAATGCCATCATTTCACCACTTGCAACTATATAAATTTCCTTTGCTTTCCCTTCCCTTATAGGCATTGCAAAACCTCCACATACAACATCTCCAAGAACATCATAAAATACGTAATCTAAATCCTCTGTATAAGCCCCCAACCTTTCAAGCATTCCAATGGAAGTAATTATTCCTCTACCTGCACATCCTACTCCTGGCTCTGGTCCACCTGATTCAACGCATTTTATTCCTTTAAATCCAGTTTTCATTATTGAATTTAATTCTATATCCTCTCCTTCTTCTCTTAATGTATCTAAAACAGTTCTTTGTGCTAAGCCTCCTAGTAATAATCTTGTTGAATCAGCCTTAGGATCACAACCAACTACCATTACATTTTTCCCAAGCTCAGCAAGTCCAGCTGTTAAATTTTGTGTTGTAGTTGATTTTCCTATTCCTCCTTTACCATAAATCGCTACTTGTCTTAAGATTTTTTCTGCCATTTCTGTTTCTCCTTTTTCTTTAATATTAAAAACTTATATAATGAAATATGAAAATAAAAATTGTTATAATTTATTTACGATTTTATTTTATATTCCTAAGTATTTTCAATTTTATTGGCTTATTTTTTTATATTTACCTCAATTTCTATTATTAAATTATATTTATATACATGTATTATTCTTATAAAAATGCTCTTATTTAAAACCACACTAAATTCTTATTTATACCTTTAAAATATATCTTCTATTTCTAACCAAGTTCTCAAAGCATAGCTATTATTGCGTGTCCATGAGTTGGACTTTCAGTAATAGATAATTGACAAAATGCATGCCCTGAATTACATCCCATACATTGAGAAAATTTTCTTAGAATATTAGTCATTATAAAAAGAAAAGAGGACATACTTCTATAATTAGAAGTACATCCTCTGGTTTTCCAGTCAGATTTACTTAAATAATATTCCAAACAATTCTTCTTATTCTTATAAGTTTACTGTGTTTTGTTATAATATATTCCTTTTATTTATTTTTGTCAATGTTTTTTTCTATTTTTGTATATTACTTCATTCTTATTTTTTCATTCTTATCTACTTGTATTATTACTCCATCTTGTATTATTAAAGTTATAGACCCATATTTTATCTTTTCAACCATCTTTAATATTTCTTTCAATTTTTTATTTTCTATGATTTCTTTGCTCTCTATAGACATATTATCCTCCCCCAATTTAAATAAAAATAAATTTATATATGATTATATATACTCCCCAAAATTTAATTTATTTACAGAAAATAAAATGCCCCTGTAAAAAACAGAGGCAGAAAATTTCCGCGGTTCCACTCTGATTATTATATTTATATACAAAACATAATATCTCCATGTGCTGTATCAGGCACACCTGCTAAGCCTACTATTACATGTTCAACTCAGTGCTCTAGGATGCATTCCATTAAGTTCCATTTAAAATTCCTTTCAGCTATTTTAAGAATTCCTCTCTGAAAATTTTCCTTAATGTACTTTTTCCCTTCATTGCATTTACTTAAATATATTTTCCATAATTCCCATTGATTTAATAAGAATTCATTTTTATTATTATATGCTATATAATTATAATTAGTCAATATTATTTTATAAAAAAATTGGCAGCTTAATTATTTTTTTAAGCTGCCAATTAATTTAATTTAAATCTACTTATTCTTAAATCTAATTACCAATTTCATTTAGAGTAGCCTTTGAATATGATGCATATTGTGACTTAGGATAATTGTTTTTTACCTTATTAAAATATATACGAGCATTATCATAATCATTTGTTTGCTTATAGCACATAGCTATTTGATAATTAACCCATGGTGCAATATCTAAATTAGGTTCAATTTCTGCAGTTATTAATAATTTAGGTAATGCTTCTGAATACTTATTTTGCTTATATAAAGTATTTCCATCATTATATATTTTCCACATTGGATTCGGCTTTAAGCGTTGCCAAAGCTCATTTAATTTGATTTTTGATTCATTGTTTAAATTTCTATTCTTGGCATCTATTAAAATTGTAGCCGCTTTTTCATAACTTTCACTATTCAATAATTTTTCAGCATCACTTAACATATTTGCAGTAGTTTTATTGTAGTTTTCTATTTCTGATTTAGTATTATCTGTATTCTTCTGGCCATTATCCTGTTTTTCGTTTGATGGATTACTTGAGACAATTTTAGCTTTTAAGCCAGTATCTTCATTTGGTTTTTCATCTGTTGAAGTCTTAGCTTCATTTAAACTTTCGTTTGTTTCTTCTTTTGAAACCACTTCTTTATTATTGGATTGGAATTTCTCCTGAATACTTGCCTTAACTTTGTTTAAAGCACCTTTAACTGTTTCTGGATAAAAATAATTTAAACCTGTTCCAGCTATGATTATAAATAAACATATTGCTAAATTTCTTTTTAAATGTCCACTTTTAATAGATCTTCTATTTTTTTTATTAGAAATATTCCTAGCCGCCTCATCAACGGTAATGGCTTCTGGCATGGATCTTAATAAGTCTAAACCTTTTATATATTCATCACTTAACTCATTATCCATTAAATATTTACTAAGTTTTTTAAATATTCTTTCCGCTTTTTTATATTCTTTCATTTTCACATAACATAATCCCATTAGCTTCACAGCTTCTGTAAATCCTTCATTGTATGATAATGCTTTTTTTAAATCATCTATGACTAATTCGTAATTACCCTTTTTAATCTCTCCAACAGCTGAATTATATAAAATTATTGATTTTTTAATGTCTTCATCAATTGCATAGCTGCTTAATTCCAATTCCTTTATATTAATGGGATGTAATTTTTTTAACTCAAAATCAAAATCAACCAATGTAATCCCCCCTAATATTTCAATAATCATCATATCAATTTATTGTACATTCAATTCTATGTATTCATTTACAAATAATTTTACACAAATTATGTATATAAATCTAATAATACCCTTATTAATACATAATACCTTATTTAATAGCAAATTAGCAAATAATAAAATTATTAACTTCTAAAAAATATTAATTCTTCAAAACTCTTTTAAATTCCTTCTTTTTAAATATAGAAAAACATACAGTTTTTTATAACTGTATGCTTACATTATACTTATAACAATAATTTTATTTAAATGAGGCTTTAGTCACACTTCTTTTTTCTAAGCATAATACTTTTATTAAAACTCTTTTTCAATCTCAAAAATTGCCTTTGTCAATATTTTAGCACGCTCTACTAATGATATAATTTCAGCTCTTTCTTGTAACGTATGATGATTCTCACCGCGAACTCCAGTCTGGCATAATACTGGTATACCTAGTCGGTATGCAATAACAGCATCTGAGCCTCCTCCTGCAAAATAAGGCTCATTCTTTTCAAAGCCTAAAGACGCTGAAACTTTTGCATAGTGATTATATAACTTCATGTTTTTTTCATTAGGAGTCATTGGTTTTTCTGGCTCATTGTGCGAAATTATTTCTGAATGTGTTCCTTCAACATATGATTTATCTATAATTTTTTTTACTTCCTTTATTATATGTTCTATTTCACTCTCACTTTTAAATCTAATATTAACATTTATAATACAGTTATCTGGTATTGCATTTACAACTGTACCACCAGATATTAAACCACAATTGACTGTAGTTCCTGTTCCGTCAATATCTGTTAATTTTTCCAATTCAATAATTTTATATGCTGCCTCTAGTATTGCACTTCTACCCTTTTCTGGATCACTTCCTGAATGAGCACCTACTCCATCAATTATAATCTTGAAAACATAAGATGACTTTCTACCAACAGCAAGCTTCCCATCAATTGGAGCACTTTCACAATTAAAAACGGCGGCAGCTCCTTTAAGTTCATCTGATATTACTTTTCCATTATCAGAATATCTATGCCCAATTTCTTCATCACCTGTAAAAAATAATTTTATTGGTCTTTTACTATAACCACTAGCTTTCAGCGCATTTACAACTAATATGGCAATAATTAATCCACCTTTGCAGTCAAAAACACCAGGTCCATATAAAAATCCATCTTTTTCAAAAACCATAGGTTCTTTAAATATTCCCAGCTTATGAACAGTATCCATGTGTCCCATCAAAACAATGCCATCATTTTTTTCAGTAAACTGTTTTGTATACGCAACTAAGCTGTTTCCTGCATTTTCAAAAGTAATTATCTTAGTATTTAACCCATCCTTTTCGCAAGTATGAGCAAGTAGTTCTGCAACTGAATCAACACCACTTTTATACTCAGATGGACTCTCTATTTTAGAAATATTAATCCATAATTTTTTCATATCTTCTGCTTTAGAATCTATATATGAAAATGCCTTTTCAATTTGACTCATTTCTTTCTATCTCCTTAATAAATATTTATTTAATTTATTTTATCCTCTTCACTTAAGTATTGAAATGCATAATTAATTAAAAACTCAACTCCATATTTTAATACCTCTTCATTAATCAAAGTTTTATCAGTGTGTAAATTACTATAAACTCCATCAACTGCACCACCTACATGTGCAAAAACACCTGGTATAGTTTTTTGATAAATTGAAAAATCTTCACCACCCATAAAAGGTCTATTGCTAAAAACCGATTCTTCTCCAAAACTATCTTTAATTACTTTAATTGCTCTATCTGTACTCTCTATATCATTATTAACAGCTTCTCCTGGTCCCCATAGCTCTACTTTTGCTTCTGCTCCATATGCTTTAGCAACATTTTGAGGAATATCGTCAAAAATTCTCTTCAATATATCAATGTTTATTTTGTTTAAAGTTCTAAAATTATATGCAATTTCTGCAGTATCTGGAATTCCATTTGATTCTAATCCTGATCTTATAACAGTAGGTACCAATACAACCTGTTGATCACTGGCAAATTCATATACCGCTGCTGCATTAATCGCTGTTACAATTTGACCAATTACTACTAAGGCATTTACTGCTTTCTCTGGAGCGGCAATATTCCCACTCCTTCCCAAAACAGTTATTCTTGCACCTGCTCCATATGAAGTTTGTATACCATATCCAAGTGAAAACTTGCCTAAATCTAATTCCTGACTAACATGTAATCCCACAATATTATCTACATCATTTAAAAGCCCTGATGACATTATTTTTATTGCACCAACCCCAATCTCTTCACCTTCTTGAAAAATAACTTTAACATTTCCATGAATTTCATCTTTTAACTCATTTAATATTTTTGCAGCGCCTAACATAAATGTAGTATGGCAATCGTGCCCACAAGCGTGCATAACACCTTCATTCCTAGATGCAAAGTCAACATTAGTATTTTCCTGTATTGGCAAAGCATCAATATCTCCCCTAATCGCTATTGTCTTTCCTTCTATTTTTCCTCTTATTGTTGCTATTATACTATTTTCTCCTGTTACTGCATACGCTATCTGAAATTTCTCCAATTCACTTTTTATATACTTCCCTGTTTCATATTCATGACAACTTAATTCTGGATACATATGAAAATACTTTCTTGCATCAACTAAATATTTATAATTTTCAAGTACTTTCTCCTTAATATTTTTGTTCATATATTTTTCTTCTCCTTACTAATTTCCCATTTAAATAAAACTAAGATTTCTCAAATACTACCTCAGCAGTAGCACCATATAATGTACTAATGGACTGTGAAGTTTTAGATATTAGTTCATATAATATTTTCGAATACGAAAAATTTACAAACACACCCTGATAAGTAACTTTAGCTTCTTCTGGAATTATATTTTCCTTTGTTCCTGCTTCAAATGCTGTTGGAACTAATGTAAAATCATCAAAACTATCAAATTGATAAGCCAAATTTGCATTTATCGCATTTATAATCTCAAATCCTATTATAATTGGATTGTGAGTTTTATGTGGTGTTGAGCTATGACCACCTTTTCCTTTAATAACAATTTCCACATGAAATTCGGATTTATTTTGATTTGCTATTTCATTCATTTTCTATTCCTTTCCTACTATATAGCTACAATTAATTTCACATATAAATGTACTAATTTATTGAACAGTCTTTTGTTTTTCTTTTTCATTCTTAATATCTTCTAATGTAGGCGTATAATCATCACCATTGAAATACTTTTTGCTAATATTTAATATTGTTCCATCTGCCAATGCTGCTTCAAAGGCTTCATCCATTTCCTTTGCTAACTGTTCCTGCCCTTTGGGAACAATAAAAAAATTTGCTCCTCCTTCTGAAAATTCTTCCTTAGGAATATCAATAAGCTTTAAATTTTTGAGTCCCATATCTTTCATTTGTTGCTCCATTGTAATTTTCGTAAAAAACTCAAAATCAATTTTTCCATCTGATACATCTTGTACTGAATGATCTTCCTCAACTTTTTGTATAATTACTGGCTTTTCTGGATGACTCTTATTATATTTGTCAAACCAATCAGCATTAAATGAAGTTGGAGTAACTTCTGTAGAATATCCTCCCATATCCTTTATAGATTTAATATTCGTATTATCATCTCGTACTAAAATTGCTCTTTTAGAGAAACACATTTCATCGGTGAATATATATTTTTTTGCTCTATCAGCATTAAATCCTAAATGATTAAAGCCAACTTGAAAACGACCTGAATCAAGTCCTGCAAAAATCGATGCAAACTCAGTTTTTTGAATTTCAAGTTCATATTGGGGTAGTCTCCTAAATATTTCTTCCAATACTTCAGTATCATACCCAGTTACCTTACCATTACTATCAATTGATATAAATGGTGCAGGTGATGCACTTGTAGCTGCTACAATCTTTTGTTTTTCTTTTGCTGCTGGCTCACTACTGTTTTTTTGTACTGGTGAATTGCCACAAGCTGCTAATGCGACCATAGTAACTGCACAAGCTGCAAACACTAATATTAATTTCTTTAATTTTTTTATATTCATAACCATTTTCCTTTCTTATTAATTATATAAAAAATAGAGGTTTTGAAATTCGCGTAATGCAAGTCTCAAAACCTCTAGTTTTCCAGTCAGTTTTAATCTGTTTAATTTATCAAGACACTTAAATAAAACTCATTTTCTTAAGTTCCTCCAGATGATCTTTTTGATACATTGCCATACCAGTTTTCATCTTTAAAAAACCAAGTTTTTCATAAAAATCAACTGTGTTTGGATGTGTATATAAAATAATATTACATTGTTTTACTTGTTCAATAAGCTGATTAATGATTTCTCGGCCTAGTCCTTTTCCATGGTATTT
This sequence comes from Clostridium sp. C2-6-12, assembly GCF_009928485.1. Lineage (GTDB taxonomy): Bacteria > Bacillota > Clostridia > Clostridiales > Clostridiaceae > Clostridium. The sequence goes on along the minus strand of NZ_JAABNP010000031.1, from coordinate 13,375 downwards.
TTCATCCACTGCAATATTATAAATTGCTGCTTGGCAAATTCCATCTGAAATAGCTCGTCCAAAACCTATTAATTCTTCATTATCAAAAAGAAATACAACTGCATAACTCCGTTCAAATACCTTTTGCTGAATTTCAGCATCAAGGTCACTTAAGCCAAAATGAGACAGCATTTCTGCAACTTTTGACCAATTAACACTTTCTGTAGTTTTCTGTATCTTATAACTCATTTTTATATTCTCCATATAGCACATGAAACATAGTAAATTAAAATTACTTTAATTGTGCCTAAAATTTATTTTATGATAACGGTTTGGTTCTATTGGCCATTCATATGGCTTATCCCCAAATTTCTTTGTAAAAAGATTGTTTTGTTGGATGAAAGATTCGTCCTTCTGTATTTCATTTGAAAAAGTTTTGAATTTTTTAAACTTGCTCATTTTACCACTTCCTAATATTGATTTATTATTCTCTAATCAATGTTTTAATATCTTAATCTTGTTTTGTAAATTAAATCTCATATTCTGGAGCTTTAGAATAATATATCTTTGAAATAAATTCTTTTGCTCTATGGCTTTTAGGATTTTGAAATACCTCTTCTGGAGTACCATCTTCTATTATTTTTCCTTTATCAAAAAACAGAACACGGTTTGCTACGTTTCTAACAAAATTCATTTCATGAGATACAATAATCATTGTATTCCCTTCTAATGCAGTTGCCTTGATTGTTTCTAGAACTTCACCTACAAGTTCTGGATCTAAAGCCGATGTTGGCTCATCAAATAGCAATATTTTAGGATTCATTGCTAATGCTCTTGCAATGGCAACACGCTGCTGCTGCCCTCCAGACAACTGTTTGGGATAATAATTAATACGTTCAGATAAACCTACCTTGGTTAATTGTTCAATAGCAATTTTTTCAGCTTCAGCTTTTGGAATTTTTTTTACTATAACCAAACCTTCCATTACATTTTCTAAAGCAGTCTTTCTGCGAAATAAATTAAATTGTTGAAACACCATTGCAGTATTTTTGCGAATGTTTATTATATCAGCTTTAGATTTTTTTGTAAGATCTACTTCTAAATCCTCTATTTTCACAACACCTCTTTCAGGATTTTCTAACAAGTTAAGGCACCTTAAAAGCGTAGATTTCCCTGTTCCAGATGGTCCAATAACAGCTACAACATCTCCTTTTTGGATTTTTAAATCAACACTATCTAAAACAACATTATTATTATATTTTTTTGATAATCCTTTAATTTCTATCATGAAAGAACCTCCTCTTTTGCAACGCTAGCTTGGATAATATCGGGGATACTTATTCTTTTCTCAAGAAATTTTATAATTTGCTCAATGATTATCGTTAATACCCAATAAATTATAGCTAATGAAACATATACTTCAAAATATCTATAATTAGCTCCAGCTAAAATCTTACCTTGAGCTGTTATCTCTACGACTGAACATACGAATGCTAATGAAGTGCCCTTAAGTAAACCTATTAATGCATTCCCTAAGGTTGGAAGCGCTACAACAAAAGCTTCGGGAATTATTATTCTTCTAAGCACTTGCAACGAACTCATCCCAAGAGAATGGGCAGCTTCAACCTGACCTTTATCAATAGATTGAATAGCTGCACGAATATTCTCAGAATTATATGCTGCCTCATTTAATGAAAAAGCAACTAATACAAAAAGTAATGGGGGAATGCTATTTAAGTTATAATTTGTTCCGTTGTAATAGTTATAGTATTTTAATAGAATTGGTATTCCATAATAAGTTAGATATAATTGAACTATAATAGGAGTACCTCTTGTAAACGAAACAAATATAGCAGTAATTCGTTTTAATACAGGTATTTGTTTTATCTTAATCATTGCCAAAACAAGTCCTATTATAAGTCCTAGAATCATTGATAATATTGTAATTTCCAAAGTCATAGGCAGGTACTTTAGTAATTCAGGAATTTGAGTAAATACAAGTTTGAAATCAAAGATATTTGGCATTTGCTACACCCTCTCTTAATTTGACTTTGGAGTAAAATCTTCCTTGAAATATTTTTCACTAATTGCTTTAACTTTTCCCTCACTGATTACTTCTGCTAAAGCTTTATTAACATATTTTGAAAGTGCTTCCCCATCTGTACCTTTTCCTATTAGTAAATAGCTATAAGGAGTGCCGATTAAATCTGAATCTTCTTTACTTAATTGTATAGTTTTTAATTTTAAACCATGCTCCTCAATATAACCTTTAAGCATTGCTGCATCAATTAATTGAAAATCAAATTGTCCACTTTCTACTCGTTGTAAAATAGATATTAAATCAGCATCAGTATAATTAATAACTACAGGTTTATCTGAATGATTCTTGTTATAATTTTCAAGAGCCGTTGCATAATTTGTGCCAGAAGTAACCTCAGTTTTCTTTCCTAAAAGATCCTTAAATGAATTAATATCTTTATTATCACTTGATACAGCTATAACATATTGATTTTTAAAAATCGCATCTGAATAAATATACTTTTCTTTACGCTTTTCATTCATGGCAAAATTATTTGCACCTATTTGATATCGTCCTGAATCTAAACCTGCAAATATTGAAGCAAATTCTGTCTTTTCAAAAGAAACTTCATATTGAGGCAGCTTTTCAAAAACAGCTTTTACTAAATCAATATCATAACCAGTTACATTATTATTGCTATCAACAAAAGAAAATGGTTTTGGTGCTCCTCCTGTTGCTACTATAATTTTCTTCTTAGCTTCCCCGCCGCTACTTTTTGAAGTACTCGTATCACTCTTTTGACCGCAACCTACAATTGCAAATGCTATGGTTAATAAAATAGTTACTAATATTCCTAATTTTTTATTTATTTTTGTTTTCATTAAAAATACCCCTTTTCTTTTACTTTATTTCTTTTTGTGTAATAAAAATTTATTTTCAGAATCACTGCTTAAGCTCTCCCTATTATGTGGTTGTCCCCAAAGCCCTTCAAAATCAATTTGATTCCAAAAACGTGTATTATAATCAATAAAAATTGTATTTGTATCTCCATGTCTTTCTGCTAAATCTCTAAGATAAGTATTATTCTTAAAAGCTGGTATAGCATATAAATCACGTGCATAACCCCATATATTTTTAAAATCAACAATACGTCCACGTGTTGGCCCAAGATTCCTATAATAAGATATATCAAACCTTGCTAAGGTCACAAAAAAACGTACATCACTATCTGTTACATAATCTCCAAATAAGAACCTATTAGTTTCAAGTCGTTTTTCTAACTCATCTAATCCCTTATAAAAATTATCATATGCTTCTGTATAAGCCTCAATTGATTGTGCAAATGCAGCTTTATATACTCCGTTATTCACATTATGAAATAACCATTCATTAAATTCATCTATATCTTTCCTTAAATGTTCTGGATATAAATCTGGTGCATCTTCTTTATGGAACGGTGCAAAATCAACTTCAAAATAGTTTGTTAATCTATGATAATCATTATTAACAACTCTTTTTGTTTTAATATCTACTAATGCTGGTACTGTTGATCTACCTGTATACTCTGGATCTCCATTTGCATATAACTCGCTTAAAAATTCTACCCCTAAAACTGGATCTGTATTATTTTCGTCATATACAAATTCCCAACCTAAATCTACTTCTCTTTTTTCTCGTCCTACCAAGTTTACACTTATAGCATCTATACCTAGTAATTCTCTTACAATGGCAGCCCTATTTGACCAATTGCATCCCTTTGCCCAAATCAAACGATATCTATCAGCTTCAACTGGATTTTCATTTTCACCATTTCCAAAAGATTTATCAAAATGATTCTTTTGCCTTACAAAAGCTCCCTTATTATCAATTTCATTTTCTATTTCCTTTGGACGTGGTCTTACTATATTTTTATTTGACATACTTTCATCCCCAATCATCTATTTCTTGATATATTAATTCATGCCCTATTTTGTTAATTTATCTCTACCATGAGGTGTATTCCATATTGATAAATCAGGTCCCTTTGCTAAAATTTGATATGGATTTTCAGCATGATTTCCTAAATGATATCCTCTTTTTATTGCATCAAAGTTAGTAGTATCACCAAACCCAGGTGTTTGGTATAAATCTCTAGCATATGCCCATAAATTGGGAAAATCAATAATTCTATTTCTATTTACACGGAATACTGGATAATATGCTATATCGAATCTGGCTAATGTTACATACAAACGAATATCAGAATCTGTTATTTTATCTCCAAACAAATAACGATTATTTGACAATCTCTCCTCTAAATAATCTAATCTAGCAAATAAAGCATCATAGGCTTTCTCATAAGACTCTTGCGATTGTGCAAATCCTGCCTTATAAACTCCATTATTTACATCATGAAAAATAATATCATTGAGTTTATCAATTTCTTCTCTAAGCTCTTCTGGATATAAATCAGGAGCATTCGTCTTGTGAAATGGCTTCCAAACTGTTTCCCAGTAGTTACTTAATTTAAAATAATCATTATTAACAACTTTGCCAGTTTTCACATCGACCACTGTTGGTACTGTAGCTCGTCCATTATAATTAGGATCTGTTTTTTCATAGATTTCTGGCAAATAGCGAATTCCAAGTACTGGATCTACTCCGCCTTCATCTAAAGAAAATTCCCAGCCCTTTTCAGTTCTAACTGGACTAGCTTCTCCTATACTAATTACATCTGTTAAACCTAGCAAGTTAAGTGCAATCACTTGACGATGTGCCCATGGACAAATACCCGCCCATAATAACCTATATCTATTTGCTTCAACGGGAAGTTCATTTTCTCCACTCCCAAAAGGTGTTGAAAAGTGATTTTTTTGTCTTACAAAAGCTCCATCTTTGCTAATTTCATGGGCAGATTCTGAAGTTGCTATTTTGAATTCTATCTTTTCTTCATTATTTAACCCTGTTTGTTCATTTTTACTCATAATAAAAAACCTTCTTTCTTTGTTACTTTTTTATATATACGTTTTATTTTCACTTCACCTATCGATTTAATTGGTTTTTAGATAATTCTTTTCTATTTAAATTAACTAGCAAATAATTATTTATCTTTCCATATCTCTTCTGAAATTTCTTTTATTGGTTTTAGCTCTGCCCATTGTTCTTCTGTTTTATAATACCTTTTCTGTATTTACACATTCAAACACATCATTCTCTTCTCTAGTAGACCAGTCAACTTTATAACCTAATTTTTCATAAAATCCTATTGCCTCTATACGACTTGAAATTAATATCTTATTTGCACCTTGTTCCTTAAGCCACTCTTCAGCTTCTAATATAACTTGTTTTCCTATACTTTTATTCCTGTAATCTTCAAGAACACATACTCGTTCAATTTTTCCTGTTTTTTCGTCTATCCAGTTTAATCTACAAGTCCCAACTGGATATCTGCCATTAAGAGCAACTACATAATGTGTATTTTCTGTATCATTATTATCAATTTCCTGATCCAGTCTTATTCCAAAACCCTTAACCATAGCTTCTATCCTCACATTGTAAGCTGCTGCTCTTTGCCAAGTTTCTGTAGCCCTAATTAATTCCATCAAATTTCCTCCCAAAATTCTTTTTTTATTTATTTAACTATTTTAATAATCTAACTATCTATAAAGTTATAAAAAAAAGGAGACAAAACTATCTCCTATAAATTTTAGAAGATAATTTTGGTCTCCAGTTTTCTGGTCAACCGATTTATTTAAGTATTCCGATTTGTTTTGTATGATTTTATTTTCTTTATATTAAAACATTCAAATGAATTTGTCAATAAATAAATGTTTAAATATAAAAAATTTATTCCATTAATTTTATTTACTCTTTTGATATCATTAATGAAATTGTCAATTCTGCAATATTGCATAATTCATTTATAGTAGTATATTCATCACATGAATGACACTGATTCATAGCATTTGCTATTACAAGTCCATGAATGCCTTGCTTATTTAATATATTATTATCACTTCCTCCAAAAGTTTCTACCAAATTTGTTGGAAGTTTTAATTCATTAGAAGCTTTTTCAAAACGTTTTATAACTGGATGATCAAGGGAGTTTTCATATGCTTCACAATTAATTTCAACATTAAAGTCTATTTCAGCACCAATTTTTTTAGCCGAATTAATAAAATTTTGTTTTATATCTTCTGATACATCAAGAGCTTTTTTGTGGGAATAACTTCGTATTTCTCCCCTAACTATACATTGACTAGGCACAATATTGGTTGCAATTCCACCTTCTATTATACCTATATTAACAGTTGTTTCTTCATCTATTCGTCCCATCTTTATACTACTTATGGAATTTGCAGCAGCTAAAATTGAGTGTATCCCATTTTCAGGAGCAAAGCCAGCATGTGACGATTTCCCATTTATAGTAATAGTAAATGATAAAATTGTTGGTGCTTTAAAGGCTGCTGCTCCAACGGTTCCTGATAAATCAAGAATGTAAGCTTCTTTTGATTTTATTTTAGAAAAATCAAATTTCTTAACCCCTTTGCAATACACTTCTTCTGCAATTGTAAATAAAACTTCTATTGGGCGATGTGAAATATTTTCATCTTTTATAGTCTGCAAAGCCTCTAATATTGCTGCTATTCCTGAGCAGTCATCAGCCCCTAATATAGTATCTCCATTGCTTCTAATTATTCCATCTGTACCAATTACAGCTACTTTTCCACTACAAGGTTCAACTGTATCCATATGGGCACAAAATAATAATGGCTCTAATGAAACATCTCCTTCCTTAAATCCATATATATTACCGCAGTTTCCATTAAAAAACTTTCCCGAATCATCTTCAAATATAGAAAAACCAAGTGAAATTAATCGTTTTTTAACATACTCCCCCATATCTTTTTCAGAATATGATGGACTGTCTATTGAAACTAATTTAGTAAATTCAGAAACAATCCTTTCTCTATTAATCTTCACTAAAACTCCTCCTCAAATTATATTTTTACATAAGAATTTAAATATTAGTTTATAAAATTAAACTGTCTGAAATATTAAATTAAAATAATTTTATATTTTACACTAATATTATATTATTACTATGGTTTCATAATGAAAGTAATAACATGTTTTGTCAAGCATAAATATATTCGACTTATATTTTTCTTTAATAAAAAATAGTTGACAAAAATGCTCAAGTAGAATACTTTATTTATAATACTAGTAAACATATAATTCTACTAGGGTATCAATTTTTTATAGTTATTATAAACACTAAAAATTAATACTTTGAATTATTAAATAGCTGGATAAGAATAAAAATTTTAATTGCTGAACAATTTATTTCAACTCAAAAATCTATAGTAAAAATTATTAAATTAAAGGGGGAAGTTTAAATGTCATTAACAATACAAAAAGCTGAATTAGATAAAAAAGGCGGCTTTAAAAGGCAATCCAATAAATTTAATACGCCATTTGGAGATGATCTAGGTGAATTACCTGTTGAAGCTGGAAGATACAGAATATTATGGTCACCTGTATGTCCTTGGGCTCACAGATCAATCATTGTAAGAAGTTTACTTGGCTTGGAAGATGCTATCAGCGTTGGAACCGCAGATCCAATAAGACCTGATGTTCCTAGAACTGATTGGGCCTTTACTTTGGACAAGGATAATGTAGATCCTGTGTTACAAATCAAATATATTAGCGAGGTTTATCTAAATGCAGATCCAAATTATGAAGGCAGACCTACTGTTCCAGCTGTTGTGGATATAACTACTAAAAAAGTTGTATATAATGATTATTTTAAGTTGACTAACTACTTTGAAACAGCTTGGAAGAAATTTCATAAACCAAATGCTCCCAATCTATATCCAGAAGAACTCAGAAATGATATTGACGAACTAAATGATCTTATTTTCCATAGCGTAAATAACGGAGTATATAAAGCTGGATTTGCCCAGTCACAAGAAGCTTATGAAAAAGCTTACGATGAAGTATTTAATTTTTTGGATGAATTAGAAAAAAGACTAGAAAATAGAAGATTCCTTTTTGGAGATTATATAACTGATTCAGATGTAAGATTATATGTAACCCTAGCTAGGTTTGATTCAGCTTATTATAACGGTTTTAGAGTAAATCGTAATAGATTGGTTGAGTTTCGAAACTTATGGGGATATGCACGAGATTTATATCAAACTCCAGGTTTTGGAGATACCACAGATTTTCTTAGTATAAAAAAACACTATCATTTATCAACTATTAAAGGAAATAAATATAAAATATTACCTAAGGGTCCAGATCTAAGCCTTTGGAACACACCTCATGACAGAAATCTTATTAGTAAAAATCCATCCCAAAAATTTATTGTTAAAAATAACATCTACCTAATTTAAAAAATCTATTGACATTTATATAATATTTTGTTTATCATTATATCATATAATTCATACAGGATTACTTTTATTTATAATTTAATGCTGACTAGAAAACTAGAGGCTTGTTACAAAAACGTAACAAGTCTCTAGTTTTTTACATTAAGCATAAAATTTTATACAAAAGGGGTTGTTAAATTAACAAAAAATTTATTACTCATGTGACAATCAAAAAATAATAGTTAATTATTAGGAGGAAGATTATTATGGGGAAAATTAACAAATCAATTACAGAATTAGTAGGCAGAACACCTTTATTGGAACTTGTAAATTATAATAAAGAAAATAATTTACATGCAGAAATTGTTGTAAAACTTGAATATTATAATCCTAATCAAAGCGTAAAAGACAGAATAGCCTTATCAATGATAGAAGATGCTGAAAAAAGAGGATTATTAAAACCTGGCTACACTATTGTAGAAACAACTAGCGGTAATACTGGAATAGGACTCGCAGCTATTTCAGCTGCTAAAGGATATAAATTTAGAGTCTACATTCAAGATAATGTAAGTGTTGAGAGATTTAAAGTTATACATGCTTTTGGCGGTGAAACAATTAAACTATCTGAAGTCCCTGAAGTTGCTAACGTGCTTCAAGAAACAGGAGGTGATTTTGTTGCTGCAATAAAATCACTTGAAGAACATGTATTATCAAAAGAAAAGGATATATATTTTATTAATCAAATTGAAAATCCTGCAAATCCTGAAATTCATAAACTAACAACTGGTCCTGAAATCTGGGAAGATACAAATGGCGAAGTAGATATTCTTGTTGCATCAGTTGGTACTGGTGGTACCGTATCTGGTACTGGAGCATATCTAAAATCAAAAAATCCTAATTTAAAAGTAATTGCTATTCAGCCTGGACCTAATTCTCTACCAACTGAAGCAAACCCAGAACCTTTAGAAATTACTGGAGTACATCCATTCTCAGGAATACCAAAAGAAAGAATTCCTTTAACAATGGATTTAAATATTTATGATGAAAAATTAGAAGTAGAAACAATTGATGCATACCAAACAGCTAGAGCTGTTGCAAAATCTGAAGGTATACTCATAGGCACATCATCTGGCGCTGCAATTTATGCGGCAACTGAAATTGCAAAGCGTCCTGAAAACAAAGGCAAAAGAATTGTTGCAATTGTACCTGATACAGGACTACGCTATTTATCAACTGATTTGTTTGAATAGATTTTTATAAACAATATTTATTCAAATATGTATAAGCTTTTTTCTAACTTATATGTAAAATAAAACCCACTAAAATTTGATTTTAGTGGGTTTTATAATGTAGGTGTTAAGCAGGTCATTTAAATTCCAGTAACTGAATATCAACTCGTCTTATAAATTTTGATTAATTATTCTCTCAACATTTTTATACATTATTCTATCTATTTCCGATGGCAAAAATCCACATAACTCCATTTTATCAATCAAAACTGGCATCTTAGAGGCATCGCTTATTTCCAATTCCCCTTCCACCCCATCAAAATCTGATCCAATCCCTACACACTCTATTCCTCCTATATTAATAAAATGCCTGATATGTTTTATAATATCTTCAATTTTGCTTACTTTATTTTTCAGATTATAATTACTATTGTTTAAAAAATCAGGTCCAAAATTAATACCTGCTACACCACCTTTTTCTGCTAAAGCACGTATCATTTCATCAGTCAAATTTCTAGGATGATATGTAATTTCTCTACAATTCGAATGTGAAGCTACAAATGGTTTCTTACTATATTTAACCACATCCCAAAAACCTCCATCACTTAAATGAGATACATCAACAATAATTCCAAGCTCATTCATTCTTTTCTTTCTACTGCTTCAATCCCAAATGCTTTCAATCCTTTATTCATAATTAAATGATTTGTTGAATTTGGAAATCCAAAACAATTCTCATAGTTCCATGTCAAAGATATCAGTCTAACTCCAAAATCATATAGTTACTGCAAGTTTTTCAAATCATTATCTACTATTTTTCCATCCTCAATAGTTAAAAAAGCTGATATTATTTCATTATTTTTATTATCATTATAATCTGACGAACTTTTGCTAAACTTTATAATATTTTCATACTTTTTAATCTCACTAATAAACCCTTTATATAACCTATCAAAATATTCTTTTTCACTTATTGCTGGAAGGTTTCTATGCTTATAAAAATCCTCACTTACCATAAATATTGCAAAAAATTGTGCTAGCGAATTACCGGATTTTAACTTTAAAAAATCCACCTGTAAATCATTTTTATATAAATTGTTTTTTGGTGAATTTATACTACATCCATTTCAATAATAAAATGAAATAAATATAAAATACTACCAAAATGATCCTATTTAAAGATTTATAACACACGTCATAACAGAGAGATTTTAAGTAAAAATCCACCCCCAAAATTTATTGTTAAAGTTAAACCTGATATCTTAAATTCTTATAGAATTTATCCAATTAAGTATATTTACGAATATATCCCTATTTGAAATTTCATTGTGAAGAGAATGATACAGTCCTTTCCATAATTTAAAAGTAGCTAGATTAGAAGGGGCTTTCTTTATAAATGCCTCACTTGCAACATGTGAAGTGATTTTATCTGAATCACCGTGAAAAAGCAAAAGTGGTATATCAAGATTTGAAGCATTATCTATAGCCCATTCACCTGCTTTGTATGCATTCGTAAAAAGTGATGCAGAAACAAAATTATGTACTAATGGATCATTCTTTTGATTTACAGCAATATCCGGATTATGAGATAAATTAGATCCTTCAACTACATTATCCACGATAAATGAGGGTCTAATCTTACTCATTAAAAAAGTAAAATATAATTTTATTTTTGATGGATTAGAATATAAACTTAGCCATGGAGCACTTACTATAATTCCAGATATATCTGGACGATATCGAAGTGTATAATTTATTACTTGATTACCTCCAAAACTATGTCCATATAAAAATATAGGGACTCCATTAAAGTTTCTCTCAGCTATATTCAAAAGCAAAGATATATCTTTCATTAAAGCTTCATAAGAAGGGATATGCCCTCTTTTCCCATCTGATTTCCCATGACCTCTTAAGTCAAATGTTAAAACGGCAAAGTTGCTGCTAGCAAAGAAATTCAATAGATCTTTAAACCATCCGCTATGATCCCCCAATCCATGAACTAAGCATACTACTGCTTCTATGCGACATTCAGGTACAATTTCTCTAAAATATAAATTAATTTTATCATCTGATAAATGAAAAAATTCTCGTTCTATCATTTAAAATCCCCCTATAACGAAATCAAATTCATAGTAAACCTACATGTATTATTAGAATAATAACATCCTTATTTATTAATGTCTATAATTAATTTCAAATCCTATAAATTTATTATTACTTACTAATAGTTGACAAAGTGGACAAAAAACATTATATTTAATATATAGTATTTTTATCGGATTTATAAGAATAAAAACAAGAAAATATTTATCTATTATAAGAATAGCATATCTGGCGAATTAAAAGTTGTTACCCTAAACGAAGTAGACTTTGAAAATAATTAATAAGGAGGTAAAGGAGTACCATGAGAATTTTGATAGTTGGTGGGGATAATATCAACATGATAAATTTCCATCTTTGCGAAAAAGGATTTTCTATTGTTAAGCATATAAGTGGAAGGAAAAATAATCATAAATGTGCTGAGATACCTATAAATATAGACATAGTAATAATTTTTATTGATTATGTTAACCACAAATTATCCGAACATATAAAAAAAGAAGCCAAAAGACTTGGTATAAAAATTGTGTACTCAAAAAGAGCTTGGTCTAATATAGAAAGGGTATTAATGTAGAAGTTTAATATGATGTTTGCATCTTCACCCATTAATCCTTATGAAAAACTTAATAGAATGATGACAATTCTTTTTTCTAGAGTAATTATTATACTTAAAAATCAAAAATCATTTGATTTTTATGCTGATTATGAAAATAAAATATATGAACGTAAAAAAGAGGTGCTGGTAATTACTGAACCCCTTTATATTCAATCAATTACTACTGAAAATGATACAATTATAATTGATTGTGTTAATGGAGTTGAACATTCTAAAAGTTATATGATTTATATATAAACAATAATGCAACAGTTAACAGAAATAAGTAACCTGTTGTGTTTTAATTTCTAAGTAATTTAGATGAGTGATTCTAAGAACATAAGTTATCCCCAAAAATCTTAGACCATTTAAATTCCTAATGAAACACTCCACACAACTTATTACTTACTTCTAATTCTATTTACCTAAATTTAGTTATAATTCATTTATACCTGTATTGAAATGCATCTGCTCTTAACACTTCCAATATGATAAAAAACTATCCTTATATTTTTCATCTTCTTTCTCCTTTCCTTTTATTTGCTATTGGAATAAATAACCATTAAGTTGATATATTTCTTTTCAACTTACTTTACTCTCTTATATTCTTTAATGATTAGTTTCCATCACTTCTTTTGTAATACTTTATTATTATTTTTAATGCTTCATCAAGTTTTAAACTAACTGCGAAAACGGATATATTATTCTTACCTAATTGCCTTTCTGAGCCCTGTCCACATTCAAAACACAGAACACATCTACAATCAGAAATAGCTTCTACTTTCTTTTGTATTACATGATCATTGTGTCCACCACAAGAATGTCCACAAACTCCCTCTCCACAGCTTGTACTTATATTGCTATTGTTATTATTTTGACTTTCTTCTACTATTCTTTCTCCTAATTTTTCATATGTTCCATCATCATTAATTCTTATTATTATGAAAGAATCTGATTTTCCAAAATGTTTATCTATATTTATTCCATCTGTTGATGCAACTGCAATATTGTAGCTCATTAATATTTACATCCCCTTACTCATTTACGATCTGTTAAGTTATATGAACATTGCGCTTCTCAACCTTAGGAAATACAA
>NZ_JAABNP010000103.1 GCF_009928485.1 Clostridium sp. C2-6-12 | reverse complement strand
GAACCTTCCCCATAACGCCCCAGAATTGTTAGAGCGGATTTGCCTACTCTAACTCCCTCAACGCTTAGACCAGCATCCAATAGCTGGCACATCCTATCCTTCTCCGTCACACCATCGATAATAACGATTATAGTGGTATTGGAATATCAACCAATTGTCCATCGACTACGCCTCTCGGCCTCGCCTTAGGTCCCGACTAACCCTGAGAAGACAAACTTTACTCAGGAAACCTTAGATATTCGGCCTGTAGGATTCTCACCTACATCTCGCTACTAATGCCAACATTCTCACTCGTAATCAGTCCACCGCTCCTTACGGTACGACTTCAGCCCGATTACGACGCTCCTCTACCGCTCAC
>NZ_JAABNP010000030.1 GCF_009928485.1 Clostridium sp. C2-6-12 | reverse complement strand
CGGTGGTGTGAGAGGACGCTAAATAAAATAATTATTTAGCTCCTACTCGATTGTTAATGTATCAAACACAAAGTATATTTAATCGAAAATCTTATATAGAAAAAATATTGTTACAAATATGAAATAACTTTATAAAATAGTAATAAAGTGGTATAATTTATAAGCATTTCACCAAATAATAAAAGGAGGTGTTATTATAATGATAGAAGTTAAAAATCTATCGAAAACATTTAAGGTTTACAAAAGAAATCAGGGGCTTAGGGAAGCTGCAAAAGCTTTATTTAACAGGAAATATGAAATAGTACAGGCTCTTGATAATGTATCCTTTTCTATTGATGAAGGAGAAATGGTTGGATATATTGGTCCCAATGGAGCAGGCAAAAGTACTACAATAAAGATTATGAGTGGTATTTTAAATCCCGATAAAGGACAATGTATTATTAATGGGAGAACTCCTTGGAAGGATAGAGTTAACCATGTTAGAGATATAGGAGTAGTCTTTGGTCAAAGATCTCAACTTTGGTGGGACGTGCCTGTAGTAGATTCTTTCAGCCTTATAAAGGATATTTATAAGGTATCTGATAATCAATATAAAAAGAATATTAAGGAGCTTACTGAGTTGCTTAATATAGGAGACATAATAAAAACACCAACGCGTCAATTAAGTTTAGGACAAAGAATGAGATGTGAAATAGCGGCATCATTAATCCATAATCCTAAAATATTATTTCTAGATGAGCCAACAATAGGATTGGATTCCATATCTAAAATTTCAGTTAGAGAATTTATAAAAGATATTAATAAAGAGAAAAAAACCACAGTAATTCTTACCACACATGATACCCAAGATATAGAAGCATTAACAAAAAGAATAATTTTAATTGGAAAAGGAAGAGTTCTTCTAGATGGACAGTTAGAAGATTTAAAAGAACGGTTTAGTAAAGACAGAGCTATAACCCTTAATTATTATGGAGATTTAAATCAATTATGCAGCGGTTTAAAGCTTTCTGAAAAGTATGAGGGAAGAGCTGTAATAGAAGTTGACACTGATATGATTTCTGTTTCAGAAGCCATTGGATACTTATCTTCAAAAGTAAACATTAGTGATGTGCAGGTTAGCTCTACTACAGTAGAAGATGTTGTTGTAGGCCTATACAAGGAGTATAAGATATGAGAGCGTATTGGAGTTTTTTTAAGATTAGATTTATAAATGGTCTTCAATATAGAGCAGCTGCCTATGCAGGAATAGCTACTCAATTTGCTTGGGGATTCATGTATATAATGCTTTATCACAGTTTTTACAGAAGTAATCCATCAGGAAGTAATATGAGTATTTCAGAACTTTCAAGCTATATATGGCTGCAACAGAGTTTTTTGGCATTATTTATGACTTGGTTTTTAGATAATGATATATTTGAAGCAATTTCAAGTGGAAATGTTGCTTATGAAATATGCAGGCCTTTAGATGTTTATAATATGTGGTTTGCAAAAAGCTGTGCAACTAGAGTTTCTAAAGCTGTGTTAAGATGCTTACCAATACTTATACTAGCCTCTTTTTTGCCAGAAACTTATAAATTTAATTTACCAGCTTCAGTTTATTCATTTATTTTATTTTTAATATCTGTAATAGTTGGAACAATAGTTGTTGTAGGATATAGCATGCTAATTTATATTTTTACCTTTTTTACAGTTTCTTCAGTAGGAGTAAGAATGACCATGGTGATGCTTGCAGATTTTCTTGCAGGAGGTCTTGTTCCCTTACCTTTACTTCCAGAATATTTAACAAAATACATTTACCTCTCACCTTTTGCAGCTATGCAAAATACACCTTTTAGAATATATACAGGTGGAATTCCTGGAAATGAAGCAATAAAAGCTATAATGCTTCAGTTGTTCTGGGCAATCGTATTGGTTTTATTAGGCAAATTAATCATCAGTAAAGCAATGAAGAAAGTAATCGTTCAAGGAGGTTAACATAATAAATATGGGACTATATTTTAAATATTTTTCAATTCATTTAAGAGCAGCAATGGAGTATAAAACCTCATTTTTTTAACTGCTATTGGACAAGGAATGACCACAGCATTTTCTTTTCTTTCTATGTACTTCTTATTTGATAGATTTGGAAATGTAGAAGGATATACATTTAATCAAGTACTATTATGTTTTAGTACAATATCTATGTCATTTGCTCTAGCAGAATGTTTTGGAAGAGGATTTGACAGATTTTCAACTATAATATCAAATGGTGAATTTGATAGAATCATGCTTAGACCGAGAAA
The DNA here is from genome assembly GCF_009928485.1 of Clostridium sp. C2-6-12. GTDB lineage: Bacteria > Bacillota > Clostridia > Clostridiales > Clostridiaceae > Clostridium. Next base: position 71,955 of record NZ_JAABNP010000030.1, on the reverse strand, counting down.
TGAAATAATTCAAGTTTTAGGAAGTAAAATTGAATTTTCTAGGATCGGGAGATTAATCCAAGCACTGATTATATTTATATATGCAATGATGACCTGCAATATAGGCTGGACATTTGCCAAAATATTTACCTTAATATTTATGATAGTAGGGGGAATATTTTTATTCTTTTCTCTATTTATGATATATGCAGCCATATGCTTTTATACAACTGAGGGCTTGGAATTCATGAATATCTTCACAGATGGAGGAAGAGAAATAGCCCAATATCCATTAAATATTTATAGCGAATGGATATTGAAGTTTTTTACTTTTATAGTGCCTCTTGCTTTTGTAAACTATTATCCGTATCTTTATCTTATTGACAAAGTTGCAGAAAATAAAATTCTCTATATGCTATCGCCTATAGGAGCGATATTGTTTACAGTACCAGCATATGTTTTATGGAGGGTTGGAATAACTCATTATAAGTCCATAGGATCATAACGATATTTATTTTATATCATATAGGCTTTTTATAGAATGGGAAAAAATTCCTATTTAATTTTTAAAAGCATAAAAGCTAGCAATATCAATGCTTTGCAGTTTAAGTTGCCGAATCCAAGTTTAATTCTAGCAAATAATTTTTTTTATATAGGAAAAACTAGTATATAGAAAAAATATACAAAGCTAGGAGGAATTAAAATGAATTTTCCAAAATCATTTCCAAAGCAAAAACAAAATCAGCATCCAGGGTTTGAGCATGAAATGAATCCTATTCCAATATATGACAATCCTAATTATAATAAAAAAGGTGATGCTTTAAATAATAAAGTGGCAATAATCACAGGGGGCGATAGTGGTATAGGAAAAGCAGTTGCTATTGCTTATGCAAACCAAGGCGCAGATATAGTGATTGTTTATTACAATGAGCATAAAGATGCAGAGGAAACTAAAAAGCTTATAGATGCAATAGGCAGAAAGTGTACTCTTATAGCTGGGGACATTAGTGATTTTAATTTCTGCAATAATGTTTTAGAACAGACTATTAACGAATATGGGAAAATAGATATATTGGTCAATAATTCTGCTGTTCAATATGAATGTATGGATATAAAACAATTAACAAATGAGCAATTTGATAAGACTTTTAAGGTTAATGTCTATGGAACCTTTTATATGACGAGAGCAGCAATGAATCATTTAAAATCAGGTGGATGTATAATAAATACTGCATCAATTACTGCTTATAAAGGAAATGAAACCTTAATTGATTATTCTATGACTAAAGGTGCTATAGTCACCTTTACAAGATCTCTATCAATGGCTCTTTCAAAAGGTAAAACTAACATAAGAGTAAATGCAGTTGCACCAGGACCAATTTGGACACCTCTTATTCCATCGAGTTTTGATGAGCAAAAAGTATCAGAATTTGGATCAGATACGCCACTTGGAAGAGCAGGTCAGCCAGTTGAATGTGCAGGAGCGTATGTATTTTTGGCTTCAGAATGTGCATCGTATATCACAGGACAAGTAATTCATGTAAATGGTGGAGAAATTGTGAATTCATAAAAAAGCTTTAATAATCTTTATTAACAGAGCTGAGAGGAAAATCTTAGCTCTGTTTTACTCTTATTAGCAAGATACTCTTTCTTCTTAGCTTTATTAAGTTCTTCTCTCATAATATCAAAACTTTCCGTAAGGGCTCCCAATATATTATTTTTATCAGTAAATATAGGTGCATTTAAATTACCAGAGGCTATTTGATGGCAAAACTCGCTAACTTTTTAAATGGATGAAGTAAATTTTATATAAAGAATAGAAACATAAGGCTTAGTATTCCAAAGGAAAGTAAAATAACTTTAGCTAAAAGGAGAGTTAAGCTATAAGGCTTTTTATATAATCATCTCTGCCTATATTTGTAGAAATTATAGAATATTTATTGTCGTAAATTTCAAAGAACTTTAAAATGGAGTAATAATATGGTATAATTTATGCGTATTTCACTTAATAAAAGGAGATAATTATGCCTAATATTTTTGATGGACTTAGACAAATTTCAGATAATAATATGATCGAACAAGTAGCTTTGCTTGAAACTATGAATATAAGTAATATTTCAAAGCCAGTTATACAAAAAGCTAAGAAGAAGACTATAAATATAATTAATTTTATAGGAAGTAAGTTTGGAAAAAATAATATGATTGAAGAGCCAGAAGTAAAAGAAATCTGGACATTGATTGATGAAAAGAAGGAAGAATTACTAGAGTTTACAAGAGAACAATTAGAGGAAAGACTATTTGAAGTTCTTAGGGAAAAGTGTAAGGATGATGGAGAAAGTAAGTCAGAAGATGCATTATCAATAGAAATAATTGAAGAAGCAGCTAAGCTGTATAAGCTTTATAAAAATTCAACTCCAGCTCAGAAAGCGGATGCAATTTATTCAAAATATGATGAAAAGCTCAAAGGTAAAGCTATGGAATATATTAATGAGCAACCTTTTATTGATTTGCAAGAAACTACTGAGGATATAGAAGAAATAATTAAGAACATGGAAGAAAATCAAAAGAAAGAACTTTTACAATCAGTAGATGTTGAAAAGCTGACATTATTAAATGTTTGGAAAAAAATTGATAGGCAACATTTCTCTAGACTTGTGTGGATGTCAGTAAAGGCATTAGGAGGAGCGTTCACTCCAAAGGAAAAAATTCTTCCAAGTTATATAGATAAAGAAAATGAAAGTGAAATAATAGAAAAAGAGGAAGATCTAAAGAAATCTCAAGAGGAATTGTCAAAATTAAAAAATGAAATGGAAACCTGTCAAGATAGAATAGCTGTAATTGAAAATAATTTAGATAAAGAAAATCGTATACTAAATAAGGCATTTAAAGATAAAAACGAAGCAGAAGAAGATATAGTAGATTTGGAGAAAATAGGTTCTAAGTTAGAAGCTATGAAGAAATCTAGAGAAGATAAATTGGATGAAATTAAAAGACAAATGGAAAATGTAGCATTAGAAGAGTTAGAAGTTTTGATGGAAGATTTTAAAGTTGTTAAATTTGAAATAGTTGAGATTAACAATAAAATTTCTGATACTAAATTTGAAATTGCATTTAAAAAACAGATAACAGAAGATAACATTAAATTGATTGAAAATAAGGAAAAATCAATAAAAGAAATTGTAGTTGATTTTCAGCAACTTAAAGTTGAAACAGATACACTTATAACAGCTTATAATCAAAAGAGAGCTGAAGTGCATAAAAAAGAAGATATTATAAGAAGTGAAATTTTTGAAAGATGGAGTAAGTTCTTTAACAAATTTATTTTTGAATTTAAAGAATTAAAAAATGTTGTGAATTTTTCTAGAAAAGAATTACTTCAAATTGAAAGTTGCTTATATGAATTACATTTTTCAATAGACCCTATGGCTTTAAGCATGGGAGTAATTGAAAATAAGGAAGATAAAGAAGAATATGAATATCTAGATGCAAGCTATCCAGATAAATTCCAAGTTGAGATTCATTATAAAGTTTTAGATAATGAGGATAAAAGGATTAAAATAGTAGGAATTACTACTGAATTATAGCAGTTAGCAATAATCATACTATTTAAGTTGCAGTCTATAGTTTATGATTGGAGTAAAAATTATGGCTTATTTATTTGTAGAATATCCAAAGTGTACAACTTGCAAGCGTGCAAAAAAATGGTTAGATGAGCATGAAATTATATATGAAGATAGACATATAGTTGAAAACAATCCAACATTTGAGGAACTAAAGGAATGGATTAAATTAAGTGGATTAGAAACTAAAAAATTTTTTAATACAAGTGGAAATTTGTATAAGGAAATGAATTTAAGTAAGAGACTTAAGGATGGAGAACTTTCAGAGAATGAGCAAATTGAACTTTTGTCATCAAATGGAATGCTGATTAAACGTCCAATAGTTGTTGGGGAAGATTTTGTTTTAGTTGGCTTTAGAGATGAAAACTTATGGGAAGAGGTGCTTAATAATAGATAGAAAAACTTTAAAAATATAAAGTTTTAATTTGAAAATATAATGTTGGAAAAGAAAAATGGATAAAATTTTTCAAAGTAAAGTGTCAATTGAAAATTAGATTGACAAAATTGTAATAAGTTACTATACTTATGAAATAAGAACAAAGGCGTTTAAGAAATATTTGTATATTTCTTAGATGCCTTTTTTGTATATAAAATTATAGAATTTCATAAGAGGTAAAGTAAAAATTAAGATAATATAAAGTAAATAGAAAAAAATTATTAATAAGAATTTACGGTGCTAAAAGGAGGGGAATGCATGAAAATTAATATAGAAGATAGTGCTTTTGTAATGATATGTTCTGCACTTGTGTTTTTAATGACACCAGGGCTTGGGTTGTTTTATTGTGGAATGGTAAGACGAAAGAATACCTTAAATACTTTAATTTGCTCTTTTTTTATTTGTGGATTATCTTCAGTAATGTGGATTTTAATAGGTTATTCTTTATCCTTTGGAGAGGATTTTTATGGAATAATTGGAAGGATGAATTTTGTTGCAATGCTTGGTGTTGGAACAGAGCCCTCTTCATATGCTCCACATATACCTCAATTACTTTTTGCTGCTTTTCAAATGATGTTTGCAGTAAGTGCTCCAGCACTTATGACAGGTTCATTGGTGGAAAGAATGAAATTTTCAGCAATATTCCTGTTTATTGGATTATGGCTAGTACTAGTATATTACCCAATGGTGCATATGATGTGGGGAAATGGAGGATTAATCAATGGATTGGGAGCGGTTGATTTTTCAGGGGGGAATGTAGTTCATATAAGTTCAGGAGTATCAGGACTTGTTGCATGTATAATGCTTGGAAAAAGAAGTAGCTATGGAAAAATTGCATATAGATCCTCTAATATTCCCTTAACAGTACTGGGGACTGGATTAATTTGGTTTGGTTGGTTTGGATTTAATGCAGGAAGTGCATTAAGCCCAGGACCTCTTGCGGTACATGTATTTATGTTGACTAATACTTCAGCAGCAGCGGGTATGCTTTCATGGATGTTCATTGAAAAAATTGTACAAGGAAAGCCTACAATACTTGGAGCAGTGACAGGAGCAATTGTAGGGTTAGTTGCAATTACACCAGGAGCAGGTTTTGTTCCACTTTGGTCATCCATATTGATTGGTATAGTAGCATCACTTATTTCTTATTTATTTATGGGGAAAATTAAATATAAGCTTGGGTATGATGATGCACTTGACGCCTTTGGTTGTAATGGAATTGGTGGGATTATTGGTGGTATTGCAGTTGGAGTATTTGGTAGAAACTCTATTAACCCTACATTAAAATTAAATGGTATTTTTTATGGAGATTATAAACTGTTAATAGATCAAATTTTAGGAATTACTATAACAATAATATTTTCAGGAGCTATGACTTTTTTGATTATAAAGGTTATGAAAAAATTTATAGATATTAAAGTTGAAAGTTCAGTAGAGGCAGATGGACTTGATATAGCTGAACATGGAGAATCTGCCTATCCTGCATTTAGTGGTTTTGATTAAATATATTAAAAGCAATTTTGGAATTTTATTTTTCATGTTAAAATATAAAGCAGATATAGCATATTTCTAAATGATTTTATTTAATTTATTGATCTAGTATATGTGAAATTGTTGATTTAATGTTAAATAAGAAAGGATTGTAATATGATAAAAATAATGTTTGTATGTCATGGAAATATTTGCAGATCACCAATGGCAGAATTTATATTTAAAGATTTAGTTAAAAAGAAAGGGGTTGAGGATAAATTCTTTATTACTTCTTCAGCAACTTCAACCGAAGAAATTGGAAATACAGTTTATCCTCCAGCAAGGAAAAAATTAAAGGAACACAATATATCTTGTGAAGGAAAAAAATCAATTCAATTTGAAAGTAAAGATTATGAAAAATATGATTATATAATAGCAATGGAGCAATTTAATATAAAAAATATTTTGAGAATTATTAAAGAAGATCATAAAAATAAAGTTTTTAAACTTTTAGATTTTACAAAAAATCCGAGAGATATAGATGATCCTTGGTATACAGGCAATTTTGATATAACATATAAGGAAATATATGAAGGTTGTAGTGAATTATTAGATTATGTTATAAATAAAAGATTATCATAAATAGATATTAATAAAATGGAAAAATGTAAAATTAATGTATTAAGCAAAAATACTCTGTTAAATAATTTTTTGGCAGGGTTTTTTGTTGCATTATCTTAGAAAAATGTCGAAAAAAGAAAATGTTTTCATCATATAATTTTTTAGATGCTTAGAAAAGAAAAAATTCGACTTTAAAAACATTTACAACAATAAAATTGTCAAGTAAATAAAAAAATTTTATTAGAAATTAAAAAAAATTAGTATATTGGATAAACTTCGGTAAATACTAGCTTGCGGAGTTTTGTAAGTTGTGGTATAATGAGGGCTGATTTTAAAAAAGGGAAAATTTACTATTGAAATTGAAAAAATCCTAGTTTATAATGGCAATACCATATGGGTGACGAAAGCGATTTGTAAAATTGTATTAAAAAAATCGCAAAAAACACACAAGGAGTGGTTAGTTGTTAAAAGTTAAGAAACGTATGATAAGAGGATATATGCTCTTAGGAGTATGTTCAATGAGTATTGGAACAAATTATTCAAGCGTTAAGGCAGAAGTGGTTCCAATAAATAATTTTGTTGCTAGCAAAAATGAGGCAAATCCTATAGTGGAAAATGCCAAGAGTGAAGAATATATAGAATCCGTAAAAAAATATACTGAAATTCCATCTAAAGCGGTAGAGGAAGCATTCAGAAAAACTCAAGAGGCTGAAAATAATTCAATAAAATCTCAAGAAAAGCCTCAAGAAAAGCCTCAAGAAGATGAAAAATCAAAGGCAAAGGGTACCCCGATTAAAGCTGAATTGACTGCATACTGTGATGATCCAAGATGTTCTGATCAGTGGGGATCAAAAACAGCAATGCAAACAAGAACAAGAATGGGTGTTATTGCAGCACCTAAGAACATACCTCTTGGAAGTAAAATGTACATACCAGAGTTAACAAATTATAAATCAGATGGTATGTTTGATGTTGAAGACAGAGGCGGTGCAATAAAGATCAAAAATGATGGTACTTATGTAATAGATGTTTGGGTACCAACATATGAAGAGGCTGTAAAATTTGGCCGAAAAAAAACTACTATATATTTAGTTAATTAAATTATAAAGTTCTTAAGGATTATAAGAAATAGTTTAATACAACTCCGTTAATTTTTAAGTTAGAGGAGTTGTATTTTAGAATAATTTTTTAATAAAAACGCATCCTAAAGTTAGTCATTATTATTAGACTTAATATGGAGGAGTGCAATGAAGCGTTATAAAAAATTAGTGATTATGATCCTATTTATAACATTAGTTTTAACAATAGGAGATTCTAGACACTATGTGTATGGTAATCAGTATTTAAAGAATGAAAGGCCAGTAAAGGCTGCTGTGTTTTTTGACAATGAAAATGCTATGTATATTTCTAAACTTAAAGGATGCTTAGAAAACCTTCAAACAAAAAATAAAGATAAAGTTAAATTTACTTTTTTTGATGGAAAGGATAATCAAAGCATACAAAATGAAAGTATAGAAAAAGCTTTATCTCAAAATTTTGATGTTTTTATTATAGGCGTAATTTCTCAAAATTTAAGAGATGTAGAAAGTACTTTTAGAAGGGTAATGGAAAAAAATATTCCTATAATTTTAAATCCAGATCCTTCTTCGGAGATAGTTAACTTTATAAGACCATATGGAAAATTCGTTGTTATTGGTGCTGATTTTGCGCAGTCTGGCACTATGGAAGGGAACATTCTTGCTAATCAATGGAAGATAAATCAAGATATTATAGATAAAAGTAAAGATAATACTTTACAGTACGTTATGTTAAAAGGAAGAAAAGGAAGCCCATTGACATCTTTAAGAACCAAATATTCTGTAGCAGCACTTAATGATTCAGGAATAAAAACAGAAGAAATTGCTGAAGTCAATTGCGAATGGATAGAGGAATGTGCTAAAAGTTCTATTGAATCAATTTTTCTTAAATATGGGGAAAACATTGAAGCAATTATTTCAAATAACGATGCTATGGCAATAGGAGCTGTTAAGGCGTTGCAGAAGTATGGATATAATAATGGTAATAAAGAAAAGATGATACCTGTTGTAGGAATCGATGGAATGCCAGAGGCCAAGGAATTTATACAAAAAGGTTATATGTCAGGAACAGTTGTTGTAGAACCTTGTGAGCTTGCAGATGCGCTTTATAATATTGGAATAAATTTAGCTGCCGGAGGGTCTCCTGTTAAGAATACAAACTATAATTTAGATGAAACGGGATATACAGTTCATTTAGTTTATAAGGAATATAAAAAAGAATAAATCTCACCTTTACTGAATATAAACTTTGTATTAAGTAAAAACTAAAATTGAGGTGAGGAAAATGACTAATTATAAATTTATTACAAGTAACAATGAAACTGAAGTGGCAAATGAATCTAACACAAGAAATCCGGCAAAAAATAGAAAGAGACATAAACCTGTAAAAGGACTTCCTAGAACAATAGGATAATAAGTAACTATAATATGAATTATATATTTTATCTAAAAAGGATTGTTGAACCAAATTGATTAGTTTAACAATCTTTTTTAGCTGTGTTAAGCATAAATATAAGTGATCTTGTGAAAAAGAAATCAAATCTTCAAAAATAATATATTTATATTTTAGTTGAAAAGATAAATTTAATAAAGATTTCTATTTTAAGAAAGCACATTATAATGTATAATAAAGATAGATAGTTTGTGAAAAAATTATTTATCTAGAAATACTAAAAAATATTAAACAAATGATATATAATATATAATTCTAAAATGAGAAGTATGAACATTAAATTTGACGTAAGTGCTAAAATATACTACATGGTTAAATGAGCATATAAAGTAATGGATTTGTATTAAAAAAAGTTAATGACCAAGTTTATTTGCAGTAGTAGTTATATTTAAAATATACAAAGGTTGGTGTTTGATACTTATGGAACATATAGTAGGAATAGGAGAATATGCAATTTCAACAAAAAAAGATGATGTTATTAAGACATTTGCATTATCAACATGTGTTGGTATTGTGGTTTATGACGTTGAAAAAAAGATACTTGCAATGGCTCATGTTTTATTACCTAAAGCAATAAAGGGAAATGAAGAAGATAGAATGGCAAAATATGCTGATACAGCCATTTACAATCTGTTTAAAGAAATGAAGATAAAATATAATTGTAATGAAAGACATTTTAAAATTACATTGTTTGGGGGAATAGACTCAAAAGCGGGTGATATTTTTAGAATTGGAGAAAAAAATATTGCAGTTATTAGAAATATATTGGATATGAAGAATATTAAATATGATTCAACTAATACAGGTGGAAGACTTTCAAGAACTATAATTGCATATGCATCAAGTGGAGAAATAGATTTAAAATCAATACCTATTATATATAATTAATATAATCATGTTAACTCTATTAAACGTTGGTTTAATAGAGTTTTTTTAACGTACTTTTAACTAAAATTAAAAGAAATATTGATAGTTTGATTTCATCAGTGGTGCTAATATTATCTTGAGAAAAGTATTTTAAATATTCTGATTATTAAAAAATAATATAAGGGTAGGTGAGGAAGATGAGTATAATTTTATTTACAATCATAGCTATATTATTTGTTGCTGATGCAAGTTGTCAGGATCCTATTAGAAAGTTTGGTTCATATAGTATATTTGATAGAGTATCTATAATATTGAATGTTATTTTGGCAATTGCTTATCTTTCAGTCTATGTTATAAGTAATCTGATGTTTATGGCAAATGGCAAACCTTATGATAATAAATTTGATGGGTTGGAAGTAATTTTACATTTTGCAGAGTTTATAATTCCATTAATTTGTATAATAAGTATTGCACTTTCAGTAAAATGGAGAAAGATAGGGAAAAGTATAGGAGCATTTTGGATTCAATTTTTCCCAATATTTATTTTTCCAGTTAAGTATTTTTTAAAATAATATATTGTGATTTAAAGTATTGCTGTTTTTGTAAAATAGTAAAACTATTTTTAGCTGCTACTTTTGTAGCAGCTAATTTTTTTAGTATGTATTGGATAAAAGTAATATAATTCCCAATTAATATAATAGAGTAAAAATAAGATATAACAAGAAAATCATATACTAAACAATCTATTTCCTTTAGGAAACCTAAAAAAGCTTTTGTTCATATTTGGTTATTGTTGAATAAACAGGTATTATAAATAATATATAGAGAAAATGTTTACTTGTTCATAAAGATTATATGAAAATGTTACATTAATATTAAAATATGAAATATAAGAAGGGATGGGAATTATATGGCAGATACATTTAATGGGTTAGAGATGCTTAAGATTGCTATATTAATGGAGGAGGAAGGAAGAGAATTTTACAATAATGGAGCAAAGTATACTACTGGAAAGTTAAAAGAATTTTTACAGGCAGCAGCAGGGCAAGAATTTCTGCATAAAGAAAAGTTTTCTGCTCTTTATGATAAGCTTGCAGGTAAAAAAGATGAAAACTATGAGTATTTATTTGATGAAGAAGTTTCAGCTTATTTAAAGTCATTAATAGATAATAAAGTATTTGATAAAAAAGCACCTCAAGAAGATGCTTTTAAGGATTTAAAAACTGCTGTAGAATATGCTGTTAAATCTGAAAAGCTTACAGTAGAAGTTTACAAAAAAATGTATGAAGGCGTAACAAATCCAGAGGTTAAAGAACTTCTTGGCACATTAATAGAGGAAGAAGAATCTCATGTAGAGGAATTTTCAAAATTATTATAATCAACATATGTATTAGCATTCACAGTAAATTGAACAAAGTATTAATTTACTTATGATAATGTCAGTAATAATAAGGGTTTATGTTTTATAAGCCCTTATTTATCATTATATGAATAATATATAATTAATAAGTGATTAAAAAAATTTTAGGAGGTTGCAAAATGGGGATAGAAATTTTTTCGTATAGCATTGCTGTATTAGGTAGTTTTATAATTTTATTTGGTATAATTATTTGGAAAATGCAAAATATAAATTTAATTCGCCATATTAATAGGATAGAAGTTAATAAGGAAGATATAAAAGAATATACAGAATCTATAGGGAAAGCATATATCATTCTTGGATTGGCAACTTTGGCTGGACTAATACTAAGAATAACCGATAATGACCTATATGATTTTATTGGTTTTGCACTATGGATGTCAGGATTTGCTGTTGGTTTGTTTAAGTTTGTTAAAACAGAAAAGAAATATAAAACTGGAATATGGAAGTAGATAAGATTTCCAATTTGTTGAGGACGAAGTATATAAGTTAATTGATATACTTCGTTCTTTTATAAATTATGCAAAAAATAAGCTGTTTGATTTACAGGAGTATTAACAGTTTACAATTTATATAGATAGTTTTGTTTAAAAGTAATGTTGGATAAAATAAAAATATTGGAAACAATATAAAAATATAGTAAAATACTTATATAATATATAAAAATATGAAGGAGGAGAGAAGATTATGTCAGAAAAGCGATCAATAACTATTAAAACAATTGTCAATTCGCCTGTAGAAAAAGTATGGAAATGTTGGACGGAACCTAAACACATAAAAAAGTGGAACAATGCTTCAGAGGATTGGCATACTACAATTTCTGAAAACGATTTAAAGGTTGGTGGTAAATTTCTTTCCAGAATGGAAGCTAAAGATGGGTCAATGGGATTTGATTTTTGGGGTATTTATGATGCTTTAATTTTATATGATACTATTGCTTATACACTTGGTGATGGAAGAAAAGTTAAGATTGTATTTGGTTGCCATAAAAATGAAACAGAGGTTACTCAAACCTTTGAAGCTGAAAGTGAAAACTCTCTGGAAATGCAGCAAGCAGGCTGGCAGTCAATACTAGATAATTTTAAAAGATATGTAGAAGAAATAGAAATATAATAAGTAAAGTTAATATAATAAGTCATAGTTTAATATATGGAGGAGATTAATATGCAAAAAATAGTTCCCCATTTATGGTTTGATAAGGAAGCAAAAGAAGCTGCCTTGTTTTATATTAGTTTATTTGACAAATCAAAATTGATAAAAACGACTGTGATTGAAAACACTCCGTCAGGAAATGCAGAAATTGTTAGTTTTGAACTGGCAGAACAACAATTTGAAGCTATTAGTGCAGGACCATATTTTAAATTTAATCCATCAATATCTTTAATAGTAGCTTGTGATTCTATAGAAGAAGTGAATGCAAAATGGAAAGCTTTGTCTGAGGGAGGGCAGGAACTAATGCCTCTAGGAGAATATCCCTTTAGTAAGTGGTACTGCTGGATTCAAGATAGGTATGGCTTATCCTGGCAGCTTATGCTTGTAGATGATGGGCAAAAGGCACCAAAAATTACTCCAAACTTTCTTTTTACTAAGGAAGTATGTGGAAAAGCTGAAGAAGCAGTAAAATATTATAGTGAAGTATTTAAAAATTCAGAGATAGGAATAATCAGTAGATATGGAGATGGAGAGGCATCATCACCAAAAGCAAAGATAAATTATGCTTCCTTTAAACTTAATGGAACTGCTTTTTCTGCTATGGATAATGGTTTTGATGCTGAATACGGTTTTAATGAGGCATTTTCCATTATCGTAAAATGTGAAAATCAAGAGGAGATTGATTATTTTTGGGATAAACTTTCAGCAGTGCCTGAAGCAGAGCAATGCGGATGGGTAAAAGACAAATTCGGAGTGTCTTGGCAAATTGTTCCTAAGATTATGAATGAAATGCTTAATTCTGGTGATAAGGAAAAAATGCAGCGTTTAACTGAGGCTTTTCTAAAAATGAAAAAATTCGATATAACAGCCTTAGAAAAAGCATATAACGGTCAATGATTAAGCTAAGGATGGTAAAGTAAAAAGGAAGTCTTTTTGATATTTTCCTAAGTATAAGAAAGGAAGGGATAGAAATATGAGCCAAAAGAAAAATATAAAATCAATCTTTGTTAATTTACCTGTTAAAAATATCGAAAAAACCAGAGAATTTTGGTCAAAGCTCGGATTTTCCTTTAATGAACAATTTAGTAATGAAAAAGCTTTGTGTTTGATTTTAAATGATGGAAATATTTATTCTATGCTAATATCTTATGACCTTTTCAGTACTTTTACTAATAGAGCAATAGCTGATGGTTCTACCTCACAAGTATTAATTGCAATACAGGTAGATAGTAGAGAAAGAGTTGATGAAATTATAAAAATTGCATTAGAAAATGGTGCTACACGTTATATGGAACCAGTAGATGAAGGTTGGATGTATTATGATAGGTTTGTAGATATAGATGGTCATCAATGGGAAGTTATGTATGGCGATGAAACGCTTATTCCTAAAGAATAGTAATGCCTTTTATTTTATTTTAATTTAATTGTGTTAAAGTTAAATATTTGATTTATATTATGAAGCAGATAAAGCCCTCGATCTTTCGAGGGTTTTAATTTTGGTGACAGTTACCAATTTATTAATTTTTAAGCTCTCTAATTGGATGCATTTGTTGACTATGGATAAAATTTGTACTATATTAAAAATAAGCAATATATATTATCAAATTATCAATATATATTTAAAAATGTTGATAGTTTAATTACTGGGAGGGCTATTAAATGAAAGAAGTTTATATGAATTATGGGGAAGGGACAATGAAGACTTCTATTGAAGAAGAAAATCTTTTGCAAGTAATTGAAAGCAATGCTTTTAAGCAAGAAAAAACAGAAGACGAAATTATCTCAGATGCACTGAATAATCCTATTGATAGTGAAAGGCTTAAAGATATAGTACAAGAAGGGGAAAAAGTTTGTATTATAATTTCAGATATTACAAGGAGCTGGCAGAAACCTTATAAATTCTTATATAAAATTGTAGACGAACTAAATGCTGGTGGAGTTAAGGATGAAGATATTTTATTCATATCAGCTCAAGGAACTCATAGAAAGCATACAAGAAAAGAGCATGAAATACTTCTTGGGGAAAAACTTTCGAAAAGGTTTGAAGTACATGATCATGACTGCTTTGATGAAGAAAATATGGTGTATTTAGGTGAGACAACTTATGGAACACCTGTTATTGTAAATAAAATGGCTATGGAGTGTGATCATATAGTTTTAACTGGAGCTATTATTTATCATTTTCTAGTAGGCTGGTCTGGAGGTAAAAAATCTATACTACCTGGAATTTCATCATTTAAAACAATATCTGCAAATCATTCTCTTTCTTTAAATGAAGGTCTTGGAAGTGGAACAAGAGCTTGTGTATGTTCAGGTAACATTATAGATAATCCTGTTCATGATGATATGCTTCAAGGGGCAGCAATGGTAAAGCCTTCTTTTTTATTTAATGTAGTAATGGGGCCAGATGGTAATATTGCAGGTGCGGTTTCAGGAAATTATATAACAGCTCATGAGGCAGGAAGAAAACTTGTAGATAGCATTGATGGGGTAAACATAAAAAAGAAAGCTGACATAGTTATAGCAAGTGCAGGAGGAGCTCCCAAGGATATAAATTTATATCAATCGATAAAAACTTTAATAAATGCAAAAGAAGCAGTTGTAGATGGTGGGACTATTATAGTTCTTGCTAAGTGCAATGAAGGTATTGGTGAAGTTAAAGATATAAATGATATGATATTAAACTTTGATAATATGCTTGATAGGGAAAAAGATCTTAGAGCAAATTATACTATTTCAAAATATGTTGGATATTTTTTCTGTGAAACTGGAGAAAAGTATAAATTGATTTTAGTTTCAGAAATTGATCCTGCTTTGCTTAAGAATACAAAGATTATTTTGACTAAAACCTTAGAAGAGGCTCTTGAAATAGCCTATAAGGATAAAGGTAATAAGATTACAATTAATCTTATGCCTCATGGGGCTAGCACACTTCCAAAAGTGGTAAAATAATTTATATATTGTATGGTTATAATATAATTAAATGAGGAATTATATTTATAATTGGTCTTAGGGAGGTAATAGAATGGATGAAAAATATGTTAAAAAATCAGGAGAAGAATTAAAAGAAAATTTAACAGAATTACAATATAGAGTAACCCAGGAAAATGCTACAGAGCCACCTTATAATAATGAATTTAATGATTTTTATGAAAAAGGAATTTATGTAGATATAACAACAGGAGAGCCTTTATTTATTTCCTCTGATAAGTTTGAGTCTGGCTGCGGATGGCCCGCTTTTTCAAAGCCAATAACAAGAAAGGTCATTAAAGAAAAAGTAGATAAAAGTCATGGTATGGTAAGAACAGAGGTAAGAAGCAATGTAGGAGATGCTCATCTAGGACATGTATTTAATGACGGACCAATAGAGGCAGGTGGATTAAGATATTGTATTAATTCAGCGGCACTTAAATTTATTCCTATGGATAAAATGAAGGAATTAGGCTATGAAGAATATTTAGATAAATTAGGTGTTTAAGTGGAGACAAATATTAAGTAAAAATAAGAGCTTATGTAATGTAAGCTCTTATTTTTACTTATGTATAATTTTTATGTTAAAATGAAGGCCAGCGTTTAATACGCTGGCTAAAATAAAACAGTTTTAGTTTATAATAAATAGATTATTTGATAAAAATTTTAATATGTTACTAACACAAAAATATTACTCTAATACATAATCTCTTCCTAATTTATCAGCTGTTAATATAGCTGCATAAACATCTTCGACAGTTACTTTAAAAGGCATATTGTGTATTGTTTCATCTTTTGAAGCAGCAGTTTTAGCTACTTCCATAATTTCTTCGGGTTTAATTTCTTTAATGCCTAATTGCTTTAATGTAATTGGAAGTCCAACGCAAATACAGAAATCTATTACTTGTTCAATTTCTTCCAGTGGAGCATTTTCAAGAACTAATTGAGTTAAGGTACCAAAAGCAACTTTTTCACCATGATACATGTGATGACATGCTGGTAAGATCGTTAAACCATTATGGATAGCATGAGCAGCAGCAAGACCACCACTTTCAAAACCAAGACCACTTAAAAGAGTGTTAGCTTCTACTATTTTTTCTACAGCTTGAGTGCAGACACCTTCTTCTACAGCTAGTTTAGCTTTATATCCTTCTTTAATTAATGTATCGAAACATAATTTAGCCAAGGCTTGAGCTGACATAGTAGTAGTGCCAAAGGCACAGGTTCCAGCATTGGATTTAGCACAAGCTCTTGCTTCAAAATATGTTGCTAAGGCATCACCCATACCAGAAACTAATAAACGAACTGGTGCTTTAGCTATAATACCAGTATCAACTAATACAATATTAGGATTTTGCTTTAAAAATAAATATTTTTCAAAGACACCTTCTTCAGAGTATATAACTGATAAAGCACTGCAAGGAGCATCAGTAGCAGCTATAGTAGGTACTATTACTACAGGAAGATTTTTATAATATCCAACTGCTTTAATGGTATCTATGATTTTGCCGCCACCGATACCTATTAAGACAGTTAATTGATTTTCATCACAAATTTTAATGATACGGTTTACTTCTGTCATAGAACATTCCCCGTTAAAGGAATCATACTTTACTGTCATATTTTTTGATTGAAAACTTTTATCAAGGATTCCTTGAACTCTTTTTAACCCACTTCCACTAATTAAACATAAGGCTTTTTCACCAAGTACAGAAACATATTCAGCAATATTTGCTAATTCTCCATTACCTTGGATGTATTTACTAGGTGCTATCATAATTTTTGCCATAAATAATCCCTCCCAAACCTTTTGATGTATACTTTTAAACCATTACATTAAAATTATAGCACTTATAAATAAGTGGGTAAAGCTTTAACAATATTGTAATAATAAAGAAAATATTATGATTTCACCTTCAGTTAGAGCTAGTTTAATAGAAGATGTTAATGGAGCTAGGGCTTTTTGTACATGGTAAAATGGTTTCTATGCTAAAAAAATTATGAGTTGATTTTATTTCAAACATTGTATAAAATGAAAAGGAAGCAATTAATTGATAACGATATTCAATTAATAATTTATGAGGTGAAGATTATGAGAAAAAATATAAAAAAGATATTTTATTTATTCAGTCTATCCATAGCCTTTAGTTTTATTGATAATATAAAGGTATTTGCTGAAGTTAAAAATAATATTAATGAAACCACGCCATTAGAAAAGTTTTTGAATTTAAGTAATTATATATTAAGTGAATATAAGAACATATTATTGATTGTAGGAGGAATAGTATTAATTTCACTCTTAGATGCTTTTTATTGCTTTATTGTAAAAGCAAAAGAGCAAAAAAAATATTTAAAAGATTTAGATCTTGAGAGGGAGCGATACCATATTGTGGTTGAACAATTAAATGATATTATCTTTGATTTTGATTTAATTGATGAGAAAGTAATAAGTTCGTCTAAATTTGAAGAAAAATTTGGATGGACCTTTAATGTTCAAAATTATAATAAAAATATATTAAAAGATTTAAAAATACATCCTGAGGATAAAGAGTTAATTAATAAAATATTTGATGACATGAAGGCCTTTAATAAACAATCTATTATAAAACAAATAAGATTAATGAAAAAAAATAGAGAATACATATGGTGTGAAATAAAGCTTAATTACATACAAAGAAATGGTAAAATAGTTAGAGTTATCGGGAAAATTACGGATATTGATCATATAGTTAAAGAATTTTCTCTTTTAAAGCTAAAATCAGAGTATGATCAATTAACAGAATTGTATAACAAGTCAGCCTTTTACGAAAAAGTTAAAAAATTCATTAAAGAGAATAAAGAAAGTACATGCACCTTTATATTTATTGATTTAGATAATTTTAAAGCAGTTAATGATAACTTAGGTCATATGGTAGGTGATGAAGTATTAAAGGATACAGCAAACAAAATAAATGATGTGTTTAATGGATCAGAAACTATAGTTTCAAGATTTGGTGGAGATGAATTCTGTGTTTTTAATCCAAGTTTATCAATATCTCTAATTAAAGAAAAGTTAAGGCTTCTATGTGATAATCTTAATGCTAAATATATAGGGAATAATATTGAAGTTAAAATATCTGCAAGTATTGGAATTGCTTTTTACCCTAATGATGGAAATACTGTAGAGGCTTTAATTGAAAAATCAGATGAAGCTCTCTATTTGTCAAAAGAAAATGGAAAAAACCGATTTACTATATATAACGAAAAGCTTGAAATATCGTAAAAGATCATAAAAATTTAAATCGTACAATTCAAAAAAATTGAATTTACGATTTTTTTATTGTAAATATATATATTTCGAAGTATGGCTTAAAGCTATAGAAATTAGTCCAATATATAATACAAACAAAACTGGTAAAAGTCGTTGAAGAATAAGAAAATAAAATATTAGGAAATAGTATTTTGAGGAATAAAAAATAATTTTTAGGAAAATATTATGACAAAATAACTTTTGTTTTAATATAAAATTCGTATAAAAATAAAGAAAACATTGAAACTTTGTTAAAAATGTATTAATATTTAACAGTAAAAATTAAATTTTATATCACCAGAGTAATAATGACTATGGTGATAAGCCAATGACAAAATACTTTTAGATAAATGAGATTTAAAGTGTTTTAACTAAGATGGAGGGATAGTATGGATCAATTAACATCAGAGAAAGAAAATTTATCGAGGGGATTAAAAAATCGGCATGTTCAATTACTTGCTATTGGAGGTGCAATTGGTACTGGATTATTTCTTGGTTCAGGCAGATCGATTCATTTAGCAGGTCCTTCTATTTTATTTGCTTATATTATTACAGGCGTAATTTGTTTTTTCATTATGCGTGCTCTTGGAGAATTGCTACTTTCCAACTTAAATTATCATTCTTTTGTGGATTTCGTATATGATTATTTAGGAAATGGAGCAGCATTTGTTACTGGTTGGACATATTGGTTCTGCTGGATTTCAGTTGGCATGGCTGATTTAACAGCAGCAGGACTTTACATACAATACTGGCTTCCAAGTGTTCCTCAATGGATTCCAAGTCTTATTGTATTAATAATTTTATTAGTTATGAATATGGCAGCAGTAAAGTTGTTTGGGGAAATGGAATTTTGGTTTGCTTTAATTAAGGTCGTTGCGATTTTATCCTTAATTATAATCGGCACTTTTATGATTATAAGAGGATTTTCTACAGATGCTGGTACATCAAGCTTTACAAATCTTTGGAGTCATGGTGGTTTATTTCCAAATGGATTAAGTGGTTTTATACTTTCCTTCCAAATGGTTGTATTTGCATTTGCAGGAATTGAATTAGTAGGGCTTACAGCAGGTGAAACAGAAGATCCAGAACGTGTTATTCCAAAGGCAATCAATAATATTCCAATTAGAATTATCATCTTTTATATAGGTGCACTTATTGTTATTATGAGTATATATCCTTGGAATTCAATTAATCCAGATAAGAGTCCATTTGTACAGGTGTTTGCAGCAGTGGGAATAGCAGCTGCAGCAAGTATTGTAAATTTTGTTGTATTGACTTCAGCAGCATCTGCTTGCAATAGCGCTATTTTTAGCACAAGTCGTATGGTTTATTCTCTAGCAAAAGAAGATAATGCACCTGAGTCAATGAAGAAATTAACATCAAATAAAGTACCTTCAAATGCTACAATGTTTTCAGCAGCTGTAATTTTGATTTCAGTTATTTTGAACTTCATTATGCCAGAAGGGGTATTTGTATTAATTACAAGTATATCAACTTTTTGTTTTATCTATATTTGGGCAATAATTGTTGTTTGTCATATGAAATATCGTAAGGTAAATCCCAAACTAGCTGAAAAGAGTAAATTTAAAATGCCACTATATCCATTAATGAACTATTTGATTTTAGGATTTTTTGCTTTTATTATAGTTGTATTGGCACTAAATGAGGAAACTCGAGTAGCTTTATTTGTAACACCAGCATGGTTTATAATTCTTGGGGTTATTTATAAAGTACTTAAGACAAAGAAGACAAATGAAGAAGATGCTGAAAGTGATATAGCATAAGATATATTTAAATGCAAAGCAAAAATAATAATTTTAGAAAAAGTGCTTATCTTTAGGGATAATGCACTTTTTCTTTGTTCTTAATTTTTATATGAAGTATATAATAAAGTAAACTTAATTTTTAAATAGATAATTATTAGATTTTAATAATATTTTTTCTTTATCTACGAAAAAGTGAGTTATTAATAGCTAATGAAAGAAAAAAGTTATATACGTTTACATGAAGAGCATATATAAGATTTTATTAACTAATATGGTAGGAATAAGGATATAATAAATTTGAAAAGTATACCGAAGAGGTATAATATTAATGTGTACCTTAAGGGTATACATTTGAAATGCGAGTTAAATAGGTTGATGGAGGAGGTATGTTTATGTTTTTTAAAACTAGAGAAGAACATGAAAATTTGAGAATGAAAATAAGAGGTTTTGCTGAAGAAGAAGTTAAACCAATTGCCTTTATGTTGGATCAGGAAAATAAATTTCCTTCAGAAATAGTTGAAAAGATGGCTGATTTGGGCATTATGGGAATTCCATATTCTAAGGAGTATGGCGGTGCTGGTTTAGATGTAATCAGTTATGCAATTGCAGTTGAAGAATTATCAAGAGTTGATGGAGGTACAGGCGTTATACTTTCTGCTCATACATCCTTAGGTACATATCCTATTGCTGCCTATGGAACAGAAGAACAAAAGAAAAAATATTTAGTTCCACTAGCAAAAGGAGAAAAACTGGGTGCATTTGGTCTTACAGAAGAAAACGCAGGTAGTGATGCTGGAGGTACAGAAACTACTGCTGTTTTAGATGGAGATCATTATGTAATAAATGGTGAAAAAATATTCATAACCAATGGCGGTGAAGCTGATATTTACATTGTATTTGCAGTAACTACACCTGATATTGGGACAAAAGGTATTAGTGCTTTTATTGTAGAAAAGGGAACAGAGGGCTTTACCTTTGGAAAACATTACGATAAGATGGGAATTCGTTCTTCTGCTACTGCAGAATTGATTTTTAATGAGGTAAAAATCCCTAAGGAAAACCTATTAGGTAAAGAAGGGGATGGCTTTAAGATTGCAATGTCAACTTTAGATGGAGGTCGTATTGGTATAGCAGCTCAAGCACTAGGTATAGCTCAAGGTGCATATGAAAATGCATTAGCATATTCAAAAGAAAGAGTTCAATTTGGGAAACCTATCTGCCAGCAACAAGCTATTTCATTTAAACTAGCTGATATGGCTACAAAACTTAGAGCAGCCAGATTGCTTATTTACAGTGCAGCAGAGCTTAAAGGAAATCATGAACCATATAGTATGGAAGCTGCCATGGCAAAACAATATGCATCTGATGTATGTTTAGAAATTGTAAACGATGCTCTTCAAATATTCGGTGGAAGCGGTTATTTGAAAGGTATGGAAGTAGAACGTGCTTATAGAGATGCTAAGATTTGTACAATATATGAAGGTACTAATGAGATTCAACGTGTAGTTATTGCTGCACATATTATTGGCAAAATGCCTAAGAATGAAGCTCCAATTAGTGCGTCTAAGAAAGAACCTGCAACAGGATATCGTAAAAATATTATCTTTAAGCAAGGAACTTCAGAAGAGAAAGTTAATAGTCTTGTTGAGGCTCTAAAGGCAGATGGCTATGATTTTACTGTGGGAATACCTATGAATACACCTATAAATAAGGCTGAAAGGGTTGTAAGTGCAGGTCTTGGAATAGGAGAAAAGGAAAATATGATGCTTATAGAGGACTTAGCAGAACAAGCTGGTGCAACAGTTGGATGTTCTCGTCCTGTAGCTGAAACACTAAAATATTTACCACTAAATCGTTATGTAGGTATGTCAGGTCAAAAGTTTAGTGGAAATCTTTATATTGCTTGCGGTATTTCAGGAGCTGGTCAGCATTTAAAAGGTATAAAAGATGCTTCTACAATAGTAGCTATAAATATAAATCCTAATGCAAAAATATTTAAAAATGCGGATTATGGTATAGTTGGAGACCTAAAGGAAATCCTTCCTTTACTTACTGCTGCTTTAGACAATGGAGAACCAAAGAAAGAAGCTCCACCAATGAAGAAAATGAAGAGAGCTATTCCTAAGAAGGTTACTCCAACATGGAAACATTATGTTTGTAATGGCTGTGGCTATGAATATGACCCAGGAGTTGGAGATCCAGAAGGAGAAATTGCACCAGGTACATTATTTGAAAATCTACCAGAAGAATGGACTTGCCCTTTATGTAGTGAAGAAAAAGGTATGTTCATAGAAGTCTAGTTTTAAAATAACTGGGAATAAAATGTTTTAGTGTGAAGGAGGATTAATATTATGTTTTGTGTTAGAAAAATAACTGAGGACCTTTATTGGATTGGAGGCAACGATCATCGCCTTGCACTTTTTGAAAATGTCCATCCTATACCAAGAGGGGTTTCTTATAACTCATATTTACTTTTAGATGAAAAAACAGTTCTTTTTGATACTGTAGATTGGTCTATTTGCCGTCAGTTCCTTGATAATATTAAAGGAGTTCTTGGAGACAGACCTTTAGATTACATGGTAATTAATCATATGGAACCAGATCATGCAGCATGTATTGAAGAAATTGTTCTAAGATATCCTAAAGTAAAAATTATCTGCACTGAAAAAGGTTTTATGTTTATGCACCAATTTGGCTTTAATATAGATAAAAATGTTATTCAAGTTAAAGAAGGGGACAATATGTCCTTTGGAAAGCATAATGTTGTATTTGTATCTGCACCAATGGTTCATTGGCCAGAAGCTATGGTAACTTTCGATACAACAGCTGGAATATTATTTGCTGCTGATGCCTTTGGCTCTTTTGGAGCATTAGATGGTAAATTATTTAACGATGAAGTAAACTTTGATAGAGATTGGATTGATGATGCTAGAAGGTATTATACAAACATAGTTGGTAAGTATGGACCACATGTACAAGCTTTATTAAAGAAAGCTGGAGGTTTAGACATTAAGTTTATATGCCCACTTCATGGACCAGTATGGAGAAATGATTTTGGATATCTTTTAGATAAATACAGTAAATGGAGCACATATGAACCAGAAGAAAAAGGTGTAATGATAGTTTATGGAACAATGTATGGTAATACTGAAGCTGCTGCCACTGATTTAGCAACAAGGTTAGTGGAAAAAGGAATGACAAATGTAGTTATGTATGATGTATCAAAGACTCATGTATCTTACTTAATTTCTGAAACCTTTAAATATAGCCATGTTGTACTTGCCACAGTTACTTACAATTTAGAGGTTTATCCACCAATGCTTAATTATATAATGGATATGAAAGCATTAAATTTACAAAAACGTACTTTTGCTCTGATTGAAAATGGTTCATGGGCTCCTCAAGCTGCTAAGTTAATGAGAGCACATTTAGAAGACATGAAGGATATGACAATCTTAGATAATGAGATGTCAGTAAATTCAAGTTTAAAAGAAGGCGATGAAGATTTAATGGATTCAATAGCTGAAAGTATTATTGAATCTATGAATAAATAGAAGAATTTTAGGAAATTAGCTTTAATTGTTAATAGGAAATATCAATGTAGAGCCTCATAATCTTATAGATAGAAATTTCTTGTTTTAAGTGATTAGCTAATAGTTTATAATAAGTGGTGATAGTTATCAAAGTTTAAATGGTGACTGTCACCACTTATTATAATGAGGTGATTATAAAATGGAAGCAGTAAAAAAAACTCAGCAAATGAATTATAGAAAAGACAAAAAGGGAAATGATTTATCTATATTAGGTTATGGCTGCATGCGTTTTACTAAAAAGGGAGCCAGCATAGATATTGATAAGGCAGAAAAAGAAGTCATGGAGGCTATAAATAATGGGGTCAATTATTTTGATACTGCTTATGTTTATCCAGGAAGTGAAGCTGCTTTTGGTGAAATTTTAAAAAGAAATAACTGTAGGGAAAAAATATATATTGCAACAAAGCTTCCTCATTATATGGTTAAGTCTAAAAAGGACTTGGAAAAGTATTTTAATGAGCAGCTTAGAAGGCTTAATACTGATTATATAGATTATTATCTTATGCATATGCTTACAGATGTTAAGACTTGGGAGAAATTAAAGGCACTTGGAGCTGAAGAATGGTTAAAGGAAAAGGTAGAAAAAGGGCAGATTCGTAACGTTGGTTTTTCTTATCATGGTAATACTGAAACTTTTATAGACCTTTTAGAAGCTTATGACTGGGATTTTTGCCAAATTCAATATAATTATATAGATGAACATAGTCAAGCAGGAAGAAAAGGACTTGAGGCAGCTAATAAAAAGGGATTGCCTGTAATCATAATGGAGCCGCTTAGAGGTGGTAGATTAGTTAACTTACTTCCAGAGAAAGCAAAAGAAATAATAAAGGAAAATTCAAGAAAGTACACTCCAGCAGAATGGTCTTTTCGCTGGCTTTGGAATCAACCTGAGGTTACTTGTATATTGTCTGGAATGAATTCTATGGACATGGTTAAGGAAAATATAAAGATTGCAAGTAATGTAACAGTAGGTGAATTCACTGAAGAAGATTTTAAATTAATAGAACAAGTGAAAAATGAAATTAATAGAAATGTTAAGGTGGGTTGTACAGGGTGTGGTTATTGTATTCCATGTCCTAAAGGAGTAGATATACCTGGAACTTTTCATGCTTATAATATGATATATGCTGAAAATAAGAGAAATGGCAGAAGAGAATATCTTATGTGTACAGCACTTAGAAAAAATCCAACCAGTGCTTCTTTATGTGTTGAATGTGGTAAATGTGAGGGGCATTGTCCTCAACATATAGAAATTAGAAAAGAATTAAAAAATGCAAGAAGAGAGTTGGAAACACCTGTCTATAAAGCTGCAAAATTAGCAGTTAAATTATTTAAGATATATTAATGGAATTATTTGTTTTAGTATTTAATTTGTAGGTTAAATATATATAAATAAACTTCATGAAACAGAAGAAGCCCTCTTATTTAAAAATAGCAAAGCAAAAAGACACTTAAATTAAGTGTCTTTTTGCTTTGTTATGATGTCAGGAACAAGATAGATGTTGGATGCTATTGAGTGAAGTTTTAAGAACTAGTTTAAATAATATATAGAGAAGCTAATGCAATCGATTGAGAAAAAAATATAAAAATTTGGAATAAATTACAAAAGAATTGTTTTTTATTAGAAATATAAGGAAAAATATTGAAAAAGTATAAGGCTTATAATAATATATAGTTAATAGTACAAATAATGTAATATTAACTATATATTTGTTATCTGTGTAAACAATTAAAATAATTATAGGGAGGGGGAATTTAAATAATAATGCAAACGTTTGAATACGTGGATATAATTTATTAATTAATGGAGGGAGAAGAATGAATTATAAAATGTATGTAAAATTATAGCTACAGACGAACTTTTAACTTTTTTATTTAGCACTTTCATAGCCCATACTGCTAGTATAGCTTTTCGTAAAACGTTTACTT
Organism: Clostridium sp. C2-6-12; assembly: GCF_009928485.1. Classification (GTDB taxonomy): domain Bacteria; phylum Bacillota; class Clostridia; order Clostridiales; family Clostridiaceae; genus Clostridium. Next base: position 46,314 of record NZ_JAABNP010000030.1, on the reverse strand, counting down.
AGATATGCAAGCGTTTACTTAGGTTTCTCATAAAGATTTAATAATGGAGCTTGAAATTCATACACTGGGAATCAAAGGACTGTATATTAAATTTTATAATTAAGAAGATCAATAATTAATAAAAAATTATAAGGTAGGGGAGATAAAAATGGCAAAATCAAAGAAAAATATAAGAAATCTCATAGCAATGACTTTAGTTGCAACTACAGTAATATTTAGCAGTTTACCAGCTAGCATGGCTAGTGCTTCAACTAGAAATATTCAAAATAAGGAATTAGCAGATTCAATTGAAAATGGTGTAATATTACATGCATGGAACTGGTCTTTTAATACAATTAAGGATAATTTAGATGCTATAGCTGATGCAGGATATACTTCTATTCAGGTATCACCTATCCAAGGAACAAAAGAAAATACTAAGAAAACCTCATATTGGTGGCTTTTATATCAACCAACTAATTTTTCAATTGGTAATGCTCAATTAGGAACTAGGGAAGAATTTAAACAGTTGTGTGATGCAGCAGAAGCAAAAGGAATTAAAATTATAGTAGATGTTGTAGCAAATCATACAGCAAATGCTGGCGGTGGAAATGATCAGTATTATCCAAGCAAAAGTGTTGACCCAGATTTGTTAAATGATCCAAATTGCTGGCATGATCACACACAAGTATCTGATTGGAACAATAGATGGCAAGTAACTCATTATTGTATTGGACTACCGGACTTAAATAGCTCTAATGCTAAAGTTCAAAATAAAGTAATATCATATTTAAATGACTGCATTGATTGCGGAGCTGATGGATTTAGATTTGATGCTGCAAAGCATATTGAGCTTCCAAGTGATAGCAATGGTGCAAGCGACTTTTGGTCTAATGTTCTTGGATCCATGAAGAAAAAAGTATTTGTTTATGGAGAAGTATTGCAAGGAGGTGCAGATAATTTTAATTCATATACTAATTACATGGATGTTTTAGCATCAAATTATGGGGATAATGTAAGAAGTGCAGTAGGATATAGTGGCAGTAAAAATGTTTACTCTGCTAAAGATTACTCTGCAAATGGTGTTGGAGCTTCACATTTAGTAACAGAAGTTGAAACTCATGATACTTATGCTAATAATAACTTTAATGGAACTAGCTCAAGTATGAATGACTGGCAAATAAAGATGGGGTGGGCCCTTATAGCTGCACGTGCCGATTCTGTGCCATTATTTTTTGATAGACCTACAAGTACAACTGGGGATATGGGGGCTGCAGGAAATACTAATTGGAAAGATAAAGATGTAATTTCAGTAAACAAATTCCACAATTTAATGGCAGGGGAAAATGAATATATAAGACCACAAAGTAACTATGTAACTATGATAGAACGTGGTACAAAGGGCGCAGTTATCGTTAATTTAGATGGTGCAACAACAATAAATTCAACAACAAATCTAGCAGATGGCACTTATACTAATCATGCAAGCACTGGAGGAACCTTTACTGTTTCTAGTGGAAAAATTTCTGGTAATCTTCCTGCAGGAATAACTGTTCTTTATAATGAAGATAAACCAAACACAGTGGTTTCAAGCTCTAAAGAAGATTGCGATTTTACAGATTCACTAACATTAACATTAGGAGCAAAAAATGTAACTAGTGCAACTTATTCAATTGATGGTGGAGCAGAAACAGCATATAAAGATGGACAAATAATAACTATAGGTAAAGATACTAAGGTTGGAGATAGCGTTACTTTAAAATTAAAAGGAACAAATGGAACAAGTATAAATGAAAAATCTTATACTTATAGAAAAGTACCTGTGCCAACTGGATCTAAGGTATATTTCTATAACACAAATAACTGGAGTAATCCATATGTATATGTTTATAGCGGAAGTACTGGTAATAAAATAGCAGCATGGCCAGGAGTAGCTATGACTAAAGGAAATGATGGGTTATACAGCTATCAAATACCAAAAGGATTTGGAGATGCAAAGGTAATATTCAGTGACAAAGGAAATAATCAATATCCAGCATCAGGACAAGAAGGATTGGCTATAACTGATGGAGCTTCAATGGAATATAAGAATGGAACTTGGCAAATTTATGATGAAATTGATACAAAGCCAACTGTTTCAATTTCTAAAGAAGATTGCAGTTTTACAGATTCACTAACATTAACCTTAGGAGTAAAAAATGCAACAAGTTCAACTTATTCAATTGGTGGTGTAGCAGAAACAGCATATAAAGATGGACAAACAATAACTATAGGTAAAGATGCAAAGGTTGGAGATAAAATTACTTTAGAATTAAAAGCTACAAATGGAACAAATACAGCTAAAAAATCTTATACTTATACCAAAGAAGCTGTACCAACTGGATCTAAGGTATATTTCTATAACACAAATAACTGGAGTAACCCATATGTATATGTTTATAGTAAAAGTACAGGAAATAAAATAGCAGCATGGCCAGGAGCAGCTATGACTAAAGTAAGTGATGGATTATATAGCTACACAATACCAGAAGGTTTTGGAGATGCAAAGGTAATATTCAGCGATAAAGGAAATAATCAATATCCAGGATCAGGACAAGAAGGATTGACGATAACTTCTGGAAGCTCAATGGTATTTAAAAACGGATCTTGGGATTCATACAAATAGTAGATAGTTAGGATGTATCATATTAAAGATAAATGGTATAGTTGATGCATTTAAAAAGGAAAATTAACATTATCTAGATGCAGGGATGAAATTATAGGTATATGTAAATAATTTATTTAATAAAAATAAATTATAATTTATGAAAAGCACAATTGTTTGTAAATTTAACTACAAGCATTGTGCTTTTTTGTTGTTAATTGAATATGTTAAATGCTACTTATTGTTAAGATGAATCCTAAAGTGGTTAAAAATTTGAGTTTAAAATATTAGTTGCCAAATCTGTTGAAATGTTGGCTACTAACGCCTTGGTCCTTTATAGACTTATGCTTTGCATTAGGATTATGGTTATGTCCTTCTTCAGTTATTGGAGTTTGATAATTACATTTTTCCATTCTTGCTGTTTTGTTATCTGGTTGGCTATCCTTTGGCATAAAAATACCTCCTTAGCATTGTGGTTTTACAAAGTTAGTTTGTACAGTACTTAATAAATTATCCGCTTAAATAAAAAAATAAGTTATTGACAATTATGTGATGCTGAGATAAATGAAGAACAGATGTATAGTTGTAAATATAAGTTTGGTCAAGCCTTAGGAAAAATGCATAACATTAAAAATAAGAAAATTAGTTATACACAAGTGCGTTTGCAGAATACGTGGAAGCATGTTTATTACGGTATGATATTTATTCTTATGAAACACCTTTATATGAAAGTTGCATCTATAGTATAATGATTAAAATAGATTGAAGTAAATGGAATTATAGTATGAGAATTTTGAAATGATAATAAGGGGATTATAGTATTTTTATCAATAAACAAGGTTGATTTTATATATTTCGATCCCAAATATATTTTTTTGAATGGGGGATATGAATGGTGAAAAATATATATTCAGAAATAGTATCAGCATATCATGGGTTAAGGAACTTATTGGGAAATACCTTCCGTGAAGAAAACGTAATTACTAAAACAGCTAAAGATTATAAAGATTTATCTGAAGTACTAAATGATTATAAAAGACTAAGTATTTTGGCTAAAGAAGAAAATGAATATGTGTATAAAAAATTAATTTCAACAGTATATTATATTCGAAATTTATTAAAAGAAGATATTGATTATAAGGAATATGTCAAAAACACAATAGGTGCAGAGGTAGTCTTTACATCACAAAAGGAAATAGATCAATTAATCAAGGTAATAAAAGATAAATTTATGAAAATGGGAATTGAATATAGTAAAGAAGAAATTCAAAGTAAGTTTTACAATCTGAATATAGATATGTGTGAATTAGAAGAATATATGAACAAAGAGTTAAATAGACAAACAAAAATAGCTGAAGATTATCTAGATTTAAAATTTAATGCAGCTGTAGGTATTAAATTTATTGAAGATGAGAATATTCCATATAAATATCGTCTTAGTATAGATAAAAATGGATATATTTTAAATGTTAATAAAGGATTAATAAAAGGCTATTTAAATGAAACTTCTTTGAAATATGCAATTAGTCATGAAATATGTGGTCATGCATTTCAATTATATTCATGGAAAAATGGAATATTAAGTGGAAATATAAATGAAGTATGTGGATGTGAAGAGGACTATGGTACTGAAATTTTTCAACTTGAAGGAGTAGGCGAATCTATATGCTATTTTGTATTTAGAAATGAGATAGATTCAAAAATGGAAATAGAATTATTACTGGATTACTTACATCATTTAGTACAAAATAATAGCTATATATTATTTAATAATGGAGAAAATTTATCTGAGGTAGTCAATTATTATAAAACCAATTATATCTTAGCAGAACCTGAAGAAATAGAAAAACGAATAAAGCTATCAAAGGGTGATTCTTTTTATAAAGCCAATTTATATGTATATGGAAGCAGTCTTAGTACTTTTAAAAACATCTCAGATGATCTCACAGAAGAAAAAAGAAAAATATTTTTTAGAGAAATGTACACCAGTCCAATGTGTTATGATGAAATTATTAAATATTATAAAATGTTGAATATGACTGAAGGAGGATTTTAAGATGCATTCAAGAACAAAAGCAGAAATAAGCGAAGAAAATTTATTAAAAATGCTTGAAGTAGCAGGTATTAAGGATTTAATTAAAATAGAGGAATTAACAGGTGGAGAGTTTAATGTAGCTTATATGATATATACAAAGGCTGCAAAGTATATACTTAAAATTGGACCAAGCGAAGGAACAATAACTCTTACACATGAAAAAGGCATTATGGATGTTGAGCTAAGGGTGTATGAACAGATTAGAAAACATACCAATATAAAAATTCCTGAAATAATACATAGTGGTCATGAAGTGATAGGCAATCACTGGTTTATAATGAGCGAGCTTCGAGGAAAGTTATTATGTGATGCAGAGTTAAATGAAGAGCAGATGTATCACTGGCAGTATCAATTTGGTCAAGCATTAGCAGAAATGCATAACATTAAAAATGAGAAATTTGGATATACTCAAGTACGTTTGCATGATACTTGGAAGGATGCTTATTACGATATGATATTTACTCTTATAGAAGATGCTGATAAACAAGGAAATATGCTTCCAGAGTTATCGAAAATACTTCGCTTTATAAGAAAATGGGAAGGCGCTCTTGAAGAGGTAAAAGTTCCTAGACTTATACATTATGACTTGTTTGATAATAATGTATTTGCTGATGAAGCTGGTAATTTTGCAGGATTTATAGATACTGAAAGAAGCTTCTTTGGTGATTATTATGCAGACTTTTTTGCCATAGATTATCTTGGGTATCTTGAAGATAATAAGGGATTGATAGATGGATATAATTCTAGAGCAGAAGAAAAAATTGAATTTACTCCATATGCAAGAGCAAGGCTTGCGCTTTCACGTTTGTTACTTGGACTTATTATGTTTACAGAAGGAACTACAAGACTTGCGCTTTCTGATCCAGAGCATTGGGACAGAAAGCATTTGGCATCTGTTATAATTAACTTTGCTTTACATGAACTTGATTAAATAAGCACTTATAAAAAGAGTGGCTATGCCATAATACGGAACTTTTCACATATAAAAAGAGCAGCTATGCTGCAATAGGGAACTTTCCTGAAATACTGAACTTCCCACCTATTAAAAGAGTGGGAAGCTCAATCAAGAACTTTAATACTAAAAATATTCTTAGACGCTTTCATTTAAATAATATTAATTTTTTCTTTAATCTTTCCAATGTTCTTTTGATCTTCTTCACTTAAACTTAAAAGGTATTTCTTAAATTCATAGTACCATTCTTTTTCATAACTATCATTAAAACTAAAATCTGAAATATGTTTTGCTAAAAGAATAATGTGAGTCTTTGATAAGTTTTTGAAGAGAGAAATAAATTCATCTCCAAATAAACATTCTGCATTTAGTATATCTATTAAATCTTCCAAACTACTAATATTATTATTTATTAATTTAATCTTATCTTGAATAGAAGAACTTTCTCTGATTTTTTCACTTAAATGCTTAAATGCAGTATTGCTTATTTTTTTGCCATCTATATATTCTATGGATTCTTCGTTTATATTTTCTTTAAAAGATATAAATACAGTTTCTAATTTATTTACTTTGATGCTTTCGTATAGCCAATCAGTTAATTTGATTGTGGATTTTTTTATATAGCTTATTAAAGCCTTGTTTTCAATACTTAAAAGCTCGCAGCACTTATCAGCACATTGTAAAAGTTCACTTTGTAACTTGTCAGAAGATAATTTTCCTAATTTACTTTTAATAATTTCTCTATCAGATTTACTAAGATTTAAGCTGTTAAAGGATTTATTGCAAATAATTAAACCTAATGAATTAATAAGAACTAATTCAAATACATTTATTAAAAGCTCTTCACTTTTTTTATCATATCCCTTAAGTAACTCATTAATTTCATTTATATCAAAATTACTGCAAAATTCATTTTCTAAGTTTAAGATTTTTAAATAATTGCTTATATACTCAATGCCTTTATAATTCATATTGTCCATGTAAAGCTGATAATCTATTGAACCTGAACCTTCATGTGGAGTGAAAAAATACTCATATTCTTTAAAAAATAATGGAATTCCATGATCTATAGTATCGTCATAGGAGTAATTATTAATCTTAAGTTTATTTTTCAAAATGTATTCTAAAAGTTTTTTGCTTTCTTCTACTGTGTTTTTTATTAAATCTCGACCAGTTTTTAGTATTTGAGATAAGGTATTATTCTTTAAATTCTGTATTATCAATTCAAGAGTATCAAGGGTTTTTAAATAAAAACCTATTGTGTAATCAATACCCTTTAGCAAGTTTTCTGCTACTTCAACCATAACAGAGCTACTTTCATCTTTAGTGTAATATTTTAATTGTGTTTTTAGCAGCTCAAGCCTTTCATAAGATATTCTCTTTAAAGTTGTATCATCTAAAAGTTTTCTCTCATGGCAGGCTACTAAAAGATCTTTAAAAAAATGATCTTCACTAAAATTATTTTCTAAAAAGAAGCTATATTTTTCAATGCTATAGGAATTTGCCACAACTCATCAATCCTTTTCACTTTCAAGATTTGTATAATCTTTTACACCATTTCTTATATTGTCAGCTATTTTATATAAAACCTTTCCTTCTAAAAGTTCCAAAGAGCCTTGACAATAGTTATCAAAATAGTCCTTCATGATTTCGATAAGTTCATCATCACCTATAAAATCCAAAGTTTCATTTTTATAATTATAAAAAATTTCAACAAGCTCATTTATTGTATCGCTATAGTTATACTGTGAAATATATGGTGAATCGGAAAAGACAGTAATAATTTTATTTATAATTTGACCATTAAATTCAATTCTACCGCTTTTTTCTAGAGCTATATTCCTTGTTTTCATGATTTCTTTAACATTTTCTTCAGTAAGTTTTAATCCATAATCACGTGTGATTTCATTACATTCAATAATTTCATTAAATACCTGTTTTTCTAGTGAAGTGTTGTCAAACATATTAATAATTTCACTCAATTTTAAAACTCCTTTCAAAAAAAGTATTGACTTCTATTTTTAAATGTGTTATGATAAAAGCATATACTTATAATATGATATTATACTATTGGCACGTTCAGTTGTCAATGGGTTTGATGTATAAGGAGTATCTTCAAATTTGAAGATACTCCTTTTTATTGAGTTACTTATATATTTAAGATGGTAATATATTAGCTTTAATATTATTTTTGTTTATTTTCGCCAGTTATTACTTTGTGCTCCATATTTATCTTTCCACCTAAATTCTTTAACTACTTTATTATTCTTAATTTGATAAGCTGAGTAGCATCCTTGATGAGGTAGTATATATACTTTTCCATTATCTTTAATCCAACCAGTTCTCATTTTACTATCAGTACCTAAGTAATACCAAGAATTTTTATTTTGTATCCAGTTTTTTTGTTTTTGATTATCTTTATAAAAATACCAACTTCCATTCTCTGATTTCCAGCCATTTAAGTTAACTCATAATAACATTCCCATCTAACTTGAATTTTTATCATTAATTTATTAATAATTCATGTATACTAAGGCAATATCGTTTTTTGTAAGAACGATTATTTTTGCATTATATATTTTAATGTTTTATTACATTTATATTAATATTTTGGAGAGGTAGCGGTTTTTCTATTAATTATTTTTACTTCAATAATTTTAAAGATCAAGGATAAAAATAATATTTCTACAGAAGGGAAAGTAGAAATAGAGATTATGAAGAATAGAGAGAAAGTAAAAATAAGTAAAGATCAAAAAGCAGGATATGTTAAGTTATAGTTGGATAGGATATTGTAAAGTTAAGATGGTTTGGTAAAATAAAACTGTAATGATAATAGCTATAGGGTATTAAAAAACAAGGATTTAATTAGGAGAAATATATGGTGAAAGTAAATATTGGAGGTTGTAATAATCATCATCCTCAGAATTTTGTAATACGAAGTGCTGGAGGCAGTAAAGATTATTTGTTAATAATCACAAAGTCAGATACTTCTTTTTCTATTGATGGAAATGAATACGAGACACCTCCAGGAACAATGGTTTTGTTTGATAAAAATGTACCTTACGATTATAGAAATAAAAATGGTGAATATATAAATGATTGGCTACATTTCGATTTTGATAGAGAAGACTCACCTTTTGAAAAGCTGAAGATTGCTTTAAATGAGCCAGTTGTTTTAAATGATATTACATCCATATCACTGATATTACATTTAATTATTAATGAAATGCATTCTAAAAGTCCATACAAAAATGAGGTATTAGATCATTATATGAAAATACTACTCTATCGCCTATCTGAGCATATACAAAATAAAAACGATTCCATTAAATCGCACCCTATGTATCAAAAATTATTGGAATTAAGAGCTAAAATTTATAATAATCCTCAAGAAAAATGGACTATTAATCGAATGTGCAGGGAATTAAATGTTAGTACTTCTTATGCCCAGCACATTTATAAAGATACCTTTCAGATAAGTTGTATGAACGATGTAATCAATGCAAGAATAGAGCAGGCTAAATTTTATCTTTTACAGTCTGTACTTTCAATCAATGCAATTGCTGAAAATTGTGGTTATGAAAGCGAGATTCATTTTTCAAGACAGTTTAAGAAGGTTACAGGTATGTCACCAAGAGAGTATCGTGATACATCTATAGCAAAATAAGATACAGCTTAATAATATATAAATACTTATAAAGAAAGCTTGGAAAAAGAGGCGGAGGAAAACATAAATGAAAGAATTAAAGTGGGCAGAAGAGATTGTAGAAAAAATTATTAAAAAATCTGAAGTTGTTGCTAATCGAAATAAGAAAAACATACCTTATACAACTATTTATGGTAGATTTAATGACATGGTAGAAAGTAATCTATGTTGGTGGACTAATGGTTTTTGGGGAGGTATAATGTGGCAATTATATAATGCTACAAAGAATGATTTGTATAAGGAAATTGCAGAAAATAATGAAACGCTATTAGATAAAAATCTTATGGAGTCACAAGGATTAGACCATGATAATGGTTTTAAATGGCTTCCTACAGCAATTGCAAATTACAGATTAACAGGAAATCCTGAGTCTAAAAACAGAGGTATACTTGCAGCAAATAATCTTGCAGGAAGATTTAATCCATCAGGTTCCTTTATACGTGCATGGAATGACTGTGGGGATGGTAATACTGCAGGCTGGGCAATTATAGATTGCATGATGAACCTTCCTCTTCTTTATTGGGCTTCAAAGGAAACTAATGATCCCCGTTTTAAACAAATTGCAATCCTTCATGCAGATACTGCACAAAAATATTTCATTAGGCCAGATGGTTCTTCAAATCATATTGTGGAATTCAATCCAGAAACAGGTGAGTATGTTAAAACGTTTGGTGGTCAGGGTTATGAAGAGGGCTCTTCATGGACTAGAGGACAGGCTTGGGCATTATATGGATTTGTATTAAGTTATATTTATACTCAAAAGGTAGAGTACTTAAATACAGCAATTAGAGTAGCAAATTACTTTATAGCAAACATACCAGAAAGTGGATTTATACCTGTTGATTTCAGACAGCCAAAAGACTGTACTTATGAAGATTCCACAGCAGCTGCAATTGCTGCATGTGGATTATTAGAAATTGCAAAACAAGTAAGAGAATCAGATAGTGAAATATATGAGAAGGCAGCTCTTAAATTAATAAAAACTTTAGCTGAAAAAAGATGTAATTGGGATGATGAAGATGATAATATTTTAGAAAAATGTACGGCTGCTTTTCATGATAAAGAGCATGAATTTTCAATTATATATGGTGACTATTATTTCATTGAAGCTGTATGGAAGCTAACTGGTAAAGAATTATTTATTTGGTAATGGGAGAGCTAAATAGTAAAGGCATTTTATTTAAGAATTTAGTAATTAAAGCAAAGATAACTGTTTATTTCATAACAAGGAGTGATAAAGGTGATTTTTAAACCAAAAACATTAGATTTTTCAATTAGTCCGTATACAGGGTTAACAAGAGAAAGCTGGATTGAAGCAGGTGAGTATTTATTAACAGGAGTTTTTCAAAATATTAAATCCTTTGAAGATCCAATTGTTATGCCTAGAAAGGAAACAGAGGTAACTTATCCTCATAAAAATTCATCTTCTGACTTGTATGAGTTAGAGATAAAGGCTGAGATTTTTGAGGGGCTTGCAAGGTCTTTCTTTATTGCGGCACCGCTTATACATAATAATCCGGAGCTTACAATCTGTAACTACAATATAAGAGATTATTATAAAAAACAGGTTTTAAGAGCCTGTATAAAAGGAGATACAAACTATGTAGGGGACTTCTTTGAATTAATGAATATTACCCAAAGCAAAGATCCTTTCAGAGCCTTTCAACAAACAGTTGAGACTTGTGCTTTAGTAGTATGTCTTTGGACATGCAAAAGTGAGATTTGGGATACTTATACTAAAGAAGAAAAGGATAAAATTGCTGCTTTTTTAAGTAGTTATGCTCATGCTAATACGGTTCCTCAAAACTGGCGTTTATTTAATATGCTAGATTTAGCCTTTTTATATAGAGAAGGCTATGAAATTGATGAAGAAATCATGTTAGACCACGCACAGGCTATTTTAAATTATTACGCAGGTGATGGATGGTACCGTGACGGTCACTCTTTTGACTATTATTCTTGCTGGGCTTTTAATGTATATGGGCCTATCTGGAATGAGTGGTATGGCTACGAAAAGGAACCTTACATTGCAAAACAAATTGAAGAAAACTCTAATAAATTAATGGAAACCTATGGTGATTTCTTCGATAAAGATGGCTTTACTAATATGTGGGGACGAAGTAATATTTATAGAAATGCAAGCACCAGTGCCTTTGATGGTAATTTCCTTTTAAAAAATTCAAAAGCAGATCCTGGGCTTTCAAGACGTATTGCATCAGGTTCACTCCTTCAGTTTTTCTCTAGAGAGGATGTTTTGCATGAAGGAGTGCCTACTTTAGGATTTTATGGACAGTTTACTCCTTTAGTTCAGGGATATTCTTGTGCAGGATCAACTTTATGGCTTGGAAAAGCCTTTTTATGTCTTCATTTTCCAGCAAATCATCCTTTTTGGACTGCAAAAGAAAACAATGGAACTTGGGATAACTTGTCAAAGGATGAGGTGAAGGAAACTGTTTTAAATGGACCTGCCTTATGTTTTACCAATCATGGTGCAAACGGAGAGACAATACTGCGTACAGGTAAGGTTGTAAAAAATATAAATGATGAACATGGTATGTGGAATTATTCTAAGTTATGTTTTAATACTAAATACCCATGGGAATCGGCTCCAGCAAAGAATGTAGAAGCTCAACAATATGTTTTGCAGGATATTACAGATGATACCTATGAAAAATGTAATGTAACCTTCTGGCATGGTTTAAAGGATGGAGTACTATATCGTAGGCAGTTTTTCAATTATGATTTAACAAAAGAATCCATGTGGATCCAGGCAGTAAACTTAGCAGATTTTCCTGTGAATTATGGAATCATGAGAGTTGATAAGCTTAGATTGTATAGAAGACCAGTTACCCTTACTTTAGGAGCTTATGGTTTCCCAGACAATGGAACAGAAGTTATTCATAGAGAAAAGGAAAATGCTAAAGCAATCATATTAAAAGGTCATGATTTTACTGGACACGAAAAACAGCTTGCAATGACAATATTTGATGGTTTTGATGAAATAGATATGATATGTAGTAAAGGTACAAACCCAGATTCAGAAAAATCAATTATAGTATATGGTAAGTTAACACGTAAAAAACAATATGGCTATGAACCATATATAATGATTTCTCAGGTTATTACAAAGGAAAGCCATGAAGATTTTACAGAAGATGAGCTATTTCCTATAACATTAATTGAATATACAGATTCAAAAAAATGTGGTGGCTATGGCCCTGTTAAAATTAATTTAAAAGATGGTAGTACTAAGACAATAATATTTGAAGGAATAGAAGAAAACTTACAATTATAAAAAAATGTGAATTCCGAAAAACTCAAATTCATTGCATATTTTATTTATTCTAAAAAATCTTTTTCTTTTCTTTTACCAAGTGATGATAGAATGAGAGCGAATAACGTCAATTTTGTCAGAACTATGTAATAACCAAATAGCAAATATATATAAAATTAAAAGAATACAGGGGAAATTTATTTGGTTGAAAGTGATAAAGGCAAGTTGATTATAGAAAGTTGTATTATTTATCACATACTGGAGCAATGGCTACAGGCTGGGTAAGTCTTGAGGGTAAGTGGTACAAACTATTTTTATGGTGATGGATCATTAGCAAATAATACAACAATTGATGGATATACAGTAGATGAAAATGGAGCTTGGATAGAAATTTAAAATTTAAATTTAGTATTTGAAATTATAATTCAAAAAGTGGCTTAATTAGTCACTTTTTTTGCTATTATCTATTTGATTAATATCTATAATATGATAAAAGGATTATACTCATAATAAAATGAAAGTCAACTTCCAAGAAAGATTTCTAGATTTAAAGGAATTTATCATGTTTCTAATTTTGTAGACTTGATATTTATTTGATTGTGCCTAATAATTAGATTAGCATTAATATAAAAATGCACAAAAATAGTTGGAGGAATAAAATTTTATGAATGAATATCAGTCAAAGCGTGAAAAGCAGATTATGAAAACTAGCGGAATTGGTATAGGTACTAATGTTCTGCTTGCTATATTTAAAGCCATAATTGGACTTGCATCAAATTCAGTTGCAATTATATTAGATGCAATAAACAATATAAGCGATGCTTTATCGTCTATATTAACTATAGTTGGAACAAAACTAGCTGCAAAACCGGCAGATAAAAAACATCCTTATGGTTATGGAAGGATGGAATATATTACTTCAATAGTGGTTGCAGCAATAGTACTTGCAGCAGGAATAAGTTCTTTTATTTCTTCTGGAGAGAGGATTTTCAAGCCAGAAGAAGTTTCCTATTCAAAAGTAACTGTTGTTATTATATTAGTGGGGATAGCTTCGAAATATCTCCTTGGGCGTTATGTAAAAAAAGTTGGAAATGAAGTTAATTCTAAAGCGCTTATTGCATCAGGAGCTGATGCATCATTTGATGCACTCATTTCTACTGCAACCTTAATTTCTGTTCTTATATCAATTATTTTTAATGTAACAATAGATGGATATGTTGGTGTAATTATTTCTATTGTTATCATAAAAGCTGGGATAGAGATGATAATGGATTCTTTAGATGAAATACTTGGTAAGAGGCCAAGTAGTACGTTAACTAAAGCTATAAAAGAAGATGTTATGAGCTATGAGGGTGTAAAAGGAGCTTATGATTTGTTACTTAATAATTATGGACCTGTTAAAATGACGGGCTCAATACATATAGAAGTAGATGAAAATGCAACTGGAAAACAGATATTTGTACTTACAAAAAGAATTCAATCAGCCATAATGAAAAAGTATGACACTTTTTTAACAATAGGTATTTATATTGTAAACTCAGATGATGAAACTTCTGAAATGTCAGAAAATATAAGAAAAATAGTAATGTCCTATGAGTATTTGTTAGAAATACATGCATTATATATAGTTCAAGAAAGAAAGCTTGTGACTTTCGATGTGGTAATAGATCTTGCAGCAGATAATCCAGAAAAAATTAGAAGTAATATAGAAAAAGAACTTAAAGGGAAATATGAGGATTTTACATTTATGATAACTTATGATACTGATTATAGTGACTAATATTAATTAAATTTCATAGAAGACTTAATAGTTTTATTTACATATATATGTTTTAATGAATATAAAAGAATTAAAATATAAATCAAAATTATCATAAATAGTTACATTTACTTTTTCATAAAAGCATGTATTTTAGGTGTATAATAATTATTTCGCTTAAAGTATATGCTTTTAATTTAAGAGTATTAAAAAATTATGATATAGTAATATATATAAATAAAGGAATAAGGGAGATACATATGATAGAACCTAATAAGACCACAAAAGTATATGAGCAAGTTATAGAACAAATTAAAAGTAAAATAAAAAGTGGAGAAATTAAAAAGGGAGATAAATTACCATCTGAAAGAGAAATGGCAGAACTAATTGGTGTGTCAAGAACATCAGTAAGGGAGGCAATAAGAGCCTTAGAAGTGGTTGGTTTAGTAGAAAGCAAGCAGGGAGCTGGAAATTACATAAAAACTAACTTTGACAATTCATTATTTGAGCCTCTTTCAGTAATGTTTATGTTACAGGAAAGTTCTGTTAAGGAAATGTATGACTTAAGAGAAACATTAGAATTAGAATGTGCTAAATTGTCAGCTAGAAATATAGAAGATAATGAACTTGCACTTTTAACTGCAATAATGGATAGAATGTATTTAGCAGGAAGCGAAGAGGAAAGTCTTGAACTCGATATTAAGTTTCATTACTTAATTGCAAAAGCTTCACGAAATGTATTGTTAATAAATATGCTAGATGTTATATCTCAGCTTATGGATGAATTTATTAAAAAATCTAGAATGCAGATTTTGCATGAGGGGAATACAAAAGAAAGTTTATTGGAAATACATGAAAATTTACTTAGAGCTTTGAAATTCAAAGATGAATCAAAAGTATGCAATGCCATGAAGGAGCACTTTGATTTAATTAGAAAAGCTTATGGATATGATGATTAGTCACAATCAAAATACTTGGATTATCAATAGGGTTTATGTTGATAATTCAAGTATTTTTTTATTTTCTAATAAGCAAAATTTAAAGAAAATGTGTGAATTAAAACAAAGTTTGTTAAAATATTAACTATTATTTACAAGGAATATTTAGGAAGGTATAATTAATTTGTCAACTGGTAGTACCAATTATGAAATGGTATGATAAGTTTGTGGATAAAATTGTTAATAGTGTTAAGCTAATGTAAATAGTGAAGGAGAGGAAAAAATTATGCAGATTCTGTTATGCGTAAAGCAAGTTCCAGATGATTCCATTGAAATCCATTTGGATAAAGAAATCAAAAAGCCTAATTTAAAAGGAGTTAGTTTAGTGGCAAATGCCTTTGATACATATGCATTGGAACTAGCAGTCCGTTTTATGGAGGCTCATGGAGGAAACGTTAGTGTATTAAGTGTTGGAGCAGAGGATTCTATAAATACGTTGAAAAATTGTCTTGCGGTAGGAGCTAAGGAAGCATTTTGTGTAAAAGATGATTCATATGCGGATTTAGATGCTATGGGAACAGCTGAGGTTTTAACAGATGCTATTCATAAGCTTGAACAAGAAAAAGGAAAAAAATTTGATTTGATTCTTTGCGGAAAGGAATCTACAGATGAAATAACTGGTCAAATAGGAGCTATGCTTTCTGAAAAGTTAGGATTAGGATATGTCAGTAGCGTAATTGAAATCGATTTAAATGATAATGGGATAAAGGTACATCAAGAAACAGAAGAAGGATATAATGTAGTTTCTTTAGATTGCCCAGCTGTAGTAACAGTAAGTAAACCAGATTATGATCCACGTTATCCTACAATAAAGTCAAAGATGGCAAGCCGTAAGGCGGTTATTAAAACTTACACAGCAGCAGAAATTGGAGAAGTAAAACAAGCAAAAGTGCGTTGCACAGAATATATTGAACCTCCAAAGAAAGAAGCTGGAATAAAGATTCAAGAGAAAGATGCACTATTAGCAGTAAGTGTTGCTATGGAGCAAATGAAAAAAGATAAGGCAATCTAATTAAGGAGGAAGCAAAAAGTATGAAAGCATTATTGTTTATTGAGACAGATGGAGAAAAAGCATTAGGTGGAAGCCTTGAACTAATTAGTGCAGCAAAAGATTTAGATGCAGAAGCAACCGTAGTTGTAGCTGGTAAAAGAGCAATAGCAGATACAGTAGCAGATTTCGGAATTCAAGTTACTTTTATAGATACTGCAACAGAATGTGATACTTTGACAGAAGCATTAGTACAAGTTGTTAAGGAAGAAAATCCAGAGCTTTTATTATTAGCTAATACAACACTTGCAAAAGATCTTGCACCACGTATTGCAGGACGCCTAAATTTAGGTTGTGTAAGTGATGTAATAGAAATAAAAACATCTGATAGTAAAGTTATATATACTAGACCAGCTTATGGAGGAACAGTTTTAGAACATATTGAAGTGGACGGGCCAGCTGTAGTTACAGTTAGAAATGGCAGCTTTTCAAAGCCAGATAATACTTCAAAGGCAGTTGTTACAGAAAAGAAAGTGGAAATCCCAGCAGAGGTAATTAAGGCAAAAATTGTTGACACAGTAAAAGAAATCTCCGAATCAGTTAATTTAGAAGAAGCTGAGGTTATTGTTTCAGGTGGACGTGGAATGGGAAATGAAGAAAACTTCAAACTTGTAGAGGAATTAGCACGTGTACTTGGAGGTGTAGTAGGAGCAACAAGACCAGCAATTGAAAGTGGATGGATTTCTCGTGCACATCAAGTAGGACAATCAGGAAAAATAGTAGCACCAAAACTTTATATTGCATGTGGTATTTCTGGAGCAACACAACATACATCAGGAATGTCAGGAGCTAAATATATTGTAGCAATTAATAAGGATGAAGATGCTCCAATTTTTGAAGTGGCTGATTTAAGTATAGTTGGAAATGTAACTGAAATCTTGCCAGTTATGATTGAGGAAATGAAGAAAGTAAAAGCACAGTAGATAGCTTTAGTGTTGAGAGAGATGCAGATGTTGAAATAAATTCAAATACTGTAGAAGGAAATAAGAAGAATAATGTATATAAATTCACACTTGTACATTTGAAGAATTATTGGTAGAACATAAGTCGATAAGAAACGCAGTATATAAAAAACAATTGGATTGGAATATATGTAAAAACAGTATTAGATTAGCAAGTGAGAAACAAGAGAATAATAATATGGGGGCATATCAATTTTGAAAGGGTTGTACACCTAAAAAGTGTATAAGAGGAGGATAAGAGAATGCTGTTTTTTAAATTCTTAATGGCTATAATACCAATAATTTGGCTCATAATTGCACTTAGCAAGTTAAAAATGCCAGGTTATAAAGCTTGTTCTATTGCACTAGTTCTTACAATGTTTTTAGCGGTTTTCTTCTGGAAATTAAGTGGGATTTCAACTGTGACAGGAGTACTTGAAGGAATACTTAACGCATTGTGGCCAATTTGTTTAGTTATTGTTGCAGCCTTATTTACGTATAACTTGATTTTACGTACAGGTGCAATGGACTTTATAAAAGAAATGTTAGCTGGAGTTTCCATGGACAAAAGGGTTTTAACATTAATTATTGGATGGGGATTCGGTAATTTCATGGAGGGAATGGCGGGCTTTGGGACAGCAGTTGCTATTCCAGCATCAATGCTTGCTGGTCTTGGACTTAATCCATTTTCAGCAGTTATAGCATGTTTGGTTGCAAATAGTACACCAACTGCATTTGGATCAGTTGGAATACCACTTGTAACAACTTCAGCAGTGACAGGAATTGCAGCGAATACCTTGGCTGCTAATACAGCAATAATTGAAGCCGCTCTTATTTTTATCAGTCCATTTGTTATGGTATGTATTGTAGGTGGCGGAATAAAAGCATTAAAAGGAGTGTTTCTTATTACAGTAATTTCTGCATTATCATTTACAGTACCTGCTTATATTACAGCAACAGTGGTTGGAGCAGAACTACCTGATATAGTTGGGTCTATCTGCTGTATGATATGTACAGTTGCTGCAGCTAAAATCTTTAACAAAGAACCTGAAAAGGAATATTGCATTGAAATTAATGATAATCAAAAAAAGCAAACTTTATCACTTAGTAAAGCTATGCAGGCATGGTGTCCGTTTATTTTAATATTTTTAATGCTAATGTTCACGTCTACATTATGTGCACCAATTCATGATGCTATTGCAGTGTTTAAAACCAGTACAAGCGTATATGCTGGTAAAGGTGGAAACACACTTACTTTTAGCTGGATTAATACTCCAGGAGTTATTATTTTTATCGCTGCAATTATTGGAGGCTTAATTCAAGGAGCAAAAATATCAACTATGTTTGATGTATTAAAAGGTACCTTAAAAGCAAACTGGAAAACAATTGCTACAATTTGTGCAGTTATGTCAACGGCAAAGGTAATGAGCTATAGTGGAATGATTTCAGATATTGCAAGTCTTTTAGTTGTAGTTACTGGAGGAGCATATCCACTTATATCACCATTAATTGGAGCTATTGGAGGATTTGTGACAGGTTCAGGTACATCAACTAGTGTTTTATTTGGAGGCTTGCAAGCGCAAACAGCACAAAATCTTGGACTTTCTGGAGCATGGATGGGAGCTGCAAACACTTTAGGTGCAGGTATAGGAAAAATGATTTGTCCTCAAAGTATTGCAATTGGTGCCAGCGCAATTAATCAATCTGGCTCAGAAAGTAAAATTTTACGATGTGTATTTAAATATTTTGTATGTTATATAGTGGTTGCTGGAATTATATGTTTTATAGGAACAATTTAGGGCAATTAACTGTAAATGAATTTTTATACTGATTATGTTAGGAAGGAATGAGTATTATGGCTGAGTATAATCAATTGACAGAAGAATTAATTAGCAAATTAAAGGAGGCAGCTCCAGGGCATATTTTAACAGGTGATGATATTAATGAAGATTATTGTCATGATGAAATGCCTATTTATGGGAAAAAGGCTCCGCAAGTTGTATTTATGGCACATTCTACAGAAGAAGTTTCTAAGGTAGTGAAGATATGTAATGAAAATAAGATTCCAGTAACTCCAAGGGGAGCAGGAACAGGTCTTGTAGGGGGAGCAGTTCCAGTACTTGGTGGAGTTTTAATAGATATTACAAAGATGAATAAAATACTTTCTTATGATATGGAAAACTTTGTTGTTCATGTAGAAGCTGGTGTTTTACTAAATGATCTTGCAGAGGATTGTGCAAAACAAGGCTTATTATATGCTCCAGATCCGGGTGAAAAGTTTGCTTGCTTAGGTGGAAATGTAGCAACAAATGCTGGTGGAATGAGAGCTGTAAAATATGGTGCAACACGTGATTATGTACGTGCAATGAAAGTAGTTCTTCCAACAGGAGAAGTTACAGATTTCGGAGCTACAGTATCAAAAACAAGTTCTGGTTACAGCCTTTTAAATTTAATGATTGGTTCAGAAGGCACACTTGGAATTATTACAGAACTTACTTTGAAGATAATGCCAGCACCAAAGGTAGTAGCTAGTTTGATTATTCCTTTTGAAAATTTAGATGATTGTATTTCTACTGTTCCTAAATTTAAAATGGAGCATATGAATCCACAAGCATTAGAATTTATGGAAAGAGAAATTGTTTTAGCTAGTGAAAGATATATTGGAAAGAGTGTATTCCCACAAGTAATTGATGGAGTGAATGCAAATGCTTATTTACTTGTTACTATAGATGCAAGTAATGAAGATGAATTAAATGATCTTATTGAACAAGCAAGTGAAATAGTACTAGAGGCTGGAGCAATTGATGTTCTTGTTGCAGATACACCTGCAAAGATAAAAGATGCATGGGCAGCTCGTTCTAGTTTCTTAGAAGCAATTATGGCAGAAACAAAGTTATTAGATGAATGTGATGTTGTAGTTCCAGTTAACAAAATTGCTCCATATCTTGCTTTTGTAAATAAAGCAGGGGAAGAATGTGGAATAACAATTAAGAGTTTTGGACATGCCGGAGATGGAAATCTTCATATATACCAATGCAGCAATGATTTAGAAGAATCAGAATTTAAAGCAAGAGTTGATAAATTCTTTAAGATCATTTACGAAGAAGCAATAAAATGCGGTGGACTTGTTTCAGGAGAACATGGAATTGGTAGTGGAAAGATGAGTTATTTAGCAGATAGCATTGGAGATGTAAATATGGAATTAATGAAAGGCATTAAAAAAGTCTTTGATCCAAATTCTATTATGAATCCAGGTAAAGTATGCTGTCCAATAGAGGGGTAAAAAATAATTTATATAAATACGGTTGATATTTCGCAAAATAAAAAAGGAACAAAAAAGAGAGAGGCAGGAAGTTAATATGAATTTTAAACAAGATGAAAATCATGAACAATTACAAGAAATGTATAGAGATTTTGCAGAAAATGAAGTAAAACCAATTGCTAAAGAAATAGATGAAAGCATGAGATTCCCAGAAGAAAATGTAGCTAAAATGGCTGAAATGGGCTTGCTTGGGATTCCATTTCCTGAAGAATACGGCGGAGCAGGTATGGATACACTAAGTTATATACAATGTGTAGAAGAATTATCTAAATGCTGCGCTACAACAGGAGTTATAGTTTCAGCTCATACAAGTCTTTGTGCAACACCAATTTACACATATGGTACAGAGGAGCAAAAAGAAAAATATTTAAAACCACTTGCTTCAGGAGAAAAATTAGGTGCTTTTGGATTAACAGAGCCAGTTGCAGGAACTGATGCTTCAATGCAAAAGACAACAGCTGTACTAGAAGGAGATAACTATATATTAAATGGAAGCAAAATATTTATCACTAATGCAGGATATGCAGATATATATATAGTTTTGGCTATGACAGATAAGACTAAAGGAACAAAAGGTATTTCAGCATTTATTGTTGAAAAAGATTTCCCAGGCTTTTCGGTTGGAAGTCATGAATTAAAGATGGGAATTCGTGCATCTTCTACTTGTGAATTATTCTTTGATAACTGTATAGTACCTAAAGAAAATCTTTTAGGAGAAGAAGGCAAAGGCTTTAGTATTGCAATGGCAACTCTTGATGGAGGCCGTATTGGTATTGCTGCACAAGCCCTTGGAATTGCAGAAGGAGCTATAGAGGAAACTGTAAAATATGTTAAGGAACGTGTTCAATTTGGAAAGTCTATAGCACAATTCCAAAATACACAATTTGAATTAGCACAAATGCGTGCAAATACAGAAGCTGCGAAACTTTTAGTATATCAAGCAGCATGTGCAAAGGATGATCACGAAAAATTCACACATTTAGCAGCTATGGCAAAATTAGTTTCTGCTAGAAATGCTACTGATGTAACTAATCGTTGCTTACAATTATTTGGTGGATATGGATATACAAGCGATTATCCAATTGAAAGAATGATGCGTGATGCCAAAATAACAGAAATCTATGAAGGAACATCAGAAGTTCAAATGATGGTAATTTCAGGATGGATGCTTAGATAATATTTAATTAATATGCTCTCTAGTTAATCACATGAAAAAATAATAGACAAATATATGATGGTATTAGTTTATTATTTTGATTGTGAATTAAACCTAAATATAAACAAACTATGAAAATAACAAGTTCAACTATATGATGTAGGGGACTTGTTATTTTTTATATTTAATAATTACAGTAATGGAAATATTTTTTGAATAATAGTACTTATAAGTTGCTAAAAAAACACTAAAAGAAGATTTTATTTGAAGAGGCTGACATATATTAAATGTGGTAGACCTTTTGTTTTATATAAAACTATGTTCATAGGAAAATATGTTTATAGTTTCATAGGAATATATAAATCTATGAAAATATGTACATATTTATAGTGAATATGAGGGCTTATGATGATTTTGCAGCAGCTGAATATAAAAAAGGAAAACTTGGACTGTATATATGCATATGATGTGTGATATTTTGTAAGTTATGTTATAATAAGTGTTATCTTAAATGAAGTAGAAACATTAATCAAGGGGCTAATACATGGTATAGTTTACCAAGGGTCAGTCACCAAGTAGAGGAGTGGTTTATATTTTTCCAGATTTTATTAAGCATTATGATTTAATACGTTCAATACTGCGAGATGTTTTTTTATATGGATGTTTTTCAAAAGGTGATTTAGAAAATAAGAATCATGGTAGCTTACGAAAAGTTAGTTATGAGATGCGTCGAATTAAACAATACATAGAAGAGGATTTTATTAAAATAGATAAAGATGGAAAGAATAAATTATTAAGTTTAAGC
Organism: Clostridium sp. C2-6-12; assembly: GCF_009928485.1. Taxonomy (GTDB): domain Bacteria; phylum Bacillota; class Clostridia; order Clostridiales; family Clostridiaceae; genus Clostridium. The sequence continues at coordinate 23,635 of NZ_JAABNP010000030.1, read as the reverse complement.
TATGATGATATTTCGAATACAAAAAATTTTCTGATAAATACATATTTAAGTAAGAGTTTTACTCGTTCTGATATTACTTTATATTATTATTTGCTTTTAATTTTAAATTATAAAAATGAACCTATGACATTTTCTGATATTGAAAATGAATTGGTAAGTAAAGAGTTAATTGATTATGAAAGTATAAGCAGTAAAACTATAGAAAGAAAGTTAAATGAATTATCAAGCTCTATGGAAATTGTATCAGTTAAAAAAAATGGACGAGTTAAAGAGTATTTTATTTCCGAGGATATTCTAAAAGAACTTAATGATGAAGAAATTCTAAAGCTTTACTATATAGTAGACTTATATAAGAATATTATCTTTCCTAACGTAAGCGGTCATTATTTTTATGATACATTATGTGATTATATGGAATTTGAACGAAACATAATACCAAAGGATAATAATTGTTTTCAATATAAAAACTTGCATTTTCATCCTGTAATTGAAGAAGAATTGATTTTGAAAGTTATGACAGCAATTGAAAATAGAAATGAGATAAGACTTGAGAATAGTTGTAAAACTAAACATATAAAAAGGTATGATAAGGAAGTGATTAGACCTTTTAAGCTAAGATATGATATTGAATGTGGAAGGGTTTATGTTTTTTCATTTACCAATAATGGGAGATGCGTTAGTGCAAGGCTTGATAGGAAGAATGATGTTGAGATTTTAAAAACAAGATTCAATTATGATAAATATGAAGAGAAGTATAAGTTAGCTATGGGAAAAAGTTTTTCAAGTGTGCCTCATAACACTGATGCTCCATATGAAGAAGTTGAATTTGAAGTTAAGATTAATTACTTAAATGAATATTATATAATTGAAAAGATAAAAGGTGAATTAGGGGAGTGTACTTGTGAGGCTATAAGTGATACTACATATTCCTTTAAAAAGACAGTAAATGATGCATGGGAAATGATTCCGTGGATAAGGAGATATGGTGGTTATTTAAGGGTTATATCGCCTAGTTATCTTCATAGAAAAATAAAAAAGGATTGGGAGGATATACTGAATAATTATGGAGTTATTTCATGAATATAAAAATAAATATTTTCATTTAGTATTTAGAATTTTGAATCTGGCAAAGAATGGACTTTATAAAGATGAAATTATAAGGCTTATTGAAAAAGAAGAATATGATGAGAAAATAATAGGAAAAGACTTTAAAACTTTTGAAGGAATGCTTTTAAATCAATATAGCGAAATAGATAATTTTAATTTCTTGGAAGAAAAAGAGGGAAAGTATTATAGTATTTTAAATAATCAAGATAGTATACCTCTTAAAGTTAGATTTTCAAAGCTAGAAAAATCCTGGCTTAATGGAATGATTAAAGAATCGGTAGTACAAGCTTTACTAGGAAAAGAAACCTTAGAAAAATTGGAAGCAGCCTTGATAGATGTAAAAAAGGGAAGTAATGAAGTAATAGAATTTACAAACAAAGTAAAAAGTGATTTTGACATTGATTTAGAAAAAATAAGTAAGGATTTTTATACAATTTTAGAAGGAATAATTAATGAGAAGCCTATTTTATATTCTAATGTAGATAAGAATGGCAATGAATATAATAACCAATTAGCACTTCCAATTAGAATTGAGTATTCCTTAAAAGATGATAAATTTAGAGCATCTCTATATTCTTTAGAAGAGAATAGATCTATATTGGTTAATTTGCATACCTTAAAGGAAGTTAAAATAGCACAAGATGTTAATTCAAAAATAAAAAGAGAAGATGTACTTAAGATATTAAAAGAAAAAAAATACTCAGAAATTCCAATCACAATTGAGCTTGAAGATATTAGGGGAGCTATGGAAAGATGTTTTATGAGTTTTTCTTCATTTGAAAGAAATTCAAGGAACATTTCAGAAAATAAATATGAAATAGATATCTATTATTATACCTTTGAAGAAGATGAGGTTATAAGAAAAATAATGTCCTTAGGACCATATGTTAAAGTAAAGTCACCTGATAGAGTTAAAGAGAATATTATTGATAAGATTAAAATGGCATTAAGGTTTGAAGATACCCAGAAGTTTTTATAAATAGCTTCTGGGTATCTTTCTTTTAATATGGTATTAACTTATATTAAAGAAGTGCCAGCTTTATTATGATAAATTTTACATTAGCATCCAAAAGATGCAAACTTTTTGTCTGTAAGAAAATTATAGAAAGAATATAATAAATATTGTAGTCAGGAAACAAAATAATAAGGAAGTGCATATTTAAGTTACTTCGATGTTAACGTAGGTGTCATTGGTTCGATTCCAATCTCATAATTTTTCAAAATTATGAGTAGCTCAGTAGGTAGAGCACTAAATACTTAAATAGTTTTTCTCCTTATAAAATTGTTTCATTGATAGTAAAAAGATATGGCAGTGTATATTTAAGTTACTTCGTTTCAGGGGTAGTAATATTGGTTCGAATCCAATTGCATATTTTCAATATGTATAGTAGAAGGGATAACACACTACCAGAATACTTAAATAGCTTTTTTCTCCATATTAAAATAAGGGCAGTGCAGAAAAGTGTTACTTCGTTATTGGGATTAATAAATTGAATTTGCTGCAACTATGATTGCAGCTAACACTTTTCGTCTTTCTCCCTTTAAGTAAATATTTAAAAACTTTATTGTGAAAAAAATAAAATCACCTAAAACAAAATTTTATTGAACTTCAAAATTGAAAGGAGCAAATTAAAATGTCAAAGTTTAATATTTTTAAGAATACAATAAAAAATCATGAAGGCCATGTGGCTTTTAAAATGGAACTAAAAGAAAAACTAATAACTGAAGTTTTAACTAGCTTCTTTAATGAAGGGAAATATTATGGAGATAATTCTGTAGAGATAGTTAGTGATTTAAGAAAAGTTATTAAGATAGATCCAAAATTTGTAGCAAATTTAGCTATATATGCTAGGAAAGAAATTCATTTAAGAAGTATTTCTCATGTTATGGTTTCAGAACTTGCTCATGATGTTCAAGGCAAGAAATATGTTAGAAGAGTTTTAAATGAAATAGTTGAAAGAGTTGATGATATGTCAGAAATCTTAAGCTGCTATTTAAATGTATATGGAAAGCCAATACCAAATTCTTTAAAGAAAGGGATAGCAGATTGTTTCTTGAGATTTGATGAATTTTCTCTTGGAAAATATAATGGAGCAAAAGAAATTAAACTTAAGGACATAGTAAATTTAGTTCATCCAAAGCCAAGCACAAATGAACAAAGTGATATGTTTAAGAGATTACTTGAAGATAATTTAAAAACACCTTTTACTTGGGAAACAATGCTTTCAAGCGAAGGAAATAACAAGATTACTTGGGAAAAGTTAATTGATAGCAATAAGCTTGGTTATATGGCTATTCTTCGTAATTTGAGAAATATTATTAAAGCGGCACCTGATAATATTAATAAGGTATATGAAGTTTTAGAAAATGAAAATAGAGTTAAAAAGAGCAAGCAACTACCTTTTAGATATTATTCAGCCTTTAATGTATTATCAAATGAAGGATTAGGAACATCAAAGATTTACGATGTATTAGAGAAAGCAATTAAACATTCTACAAAAAATATAGAAAGATTGAGTGGTAAGACGTTTATATCTACTGATGTATCAGGTTCTATGAGTTCTAGAGTAAGTGCAAAAAGTGATATGACTTGTGCTGAAATCGGTACTGTATTAATGTCCATTGCAAATAGTATCTGTGATGAAGCAATAACAAGCACCTTTGAATTTAGCTTTAAATTAACACCGCTTGCAACTCAAAATGGAATAATATCGAATGCAAAGTCTATAAGACCTACATGGGGAGGTACTGATCTGTCGCTTCCAATAAGATATTTACTAGAAAATAGGATTTATGTAGATAGAATAATAATTCTATCAGACAATGAGATAAATAGGGGATATGATACAGTATGTCAAGCTTATATAAATGAATATAGAAAGAAAGTAAATCCTAATGTTTGGGTACATGCAATTGATCTTTTAGGCTATGGCACACAGCAATTTAAAGGAAATAAAGTAAATATAATTGCAGGCTGGAATGAAAAGATATTAGAATTTATACCAAATGTGGAAAATGGCCTAAGTAATATAAAAGATACAATTGAGGATTATTATTTTAAGGAAGAATTAAAATCAATTATATAGAAATATAGGGGAAGTGTATATTCTATGAAAAATGTTTATGTTGTTGAAGGAAAAAATATATATGATTTAAACTCACTTTTTAATGAGTTTGTTAAGGCAGTTAATGCTCCAAACGGTTATTTGGGATCAGGTTTATTGGCATTTGATGAAATAGTAAACAGTATTCAAAGTGTTACAAAGAGAGCACGTTTAGGATGGAGAGTAGATTAAAAGTTAGAATAAATATTGGAAGGAAGTGAAGATTTAGTGATTGGTGTATTTGCTATGCTGCATATCACTAAAGTTAATATATGTTAGAAGTTAAAGGAAAATATAATACTGCAAAAGTATTTACAGATAATATAGAAATAGAAGCAATTGAACAATTAAAAGAATTATGTAATCAGTCTTTTGTAGAGGGCTGCAAGGTTAGAATAATGCCTGATACTCATAAAGGAGCAAGCTGTGTTATTGGATTTACAGCAGATTTAGGAGATAAGGTTATTCCCAATATTGTTGGAGTTGATATTGGATGTGGAATGTTAACTATAAACTTAGGGAAAATAGAAATAGATTTAGAAAAATTAGATGATATTATCCATAAATATGTTCCATCAGGAATGAATGTCCACCAAGGAAGAGTCGTTAAATTTTCAGAACTCCAAAATTTAAAATGCCATAGAAGCTTGAAGAATACTAAAAGGCTTGAAAGAAGTATTGGTACCTTAGGTGGGGGAAATCACTTTATTGAATTAAATGAAAGTGCTGATGGAACTAAATATCTTGTAATACATTCAGGAAGTAGAAATTTAGGATTGCAAGTGGCTAACATTTATCAAAATCTAGCTATAGATTTATGTAGTGGTAAGGGAGATTATTTTGTAAAGAGAGATAAGATAATTAGTGAATATAAAGCAGATGGACGTAGAAAGGAAATTCAAAAGGCTTTAAAGGATTTAGAAGCACTATATAATGACCTAATGCCAAGCTATCCAAAAGAGTTATGCTTTTTAAGTGGAGATTACAGAACAGATTATTTAAATGATATGAATATATGTCAAGAATATGCTGTTTTAAATAGAAACACTATGGCAGATATTATATTAAAGAAGCTTCTTGGAAAAGGCTTTGATGAATTTGAAGCGTTTTCGACTACACATAATTATATAAATTTCAAAGACAATATAATTAGAAAAGGAAGTATTTCAGCTTATAAAGGAGAAAAAGTGTTAATTCCCCTTAATATGAGAGATGGAAGTATAATTGCCATAGGAAAAGGAAATCCAGATTGGAATTATTCAGCACCACATGGTGCAGGGCGTATTATGAGCAGGACTAAAGCAAAAGAAAAAGTTAATTTAGAGGAATTTAAGGCTTCAATGGAAGGAATTTTTACAACTTCAGTTACAGAAGCAACACTTGATGAAGCTCCAATGGTATATAAGCCTAAGGAAGAAATACTTCAAAATATTTCTGAAACTGTTGATATTATTGAAATAATTAAACCAATTTATAATTTTAAGGCTCAAGGTTAGGAAAGCGAAAATTAATATATTATTATAAAGGAATTAAATTTAAAAAGTATGTAGGATACAAATTTTATAGAAATGTATTGGGATATAATAAGACTTTTTTATATACCAAATGAGGAAGGGGCGAAACTAGATTCATGGAGAAAATAATACAAGCTCAATTAAAAAGTATAGAAGAAAAAAATAATGTAAAAATATTATATGCTGTAGAATCAGGAAGTCGTGGCTGGGGATTCGAGTCTAAAGATAGTGATTTTGATGTGAGATTTATTTATATTCATCAACCAGAATGGTATCTAAATGTATTTGAAGGTTCGGATGTTATTGAAATACCTATAGATGAGGTTTTAGATATTAATGGATGGGATCTTAAGAAAGCTCTAAAGCTTATGTATAAATCCAATTCACCTGTATTAGAATGGTTATCTTCTCCAATTAAATACAAACAGAATCAAGAGTTTGTAAATGAATTAAGACATGTTGCAGAAAAGTATTTTTCACCAATATCAGTTACATATCATTATATAAATATTGCAAAGAAAAGCTGCGATGGATTGGTGGAGTTTGAAAATATTAAAATCAAAAAGCTTTTTTATGTTATTAGACCAATTTTAGCATGTATGTGGATAGAAAATTTTAATACAATCCCACCTATGAATTTACAAGCAATGATGAAAGAAGTTGAAATAGACAACAAAATTAGAGAGATAATTGATAAACTTGTTATTGTTAAAGCTGATAGTATAGAGTCAGACACAATAAAGCCACCTAAAGAATTAGTGGAATTTTTAAGAGATAAGCTAGAATATTATTATAATTATGCAAAAGGAATTAAAAATGAAAAAGAAAGAGATTCTAGTATTTTAAATGAATTTTTTCATAAGACTCTTAAAGAGTATAGTGGAGGTATAAATGAAGAGGGTATCAAAGGAAATTATAAATAGAGAAGAATATAAATTTATCCACTCAAATAATAATTTAGGAGATAACATCATTTATTTGACACTTTCAGGATCAATAGGATATGGAACTAATTTAGATAATAGTGACATAGACTTACGAGGAATTACCATTGAAAGAAAAGAAAATATGTATGGATTTCAAAGCTTTGAACAATTTGAAGATACAGAAACAGATACAGTTATCTATGGACTTAAGAAATTTGTTTCATTAGCGTTAAAAGGCAATCCTAATATTCTTGAATTATTAGGTACTAAGGATGAACATATAATTTATATGAACAAATACGGTGAGGCATTACGTAAAAATAAAGAATTATTTATATCCAAAAGAGTAATAAACACTTTTGGTAATTATGCTACTGCACAATTAAGAAGACTGCAAAATGCTTTAGCAAGGGATGAGTATCCACAGGAAGAAAAAGAAAAACATATACTTAATACAATAAATAATCAAATGAATCATTTTTCATCTAATTATACAGAGTTTCCAAAAGGAAGCATAAAATTATATATTGATAAATCGGATAAACAAGAAATAGAAACAGAGATATTAATGGATATTAATATAGATAAATATCCATTAAGGGATTTTAGCAGTATATACTCAGAAATGAATAATATTGTTCGTGATTATGATAAGCTTAATCATAGGAATAGAAAAAAGGATGAGGGCAAGCTTTTAAAACATGCTATGCACTTAATAAGACTTTTAATTATGGGAACTGAAATATTAAAAACTCATGAAATTAACACCTTTAGAGAAAAAGAACATGATTTATTAATGGATATTAGAAAAGGTAAGTATAGTTATGATGAAGTGTTTAAAATGGTAGAATTATATGAGTTCAATTTTAAAGAAGCATCAGTTAATACTGCTTTACCTAATAAACCAGATGAAGGACAAGTTGAAGAATTATTGATTTCATTATATGAGGAATATTACAATTTGAAAGGTTGAGAACAAAAGCTTCACTAAATTTAAAGATTAGTGGAGTTTTTGTTTTTATGCTTAAAAAAATGTATAAAAGTAAAATGATTCTATGGGGCTGAATAAATAATTTTTTAAGGATTTTTCTATATTATTCACTAACTTGAGAAATGTAAAAAGCATGGAAAAACAAGGGGATGAGCGTGCTGTTAATTTTAATAATTGGAAAAGTATGTTATAATAGTAAAGTTGTAAATTTTAAGTAAATTTATGATATATTGCGGTTTTCAATGAAAAAAGAAGATAGCAATAAAAAATACTCTTTAGAAGAATTGGCAAAAATATGATTATGATTTTGTTAGTAGATTAATTGAAATTTTGTTTAATAAGGATGATAACCAAAGAAAGGGGTAATTATGATAGCAGTTATATTAACTTTAGCATTAATGCTAATATTACTTAGTATTATAGGTTTAGATATTACTAAAAAATTAGATTTATTACATAAGGGATTTATGTATATATATTTTGTATTTGCTCCCAATATTGTCTTGCTAGGATATTTATTTAGTGAACGTACTAAATTTGGACAAGATAATCCTATTTGTAAATGGATTATTTTAATGGAGATGATTATATTTACTTTTTATATTTTGATCAAAGTAAATATATCTCCACATACTAAAAAACAAAGGGAAAAATGCACAAAACAATGGAATAACTGATTTTGTTATTTCTTGGATTTTTCCTTTGGCCATTTTGTTTTTTATTTGGAAATATATTCGATTACTTAAAGAAAACAAATATTAGGCAGCTCAAATAAAAGAGTTAATGGGAAAAAACGATAATTATAATAGTAACAATAAAAAGAGTGAGAATTAACAAAAACATATGATAAATTAGTAAGAATCAAAATTTAAGAAATAAAAGAAGGAGAATAGACAAAAATGAATAGATTTTTTAGGCTTATTCTTGCGGTACTATGCAGTTTGATTCTAGTAGGAATACTTGAATTTAGTGGGATTCATTTGGATATGATTGGTGGGGCAATAATTTTTTTATTTGTAGTTATTTGTATGATTTTATTTATTATCGCAAGAAGTTTTAACAGTTTGAAATTATTACATAAAGGTCAATATAGTAAGGCAATTGAAGGCTTTATAAAAACTAAGAATAAGTATGGTAGCAATGCAAAAATAGTAAATGCAATGCTATATAATATCTCAGTTTGTAATTTTAGAAAAGGTGATTTTTATGAGGTGGAAAACTATTTAGATAAAATGGATTTAAAGAGCTGTGATGAAAATATAAAATGGGGATACTTTTTATTAAAGGCAAACAGTTTAATACTTTCGGGAGAAAATATAAATGCAGCTATAGAATATTATGAAAAGGCAGTGGAACTTTTAGATCCAGAAGAAGCTTATCCTGTTAAAGCTTATTTTGAAGTACTTAAAGAAAATCCTAAAGAAGCTTTAAGGTATATAAACGCTTATATTAATAAAGAAAAAAGAAGAAAAATGATTTTTGATTTAAAAAAATCAACTCTTGTTTATGACAAATTTGTTTATGATATAGAAAACAATTATTTTCTTGGAATGGCCTATTTAAAATTAAATAAACCACAATTGGCAAAAGAATATTTTAATAAGGCAAGTATATGCAAGTATGAAAATTATTTTTCTAAGAAGGCAGGAGAGTATTTAAAAAAGATGAAGAAGGAAACTTAAGGAGAATTTTAGTAACTATTAAGATTAAATATTATTTCGTATTTCAAAAAACATAAATTTATATTAAAAATATATGCTGAATAAATTTACATATTATTAGGTGGAATTATATTATGAAGGTTTTATATAAATTGAGTCCATGGATTAAATTACTTGTAAGCTCTTTGTTACCAATATCGTATGATTTTTTTTATGTTAGTTTCTATTCATTCATTGTAATATTTATTGTAATAGAAATAGTTTTGATAGCCTTTGATATATGGTTAAATTCAAAATTTAAAAGAAAAATATCAATTGATGCTATAATTATTTATATTTTTTACAATTTGATTGCAGCAAGAATTATTTATTATTTTTAGATTTGGCATTATTATAATGGGATTTAAATATGAGAAGTTTAGCTACTAGGAGTGATAAGTTTGAGAAATGCTGAGAAGTTTATAAAACAGTGGCAATCACGTTTTATGGAAGGATAATACTCATGTATTTGGAATTGTTTTATTGATGATTTCGTTTATGTTAAATATTATCAGAGGAATCGTTGATTTATGGAATGAGAGAGGGGTAAAATAGGTCGCCTTATTCTCAATTGATGTTGTACAATGTAAATAATTTATTTATAGAGTTCTATAAATAATAATTTGAAAGGTGTGAGATAATGGCTATTGCAAATGTAAAAGTAATTATAAATAAAGATATAAAAAGCGTATGGGAAATTGTGACTTCCCTTGAAAACTATTTATGGAGAAGTGATTTAAGTAAAATTGATGTTTTGGAAGTAGGAAAAAAGTTTATAGAGTATTCAAAGGAAGGATATGCTACAACTTTTACAATTACTACGTTTGAATCTATGGAACGCTATGAATTTGATATAGATAATAATAATATATATGGGCATTGGACGGGAATATTTTCAAAGGTAGATGATAATAGGACAGAGATAGATTTTACAGAAAATATAATGCCTAAAAAGTGGATAATGAAACCTTTTGTTGGAATATATTTAAAGAAACAACAGGCAGCTTATATTGCAGATTTAAGAAAAGCACTGGAGGAAAAATAAAAGGAATAAAAAGATATAAGGCAAGTGAATGCATAGAAATTCCATGGAAGAAAGGTTCAGAAGAAGATAAATACTTAAGAATAGACTTTGAATGGATAAAAGAACTTCTTAGAAAATCGAAATAAAATCACCCAATGTATTCCTAGTAAGATGGAATGCACTGGGTGATTTTTTGTGGAAATAGGAAAATGCTCAAATTAGGATACACTATTTTGAAATCATCAGAATTTCATTAAAATCAATGTATTACTTTTTCCATTTTCCTGAAGATACATCTTTCTTAGCTTTATGAGCATTGTTTTCAAAACTATTATTAGAGGAGTCTCGTTCTGAAGGGGGAGAATTTAGTATCTTTAGACCTGGTACATCGTTAGCATTTCTAACCATAATTATGATCTCCTTTCATTTTTCACAATTTTTAATTAAAGTATATATTATTTAAAATCATTTTTATTACTATTTTTATTGCTATTCTTTTTTTGAGCAGTTTTACTCTTGCCCTTCTTATCACTGCTATGTTCAGAATCACTCATTAATATCACCACCTTCTTTACTTTTAATTATTTGTAGAAAAAGTTTATGTTATTCATTCATTTTTTTCAATTCATTGCTGTATTATGTATTGTGTATTTAGTATTTACACTCTTAAATCCATATTTATCTTAAAAATATCCTCATTTAGTTTGTTGCCCTCTGAATCATAAAATTCAAGGTTTCTAGCAGAAGGAAGAATCCCATCTTTATCTCCATCAAGAACTTCTCCCTGAATTCTCTCAATTTCAAGTTCGTCCATAGGCAAATTTACTTCTCTATAGGCATTTGTTTTAGGTTCTACTATTTTAACTTTCATAATTTACCTCCAAATTATATTAATATTTATTTTTTATTATTTCTTTTTATCTACTTTTTTAATCAAAACTTACAACACTATGTATTATGGAAAAAAGCAATTCCAATGGAAAAAGGAATATATATGTTCAAGATGCTTTTGTAAATAAGTTTATGAAATTCCATTATTAAATCTATAATTTTGTATTTAATTAGAAATCTTGACTATTAATGGTGAGGGAGTATAATTTAATTAATTAGCATACCAATTAGGGGGATAAGCTACAACTAAATATGTGCAAGCAACAGCAGATGCGAAAAATTGCACTTGGCGTAAATGGAGGGAACTATGGCTAATTTTTCTGATCTTGACAAACTATTGCAGGACTTCGTAGATGGTGGTCTACCTGGATGTTCACTGCAAATTGCCCAAAAGGGTAAAACAATTTATGAAGGATATTTCGGCTATAAAGACATAGAGACAAAAGCACCTATAACGAATAATTCAGTCTTTAGGTTGGCATCCATGTCGAAGATTCCACTTTATACAACGCTAATGATACTGTATGAACGTGGAATGTTTCTTATGAGTGATCCCATTCATAAGTATTTCCCAGAGTGGAAGAATACTAGAAAATTTGTGAAAGAACCAAATGGGGATGTAAAAATTGTAACAACAGATGGACCTATTACCATTCGAGATACCTTATCTATGAAATGTGGTCTTCCATACTGTAACTCTGCATTTGAAACAGAAAATCATACCCTTAAAGCCATGCAGAAATATATGCAACCATTGTGGGATAAGGGTCATTATACCAACCGGGAGCATATTGCTGCCATGTCACAGGTGCCACTGGAGTTTGAGCCGGGTTCTCATTGGATGTATGGTTTTTCAAGTGAACTTGCTGCTGGTCTTGTTGAGGCATTATGCAACAAACCTATCAATGATGTATTTCAAGAAATTTTATTCGATCCACTTGAAATGAAGGATACTAGAGCACATTATTATGGGGACATTGAGGAACGCATGGTAAGTCTGTATAGCAAGACTCCAGAAGGAAAGTTGGAAGCAGGTCCTGATTTCTTTGACAGGAAACATCTGCCTGGTCCTGAAAATGAAGCAGGGTGGGCACGTTTATTTACTACCTGCAACGACTTCTCAAAGCTTATGCAGATGCTAGCAAATGGCGGTGTACATAATGGCGTTCGTATTATGGGTCGCAAGACTATTGATCTTATGCGTACAAACGGTCTTAATGAAGTGCAGATGAGGGATTATGAAAATCCATATGAAGCTGGCTATGGTTACGGCTATGGTGTACGAACTCTCATGGACAAGCATAAGGGAAATCATAATGGTTCTATTGGTTCATTTGGATGGACAGGAGGCTTTGGTACATGGTGCGAGGCAGATCCTGAAGATGGTGTTTCCATCGTGTACATGCATAACTTGATACCAAGCGAGGAAGCTTATTATCATCCAAGAATACGTAATGTGGCATATGGCTGCATTGAATAAGGAAAATAATTTAACTAGCCAATAATAAAGAAGTGTTAAATAAGCTGAGATTTTCTTGTAATTTAGAAAGTCTCAGCTTTATTTGTTGTGTTATGCGAGTATGGTAGAATGTAATTTATCAAATTATATTATTTGAAATCATTTTTATTACTATTTTTATTCTTTTTCTGAGCGTTCTTACTCTTATTGGTATTGTTGTTATTCCTATTTTTCTTATGAAACCTTAATATAAAATTTTCTAATTCATTATTAGAATAAGTAGTTGTTTTAAATCAAATATTTCATTGTTATTAAACATTTCCTCAAGATCATAGAGAGTTTTTTCCGAATTTTCTATTTCTTTAGAATACATATGAATTATGTCTATCTGATCATTTATATCAAAGTTATATTTATTATCAATCCATCTTACTACATTTAATTCTTTAATAATAAGATAACTCATGACAGCTAATGTAACTTTAGAATATAATTCTTCATCAAAAACAGATTTCATAAAATATTGGAATATAAAATACACCATTAAATGTTCATATTCATAGGTTTTGTTTTTATAATATTCATTAAAATAGTCATACTGTTTTTTATAAAAAGTAATATCATCTGTTTTATGAAAATAGTTAATAGAATGTTCTATTATTTTAGGCCAGTTATCATTAATGGGGTTAAGGTTTTTATATATATTCATACATTTAAGCATACTATGATACTTATCAGATTGTTTTGCCTTATATTTATCAAAAACATTAATAAGTTCTTTTTGATAATGTTCCTGAGAATATTTATTTATTATATCAGTAATCTTGGATAAATTATTTTCATTTATTTCTTCCTGAATGTCATGTGCAAAATTAATCAATAATGCAATTCTATGATTTAAACTTATAGAACGATTTTGCAGAATATCTAAGGCCATTTTTCTAGCTGATATTATCTGTACCGAAATATCAAAATTTATATCATCACATGTATTTACAATTTCATTATCTTCTAAAACTTCAAAAGTAACTGGTTTAGAATCTTGTAGAATTAATCTTGCTGCCTCAGGACAGGATAAAGATATTCCTATTTCACGGAAATTACTATATTCCTCAATTAGCCTTGGGTATGTCTTGCATGTATAGCAAAGAAAATCTTCTCCAAGTTCAGTATAGATGTCACAAAGATTATTTTTATTTAAAAATGGACAATTATCATTTTGTAATATAAAACCAGGTTCACCATCTTCATATAATGTTAAGTTAGATTTTAATTTTTCTCCAAATTCACCACATACCTTGTTATAATGCGTATATGTTTCATCATCAATTATTATTTCCCACCCAGCGCAACAAGTATCAGTACATTTTGACGCAGTGCATTTAAAATCTTTATAGTAATTTGGTACTATTGTTTTCATGTAAATTACCTCTTATGTTTATTAATTTTCAATAGCTTTTTTTGGAGGTTTGTTATTTTCATCAAATAACGCCTCAAAAGCATTTTACAGGATCTGGGGTTAACTTTCAAATAAATAGGTTAAATGGAATTTTTGAAGAGAATTTTAATAGCGATGAAGTTCAGTTATCATCACTGAATTAAGTTGTAGATAAAACAGAAAATTGAAACAGATAGTACGCCTGCAAATAATGGAATAATACAAAATAGTAGATGAAACACCAAAGATTGTATACAATGTGGTGAAGACATAAATGCATACAAATGTGGTGTATTAAAAAAGGTGGGAAATATAAGTAGAAAGTTTATATTATAACCATAAGTTTGGTAAAAATTAAGAAATTACTAAAGTAAAAATAAAAAAGGACGATAATGGTATGGATATAAAAAAATGTATAATATACAAAATAAAACTAATTTACATAATAAGGAGAATATTATGAAAAAAAAGACATTAGCCCTATTAATCACATTTTTAGTTTCTACCAGTATGACATCACAAGTTTTTGCTGCTACTAATGGAGTAAGAGAATCATCTGGAAATAAGGCTGCAACTAATTCGGTGAAAAATATTGCTGAAAATAAGGTTGTAACTAATACAGTAAAAGATACGGCTGAAAATAAAGTTACTACTAGTGCTAGCGTTAGCGCTGTATCTGTTAATAATTTTAATGATGAAGATATAACAAGTAAGTTTACTGATGCCAATTTTAAAGCAAAGGTATATGCTAAGATAGGTAAAAGTAGTTCAAGTCCAATACTTTATAGTGATGTGAAAAACATAAAATCTTTGAATATAAGTTCTAGTAATATAAGTGATCTAAGTGGTATTGAGTATTTTACAGCATTAACTGAATTATATTGCGACAGCAATCAACTAACAACTTTAGATATAAGTAATAATACAGAATTAACTAAGTTAGAGTGCTACACTAATAAACTAACAACTTTAGATATAAGCAAGAATACAGCATTGACTGAGTTATATTGTGGATTTAATAAACTAACAAGGTTAGATGTAAGTAATAATACAAAATTAACTACGTTAAATTGTTTTGGTGATCAATTAACAAGCTTAGATGTAAGTAAAAATACAGCATTAACTACTTTAAATTGTCGTTCTAATTATTTAAAAAGCTTAGATGTAAGTAATTCACCATCATTAACTAATTTAGATTGTACACGCAATCTAATAAAAATACTTTATGTACGTAAGATACCATCGGGTACTAATGAGTATATGCCACAATGTGTAGATTATAGAGGCGTTACAGTTACTTATATCGTTACTGAGCAGGTTGTGGCCAGTGAAAATACAGATAATGTAGATATAACAAGTAAGTTTACTGATCCAAATTTTAAAGCTTTGGTATATTATAAGATCGGTAAAAGTAGTCCTAGCCCAATACTTTATAAAGATGTTAAAAATATAAAAAATTTAATAGTAAGTTATAAGAATATAAGTGATTTAAGTGGTATTGAGTATTTTACTTCTTTAACTAGCTTAGAGTGTATAAAAACTAAAATAACAACTCTAGATATAAGCAAAAATACAGCATTAACTCGTTTATGGTGTGGTGGAAATCAATTAACAAGTTTAGATGTAAGTAATAATACAGGATTAATTGAATTTGATTGTTACGATAACAAACTAACAACCTTAGATGTAAGTAAAAATATAGCCTTAACCCAGCTAAATTGTACGAGTAATCAATTAACAAGCTTAGATGTAAATAAGAATACAGCGTTAAAAACGTTGATGTGTTCAAATAATCAATTAAAAACCTTAGATTCAAGTAATAACAACTTGTTAGGTACTTTATGGTGTGCAAATAATCAATTAACAAGCTTAGATTTAAGTAAAAATACAGCATTAAGCGATTTAGATTGTACCGGAAATAAACTAACAATACTAGATATAAGTAAGAATACAGCACTAACTAGATTAGCTTGTGCCAAAAATCAACTAGTATCATTAGATTTAAGTAAAAATACAAAATTATACGATGTAGATTCTGATTTCTATAGAAAACAACCTTAGATTTAAGTGAAAATATTAAAGCGAGATTAGAGCATTTTATATAGGTTAAATTAACATTGTTTGAAAAAATTATGTTTAAATAAGAGTCCTTTTGGGGCTCTTATTTTTTCGTAAAAATATATTTTGGTTAACAATGA
Organism: Clostridium sp. C2-6-12; assembly: GCF_009928485.1. Lineage (GTDB taxonomy): Bacteria > Bacillota > Clostridia > Clostridiales > Clostridiaceae > Clostridium. The sequence goes on along the minus strand of NZ_JAABNP010000030.1, from coordinate 7,283 downwards.
TATTTCGGTGGAGGTGGAATTTATGCACTTCTTAAAAGAGGGTGAAGCACAATTCGGAACTTATAAATTATTGGAAAGAGATAGAGAAAAATGAATAGAAAATGAGTTGTAATTATAAAGCTGAGCTTTTCTTATTTTTAGAAAGTCTTAGCTTTAATTATTTTATGTAAAATTATGATATAATAAATATAAAATACTGGTAAAAAATAGAGAGCGTGGTAATAATGAAAGAAACAATAAATAGAATTAGAAAATTCCGAGATGACAGAGACTGGCGCCAATTTCATACGCCAGCAAATTTATCTAAAGCAATTTCAATTGAAGCTGGAGAGCTTCTAGAAGAATTTGTATGGGATGATAAAAACTATAATAAAGAGCATGTATTAGAAGAACTTGCAGATGTTATGGTTTATTGTATACATATGGCTGATTCTTTAGGCGTGGATTTAGAAGAAATAATTAATTCTAAAATGGATAAGAATGAAAAGAAATATCCAGTAGAAAAAGCCAAGGGTAATAGTAAAAAGTATACACAATTATAAAGAGCAGCTATGCACTACTTAAAAGAGTGACTATGCCACAATCCGGATCTTTTCTGCAATACGGAACTTATAAATTGTTAGATTAAAGAATTAGTGAGATAATTAAATCAAGAATATAAAGGAAGTGAGTCAAATGATTAAAAGATGTGAATGGCTGACAAAAGAAGAGTTATATATTGAATATCACGATAAGGAATGGGGAGTACCAGTATATGATGATAGGAAACTATTTGAAATGCTGTGTTTAGAAGGCGCTCAAGCAGGATTAAGCTGGTGGACTATTTTAAAAAAGAGAGAAAATTATAAAAAAGCGTTTAATAATTTTGAGCCAGAAATAATTGTGAAGTATAGAGAAGAAAAATTAGAACAATTAATGGGAGACGAAGGTATTGTTCGTAATAGAAGAAAAATTGAAAGTGTTGTGACTAATGCAAAAGCATTTCTTGAAATTCAAAAACAATATGGCTCATTTTCTAATTATATATGGAAGTTTGTAGATAATAAGCCTATTGTTAATTCTTGGAAAAGTATAAAAGAAGTTCCTGCTTCAACTGAATTAAGCGATAAAATGAGTAAGCAATTAAAAAAGGATGGCTTTAAATTTGTAGGAAGTACAATATGCTATTCATTTATGCAAGCAGTAGGAATGGTTAATGACCATACAACAGATTGCTTTTGCTATACAAAATTAAGTTAGTTCATAGATGAAGCAGGTAAATAATATTGAACGCAAAAGGAATAAAAAAGATTTAAAAGATAAGGTTAGATATAATAGCTCCTTATCTTTTTTGCTCATTAATATGAAATAAGGAGCAAATATTTTAGATGGTGTCATTCATTTTTATACTAAAATACTTGAAATTTTAATTGGTTTAATATGTTAATTTATTGATGATATAACAATAATAGTATAAAATTAAATTTTTTATATATAATTATATAAAAGTATAAAAAATATATAAAAACTTATACGAAATTATAAGAAACACATAATATTGTGCATATGATTTTTGTTTTAGTTTATAGTAATATATGGTGAGAACGTTTACGAAAAATTTTATTATTAATTGGAAAGTAAGAGAGGATGGGAATTAAAATGACAGAAATACTTAAAGATGTTCAACCTGTTGAAGTATTTAAATACTTTGAAAAGCTATCGCAGATTCCAAGGGGATCAGGAAATGAAAAAGAGGTTAGTGATTATTTGGTATCTTTTGCTAAGGAGCATAATTTAGAATGTGTTCAGGATTCTGCATTAAATGTTGTTATAAAAAAGAAGGCAACAGCAGGATATGAGAAGAGTCCAGCTGTAGTTTTGCAGGGACACATGGATATGGTATGTGAAAAAAATATGGATGTAGAGCATGATTTTAGCAAAGATCCACTAAAACTTAGAATAGTTGATGATATGGTATATGCAACTGGTACAACTTTAGGAGCAGATAACGGAATTGCAGTAGCTATGGGATTAGCAATTTTAGCTTCTAATGAATATGAGCATCCAGCTATAGAATTACTTGTTACTACCTCTGAAGAAACAGGAATGGGTGGAGCAATGGCATTAGATCCTAAAAATATTGAAGGAAGAACACTTATTAACATAGACTCTGAAGAAGAGGGTGTGTTACTCGTTAGTTGTGCTGGTGGAGTTACTGCTAAAACAAAAATTCCTGCAGTATTGGAAGCAATAGGTGGAAACCTTATTCCTTATACAATTAAAATAACAGGTCTAAAGGGCGGTCACTCTGGAATGGAAATAGATAAGGAAAGAGGAAACTCTAATAAATTAATGGGGCGTATACTTATGTCTATTTTATCTGAAATAGATTTTAGGCTTGGTTCAATAAACGGTGGTTCAAAACACAATGCAATTCCACGTGAAACAGATGCTGTTATTTTAGTAAGACCTGAGGATAAAGGTTTAGCAGAGAAAAAAATATCTGAGTACGAAGAATTATTTAAAACAGAATTGAGAGTATCAGATCCTGACATAAGAGTAGAATTTGAAGTTTTACCTACTATGCCTACAGAAATGCTTTCAAAAGAATCAACTAATAATGTAGTTAACTACTTATATTTAGCTATAAATGGAGTTACTTCAATGAGTATGGATATTAAAGGTTTAGTCGAAAGCTCTTTAAACCTTGGAGTAATTTCTACTCATAAGGATTCAATAGAATTTATAAGCTCAATCAGAAGTTCTGTTAGAAGTTTAAAGGATGAATTATATAATAGATTAGTTGTAACTGCTAAGCTAAATGGTGGAAGTGTTGCGTCAGAAGGTGGTTATCCTGAATGGTCATATAATCCTGATTCAAAAATAAGAGTGATTTTTGAAGAGGTATATGAAAAAATGTACGGAAAGAAACCTCATATAACGGCAATACATGCAGGTCTTGAGTGTGGATTATTTGCAGAAAAATTTGAAAAATTAGATGCGATTTCTTTTGGACCAAATCTATATGATGTTCATACTCCAAATGAACACATGAGTATTGCTTCAGTTGAAAGAATGTGGGAATACTTATTGGAAGTATTAAAAAATATGAAATAATTTAATTTTAAATTTTTTATTTACACTCCATTTTAAATAGAAGATGGAGTGTAAATAAAAAATATTGGAGGTATATGTAATGGATAAAAAGCTATCTAAAGATGCATATGGTGGTGTGGCTGGTAAAGACTATATTCCATACGTTTCTAGTGGATCTAAATCAGGTGGAAACGGTATAGTATTAATAATCGGTATTATTATGACAATTCTATTTGCTGCATCAACAGCTTATTCAGGCATGAAATCAGGACTTACAGTTGCAGCAGGTATACCAGGATCTATAATAGGTTCTGCATTTATAGCTGTATTTGCTAAGCAAAAAGGCATACTTGGCAAAAACCTAGTTCAAGGTATGGCAAGTGGTGGGGAATCTGTTGCAAGTGGTGTGATATTCGTATTGCCAGCAGTTCTTTTAATAGGTTCTAAAGTCACTTTCTTAGAAGGTTTTGTTGTTGGTTCAGCTGGAGTTTTATTCGGTATTGGAATAGCTTCTCTTGTTTATAATTATTTAATTGTTGAAGAACATGGTAAATTAATGTATCCGGAATCAATGGCTATATCTGAAACTCTTGTTGCTTCAGAAGGTGCTGGAGAATCAATGAAGTTCATGGGAATTGGATTTTTCATAGGAGGAATTATAACTGTTATAACTAGTCCATTTTTAAATGTAGCTAACAACGTTATTAGCTATGTAAATGAAAACTTTTACAAGTGGAAATTTGAAGTTGAGGTTAGTCCTCTATTATTAGGTATAGGCTTCATAGTTGGGTTGGATGTTTCTTTAACTATGTTTGCAGGTTCTATATTATCTAACTTTGGTATTATACCTTTAATAGGCTACTTCTCAAGTCTTGGAACAGATGGGGCAGCAGTATGGAATAATCCTAAAGTTGCTATAAACGCCATGCAAGTTAAACATATAGCTGGTAGTTATGTAAAATATATCGGTGCTGGTATGATGCTATCTGGTGGGTTCATAGGTGCTATAAAACTTATTCCTACTATAATATCATCTATAAAAGAAACTCTTAATGCTAAGTCTTCAAATGGTGGCAAACACTCATCTGTTGAAAACATAATATTACTTGGAGGCATAGTACTAGGTTTTGTAGGTGGTTTCTTATCATCTGGTGGTAATGTAATGATGGCAATACTTGTTTCTATTTTATCATTGTTCTTATCATTACTATTTGTTATAGTTTCTGGTAGATTAACAGGTACTATAGGAACTTCAAACCTTCCTGTATCAGGGATGACTATAGCTTCTATAGTTATTGTTACCTTATTATTTGTTGTAATGGGATGGGTAAATCCAGGAAGCAACAAATCATTACTTTTATTTGGTACATTTATTGTTACTGCCATAGCTGTAGCTGGAGGTTACTCACAATCTCAAAAAGTTACTTTCATAGTAGGTGGTGACAAAAATGAAATGGAAAAATACTTTGCTATTGCAGGAGTAGTTGGAGTTGCAGTAGTTGTAGGTACTATATTATTACTTTCAAATCAACTTGCTATGACTGGTGATAATGTTACATTTGCATTGCCACAGGCTAATCTAATGTCAACTTTAACTGCTGGTATAATGTCAGGTGAATTACCTTGGGTTATGGTTATTGTAGGTGTTGTTATGGGAATTGTTTTATACCTATTAAAACTTCCAATAATGACAGTAGCTATAGGATTCTATTTACCAATAGCTACAACTTCAATAATATTAGTAGGAGCTTTAGTTAGAGTATTTATTGAAAAAACTTCTAAAGCTGAAAAAGAAAAAGAAGTTAAAGTTTCTAATGGAATAAGCTTATCTTCAGGACTTGTTGCTGGAGGTTCTATAATTGGACTTATAGGTATAATATACCAAAACCTTGCAAAAGCATCTGAACCAAGTGGATTTTTTGCTGCTAATGGAATGGCAGTCATAATATTAGTTGTTTTAATAATAGCAACCATAATGCCAATATTAAAGAGTAGGGTGAAAAATATTGAAAAGTAACGAAGATGTTTTAAATATCATTTATAAAAGATCTGGAAAATTAGAATATGAAATAAATAAAGACAATATTGTGACTATAATTGAAAAGCAAGATCATAAGATCCAAAACTTCTTTAGAAAGCTTAAATTTAAAATTCCAGAATATAAGAAAATTACTTTAGATGAATATGGAAGCTGGATATTTTTACAGATAGATGGTAAGAAAAATGTAAAAGCTCTCGGGGAAAGCCTAGAAGCAAAGTATGGTGATAAAGTTCATCCACTTTATGAAAGATTATTACCATTCTTAAATCATATAGACATTAATTGTCACTATGTAGAAAGAGTAAATTTGTAATATAAAAGATGACATCTTATTGTAATGTCATATAATACTGTAGATAAAGAGTTATAATGTAGAATGAGCTGCCTAATTTACTTAAGGTGGCTCATTTTTTAACTTTTTACGCTTGAATTTCTGCATTTAAAGACAAATCTATGTAATTAAATTTAATATTATGAGATTATATACAATGTAAATTATTAAATAGTTACATATATACTCAAAGTATAAAATAATCAATAATAAAACGAAAGTTAGTATTATACCATTAATTCTAGACATTTAGAAAACTCGAAAATCTTTAGATACCATGCCTAATTCATATGGCTTAACAATATGCTTTATAATTGTTATTCGATGTGAAACAAGATGTAATAGGAGGTAAATGTATGAATAATGATCCCATATTAACATTTGCATTTGTGTGTATTGCTATTATTTTAGGGTTTCTTAGATTTGCATTGCCAATTATGGGCATTATATGCTCTATTATATGGATTAAAAAAAATAAAACTAATAAAAAAATCGTTCCATTTGGTTTATTTTTCTTTTTTGGGATGTGGTTATTGTATTCTATTGGCAAATTTATTTATAATTATTTTTTTATATTTTGGATTAATGTAACATAGCTTTAGGAGGAGTTTATGAAAAACAAAAAAAATTATACAAGAATATTAAAACTATTAATCTTATCAATATTACTTATTGTACCTAGTCAAAGTGCATATGCTAAAACAGTAAATTCTGATAATTATGCTTTAAATCAAAATATTATAACAACAAAAGTTGGACAAGCTTTAAATCCGAGTTGGGGATTAGGAAGAAATCAAACTGAATACATAAGTAACAACAGATCCTATGATTGGTATATTGATCAAGGATATACTGGGGAATATTCAAATAATAATTGTGGACCATCTAGTACTACAATGGTCTTAAAATGGATTGATTCTAATTTTAATGGAACTGCTGAAGAGGCAAGAGAAACTTATTTAGAAAATGGTAATTGGTGGTATACAAATGACATTAACAATTACCTTGATTTATATAATGCAAGACATAATACAATAAGCTTAAATGAAAATTCTCTGAAAAAATCGTTGCAACAAGGTAATATAGCTATACTTTGCATTGACACAACTTACCTACCATATAATGCAAATTCAGAGCAAAGAGTTGGAAGGTTTTATGATTATAGAGGAGGACATTTTATTGTAGTTAAAGGCTATAGAGTAGTTGATGGAAAAACTTACTTTGAATCTTATGACCCCAATAATTGGGGAGCTTGTTATAAAAATGGACAAGAAAAAGGAAAAGATAGATATTATTTAGCTAGTGATCTAATGAAGGCTGGAAAGGCTAATTGGAATTATGCAATAATAGTATATCCAAATTAATAAATTTAAAATAAATGATTGAATTTATGTAAAATAAAGCCCCCGACATTAGTCGAGGGTTTTTATGTAGTTTCATAATCATATTTTGAAGATAACAACAGTTATTAAAATTTAAATAAGTTTAAGTTAAAGTACATTTTTTGATTTTAACTTATTAATGCTTTGTTTAACTAAATAAATCGCTTCAGATTCACTTTGTCCCTTGTGTTTTATTTCATTATCACCTATTTTTGCAATTGCCTTAAATGGATATTGACTTTCATTATTTTGCATTACGATTATTTCATGATCTCGATATATTTCCATAAAGCATACCACCTTTATACGTTTTATATTATTATACCATACTCGAAATATTTTGAAAATTCTATCTTTTAAATTATTACTAGGTTGTTGAATAACTAATTTTTACAAATGGTTATTCAAGAAAATATTCTTAGGAATCATAGATTCCAAGGATATTTTCTTGTTT
>NZ_JAABNP010000002.1 GCF_009928485.1 Clostridium sp. C2-6-12 | reverse complement strand
CTAATTTTAACAATGGAGGCTTGCATTTTCTATGCGTTAATTTTTTTACGCTTACATTACAACTTTAAATTATATAGTTTTATTTTTTGGAATTATTAGTGAGTTGATTATAAATATTACAAATTATTAAAATTTCATTAGTATTTTGAAAAAATTTACTTAACATAGTATAATTACATTAATTACCGATTTGAGGGACGGATCTCTTGGTAAATGTTATGCTTAGTGGTAACTAAATAAGAAATGATAATTAATAATTAATGGAATAAATACATGGTTGAGGTTTTTAGTTATTTGCTAGAGAACCTTTTTATTAATTAATCTGCATATTGATTATTATTCAAAAGAATTTTAGGAGGAGCAATTAGAAATGAATTATATATATTATTTTATTGTAGGTGCTGTCATAATATTTAATTTAGTAACTTATATATTCAGAAAAAACAAGGTTGGAAATATCTTAGAGAGTATTAGGACCTCAAATGGACAATTCATTTCTGAAATTATTTTTGGATTGATATTTTTGATGATGGATGGATACTTTTTATATTTGGAAGTAGTAGTTGATCATGAACCAATAAAAATATCAACTCATAGCCTAATGTTTATTGGAATAATAATGCTAATTAATGCAGGAACTTCTAACACTTTTATAGGTGGAAAGGGAATTTCATTTGCAACAATGCCATTTTATATACCATTAAACAAAATATCAGGTTATGTAATTGAAGATGGCAAGCTTATTTTAAATAGATTTAATATGGCTGACTACAGGATAGCAATTAATATTGCGGATAGTAATAGGATAATTAATGTAATGGATCAACTTAAAATAGAAAATAAATGTAAATGATAGATAAGGAGAATTAGATATGGTACATTTGGTATATTGTGATGATAAAGAAAAGGTATTAGAAAAAATATTAGATGGTTCTAAAACAATGATTATTAGAGCTGCAGCAGGAAGAAAGATTCCTCACAGTAGAGTTTTTGAAGGAGAGAAACTTTATTTTATGAAAAAAGGTACAGCAAAAATTTCTGCAACGGCAACCGTAAAATCAGTTCAAAATCATGTTAAATTATCTGAGGATGAAATAGTAAAGGAGCTTTCTGATAATCAAGGAAAACTAAATTTATCTAAAAAACAACAAGAACGTTGGCATAAAAAATGTATGTGCTTAGTAGAGTTTGAAAATGTTAGTGAAATAGAACCTCTTGACTTTGAACATCAAGGAAATATGGACGATTGGCTTATTATCGAAAAATTCAAGATGTAGTTGTGGGGACAAGCATTCCATATAACTATGACAAATCTAAATTTTAGGTAGTACTCCTATGATGATATTATCAATGGTAATTTGAGGAGGAAATGTTTATGAAGAAAGTAAATTTAAATCATATAAAATCTTGGTTTCGTAAAACCGCAGAGAACTTTAGATTACCATATGGAAATATTATTTTGAAAATGGAAATAAAGAAGTGTAGCTTGTATTACTGCACAAATGTAAAAGATGATGAACTTAATGTAAGGTAAACTGGAGGAGATGGAATGGAAAATATTAAATGTATATTTTTCGATATAGGTTATACATTGATTAATGAGGATGATGTATGGGTGCAAAGATGTATAGAGCAAGCAGAAATGGAAGAAGCGAAAATGTTGGGACTTTCGAATAAGGATATATATGAGGAAATTATTAGAGCATCTATAACATATCAACCCCAATATAGAACTGTTGTAAAGAAGTTTGGTTTTTTAAAAGCTGCTCCATATCGCCATGAACTTGAAAAATTATATGATAATGCTGATTTAGTTTTACATTTATTATCACAAAGATATAAACTTGGTATTATTGCAAATCAAACAGACGGGCTTGTAGAAAGATTAAATTCATGGGGCATTTCAAAGTATTTTTCATTTATATTTTCTTCATGGGATTATCAAATTATGAAACCAGATATAAAACTATTTCAAATAGCACTAGAACAATCAGGATGCAATGCTTCTGAAACAGTTATGGTTGGAGATCGTTTAGATAATGATATATTTCCAGCAAAAGCCATTGGAATGAAAACAATATGGATTAAACAAGGTTTTGGTGGAGTGCAGAAACCTAAATCAGATGAATACATTCCAGATACAGAAATTACAAACTTAAATGAATTGTTAGATATATTATGAATGTGTCATTTGATTTGTAATATAAATTGTGTGTAGAAATAAAGGTTTTACATTTGTTAAATTGTGAATAAAAGGGAAGCGAAAAATAAGGAGCAATATATATGATTGACTCGTACAACTATATTTTGGAGATTTTTAAGAAAAGTTCTAATATTTTATTTGGTATTTCCAATATAGACTTTAGTGAATATAAATCTGATTATAAATGTGCATTGGCTTTTGCAGTTCCTCATAGGGAATTATTGGGTTCAAATGGTTATAAAGAGGAGAAATTTGAAAGTTTAATATGTGAAGCTCGGGATAGTATCAATATATTATTGAAGAGATTACTTTAAAAGCACATCATAGAAAACATTCTTGTGGATTGTGTATGGTATCATGTCCAATTGGAATATAAAAATATATGAAAGTTTGTTTGCTTCATTATTAATAGATGAAACAATAAACAATTATAAATCAATGAATATTTGGAGGTTACAAACAATGATAAAAAAAGCTGGAATTGAGGACAGCAAAATAGTAGCTGAATTGGCTTTACAACTATGGCCAAGCCATGAAATTAATGATATGGAAAAAGAAATGATAAATTACATTGATTCAGAAAATGGAGCAGTTTTTATTTATTTTAGTGAAACTAGAGGAGTTGGTTTTGCACAGTGCAGTTTAAGAAATGATTATGTTGAGGGAACAAAAAGCAGTCCTGTTGGCTATTTAGAAGGTATTTATGTAGATGCTAATCACCGTAAGAGAGGTGTTGGGAAACAACTTCTTACTCAATGTGAAGAATGGGCAAAAAGTAAGGGCTGCATAGAATTTGCAAGTGATTGTGAATTAAATAATACAGAAAGTTTAAAATTCCATTTACAAATCGGTTTTGAGGAAGCAAATAGAATAATTTGTTTTAAGAAAAAGCTATGATGATATAGTTATTGTAGGAAGTTTTCATATTTGAAGTTATTACAAATAGAAACTTAGTTTTTACTTCTGAAGCAGCAAAACTAATAGCATAGAATTGTGATGGAATTGACCATCATGGATATATAATTTTTATTTATGGAGGAATATAATGAATAATGATTTTAAAATATACGCTGAAAATATAGAAAAGCCTTGGAATGTAATGTACTACAGAATAGTATGGGAGCAATTACCTCAAATGACTAATTCTAAAATTCTTGATTTTGGTAGTGGCCTTGGGATAACAGCAAATTATCTATCCAAAGATAATAATGTAGTTGCAATAGAACCTGATATGAATATGGTAGAGATGAGAAAAAGTGAAAATAATTATAATCAAATTATTGGTGGGATAGAAAGACTTAAGGAGCAAGAAGATGATTCTTTTGATGCTGTAATATGTCATAATGTTTTTGAATATGCAAAGGAACGTGAAGATTTATTCAGAGAATTCTATAGAGTACTAAAACCAAATGGAATAATATCTATAGTAAAACATAATCATGCTGGAAGAATTATGGCTAAGGCTATTTTTGAAAATAATTTAGATGAAGTTATGAGATTGCTAAATGATGAAGTATGTAGTGCTGCCTACTTTGGAGAAATAAACTATTATACTGTTGATCATATTAAAGAATGGATAGGGGAGTTAAACATAAATATAGAAAAAGTGCTTGGAGTTAGAACTCTATTTGGATTACATCCCAATAATGAAATAAGATATGATCAAATTTGGCAAGAGAAAATGTTTGAAATTGAAATGAAAGTTTCAGATATAGAGGAATACAGAAATATATCTTTTTATCATCATGTGTTATTAAGAAAAAACAAAGTATAAGCTAGTGCAAAATAGAAGAATAATTATTTCAAAACAAAACACATAAAGTTTTGTTTTGTGCAACTATAAATTCTTTTAAAAGATAAAAATATTTGTAGTAAAGTGAAATTAATTATTGCTAAAGGAGAAAACAATGGAAATAAATAAAATAGAATCTATTATTACTACTGACTTAAATAAACCTGAAGAGATAATTAGAAAAAATATAGAAGATTTACTTGAGAAATATAAAATTCAATATTAGCAGTAGCTAGTCTATTTTTGCATTACTTATTTAAGAAATAGATAAATTAAATTCAATATATCCTTGTAGGATGAGAAGGTGTAAATTTATAAGTATTTTATCAATAAAGGCTTTTACATAATAAAAATAAATTATAAGTAAATAAGTAAAAAAGGAGCTTTTAATAGAAATAATAATGAAATTTGGAGGAAAAAATGAATATAGATAGCATTATTTTTGATTTAGATGGAACTCTTTGGAATTCAATAGAAGGAGTATGTGATGCATGGAAAACCGTATTATCGAAGTACCCAAATATAAAAAGAGTTGTAACGCCTAAAGATATGGAAGGATGTATGGGACTTCAGGTAAATGAAATAGGTAAGAAGTTATTTCCAGACTTAGATGAAGATTTTCAAATGAAATTAATGAAAGAATGTTGTGATGCAGAACAAGTTTATTTAGGTGAACATGGAGGAAAACTATACCCTAAATTAGAAGAAACACTTAAAGTGTTATCTGAAAAATATAAATTATTCATAGTTAGTAATTGTCAAGATGGATATATTCAATGTTTTTTTAAAGCACATAAATTAGATAAATACTTTAATGATATAGAATGTTCTGGTGTAACAGGATTATCAAAAGGAGAAAATAATAAAATTATTATAAAAAGAAACAAATTGAAAAGTCCAATTTATGTAGGAGACACTAATGGAGATGCGCAGTCAGCAAAAGTCGCAGAAATACCATTTGTTTATGCAAGATATGGGTTTGGTAATGTTAAAGAATATGATTATGTCATTGATAGCTTTGAAGAAATGCTAACTTTAGAATTATAGAAATTTTGGGAGAAAGTGATTTGATAGTGTAAAGTGAGCCATGAAAAAAATAGAAATAAAAGAAACCTAACAATATTAGTAAAGAATATATAATTTTAAAGAGGTAGAGATATGAGTAATTCAAAAACAAAGATTTGTAGAATAATATTGGTGTTTTGCATTATTATTCCAATATTAATTTTATTATTTGATATAATTAGCAGAAATAGTTATAAGGCTATTTCGTATTGCATAATACCAGTCATTATAGGTGTTAGTGGATTAATAACAAGTTATTCTTCAACGAAGAAAAAAGAGTAAAATACTTATAAATTATATTATTTATATGAAAAGAAGATATATAATAGTGTCCAAGATATAAATTATATTTTAGTGAGGTAAATAATTTGAGAATTTTAATAGGACAACCGATCCATGAAACTGGAATAAAACAAATGATAAAGGAAATAGAAAACAATAAGGATGTTGATATTGTATTATATCCTGAAGGTTATTTATCAAGTGAAGAAGTGTTAGAAAGCGCTTGTAAAATCGCTAAAGAATATAATGTTACAATTATTACAGCATATAGGAAAGACAATAAGGATAGAGCAGTAATAATAAGCAATAGTGGTGAGAAGGTTTTGGATAGAGGAAAAACTCCACCTAAAGAGGAGGAAGAGTTAAATCCACCTTTAGTAATTGATTATAACAATATGACAATTGGATATTTGCTATGTATGGAAATATTAAAAGGTGTTAGAGATTTAAAGAAGATAAGTTCAAAAATTAGTTTTATTTCACATCCAATAGGAGTTGGAATGTTTAGTGATGAACAATTCGAGGAATGGATAACTGAAGCAAAAAATATTGCTAAGACATATAAAACAATTATAATGGGAACAAGTCATGCAGATGGTTCTTTTAGAAATTGTGGAGTATCCATTCCTATATCTTATTGTATAGATAGTAGTGGAGAACCTATATTTATATCAAAATCAGATGTAAGGAGTAGAATTGTAAACCTAATAACAAAAGAGGTTGAATTTGCTTAAAGCTTATAGTTGATGAGCAATATTAATTCATGGAAAAAATTAAATATTACTAATTACTACATGGGTTATCTAGAAAGAATTCTTTTAAGTCAGATAATGATGTAAAAGCAAGATAAAGTTGGGGGCGTAAAATGAAAAAAGAAAATCTAAAAAGAATAATTACTATAGGATTAATAGCAACAAGTTTTTTTACATTAGTTCCAATAAGAGCAGGTGCAGAATGGAAACAGGATTCTAATGGTTGGTGGAATACAGAAGAAAGTTCATATTCAGTAGGTTGGAAAGAAATTAGTGGGAAGTGGTATTATTTTGATAATAATGGATATATGAAAACAGGATGGATTGAGTATCATAACAAATGGTATTATTTAAATAGTGATGGTTCTATGGCTAAAAATACTACTATTGAAGGATATTTATTAGATTCTAATGGAGCTTGGACACAAACAACACAAAATAGTTCTTCAATTTCAAAAGAAAACAATGGAAAAAATCTAAATGTAGTTAGTAATAATAATAAAGTTTCTGATTCAAATAACTTGATTAGTGGAAATATTGAAGAAGCTGTAAGTCAATCAATAAAAAGTAAAGGAGAAAATGGATATCTTAAGGGGGAAGTCGCCACTGAAGGACATATAACTTTGGAAACAGAGGAAAAAGATAATGAGGTAAAAGCTTATACACTTTCAAGTTTCGGTTATTTCGGCTTCGAAAATGGTATTTTCACTAAGATTAGTGGGAGTGAGCAATACCTACAGTAATAACATTTTCTAAAAATACAAATGGAGGATATTCACTTATTAAATATAAAGAGCCAATTGATGGAGAAGATTATGCAGCTTCTATAAAAGAGATGTTTCCAGAAAGATTATGGAATAAAGTATTGAAGAATGATAATAAAGATTATTCTAAGCTTGCTGAATCACAAGAAACTCAAGCTAAGGAATACTTAATAAAAATAGGAAGATCTGCTCAAGTGAATTCACAATATGTGGAAAAAGCACTTCCAGATATTAATGTTTCTGCAGAAAATAAACTATTTGCATATTGGGGAAAAAATGATTGGTTTTTAAATGATTGTCCTAATTGGCTTGGCACAAAGGAGAAAGTGGAAAATGGTGTGAGATTGATATACGAAACAGCTCAAAGCAAAAGTAATGACGGATATGACTTAATTACGTTTAAAGAAACAAAAGCAGATGGAACAGTAGTTGAAGAACGTATTTACAAAATTGTAGGAAGTGAACCTATACTTCAGAAAAGAGAAAACAAATAATATTCTAACTAATCAAGTTTTAGGTGAAATTTAAGAGGAATAGTTGAAATTAGCACATAATATTATTATAGGATCAGAAGCTATGTCAGGAGGAATAAATGAATATTTGGTGCTTTATCAAGCCCTTTATTGGGAAAAATGGATATGGGTTAGACCTTTGAGTATGTTTTTAGATGCTAAAGAGGTTGATGGTAAAATTGTAAATAGATTTGAAGAGATCAATGAATAATGATGAAAGTAATAATGGAGAGAGACATATGGAAGGTTATATCGAATTTATCACTAAAGCATGGGAAAATTTTATAGAAACAGGAAAAGTACATCCTAAGGTTAGAAAAGAAATAGCTGATTCTTGGATAAGATGCAGAAAGTATGGAGTTAATCCTTATAACGGGAGAGGAAATATTAACCACACTAATATAAATATGTTAATTAATAAAAATAATGAACTTATTTCTGTTGCAAGACCTGTTATAGAAAGTATATATAGCATGGTCCATGGATCGGGTTTTGCTATATTCTTAGTTGACAAAGAAGGTTACATAATAGATATAATTGGCGATAAAGATATAATGGAAAGGGCTGAAGAATTAAATTTCTTAAAGGGTGAATTATGGTCTGAAAAGGTAGTTGGAACTAATGCAATAGGAACTGCTTTGTATCTTAATAAACCAGTTCAAACTATAGGGGCAGAGCATTATGGAATAAATCAACACTCATGGACATGTTCAGCTGCACCAATTTATGATGAGGACGATAATTTAATTGGATGTATAAATATGTCAGGTAATTATTATAATGCCCATTCTCATACATTAGGAATAGTAACTGCAGCAGCTCAATCAATTCAAAAACAAATGGAATTAGCAATATCATATAGATTGCTTAATGTGACCTTCAATTCCATATCAGAAGGCATGATTGTTATGAACGAGCATATGAAAATAAAAAGAATTAATGGACAGGCGCTAAAAATATTAAATATATCTTTAGAAGAAGCCATGAATATGGAAATTAGCCATGTACTAAAAGAAATTGATTTTTACAAATTTATGAAAGCTGAAAATAAATTTTTGAATAATATAGAATGGGATTTTTCAATAAATAATGAAAGAATAAAGTGCGTTATAAATATCATTCCCTTAAATAGTAAGGGAAAAAATAGTGGGATGGTAATAACTTTTTCAAAAGTTGAAGCAGTGCATAAATTAGTGAACAAATTTGCTGGTTATAAAGCTAAGTATGAGTTTAAAGATATTACGACAAATAATTTGGAAATGAAAAAAATGATAAATTTTTCTAAAAAAGCGGCAAAAAGTGACTGTAATATCTTGATTCAAGGAGAAAGTGGTACTGGCAAAGAATTAATTTCACAATCAATACATAATTATAGTAATCGAGCAAGAGGTCCATTTGTTGCAGTGAACTGTGCGTCAATTCCAAGTGAACTTGTTGAAAGTGAATTATTTGGATATGAAAAAGGGGCCTTTACTGGAGCTTCAAAGGAAGGTCATCCAGGAAAATTTGAATTGGCAGATGGGGGCACAATCTTTCTAGATGAAATTGGGGAATTGCCTTTAGATATTCAAAGTAAGCTTCTTAGAGTATTGGATAATGGAAAGATTGTAAGAGTAGGAGGAACTTTTGAGAAGCAGTTAGATGTGAGAATTATTGGGGCTACTAATAGAATATTGAAAAATGAAATAAAGAGGCAAAATTTCAGAGAGGATTTATATTATAGATTAAGTGTAATGGAAATAAAAACAATACCTCTTAGAAGAAGAAAAGAAGATATGGATTTACTTGTAAGTGAATTTATTAATAATTTAAACTTAAAAAATAAAAACAAAATTATAAATGTAAAACAATCATATATAGATGATCTGAAAAAATATGATTGGCCTGGGAATATACGAGAACTTAAAAATGTGGTTGAAAGAGATTATTATATAAGTGAAGATGAAATGATAAATACAGAAGAATTAGATTATATTAATAACAATGAAGATATTATTGATACAAAGCCATTAAAAGAAGAATTAACAATAATACCTCTCAGTGAATTAGAGGAAAATGCAATAAGAAATGCAATAAAAAAATGTGATGGGAATATTCAATTAACAGCAAAACTATTAAACATAGGAAGAGCAACTTTATATAGAAAGTTAAAAAGCTATGGATTAGATGTATCAAAATGAGAATAATAGATAAAGTGTATCAAAACGAGAAAATAAAGTGCATCGTTTTGATACACTTTCTGTTTTATGAGAAATTCATTAATTCTATTATATATTTTTGATTGACATAAAATAAGACGTGTAAGGTTATAAAAATGAAAAATATAAATTTATGGTATATCTGATATTTTTGGCATTAATATTGCTTTTATATAAAATGTGAATAAATTAACAATATATTGTTAGGAGGAAATTTATATGAAAGCAGCTTTATGGTACGAAAAGAAGGATGTTAGAGTTGAGGAAATTGAAGAGCCAAAAGTTATTACAAGTGATGGTGTGAAGATTAAAGTAAAATGGTGCGGTATATGCGGATCAGACTTACATGAATATTTAGGAGGACCTATATTTATACCAGTTGGACAACCACATCCATTAAGTGGAACAACTGCACCAGTAGTTTTAGGACATGAATTTTCAGGAGAAGTTGTTAAGCTTGGTAGTAGTGTAACAAATTTTAAAGTTGGAGATAGAGTAATAGTTGAACCAATTGTTGCATGTGGAAAATGTCCAGCATGTCTAGAGGGTAAATACAACCTATGTTCTTCTTTAGGCTTCCACGGACTTTGTGGAAGTGGAGGCGGATTAGCTGAATATACAGTTTTTCCAGAAAAATTTGTACATAAAATACCAGACGAAATGTCTTATGAACAAGCTGCTTTAGTTGAACCAATGGCAGTAGCCTTACATTCAATTAGAGTTGGTAAATTTCAAACGGGAGATACTGCATTAGTTTTAGGGTCAGGCCCAATAGGACTTGCAACTATAGAATGTCTGAAAGCAGCAGGTGCAAAATTAGTAATAGTGTTACAAAGAAAATCAATAAGACAAGAATATGCTAAAAGAGCAGGAGCAGATGTAGTGCTAGATCCTAATGAAGTAAATATAGCAGAAGAAGTTAAAAGACTTACAAATGGATTAGGAGTTGATGTAGCTTTTGAAACTACAGGGGCTCAAATTGGTCTTGATATAGGTATTGAAAGCTTAAAATTTGAAGGAACTTTAGTAATAACAAGTATTTGGGAAAATGATGCAAAAATTAACCCTAATTTATTAGTATTCACTGAAAAGAAAATAGTGGGAACTTTAGCATATAGACATGAATTTCCAGCAACTTTGGCTCAAATGAAGGATGGAAGAATAAAAGCAGAAGGCTATGTAACAAAGAAAATACATCTAGACCATATAGTTGAAGAAGGTTTTGGAGCATTAACAGGACCAGAGAAAAAGAAACATGTTAAGATTTTAGTAACACCCGATAAAGAACTTTTATCAGATAACTAATAATGTGTATTAATTTAAGAATACTAATAAGATAAATCTGATAGTTTTAGTCTTGTATTGTTATAAAAAATATGTTAATATAAATTCAAACATTAAACAAAATTTTAACTCCCAAGAATAATTACAACATCCTTTTTAAGCATTATTTCTAGATAAGTATAATAGAGAGTAAAATCTTTATTATACTTATTTTTTTATCTCTAGTATATATTTTAACCTTAATATACGGTAAAAATCAAAAAGGATACCTAAGGATATAATTAATGGATTTTAATTATGTAAATCATATAATTATTTAAATGATGGACTCCCTAAAAGGTATCTTGATGAGAAAAATATAAATATAAATTTAAGAGGTTATTACAATATTACAATATCTATTTTGGATTCAGATACTAATAAACTTTATATTTATAAATCAGATACATGACATAATGTTTACTTCTTAAAGCTTTTAATTATTTATTTAAATTATAAAAAAATGCATTAATATATAAAAATATTCTCTATATAAAGAATATATGGTAAAATAAATAATAATATTGTAGAAAGAAGGGGAAATATAATGTTGGTGTGGAAAAATGAATATTCAATAGGGGTTGACATAATTGATAAGCAACATTTTCATTTATTTGAAATCGGAAATCAAGCATATGACCTATTAAAAAATGAACTTAGACTTGATAAGTATGATGAAGTTATACAAATACTAGAAGACTTACGTCAATATACTAAATTTCATTTTCAAACTGAAGAAAGTTACATGATGAAGATTGATTCTCCTCAACTGCCGAGCCAAAAAATAGAACATGCAGAGTTTATAAAAAAGATATATGATATTGATTTTAGAAGATTGGATGAAGATACCAATAAGTATTTAGATGAGATACTATCTTTTATTTTCAACTGGATATTAGACCATGTTTTACATAAAGACAAATTAATAACAAAAAATCAAGTTTAAAAAAATAGCAGTTAACTAAAATAGGAGTGGCTTTTGCTGCTCTTTATATTATTATTAAATTTAGATAAAATGAATAATAATGGAATTATTTGTAGAAATAATTGTTATAATTAATCAAGAAAGCGTATACATAATGTGATAATATTAAGATAGCTATTATATATTATGAAGGGTGTGTGGTTTCATGAGGTTAAAATGGGATGAGTCCTTGGAAATAGGTCATGAAAATATTGATAATCAGCATAAAGAATTGCTTGAAAGAATAGTTTACTTTTTTGATTCAATAAATTCAGGTACGGGTAAGGAAGAAGTACTTAGAACATTAGATTTTCTTGAAAGATATACTAATAAGCATTTTAATGATGAAGAAGAGATTCAGAGAAATTACAATTATCCTAGATATAGGCAACAAACAATACAACATCAAGTATTTAGAAATCAATTAGGTGAGATAAGATATATATGTGAGAGATATGGAGTCACTGGAGCCATTACTAATTATATGGAACAAAAAATAGCAGATTTTTGGGAATATCACATAAATAATTTAGATAAAGATCTTGGACAATATCTAAAAGAAAAGACAACTATAAAATAACTGGTTGGATTAAAATCATATTTTTGCATTATTTAAAGATATGGCGGAACATAAAAATAGAACAGCCTGCTAGGGTGTAACAGACTATTCTAAATACTGGCTCATATTAATTATTTTTGGGAGAAATAATAATGTTTTAACCTTATGTTTTTATTATAAAACATATTTGTGACAGTATTATGTCAATTCTGATAAGTTTATAATAAATATTATCTTTATATTAAATCAGCACCATTTGATTCAATTACTTTTTTATACCAGTAAAATGAGTCTTTCCTACTTCTAGCCATTGTACCAGTTCCGTCATCATGTTTATCTACATAGATAAAGCCATAACGCTTTCTCATTTCACCAGTACCAGCACTAACTAAGTCAATACAGCCCCAAGTTGTGTAGGCAATAAGGTCAACACCATTATTAACTGCTCTTTCCATAGCCTTAATATGCTCGCGATAGTAGTCAATACGGTATGGATCATGAATAGAGCCATCCGCTTCAACTGTATCAAAAGCACCTAATCCATTTTCTACTACTAATAGTGGTTTTTCATAACGATCATAAATCATTTCCAAGTAGTATTGAAGTCCATCTGGATCTAAAGCCCAGCCCCAGTCAGAATAAGTTAAATATTCATTACGTGCTCCAGCTGAAAAATTACCGCCTACCTTATCTTTTGTATCATGAGTTGTTACGTTGTTAGACATATAGTAAGAAAATGAATACATGTCCACAGTACCGCTTTTTAAATCAATTAAATCTTGTTCCGTAATATCTAATTTCACATTATGCTCAGCCCATAAACGTTTTGCATATGTTCCATATTTTCCTTTACATTGAACATCTCCACAGTAGAATATACCTTTTTCCCATGTATGACGATTAAGTAGAATATCTTTAGGATCACAAGTTCCAGGATAGAAAGTTATTCCGCAAATCATACATCCAATCATGTTTTCAGGGTCTATTTTGTGACCAGCTTGCACAGCTTTAGCACTTGCTACAAGTTGATGATGTAAAATTTGATAACCATCTTCATACATTTTATCTGTAGCTTTATTACCAAACATTTCTAAGAACATTACAGTGTTATTGATTTCGTTAAAGGTTAACCAGTATTTAACCAATCCTTTGTATTCCTTGAAACAAGTAGAAGCAAATCTTTCATAGAATTCAATCAATTTACGATTTGTCCATCCACCATAGTTTTCTTCTAAGTAAAGTGGCGTATCAAAGTGCCAAATTGTAACCAACGGCTCAATGTTGCGCTTTTTACATTCTTTAAAGACATTACGATAAAATTCAATGCCTTTTTCATTTGGAATTTCTTCATCTCCCCTTGGATATAAACGAGACCAAGAAATAGACATACGAAACATTTTAAAGCCCATTTCAGAAAATAAAGCTATATCCTCTTTATAATAATGATAAAAATCAATTCCGTCATGATTAGGATATAATTCAGTATCTAAAACAGCATATTTTGCTCCTTCAGGAATAGGCATACCTCTTCCTACTTTTCCAGGCTTTCCATCTTTATCAATGTAAGTTATCATTCTAGATTCTTTTACAGAACCTCCAGTAGTAACATCGGTCATTGCTGGTCCACGTCCATCTACATTCCATGCACCTTCACATTGGTTTGCAGCTGTAGCTCCTCCCCAAAAAAATCCTTCTTTAAAGCTCATAATTACTCCTCCTTCAAATTAATTTTGTGTAAACAATCCTATTTTTCATAAATAGCTAAGATTACGTATTTATTTTATAAAAAAACTCTTCGATTAATTATAGCATATTTTGTAAAAATGTACTTTTAAATAGAAAAAGTAAGACAGATAAAATAATAAACAATTAAAAAATAAAAAAAACAAGAAGATATTTTAGAGTAAGTAAATTCATAAGTCTGGGAGTGAAAAACATATAAGCTGAATTTAATATGTTTTTTTGAGTTTATTTTGGATTCACGCAAAGAATTTGTAAAGGGAAGTAAAATTTTAGAAGAAAATGTTTATAATATTTTGCTGTATAAATATAACAATTGGTAGCAATTTTGGAAAATGTGCAGTAAAATTAGAAATAGGAAAAAATGTGTAAAAATGTATTAAAAGCTATTATATAAAGTAGTATAGGGGGAGTTTTTGTGATATGTAAAATAGATTATAGTTTCTATAAACATAGGTCATATGTATTAACTAGCAATGGAAAAGTCATTGATATAGGAGAAGATTTTTTAGAATTGACTGGTTATGCTAAAGAGGATATTTTATATAAAAATATGTTTGAAGTTTGCAATGAACTATTAAGAATGACTATTGATTTATATGATCGAGACAGTAGTATTGGGGAGAAGGAAGGTTTCATTTTTACAAAATCACTTGAAGCAAGGGAAATTAGATTATCAACAATAGAAATAAGCAGCAGTAATGAAAAAGTTTACTATATTGTGGAAAAGTCTAATTCAAGACTTGAAGATAAGTTTCCATATGTTGAGCAGATTTTTTTAGATAATAAATATGGTATATGTATATATTCAAAAGATTTAGTTTTATTAAAAGCTAACCCGACCTTTTTAAGCAATTTTGCTGAACCATACAATACAAAAGAAAATAGTATTGGTCTAAAATTAGAAAAGGTTAGTGAGGAATTTAAAGGAAGTAACTATGAAAGAATACTACATGATGTGATTAATAAAGGTGAAGTTTATCATAGTCCAGACTATATTCATAAAGAATCAATAAAATGCACACATTATTGGAATGCTTCAATTATACCTATTTTAGAAAATGGAAGTGTGAAATATTTAATTCAAAATGTTACGGATGTTACAGAAAATGTACTAAATAAAAAGCGTATCGAAGATCAAAATAGATTAATAAAAGAACAAAAAGAACAAGTGGAAGCTATAATTGAAAATATGTCTGATGCTGTATTAGTATTTGATGGGGACGGCAAATACACTACTTTCAATAAAACAGCAAGAGAAGTTTATCTTCCTATATTCAATAATCTTATTTATGCTGGAGATGGACTTATACAAACTGAATATTATGATGATGACGGGCATTTAATTTTAGAAGATGATATTCCATCTCGAAGAGTGATTAGAGGAGAAAAATTAATAGGTTATAGAATGTGTGTAAAGTCAGACAAGAATGCTATTTATATAGAGGTAAATGGAGTCCCAATTTATGATAAAGAAGGCAATTTTACAGCAGGGGTGCTTTGCTTACGAGATATTACTGAAAAAGTAAAAATTAAGAATGAATTACAAGAAAGTGAAGCAAAATATAAGAGTTTATTTAATAATATGAATCTTGGACATTCGTATTATAAAATAATCACAGATGAAGCTGGAAAACCTATTGATTATATAATAACGGAAGCCAACCCTGCATATGAGAGAATTACAGGGAATAAATGTAATGAATTTATTGGGAAAAAGGCTACAGAAGCATTTCTAAACCTTAATAATTCAAATGTTGATTGGATTACTTTGTTTGGCGAAGTTGCATTAACAGGTAAACCAGTATCTATGGAAATTTATTCAGATATAATGGAAAGATGGTATAATGTTAGCTATTACTGTCCTAAAAAGGGATATATAGCTGCTATATTTTCAGATATAACTTCAATAAAAGAAAGTGAAAAAGATTTGAAACGAATAAAAAAAAGATTGATAGAGGCTCATGAATTAGCACATTTAGGAGATTGGGAATTTGATGTTATAAAAAATAAATTCTACTGGTCAGATGAAATATATCGTATATATGGATTTGAACCACAATCCTTTGTTCCTACTAACAAAATTATAAGTAAATATATTTATCCAGAAGATTTACAATATATTAAACAGGCAGAAGCAGATTTATTAGCTGGGACTATAGATAGTATTGAATATAGATATGTTGGTGTTAATAACAAAACTGGCTGGATTAGTTTAAAAGCTAAAAAATATTTTGACATGCAGGGTAATCTGATTTATTTTAGGGGAACAATACAAGATATTACAGAGAGAAAGCTCCTTGAGGAAGAAATAACAAAAGCCAAGGAGGCGGCAGAAGAAGCAAATCAATTGAAAAGTGAATATATAGCTAATATGTCACATGAACTTAGGACACCAATAAATGTAATGCTAGGTGGAATTCAATTATTTGAGTTATATATTAAGGGAGATATGTTTTCGAATAAAGGAAAAATGGCAAAACATATGGCATCAATGAAACAAAATTGTTTAAGGATTTTAAGATTAGTAAATAATTTAATTGATACAACTAAAATTGATGCTGGATTTATGCAAATTGACTTAAAAAATCATAATATAGTTAGTGTGGTTGAAGAAATAACACTATCAACTTCTGAATTTGTTAAACTTAAAAATATTGAGCTTATATTTGACTGTGATTTTGAAGAAATGATAATAGCTTGTGATGTTGATATGATTGAAAGAATAATTCTTAATATTCTTTCAAATGCAGTTAAATTTACAAAAATTAATGGTTATATTCATGTAAAGGTTTCAAAAGATGAGGAAAATATTATTATATCAATTAAAGATAATGGAATTGGTATACCAGAAGATAAGCTCAGTATGATATTTGAACGTTATAAACAGGTTAATAAATCGTTTACTAGAGAACAAGAAGGTAGTGGTATAGGTTTATCTTTAGCAAAATCACTTGTAGAAATGCACGGAGGTAATATTATTGCTAAAAGTATATTGGGTGAAGGTAGTGAATTTATAATACAATTACCATATAAAATGATTACATTTGAATCTAAAAAAGAAAGCTATATGGAAAATGACCATAGTTTTATTGAAAAAATGAATGTTGAATTTTCGGATATATACAAATAAGCTTATTATAAAAATATATCAACAATATCCTTAAAAAATATTGTTGATATATTTTCTTTGAATTTAATAAATCATATACATAAATTGACCACAACTCAGGAAGAATATGGAACCTAGTTACAATATGTGGTATTATAATAAAAGTTATACATAAGGTTTTATGGCATAAAGAGAAAGCAAATTATTTTGAATTGAAAATGGTGAAATGTTTATATAGTATACTTCTAGGCGTAGTTGAGAATACTTTAAGTTTTAAGATATTTTTTATAGGAGTATGCATAATCTTCTTAAAAATATGACGAACTTATACTTAGTTTGCCAGGATTTTCTTAAAATTATAATTGTAAATGGGAGAATTTAATATGGGTAATAATAAAAGAAAAGCTAAATTAATTATCATCTATATTGGTGGAATAATATGTTCTGTAATTGCAATAATAGAGTATTTAAATAAAAAGAACCCACTTGAAATTTTTGTGGTAACAATAATGTTAATATTGATGATTGTAAATACTATTTATTATCAAAAAGATATAGAATAGAAATAATTAGATTTATATTGAAAAGGGTGCAAAAATATAATCATATTATATGAGTTATGCAAACTATTGTAATAAAATTTAAAGGAGGGTTAATATGAAAGTTTTAGTTGGTGGGTTTAGAGGAGATACTAATTCAGCAAAATTAATTATAGATAAAATAGAAGGAAAAAATGTTTTTCAAAAAATATATTTAGTAAATAGCTTTGAAACAAGTAAAAATCAATTAAAAGATGAATTAGAAAAAAAGTTTTATGACTTTATTATAATATTTGGACAAAAACCAAAAGTAAAATCTATATATTTAGAGAAAAAGGCCTGTGTTGATGGGGACAAACTAATAACCAGCTATAAATATGATAAATTAGAAAAACTTCTTAAGGACAATGGATTTAATATTGAAATTTCTAATAATGCTGGTAAATATTTATGCAATAATATATTTTACACTGGTTTGAAGTATATTTGTGAAAATAACATTAATACTCAAATTATATTTGTACATATACCAAGTATAAAAAATATTGAGAATATAGATTATTTGGCAAAAACATTTTCAATATTTATTGAGAAGCTTGCTTAATAGTAGATTATAATCCTTACAAAAAAAGTATAAAAGGCGGTGAATTAATTTTGGAACCAATACTGTTTGAAACAAGAAGAGATTTTAGAAATTGGCTAAATAACAATTGCACTACAAGTGGTGGGGTTTGGCTGGTGTTTAGTAAGAATCCATGCATTAAAACCCTTAAAGCTAGTGAAGCTTTGGAAGAAGCCTTATGTTTTGGGTGGATTGATGGTCAAATGCAAAGTATAGATGAAACAAAGTATTTAAAATATTTTGCATTAAGAAGAAAAGGGAGCAAGTGGTCAGAGAAAAATAAAAGTCTTGCAAAAGTTCTTGAAGCGCGAGGTCTAATGACGAATTTGGGGCGAGATAAAATTGAAGAAGCAAAGAAAAATGGAATGTGGGATGTGCCCAAACCAGAACCTATAAAAGATGAGCAGGTGCAAATGTTAGTAGAATTATTAAAAGATATTGAACCAGCATATACAAATTTTAATTCTATGTCTCCATCTGTTAGAAGAAATTATACTGGATTGTATTTTGATGCTAAGTCAGATGATGCAAAAAAGAGAAGGCTTGAAAAAATAATAAATAGACTTAATTCGAATTTAAAGCCAATGTAATAAGCAAATTAAAAGTATAAATAATATAAATATAAATGCTCATGTTTTATTAATAAATGTAGGCATTTTTTATGTAGATTTAAACAAAGGATTATAGAGTGAAGTTTTTATATTACATAAGTTTAATATAAGAAAAACTTATTGTATAGACATAATATGGTGAGTTTTTATTTTTATGTATATAATATAATTGTGTAGAAAAATCAGTTTGATAATAATTAGAGAGCAGTAATAATGTAAAGAAGGATATTAAATGAAAATAAAATTTAAACACATAATAATTGTTATATTAGCATTGATTGTAATTCTATTTTTCATAAATATGATTGCAGTAAATCAATTTATGAAAACTCCAACTGTTGTTGGATAAAAGTATATTTTTTCTATGGTTTCAAAAGAATATTTGAATATAAATTATAGCATTAAAATTTTAAGTAATAGGGAGGAGGTATTATGAAAATAAAAGAAAATTCATTAATAATAAGAAATACTATTGCACGTTACGAACCTTTTACAATAAAAGAGGTGTTTCATACAAAACTTAATAGAGTAGTTCACTATGCTGTTTTTATTGATAATGATCCTTTTGAACGTGAATTAGGTTTTGATAAAATACTTTTTTATAATTACCCCTTTGAACCAAGATTTGGAGAAGGAGATGAAAAAGATAATTATTTTTTAACGAATTTAGAAACAATACTACAAAGAAGGCTTAAAAGTCAACAAGGTGGTCTTAATAATTCTAGAAACATATTAAAAGATGCCATTGCTAATCCTGTAGAAGACCCAATAATTCAGAAGAGACATATAGATTCTATTAAAGCATATATTTTGGAAAGAAACAAAAGGATTGACTTTATTAAATCTGCAGAAGAAAAATTGAAAATAAATTTTAGATGCAATTCAATAAATTAATAGTAAAAACAACTGGTGGTAAAGAGTTGAATAAAAATCCATGTATTTGTTAAATCATTTTACATAATAACTTATATTAAAAGAGAGTATATCAATTTAAGACATTAATTTTACGTTAGAATATGGAAATAGGAAAAAAGATAAAGGATTTTGTAAAAAGATAAAGAATGGAATGTAATGATATTAAGATTTGAATTTGCTAAAATGTAGTTAGAGCATAAATTTGTATATAATTTGTGAAAGGTGTTGATTTTATGAATTTAAATTGGGACAATAATTTATCAACAGGAATTAACAGCATTGATGACCAACATAAAGAATTATTCAGTCGTATTAATCAATTGTTAGTTGCGATGAAAAGTGGAAAGGGAAAAGATGAAGCAATTAAGTCTTTGAATTTTCTTGAAGAATATGTAATTAAGCATTTTGACGATGAAGAAGCCATTCAAAAGAAAAATAGTTACCCTAACTATAATAAGCAACATACTCAGCATGAGGAGTTTAAGGAAGAACTTAAGGAATTAAGAAAGGTTTTTGAGACAACTGGAGTGTCAGCATTATTTGTTATAAATGTTCAGCAAAAAATGTCAAATTGGTGGAAGAGTCATATTACTGGAATGGACAAGGACTTAGGTAAGTTTTTGATGGAAGCTAAAAAATAGAAATATTTATTTTTGATTTAAATGAATAATTAAAACAATATAGTAATTAAGAGTTTTATGTTTTTTAATTACTATATTGTTTTTTATTTTTCTACAAAAAAGATTTAAGAAACATACTAATAATATATTTTTCTTGAAGCTAGGAACTCCAAGAATTGATAAATAAGTAAGTCGGCTTAATAATTTAATTTAATCAGTTACGATGATTTCATTCTTTTCAGAATCTATGTACAAATTATATCCTAAACCTAAAACTACCAATAAGCCTCCTACAATTTTTTGCAATGGCATTGTTTTAAGAGTTAAGCAGTCAATAATTATTCCAGAAAAAAGCTGTCCAATAAATATTATTAAAGTTATATAAAATGAAGACATTTTAGGGGTTACAACACTTGATGATATAACAATAATTATTCCTATAGCACCTCCTAAGTAAGCCCAAATTGGGATAGAGGCCAATTGAGATGAAGTAAAGCTATCTTTAATAAATGCAAATAAAATTAATGCTGATAATAAACCTGTTAGATAATTATAAAAACTAGATTCAAGCAAACCTACTTTTTCAGAAAGTCTAGTGTTGAGTATTCTTGAAATTACAATAATAGAACCAGAAATTATGGAAATAATAATAGCAAACATATATTTATCCTCCTTGTGTTAAAAATTTTTAATTCTAATACTCTCATGATTTATCAGTTATGATTTTATAAAAATGTCATAATAGATATTCCAGCCAATATAATTATAAATCCTATAATTTTCTTCTTGTCAAATTTGATTTTAGTCATACCTAATAATCCATAATGGTCAAAGACCAGTGAAGTTAGTAATTGTCCTAAAAGACCTAATGCCACAGGTATAGATACTCCAAGTGCTGTATAACTTAAGTTATTAAACATTACAGTAAAAACACTGATTGCACCAGCACTATACATATATATAGGCAGTTCCCTTTTAAATGATATTTTTATTTTTTTTAACAGTAATATTAGAAAAATAATTAGAAAACCAACTAAATGAATTATTACCAAAGCAGAATAGTTTCCTAATTTGTTTGATAATTCACCGTTGAAGGTTATCATAATTGTAATAAGAACTCCAATTAACAGTGATAAAAAATTATACATAAACATCTCCTTATTATTTATAGTTTCATAAAAGCTTAGATATATATTTAGAAAAATAATATAAATTGAAATTTTAGACTTTTATGCAATAAAGTAATCAAAAAAATATGATTTCATACATTACTTATAGTTTATGGTATTATAAGTAATAAGATATAGGACACATGTCATGTTAAGAAAAATAATTTGAGTAGTTAGTATCAGATTGTAATTATTTTAAGCAATTACCATAAAGAAAATAAAGATAAAAGGAGAATAAAGTTGGAAAAAATTCAAAATAATAGAGAAATTGAAGAGTATATTAAAAGATATGAAATGGAAAAATTATTTACAGGGAATATGAAAGGGCAAATGAATTTATATCTATTTAATAAAAGTGAGTATATATGTAAGGAAGAAGAACAATTGGAGTATATGTATTTTTTAGTTAAAGGAAAAGCTAAAGTATCTAAACATTTAGAAAATGGGAAATCATTATTAATATCATTTTATACCCCTTTAACAATAATAGGTGATGTTGAATTTATACGGAATAATCCTACGGATTGTAGTGTACAGGCAATAGAGGATACATATTGTATTGGTATTAGCTTTGAGGTTGTGAGAAAAGTACTAATAAAAGATTGTAAATTTTTATTGAATATATGTGAGTATTTAAGTGACAAGCTTACGAGTAACAGTAATAATAGTTCTATTAATTTATTATATCCACTTGAAAATAGATTAGCTAGTTATATACTAGCCTTTAACAACATAGATGAAAGGAATAATGAATTTGAATTTAGAGAAAGTTACAGTGAAATCTCAGAATTGCTTGGAACAAGTTATAGGCATCTAAACAGAACCTTAAATAACTTTTGTTTAAAAGGAATTTTAATAAAAAACAAAGAGGGATATATAATAAAGGATTTTGAAAAACTATTGAATTTAGCTGGAGATTTATATAAATAATTACAAAAATATATGACGAATTTAAAAAAATGTGATAGAATGATCAATAATAATTATTTTTTAATAATAAAATCTAGTTAGATCGGTTGTTTATCATCGTGTTACATCATAATATACTTTAAATTCGATAATATAGTATTTTTAAATTTAGTTATATCAAAATTATGTGAGAGACTTGCATAAGTTATTATGAAAGAATAGGAGGTCTTATGAAATGTATGTTTAGAGCCATACCAAATATAATTACAATAACAAGAATAATAATGACTTTTATTTTTATATTTGCAATCAAAGAACAGTATGTTTATGGAATAGATATGACGATGAACCTAATTATATTATTTTTTGCTATTTGCATTTCTGATTTTATAGATGGAAAAATTGCTAGAAAAATTAATTCAGTTTCAATAATAGGGGCTAAATTAGATGTAGCTGCTGATTTGCTATATATAATTTTATCTTATGTAATATTAGTAAACTTAAAAATTTTACCTTTTTGGTTTTTAGGATTTGTATGTTTTAAATTTACGGAATTTATAATTACATCAAATTATATAAAGCGTTATAGTAGTAATGTAGACAAGCCTTTTGTTTTTGATAGGGTTGGGAGAATAGTATCTGCCATATTCTTAATTATTCCAGGAATTGCTTGTATTTATAAATGTTTCGAAGCTAATACAATAAATTTATTATTCAATTGTATTATTTTCATAATATTTATAGCAGGTCTGTATTCATCTTATTTAAGGATAAAAAGTTGTTTTGTATTGAGATACACAAATAATAAATACATAAATAAGTAATTTATTACAAAGGATAAAGGAGTGAATTGAAATGAAAAAAAGAGTAGGAATTGGAGTGATTTTATTTAGTATAATTATAACTTGGCTATTATGGTTAGTTGCTATACCAACAAGAGAAATTTCTGTTATGAGTGAATATTCTCAACTAATAGCTGCATTTGCCTTAGTAGCATTTAGCTTTATTAATTTTATTTCTACAAGACATAAAATTTTAGATTATCTATTTCAAGGCTTAGACAAGTCATATGTGTATCATAAGTATATGGGCATTTCAGCACTTATTTTAGTTATTATACATAATATAACAATAGAAATTGGTAAAGGAATCGAGAAATCTAAGGGAATACCAATCCCAAGAGACCCATATGCCATGTATGGAGCATTTAGTATGTATCTTTTTATAATAATTATGTTAATTGCTCTTTTGGCTAAAAAGCTAAATTATGAAAGATGGAAAATGATTCATAAATTTATGATTATTCCATATGCATTTGGAATTTATCATTATTATGGAAGCGCTACATATGCTATTTTTTCTATAGAACCATTTAGTATATGGTTGGATATTATAAATTGTATAGGTGTAATATCAATTTTTTATAGTATATTCTTTTATGAGAATACATCATTTAAATATAAGTATAAAGTTAAGAAATTAGAAATTGTAGCTAATGAAACTCTTGAAATAACAGGTGAGTCTTTAGGCAGAGAGATGAAATTTAAACCAGGCCAGTTTGCTTTTATAAAAATACTAGATAAAGACAATAAATTATTATCACATCCTTTTACTATAAGTGAAGCTCCTAAAAATGGAGAAATACAATTTACAATCAAGGCTTTAGGCGATGATACGAGGAATTTACTAGATACCCTTAAAGTAAATGATGAGTTTACAGTATCAGGACCTCATGGAAAGTTTGATTATAAAGCAGGTTTAAAAAATCAAATATGGATAGCTGGAGGAATAGGAGTAACACCTTTTAGGAGTTTTTCTCAAGCTAAGGTGCCTAAGGATTTCTCTATAGATTTCTTTTATGCATATAATGACGAAGAAGAAGGGGCTTATACAGAGGAATTAGGAGCTTTAACAAGAGATAATTTAAGGCTTCATTTATTTAATTCAAAAGAAAAAGGATTTTTATCAGTAGAAGTAATTAGTAAGCATGTGGATTCAAGGGAAAAATTAGATGTTTATTTTTGTGGACCCAAGCCAATGAGAGATGCTTTAATTAAGCAATTTAAAGATAGCAAGATGAATTTGGGTGATTTTCATTATGAACATTTTCAATTTAAGTAAATTTAGAGTTATTTAAATTTATAGAATAAAGAATTAATCTATAATAATAAGCAGTAAATAAATTTGTATTAAAAATTTATTTACTGCTTATTTTAATTGAAGGAAAATGTTAATTATATTATTACGTCTCGTCTAGGAATTTTAAAACCTATAGTTGTCTCAAAGCTTTCAAGTGCTCGCATATTTTTAGGGTCTATAAACATGCAAGTATATCCACTTTCTCCAGCTCTTCCTGTTCTACCTATACGGTGAATGTAAGTTTCAACATTTTCTGGTATATCGTAGTTATAAATATGAGTTACACCACTTATATCCAAACCTCTTGCAGCAACATCAGTTGCAATTAAATATTGAATATCAGCATTTCTAAAAGATTTCATTATTCTTTCTCTTTTATTTTGAGGAATATCACTATGTAATTTTACACAATTATACTTTCTTGTATGTAAAACTGCTTCAAGTTCATCAACTCTTCTTTTTGTTCTGCAGAAAATAATAGCCATAAAAGGATTATCTTCATCTAATACTTTACATAAAGCATCTCGTTTATTTCTATCGGTAGTTTCAACTACATCTTGTTTTATAGCACTTAAAGTTACTTCTTCTTTTTTTACAGATACAATACTTGGATCATTCATATATCTATAAGCTAATTTTTTTACTGCTGAATCCATTGTTGCAGAAAAGCAAAGCATTTGATACTTTTTAGGCATTTCCTTCATAATTTTTTCAACTTCATTTTTAAAGCCCATAAAAAGCATTTGATCAGCTTCGTCTAAAACAAAAGTTTTTAATTTACTTAAATCAATTGTTTTTCTTTCTAAGTGATCCAAAAGTCTTCCAGGTGTTGCAATTATTAAATGAACATTATTATTCAACTTTTTTAATTGTGATCCAATATCCTGTCCGCCATAGGTAGCTAAAATGTTAATATTATTAGCTTCCTTTAGCTTATTAGCTTCTGCTGTAATTTGAATAGCAAGTTCTCTTGTTGGTGTTAATATAAGAGCTTGAATTTCTTTTGAGTTTGAATTTATTTTATTAAATAAAGGTAGCAAAAAAGCAAGAGTTTTACCAGTTCCAGTAGCAGCTTCAGCAATAATATCCTTTCCATTATTAATTAAAGGAATACTTTGCTCTTGAATAGGTGTAGGATTTGTTATTCCTGTATTTTTTATTGTATTTATTAAATTATTATTTAGTCCTAATTCATTAAAATTCATTTTGTTCATACCTTTCATAATTAAATGTGCTAAATTGTAGACAACTATAATTTTAACAAAAATATTAGTTTTAGTTTAGCACTATGTTATATAATATATGTATCTAATTATAAAAGTCAATAAACTACGGAAAATTATGAAAAACCACTTTACAAAACATTAAAATATGTTAAATTTAATATATAGTAAAATTATAGGTATACTAAAGAGAGATTATAAATTTAATTGTTTTTATGAAGATTAATTTGTAAATAGATTGTAATTAATAAGAAAGGCAAATAGAAGGTGAGTTTATGAAAATTTCAACAAAAGGAAGATATGGATTAAGAGCTTTAATAGATATATGTATATATTCTTCAAATGATATGGTAACTGTGAAAAGTATTTCAGAGAGACAGGGAATTTCAGAAAGATATTTAGAACAAATATTTTCAGCCCTTAGAAAAGGTGGAATAATAAATGCAAAAAAGGGTGCACAAGGAGGATATTTTTTAGCTAAAAGTGCTAGAGAATTTACTATTGGAGATATTTTAAGCGTCTTAGAAGGAGATTTACTTTTAATAGATATAGAAAAGGATGAAAATGATATAGAAAACTTTATAAGTGAAAATTTATGGAATGTTATTAATAACAAAATTAGCTCATTTTTTAATTCAATAACTTTAGAGGATTTAGCTAATGATTATAGGAAAAATAGTAGAGATGATATGTATTACATTTAAATATTGAGGCATAAAAGTAGAGGGGCGCTTTAAAATAAATAATAAATTTAAAGCGCTCCTCTTATTATTTTAACTGAATACTTTTAAGTTTATCCTTAATTTCCCGCATTTCACTTTCAAGTGAATCAATTTTTTTATCTAAAGTATTAGAAATTCTAGTATTTGATATTTTTGATTTTTCATTTAAAGTTTCTTCAATATCTGCTATAATTTCGATTAGTTTTTGGTATAGGTCGTATGCTGTTTTCATTATTAAAATCCTTTCTATAAAACCACTAAGTAAAATTAATGCTGACACTCTTTTATTATATTCAGGAAATTAAATAAAATGATAAAAATTTAATTTTTTTTATTCATATCTATTTATACAAAATATCTTTCAGTTCCATTAAATTAGAAATTTCATATGTAGGAGTAATTGTGGTTTTATTTTCAAGTTTATTAGGATTATACCAACACGTATCTGCCTTTAAATTTATTCCACCTTGTATATCAGAGCTTAGGCTGTCACCAACTATTAATATTTCATCAATAGGAGTATTAGCTACATCTTTTAAAGCATATTCAAATATTTTAGGATTTGGTTTCGCTACTTTAACTTCATCAGATACTATTATATTTTTAAAGTATTTTGCTATGTTAGATTTTTTTATTCTATTATTTTGGACTTCTTTTAAACCATTAGTAACTATAAAGAGTATATAATCTTTATATAAAAATTTTATAAGCTCTGTACTTTCTTCATATAAAAAAGAAGCATTGCCTAAATTATTAATATATGAGCATGCAAATTTATCAGTGTCAAATTTAATATTTAAAGCTTCAGAAAATATTTTAAATCTTACATCATTTATTTTTTCCTGTGGAATGATTCCAAGTTCAAAGTCTTTCCATAAGGTGGTATTTATCTCTTTGTAGATTTTAAAATGATAATTTTCATCATATTTTAAATTAAATTCTTCCATAGTGATTTTAAATGCTTCTCTTTCAGACTTTTTAAAGTCGAATAAAGTATCATCTGCATCAAATATTATAATTTTGTATTTCATATAATTCCTCCGTACTTTTAGGGTAACATATTATTTTATTATATCAATAAACATGATATTTAAACTATATTTCATAAAAATTTAATTTTAAAATAAAAAAATATAATTTGTGTTAAGTTATACAATAAATAAGTTTTAAAATGTGACATAAAGGGTTAAATATTTTAAAAATTATATTATACTAGTATGGTATAATTTTATTAAATATGATAAAATATAGATGGAATATCATAGTCCCTTATATGATACTCTTTTAATAAACCCTTGTGACTAGAACCTTTTTCTAGTCACTTTTTCTTGGGAATATTTATAAAAAAGTATTGCAAAAAGCAAATGCATATGTTAGAATTTCGTTAATAGAAAAATATGTTTAACACATAAAGAATTTAAATAAAGCCAGTGATAAGAATAGTAGATAATATAGCTTAGTGTAAAGAGAGTTCGAGAATGGTGAGATTCGAATACTGTAGATATTATTGAATGGGTCTTTGAGGTGACATTTTGAAATAATTAAGAGTAGGAATGTACGGGGAGAACTCTATTTTATAATAATTGATGCAAATGGCTTATTACCAATGATTCTATTAAAATTGAATATAAAAGTGATTATGTATAACACACTTCTTAAATTAATTTAGGAGGTGTGTTTTTTTTGTTTATAGAAGAAGTTTTAGAAGAGTTTTTGATGGAGTTAGAAATCAAAAATTATAGTAAAAAAACAATAATAAGTTACAAGTTTAATAATGTTCAATTAATGAAATGGTTAGATTCTGAATTAAATATTAAAGAAATAGATAAAGTAAAGGTTATTTATTTGAAGAAATATATTCATTATCTTCAGGAAACAGAACATAAACCATCTTATATAAATAGGGTAATAAAATGTTTGAGAGCTTTTTTTAGATATGCTTTTGATGAAGAAATAATTAAAGAGAATCCAACATTAAAGATGAGTTGGGTAAAAGAACAGAAAACTGTAATTAATACTTTTACAGATGAAGAAGTATATAAAATGATGAATGTGTATAAAGGTAATGATTTTATAAATCTTAGAAACAGATGTATTATGGCATTATTTCTAGATACAGGTATTCGTTGCATGGAGCTTCGAAATATTAAAGATAAGGATATAAGAGGGGATACATTACTTATAGAGCAAGGGAAGGGAAATAAAGATAGATTTATAGCATTAAGTCCATACACAAGAAAGATAATAATGAAATATCAAAGATCAAGAAATCAAAAATTTAAAGATAGAGTTATAAATGAAGATACTAATTTAATATTATCAACATATTTTTTGCCTATATCAGAAACACCTATTGAAAGAGTTGTTAAGATATGTGGAGAGAAAGCTGGTGTAAGAAATGAAATTAGGTGTTCACCTCACGATTGCAGGCACTACTTCGCTCAGAAACAACTTAGACTTGGAAATGACGTATATTCTGTATCACGCTTATTAGGTCACGAGAATACTCAAATAACCACTCGGTATCTCAAATCTATACAAGATGCTGATATTATTTCTAAAAGCATCAAAACAAGTCCACTTATGAATATGAGAAAGTAGGTGTTTTATATGGAAGTGAATATTAATCATGATAAAAGCATTAATGGATTTTCTGAAAGAGTTATAACAGTAGATTTAGATGAATTTAATCAAATTTCATTAGCTTTAAATTTAAGATTAGAGTATTTAGAGGAAAAAATCGAGGAATATAAACAATCAGAAGATGAAAGGTTAAAAAGATTTATACCAAAGAAAGAATCTGAAATTGAACAGTTAAAAAAGATTATAGATAGTTTACAATAAAAAACAACTAGGTACTTTGGAGAGTATCTAGTTGCCTAAAACTTAATATGTTTTATAAAACTTTTGGGAACCCCTACGAAAGTATCAATAACGACAGTGACACAAGTAGAAAGGTTCATAAGTCATATAATTATTTTACTTGAAAAAATAGGGAATTGCAATAGTTTTATTTGCTATACACTTTTTTTGTATGGTTTACTTGCTATGCACTTGGACAAGTATAATAATCCTAGTAAGTTTGGTTAGCTGATGCATAAAATAACCATGTCATATAAGGCTAGTATTAATTATCTTTGTTATAAATGCTAGGAAGGTGTTTATATGACGTAGGTGAGTGCCAACCAATACCCTTATAAATAAATAGGCATGGTGGTTACTTGGTGTCTAAAGGCAGGTAAAGAGTAGTAATTCAACAACTAGGACAAGTATTGGTTGGTAAAACTGCTTATACAGAAATGTAATTAATAACAAAGATTTAAAGCGATTCCTATTCAACTCAAAACATTAGCTTTAGAGTTAATTTACTTATGAGCTATCAAGAATTGATTTTTTTGGTAGCTTATAGGTAAATTAATTTTTTGCTCAAACCTTTCAATCTAAAACATTGTTTCCTTGGCAATAACCAAAGTCAAGTAGAAAATTAGAATATAACAATTCTAATATGTAAATACTTAAACTAAAGCGAGGTGTTTGATATGAGAGCGATAGAATTAGGATGTATTTTTACCATGGGAATAATATCTGGATGTGTTATAGTTCAAATGATTAAGATATGGGCTAATAGAAATAATAAAAAGGATAAACTTACTAGGGAGTAATAAGCTTATCCTGAATACTGGGTTATATTTAAGGGGTAAATAATAATGCTTTAACTACTTTATGTTTTTATTATAAAAGTCTTTTGTGACAGTATTATGGCAAGAATCTTAACTTAATATAAATGTTTTCTTAAAATATAATTAATAGTTTAGACTGAGGAGATAAATTTCTTGGTCTTTTTTGTTTTGTTTGAATTTTTGAACTTAATTATATTTTGTTTATATTCTTTTGGATGATACACATTAGTAAAACACAGGAATGCGGTTTTAGGGTGCGTCAAAATTAATAAATGATGCAAATAAAATATAATTAAGTTTGAAAAATTACTTTATGAACTTGAAACTGGCATAAATACTAGCGTTACAGGCAATTTTACTGGGTTTTTAGTACAAAAATTAAGATTGTGTTAATGATCTCTGATACTTGTAATAATCAACAATGGCTAAAATAGAGAAATTGTTTAAGAAAAGATAAAATATAATGTGATAAAATGAAAATCGAAGATATATTGAGCAAATAAAATATATAACGATTATAATGGAGTTAAAATTATTAAATGAAACTAAATGTATAAATATGATGGGATTTCATAATATATAGCTATAAAATTAAAAAAGTACTCGGAGGTTATATGTTATGGAAATTTTCTCATTTGATGAAATTAATAAAAGAATGGAATCACTTTATGGAAAGGAATATTCTTTACTTAAATATTTTGATGATACTAATAAGATAAAACTTAGACATAATGTTTGTAAGAGTATTTGGAT
Organism: Clostridium sp. C2-6-12; assembly: GCF_009928485.1. GTDB lineage: Bacteria > Bacillota > Clostridia > Clostridiales > Clostridiaceae > Clostridium. The sequence goes on along the minus strand of NZ_JAABNP010000002.1, from coordinate 286,906 downwards.
TATGAATTCTAATAATTTTTTTACGAGGAATATATGCCATTGCCCAACTTGTAAAAAGAATAATAAAAATATAGAATTTAAAGAAAAAATAAATTTATTAGTTGGGGATGAATATAAAGTATTATCTGATTATTATTCATTAACATCATATGTTAAATTTTACCACAAAAAATGTAATTTGATTTTATATATTAAACCAAAAGATTTTTTTGATGGTAAACGTTGTGGAACATGTTTTAAGGATATTAATAAAAAAGATATTATATTAAAGAGAAAATGTAAAATATGTAATTCGGAATTTTGGATATCAGATAAGGAAATAAAAAGTTCAAATATGGAAATAACATGGTGTTCAAAAGAATGTAAAAAAAATATGAAAGAAAATGTCTGCAAAACATGTGGAAAGAAATTCATGAGTAAGGGATATCAAGCCTATTGCAGTAAAGAATGCAAAAAAGATATTTGTAAAGTTTGTGGAAAAATTTTTTTTAGGAAAGGCAACGAAGGTTATTGTAGTGATGAATGTAAGAATATTTTATATAGACGTGTTTGTAAAAGTTGTGGAAAAAATTTTATATCAAAAAACAGTAGGCAGTTTTGTTCTCCTGAATGTAGAATTGCTTATGGGTCAGTAAAGAGTGAAGTAAGTATTTGTAAGAATTGCAAGATGCCTTTTAAATATAAAGGAATGAAAGAATATTTTTGTAGTTTAGATTGTAGAACAGAATATCATAGTAGACAAAAAATATATAAAAAAGACAAAATCGATGAAAAAAATCTTAAAGATATAATATCAGATAGAGTAAGTGTATTGGTAAATAAGAGGAAAGAAGCAGTTGCAAATCTTGATAATACGATTGATTACAGACTCGTTAATGGATTTACTGATTCACTTAAAGAAAAAGTTAAGAATAGAGATAATAGAAAATGTTTTGTTTGTGAATATGATGTAAATCTTGATGTTCATCATATTATTCCACAAAGAATGGGAGGTTCACATAAAGAAGAAAATTTAATAACTTTATGTAAAAAGTGTCACATGTATATAGAAACTGGAAATGAAGTGTATGCAACATTTAAATGTTTAAAAAACGCTAAAGAACATTTTGGATTCATTGAGTTTGATTCTAAGTCTTTTGAAAAAAAGCCAATAAAAACACAATTAGCTATGATAGAACAAGAATTATCGGATTTTTGGTATAAGTTTGAAGCAATAGAAATTGATGATTCGTTAGAATTAAGAGAAAAACTTGCAGATATTATTGATGATATCTCTAGTTGTATTAAAGACTGTAAATAGAATGTTAAAAGCAATCAAAACTATAATATTCTAAATACTTCTATAGAAAATAAAGGGATTTTAGTAATTATGTTGAATTTATAAAGTGTAAAAAGTGATAAATTGTCATTGATCAATATTTATATGGGGAGGTATGAGATATATGGCTGGTAATCCGTGGGATTTTGGTAGTTATGAAAAAGAAATAATAAATAAACAACCTAAAAAAGCTAAGGTGATAGATTTTTCTAAAGCTAAAGAAATTGAAGCTGAAAAGAAAAAGAATGAAGAGAAAATATAATATAATCAATAAAATATTCTGATGTTAATACTTTATAAGAGAGAAGGTGAGAATATGATAGGTTCAGGTAGAGGATAATAACATAATTAATATTATATGAGAGGTGGTGAGGATTATGAAATATAGTAAAGAAGTTATGGATTTAGTTATAGCTACTATAAACAACAACTCAGTATCCATAGAACATAATACCAATAACGGCAATTTAATGTATGTATTTCAAGGTTTTTCTTTTCCTAAAGATCAACGCAAGACTGGATGGGAATTTGAAAGTTTATGTGAATTTTATAAAAAGAAAATTGAAGGGTAGGTTTTGCTGATATGCAACGAGTATTTGAATTAAAGGATGGTACATTTATTTATTGTAAAGATGTGAAAAAATTAATTATAAATGGGAAAGAAGAAGTCTACGATAGTCATAAAAAGCTGTTAGATGCGGTTAAACAAACACAAACAGTAGGAGCGATACTTATTGATGATACTGAGATTACTCCAGGAGATATAAAAAGATTTATTATTGAATAATTAAAAAAAATAAAGTACTTCTCTATGAGTTGTCCTTTTTCTGTGTAAGAAAATAGGAGCCTCGATCTCAAGGCTTCTATTTTTCATTTTCATCGTTTATATATTCGATTATACCATCAAGCCCACAATCAAAATATTCACAGAACTTATTCAAATGCTCTATAGGAATATGTTTAGCTTTGTTATTTATATATGCACTTATAGTAGGAAGTCTTATATCTAATGCCTCAGACAATTCTTTTTGACTCATTCTTTTTTCAGCTAATCTGATATGCAATTTAAAGTTTATCATATTAATTACCACCTCATAAGTTATTATATACCATTTGCAAAATAAAATCAATAGAAAACGAAAAGATATTTTAAATAAAACGTAAAAAGTATTGACTTATAACGATATTCGTTATAAAATAATGAATGTAGACAAGGTAAAATAAAAAAGGCAGTAACAAAATTGCTACCGCCATCCCTCAACAAGATGATTGTAGCATAGTTATTACTTAAAATCAATATTTAGGAGGATGATATTATGTTAAAAGAATTAAGTGAAATAACAAAGCAAAGAAAAGAACGTAGGTGGATGGAGTTAACTAGTCTAATTGTTAACGAAATTGAGTGGGAAAATGATATGGCTTTTTGTAAGTTGGAGCACTATAAAAGTGGAGAGTGCTTTAGTGAAGATGATGATTCTAAAATTTTATATGGATTTTCTGAAGAAGAAATTTGGGATAGGTTGTTTGAAGTGAGTGGAACAAATGACTATGATGATCTATATAACAAATTTAAAAATGCAAAGTGGTGTGACCATGAAAATTTAATGCTTTTTGAATTAGTAGACGGTGCCAAGTTATGTGCTTTAAGATTGTAAAAAATAGTCTGAAATAGCAATTAAACAGTATTTTATAAAATATTTTTCATTTTATGTAAAAAAATTGTTGACTTATTTAAATTATTGTAATACAATAAATCCATAGTGATGTTACAGAAATTAAGTGTAACAACGATTTGCATTAATTTGCATACATAGAAGAAAAATTTTAGTTTAATATTATACATTATTGTTTATTTAAAATTTAACAGGTATAACTCTATATTTAAAGCTATAGGTGTATTACGTTTAAAATTGCGTTATGCTCTATCTATGTTATAGCTAGGAGTCTATACAAAAATAAACTTTAAGGTTAATATTATATGTCTATGTAAAGTGTTGTTGTTATTAAATTTTTGTAGCTTTTTTTGTTGCTTAAAATAGGAGGTGAGAATATGTTGTTAAAAATTTTAGATAATATGATTTTTCTCTTGGGCAGTATTAGAAATAATATAGTAGACAAGTATTATTCATCAGAAGAAGATGATTCTTGGATGGATGAATTAGCAGAAGCTTATGAAAAATATGGTATGCTATAGTCGTAAAAAGTACCCAAATGGAAGTTTGAATTTGTATTATATATGTGGAGTAGACATAACAAAAAAGCTAACGATATAATTAAAATTAGCTTAGGTTTATTTCTTATAGACTTTTTTAAGAAATGTTAATTATTCGCACTAATTAACATGACATAACGATCTTGGAAAATTGAATATTGTGACATTAAATACTTTGTTATCTGTATGCAGTTCCGATACAAAGTAAGAAAAGTGGATAAAATGTTTATTTGATAATCAAATTATACATCTAAAGGTATACTGAGTCAACACTTTTTGGGCAATATTATTTCTTTAATATGCGTCTTAAGTCTTGAAATAACAAAGATAAGAGAATCGCATGTGCTAAAAATGGGTTGTTTTCAGTGTTTTAAGAAAATTATTTCCCAAGATATTTACCAAAAAAAATTAAAAAATAATTAGAAAGAAGGAAATATAAAATGAAAGATTTATTAATAAATGATCTAATGAACAATATAAAAGGATATAAACTATTATTTAACAATGAAACAAAGGAAAATTCAGTGAAACTTGAAGATGGAGAAACTATTAATGATTTAGTAGTGGAATTAATTCATAGCTGCAGTGATCCATCTATTGTATTAGTTATAGATAAGGATAGAAAATTTATAACATATACAGTATATAGTGAAGAAGAAAAAGATTTTTTAAAGTTTAGAAATGTAGAAGCTTTTGAACATAAAAATGATGAAGAAATGATAGATGAATTAAATGGATTTGTAACAGAAGCATTGGATGCATATGAGCCAGTATGTGTTGGTATATTCCAAGAAATTGATAATGACAATTATAAATTATTAAGTGTTAAGAAAGATCCTACAGATGATGAAGTGTGGGAAGCATTGTTGTCAAAAGAAATAAGATGCAGATATTGTGAAGAACTTATGGACAAGGATAGAGGGGTTACTTGTATAAATGGTGATGGCTACAGAGAACAAGATTGGTATGTTAAATTCAAGAATGGTGAAATTATGAACTTGTGGGATTACTTTGAGTTTAATATAAATTGTAAAGAAATAAGCAATTATCAAGCAATAAGAATTTTAAAATATGAATTAATGGATAGATAAAAGGGAGAGATTAGAAATGATAAATAAAATATTAAATAATTTAGAAAAACAACTTGAAGAAGTACAAAAGGGTGCTAGAGAGAGAATATTATCCAAAGAAGATATAATAGATACCGTTTCACAAGCTGAATTTATAACAAAAAAATTAAAGGGATGTGGTCTGGAATTTGAATATATCTATCAATCTGGAGATAAATGTGGCGGATATGCTTACGTAGGAACTTGTTTTAAAGCTAATTTTAATAAAAATGGTGAATGTAACAAAATTGAAATATCAAGAGATAAGCATAGCTGGAATATAGATACTTTAGAATATAAAAAAGAAGATGGTTCTAAATTTACAAAATTAGAAGAAAAGTTATTAAGAGAATGTTTTGGAGCAGATACTGGTCATAATAGAATAAATATCAGATAGGAAAGAGTAGGACAAGTTCCTACTCCACACCACTTAAAACATAAATTTTATCGAGACATTATATAGTTCGCTACGTTCCACTACGCTTCACTGCTTTTGGTGGAAGCAATAAAAATAATATGAATGAAGAAAGAAGGAAATAACTATGACAAAAAATGAACTGATAAAAGTAATATTAAATGATAAGGTATATTACAAATTAAATGATATTTTAAAATTGGAAGAATTAAAACAATTAAAGGTTAAAAAAACAGAAGCGAAGGGGATTTTAAAACCTTTAGCAATTAAAATAGCAGGACTTGGAGCATCATTTTGGATATTGGAAGAAGAATTAGAAAAAGTTAAAATCCTTAGAAAGACAATCACATATGAGGTTATGGATAACATAAGAAACAGTGTCTCAAGTGCTAGTTTTGCAATAGCATTAGCAACGGCAGGAAAGCAAGATCGATTACCAAAAGATTTTATTAAAGAACAAAAAGAAAAAGCAATCAATGATGCTATAAAGGCTGCTGAAAATAAGGAACAAAGAGTTATAGAAGATATAGATAAGGTTATAACAGATATAGAAGACATTGAGCAATTGAACCAGAAAATAAAGGACTATAATGCAGAAATAAAATATGAAATAATTCAAAAATGGAGTGGATTCGCTTTAGATTGTAAAGTGATAGCTCCTAATTATATTAGAGATATAAGCACATTCGGAAAAGATAAATATTCTAGAAACTTTGAAATATTAGAAAATGGAGATTTGTCATATTATGATAGCGGATTTGAAGAAGAAATTATATTCAAAAAGGGTCAAATAGGAGAAATGATTTGGGATCAAAGCAAACCATTTATAGAAAATAAATTAACCTTACTACAGGATAAAAGTAGATTTAAATTGGATTGTAGCGATTATGAATGGATTGGTGTTCAAAGTAGAGAGAATAACAATCTAGATATAAATATAGACATTAAAACGGATGATATATTCAGTTTAATAGAGGATAAGGAAATTATAACATTCAGCGTGGATGATTTAAAAAAGGTAAAAGAAAAGTTGTTAATTTTAAAAGAACAGAGTCAAGAATTTATTAAAAAATTAAAATAGTGTGTCAGTTATGGACATACTGTCACTATCAAATAGAAAATTACTTGCAGATTTAAAATAGAATGAATAGAAAGAAGGAATTATTAATGCAAATAAAATTATTAAAATTAGAACAAAAAAATATAAATGAGATGACTAATATCGTTATAGAGAAAACTCTAACTGATGATAACTATATAAAACAAGACAAATACACATTTTTAATAAAAGCATTAGAAACATATAAAAACAAGACATTTGAAGAAGATGAATTTGTGAGCGACATTATAAAAGTAACACTTAATAGCGATGAAAACACAGCAAAATCACAGTGGTTTGATGGAATAGAATTAGAAGAAGAAAAATATCTAGGTTGGTTTGCAACTCCTTCGGGAATGAAACAAGAAGATGAAAAAGAAAACCAAAAATGTGAAGCTTTCTTTATTAGAGAAGATCTAAAAGGTTTTGTAGAATGGTTTGAGAACATAGTGTCTTTAGAACAATTTAATATATTAAATGATAAAAAAATATATGTAAATAAGCAAGTTTTAAGTAGATTAGGATTAACAACAAGCACGCTCATAACTCAGATTGATATGCCTAATGTAATCATATTACCTAGTGCTAGTATTAAATTTGCTAGAACCTATAAAACTGTTATTCCTAAAGAAATTGAAGTTGAAATAACAAACGAAAAAACAGGTGAAATTACTAAAGAACCTACTATAGAATATGACCTAGAAGACTATGATTTTAATGGTGATATAGACGTATTTGATGGCGGTGGAATAGCTACCCCATCAGTATTTGAACAAATAGGACAATCCTTAAACAGAACCGACATAGATTTTGCAATAATAAGAGGTTATGGTATTGGAATAAAAGGACTTATAACTCGATTTGATATTATAAAATACTTAGACGTATTCTATAAGGAAGATACAACAATTGCTGATGAAAATAAATATTGCAAAAAAGTTGATGGGCATTATGAATTAAAAGATATGTACGGGAAATGGAGAGAAGTTACAGACAACACACTCCTATTAAATGAATCTATGGTTAAACTAGCTGATTTATTTGCAGAAGAAGTAAAGGATGCTAAGAAAGATATAATAGTTAAAAATGACACATATGGTATGGAACTTATAGAGGAAAAACTAGAAAAATATAATACTGAGATAGACATAAATACATACAATCTATTAAATAAATTATACATAACTAAAGTGAATAAGCCAGAAGCAGATTTAACAGACTATAGAACATTATGTTATCAATTATTCAATGTATTAGCACTAACCGATAAAGAATATCATCAATTAGCAAACCAAGACTATATATTGTATAGAAAATTAGTTAAACCTTATTCTGTTAAAGACGCAGATGCAGAGAAGAAAGAATTTAAAATAAATGCCGACTATGTAAATCTATTCTTTAGAAACATAACTAAAAATAAAGTTGAATATGACGAGGAAAATCCAGCAGAGTATGATGTGGATTTCAATGAAAATGAACTAAATCATACGGATAAAACAGCTATGTTAATACAATTAGATGAAAATAATGTAGAACTTAAAACAACAAAAATGCAAATAAAAAGGATGATAGAAAAGAAAGTAAGAAGTCTTGCGGCTGGAAAAGTAACAACAAAAGCACAATATTGTTACGTTGCAATAGATCCAATTTCCTATATGAATTTTGCTATGACTCGAGAACTTGGTACAAATGGACTAGCAGAAGGACAATTCTATAATAGAAAATGTGAAAATGGAGATGTTAGAACAATTTATAGAAATCCATTAATGGCATTTTCAGAAGTTCATAACATAGAATTTGTTAGAAATAATTTCTATGATAACTACTTTTGTAAATCTAGCGAATTAATTTACTTTAACCAAAAAAGTGATATATACAGCCTATGCGGGTCTATGGATTCAGATGGTGACTCTGTAACAGTTATAGACAATGAGATTATACAACGAGGTGTTGTAGAAACAGACAAACCATTCTTCTTTAGTTCTGATGGTGTAAAAGTACCTTATGTTTATAATGATGAAGCAAAATTCTATTGTAGTTGGAAACCAAGTGGTAATCTAATCGGTAGTGTATCTATGCTGGCATCAACCGTAAATACTAATAGCCAATGGTTACCTAAATACTATAGTCCTGATAGCAACAAATTTTATTATTATAACCAAGTATTAGAAATATTAGCTGAAAACAATTTTGAAGGAATTACTAAAGATTCTACCGATACAGAAATTAAAGAAGCAATTAAGAAATTAATAGAAGCAGGACATTTAATGTATTCTACTAATAGAGAGATAGATGATGAAATAGTTAGAGAGCAAATAAAGAAACAATTCTTAGAAGATATTGTGTATATTTATCCATTGCTACATACATCTTCGCTAGTTATAGACACACCCAAGACTATGAACATTATTGATAGAGATATGTACATTAAACCAATTGAAAGAGTATTCCAGAACTCTGAAACAGATACTAGAATATACAAACCCATGTTTTTAAAATATAGAAAATATAAATGGGAAATTGGTAAAAGGGAAACTTATTCATCATTCTCAAAAAATTTCATGGATAGAACAGCAGAACTAATACAAAAAAATATATTAAATTACTTAGAAAACTATAATAAAGAGTTAAGTGATAAAGGAAAACAACTTAAAAAATTATTAGAAAATAACAAATATGATGCAGATAAATTAGAAGAATGTAAAGAAAAAATGATTATATGTTATAACGATTATTCAGAGAAATCTAGCAAAATTAGAGAAAAGCATAAAAATGATAGAGCAGAAAAATCTAAATTATTTAAAGAATTAGATGCAGAATACTTACTAATTGCAGATGATGCAAGAAAACAATATGACACTTATACAATAGCACAAGTTTTAGCTACAATGGATAACTGCTCAGAAAGCTTTTTAATTAACTTATTCTTCCCACATTTCTTAGATATAGATAATATTAAGCCAAGCCTTAAAATTGTATTTATAGAAGATGAGAATGGGACATTAGAGTATTTATATAAAAAGTACAGTAAGATTGAAAAGTTAACAAATTATAATGAAAATACTGCTAAGAATGTGCATCTAAGAGATTTAAAAGACAAAGATATAATTAAAGAAATTAGATTCGATTGTAGAGAAAATCCAGATATAGTTAAAGAAATTACAGATAAAATTCAAGCTGGTTTAGATAAAAATGGATTTTATGAACTAGATTTAACTGACATGAAAGTGTTCGATGATTATGAAGAATTAATAGTAGGAAAAGATAAAATTAAAATTGATGGATTTATGTTAAATAAAAATAATAAAGTAGCAATTACAGCAAAATCATTTGGTTGTTATTACTATGCTATGTAGTAAGGGTTCGTGGCACTGCCACTCTCCCTTCTGTTTATGACAATATAATGAATTTAGAAAGGATTTGATTAATAATGGAAAATGTCAATGACAATAATAATGATTTTAAAGTAATAAGAAGTAAGAATTTAGCAGTAACAGTTAGTTATATTTCACATGAAGACTTTTTTACATATGAAGATAAATTTGATGATAGTAAGAAAGTATATAGCTTTAGAAATACAGAAAAATTTCAAAAAGCATTAGATTTAGTATTAAAACTTAGAAATAAAGAAATAGAACTATAGAATAGTACATAGAAAGGATGAAGCAGAATGAATAACAGCATTAAAGAATTTAAAATAAATAGAACGGTAAGAAAATATAAGGAAACAATACAAAATGTACATGAAAAGCAAGTAAAGTTCGCTGAGGATTTAACTAAAATAGTTTATAATGATGATAATTTTGAAAAAGTAAATATTTATCCTGCCCGTTGTGGTATGGGTAAATCAGTAATTATAAAAGCATTATTAGATAATTTAGTAAATAATTATGGATTTATTGGAAAAGTTAAAAGAGAAGATATGCTAGAACCATATGGAGCAATTGTGATAACAGACATTATTGATAGATTAAAAGAAATAATGGATTCAGAAGGATTACAAGATAGATGTTATTTATTTCAAGGTGTTAGCGAAGAAGAATTAGAAACAAATTGTGTAAAAGAATTTAAAGAAAAAGTTCAAGAACAATTCAAATACCCAATATTATTAATATCTACTCAAAAGTATTTTAAAATGAGTAAAGAAGAAAGAGAATTTATGTATAAATGGGCAGAAGGAAAAAGAGAAGTTGCATTTATAGATGAAAAACCAATCCTTACAAATGAAGATATAATAAACGAAAAATTCTTATCTGAAATTAATATTGCATTAGATGGTTGTCGTGAAGGTGATGATAAAGATTATTTACTTAAAACATTTAAGAGAATAAAAGATAATTTAGATGATATTAGAACAGATTATTCAAAACAATATGATACTATGTGGATTAAAAAATCTAAAGAAACATTATTGATTAATGCTGATGCAGACAAAAAATTCTATGAAGTATTGGAAAATAATGTTAGTAGATATATATTTGAGAAAGTTAAAATATTACAAAGAATCTATTCAGAAGGTTGTTTATTTGTAAATAAGAAAGATGAAGACCAAGATAATAGCAGACAATTTATGTTATTAAATGATAATTCAGATAAATTTGATACAGACAAATGTAAATATCATATATTAGATGCTACGGCTTATTTTGACATTGATTATACTATAGATAAAGAATTATTTAAATACATTGAAATTGATGATAAAAAAGAAAAATCAGATATTAATATACATCATATTCCATTTAGTGCTAGTCAAAGAACATTTAAAAAGAATCCACAAGCTATTGAAGCAACTTGCAAATGGATAAATAATACTTGTGGTGATGATGTATTTGTATCTACTTATGGAAAAAAGAAAGGTCTATTTCAAAAGTTTGAAAAACAATTGGATACTAAAGATGTTGCATACTATGGAGCAATTAAAGGTAGAAATGATTGGAATAATAAAAGTACAATGGTTCATGTTGGATTTAATAGACAATCAGACATAGTTTATTTATTAACTTATTTGTATATAAATATGAAACAAGCAAAAAAACACAAGTTTAATTGGAATGAAGAACCCGAAGAAAAAATAAAGGAAATGATAGATACATTATTAAAAGTTCATTCAGAAGGTTCTCAGAAAGGTATGTTTGAAGATATATTAATGGGTTATATTATGAGAAGTAAAATAGTAGTAGATGCAGAACAAAATATTATGAGAATTAAATGTAGACATTTTGCTAATGAAGATATTTGTAATGTATTTATTATCGCAGGAAAAACATATACAAGCTATGTACAAATGTTATGTGAAAGATTAAATGCTACTCCTATGTATTATGATACTTTACCTATTGAATTTGAAGAATATAAATTAGAAAGTAGAAAATCTAATGTTGAAGGAAAAGAAAAAACTAATCCACAGATATTAAAAGAATGTTTAGAGAAATTAGAAATAGGTAAGTCAGTTAAAATGAAAGATATAATAGAATTAAGTGGACTTAGTAGAGATCAAATAAAAGGATGTATAAAGAAAAATACATATATTAAGACTTGGTTTGATGAACATAAGGGAGAAAAAAATGGACAGTATGTTGCTTAGTAATATAAAAATGGGTTACTTTCTCTAATACAATTCTATTAGAAGATGTACCCCAAAAAAATAAAATATAAAATAAAATTAATTAATAATTAGTTAGTTGAAAAAAGAGATAAAAAATCAATTGCCCTTGGGGTTTTGCCTAGTGGCTTAGGGGTAGTAGGGTGAATTATTTCTTAGGCTGTTAGTGGAATAGGTGAACGAATGTGAACCGTTATGACACTTACAAATAAAAATAAGAGGGCTACCCCTAAAAGAACGTATTATATTAGTCATAAAATATATTATATTATATTTTTGTTTAATCTATTTATTAACTTAATTAGAACAGGTAAGGTCGTTTCGGCTCTGCCTGCACGCCCTCTTTTTGTGGAAAGTGATAAATAAAAAATATGAACAAGTGAAATTTACAAAAAGGAAAAATATATAATTATTTATTATTTTCTAACTGGATAAATTAAATAGGCAGTAAATCTGTCTAATTCCTTCTTTTATTAATTTATTTTTAGATGGATAGATTACTTTATGTAGTCTGTCTTTTTAATTTATCCAAGTGAAGATATTTGGAAACTCTTGTACGGAATTACTAAATAAAAAAATATTATGGGTTATGCTTTATCTTAAAAGCAGGAAGGAGAATTATTATGAGTAAATTAGCAAAGGTATTAACAAACAAAGAAATTAAGGAACTATTAACTGACATTAGCAAAGTTATGAATGACTATGATCAATTTGAAATTGACAACGGGGATGCTTGGACTTACAAATTCAACTTGAAGAAAAATGGGGATATTGAATGTAGAATTTATGATGGCGAATGGTGTGAGTATTCTATGGCAATTCCCAAAGATGTTACCTGTGTAAAAGATGTGTTAAAGGGATACATTAATTTTTTATATGAAAATGAGATCAATTTTAGACAATCTTATCTTAAAGCCAATAAAGGCTGGTACTCTAGGAAGCACAAAAGTTTGAATTTACATTTTCAAAAACAAAATCAGACTAAAATAGATGCTATAGTTGAGGATATTTCTGAAAGATATAGTACCACTAAAAGATTAGAGAATGAGGTTGAACATTACAAGATTTTTATAAGTAGGCTCTACTGGGCATTAAATTGTATCGTGCCTAGCTGGAAAATCGAAGATATAAAAGAAGCTGCATTCAAAAGATGCGAGGAATTTGGTATTAGTAATGTAGGAATTAGTTACATAGATAATACTTTAATTGTGATGAAATCTGATGATAAAGCTACAAAAATACTGGATAAATTTGATATAGAAATTGATTCATATTCAAATATCAGTATGGTTGCAAATCAAATTGTCAGCAGATTAAGAAAGGTGGCTTAGTTATGAGTAATAGAGAAGAAATAAATAAAATGGTTCGTGGAGAATTAACATATAAAGAAGCTGAAGAATTAGAAAATAAGCTACATAGTAGATCCGATTTGGAAATTATTCAGGACTTGAAATCATTAGAATTCAAATCTCTCTTAAATACAGAGCAAGAATTGGAGAATTTCATTGATACTATGAGTGAATTGGAAGACAATGAACAAAATAGAAATACTATTAAGCAATGTAAGAAATCACTTGAACTTATAGAAATATCTATTTCTGAAAGAATTGATGATATGCTTCAAGCTGAGAAAAAGTTAAAAAATATAATTTTTGATTAAAATATTGTAAAATTGAAATAATAACTATATAATAAAAATAAGAAAAGCCTAGTGGTGGAACACTAGACTCGTCCTATAAAGTACTACGTTTTTACTTTTTTCAAAGGACTATTGAATTGATATGTAAGTTAATACTAAATCACTGAAAGGCACTACTTGGTTGGGGTGCTTTTTTCAGTTGTCTCGAAGCTAAAATCTTTGTAATGTATCTTTACTAGGTTTTTTGAATTTAAAGCTGTAAATAAAACAAGTACAACACCTAGTACTATAACTATATTAATAACAACATTTCTTGACATTTTCAATAGCAACACCTCCTTCGGACTGTATTTTCAACAATCCTTTGAAGGTGGAAAACGTAATCAACCACCGATCCCACCATATCGGCAAAATAAAATATAATTAAGTTGCACTACTAAAGAAGATTATAAAAATATAATCTTTTTATTTCATCTCGTTTGTGCAATTACAATTATACCATATAATCCTATAAATGGATATGCAATAATTTTAATTATACATTGTAATGGGTATTCACAACCCAATAGTAGTATATATAGAGCCACTTGTTTAATTACAGGTGGTTTTATTATGTACTATTTTATTGATTGTGAAAGCTGATTAGAGTGTATAAGAGATTATATACTACTATAAACTGTGAAAGGGGCATGATTATATGTCAAAACAAGTTGTAAAAATTATTAATGAACAAAAAATACTAGGAAAGGATTTTAGAGTTTATAGGTCTATAGAAGAACCTTTATTTCTTGCAAAAGATGTGGCTGAATGGTTGAATAACAAAAATACTAGTCAAATGATTAAAGATGCTGAAATTGATGAAGATGAAAAAGGTATATTTTTAACTGATACCCTTGGAGGAATTCAAAAACAACTATTTGTTACAGAAGATGGATTATATGAATTGCTTATGCAGTCAAGAAAACCTGTAGCAAAACCTTTAAAAAAAGAAATAAAATCTATTTTAAAGCAACTTAGAAAAACAGGAGCTGTAATATTGGAATATGCTTCGGAAGAATCAATTGATTTTGAAAAGAGATTTGGTAAGTACAGAATCAGAAAAACTTTCATGAATTCAAAAAGCATTGAAGCTGATTACAAGGAATTTAAAGAATTATCGCAAGGAGAATGGAAAGCTAAAAGATTGGATAACAATGATAGAATTAAACTGTGTAATATTATTTGTAGTGCTTTGGAAGAAAGATTAAAAATAAATATGGCTGATATGAAAGGTTCAGAAATGTTGTCTTTAAGAGAAGCTATAACAGATATTAAGGACGATATTATAAAATTAGCCAATAAAAAGCATGGTGGAATTAAAGCAGGACAAACAAAAGAAATCAATAGGTTAGAAGAGCAGAATGATAAATTAATTGATAGGTATGTTAAATTTGTACATAAAGAAATTGACAAAATGAAATCTAGATAGGATACATAGGGATATAAAATATTTTTACTTGACAGTTTTATATTTTATATCCATCTTCTATTAAATTATAACACAATGCAAGTAAAATGCAATAGAAATATTAAAAAAACCAAAATAAATTATTAAGTGGACAACCGACTAAACAGGTTGTTGAAAAAGAAGGGAATTAATAATGTGTAAAATTAACGGTGTATATTTAATTAAAAACTCAATCACAAAAAGAATACGTATAGGGTCTGCAACAGATATTGATAAGAGATTTAGTCACTACAAAAGCTCATTAAAAGCAGGAAAAGGCAATGCTAAAATGGTTGAAGATGTTGTGAATTATGGATTAGATTCATTTGAATTTATTATTTTAGAAGAATGCAGTATTGAAGATTTATTTATAACTGAACAAAAGTATATGAATTTATATTCTGATTGCTTTAAAAAGGATTATGGATATAACAGTAATAGAGTTAGAAAAAGAGAAAAATATATTAGGGATTTAGAGGAAGCAAGAGAATACAAAGAAAAAAGAAGCAAGGTAACTTCAGGGGAATTAAATGGACATTGTACTTGCTTGGATCAGCAAAAAGCAAATGAGATTTTATGGTTAAAGCTGAATACAAATATTAAATATAAAGATATAGCTGAATTGTATGGTTGTAGTTCTAATATGGTTAGTAGAATTATGAAGGACAGATGGATGAATAGTATTCCTGTAGCTCCAAAAGGTTATGGAAGAGTGTAGGAGGTGTATGTTAATGATAGATTTAATATTAATATTAGTTTTAGGTGGTATAGCGTTATTTCTTAATGTAAAAAATGATGTGCTGAATCAACAAAATAAAAATTTAAGAGACAGAATTGAATTCGATAAAAAGTGGTATGAGATGGATAAAAAGACAAGTGTTAATTTAGCTAGAGCGGAAGAACGTTTGAAAATAAGTAGAGAACGATATATGAAGTTTTGTGAAGGAGGAGAAAGGGTAGATGGATAAAAAAGCATTAGCAAAGCATATAAATATTGCAACTTTTATTTTAATGCTAGGTGTATTAGTAAAAGTAGTTGCTATTACAGATATTGGTGAATTAAGGCTTAGTTGTATTCTTTGTATATTTATGATATTGATAGGTTTATTAAATGACATATGGGATAGTAAAGGTAAAAATAATGGGAAAGAGATTTTATAGTAAGAAGTTTACTGATTCAGAAGGGAATAAATGGGATTCGGAAACAGAATATAACTATAATCAATACATAATTGCTAATAAGGATAAGCTTGGAATTAAATCTATTAGTAGACAAGTCAAATACATAATTCAGAATAAATTTAGAGATAAGAATAATAGGGCAGTAAGGGAAATAACTCTTACTGTCGATTTTGTTTTACTGCTTAATTCAGGAGAAATAATTATAGTGGATTGCAAAGGCTGTAAAGAGACAGTTGAAGAAACTTTTAAAATTAAATGGAAGATGATGAGGTTAAAATATCCAGAGTATGATTATAAAGTTGTGGTTTGGGATAAGAAAGCGAAGGAGTTCGTGGAAATATAAAAATAAGAGTGGCTTTTCGCTACTCTTTTATAATCAAAGTTAATTATATTTTATCTTTATTTTTATCTATATTTGTCTTTTGATAATACAAAATTATAGCATAAAAAAACAGAGTTGTAATCATTTATTTTTACTGTATTATTAGTAATGGAAGTAGCTACTCCAATAAAGAAATTTGGAGGATAAAAAAATGGAAAAACAAAAGATTACACCAAAACAAATAAGTGAAACATTAGGATTAGTAGACAATGCAATAGAGGGAATAAATAACTGCATTAGATATGTAACTAGATATAAGCATAATGTTGAAGGTGCTGAATTTGGTATACTAGCATTAGAAAAAGAAAAAAAGAGATTAGAAGAGCAGTTAGAGACTTTTGAGAATACAGATGTAGAAATAATAAAAAATACTGTATATGATAAAGAATTCGCAACTATGATTCAAGATACTTTATACGGTAGAAATGAAATTGTTGAAGAATAAATAGAAGGATTTACCACTTTACCGTAGAATAATATATTTTATGGAAGGCGGTAAATATATGGAAGAAGATAAAAATGTAAAAAAATTAAGAAAATATTTGAAAACAATAGAAGAAAGCTATATAAAACTTTTAAATGATGGAGCAGAGATACCTGAAAAAGAAAGAGATAATTTGCAATTTAAAATTGAAATTAATTTAGAAAGAGCAGAAACTCTGACGAAAGAAATATTTATGTAAGAATCCTATTAATTTAGGGTTCTTTTATCATGCAACAAAAATGTTATCAATTCTAACTAATTTACATTTATTGCATTTTTAAGCCACCTTTTATATAATTTGTATGAAGGATGGTGAGGTTTATGAAAATTATAGGCTCTTCAATTGATGTTAGATATCTTGAAGATAAAAAAAACTTTAATTTAGAAATAGATAAAAGAATGAAAATAATATCTCAAAATTTGAATGAATTTAAAAGCAAAGAAGAAAAATTATTATACATAAAAAATGAAAAAGATAGGTATGGTATTTTAAAAGAATGTAATAATATATCATGGTTGTCAGCAGGGATAAGTGTAATAACATTATTAACTTCTGCATTAGCTAGCTTTGTCAACAAAGATGATTTTGTTGAAAAGGTAATTTACTCTTTCATGTCTTGTTCATTTGGGGTATTAATATTTGGAGTATTAATACCTTGGCAACGTAGAAATACAGAATACGCTTTATATGCACAGGCGTTAAAATACGTGGAAATAGAGTTAAATGATATAAAAGATGAAAAAGATGAATTATATTATTCGTTAGAAGAATTAAAAAATAGTTTAGATATTATTAATGATGGGACAAACTACTTAAAAGGACAAATGGATACGCTTGTGATATTACATAAAAAGTAATTTATTGAGAACAGTTGAAATATACTGTTCTTTTATTATGCTCAAAAATAGATTGGAGGATTAATTATGGATAAGTTTTTAGCTATATTAAATGTAATTGTTTTTGGAATATTATTTGTACAGGCAGTAAATATTGTATTTATAAAGAAGAGTTTTAAAGTTGATAAGGAAGTAAGTAATAGCGATTTGATTGGATTGTTTGTGCTGTTTGCTTTACCTGTGATGCTTGGATTAAGTTCATTGGTATAGGTTAATAGTAATGGCTATATTAAAGCAATGTAGTTGGCATGGATGTACTAAGATTATTGCTGATGGCATTAGTTATTGTGATTATCATGCCAGTAAATATGATAAGGAACAGAAGGAAAGATATAAGGAATATAGCAATAGACGTAGACGTGATGCAGAGCAAAAGAAGTATCAAGACTTTTATAGTAGCAATGATTGGGAAAGAGTTAGGCAAGCTGTTATAAGTGATTGCCTTGGTATGGATATATTAGAATTTTATAGGACAGGACGAATTGTTGAAGGTGAGAGAGTTCATCATATAATTTGTTTGGAAGATGATTTTAATTGTAGGCTTGATATTGGTAATCTAATTCACTTAACGGAGCAGAACCATAGACGAGTTCATGCTGAATACGATAGATCAGACAAGGATAAATTGAATATGCAAAAGATTTTATTTGAATTGTTGGATAGGTTCAATAAAGAGTTTAAATAATTTTTTTATTAAAGTCAAAGTTAAATTTATCATGGTGATTATTGAATTGAAAATATGGGGGGAGTCAGAAATTAAAAAAATGAGTTGAGGGAAGTCACGTTGGGTAAGGTTACTTAAGAATTTGCACAGTTTTTTACATAGGGTGGTTTAGTATTTCAAAATATGAACATAGAGAGGAGATGATATGAGTGGTTCAAAAAGTACCTGCAAGTTTGGGGAATATAGGAAAAAAAGAGTGGAAAAGAATGTATGAAATTATTAATAATGAAAATGTAGATTTTACTGACAAAGATTTGGCTATGTTAGAAATTTACTGTAAGAATTATGAAAAGTGGATTAAGGCTGAGAAGTTCTTGGATAAGAATGGCATAAGTTATGTTTGTTCAACTGGATATCCTTCGCAGTATCCAGAAGTTACAGTTTCAAATAATGCTCAAAAACAAATGATGAGTGCTATGCGTGAATTAGGATTTAGTCCAGCATCAAGATCAAAAATATTTAAGCAAGTATCATCTTCCGAGGAATTATCAGAAGAAGATTCCGAAATGAATGAGATGATTAGCAAGTGATAGATTTAAAATTAATTGAAGAAAACAAAATATATCAAACTAATTATAAGCTTGAAGAAGTTATAAAAGAACAACAGAAGAAATACGACAATGATAAATATTATTTTGATGTTGAAGAGGCACAAAAACTTTATAAATTCATAAGTATGCTGACCCTTGATAAGGGGAAAAAAGGACAAAAAGTAAAATTACTTAGGTTTCAATTCAAAATATTAAGTGGAATATTATGCGTTAAAAATAGAGAAACTGCCTTCAGAAGATTTAAAGAAGCACACTTAAATATTGGGCGTAAAAATGGAAAGGGAAGTCTAGTTTCATGGATTATAATCTACTTATTCTTTACAGAATCCGTTTATGGTGCTGAATACATAATTGTTGCGAATACAAGAGATCAAGCTACTAACCTATATAACAGTATTCTTATAACAATTAAGAATAACAAGATGTTGAAGAAGTATGTAAAAATTACTGAATCAAAAAAGATGATAGAACGTAAGAAATTTAATACAACGTTAAGAGTATTATCTAATGAGGGCGGTAATTTAGATTCATACGCAAGCTACATAGTGGTTTTGGATGAGTGTCATGAATATAAATCAGATGAATCATATTCAAAATTAATTACAGGAATGGGACTTTGGGACGAGCCTATCATGTTCACAACTACAACTGCTTCAAGTGGAGAAGATAATACTAATTTAGAATATCAAATGTATTCTTATGCTAAATCCATAGAAGAAGGTAAAGTAGAAGATGATACATTTTTCTATGATATTTATGAAGCAGATAAAGGCTGTGAGATAATGGATACAAAACAATGGATAAAAGCAAATCCAGCATTATCAGTATTTAAAAAGCTTGATGATTTCATAAAATTAGCTAAGAAAGCTGAAGTGATGAAAACATTTGAAGCTAAATTTAGGAGATTATATCTCAATCAACACGTAGCGACAGATGATATTAAGAACGCTATCAACATGGAGTTATGGAATAGATGCTTGCAAGACATAGATTTAAATACATTAAAAGGTATGAAATCTTGGTGTGGTCTAGATTTATCTAGTAAAAATGACATAACTGCTTTTGTTCAAGTGTTCTATAATGAAATATCAGACAAATTTATTGTAGTTCCGCATCTATTTACAGCTAAAGATACCATGATAGAACGTGAAGAACAAGATAAAAATCCTTATTCTATGTGGGTTAAGCAAGGATTAGTAAATGGATTTGAAGGTAGATATGTAAAATTCAATGAGTTATTAGAGTTTATTCAGAATAAAGACAATGACTATCCTATAGAAAAATTAGGATTTGACAGATGGGGGAGTCCAACTATATTAAATGTACTTGAAAATGAATGGGACATTGTACCACTTGGACAAGGAGCAGTTACAATGACTACTGCTATAAATAGCTTTGAAAATTTATTAAATGATAATAGATTGATAATAGCTAATAATGAAGTATTTAATTTTATGGCACAAAATTGTATAGCAATAGTAAGTGAAAGTGGAGTTAAATATAGTAAGCTTAAATCTAAATTTAAAATTGATGGAATTATAGCTATGTTAATGGGATTACTGTTGGCAGTAGAAGAAAATGATGTAGAACATTATAGTGCAACAAAAGCATTAGATGCTTTAGACTGGGATTAATGAATAAAAAGAGGTGAAATAATTGAAAAATAGACTAGAAAAATTAAATAAATGGGTTAAAAAAGCTGTTTCTTATAAGTACTTTATTGAAGAAATGGCTCTTTTTATTGGGATATTTTTATTCATTATCACCAACTTTTTAATAAATTTTTATTTTGGAATGTATTCTTTAAGCATTTTATTAATTGTTTTTAGTATATTTTCCTTTAAATTTAGTAGAAAGTGAGGTGAAAAATAGATGATATTCAATAAAATTGAGAAGAGAGAAACTGTAGGTGATGCATTCGACTGGTCTGCATGGGTTAAAGGTGATGACTATATAATAGAAAATGCTTTAAATGAGCAGAATTACTTGGCTGGATTGAATATTTTAGGCAATACAATAGCAAAATTGCCTTTGGTAGTAAAACAAACAACAGATAAAGGGGAGATTGAAGCTGAAAACTATTATTTGTATGATTTATTAAGATTAAGACCGAATCCAAGTATGAATACATTTCAGTGTTTAAAATCTTTAATTATGTTATATAAGCATCAAGGAGCTAGTGGGCTTTTTATTGACAGAGATATTAAAGGAAAGGTTATAGGGTTGTATCCTTGCAAGATTTTACAATTTACTATTGATAATATTGGACTTATTAAGTCAAGTAAAGAAAATAAAGTTTTAATTGATTTTGATTGTGCAGGAGTGCAAGGCAGTTGCTTCGATAAAGATATGATTATTCTAAGAGATAATAGTTTTGATGGTATTAATTGCAAATCTACTAAGTCATATATTAAGGATACATTTGATACTAATTTACAGGCACAAGCATATCAAAAAGATTTATTTGCTAATGGTTTGACTAATAAAGCTGTAGTTCAATTTGTTACAGATGAAAGAGATGAAAAAGAACTAAAAAAAGCACAAGAAAAATTTAATAGGTTATATTCATCAAAAGGAAGAATATTTACTGTCCCTGTAGGATTCAATGTACAACCATTAAATTTAAGCCTAGTTGACTCTCAGTTTGCTGAATTAAAATTAGATGGGAAAAAATCAATTGCTACAGCTTTAGGAATTCCATTTGGGTTATTAGATAATGGCAGCATTACCGAAGCAGAAAATATATCATTTCTGACTAATACTATTAGTCCGATTTTAACTCAATTAGAACAAGAATTTGATTATAAAGTATTAGGTATGGATAGAAAAAAAGGATATAAAGTAAGAGCAAATGTTAATGCGATGCTTAGAACATCTGCTGAAAATCAATCTGTAATATTAGATAGATATGTTCGTGATGGTATTTATACTTTAAATGATGCAAAACGAATACTTGGTATGCCAACTGTAGAAGGTGGTGATGAAACAACGCTTCCAAGTGGTCAAATAAGTTTATCTGATTTAATATTAGGGAATGCAACTTGGCAAAAGGCATCGAATAGCAATAATAAAAACAATGATTTTAATGGCGAAGGGGGTGATAATAACAATGGAAAATAGAGAATTTAGGCAAGTTAAAGATTATGAAATAAGGCAAATTAAAGATACAAATACAACTGAAATTGATGGATATATAGCTAAATTTGACAGTCAAACAGAATTATTTGAAGGATTCTATGAAAAAATTGATAGAAGTGCATTCGATAATACTTTAAAAGATGGACATAACATATTTTTGCTATATCATCATCAGTGGTATAAGCCTTTAGCGTCAACTCAAACTGGAACATTAACATTATCTGTAGATAACATTGGCTTAAGATTTAATGCAGTTATTAATGATAATTTATCATATGGTAAAGATGCGATTGAATTAATAAAGCAAGGGTTAATCCAAGGTTGTTCATTTGGATTTTCATGTGTCCGAGAAAGTAATGAATATAATTCTAACGATGATAGTATTATGAGGACTTTATTAGAGGTGGAATTATATGAGGGGAGCATATTATGCATACCCCAATATCAAGATACTTCAGTATTTGCTAGAGCAAAAGAAATAGCTGAAGAAGAAAGAAATAAATTACAACAGCAAAAAGATTTAGAAATTAGAAAAAGAAAATTAGAAATTGAACTAGAGTTACTTTAATTAGTAGCTCTTTTATTATGCAAAAAATTATTAAGAAATGGAGTGTAAATGATATGAAAATAGAAGAATTAAGACAACAAAAAGCTGAAAAGGTGGAAGAAGTTAGAAAGTTAAATCAAGAAAATAAGATTGAGGAAGCTGAGAAAATTTTAGAAGAAGTTAGAAATTTAGACAAGCAAATTAAAATTTCTGAAGAACTGGAAGCAGAGGAAATGAGAGATTTACAAAATCAAAAAGCTAAAAAAGAAGAAAGAGGAGATGTTAATAATATGGAAAAAGTCAATGAAATAAGAGCGTTTGTAAAATCAGTTTTAGGGAATAAAATGACTGAGGAAGAGAGAGCTGTTGTAAAAACTACAGATAATTCAGCAGTACTACCACCACAATACATAAATAAATTACAAGAACTTAAAAAAGGATTTGGTTCATTAAAACAATATTGTGATGTGATTCCTGTAACAAAAAATGAAGGCTCTATGCCTATATTTGATCCAGAACAAAATGGAATGTTAAAAGATATAGCAGAAGGTGATGTTATACCTGATGGTAAATTAGTTACTACTGATATGCAATTCAAGTGTAAGAAAGTAGGTATAAAAGTACCGTTATCTTCAGAATTAATTGATGATGCGGAAATTGATATTGAAAACGCAGTTAATTCAACTTTTGCAGAATCTACAACATTAACAGAAAATTATTCTATTGTACAGGCTGTTAATACAAATGCAACAGAAGTTACAGCAATAGATTATACTACATTAGAAGATATAATGGCTAAAGCTTTGCCTACAGTAAAAGCTGGATTAATTACACTAACAAATGTTGAAGGTTATGCTTTATTAAAGAATATGAAAGATAAACAAGGTAGAAATATGAACTTAATTACAGTTGGGGTAGATGGAAGAGAGTATTTTAATGGCAAAGAAATTGTTACTTTTGATTCATCTTTAGTTACATTACAAGAAGGAAAAACAATAGTATTCTATTCTTTAAATATGAAGGAAGCTATTAAGTTCTTTGATAGAAGCAATGGAACAACAGTAAATAGATGGAACGACTACGATACAGATACAAAGAAAGCATCTATTTTAGAAAGATTAGATATAAAAGCTGGTGCTACAAGAAGTATTAAGAAAATTCAACTTTAGGAATTGGATAGGAGTTTTCTCCTGTCCTTTTTAATATTGAAGAACAGGAGATGATAAAAAAATGACATTAGAAGAAGCAAAGAATTATCTTAGAATAGACGATACATTTGATGACAATTACATACAAAGCATTATTGATACAACTCAAATATACATAGATTCGTGTGTTGGAGAGGCTTATAAAACAGATGAAAAATTAGTGAAATTAGCTACTTTAGTTCAATATAAGTTGATAAATGATTTATATGACAGTAAAAGTTCTTATGTTCAGAATAATATGGTTAGAGATAGAATTGTTGAGACTATATTTGAGAAATTATCTAATGCAGGTGATGAAATATGAATATAGATAATTTTAATCAAAGAATTACAATACAAAAAAGAACAATAACAAAGGTAAAAGGTATTCAGACAGATAAATGGGATATCTTTTATTCATGTTATTGTTCAGTTAATAGTTTATATGGGACTGAATTATATAAAGCATTAGAAATTTCTCAAGAAAATGTATTAAATTTTACTGTTAGATATACAAAAATTTTAGAGAATTTAAATACTAAAGATTTTAGAGTTGTATGGAAAGATAGAAATTTTAATATGATTGCTACAGATTACTTTGGATTCTCAAAAGAAAAGATAATAATCAAGGCGAAGGAGGTTTTGTAGTTGGATATTATAGAAAAGATTGATGCTGTATTATCTAATGTTTTAGAACCTTTAGGTATTTCAAGTTTTTATGGTTGGTATGATGAGGAAATTGATAAAACTCATGTGACTTTTACATTAATTAGTGATAATGAAGATGATTATTCTGATGATGAAGCTGAGTCAGTGGATTACCTTGTACAAGTTGATATTTGGAGTAAAGAAAACATGGAGGACTTGAAGAAAACAATTAAATTTACTATGAAAACTATAGAGAATTGTACTTATAGTGATGGTGCAGATTTATACGAAGATGATGTAAAAATATATCACAAAGCTTTACGTTTTAATGTACTGGAGGCTATAGAATGAGTGATTTTGAAGTGACTGGATTAGATAGTCTATTAAGGAAATTAGAGAATATGGGTAAAGAAGGTGCTTTAATACAAGATAAATCTTTAATTGAAGCAGTGCAACCTATATTAGAAGATGAAAAAGATGCAACTTTATTTAAAGACAGAAGTGGAAAGCTAAGAAAATCATTGAAGATAAGTAAAGTTAAAAAATCTAAAAATGGAAAAGTAGTATGGGTTGGAGATGTAGATAAAATAGCACAACATGGATGGTACGTTGAGTATGGATCTACCAAATCAAAACCACGTAAATCTAGACCATTTATGAAACAAGCTTATAACAAAAATAAAGATGAGGTTTATAAGAATTTAAAAGAAGCAATAGAAAATAATATAAAAAATATTTAAGAAAGAGAGTGATAATTAATGAGTAGAACAGTAGGACTAAGAGACATAAGTTTTGCACCACTATTAACAGATACAAAAGAAGGTGCAACATATGGAGCAGTTAAAAAATATGAAAGGTCAGTAGGTGCTAAACTTACACCTAAAACTAACAGTGACACAAGTTATTCTGATGATACGGTAGAAGATATTATAACAACATTTAGTCAGATTGATGTTGAAATTGAATTAAATCAATTATCTGTTCCAACTAGAGCATTTTTACAAGGTTCTAAGGTGGTAAATGGAATATTAATTGAGAATAAAAATGACCAAGCACCTTATGTATATATGGCTTTCAAGAGTAAAAAGGCAAATGGAGCTTATAGATATATTTGCTTGTATAAAGGAAAATTTGAACTTGTATCTGATGAATACCAAACTCAAGAAGATAAGGTTAAGCAAGGAACAGCAAAACTTAAAGGAACTTTTATATGTAGAGATTTTGACGAAAACTATAGATTGATTGGTGATAGTGATGATGAATCACATACAGTTACAGAATTAGAATCATGGCTAAAAACTGTTCCACCTGTACCAGTAGAATCAACACCTTAATTAATAGAGTAGGTTAAATGCCTACTCTTAAATTTATGAATAGAAAGAGAGGAAATAATATGGCAAAGAAAGTAACAGCAAAGCAATTAAAGAGTAATAAAAAAGAGCAAACTATAAAAGTTGATGGTAGAGAATATGTAATATCATTTAACTTCGGTGTAATGGGAGAATTAGAGGATATTTATGGAGATATAAACACAGCATTAAACGAATTACAAAAAGGTAAAGTAAAGGCTTTAACAAATTTAATGTATGCAGTTATGGTTCAAGAAGAAGGGAATGAAGATTTAACACCTAGAAAAGTAGGAAAAATGTTAGATATGGATTTTATTAATGAATTGACTGGTAAAATGGGAAAAGCTATGGTTGACGGATTTGGAGAAACAGAAGAAACTGAAGATTTGGGGGAATAGAAAGCCAAACTGGTTCTAACAATGGTTGGGATTGGGGATGGCTTTTTTATTTAGGAACTGTGATTTTAAGAATGACAGAAGAACAATTTTGGAAAAGTACACCACTTAAACTTAATGAATTATTTAGGATTCATAAGCAAGTTGAGGGTGTTGATAGTGAAAGTGAAAATAATAAAGGTTATATAGATAACATAATGTTTTAGCAGAAGGGAGGTAATAGTAAATGAGTGATGATATACAGGGATTAACCATCAAGGTGGGGATAACTGATGAACAGTTTACAGGTGGAGTTACTAAAATAAATAAGGCTATGTCTTTACTGCAAAGTGAATTTAAAGCTTCCAGTGAGAGTTTAAAAGCATTTGGTGATGGTAGTCAACAATTAAGTAATAAATCTGAGTACTTAAATAAGGCTATTGAATTACAACAACAAAAAGTCAAGGCATTGCAGGAAGCTTATGCTAAAAGTAAGCAAGAAACAGGAGAATTTTCTAATTCAACTATGAGTGCTGGAACTAAAGTAAACAATGCTGTTGCACAATTATCACGTCTGCAAAATGAATTAAAACAAGTAGATCAAGCATTACAAAATGATGGAAAAGAAATTGAAGAAGAAGGCAATGCTTGGACTAAGTTGGGTGATAAAATAAAATCTGCTACATCAGGAATGGGAGAATACATTAAGAAAGGTGTAGGATTAGCCATAGGTGGAGACATATGGAATAGTGCAAAAGAAGGATTCACTAGCATGATAACTTTTGGTTCAGACTTGCAAAAATCTTTAAATGGTGTTCAAGCCGCAACAGGCTATAACGAAAATGCAATGTCTAGCATGAGAGATGTAATGGTAGGAATCTATAATGATAATTTTGGTGAAAATTTTGAAGATATCGGAGAAGCAATTAAAACTATAGGACAACAAACTGGTGCTACTGGGGACGAATTGAAAGCATTAACTGAAGATGGGCTATTACTAAGAGATACATTTGGATTTGAAGTTAATGAATCTGTTAGAAGTGCAAATATGATGATGCAACAATTTGGGATGACTGGAGATGAAGCATACAATCTTATAGCTCAAGGTGCTCAATATGGTTTGGATAAAAATGGTGACTTGCTTGATAGTATAAATGAGTATTCGGTGCAATTTAAACAAGCTGGATTTAGTGCGGATGAAATGTTTAATATGTTAGTAAATGGTTCTGCTGGAGGTACTTTTTCAGTTGATAAATTAGGAGATTCTATTAAAGAATTCGGTATTAGGTCAAAAGATGGAAGCAAATCAACAATGCAAGCATTTACTGATTTAGGATTTAACGCTGATGAGATGTCAGCTAAATTCGCCCAAGGTGGGGACGTTGGAAAGCAAGCATTTGAAGAAGTTAATACTAAATTGTTATCTATGCAAGACCCTTTAAAACAAAATCAAATTGGAGTATCACTATGGGGAACTATGTGGGAAGATTTGGGTGTTAAAGGTATTGCTTCATTAACAAATACTCAAGGAGAAATAAGTAATACTAATAATGCTTTACAAACTATAAATCAAGTGAAATACAACGATTTAGGTAGTGCTTTTGAAGGTATCAAACGTAATATTGAAACTGGTATATTATTGCCAATTAGTGACAACGTATTACCTAAATTATCTGAATTCAGTAACTGGTTTGTATCTAATATGCCAAATATAAAAGATTCGATAAGTGGTTTAGCAGATAAATTATCTCCAGTATTTGACGTTATAGGTCAAGTATTTGCAGGTTTAGTAAGTAATTTAGATACAATAATTCCACTTGTAATTACATTTGGGGCAACGTTTGGAGCGTTGCAAATAGCTGGAGTTATAACTGCGGCAGTAGTAGCGTTCAATACTTTTAAAACAGCAATTATAGCTGGTCAAGGTGTTATGGCTGCTTTCAATTTGGTTTGTAGTGCAAATCCTATTTCATTAGTGATTATAGCTATAGGTGCATTAGTTGCTGGAATAATACTTATGTATAACAAAGTGGAATGGTTTAGAAATGGAGTAAATGCAGTAGGTGCATGGTTGAAAACATTCTTTACAAATACTTTACCTCAAGCTTTTAATTCTGTAGTAGGATGGTTTAAATCTTTACCGACCAAAGCAAGTTCTTTATGGGAAAATATAAAGGGTAAATTTAATCAAGTAATTAATTTCTTCGTAAATAACTGGAAACAAATATTGTTGTTTATTTATAATCCCTTCGCTGGGGCATTTGCATTACTATATAAAAACAATGATACATTTAGACAAAAAACGAATGAGTTTATAGAAGCGATAAAAAGCTTTTTCATTAATGGCTGGAATGCAATTGCTAATTTCTTTACATCAACAATTCCAAATTTTATCAATTCAGTGGGTCAATGGTTTGCTGAATTACCTAATAAGATTATGTTTGGATTAGGTCAATTAGTTGGAATGTTAGCTACTTGGGGAGTTGAAGTTTGGAATTATTTTTCTACGAATGTACCAATGTGGATTAATAATGTTACAACGTTCTTTAGTCAGTTACCTACAAATATTTGGAACTTTCTTGTAGATATTGTGACCAAGATAGGAGAATGGGGAAGTAATGTATTAAATTATATTACAACAAATGTTCCTGTTTGGATTTCATCTATTACAACTTTCTTTTCAGAACTTCCAAATAAAATATGGGAGTTTTTAGTTTCTGTGGTAACTAAACTAGGAGAATGGGGCGGTAATGTTGTAAGTTGGATAAGTACAAATGTATCACAATGGATAGAGAGTATCGTAAAATTCTTTTCAGAACTTCCTAATAAGATATGGACTTGGTTAGTAAATGTAGTTACTAAAGTGACTGAATGGGGAGGTAATATGCTCACAGAAGCCAAGAATGGTATGGAAAAGGTCGTAACTGGTATTGAAGATACCTTTAAAAACTTACCAAGTAAAATGATGGATATAGGTAAAAATATAGTCCTTGGAATTAAAGATGGTATTAAAAATGCTTGGGATTCTATGACAGGATGGATTGGAGGACTTTGTGAGAGTTTTACGAAAGGTGTTAAGGATAAATTTGAAATACATAGTCCAAGCCATATTTTTAGAGATGAAATTGGTAAAATGTTGGCTCAAGGTATTGGTGTTGGTTTTGAAACTGAAATGCCACAGATTAACACTAATATTTCTAAAACATTAAGCGGAACTGTAAGTATAGCTAATTTAGATAATTTGAAAAATGTAAATAGTGCTTATTCTAATAGTTCTAAAGAATCTTCAAACGGTAATTTATTAGGGCAAATATTAGATAAAATGGATAGACTTGAAAAAGCATTAGATATAAGCATAGATGGTAAATCTATTGTAAAAGCAACTGCTAGAGATATGAATAAAGAACTTGGAAAAATGACTAAGAATAATAATACAAGCAAAGGAAGGAGTAATTTAGCTTATGTTTAAAATGTATTTTAATGAAAAACATAATACAGATTTAAAATTTGTAATAGTAAAAAGACCTTCCATTCCTTCGGCCATAAGAAATTATAAAGAGATCTCCATGAAAGGGCATGATGGTAAGCTGTATAAAGAAGAAAATTATAATGACATAGAATTTTCAGTTCAATGCAGTTTTATATCTAAAGATGCTAATACATGGCAAGAAGAATATCGAAAGATAAAACGCTGGATAAATAATATTAAGAATAATAAATTAAGCTTCAGTGATGATAAAGGCTATTACTATAAAGTTTGTAAAGTTAATATTGATTCTATAGAACGTATTTATAAAAGGTTGGGTAAGTTTAATATTAAATTTACAGTAGAACCATACCAATATATTGAGGAAAATGAAGAGGCTGTATTAACTACAGTAATCAATAATAATTGGGATGTATGTCAGCCTATTTATAGGATTGTAGGTAATGGAGCTTGTGTATTTAACATAAATGGAAATACGGTTAATTGTACTGTAGAGGGTCAATTAACAATTGATACTGCAAATGATAAGATATTAAATTCTTCTGGAGCTTTAGCAGTTGGTAAAACTGATATTAAAAAGATGCAAAACTTATATTTGAAGGAAGATGAAAACACATTTAGCTGGAGCAATGGCTTTACAATATATATTACTCCGAATTGGAGAACTATTTAGACTAGCAAATACTAGTCTTTTATTATATCCAATTTTATGTTTTGGCAGAATGGGGGTGATATGATGATACAAATTTATACTGGTAATAAACCTGATATAAGTAAAAATGGAATAATAATAAATCCTATAAGCTGTGAAATTAATCCCATACTGAATGGAGAAAATGAGTTAGTAATGGAGTTTGCAATAGATGATTATGGGCTACATAAATATGTAAAAGATAATAATTTTATATCTGTTCCTACACCAGACTTTGAAGAAAATCAATTATATAGAATTTATAATACTAAAAAGAGTATGAGCAATGATAGTATTACTGCTTATGCAAGACATATTCAATTTGATTTAGCTAAAAAGGTTATTTTTAATAAAACTTTGAATAATGCCAATGGTCAACAAGCTTTAGTCACAATATTAGCCGATACAGGTTTTACAGGATCAAGTAATATAACAATACAAAATACACTTCAATATAAATTAAGGAATGCAATGAATGCTGTAAATGGATCTGAAGCAGATAGCTTTACAAGGTGCTATGGTGGAGAAATAGTTTGCAATAATTATAATCTTACCATTAATACAAAGCGTGGATCTGATAAAGGTGTTAGAGTAACTTTTGGATATAACCTTGAAGACGTAGAAGAGGACTTGAATTTTGATGATGTTGTAACAAGGCTTTATCCATATGCCGGTGACATAACATTGAGCACTGATAAGCCATATGTAGACAGCCCATTAATAAATGCTCTTGGAATAATCGAAAATACAATAGAATTTAGAGATATTAAAGTTAAAGGAAGTCCAGATGATACAGAAGGATATAATACTATTGCTGAAGCTCAAGCTGAAATGGTTAGGCGTTGTAATAAGATGTTTGAAAAAGGTTTAGATAAAATAACTGCAAACTACGTTGTAAAAATGCAAGAATTATCTAAAACAACTAAATATAAGAGCCTTGGATATGATGTATTAGAAAAAATATGTTTAGGAGATACAGTTCATTGTTATAACAAAAACATTGATATTGAAGTTGAAGTAAGATGTATAAGTTATAAATGGGATTGTATTGAAGAAGAATATATTGAAATAGAGCTGGGGCAATTTACATCTAATTATGTAGAGCTACAAAATAGTAAATTAGATAATTTAGATAAAAACATTAAAGATACAGATCAAAAAGTTGATGATAATAAAAAGGAAGCAGATAAAAAATTTGATGACCAAGATTCAAAAATCGAGAGCAAAGTATCAAATAGTGACTTTACATCATATAGAACTCAAACAGACAAAGAGATTTCTGATAGAGTCTTAAGCAGTGAATTTTCTTCATATAGAACTCAAACAGATAGAGAAATTTCTGATAGGGTATTAAGTAGTGATTTTGCTTCGTATAGGACTCAAACAGATAAAGAAATTTCTGATAGAGTATCAAAAGGTGATGATTTTTATGCAGAAATGAAAATGCATCCAGATGCAATAATTCAAACTATTCATGCTGCAACAGATAATAAAACTATATTAAATTCAAGTGGATTTAGAGTAGTAAGAGGTGGATTTACATTTGAAGATGATAAAGGAGATGAAATATTAAGTGCCTACAGTGGTGGTGGAGTAAGAATAGGTGATGATTCTTGGGACATGCAAAAATGCAAGGAACGTGTATATCTTGGTGGGAAGCAGCTAGCAAGTTACCTTCAATTGTCTCATATTTTGATTAATACAGAGCTGCAAATGGATGGATATAACATATATACGGATGGAACTATTTATACAGCAGATCTAGAGGCAAGTGGATCAAAAAACTGTGTTCAAGATACTCAAAATTATGGGAAAAGATTAATAAATGCATATGAAACAGCAGATTATTATTTCGGTGATATTGGAAGTGGAATTATAGAAAATGGAGAATGTTTAGTTTTAATAGATACTATTTTTCAAGAGTGTGTAAATACAGAAGTTGAATATCATGTTTTTACACAGGTTTACAATGGTGCAATAACTAGGATAGAAAGATATAAAAATTATTTCGTTGTATATGGTGAAAGTAATACTAAATTTAGTTGGGAATTAAAAGCAAAAAGAAGAGGATTTGAAAAAAGTAGATTAGAAATGAGTAAAAATTAGAGAAAGAAGGGCTAAAGATGTTAAACACAAATTTATTAACTCAAATTGCAATTGTAAATGATACAACAGGAAAGAAAAGAATAGCTTTTTCATATGACGTAGTAGATGAAACTGGAGAAACTGCTAAGAGTAATCAAAGAAAAAGTTTTCTTGTGATGGATTCTGAAACTCAAGAATTGGTTGATAAATTGGAAGAAAAAGTTCTAAGTATAATGAATTCTAATAGTTAATTATAACTAATTTATTAATAGATAAAAGGTGGTGATTAACGTGAGAAAACCTATTTTAGTTAGATTAGATACAATAACAAATTTAAGTGAAACTCTGTATAGCAATATAGTTTATTCAGATACATTACAAATTCGGTTCAAGCTGTTTGAAAATGGTTCTGCTTTAAATTTAGCCAATCAAACTATAACAGTTGTAATAGAGAAGCCGAATGGTCATGGTATAGAAAAAAGTATTGATTCTATAACAGGCAATGAATTTACACTTAATTTTGATGCACAGGCTACATGTGTGTGTGGCGAGGTATTTGGACAGGTTATATTAACAGATGGAACTGGAATATCAATATCAAATGAATTTAGCTATTTTGTCAAAAAGGGAAGGCAAGACAATCTTATTAAAAGTACAGATGATGTACAAACTTTGGTAAACCTAAGGCAATTAGTTGTAGATTCTCAAAATACTTTAGATAAGTATAAAGATACTGTATTTAAGGTTGCTGGGACTACAGATACACTGCAAGCCTTGATTAATATTAAATCTTATATAGATACTTACTTAACACAAATAAAGGATCAAAATGCAGATGCTATTATAAAAATAGATGGTTTAAAAAGTGCTAAAGTTGATGTAAATGCAGTAATAAATAATGCAAATTTAACTAAGCAAGATATGCTAAATGTAATAGATCTATCTGATGCAACAAAAGCAAATCTTAATTCAAAAATAAATTTAGCGACAAGCAAAGAAGGTGATTTAAATAATGCTGTAAATAATGCGAATTCTGCTAAAGAGTCCTTATTATTGGCTAAACAGGAAACAGAGCAGTTAATACAACAGATACAGCCTATATCATCTAAGATTGCTCAAATAGATAAAAACACACAGGATATAAGTAATCATGTTCAGGATAATATAAGGCATTTTAATGTTGGTGAAAAAGAGGCATTACAATTACAGCTTAATCAAATGAAAGATCTATTAAATTTAGTATTCAATGCAAATGCATTCTATTGGATATTAGAACCAGGGGTTTATGTTACTGATGATTCAGGAAATAGAATAATTCTATAAAGGAGATGATAAAATGCCAGAAGTAAAACTTCCACAATTCCCAATGGGCGTACAAGTTTCAGGAGAAGATATGATCCCAGCAGCTCAAAATGGAGTTAGTGGACTTGTAAAAGTTAAAGATGTGAGGAATATAGGTTCAACAATAGAAGAAGGTGGAACTGAAAAAACTGCAAGTAATGAAAATTTAAAAAGTGTAAATAAAAAAGTAAATGATCTAGCAACACATGTGGATGATAGTTTTAATGCTGTAAACCAGAATTTTACTAATTTAGAAAATGAAATTTCAAGTGCCAATACTGCAATTGGGACAGCAAATCAAAATATAAATAATCATCAGGGAGATGCAGATATTCATGTGACAAAAGAAAAGCAAGCTAAATGGGATGGATATGGTACGCAATTGTCAGAAAAGGCGAACAACACAGATAATTCAAGAACAACAACAGCGAAAACTGTTACTGGAGCAATAAATGAACTAAATAGTAATAAGGTTAATCAATCTAGCTTAGATGATATATCTGGTTACTATATGCTTGGATATAAATCTGTAGCTTTATCTGTACCTTCAGGAAGTGAAACGATAATTGCTTTTGATCAAGTGATTGGAACAAAAACATCTTTACTTACTGATAGTGGGAAAACAATAACATTGCCAGCAGGCACATATTTAATAAATGCAAAAGTAACACTAGAATCGAATGCAACAGGATATAGAAAACTTAGATTATGTGGTACTGATGGGACATTTGTTGCTGGGTGGCAACAAGCAGTAGATAATAAAAATGCAGTATCTGGAAGTGAGTCTGTATTAGAGATAAATAGGATTGTAAGTATTACTAATACATCGAAATTTGCATTGTATGCTTTTCAAAATAGTGGTGTTGCATTAAATTTATATAGTGGTGATAACTTATGCTCAGTAACAGTTAGGAGGATTGTATAAAATGAAAAATAATTATATTAATGTGAATCCAAGTAAAATACATGATGAATTATTAACAGTTGGGATTGTACCAATATCGGTAGAAAGTGATGTGAAAATAGGAGAATATATTGCAGAAAACACATGGATAACATTTGAAGAAGATGTTGATATCACTAAAGTTGATGAAATTGTTACGAATCATAATCCAATACCAGTAGCATTGCCAACTTTAGAAGAAAGACTTGCTAGTGCAGAAGAAATTCTGACAATGTTAATGGGGGTGTAGAGTATGAATTTTATATTAAATCGATGGATAATGAGAAAATATGATGCGACTAATATAGCTAACTGTGTAACTAAAAAGTATATAACACAAGCACAAGCAGATGAAATATTAGCCACACCACAAATAAAATTGTCTACACAATAGGAATAATTGGCGAAGGATTACAGATAATTGGAAATAGAAATAGAATAAATAATTAGGGCAATATTAGATAGAACTTATGAGGTTCTTTTTTATTGCCCTTTTTTAATAGGAGAGTGATAAATAAAATGAATATAATTGAAACAAATTTAAGTTTTGGCTCAATGAATATGAGTAACAATCCCAATATGTTAATAGTTCATCATTTAGAAGCTGAAGGTTCAAATTGGACAGTGGAACAAATACATAACATGCATAAGAATGAAAATGGTTGGGCAGGTATAGGATATCATTACTACATAAGAATTGATGGTTCTGTATATAAAGGCAGACCAGATTTAGCAATAGGTGCTCATTGTCAAGGTTGTAATAGTAACACATTAGGAATATCGTTTGAAGGTAATTATGATAATAGAACTGAGATGCCAATTAAGCAATACAATTCTTGGTGTGAACTAAAAGCTTACTTATGCAATAAGCATGGGGATATGCCTGTTTATGGACATAGGGAAAAAGGCAGTTCAGAATGCCCAGGCAAAAATTTTCCATTAGATAAAGTTAAAAGTGCTACTAATTCAAATGCTGAGTGGAAACAAGATGATAAAGGCTTTTGGTATGTTAATAGTGATGGAACATATCCTCAAAACAAATGGTTTCAAGTAGAAAATTATTGGTTTTATGCTGATGAGCAAGGTTATTGCTATCAAAATAGATGGCTAAAATACAAGGATAAATGGTATTACTTTAAGAATGATTGCAAGATGGCAACAAATGAAACATTAATATATAAATTTAATGAACAAGGGGAGTGGATAGAATGTTAGATAGAATAGTAAATAAATTAACTTCAGGAAGATTTTTAATAACTGTTATACTTACCATAGTATTTGCAGTATTAGCAATTAACAATAGATTGAGTACAGAATTTCTTACAATTTATACAATGTTAGTTGCTTTTTACTTTGGGAAAGAAAGACAAGATAGTCCAATAAATAAAACAAAAGAAATTGATATAACAGAATAGGGGTGACAACAATGGATTTAACAACTATGGGTAGTTTAATAGGAAGTGTTGGATTTCCAGTTGGATTAGTATTAATAATTATTTATGGAGTTTATAGAGGCTTTAAAACTTTATGTGATAAATTCTTTAAACCAATATTAGATGAGTTTTTACAATCATTAAGGACTATAACAGAAAATAATAAGGTATTAGTAGAAACTAATGCAAGTTTTGTGGGTAATGTAAATACTAAGATGGAAGACATAGAACAAAAAGTTGATAGGATAATGGAAAAGTTAGTATAGTATGCAAAAGAAATATTTTTAAATTGATATAACATAATGATTATTTAATATGCTATAATGTTTAAGGCTAAATTGCACAGCTAGCCAATACATAAGGGTAATAGAGAGATTAAAATCTTTTTATTACCCTTTTTTTTGTTCTTATATAGATTAATTTTCTACAAAATATTTACTACACGTTTAAAAGGTTGTAAAATGTTAGTAGTTTGTATTTTGTGGGAGGAATTAATAATGGATGAATTAAGTAAAGACTTAGAAAAATTATCAAGCGTAGATATGAAAGAAGACAGGGAACATTTTAATAAATTAATTGTAGAGATAGCAGAAAAACATAATATGACTCCTGATGAAATTGCAGAAATGGTAATTACAGATAACAAAGAAGACAATTCTATGGAACGTAATAAAAATTCTTTTGGTGAAGGCTATAAAATTACTTTTTAATAATATTATAGTTAAATAAAGGGAAAGTAATTTATTACCTATGAAAAATATATCTGCTATATGAAGTGAGATAAATATTAACTAGATTGATAAAATTTAAGGACTTAGTAAAAGCGTACAAGCTTTGCTGGGTTCCTTTTTGTTTTTTATTTGAAAAATATTCAAAAAAACTATTGTAAAAAGTAATGGAATATGTTAATATTTTTATAATTTAAGAAGAAGTTATATATTAAATAAAGCCAGTGATAAGAATAGTAGATAATATAGCTTAGTGTAAAGAGAGTTCGAGAATGGTGAGATTCGAATACTGTAGATATTATTGAATGGGTCTTTGAGGTGACATTTTGAAATAATTAAGAGTAGGAATGTACGGGGAGTCAGCCGTTAAAATGACAGGATATAAATTATGAGATTATTTATAATAGGATCTTATTATTAGTATCTGAATAGAGTATATACATTAGGTGGTATAGCGAATTTGTAACATTTCGTCCTATTTGGGATTAAATGTTTTTTTATTATAATTTTATATTTATTTATATAATTATATTGTAGTAATTTCTTAAATTTAGTAGGTAAAAATATTTCACTATAATATTTTTTATTTAATTATCTACATATAATATAATTAAAATATAGAATTATACTTAAAAAGTATCACTTGATTTGTATTAATTTGGGTGGCATAGCGAGTCACTTCGTCCCAAACTTTAGGACGGAGTGGCTTTTTTTGTATATAAAATTTAGAGTAGTACTTAAGGGGGCTTGTATAAATGATAAATATATCAAAAGAGGTTTTTAAGGAAAAGAAAAAATCAGGGAAGGTATTTTCTTTGATTAGTGAATTTAGAGGAGATGAAATCACTCCCATAAAAATTTTTGGAGGTTTTAAAGGACGTAGAAGATTTATATTTGAAAGTGGAACTAAGGAAGACTTTTTTGGAAGATATTCTTTTTTAGGTGAAAATCCATATAAGGAGATTTCAGGTGAGGGACAGGCCGAAATTGATGAACTTAAAAAAGAAAGCAGAATTAAATTTGATGTAAATACAAATTCGTTTTCTTTTAAAGGTGGAGCTATAGGATATATGGGGTATGATTCAATACAGCTGTATGAAAAAAAGCTTAATTTCCAAAATGAAGATGAGTTAAAGGTTCCAACAATAAGATTTAATTTTTATAACAGATATCTTTGCTATGACCATTTTATACACAAAGTTTATGTTATAGATAATATTTTAGAAGATGATGTAAGAGAATATGATGAAATAATTTCTTCACAAAATGAATATATAAATAGTCTTCTTTATAAACCAACCTTAACAGAACCTTCAGAACCTAAAAAGGACATAACTTTTACATTTCATACTTCGGAAAAGGAATATGTTGAAAAAGTTAAAAAAGCAAAAGAGCATATTTTAGCTGGTGATATTTTTCAAGTTGTAATATCCCAAAGGATGACTTGTAAAACAGAAAAAACTCCCTTAGAAATATATAGAAGACTCAGAGAAGAAAATCCTTCTCCATATATGTTTTTAATTGATTATGATGAATACCAAGTTGTGGGGTCATCGCCAGAAAGTCTTGTTTCTGTTATGAATGGAAAAGTAATTACTAATCCAATAGCAGGTACGAGAAAAAGAGGTGAGACACCAGAGGCAGATATTGCTCTTGAAAAAGAACTTATGGAGGATAAAAAAGAACTTGCAGAACATATTATGCTTGTTGATCTTGGAAGAAATGATATAGGAAAAGTAAGTAAAATAGGTACAGTTAATGTAAGTGAATTTATGAAGGTAGAAAGATTTTCTCACCTAATGCATATAACAACTAAGGTTGTCGGTGAAATAA
Organism: Clostridium sp. C2-6-12; assembly: GCF_009928485.1. Taxonomy (GTDB): domain Bacteria; phylum Bacillota; class Clostridia; order Clostridiales; family Clostridiaceae; genus Clostridium. Next base: position 248,019 of record NZ_JAABNP010000002.1, on the reverse strand, counting down.
GAGATGAACTGGATAGCTTTGATGCTTTAGCAGCCTGTCTTCCAGCAGGAACAGTATCTGGAGCACCTAAAATAAGAGCAATGGAAATCATTGAAGATTTAGAAGACTATAAAAGAGGAATTTATTCTGGAGCAATTGGATTTTTTTCATATGGAGGGAATATGGAAATGGCAATAGCAATAAGAACAGTTATTTTGCAAGGTGAAATAGCATACCTTCAAGCAGGTGCAGGAATTGTTTATGATTCAGTACCAGAAAAGGAGTTTGAAGAGGTTCAAACTAAATTAATGGCATTAAAGGAGGCTTTAAGATGATAGCTTTAATAGATAATTACGATTCATTTACATTTAATTTATATCAATATTTAAGTGAGTTTGCAGAAACCAAAGTGTTTAGAAATGATGAAATAACTATAGAAGAATTAAAAGCACTTAATCCTAAGGGAATAGTTATTTCACCAGGACCTGGAGTACCAGAAGATGCTGGTATTTCAATTGAAGTAATAAAAAAATTAGGAGATCAAATACCAATTCTAGGTATATGCCTTGGTCATCAAAGCATTGCAGCAGCTTATGGAGGAAAAGTAATAAGAGCAAATGAAATTTTTCATGGAAAAACTTCGAAAATTCAAGTTAAAGGTAAGGATATATTTGAAGGAGTGCCAAGGAAATTAGAGGTAATGAGATACCATTCCTTAATTGTTGAAAATAACTCTCTTCCAAGTTGCCTTGAAGTAATAGCTTTCACTGTTGAAAATAATGATATTATGGCACTAAAACATAAAGAATATGACGTATTTGGCCTTCAATTCCATCCAGAGTCCATATATACACCAAATGGAAAGCATATGATAGGAAATTTTGTTATTAATATATGTAATGATGACCTTGAAGCGTAAAGAATTAAATTGAAAGTGGTGACAGCCACCAAAATTCGTAACTAAAACAATAATAGCAAAAAGCAAATAAATAAAAAAAATAAATTAAGAACTCAAAATGGTTTCAATCAAAAATATTAACTGTTAACTGAAATAAAGGGGGCATTAAAATGACTATCGATAATGCAATAAAAAAATTATCATTAAGAGAACCACTAACTGAAGATGAAGTAAGAACTGTAATTAATCAAATAATGAGAGGAGAAGCTACTTCAGCTCAAATTGGAGGATTTTTAATAGGTCTTAGAGTAAATGGAGAAACACCAGATCAAATTTTAGGTGCAGTTAAGGCACTAAGAGATAATTTAACTCCTGTTGAAATTGAAGACAAAGCAAATTTAATAGATACCTGTGGAACTGGTGGAGATGGTTCTAAGACCTTCAACATATCTACAGCAGTAGCAATTGTTGCAGCTAGTGGAGGAGCAAAAGTTGCAAAGCATGGCAATCGTGCGGTATCAAGCAAAAGTGGAAGTGCAGATGTACTTACTGAACTTGGAATTAAAATTGATTTTGATAAAAATGAAAGTAAAAAAATCATCGAAGAAAATGGAATGGCATTTTTATTTGCTCCTAAATACAATGGTGCTATGAAAAATGTAGCTAGTGAAAGAAAAGAACTTGGTACAAGAACAATCTTTAATTTAATTGGGCCTCTTTCAAATCCTGCACCACTTACAGGACAATTAATGGGAGTATATGATGGTTCCTTAATTAAAATTGCCGGAGAAGTTTTATTAAATCTTGGATTAGAAAGAGCAATGGTTGTACATGGTGATGATGGTTTAGATGAAATAACAACCACAACTACTACAGAGGTATGCGAAGTGAAAGAAGGAAAGCTTATAACTTATAAATTAGATCCAGAAAAATTAGGATTTAGAAAAGCAGCCTTAGAAGAAATTAAAGGTGGCGAGGCAAAAGAAAATGCAGAAATAATTTTAAGAGTTTTAAAAGGTGAAAAGGGTGCACCAAGAGATATAGTAGTCTTAAATAGCGGAGCAGCACTATATGTTGCCAAAATTACGGATTCCTTAGAAGATGGAATAAAAAAAGCTATTGAACTTATAGATTCAGGAGCTGCCTTTAAAAAATATGAAGAACTTGCAAATTTAAAATAATGGGGTGATAGTTTTTGATTTTAGATGATATTGTAGCAAAGAAAAAAGTAAGAGTAGATAAAAGAAAAAAAGAAATTCCTATTAAGGAATTAGAAAAGCAAGCATTGGCAAAAGTAAAATTTGAAAGAGAATCTAATTATACAAATCCTTTTAAAGCTGCATTAAGAAAGAAGGGTATATCTGTAATTGGTGAATTTAAAAAGGCTTCTCCTTCAAAAGGTGTTATTGTTGAGGATTTTAATATAAAAGAAATTTTAAATTATTACACATATCTTGGAGTTGACGTATTTTCAATTTTAACTGAAGAAGATTTCTTTTTAGGTTCTGATGAATATTTAAAAGAAATAAGAAGGATTTCACATACACCAATTTTAAGAAAAGATTTTGTAATAGATTTTTATCAAATTTATGAAGCAAAAATTTTAGGGGCAGATGGAATTTTACTTATTGTAAGTGTTTTGGGAGAATCCTTAGGCGAATTTTATAATGAAGCTAAACGATTTGGTTTGGAGGCTTTAGTTGAAGTTCACAATAAAGAAGAACTTGATATTGCATTAAAATATGACTGTGAAATTATTGGAATCAATAATAGAAACTTAAAAACCTTTGATGTAGCTTTAGATACAACTAAAGAATTAATTGAAAGTATTCCCAAAGATAAAGTTATTGTAGCAGAAAGTGGAATGATGAAAATTGAGGATTTGACATTTATGAAGGAAATTGGCGCAAATGCTGCATTGATTGGAGAATTATTCATGAGAAATATAAAAAATGCTGACTTTAAAGCTAAATTTAAGGAATTTAGAAGTCAGCAATAAATCTATAAGGCACAGATAACATTTCTATAAATGAGGAAGTAATATGATTAAAGTTAAAATATGTGGAATTACTAATAGTAGAGAAATAGAATATTTAAATATCCTAAAACCCGAATACATTGGATTTGTTTTTACAAAAAGCAAAAGACAAATATCTGGGAAAGAAGCAAATAAATTATGCTTAAAATTAAATAAAGAAATAAAAATAGTTGGGGTTTTTAGAGATAATTCATTAAAAGAGATTTTAGCTATCTTAGAAGAAGTAAAGTTAGATGTAATACAGCTTCATGGAAGTGAAGATGAAAAGTTTATATCTTTATTAAGAAATAATATTGGTAAATCTATGGAAATATGGAAAGCAGTTTCAATAACAGACGGTGACAATCTAAAAAAATATATAGCAGGCAATAAGGCAGATAGTAAAGGGGATAAGTTAATAGATAATATTCTCATAGATGGAGAAAATCCAGGCAGTGGAGAAACCTTTTCTTTAAAAAATATTGGGGAATATTTTAAGGATAATGATGAAATAGAAAATGAAGAAAAGTCATTTAATCAAAATAATTTCTTTTTAGCAGGTGGAATAACAGTGGAAAATGTTTTAGTTAGGATAGCTGAAGCAAATCCAACAGGTGTTGACGTTTCATCAGGCGTTGAAATTATGGATGAAAATGGAATAAGAACAAAGTCATTTGAAAAGATGAAAAGTTTAATTGAAGGGATTAGATCAGTTAATAACTGAATTACATTTGGAGGTAGAAGAAATGGAAGGTAGATTTAATGAATTTGGGGGACAATATGTTCCAGAAACCGTAATGAATGCTTTAATAGAGCTTGAAGATGCTTATAACAAAGTTAAAGATGATAAAGATTTTATGGAAGAGTATATGTATTATTTACAATACTATACAGGAAGACCAAGCCCTCTTTATTATGCTGAAAATATGACTAAGGACTTAGGTGGGGCAAAAATTTATTTAAAGAGAGAAGATTTAAATCACACAGGAGCTCATAAAATCAACAATGCTTTAGGACAAATACTTTTAGCAAAGAGAATGGGTAAGAAAAAGGTAATAGCTGAAACTGGTGCAGGACAACATGGTGTTGCAACAGCTACAATAGCAGCAAAGTTTGGATTAGAATGTAAGGTATTCATGGGAGAGGAAGATATAAAAAGACAAGCAATGAATGTTAAAAAGATGGAGCTTTTAGGGACAGAAGTTGTTCCAGTTTTAAACGGAGTTAGAACTTTAAATGATGCTGTAACAGAAGCAATAAGATATTGGGCTGCAAATGTAGAAGATACATTTTATGTTTTAGGAACAGCAGCAGGCCCACACCCATATCCAACTATGGTTAGAAATTTCCAAAGAGTTATAGGTGATGAAGCAAGAAAGCAGATCTTAGAGCAAGAAGGAAGGCTTCCAGACTACATTTTAGCACCAATAGGTGGTGGAAGTAATGCAATAGGAATTTTTTATCCATTTATTGAAGATAAAGAAGTTGGTCTTATTGGAGTTGAAGCAGGTGGTAAAGGTATAGAAACAGGGGAGCACGCAGCAACTATTACAATGAAGGATAAGGGAATCCTACATGGAATGTTAAGTTATGTTCTTCAAGATAATGATGGTGGTGTACTTGAAGCATATTCCATATCAGCAGGTCTTGATTATCCAGGTGTTGGACCAGAACATGCATATCTAGCAGATACTAATAGAGCTGAATATGTAAGCATAACAGATGAAGAAGCGGTGAGAGATGGATTTATGTATTTAACAAGAATTGAAGGAATAGTGCCTGCACTTGAATCCTCACATGCTGTAGCTTATGCTAAAAAATTGGCACCAATGCTTGGAAATGATAAAATTATAATAATTAATATTTCAGGGAGAGGAGATAAAGATATGGATGCTGTGCTTACATATCTTGGTGAAAAATAATGAATAGAATTGATGTATATTTTAATAAAGTTAAAGAGAATAATAAAAAGGCTCTTATACCCTTTGTAACCTGTGGAGCAGATTTTACTGTTGAAGAAACTGCTAATTTAGTAGTTGAATTAGAAAAAGAGGGAGCAACAGTAGTAGAAATTGGAGTTCCATTTAGAGATCCTCTTGCAGATGGGCCTATAATACAAAATGCGTATACAAAAGCTCTTACTAATGGAACAAAGGTAAAGGATGTATTTAGATGTGTAGAATTAATAAGAGAAAAGTCTGAAGTTCCTGTAGTATTAATGGTTTATTTTAATGTTATATATTTTAGAGGTATAGAAAACTTTATTAAAGAGGCAGCTGAAAGTGGTGTTGATGGTCTTATAGTTCCAGATGTTCCGTTAGAAGAAAGAGATGAATTAATTAAACCTTGTGAAGAAAATGGATTATACTTGATTCCATTAGTTGCAAGAACATCAAAAGATAGAATAGCAGCTATAACTAAAGATGCAAAAGGCTTTGTGTATTGTGTATCTACTAATGGAACAACAGGCGAAAGATCGGCATTGGACAGTGGTACACATGAATATTTAGCTGAGGTAAGAAAAATAGTAGATATTCCAATGTGTATTGGGTTTGGTATTTCTTCAAAAGAAGTTGTTAAAGAGGTTAAAGATTACTGTGATGGAGTAATTGTAGGAAGTGCAATAGTTAAGAGAATGGCTAATGGAAAGAAAGAAGTGGTTGATTTTGTAAGAGATTTAAAAGAAGGATTTAATTAGTACAATAGAATTCATTTCAATTTAATATTAAAAATAGATAACGAGGAAATTTATATGAATTTTATAATACGAAAAGCAAATAGTAATGATTATATGGAAGTATGTAAACTTACAATAGAGGTGCATAAGTTACATCTTAAAAATAGACCTGATGTTTATTTAGATATTGAAAATCCATTAGAAACAAATCATTTTTATGATTTGTTAAATTCTGACAATACAAAACTATTTGTAGTTGAAAATAAAGATAATAAAGAATTAGTTGCATATAGCATAATACAAGTAATGAATACCAAAAGCCCAATATATATACCGAAAAGATTTATATATATAGATGATTTTTGTGTTAAGTCAAACTATAAGAGAAATGGAATTGGAAGATTATTATTTAACTATATTATTGATTATTCGAAATCAGAAAAGGCTACATCACTACAGCTGAATGTATGGGAATTTAATCAAGAAGCAATTAAATTTTATGAGAATATGGGAATGTCTACAAGAAATAGGAGAATGGAATTTGATATATAAATAAACTAAATACAAAGGTTTTCGAGAGGAGAAAAATTATGAGTTGTAGATTCAATGAATTTGGGGGACAATATGTTCCGGAACATGTATTAAAGGCATTAGAGGAACTTGAAAGGGAATATGAAAAAGCAAAAAATGATGAAGAGTTTAAAGAGCAATATAATTACTATTTAAAATATTATACTGGAAGACCTAGTCCATTGTATTTTGCTGAAAATATGACAGAAAAATTGGGTGGAGCTAAGATTTATTTAAAGAGAGAAGATTTAAATCATACAGGAGCTCATAAAATTAATAATGCAATTGGTCAAGTTTTATTAGCTAAGAGAATGGGAAAGAAAAAAGTTATAGCTGAAACTGGTGCAGGACAACATGGTGTTGCTACAGCTACAGTTGCTGCAAAGTTCGGAATGGAATGCAAAGTCTTCATGGGTGAAGAAGATATGAAGAGACAAGCTTTAAATGTTAAAAAGATGGAGCTTTTAGGGGCAGAAGTAGTACCAGTTTTAAGTGGAATGAAAACTTTAAATGATGCAGTTAATGAAGCTATTGATTACTGGGCAAATAATGTAGAGGACACATTTTATCTTTTAGGCTCAGCTGTTGGTCCACATCCATATCCAACAATAGTTAAAGACTTCCAAAGTGTTATTGGCTGTGAAGCAAAAGAACAAATTGTAGAATTAGAAGGAAGACTTCCTGATTACATTATAGCAGCTGTTGGAGGAGGAAGTAATGCAATTGGAATCTTTGCACCATTTATTGAAAATGAAGAGGTTAAACTTATAGGTGTTGAGGCTTCTGGAAAAGGTGTTGACACTGATCTTACTGCTGCTACAATAACAAAAGGTGTAAAAGGAATTATTCATGGAATGATGACATATGTTCTTCAAGATAAAGATGGAAATGTTGCCGAAGCTTATTCAATTTCAGCAGGACTTGATTATCCAGGCGTTGGGCCAGAACATGCATATTTAGCAGATGTTAAGAGAGCTACATATGAATGTATTAATGATGAAGAAGCAATTGAGGCATTTTTAGATTTAACAAAAACAGAAGGGATTGTGCCTGCCATAGAATCTTCTCATGCTCTTGCATATGCTAAAAAATTAGCTCCAAACTTAGATAAGCATAAAATAATAATTGTTAACTTATCAGGTAGAGGAGATAAGGATATGGATGCTATAATTTCATATCTTGAAAATGAAAAGAAACAATAAAATTCATACCAAAACTAGGGAATGAAGATAAAGAAACCTATGGAGAAAGGTAAATCTCTATAGGTTTCTTTTTAATTTTCGGTTAAAAGATATATATTATTGAATTGATTTTTGTATTAAATCTAAAAAATAATTTTAAATTTTTTCAAAAAACCTTTACAAAATAAAAAAAAGAGTATAAACTATGTTTGTAAACAGTTACTAAAAGTTAACCACAAATACAAAACCGGTTTCGAATTTGAATAAAGTATTAGGCTTTTTTATTTAGCGAAATACAAAACCGGTTTCGAAATTTAGTCATTAGCAAGAATAGCTGAGAATTATTTTTTTGACATATTTCGAAACTGGTTTCGAAAAGATGTAAATTATTCAAAAGACAAAACTATTTTGTAAATGTAGCTTTTAAGTAAAAAATATTCATTACAGGGGGAATTATATTATGAGACTAAAAAAAGTAATGTCACTTGTTTTATCTGGAGTAGTAGCAGCATCTTTAGTTGCTTGTGGATCTGCAAGTAAAACAGCTGAGGCAGGAAAAAAAGATGATGGGAATGGAAAAATAGTAGTATGGACATTGTCAGATGATTTAAAAGCTTTTGCTGAACATTACAAAGAACAAAATCCAGGGAAAGAAGTTGAAGTTACAGTAATAGCTCCAGCAGATTATCCAACAAAAGTTACAACAGCACTTCGTGGAAAAGCAGATGTACCAGATGTTATAGTTGGTGAACCTCAAATGCTTCCAAATTATTTTGAAGCAGGTTTTTGCGAGGACTTAACAAAAGAACCATATAATGTTGAACAATACAAAGATAAAATGGTTAATTATGTATATGAAGCTGGTAAAGATTCAGTAGATGGAAAAGTAAAAGCACTAAGTTATCAAATGACTCCAGGTGGAATAACTTATCGTAGAGACATTGCTAAAAAGGTTTGGGGAAATGACGATCCTGCTTTTATTGCAGAAAAGTTTAAGGATGTAAATACAATAACAAAAACAGGTAAAGAGTTATTAGATAAAGGATATAGAATTTTCTCAGACACAGGAAATTTAAGATGGTTTGTTTATGGTAAAAATCCTCAACCATGGGTTAAAGATAAGAAATTAATGATGACAGAAGACAGATTAGCCTATGTGGATGCAGCTGTAAATCTATATCAACAAAAATTAGTTGCATTTGCGCCAGAATGGTCAGCAGCATGGTATGCTTCAATGGCTGGTCCAATTCCAGTAGATGCTGGTAATAAAGAATTAAAAGATATAGATGCAAATGCAGCTAAAACTGAAGTATTTGCATATGCATTACCAACATGGGGAAGCTTAATTGTAAGAGATAATGCAAAAGATAACATAGGTAAATTTGGAGTTACAACAGGTCCTAACTCATACTTTGCTGGTGGAACTTTTATGGGAATCAGCAGCTACAGTAAAAATAAGCAAGCAGCTTGGGATTTCATTAAATATTGTACACTTAATGAGGATACAGCTAAGTGGTGGATTGAAAAATCAAAAGGCGATGTTGTTTCAAATATTCCAGCTTTAGAAGCTAATAAAGATATGAGCAATGAAGCTTTTGGTGGACAAAAGACTTATGCATTCTGGTTAGAACAAGCTAAGAAAGTAGATTATTCATTAGTTACTAAGTATGATGATCAAATTGGAAAATTCTTTGGACAAGCAATTGAATCAATTCAAAAAGGTGAAATGTCAAAAGAAGATGCTTTAAAAGATTTCTATAAAAATATTAAGACTATATATCCAGATATAGAAGTCCCAAATTAATGATTTAAAGGTGAGAAAATTCTCACCTTTAAATAAAGTGAAACTTAGCTTCAGAGGGAATTTAAATCTCTATATGAAGGTTAGCAGAACTTATCTAGGGTCGTGTCACTGTTAGATCTCAACTTAGAGGGGGAAGGGTTACAGTGGTTAGACATAAGATAAAAATTATAGGTAGAAATTTTATTAGAGGTGAGAAAGTTGAATTTAGATATAAATAGTACAAAAAAGACCATTGAAATTACTGAATCCAAACCTAAAAGAAAAAAAAGTGTAAATGATGTAAATAGACTTGGGTATTTATTTATACTACCTTTTTTAGTGATTTTTATAATATTTAGTATTTACCCAATTTTTAGAACATTATATTTAAGCTTTACAAATTTTAATGGCTTTGGAGAAATAAAATTTATTGGAGCGGAGAATTATACTCGTGTTATGAGTGACAAAATGTTTTGGGGTTCATTTGTAAATACCCTAAAAATTTGGGGTATTAATATTGTGCTTCAACTTGGATTGGCATTTTTGTTAACTATAATATTTAGCGATATAAAATATAAATTTAAGGGATTAAGTGTTTTTAGAGCACTATTTTATTTACCTAATTTAATAGCAGCAACTTCAGTATCATTTTTATTTGCAGCTTTATTAGATTGGAAGTTTGGTTCATTAAATCAGATTTTGGTTAATTTTGGAATAATAAATACTAAAATAAATTGGTTAGGCCAGCCAGGAACAGCAACTATTATGGTTGGAGTAATTGGGGCTTGGATGTGGTTTGGTAACTCATTTATAGTTCTAATGGCTGGTGTTCAGGGAATATCAAAAGATTATTTTGAAGCAGCAACTATTGATGGCGCTGGAAGATGGACAGTATTTGGAAAGATAACTTTACCTCTTTTAAAACCAATATTATTATATGTTGCAATAACATCACTTATTGGAGGACTTCAGATATTTGATATTCCATTTTTAATTACAGATGGTTTAGGTGCACCATCAGGAGCATTGAACACAGTAGTTATGTATTTGTATAATACAGCATTTAAATTTAATAATGTAGGTTATGCAGGTTCTATTGCTTACGTATTGTTCTTTATAATAGCAATATGTTCAGGATTTACATTTAAATCAATGTATGGTTCAAGTAAAAGTAAGGAGGCAAAATAATGGGTACTAAGGTTAAAAAAGTTATAGTTTATACAGCATTAATTATTTTAAGCATTTTGTGTTTATGCCCATTTTTGATAATGTTGGTAAATGCAACTCGTAGTAGTCAAGAAATAATGTTTGGATTTACATTAATTCCAGGTAGTTCTATATTGAGTAATTGGAAAACAATGAGCAGCTACTTTAATATATTTAGAGGACTTGGAAATAGTTTATTTGTCTCGGTATGCGTTACATTTTTATCTGGATATTTTTCAGCATTAACTGCATATGGTTTTGCAATATATAAATTTAAAGGTAAAAATTTAATCTTTACTGTAATATTAGTTTTAATGATGGTACCAGCACAATTAGGATTGTTAGGATTTTATGATTTGATAAATGGGATGGGGTTAATGGATAGTTATATTCCATTAATAATACCAGCAATAGCAAGTCCGTTTATAGTATTTTTCTTAAGACAATATTTAACTTCAGTTTTACCAATGTCAATTGTAGAAGCTGCAAGAATTGATGGATCTACAGAACTAGGTATCTTCCATAAAATTGGAATTCCTATAATGATGCCTGGTATTGCAACAATGTCAATTGGTACCTTTATTGGAGCATGGAATAATTATTTGATGCCATTAGTATTATTACTTACACCTGATAAATTTACATTGCCTGTAATGATGGCTTCATTAAGAGCATCAAAAGATATAAGTGCCAATGTAGGAGCAACATATTTAACTGTTGCAATATCAGTTTTGCCTATAATGGTAGCATTTGTATTCTTCTCAAAATATATAATTAGCAGCATATCAGCTGGCGGGGTTAAAGAATAAATTGTGGTTTTAAATTAAGTAAGAGGTGTTTTATGAAAGCAGAAAAAATAATTAAAAATGATTATATAGATGAATTGGGATTTTATGTTATAGAAAATTATGATAAAAAAGCTCCTTTTGCTAGTTTTCTATCAGGAATAGCTGGACTCGAAGGTATTCCAATGTGGTCTTTTTACGTTAATAGAGGACAAGCAATAAGCAGTATTGGCATAAGGGATAAAGATAATTGTATAATGGAGTTTTTTCCAGCAAATGAAGCATACAAAATGGTATATAGTAATGGTTTTAGAACTTTCATTAAAATTAAAAATTGTGGTGAAGAAGTTATTTACGAACCATTTTCTATAGCTACTAGTGAGAACGTAAATAGAACAATTAAGATAAAGAACAATGAAATTAGATTAATAGAAATTAATGATAACTTGGGGATTAATATTGAAATTTGCTATTTTACTTTACCTAAAGAAGACTTTGCTGCATTAGGTAGAAGAGTTGAAATAATTAATAAGTCTAATAAAAAAATTGAAATAGAATTTTTAGATGGGTTAGCGGCTATTTTACCATATGGATCTACAAATGAATCCTATAAAGTATTTGGTAATACCTTAAGAAGCTGGATGCAGGGAGAAGTTAAAGAAGATAACACTGCAATATATAAGGTTAGAGCTTCTACTGGAGATACGGCAAAAGTTGATAAAGTTGAAAATAGTTATTTTTACGTTGCTTTTGATGATGAAAAAAATATTTTGACACCAATTGTGGACACAGATAAAATATTTGGATATGATACTTCGTTAAAAAAGCCAGTAAATTTTGAAAATAATAAGGTTGAAGATTTATTAAATAGTGAGAAGATTTGTTACAATAAAGTTCCTTGTGCATTTACTGGTAAAGTAAGTTCATTAACACCTAATTTATCGACTAAAATCTATAGTTATATTGGTTACATGAGTAATAGTGAAGATGTCAATAAATCATTAAATAAAATATGTAATAAAGAATACTTTGAGGAAAAGATAATTGAAGGAAATGAAATAATTGATGGAATTGGTAAGAGTGTAGAAACTAAGACTTCAAATTCGTTATTTGACAACTATATTAAACAATGTTATATAGATAATGTTTTAAGAGGAGGATATCCTTTAGAAGTTGGAAATGAAAATAAGAAGGTTTATTACGTTTATTCGAGAAAACATGGAGATCTGGAAAGAGATTATAATTTCTTTAGCATAGAGCCAAACTATTATTCTCAAGGTAATGGAAATTTTAGAGATGTAAATCAAAACAGAAGAATGGATGTTTTTATTCATCCTTTTACAAGGAAAGAAAATATTAAATTATTTATGGATTTAATACAACTAGATGGTTATAATCCTTTAGTTATTAAAGGAAAGCAGTTTTATATAGATAAAAATCAAAGAGAAACATTATTAAAATTAGAAGAAAAGTACAAAGGCAAAGAGTTATTAAAAACTCTTGAAGATAAATTTACTTTAGGTGAACTATATGCTTCAATAAAAAAAATAAGAGGTATTGAAGAAGACAAAATTAAGGAAATTATGAATGATATCTTGGAAATATGTTTTGAAAATGTAGAAGCTGATTTTGGAGAAGGTTTCTGGACAGACCATTGGACATATAACCTTGATTTAGTAGAAGAGTATTTAAATATTTATCCTGATAAAATAAATGAATTATTAATTGAAGATATTGATTATAAATTCTACAATTCACCAGAATATGTACTGCCAAGAAGTGAAAAGTATATTATAGATGATGGTAAAGTAAGACAATATGTAGCTCTTAGAAAAAAAGAAGAATTTAAAGATAAATGGGTTTGTGATAAAGAAGGCAATCTATACAAAACTAATTTATTTACAAAGCTGTTAATTCTTGCTGGAGTTAAGTTTATGACAATAGATCCTATGGGCTTTGGTATAGAAATGGAGGCTGGAAAGCCAGGCTGGAATGACGCAATGAATGGACTACCTGGTTTATTAGGTTCAAGTTTTGCAGAAATGGCAGAATTAAAGCGGTTACTATTATTTTTAAATAAAAACTTAGATATAATAGAAGATTCTATAAACTTACCTGAAGAATTTTATAGTTCAATTATAGATTTAAATGAAAGTCTTACTTTAGCTATAAATGAAAAAATAACACAAGTAGATTATTGGGATAAGGTTTCTGCCATAAGAGAAGAATACAGAGATACGATCAAGTACTCAGTAAGTGGAATTGAATTTAGCATAGGAAAAAACAAAGTTAAAGATTTAATAAGTAAAATGCTTATTAAGATAGATTTAGGGATAAAAGAGCTTAAAAACATAAATAAAGAAAAGATTCCTACATTTATGCATTATGAAGTTACTGAATACGAAATAGAAGAAAATAAAAGTATAAAGCCTTTAGAATTCAAAGTTAATTTTTTACCTTTATTTTTAGAAGGCCCAGCAAGATATCTTAAGACAAATGTGAATATGGAAGAAAAGAAAGAGTTATATAAAGAAATTAAAGCTAGTGAAGTTTATGATAAAAAATTGAAAATGTATAAGACTTCTGAATCTCTTGAAGAAGTGTCATTTGAAATCGGACGTGCAAGAAGTTTTACAGCAGGATGGCTTGAAAGAGAATCTATATTTATGCATATGGAATTTAAATATCTCCTTGAATTGATAAAGAATGGATTATATGAAGAATTTTTTGAAGATATTAAAACAGCAATGCCTCCATTTATGGATCCTAACATATATGGAAGAAGTATACTTGAAAATTCTTCTTTTATTGCAAGTAGCAGTAATCCTGATGAAAGAAATCATGGAAGAGGATTTGTAGCAAGACTAAGTGGAACAACTGTTGAAATGCTTAATATATGGAAGCTTATGATGGTAGGAGAAAAGCTTTTTGTTAGTGAAGATGGAATTCTTAAGTTCAGGCTAAATCCAATTTTAACTAAAGACTTCTTTAAAGATGGTGTTATAGTTACAACACTTTTTGGAAAAGTGAAACTTGTATATATTAATAATGACAATAAGGATACTTTTGGTGCAGATAAAGGAAGTATAGGAGAAATTTCTTTGAAAGATATAAATGGCAGTGAAATTACATTTAAAGGAAATGAAATATGTAACGAATATGCTGAAAAGATTAGAGCAGGAGAGATAGCAGAAATAATGGCTATTATTGTGTAGTGCAGGAGGTTAAATAATGAATAAATATAAAGTATATGTAACAACTAAAAATACAGAAGATAGATTAAAAGAACATGAATTAAAAAAATTTGAAATACAGGGAGACAAAAATATTCAAAATAGTGTTAAAATAGATACAGCTAAGAAATATCAAAAGATACTTGGATTTGGAGGCGCATTAACGGAAGCAAGTGCTTATGCTCTTTCAAAAATAGACGAAAATGAACAAAGAAAAATATTAGAGGCTTATTATGACCAAGAAAAAGGCATAGGTTATAATTTTGCTAGAGTCCACATTAATAGCTGCGATTTTTCTTTAGAGAATTACAGCTATGTAGAAGAAGGAGACAAAACTTTAGAAACCTTTACTTTGGATAGAGATGAAAAATATGTGCTTCCACTTGTAAGAAAAGTTAAAGAAATAACTAATAAAGATTTTAATATTTTAGCAAGCCCATGGAGTCCTCCAAGTTATATGAAGACAAATGGAGAAATGAACAATGGGGGAAAACTTAAAGAAGATTGTAAACAATTGTGGGCAGATTATTATGTGAAATACATTAATAAGATGAAAGAAAAAGATATTGATATTTGGGCAGTTACAGTTCAAAATGAACCGGCTGCATGTCAAATATGGGATTCCTGCCTATATACAGCAGAGGAAGAAAGGGATTTTGTGAAAGATTTCCTAGGACCAACAATGTTTAAAAATGGATTGAAAGATAAGAAAATAATAATTTGGGATCATAATAGAGATATAGTATATGATAGAGTAAAAACTGTACTTAAAGACAAAGAGGCTGCTAAATATGTATGGGGAACTGGAATACATTGGTATATGTCTGAAGAATTCACTAATACTTCGAGGGTCCATGAGGAGTTTCCAGATAAACATATCATATTTACAGAAGGTTGTCAGGAAGGCGGAGTAAAATTAGGTTCTTGGGATACTGGTGAAAGATATGGAAGAAATATAATTGGAGATTTAAATAATTATATAGAAGCATGGATAGATTGGAATATTGTACTTGATGAAACAGGTGGACCAAATCATGTTAACAATTTATGTGATGCTCCAGTAATAGTTGATAGTAAAACAAAAGAGGTTCATTATAACAGCTCATTTTTTTACATTGCTCATTTTAGTAAATTTATTAAGAGGAATGCAAAGAGAGTTTATAGTGAGGTCAGTGGAGAAAACATATATTCAGTAAGTTGTTTAAACGAAAATAATACATTATGTACAGTAATTATGAATGAAAATAGTGAAGATAAATTAATTAATTTAGAAATAAATAATACAAATATGATTATTCAATTAAAAGCAAACTCTATTTATACTATTGTTGAAGAAAAATAAACATAATATTTGAAAAGAAAGGGGCATTTATTTTAATGAGCACAATATACGAAATAGCAAAACTTGCAGGGGTTTCTCCAACTACAGTATCGAAAGTAATAAATAATTATCCAGATGTAAGTGATAAAACAAGAGCCAAAATAAAAAAAATTCTTGATGAGGAGAATTTTTTGCCAAATTCTCAAGCTCAATTTCTATCGACAAAAAGAACTTGGACATTAGGGATTGTATATTTTGAAAATCTTGGAGTTGGACTTAACCATCCTTTCTTTTCAGGCGTAATTGAAGCATTTAAAAGACAAGCAGATAAACATGGATATTCCTTGTTATTTGGTTCTAAAAATGATAGATTGAAAAACGATACTTTTTTAGAATATTTTAAATATAGATGTGTAGACGGAATTGCTATAATTTGTACTGACCCTAACGATAAAGAGACTTTAGAACTTATTAAGAGCGATTTTCCAATTGTTGTTATAGATATGCTTAACAAAAATACTTCAACAGTATCTTCAGATAGTATAGAAGGATGTAATCTTGCAGTAAAATACTTATATGATCTAGGACATAGAAAAATAGCACATATAACCGGAGCAACTAATAAGGATAATTGGCAGAGTGCCATAAGAAAAAAAGGTTATGAAAAAGCTATGAAAAAATTAAATTTGGAAGTACCTGATGGATATATTGCAGATGGTGTAAACTTTGATGTTTCTGGGGGCTATAAAGCAATGAAAGAATTATTAAGGCTTAAGGATAGACCAACAGCAGTATTTGCAGCCTGTGACAAAATTGCTTTTGGTGCAATTGATGCAATGAAAGAAGAAGGAGTAAATATACCAGAGGATATTTCTATAATAGGTTATGATGACATAGAAATTGCTAAATATATCACTCCTAAGTTAACAACTATTAGGCAAAATCGAGAAGAAATTGGGAAAACGGCAGTTGATTTATTAGTAAAACAAATCAATGAAAAAGCTAAACTAAAAATCAATAAAATAATACCTGTAGAACTTGTAGTTAGGGATTCATGCAAAAAAATAGAATAGTCAATATTAAGAATATTTATATTTATAACAAGAATTATTTATGTAAATCAACGCTTTTAAGTCAAAGTTCTTAATAAAAAATAGATCTAAGATTCGAATGTTATATAACTAATAGAATCAAGTTTGATTTAATAATATTGTAAGGGTGGTTTACAGAATGGTAAATTATAAATATATAGATAATAAAGGAACATTTAAGCTTAAAAATCCAGAACAAAATAGTTATTTATATTTTCCACTTGCTAATGAAGCAGGAGTCATGTCTAGCATAACTCCTACTTTGAATGGTGATTGCAAAATGGGGCAAAATACTTTTTTGCTTTCACCGGTAAGTAGTGAAGAACTTCATAATAATAAATCCTCAAGGAATTTTTGGGTTTATATTCAAGGAATTGGTGCTTGGTCAGCAACAGGTGTTTCAGCAGTTCAGCAAGCTGATATTTTTAGTGAAGATAAGGAAGAAACGGAATTAGAAGCAGGAATAATGTGGCATAAGATAACAAGAAATTCTAAAAAACTTGGGATAAAGAGTGAGATAATTTCTTTTGTGCCATCAACAGAAGACAAAGTTGAATTAATGAAAGTAATAATTACTAATACAGGTACTGAACCTAAAAAGATAACTTCTACAGCTGCAGTACCATTATATTGTCGTTCAGCAGACAACATTAGAGATCATAGACATGTAACTTCTCTTTTACACAGAATAAAAACTAGTGAATATGGTGTTGTTGTAAATCCAACTTTAACCTTTGATGAGAGAGGTCATAAAAGGAATTCTGTAGTTTATGGAGCAGCAGCTTCTAAAGGAAATGGTGAAAAACCAATAGGTTTTTGCCCCATCGTAGAAGAATATATTGGAGAAGGTGGATCTTTTGAGATTCCTAGAAGTATATCATTAAATGAGGAATTTAAGATTAAAGCTAATGAAAAATTAGAGGGGTATGAAGCTATTGGAGCAATGCGTTTTGAAGAGGAAGTAATTGAAGCAAACACTTCTAAAACTTATATAATTGCAATTGGCTTTGAAAATTCTGAAGCTGACTTTAATAATACTATAATAAAGCATTTAACGGAAACCGCTTTCGATAAATCTCTTGAAAACACAAAAGCATGTTGGGATAAAAAAATAAATATATCATATGCTACAAAGGATAGCCAATTTGATAATTGGATGTATTGGGTTAATTTTCAACCAATGCTTAGAAGAATATATGGATGTTCTTTTATGCCTCATCATGACTATGGAAAAGGCGGAAGAGGCTGGCGAGATTTATGGCAAGATTGTTTAGCACTACTTGCTATGGATCCAGCAAATGTTAGGGGAATGCTTTATGATAATTTTGGAGGAGTGCGTTTTGATGGTACCAATGCTACAATTATCGGTACAAAGCAAGGAGAATTCGTAGCTGATAGAAATAATATTACTAGGGTTTGGATGGATCATGGAGCATGGCCTTTTTTAACCACAAAACTTTATATAGATCAAACTGGTGATATTGAATTTCTTTTAGAAAAACAAAGCTATTTTAAAGACCTTCAAGAGGGAAGAGGCACAGAAAAAGATTTTCTATGGAATATAGACCAAGGAAATAAGATGCTTTCAGGTAATTCAGAAGAATATAAAGGAACAATTTTAGAACATCTACTAATTCAGCATTTGACTGCTTTTTATGATGTTGGAGAACATAACAATCTAAAGCTTCATGGTGCTGATTGGAATGATGGACTTGACATGGCGGATGAAAAAGGAGAAAGTGTTGCATTTAGTGCTCTTTATGGAGGAAATCTCAAAAATATCGCTAATTTGTTAGAAAATCTAAGAGATGTAAAGAATATAAAAGAATTAGAAGTAGCTGAAGAATTATTAATACTATTAGATTCTAAGAAGGAAATATATGATAACCCAGTTAAAAAACAAAGAGTTTTAAAAGAGTATTGCAATAGATGCAGACATAATATTAGCGGGAAAGTAATTAAAATTGATTCCGATAAATTAATTATTAGCATTAAAGAAAAAGCAAACTGGCTTAAAAATCATATACAAAATAATGAATGGATTACCAATTCGGAGGGATATAGCTGGTACAATGGTTATTACGATAACAATGCTAGAAGAGTTGAAGGCGATGGAGAAAATGGAACTCGTATGATGCTGACTGGTCAGGTATTTACTATTATGAGTGGTACGGCCACAGAAGATCAAGTAAAGAACATAATAAAAGCAGCAGATAATTATCTTTATGATGAAAATATAGGAGGTTATAGGTTAAATAGTAATTTCAATGAAATCAAAACCGATTTCGGAAGAATGTTTGGTTTTGCATATGGACATAAAGAAAATGGAGCAGTATTTAGCCATATGGCTATTATGTATGCTAATGCATTGTATCAAAGAGGATTTGCAAAAGAGGGATTTAAAGTTATAGACACTCTTTACAATCACTGTAATAACTTCGAATCAAGCAGAATTTATCCAGGTGTTCCTGAGTATATAAATGAAAAAGGCAGAGGAATGTATCATTATCTAACAGGATCAGCAAGCTGGTTAATACTTACAATATTATCTGAAATGTTTGGTGTTAAAGGTGAAATGGGTAATTTAGTATTTGAGCCTAAATTACTGTTAAAGCAATTTGATGCTGAAAATAAAGCTTCAATTGAAATGTGCTTTGCTGAAAGAAAACTTAAGGTTGAATACATTAATGGAAATAAAAGAGAATATGGACAATATAAAGTAGCCAAGGTTTATATAAATGACGAAGAATATGAATTTATAGATAAAGCTATAATTGATAGAGGTATTATAGCTTCCCTTGATAAAAATCAAAAACACTCAATAAAAATTATTCTTATTTAAATGTAATACAAAAGCTTAAGGAGCAGATAATTATGAAAAAACCTATAAATTTGAATATGAAACATTTGCCTTTAAGAAAAAAGCTATTTAAATCATTTATGGTAATAGCTATTATAGGTAGTTTTACTTCGGTTATCAGTCTGGTATTTTTACAAATAATAACTAATAAATATAACTATGCTATAAATAATTATGGATTTTCTCAAGGAGAGGTAGGTAAACTTGGAATTAAAATAGATAATTCATATTCTATTGTAAGAGATATTGCAATGCTGGAAGATGAGAACTTTGACGAAACAAGGAAGACTAATTATAGAGATTCGATTAATTCTTATTCAGAAGAAATAAAACAGTTATTAATATCAATAGAAAAAACAAATACTACAGAATTTGAAGAAAAAGAATTTGGAAAAATTAAAGATGATATTAATGAATTTGAACCTTTAAGAAATAGAGTTTTGGAATTGGGCTTAGAAAAGAAAAATAAGCAAGCCGCCCAAATTATGAAAACTCAAGCAAGTCCTATACTTGAGGTATTGACTGTAGATATTTCAGAGTTACTAGAAATAAAAATTGATAATTGTAATAACTTAGTTGAAAGATTAGCTATTTTGAAAATAATATCAATAATTATGATTTTAGTGTGTATAGGATTTACCTTAAGTTTAACAGTGTTTTTATCAAAATATATTTCTAATTTTATCAGTGAACCAATAGAAAACATGAATAAAATGGCAAAACAAATGGCAATGGGAAATTTGGAAGTATCAATAGATATAGATTCTAAGGATGAAATAGGAGAATTAGCGAGTTCGTTTTCAGAAATGAGTATTATACTTAAGGGGTATATAACTGAAATAACATATATTTTAGGAAATATTTCTAAAGGAAATTTAAATATTTCTGCAGAAGAGCACTATAAAGGAAATTTTATAGAAATAGAAGAATCACTAAATAATATTTTGTTATCCTTAAATGAAGTTTTTTCAGATATAAATTCTGCAACCAATCAAGTTACCAGTAGTTCGGATCAAGTTTCAAGCATAGCAAGAGTGTTGTCTCAGGGGACAATTGAACAAGCTACTTCAATTCAGCAGCTTTCTGCATCTATGGCTGAAATTAATGAAAAGGTTCAAAGCACTGCCCAAAATGCTATTAATACAAATTCTATAACCGATTTATTAGTTAAGAATATTGAAAAAAGTAATCTTCAAATGAATGAGATGCTTAAATCCATGAATGAAATTGAAAAATCATCTAAGGACATTAAAAATATAATAAAAGCAATTGATTATATTTCTGAGCAAACTAATTTACTTGCACTTAATGCTGCAATAGAAGCTGCAAGAGCAGGAGAAGCGGGAAAAGGTTTTTCAGTTGTAGCTGATGAGGTGAGAAATCTAGCAAATCAAAGTGCAAATGCTGCCAAACAGACTACTAAACTAATTGAAGATGCAATTAGTGTAGTTAATACAGGAAAAACATTAGCTGAAAATACAGCTGAAACATTAACTGGAGTTGTAGAAAATGTAAATAAAGCTACAGAATTAGTTGCAGATATTGCATTAGCATCTGAAAACCAAGCCCAATCAATTAAGCAGGTTAATGATGGAATATTGCAAATAGCTGGTGTAGTGCAAACGACATCATCAATAGCAGAACAAAGTGCTGCAGCAAGTGATCAATTAATAAATCAAGCAAATGTATTGGAAAGTATGATGGCCAAATTTAATAGGAATTATGAAAAATTTCAAGTTGAAGGCTAAATAAAATGAGGTGTTATATAACATAGAAATGCAAATTGATCATATTAATTTAGAATTTCTTATAGAAATTTTAGATATTAGTATATATAACTTATAGTCTAAATGATATTTATATAAAGGAGGATTTTTATCCTTCTTTTTATTATGTATTAAATCAGATATATTTCTATTAAATATAATTTATTAAGAATAAAAAACTAAGTTAAAGTTAAATTTATATATACTATTTTTAACTTAAATTGTATAATATTTCTATAAATTGTAAAGAAGTTAATATATAAGTTAGAAATAAAAAATAATTAAGATGTAAATTTTGAAATTTATAAATGATAATATAAATTTGATAATTTTATGGTTTGTTATTGTGACGAATTAACATTATTGTCATCACCTTTTGGAATACTTTTCTTAAATGATATTCCATTATAAAAGAAATCAAAAATAGTTGGTATTGGATATGAAAAACAATAAATGGATAGATGCCTATAATGTATGAATGGAAGTGAAAGGATTGAAAATTACTATAGTACATGGAAGTCAAAGAAAGGGGAATACAGAAAAGACCATTGAAATAGTTAAAGAAAGGCTCAACACATTGGAAGAAAATGAATTTTTTGATTTCTATTTACCTAAAGATTTACCTATGTTTTGCGCTGGTTGTTTTAGATGTTTAGATAAAGGAGTGTTTGGTGGTGAATTTTGTCCTCATAGTAAATATACTCACCCGTTATTAAATGCTATGAAACTTTCCGATGGAATAATTATAACTTCACCTGTTTATACACTAGCTGAAAGTGGACAAGTTAAAGTTTTTCTTGATCATTTTGGGTGCATATTTATGAGTCACAGACCAGTGGAAGAAATGTTTTCTAAAACTGCTCTTATAATATCTACAACAGCTGGAACTGGTACAAAGCATGTTAATAAAACTATAGAAAGAAGTTTGACTTATTGGGGAGTTCCAAAGATATATAAATGTGGTTTGACTCTTTGGGCAAAGAATTGGAGTGATATGCCAGCAAAAAAGCAGGAAAAATACGAAAAATCTTTAAAAGAAAAAGCTTCTTCTTTTTATATTTCAATGAAAAGAAAAAATGTACATATACCATTAAAAACTAAATTTTTATTTAATGTGTTTAGAAGACTTATGAATAGTTATTCTGATGGTCATCAAGATAAGGAATATTGGAGAAGTAAAGGATGGCTGAAAAGTAAAAGACCCTGGTAAGTTGTGCGTTAACAAAATTAAGAGATAAGTCAAGATCATCGAGTGTATGAAAATAAATATTAAATATAAGAAATACAAAAGAGAAAATTTAAGAATAATATTTAACAGAAAGCTGGGAGAGTAAATGACAGATAAAAATAAATACACCTTTAAAGAAGTAATGAGGAAGATGTACAGATTCATAAATAAATGTAAATTGTTGATATTTACGTATATTACTTTATCTATATTAAGTATAGGAATAAATCTAGCATTAGCTAATTTAATTAATAAATCTATAAATTCAGCAATAGATCTTAATCACAATGAGTTGTATAGTTATCTAATTCAAATGGGTGCAGTTATTATAATTGGTATAGCCATAACTTATTTTTCAACTCTTGTATATGGCATTTTTAGAGCGAAAGTTATGTTGGATATCAGGAGGACGGCTACAGAACATCTTGAAAAACTACCTCTTTCTTTTATAGAAGATAACCATACTGGGGACATAATTTCAAGGCTTACAAATGACCTTTCTTCAGTTCAAAATTTTATAGGAGATAGCTTATTTAAAACACTGATTCAATTTGTATCGGTTATTATAACATCAATTTATTTAATAGAAATTAATTGGAAGTTGTAAATTGTTACTTTTATTGTAATACCTCCAGGACTTTTTGCCATTGATAGAATTTCAAAGCCTATGAAAAAGTATTTTAAGGAAGCTTCAAAAAATTTAGGGAAGGCAAATTCAATAGCACAGGATTCCTATGGAGGAATACCTATAATCAAAGCATTTAATTTAGAGGAATTTTTTCAAAATAAATTTAATGAAAACATTAGAAATGGTTTAAAATCCAATATTCAAGGCGTACATAGATTAAAATATATACCACCATTTAATATTATTCTTAGATCAACTCCATTTTCAATTTGCTTGATTTATGGAGCTTATCTATCAATCAATAATGAAATATCTCCAGGGCAATTACTTTCTTTTACATATTTAATGGGAGGAATAGTCTGGACTTTTGCCTTTTTACCAGGAATTATAAGCAACTTAACTAATGCGTTAGGAACTACAGAACGTTTTTTTGAAATTCTTGATACTCAAATTGAAAGAGAAGATGGTAATTGTTTTGAGAATTTAGATTCACAAAAGGTTGTTTCTTTTGATAAGGTTTCCTTTGCTTATAATGGAGAAAAAAATATTTTAAAGGATTTAAGTTTTCAAGTTAATAAAGGAAGTAAAATTGCATTAGTTGGAGCTAGTGGCTGTGGGAAAAGTACTGTTTTAAAGCTTATAGCTGGTTTTTATAATCATCAAAAAGGTAATATTGAAGTGTTTGGTTATAATTCAAAGGATTGGAGTATAAAACATTTACGATCAAAAATATCTTATGTATCTCAAGATACATATCTTTTTCCAGGAACAGTAATGGAAAATATATTACTAGGAAATTTAAGTGCAAAAAGAGAAGACGTTATAAATGCAGCAAAGGCAGCAGATGCACATGAATTTATATTAGAACTTCCGGATGGATATGATACTTTAGTAGGAGAAAGAGGAATAAAACTTTCTGGAGGTCAAAGACAGAGAATATCTATAGCACGTGCATTTTTGAAAAATGCACCTATAATTTTGCTTGATGAAGCCACTTCAGCCTTAGATACATTATCAGAATCGGCAATTCAAAATTCTTTAGAAAAGGTTATGGAGGGAAAAACATCAATTATCGTAGCTCATAGATTATCAACAATAAAAAATGTAGATGAAATTTATGTAATGGACAGTGGTAGTATTGTGGATAGAGGAAAGCATGAAGAACTAATAAAAGTGGACAACATATATTCTAAATTATACTCAAAACAATTTGATATTTACGATACTGAAGAAACAGCAATAGGAGAAGTAAAGTATGTTTAATAAGATAAAAATAAATGAATATTTAGAGATTTTAAATAATATAAAACCTAAAAGATTATTGTATTCTTTTGTTCTAATAAGCGATTGTATAGTTGAAACAAGTTTTTATTTACTTACTCCTATTGTTATGAAGTTAATGATAGATGCTTCAGTTAATACGAATACAAATGGGCTTAAAAATGGAATTTTAGTAGCAGCAGTAGTTTGTATTTTAGGAATGATCCTTTTTGGAACTTTTGAATTCTTCTTTTTCAGTATTATGCATAAGACAACTGCAAAAGTAAGAAATGAGCTTTTTGGTCACATTTTGCACCTTCCTTTATCCTATGTAGAAGAAAATCATAGTGGAGATACCTTATCAAGACTTACTAATGATGTTAATACTATGGAAGCCTCATATGGATGGCCTTTAAGAAATGTAATTGTATCTATGTTTGTTGGAATTTCATCTGCAGCAGTTATGATGCTTTTAGATTGGAGAGCAAGTATACTTTTAATTGGAGTTGGTATTGTATCTGTTTTTATTAATTCAAGACAAAAAGATACAATAAGAATAATAAACAAGCATATTCAAGAAAGAACTAGTAAATATACAGAAAATATTTCCAATATTTTAAATGGTTTCTTTACAATTAAAAATTATCAGCTTGAAAAAATGGTACTTAATAAAGCTGATCATATTAATGATGAAATACTTAAAAGTACTATCCAGTTAACAAAGAAGGAAGCTATTATGTCATCTCGTAATTTCTTTTTTGAATCTATTAATTTTGTAGGTATTATAGCTTTAGCAGCTTTTCTTTCAACTAAGGGAAATAATCTTGGGTCAATTGTATCATTAGTTTTTTTAGTTGGTAATGTAAATAGAATGTTTAGTGATACTAACAGTATGATCTTACAGCTTCAAAAATATTTATCTGGTTCTAATAGGGTTATGGAACTTATAAAAATACCTGTTGAAAATCATGAATACAGTGATAACTTAAATTACAAAGAAAATATAATGATAAAATTAGAAGCGGCGGCTTTTTCATATGACAGTAAAAATAATGTCTTAGATAATGTTAATTTAATAGTAAAGAAAGGACAAGTAGCTGCATTAGTAGGACCAAGTGGAGGCGGCAAAAGTACAATAATGAAACTCCTTCTAGGGTATTATCCATTAATCGCTGGAAACATTATAATTAATGAAAAATCAATTAATAACTATACTATGGGGCAATTAAGGGAACAAATTGCTTATGTACCTCAAGATTCATATATTTTTGATGGTACAATTGAAGAAAATATTAGATTTGGAAGACAAGATGCTTCAAGGAAGGAGGTAATAGAGGCAGCAAAAAATGCATATGCTGATGAATTTATTAAAGAGCTAGATGATGGATATAATACTAAGGTAGGGGAAAGAGGTATAAAGCTGTCAGGAGGTCAAAAACAAAGAATTGCAATAGCTCGTGCTTTCTTAAAAAATGCGCCTATACTTTTGTTAGATGAAGCCACTTCTTCGCTAGATTCAGAAAGTGAACAATATGTGCAAGAAGCTTTAAATAAGCTTATGGACAACAGAACTGTTCTTATTATTGCCCATAGATTATCAACAGTTAAAAATGCTGATGTTATTTACGTTATTAAAGAAGGTAAAAACATGGAACAAGGAAATCATGAGGAATTATTATTTAAGGACAGTTTATATAAGGAACTTTATGAACTTCAATTTAATAATTAATATTGTGGTGACAGTCACCAATTTTAAGATAGGTGACTGTCACAGAGGTAAGTGATCGTAACCAAGGTTACTAAATTTTAAATTGGAAGGTGAGATATTTATGAATTATAGATTCAATGGAAAAATCTTTTTAGAAGGAAATAAAGCTTTTATTGAGATTCCATTTAATGTATGGGAAGAGTGTAATCAAAAAGGAAATATACCAGTAAAGGTGTGCTTAAATGAGCTTGAGTTTGAATGCAAACTAGTTCCAAAGGGAAAAGGAAATTATTATATTCCAGTTAAACAAGAGTATATAAAAGATTTTGATATAGAAAAGGAACTAGAAATATCTTTTGAATTAATAAGTGGACTAACTCGAATTAATAATAATAGTCCATACAGTTTAGAAAATCCAATAAGAAAAATAGATAGTATTGAATTTGTGGCTCAAAACAAAAAAGGATTATGCGGACAAACTATCGTTTCAATGCTTTCAGGAGCTAAAATGGAGGAAGTAATAGAGTTGATGGGTACACAAAGCTCTATGAGTAAGGTAATTGAAGCTTTAGATTACTTTGGAATAAATCATTCAGGTAAAATGATTTATAATATTAAAGAAAATAATACACTACCAAAATGCTGCATTATAAATTCAAAAGGTCATTTAATTGTATTTTATGAGGGCAAATATTATGATTCCTATGCAGGAATATTAAGTTCATTTGATATTAATAATATTACTGGCTTTTTAGAAATACTAACGGATTAAAATTTAAAGTTATTAGAAGTGAGGAGTTTTTATGAAAGTAATTGATTTAACACATACTATTTCAGAGAATATGCCAGTATATCCAGGCACTGATGGACCAAAACTAGAATTAGCAAATACATACGAGAAAAATGGTTTTAAAGAAACTTTAATAACTATGTTTTCGCATACGGGAACTCATATGGATTCTCCTGCACATTTATTTCCGCAAAGAACTACCTTAGATTCATTTAAGGTAGAGCAATTTTTTGGGAAAGCTATAGTTATTAATTGTAGTGATTTGCAATCAGGTCAAAGAATATCAATGAAATATATTGAAGCAGTAAAAGAAAATGCTGATCAATCAGAATTTATTTTGTTTTATACAGGCTGGGATAAGTATTGGGGAACAAATACTTACTTTGGAGATTATCCATATATTACGGAAGAAGTTGCAGAATATATAAAAAGCAGTAGGAAAAAAGGTGTTGGCTTAGATGTTATGGGAATTGATCCTATTTCAGATGAAAACTTAACTATTCATAAAAAGCTTCTTGGTGAAACTGATATAGTAATTATTGAAAATCTTACGGATCTAGATAAAATAGGAAATGATTTGTTTACCTTTTGTGCATTACCTATAAAATTTGAAAATTCTGATGGAGCTCCGATTCGCGCAATTGCTATTTTACAGGAATAGGTCTATATAAATAATAGTAAAGCATATTTTATGATAGAATTTTATAAGCACTTGCTATGGATACTAAGGGGAATTAGAATAAAGATTGCAATGCTCTCAGGAGTTTCTTTACTATATTAAATTAAAAAATAGAAGGTTTTTCTGCAACTACTCAACAACTTTCGGTTACTATGGAGGAAACAGCAGCTTCTGCACAGGAAATGTCAGCGACATCTCAGGAAATAGAAAGAGCTGTCAATTCAATAGTAGATAAATCTGAAGAAGGATAGGTTCAAGCTGGAGAAATAAATAAAAGGACAGATGATACTAAAGAAAGTGCAAAAAGCTTAAAAATAAAATTATAAAATTTGAAATTTAATAGGATAATTTTATCATAAAACATAGAGAAATTTAATAATCTATGTTTTTTTTGCTTATAATTAACAAATAGTATAAAAGTGTTGAATAAAATATAGTTCATCTTATTTTGCACATTGCAAAATATAAAATCTAGTAATATAATCAATGTTGGCAAAAGATAGAAAATTGTCAGTTAAAACAAAAAAATGTAGATAAAAAGTTTTTGTTAAGTTCATAGAGGTGGTCAAACTAGATTGTTTTATGTTTTGTAAAAAAAATTTAAGAACTTTTGATATTGCATGAACGTAGAGTTGATAATTTTTAGTATGTGACGGGAAAGGTAAGGAAATAAAAGTGTTGAAAAATGTAAAAGTAAGAATCAAATTAATTGCGGCCTTTTTAATTATGGCGTGTATGATCGGAATTGTAGGAGGAATAGGAGTTTTTTCACTTAACAATATAGGTAGAGGTGCAGAAAAAATTTATGCTCAAAATGTACGTGGTGTTTATATATTAACGGATATGAAGCAAAATTTAACTGAAATAAAAAGTAATGTGCTTTCACTAATTTATGTACGAGATTCATCTAAAAGAGTTGAATTAGAGAAAATTATTAAAGCTAATCAAGATGAAGATAATGAATATATTAGTGAATTTGAAAAATTACCAATTGGAGATGATGAAAAAAAGGTATATGACGTATTCATTAATTTATTGAAGCAATACAGACCTTTAAGAGAGGAAGTAATTAAATTTATAGATGAAGGAAAGTTTGCAGAAGCAGAGGAAAAATATTCAGAGCTGTCAAAAGTTAGAGAAGCAATGTTTAATGATTTAGATTTATTAATTCAAAATAAGTTAAATGACGCTAAATTAGCAAATGATGAAATTCATTCAATAAATAAAAAGTTGAATGTAACAATATGCATAATAACAATTTTGGGATTTGTAATTGCAATTTTTCTTGGAATACTTATGACCAATGATATAAGTAAACCACTTGAAAAGATAAAAGAGTATGCAATGAGATTAGCTTCATATGATTTTTCGACTCCAATTTCAATTACAAGAAAAGATGAATTTGGAAAAACAGGTATTCAGTTAAATAAAGCTCAAGAAAACGTAAATAATTTAGTTAAGATAATTCAAGAAAAATCCCAAGATATAGGTTCATCTAGTGAGGAGCTTTCTGCAACCGTTGAGGAATTATCCTCTAAGGCGATGAGTATAGATGAAGCGGTAAATAATATTGCTAGTAGTATGCAGGAATCAAGTGCAGGAACAGAAGAAATAAGTGCTTCAATTCAAGAAGTTGATTCAAGTATAAATTTACTTTCACAAAAAGCTATGGATGGAAGTACAAATTCAAATGCTGCGAAACAAAGAGCTGTTGAAGTTAAAGGTAATAGCCAAAGAGCATTGAAGGAAGCTAAAGCAATAGCTTATGAAAAAGAACAAAAAATGGCAAAGGTTATTGAAGAGGGAAAGATAGTAACTAATATTAAAGTTATGGCAGATACCATAGCAGATATATCAGATCAGACAAATTTACTTGCACTAAATGCAGCAATAGAAGCTGCAAGAGCAGGAGATATGGGAAAGGGATTCGCAGTTGTAGCAGAACAAGTTAAAATGCTTGCGGAACAATCATCAGAGGCTGTAAAAAATATTCAAGAAACTATAAATAAAGTACAAGAAACATTTATGAATAGTATTGATACAGGAAATGAGATAGTAGAATTTATTAATAAAGATATAAGTTTACAATTTGAGGCATATGAACAAACAGGAAATCAATATTATAAGGATTCTGATTATGTAAGCAATATGTCAGAAGAAATTGCTGCTATGTCAGAAGAAGTAACTGCAACTATTGGACAAGTAAGTGAAGCTGTACAAAATATGGCTGGAGTATCACAAAAATCTAGTGAAAATGCAGAAGTAATAAGAGAAAGCATGAATGAAACTACAAGAGCATTAGAACAAGTTGCATTAACTGCTCAAAGTCAAGCAGAGCTCGCTCAAAATCTTAACGAAATAATTCAAAAATTTAAGGTATAAAAAACATTTGATACATATTATTTTTATGATATAATCGTCTTTGAAATGAGGTGTGTGAATCTTATGGCAAAAAGAACTAGTAGAAATACGGACATATTAAAAGAAACTAAAAATACGACAACACCTAAGATATATTCTTTACTGGTTAAGTTAGTGAATGAAGATAGGGAAGATTTAGCAGAAGATGTATTAAAAATAGATTATTTATTAGCTTACGCCAATACCTGTATTAAGGATAGGGATTTTAAGCAGGCAAAAGAAACAATGGAAATGGCTAAGAACAGAATTGATAAATTAATAAATAATGGTGTTGATGTGGAATATTTAGTATATATATATGATGGAATTAAATCAAAATTATAATAATACTAATGTTTGCGTGGTAATTTTAAATTATTTATGCCAGTAGTAAAAAAACAAAATAAGAAATGAAGAAAAGCACAATCTATTTATATTGAATAGATTGTGCTTATTTTATTTTTCTCATATAATCATAAAAACCAATTAAGGAAAATATTTTCTATATATATAGTTGGTATTATTGACATTTAATTACTTGTGACTTATACTAAACATATAGAAATACTCTGAATTAAATTTATGAAATAATAATTGTAATTAACTTGTACAAGGGGAAATATTAATAAATGCAATAATTCAGTTTGTTTAAAAAAATAATATATAAGTTTTATATAAATAACCTACTTTAAAACTAATTAAATCAAATAAGTTTAAGTGGTTTATTTGTTGAAACATATTATTAGTTTTATTTCAATAAGCAATATATTTTATGAAAAGGGGAATACTTATGATTTATAGGAAAAATAAAATTTTAGCGGGGATAATATCAACATTATTATCATTATCATTATTAAATGGTTGTGGTTCCACATCTGCAGAAATACCAACAAATGCTTCTTCAAGCAAAGCATCAGGAGAAGGTTCTGTACTTAGATATGCAGTAGAATCTTCGCCAAAAGGATTATTTAGTCCTTTGTTATCAAATACAACGTATGATAATAATGTAAATAACTTAGTATATTCACCATTGATTTTGTTAGATGAAAATAACGAATTCAAACCAGGCCTTGCAGAGAAATATGAATTTTCAGAGGATAAGCTTACATTAACATTTAATTTAAGAAAAGATGTTAAGTGGCATGATGGGGAAGATTTTACAGCAGATGACGTTGCCTTTACATTTACTAGTATAGCTGATCCAAAGTATACAGGATCAAGATTTAATGAAATTTCTAAAATAGTTGGTGCACAAGATTATCATGATGGTAAGTCAAGTTCCATTAGTGGAATTAAAGTTATAGATAAAAATACAATAAGTTTTACATATACTAAAGTATATGCGCCTGCATTATCTAATTTCTCACAACGTGGTATTATTCCAAAGCATATTTGGAGTAAAGTAAATATTGCTGAATGGGACAAGCAAAGCGATTTGCTTAATAAGCCAATAGGAACAGGTCCTTTTAAACTTACAGAATTTAAGGCAGATCAATATGTAGAATTAGCAAAAAATGATACTTATTTTGGTGGAACACCAAAGATTGATAAGTTTATCTTCAAAGTAACAAATACTGAAACAGAACTTTCTGAATTAGCTAAGGGAGATCTTGACGTTGTAGAACTTTCAAGTACCAAGGCAGAAGATTTACAAACATTGAAAAATGCAGGTATAAAGATTGAAGAAAAGCCAAGTGCAAATTATCAATTTATGACTATGAATAGTAATCGTGAATTTTTTAAGGATAAAAAAGTTCGTCAAGCAATTACTTATGCTATAAACAGAAAAGGAATAGTTGATAGCTTATTGACTGATCATGGACAGGTTATAAATACACCAATATCATTAGCAGGATGGGCTTATCCACAATCAGGTCTTAATAGTTATGATTACAGCACTGATAAAGCAAAACAGTTACTAAAAGAAGCTGGATGGAGCGATAATAATGGTGTTCTTGAAAAAGATGGCAAGAAATTTGAAGTAGATTTAATGGTACCAACAGGAAATAAAGTTCGCGAACAAAGTGCTCCTATTATTCAACAAAATTTAAAGGATGTAGGTATTAAAGTAAATATAAGTACAATGGACATTGCATCTGCTATGGCAAAGACTAAAGGAGAAGGAGATTATGATATGGGACTACTTGGATTTACACTTGAAGTAGATCCAGGAGATGCTGATAGATATTGGTCTTCAAAAATTGCAAATGGATCACAATTTAATTTTTCAAACTTTATTAATGCTCAAAGTGATGAATTAATTGAAAAAGGTGCAACTACAATCGATCGTAATGAGCGTAAAGAAATTTATGCAAAGTGGGGGCAAATACTAAATGAAGAAGCACCATATGTGTTCTTATATTCACAAAATGCTATTCGTGCACATAATCCAAAATTAGAAGGATACAAATATTCAGCATATTCTGTATTCCCTAATATTCAAAATTGGACAATTTCAAAATAAGAATAATATGTATCGGTTAAAGCTTATGGCTTTAATCGATATAATTTTTTATAGGAAGGACTGAGAGTTCTTGAAAAAATATGTTTTTAAGCGTTTAATACAAACTATTCCGGTATTGATAGGAATATCTATTATTGTGTTTATACTTGTTAAATTACAACCAGGAGATCCTTTTTCATCTATGATGGATCCTAATCTTTCAAAAGAAATGCAAGAAAAAATGTTAGAAAAACTAGGATATAATGATCCAATTATTGTTCAATACTTTAAATGGCTATTACGTGCTATACAAGGAGATCTTGGATATTCTATTCAATTTAAACAGCCAGTATTAAGTGTAATTTCAAGTCGATTAGGAAATACAGTGATTTTATCATTATGCTCCATGATAATTAGTATTTTAATAGCAATTCCTTGCGGCGTAATAAGTGCCACAAAACAACGTACAAGAACTGACTATATTGTTACAGTTTTTGCTTTCATGGGATTGTCAATTCCTTCATTTTTCTTTGGAATGCTTTTGATTAAAGTATTTTCAGTAGATCTTGGATGGTTTCCGATTTCAGGAATGATAAGTACTGGTGTTAATTTAAGTGGATGGGCGTATGCATTTGACATTGCTAAGCATATGGTATTACCAATGGTAGTTCTTGCTCTAATGAATACAGCTAGTTTAATGCGTTATACTCGTTCTGATATGATTGAAATATTAAAAACTGACTATATACGAACAGCACATTCAAAAGGAGTAAGAAAAAGAAATATTATTTACCAACATGCTTTAAAGAATGAATTACTGCCATTAATTACAGTAGTAACTATGCAGATACCGTCACTATTATCAGGTGCATTATTAACAGAAACAATTTTTGTTTGGCCAGGGATTGGAAGATTAAATTATAATGCAGTTATGAGTCGTGATTATCCACTTATTATGGGAATAGTAATGATGGTTGCTGTAATAAGTTTACTTACTAATTTACTAGCAGATATTCTTTATTCTGTTGTAGATAAGCGTGTTGAATATGAATAGAGGGGGAGACATAGTTGAAACATTCGATTTTACATAGATTTCTAAAAAATAAGCTGGCTATGATTGGTTTTATTCTTTTGACTTTATTTGTTTTGGCAGCAGTTTTAGCACCTATCTTAACAAATTATTTAAGAGATACTATCGATTTAATGAGTATAGAAAGTCGCCCTAGTTTAAAGCATTTACTTGGAACTGATGAACTTGGTAGAGATGTTTTTACAAGGCTGCTATATGGGGGGCGTGTTTCACTAGGTGTTGCTCTTACTGCAACTATATTACAATTACTTATTGGTGTTACTCTTGGATCAATTAGTGGATTTTATGGAAAATGGATAGATAATGTTATTATGCGTATTGTAGACACTGTTATGTGTTTTCCCTTTTTTGTAATTGCAATTACAATTGCTGCACTCATTGGACCTAGTGCATGGAATGTAATTTTGATTATTGGCTTGCTACAATGGACGGGAGTGGCTAGAATTGTACGTGCTGAGATTTTATCACTTAAGCATAGTGAGTTTATTGAAGCTGCACGTGCTATGGGATTTAGCAATTTTAAAATAATTTTTAATCATTTGCTGCCTAATATATTATCACCAGTTATTGTAAATGCTACATTAAGCGTTGCTCAAGGAATATTAATGGAAGCCGGATTAAGTTTCTTAGGGCTTGGAGTAAAACAACCAGAACCAAGTTGGGGAAATATATTATCAGCAGCTCAAAGTATGCGTGTATTACAAAATGAATGGTGGTTATGGATTCCAGCAGGATTATTAGTTTTTTTATCAGTCTTATCAATAAATTTTGTTGGTGATGGGTTGCGAGATGCACTTGATCCAAAAATGAAAATTTAGGAGGTGCAATACATGAAAACTCAAAATTTATCTGTTAATAATCTTTCAGTTAGTTTTACTGGAGATAATGGAAAAGTAATTGCTATAGATGATGTGAGTTTTAATCTGGAAAAAGGAAAAATATTAGGGGTAATTGGAGAATCAGGTTGCGGTAAAAGCACATTAGCTTTATCTATTATGAAGCTTTTGCCAGAAAAAATAAGTAAAATTGAACAAGGGGAAATTCTGTTTAATGGAAAGGATTTAAGCAAGTTTACAGAAGAAAAACTTGAAAATCTTAGAGGAAATGAAATTTCAATGATTTTTCAAGAACCAATGACTTCATTAAATCCACTATTTAAAGTGGGAAGGCAAATCGGAGAGCCTCTAAAAATACATAAACAGTTGGGAGGACGTGAACTTAAGAATAAAGTAATCGAACTTCTTAAAACTGTACATATTCCAAATCCAGAAAAAATTTATGATGCATATCCACATAGTTTAAGTGGAGGGATGCGTCAGCGTGTAATGATTGCAATGGCTTTAAGCTGTGAACCAGAAATTTTAATAGCAGATGAACCCACAACAGCCTTAGATGTTACCATTCAATCTCAAATTTTGTATTTATTAAAAAAGTTAAATGAGAAAGTTAATACTTCAATTATATTTATTACTCATGATTTATCAGTTGTTGCAGAAGTATGTGATGAAGTAATGGTGTTATATGCAGGAAAATTAGTAGAACAAACCAATGTTTATGAATTATTTGATAATCCTAAGCATCCATATACAATTGGGCTTTTAGAATCTCAACCTCATAGGTGTGAACGTGGGAAACCATTGCCAAGTATTAAAGGTATGGTTCCAGCGTTACTAGATATGCCTTCAGGATGTCGCTTTAGCACAAGATGTTCTAAAAAGTTTTGTGAAAAATGTGTAAAGGAGCAACCGCCTTTATTTGAGGTAGATCAAAATCATAAAGTAGCATGTTGGCTATATGATGAGGAGGCAAAGAATTTTGAGTGATACAATTTTAAAAGTAGAACATCTTAAGAAAAAATATGTACTTGAAAAAAATATTTTTGGAAAAGAAAAGGCTGTTTTAAATGCAGTAAATGATATTTCATTTTCTATTAATAGAGGAGAAAGTTTTGCCTTGGTAGGTGAATCGGGATGTGGTAAATCCACAACTGCCAGGAGTATTTTGAAATTAATAGATGCTGATGGTGGAAGTGTGGTATTTGAAGATAAAACACTATTTGATATTGAAAATAAAAAATCAATTAATAAGAAGGAAATGTTAAAACTCAGAAAAGATATGCAAATTATTTTTCAAGATCCATATGCAAGCTTAGACAAGAAAATGAAAATTGGACAGATTGTAGCGGAAGGAATCGAAAAACATAAATTGGCACACGGAAAAGATGCACTTAAGATGGCAGAAGAATATTTACAAATCTGTGGCTTAGAGAAAGAAGCAGCAAATCGATATCCTCATGAGTTTAGTGGTGGGCAGCGCCAACGTATTGGAATTGCAAGAGCTTTAGCTGTGAAGCCTAAATTTGCGGTGGCAGATGAGCCGGTAGCTGCTTTAGATGTTTCGATTCAAGCACAAATTATTAATTTGCTAAATGAATTAAAAGAAAAATATTCATTGACTTTTTTATTTATCTCACATGATTTAGGTGTGGTAAAATACTTCTGTGACAAAATTGCAGTTATGTATTTAGGAAGTATTGTTGAACTTACAACTGGTAAAGAGTTATTTGAGAATCCAAAACATCCATATACAAAAATGCTAATAGAATCTATACCAGTAAGTCATCCCAAATTAAGAAAACAGAGAATTAATATAGAAGAGTCAGAAATAACTTATGAAGATAAAGGTACAGGGTGTCAATTCTGCAATCGTTGCTCATATGCTACAGAACGCTGCAAGAATGAAGCGCCAGTTATTAAAGAAATTAGTAGTGGGCATTTCCTAAAATGTCATTTATTTGAGTAACTTAAGAAAAGGAGATTTTTATTATGAAACCTATCATTGGTATTACAACCTATATAAAAAAAGGGTCATTTAGGAGTTATTCACAAGTTGGATATGAATATATAGATAAAGTAGAAAGGGCTGGAGGAATTCCATTAGAAATTCCTGTTTTGCAGCATTTTACAACGGAAATTTTAATTAATTTGATTAATTCTTTTGATGGTATAATTTTTTCTGGTGGTGCCAATGTAGATTCTAAATGGTATGGTGAGCAGCCTTTGGAAAAACAAAGTACAGAAGCTGATTTGCGTAATAAATTTGAGAAAGCCTTATTTTTAGTTGCTAAGGAAAAGAAAATACCTATTTTAGGAATTTGTAGAGGAAGCCAGCTTATTAATGTTTTGCAAGGAGGAAGTCTATTTCAAAATATTGATATGCAAATGAATACAGAAATTAATCATGAAGGTATAGATAAAAAAATAGCAGAAAAGCAGCATAGTGTTTCTTTGGAAAAAGGTTCATTTCTTGCAAAGATTTCTGGTAAAAAGAAGATCTCAGTAAATTCATTTCATGTTCAGTGTATAAAAGAGTTAGGTGATAATTTAGAAATCACAGCTAAAAGCGAAGATGGTGTTCCAGAAGCAATAGAATATAGAGGCGATTTTTTTATGAAGGGTGTACAATGGCATCCAGAAGCTTTAGATGATCAATTGCAACTCTTTAGTGAATTTATTAATGTTTGTTCATCAAAAAAATAATAGAGGAAGTTGTATTTCTAAGTATAAAACTAAAGATGATATATTTTTTGCTGCTTATTTTGTAGATTTATATATTTATAACAACAATTAGTGTTATAATAAAGTAATCTTTATTAAAGTGCATTGAGTTATTTATATGCACTTTAATAAGTAATAAAATAAATATGTAAAGTGAGACACATAAATGAGATTTGAAAAACTAGAAAAAACAATAAATAAATTAGATAATGATATTGAAGCTTTAGGAAGAGCTAAAAACTATTTATCTAATAAAGATGAAATTAATGAAATAATTGATTTATTAAATCAGGAAAGACAAGTATATGCGGACGAATTATATTTGGGAGATGCAGCTATATATCCTGAATGTATAGAAATTATAAAAGGCCTTTTAGATAAAGAAGTAGGTAGAGAAGAACAAATAGAATTATTAGAAAATATAAAAGAAATACATGGAAGAAAATCACCTAATGTATCTAAAAAAAGTCATGGACTTAACGCTTGGCTTAAATTCCTTGATGTTGAATGTGAGTGGATAGAAAATCCTAATAGTGAATGGGCAACTTTAATCATTAAAGGTTATGTTCCAAGGGTTAACAATTAAATATAAGATTATAATATGAGTTTTTGCCTAGGCAAAAACTCAATTTTTATTTCTTTAAAAAATCTATAAGTGTTTTTGCTGCTATAGAAAGACTAGAAGAATTTTTATAAATGCCGCCAATATATCTAGGTGGAATAGAAGTTTCCAAAGGAATTTCAACAAGAGTTTTATTTTCTAAGTCCTGGTGAAGAAATTCTTTTACAACAGAAGTAATACCTAGACCCATTTTTGCACATTCAATTAAGAAATCCATATTACTTGCTTCAATATCTGGAATAATATTTAAATCATTTTTTGTGAAATAATTGTCAAGAAATTCTCTTGTAGCATTAGGTTTTTCTAAAAACATAAAGGAGCCTTTTGAGAAAACATCTTCTACAGATTTTATATTTAAGTTTTCTAAATAATCTGGACTTGCCACTAAAATATCATGCATTTGGAAGAATTCAATATATTCAAGATCTTCCTCCATTGAGTTTATTGCAATAATTCCTAAATCTAATTTTTCCTCTTGAACTAGCTTTATTGTATCAAAAGTAGGCTTATTTATTATTTTTATTTTAAAATTGGGATATTCTTTTATGAATTCCTGGAATTTAGGCAAAAAATAACTTTTTCCTATGGTTGTACTGACTCCCAAATTTATATTTCCGATTTCTTTATTTTTTAATTTTTCTAATATATTCTCACCTAAACTAAATTCATTAAAGGCATTTTTTATATGAGTAAATAAAATTTCTCCTTCTGGAGTTAAGGTCACTCCTTTAGAACTTCGTGAAAATAATGTAACATTAAGTGAATTTTCCAAGGTTTTTATAGATTTACTTACAGCAGGCTGAGAAACAAATAGTATTTCAGCAGCACGCGATATATTTTTGCAGCTTGCAACAGTGAAAAAAGCTTTATAAAGATTTAAATCAATATTCATAGTATAACTCCTGTTTATAGTATTCATAACTAATATATATTTTTATTATACAACAAGAAAGAGTAAAATAAAAATATAGTAAGGACGAATACACTAGGAAAGGAAGAAAATATTATGAAAATTGGAATAGTTGGAATTGGTGCAGTTGGTGGATATATTAGTGCTATGCTTTGTAAAAGCAGCGAAAATGTTTATGTTATAGGAAACGGTGAAAGAATAGACACAATAAAAAATAATGGGATTTCTTTAAAAAGCGAAACAGTTGGTAACTTTGTAGCATTTCCAACTATTGTAACGGAAGTTCCTAAAAAGAAGATTGAACTTATGGATATTGTTTTTGTATGCGTTAAAGGACATTCTTTAAAGGAAGCAGCTAAAGTTATTTCACCTATGGTAGATAATCATACCTTAATTATTCCTATTATTAATGATGAACATGGTGGAACAGAATTATATTCTTATTTAGGGAAAGGTAAAGTAGCAGAAGGAACAATGTATATTACATCAAAATTTGAAGATGAAGGAATAATTAATCATACCAGTAAAGATACAAGAATTGTAATATATTCAAACAAAAACCGTCCAATACATAAAAGATATTTGGACAGAGTTTATAATGTACTAGCTAAAGCTGATATTATGTGTGAAGTTAGAAAAGAAGCAGAAGCAGCTGCATAAGTAATTTACCCTTCATCAAAGAAAAAATTAATATAGCATTTATAAAAAAATCAATATATACTAAAAGAAAGTCGTATTTTAATATGGCTTTCTTTTAGTATATGGAACTTATGATGTATAATAATTTATTCAAAGATAAACTTTACTAAAAAGGATGGAGATGCCTTGTGGATAGCAAACAAATTTTAATTGAAAATTCTCATAAAAGAAGTGAAAGTTATGGTGTAGAGAAAAAATCAAACTGTTCTAAAAAAATTCTTTATGGAGAAGAATTAGAAAAAATATTAAATGATAATAAAGAATTGATTGAAATATCAAAATTATATATTGATATGGTTTTTTCAGCTGTTAGCGATAATGAATTTATCATTGTATTGACAGATAATAATGGGTGTATTTTATATATAAAAGGTGCAGAAGAAAATAGTATTAAGCTTGATTGTGACAATCTTACAGTTGGAGCTTATATGGATGAACAAAATATAGGTACTAATGCTATGGGAACTGCAATTAAAGAAGATAAATGCGTTCAAATTACTGCTAAAGAACATTATATAGCTGGACTTCAGGGACTAACTTGTTCAGCGGCACCTATACATAATACGAATAATGAAATAATAGGAACTTTAAATTTAACTGGTAGAAGCATAATGAAGCATCCTCATACTTTAGGTTTAGTAGTTTTTGGTGTTAAAGCAATTGAAAATGAGATGGATAATAGAAAAATAAGCAATATATTAACTCAAACTTATAATTATATGGAAAGTGTTATAGATAATTTAGATAAGGGAATTATGATTTTAGATAAGGATGGGAAAATAACTAATATAAATAAATTAGGAGCAGAAATATTTAATAGAGATAAAGAAGCTTTATTAAAGGAAGAAGTTCATTATATTTTGCCTGATTTAGGGAATATATTTGAAGAGTTAGATACAGAGAAAAAAACAGTTATTAAGGAAGTGAAATTTAAACATACAAGCAGATACAAAACTAAATTATCCTTTAAGGGTATTGAGCATAAGGAAAAAATAATTGGAATGGTTGTGACCATGAGCAATGAAAAGGAAGAAACGGATATTAATAATGGAACAGGGGCCTTTTTAACCTTTAATGATATTATTGGAGAAAGTGCTGCAATTATTAATGTAATAACAAATAGTAAAATTATTTCAAACAGTCCTTCAACAGTTTTAATTGAAGGAGAAAGCGGAACGGGGAAAGAAGTTTTAGCCCAAGCTATGCATAATTACAGCTTAAGAAGAAACAATAAGTTTGTTGCAATAAATTGTGGAGCAATACCTGAAAATATAATTGAAAGTGAATTGTTTGGTTATGAAGATGGTACTTTTACTGGTGGTAAAAAAGGAGGAAAACCAGGTAAGTTTGAAGTAGCTAATGGTGGGACTTTGTTTTTAGATGAAATAGGAGAAATGCCTTTAGATATGCAGGTTAATTTACTGCGTGTACTTCAGGAGGGAAGAGTAACAAGACTTGGAGGAAGTACAGAAATCCCTATAGATGTAAGGGTTATAGCAGCTACAAATAAAAACTTAAAGAAGGAAGTTAAAAAAGGAACTTTTAGAGAGGATTTATATTATAGATTATGTGTAATTCCTATAAAGTTACCCCCTTTAAGAGAAAGAAAAGGGGATGTGGAAAAGCTTATTG
The DNA here is from genome assembly GCF_009928485.1 of Clostridium sp. C2-6-12. Taxonomy (GTDB): domain Bacteria; phylum Bacillota; class Clostridia; order Clostridiales; family Clostridiaceae; genus Clostridium. The sequence continues at coordinate 207,006 of NZ_JAABNP010000002.1, read as the reverse complement.
AATATTTTTTAAGAATAAAATCCTTTAAGCTTAACAAACAAATGCCACAAATAAAAAAAGAGCTATATGAGAATTTAGTATCTTATAGCTGGCCTGGAAACATTAGACAACTGGAAAATTATATTGAAAATATAGTGAATTTAGATGGTAATTTTTCATTTGATTTACTTGAAGATGGCGATGAAAAGACAAATTTAATATTAACAAAAGAAAATGTTTTAATTAATTTATATGAAAAATATGATGAGGATAAGAAAAGCTTTGATTTAGAAGGTTTAGAAAGCAAAACAATAAAAGAAGCAATAAAATCCTATGATAAAAATATGACGAAAATTGCTAAGGCTTTAGGCATAAGTAGAAACACATTATATTTAAAAATTAAAAAATATGGAATAGAAGTGTAATAAAATAAGACACTGTCCTAAAATGAGACATATAAAAATGATGAAAATGTCTTATTTTAGGACACTTTTTGTCAATTGGAATATTATTCTTTTTATAAATGGCTTATTTAAAGTAATTGATAAAATAATAACAAGTTGGCACACTTCTTGCTTTGTTATATTTATGACATTGTAAATGCAAAATATAAATTATGAGGAAAACATTAGGAGGACTTAATTTATGGCACGTTTTACTTTACCAAGAGATTTATATCATGGAAAAGGATCATTAGAAGCGCTTAAAACTTTAAAAGGAAAGAAAGCTTTTGTAGTTGTTGGTGGTGGATCAATGAAGAGATTTGGTTTTCTTGATCAAGTTGAAAACTACTTAAAAGAAGCAGGAATGGAAGTTGAATTATTTGAAGGAGTGGAACCAGACCCATCAGTGGAAACTGTTATGAAGGGCGCAGAAGCAATGAGAAAATTCGAGCCTGACTGGATAGTTGCTATAGGTGGAGGATCTCCAATAGATGCAGCTAAAGCTATGTGGATTTTCTATGAATACCCAGAATTCACATTTGAACAAGCAGTTGTTCCATTTGGATTACCTGAACTTAGACAAAAGGCTAAATTTGTAGCTATTCCATCAACAAGTGGTACAGCTACAGAAGTTACAGCGTTTTCAGTAATAACAAATTATACTGAAAAGATTAAATATCCTTTAGCTGACTTTAACATCACTCCAGATATTGCAATAGTTGATCCAGCTTTAGCTCAAACTATGCCAGCTACATTAACAGCACATACTGGAATGGATGCATTAACACATGCTATAGAAGCATATACTGCATCACTTAGATCAAACTTCTCAGATCCATTAGCTATAAAAGCAATAGAAATGGTTAATGAAAATTTAGTTAAATCTTATGCAGGTGATGAAGAAGCTAGAAACTTAATGCATGAAGCTCAATGTTTAGCAGGAATGGCATTCTCAAATGCATTACTTGGAATAGTTCACTCAATGGCTCATAAAGTTGGAGCTGTATTCCACATACCTCATGGATGTGCAAATGCGATCTTCTTACCATATGTTATTCAATATAACAGATCAAAATGTGAAGATAGATATGCAGATATAGCTAGAACACTTAAATTAGAAGGCAATACAGATGCTGAATTAACTGATTCGTTAATTAAATTAATCGATGGATTAAATGACAAATTAAGTATTCCTCATTCAATGAAGGAATATGGAGTTGAAGAAGCTGATTTTAAAGCTAACTTAGAGTTTATTGCTCATAATGCAGTATTAGATGCATGTACAGGATCAAATCCTAGGGAAATAGATGATGCTACAATGGAAAAATTATTTGAATGCACATATTATGGAACTAAAGTAAATCTATAATAAATTAATTTTCTCACAAGCTAAATATTATAAAATTGAAACCACATAATCTCACATAATATATATTAACCAATAAGGGCTCTCAACCTCAGAGGGCTCTTGTTATTGGAATGAGAAATAGGAATAACATGAGAAAACAGTTAACAGTTTACAATTAACAGTTTACAGTTGAGGATAAAAAGCCTATGGCTTTTTTAAATAAATACATAAATACAGGGGGTACAAAAAGTGTACAAAATAGCAAGTAAAAAAGCGCTTACAGAAAGCATATTCTTAATGGAAATAGAAGCACCTAGAGTTGCTAAATCTGCAAAGCCAGGTCAATTTATAATTATTAAGAATGATGAAAAAGGTGAAAGAATACCTTTAACAATAGCAGATTATGATGCAGAAAAAGGAACAGTAACTATAGTTTTTGCAGCTATAGGAAAAGGAACTAAGCAATTAGCTGCTTTTAATGAAGGAGATTCAGTTTCTGATTTTGTTGGACCACTTGGAGTTCCTAGTGAGTTCATTCACGAAGACTTAGAAGAATTAAAGAAAAAGAAATTTATATTTATTGCAGGTGGAGTTGGTGCAGCTCCAGTTTACCCTCAAGTAAAATGGATGCATGAAAATGGAATTGAAGTAGATGTTATTTTAGGAAGCAGAAACAAAGATTTATTAATATATGAAGAAGAATTAAAGGCAACTTCTGGCAATCTTTATGTAACTACTGATGATGGTTCATATGGAGCTAAAGGAACTGGTTCAGATATGCTTAAAGAATTAGTTAATAATCAAGGTAAGAAATATGATCATGCAATTATAATTGGACCAATGATAATGATGAAATTTACTTCTATGTTAACTAAAGAACTAGAAATTCCTACTACAGTAAGTTTAAACCCTATAATGGTTGATGGTACTGGTATGTGTGGAGCTTGTAGAGTTACAGTTGGAGGAGAAGTTAAATTTGCTTGCGTTGATGGACCAGAATTTGATGGACATTTAGTAAATTATGATGAGTCAATGAGAAGACAAGCTATGTATAAGACAGAAGAAGGAAGAGCAATATTACAAATTGAAGAAGGAGATAATCATAACCATGGTGGTTGTGGATGCAAGGAGGACAAATAATAATGAATATGGCAGATAGAATGAAAAGAACACCTGTTACAGAACAGGCACCAGAAGTGAGAGCAAAAAACTTTGAAGAAGTTTGCTTAGGATATGATGATGAAAAAGCTGTAAAAGAAGCAAGTAGATGTTTAAATTGTAAAAATCCAAAATGTGTTGAAGGATGTCCAGTATCAATTGATATTCCAGGATTTATTTCAAAAGCAAAAGATGGAGATTTTGAAGGCGCAGCTAAGGAAATAGCAAAGTATAGCTCATTACCAGCTGTTTGTGGTAGAGTATGTCCACAAGAAAGTCAATGTGAAGGTAACTGTGTACTTGGGATTAAAGGAGAAGCTGTAGCAATAGGTAAATTAGAAAAATTTACTGCTGACTGGGCAAGAAAAAATAATGTGGATTTATCTGAAAGAGAACCATCTAAAGGTAAAAAGGTTGCTGTAATAGGAAGTGGCCCAGCAGGGCTTACTTGTGCAGGGGATTTAGCTAAAAAAGGTTATGAAGTAACTATATTTGAAGCTTTACATGAAGCAGGTGGAGTTTTAGTTTATGGAATTCCTGAATTTAGATTACCTAAAGAAGATGTTGTTAAGGCTGAAATTGAAAATATAAAAAAATTAGGAGTAAAGATTGAAACTAATGTAATCATAGGTAGAACAATAACTATAGATGAATTAATAGAAGATGAAAAATTTGAAGCAGTATTTATTGGATCTGGAGCTGGACTTCCAAGATTCATGGGAATACCAGGAGAAAATGCAAATGGAGTATTTTCTGCTAATGAATTTTTAACAAGAGTTAACTTAATGAAAGCATTTAAAGATGAATATGAAACTCCAGTTAGAGCAGGTAAGAAGGTTGCTATAGTTGGTGGTGGAAATGTTGCTATGGATGCAGCAAGAACTGCTTTAAGATTAGGAGCAGAAGCTCACATAGTTTATAGAAGAGGTGAATCAGAACTTCCAGCAAGAGCAGAAGAAGTACATCATGCAAAAGAAGAAGGCGTAATCTTTGATGTTTTAACAAATCCAACAGAAATTTTAACAGATGAAAATGGATGGGTTAAAGGAATGAAGTGCATAAAAATGGAACTTGGTGAACCAGATGCATCAGGTAGAAGAAAACCAGTTGAAGTAGCGAATTCTGAATTTGTTTTAGATGTAGATACAGTAATCATGTCTCTTGGAACATCACCAAATCCATTAATTTCATCAACAACTAAGGGCTTAGAAATAAATAAGAGAGCATGTTTAGTTGCAAATGAAGATGGATTAACTACAAAAGAAGGTGTTTACGCTGGTGGAGATGCAGTTACAGGAGCTGCAACTGTTATTTTAGCTATGGGAGCTGGTAAAAAAGCAGCAGCAGCAATTGATGAATATTTAAGTTAATTTATTTAGCAATTTTTTTGCAATTAGGAACTTAAATTTATTAGAACATATATAACTAAATTATTTTGCGGTTAATAAAATAAATATTTTATTTAAGGGCTGGAAGTTTTGTATAAGATTCTTCCGGCCTTTATTTATGTTTGTATAATTTTACAAATTTAATTTATAAAGGTGAAAACCCTTACAAGTTATATGTAACTGTTCTATAATACTAATATAAGGAAATTCTATAATAAATTCATTTAGTATATTTATTACTATATAATAAGTGAGTTTTAAAGAAATTAAGTAATAATATAAATTGGTTTAACAGGAGAGGAGAAAAAATGGACGTAAAAATATTAGCAGATAGCATAAAAGAAAATATACAAAGGGTTATAATTGGAAAGGATCAAGTAATAGATATTGTAATTACAGCTTTAATTTCTGGAGGTCATGTACTTTTAGAGGATGTTCCTGGGACAGGAAAGACAGTCCTTGCAAGGAGCTTGGCCAAATCAGTTAATTGTGATTTTAAAAGGGTTCAATTTACGCCTGATTTAATGCCTTCAGATTTGACAGGTATAAATTACTATAATCAAAAGTTTGGAGAATTTACCTTAAGAAAAGGACCTGTTTTTACAAACATATTATTAGCAGATGAAATTAATAGAGCTACTCCAAGAACTCAATCAAGTCTCTTAGAATCCATGGAAGAAAAGCAGGTTTCTATAGATGGAACCACTTATATATTAGATAAACCTTTCTTTGTAATAGCATCACAAAATCCAGTTGAATCTCAAGGAACATTTCCACTTCCAGAAGCTCAATTAGATAGATTTTTAATAAAAATAAATATGGGACATCCAACCATAGAAGAAGGAAAACAAATCTTTAAAAGATTCATTGAAGACAATCCTTTAGAGGAATTAAAAAGTGTATGTGAAAAAGAAGATATTTTAAAAGCAAGAGACATTTCTAAAAAGATATTTGTAAGTGATGATATTCAGGAATACATATTAAAAATCGTAAACGAAACCTTAAACAATGAAAAGATAATATTAGGAGTAAGTCCAAGAGGAGCTTTGGCAATGCTTAAAGCTTGTCAGGTGTATGCAGCCATACAAGGTAGAAGTTTTGTTAATCCAGATGATGTAAAGATATTAGCGCCTTTTATATTTTCACATAGACTTATTATTAAAAATAGTTTAAGGATAAAAGGAATATCAAATGAAGATGTAATTTGTGAACTTTTAGAAAAAGTTGAAGTCCCAATAGAAGCGTGGAATAAATAAATTAATCAATTAGATATTGAAGCTAATAAGTGGCTTTAAGTTATTAATATACTTAATTAAGAAAAGATTTGGGTGATTATATGGAAATAGTATTAATAATAGTCCTTATTCTATTTTTCTATGAGTTTCAACATAAGTTATATGCAAAATACTGCTTTAAAAATTTATTTTTAGAATTTAAATTTGAAGATGAAGCTATATTTGAAGGAGAAAAGACAAAACTCAAACAAACTTTTATTAATAGGAAATGGCTCCCTCTATGGTGGCTTCGAATTCAATATATGATGTCTGCAAAAATCTCTTTTGATCAAATTGAGGAAAAAAAGATATCTAATTTAGAACGTAGAAGTGAGGAATTATCATTATTAGGATATGAAAAACTAGAAAGGGAAGTAGTTATAATAGGAAAAAAACGAGGATGTTTTAAATTAGAAAACATGGACGTAATATGTTCAGATTTATTTGTTACAGATAAATTTGTGAAAAAGCATGATGTTAATGAAGTTTTATTTATTTTTCCTAAAATTTTGTCCGAATTAAAATATGATGTTCAATTCAAAAAACTACTTGGTGATATTATTACAAAAAAGCATTTGATTTATGATCCTTATGAGAGAAGAGGTATAAGAGATTATGTTACCTCAGATAGCATGAAGGATGTGAATTGGTCTGCAAGTGCAAGAAGTAATGAACTTAAGGTAAATGTATATAACTATACAGCAAGTCAGGAAATTCTCATTTTTTTAAGCTGCCAAAAGGAAAATGAATGGGTTTTAGATCAAGTTGTTGAAGAAGGAATAAGTATAGCAGCAACAATATATGAGGAATTTTCAAAACAAGGAATAAAAGTTGGATTAATAACAGATAGCATTGATTTAGATACTGATTCTAATATAGAAGTATATAGTGGATGCGAACAAGATCATGGAATTTTGTTTAATGAAGGTCTTGCCAAGATAAATATAACTTCATGTAACGAAAATAATATTTCTAATTTTATAAATGAGCATGTTATTAAGGATAATAGAGAACCTTTATGGATAGTAATATCAAATGCAACTAGAAATGGTATGAGAGAAGCAGTTAATAACGCAAAAGAAAATGATTTTGATGTTAAATGGATTATTCCTAAAGAAAAAAATACTGAAATATTATTAGAAAATTTAAATGAAGTAATAATATGGGATGTGGAATGATGGAAAATGAAGTACAAGTTTATTCAATAACAGATGAATATATGAAAAGTCATCATGTAAAAACTTTATGGTATCAATTAGTAGAAAATTTAATTTATTTTTTGTGCATATATCCAATAGTTGCAATTGTAAATTACATAGTTAATGAAAACGAAAATATGTTATATTTAAATCTTTTATCAATTTTACCAGTATTTTTTATGACTTATTTAAGGCATAAAATAAAAACATTAAGTAAATTTATTTTATTTATAGTATTAGTTTCTGCCATGTGGTTAACTATATTAGTTCATTTTAATCAATATGTTTTTATACTAGTTCCTATTATTTGGACAATTATTAGTATGAGAAGAAGTATTGTAGTCCAAAGATTTGACTTTAATAAATATAAACTTTTACTAGCTGAAACATTATTAATACCTCAAATAATTTTTGCAGCTGGTCTTCAACTTAATAAGTTTCAAATATTTATATGTTTCATTTCTATTTTTATAATGTGTATATCAATAGCATATATTTGTAAAGCAAGAAATAAGCGATTATCTTTAGATGATATTGAAAATGAAAGTTTTAATAGAAAGGATAGTAATATATTTATAGGTGGAACTATATTATTGATTTGCATAATTTTATTTGTGTTATATAAAAGTGGAGTTTTTGACTGGGCTAATTATGTAACAAATAAAATTTCAAGAAGCCTGCCTCATACTGCAAAAGAGAGTATAGATAGTCAAAATAATAATTTTCAAATATCATCTGGTGGAAACTACATGAATGGGCTTTATAAACTAGGCAATGGAAATAATGAACCACCTGGAATATTGGCTAAAGCTATTTTTCTATTATTAGATATAATTGGAGCCATAATTATTATATCTGCAAGCTATTTAGCTTTAAATAGATTATTAATATATATAAAAATGTTAAAAAATAAAGATAAAGTGACATTTGTATTTACTAATAAAAATGAAGGTGAACTTAAAGAAAAGATTAATAAAATAAAAAGAGAAATTAGAAAGAGCTTATTTTTAACTGATAGAGAAAAAATAAGAAGATTTTATAAGAATAAAATATTAAAGTATAAAAGAAACAATATTATTATTAATAACTCTTCTAGTACGTGTGAAATACAAAAAGAAGTGCTTCATAAAGCTTCAGAAAATATAGCTGACATAACTAAAGTGTATGAAAAAGCAAGGTATTCAAATGAAGAAATTACTGAAAAAGATATGGATGTAATAAAAAAATATAAGAAATAATGTAAGCTTTTGCAATATAATTGATGAAGCTTATAGGAAAATATGTTATAATATATTCATAATATGGTGAAAGGTGGTTAAATTATGGTTTCATTTTATCGTTGTGAATTATGTGGGAATATTGTAGGAGTTATAAAAAATGGTGGAGGTCAATTGGTGTGTTGTGGTAAACCTATGACTAAGCTAGACGCTAATTCTACAGATGCAGCACAAGAAAAACATGTTCCAGTAGTAGAAAGAAAAGATGGAAAATTACATGTAAAAGTAGGATCAGCTGAACATCCTATGACAGAAGAACATTATATAGAATGGATTGCAGTATGTTCAGATAAGAGTACTGAAAGAATTACATTATCACCAGGCGAAAAGCCAGAAGCAGTTTTTGTAGATAAAGGAAAAGCAGTAGTTTATGCATATTGTAATTTGCATGGATTATGGAAAGCTGAAATATAATTATTAGGGTTATTAAAGCACTTAAGTTTAAAAGCTTAAGTGTTTTTATTTATGTAAAAGCAATTTTTACATAATCTTTGGAAAGACATAAATATGTAACAGAAGTTTTTATAGTTCTTGCTAAATCGAAACTTATTATGTTGACATTGTCACTAATTAGTGATAAATTTTAAACATGGATAAGAAATATGATTTAGATAATAACTATGAAACAAATTTAAATTTATCTACTTTGGTGGTTTTTACAAGGGCAGAACAAAAGATTCATAAGATGGAATACGAAACCATGAAGGCTGGAGGATTAACTAGTTCTCAATTTGCAGTTTTAGAAGCCCTTTATAATAAAGGTGATTTAAGAATCTGCGAAATAATAGAAAAAATATTAACTACTTCAGGAAATATTACTGTTGTTATAAAAAATTTAGAAAAGGATGAGTTTATAAGTAAATACCCAGATCCAGATGATAAAAGATCAATGATAATCTCATTGACGGATAAGGGAAGAAAAATTATGGAGGATATTTTTCCAAAACATGTTGAAAATATTAACGAGATTTTTAGTATTTTAACTATTGAAGAAAAATTAGAGTTAAAAAAAATATTGAAGAAGTTTAAAGATTTAAAATAACTTGAAATTATATAGAAATTTTTCATGAGTTATAGATTGAGTTTGGAAAATAATTATATCAAATTATAAAATATATAATTTGATATAAAATTTATTTAAATGTCACTAATTAGTGATAAATGGAGGCGCATATTATGTTAAAAAAAATAGATAATAAAAATATGGGGAAAAGTAACTTGGGATGGTTAAAAAGTTCCTTTCACTTTTCTTTTTCAGAATACTATAATCCTTTAAATATTAATTTTGGAAAGCTTAGAGTTATAAATGACGATGTAATAGAGCCTAAAACTGGCTTTTCTATGCATCCTCATAATGACATGGAGATTTTTACTTATGTTGTAAACGGGAAGTTAACTCATAAAGATAGCATGGGTAATTCACATGAATTGAGCAGAGGCGAAGTGCAGTATATGAGTGCTGGTACAGGTGTTTATCATAGCGAATATAATCTTGGTGATGAAGAGCTACGATTACTTCAAATATGGATTTTCCCTGATAAAAAGGATTATGAACCTAACTACGGAGAAAAGAAATTTAACTGGAGAGATAGAGAAAATAAATGGCTCCATATGGTTTCCAGTACTGAAGGAAATGCACCAATTAAAATTCATCAAGATGTTAATATATATTCCATTTATTTAGATGAAGGTAAAGAAGAAGGATTAATAATAGGAGATAACAGGCAGGCATACTTAGTTCAAATTGAGGGAAATTCTATAATTAATAATATAGAATTAAATGAAAAAGATGCTTTAGAAATTGTAGAAGAAAATATTCAAGTTAAAGCAAAGGAAAATTCACATTTCCTAGTGTTGGAGATGAAAAAAGAGATATAATAATTATTAACATTTAATATATGTTGCAAATTTTATTTCTGCTAAGCTAAGTATAATGGTTAATTTTGCAGAAATTATTTGCAACATATATTTTTTATTAATTAATTCGAGTAATCTATCCTTTTTGATGAGTTGAAATTTTTAATCTTATGAAGTTTGAACTAATAAAAAGTATATATCATTTTAATAAATATTATGCTTAGTATAGGTTTTTGTGTATAATAAGGTAAGTGATTATGATAAGCACAAAATATTCATTATCTATGAGTAGAAAAATCAAGTGAGGTAATGCCAATGAACGAAAAGAATATAGAAATGATGAAAAAATTAATAGAGGAAAAAAAGCAAAAAGGAAATAGCTCGAAGGCAAATAAAAGAGCTAACAAAGTATCAGGAAGTGCAGGAAATATCATGGGAAGAAGTGCATCGAAAGGTGTCAAGGTTGGAAATGGCGGAGGATTATTTGATAAATAGAATATGGAATAAGATAAATTGTTTTATTTATAAAAGAGGTTATAATAATAATATAATTTAATTGGAGGAAGAAAAATGAACGAAAAAAATATAGAAATGATGAAAAAAATAATCGAGGAGAAGAAACAAAAAGGAAAAAATACTAAGAATAATGAAAAGCCAAAAAAGGTAATAGGTAGAATGTTGCTTCATAGTGGTAGAACTTCATTATAATAAGATATGTAAATGTGAAAAAATATTTAAAATACTAGGAAAGGAGTCCTAATATGATTGATTTACTGTTACTGGGCTGCGGTGGTGGAATGCCTATGCCAAATAGATTTTTATCAGCCTTGTTGCTTAATTATAAAGGAAGGAAAATTCTTGTTGACTGCGGTGAAGGAACTCAAGTATCAATGAGAATTTCAAATGCAGGCTTTAAGTCTATAGATATTATATGCATTACACATATTCATGGAGATCATATTGTAGGACTTCCAGGACTACTTGGAACTATTGGAAACAGCGGGAGAACTGAACCGCTTACCATAATAGGTCCAGAAGGAATAACAGATACAGTTAATAAATTAAGGGTAATAGCAAATTGGCTTCCTTATGAAATTAATATAATAGAAAATCCTAAAGAAACTATAGAGATATATAATGAATTCATCACAGGTGAAATTAAAATATCATCTTTAGAACTTGATCATTCATCACCCTGTATAGGTTATAGTTTTTACTTTGCTAGGCAGCCTAAATTTGAGGTAGAAAAAGCAATTAAGAATAATGTACCTAAAACACTATGGAATAAGTTACAAAAAAAAGATGAACAAATTATTGTTGATGGGGTAATATATACAAGTGATATGGTTTTAGGTAGAGGACGAAATGGTATAAAAATAAGTATAATAACTGATACTAGACCTACAAAAGAAATTCCTAGCTTTGTTGAAAATAGTGATTATTTTGTATGTGAAGGAACTTATGGAAGTGATGAGGATTTACACAAAGCAATAAAAAATAAGCATATGACATTTTCAGAAGCAGCTAAATTAGCTAAAGAGGGAAAGGCTAAGCATTTATTATTAACCCATTTTAGTACAGCTATGAATGAACCGGAAATGTATTTAAATAATGCAAAAAATATTTTTGATAACACCATAATTGGTTATGATAGATATAATGTGACTTTGAATTTTGAGAACTAAACTGAAAAAATATATAAAAATTAGAAAGAAATTTTATAAAATATGGAATTTTTATAAAATTGATGATATAATCAAAATATATTAAAGAAAGGTAAAGGTAATTTCAACAATGAGAATGTAATCTATAATCAAAGTTTTACAGTATAACAAATAAATAAATTTACATGTTGTTTTTAAAACAGTGTTTTAAGAATTTATTTAATGTAAATTAAAAATCTTTATAAAGGTTTTATTGTTATGCATAAATTTCAGGAGAGTAGATTATATAACTTAGTTAGTGATGATTTTACCAAGTATCAATAAAAGAGAAATTTTATTATTGAGCTTTTATTAAAGCTTAAATTAATTTTATTTTGATTTTTTGATATAATTTCTTATAGAAAAATATGTTGTGTTTATTGTTGAATAAAAATCTCTAATTATGATTTTTATTTACCATGTTTCTTTTTAGAACATATTATAAGATTTGGTTTAAATATATTCACTGTTAAAAGCAGTGGATTTTTATTTAGTATAAACTAAGTATATACTCTCTCCTATTAATTAGGAGGGATTTTTTTATGCAATTAGGAAAATTAGATAAGATAAAAAAATATTATGGAGATAAATTAATTTTAGATATTAATAATTTTGAAATATTTAATGAAGATAGGATTGGAATAGTTGGAAAAAATGGAGCAGGAAAAACAACCATGCTTAATATATTAATGGAGAAAATTGAACCTGATGAAGGTCAATGTTTTTTAACAGATAGCTATTCATATATAAGTCAAACTGCTGAAGAAGAAAGAGAATGTGAGGATAATAAGGTAAAAAAATTATTTGAAGCACCAGATAAATATGAAGAGTTCTTATCTGGAGGGGAAAAAGTAAAATTAAAAATATCTAAAGCTTTAAGTGAAAATAAAAAGCTTATTATTGCAGATGAACCAACTTCAAACTTAGATAGCAAAAGCATTAAAGTTCTAGAAGAGATGCTGAAAAATTATAATGGAGCATTGTTACTCGTATCTCATGATAGAGAGTTTTTAGATTCACTTTGTAATAATATACTAGAAATCGAAGATGGAAAAATAAAAGTCTATAAAGGAAATTATTCCACCTATTTAAAATTAAAAGAAGAGGAGCGTAAACGAAAAGAATTCGAGTATGATGAATATTTAAATGAAAAGAAGAAAATTGAAAAGGCAATTGTATCTAAGACTGACCACAGAGACAGTATAAGAAAAACTCCCAAAAGAATGGGGAATTCTGAAGCAAGGCTTCATAGTAAAATGGGAAATCAAAGAGCTAAAAAGAATCTTGACAATAATATAAAAGCATTAAAGAGTAGAATAAATCACCTAGAAGTTAAGGAAAAACCAAAGAATATAAGTGAACTAAAAGTAAATATACAAGCTGGTATGGAGATAATATCTAAGAATCTTATAGAAGCCAGCAAATTAAATTTATCTGTAGGAAATAAGTTATTATTAAGAAATGCTGATTTCAAAATCAAAAGAGAAAGAAAAGTAGGAATAATTGGTGATAATGGATGTGGAAAAACTACTTTGTTAAGAGAAATATTAAAAGGAAAAAATGAAAATATAAAAATAGCTAATAGAGTGAGTATTGGTTATTTTGATCAAAGTCAAAAAATATTAAGAGATGAAAAAAGCATTTTAGAAAATGTAACAGAAAATTCTTCTTTTGATCAAAGTTTTATAAGAATTAATTTAGATAACTTTGGTTTTAAAGGGGAGGAAGTTTACAAGCTTGTGGGGACCTTAAGTGGTGGAGAAAAGGTGAAAATAGCTCTTTGTAAAGTATTGCTTAGCGATAATAACCTTTTAATATTAGATGAACCTACAAATTATTTAGATATAAAAGCAGTTGAAGCCTTAGAAAAAGCATTAATAAGTACAGAAAAAACTGTAATTATTGTATGTCACGATAGAAAATTTATTGAAAATGTATGTGACTATATTATTGAAATAGGTAATAATACTTGTACAACTTTTGATGGAAGTTATATTGATTATATTGCACAAAAGAATAAGCCTAAAATAAATAAGGAAGAGAGAAATAATAAAGAAAAATTAATGATGATGGAAATAAAACTTTCAGAAATAATTTCATTATTAGCTACGGAATCAGATATGTCTAAAAAAGAAATATTAGAAACTAGGTATAATCAATTACTAAGGGATATAAAAGTATTAAAATTGTAAGGGTGGTGGTTGTCACCAGATTTGTGGTGTCAGTCAACATTGAAAAGGTGGGATAATATATGAAAAATAGACTTATATTAATAGAAGGAATACCAGGCTCCGGAAAATCAACAATTTCTAAAAAAATAAGAGATTATCTTATAAATAAAGGTTTAGATGTTGACTTATATAATGAAGGAGATCTGCATCCTGTTGATATGGCATGGAATGCACTTTTATCTCAAGGAGAATATGAAGATTTAATTAGAGAAAACAAAGAGTATGAAAAAGTAATAAAAGAAAACAGTGTACTTGAAGGCGATTATGTTATAGTAGCCTACACTAAATTGGGTTTATATAAAGATCAAAATAATCTTATGAAAAAGTTTGAAGCGCACGAAGTGTATGATGGAAGAGTATCATTAGATATGTTTAAGGATATTCATCTTAAAAGATGGAGAAAGTTTGGAGAAGAGACGAAAAAAACACAAGATAAAATTATCTTATTTGAATGTGCTTTTTTACAAAATCATATTAATGAGTTGCTGGCAGTGCATGAAAAAGATGATCACTATATAATACAATACTTAAAGGAATTAATAGAAACAGTTATGGACCTCAATCCAAAACTTATATATCTTAAGCAAAATTCTGTAAGTAATACGTTAGGAAGGGTTGCAAAAGAAAGAGTGAGTGAAAATAAAGAGGAATATCCTGATTGGATAGATTTGATTAAAGAGTATTTGAAAAGCTCAAATTATGGAAAAAGCAAAAATATAAATGATTTTAATGATATTGTGAAATATTTTGAGAAAAGACAAGAAATGGAATTAAAGGCTATAGAAAATTTATCAATAGATAGTTTTATCGTTAATAATTCTGATTATAATTGGGATAATATTATTAAAATAATAATTGAAGATTTACTTGTATAAAATTAAATTAATATATACCGTAATATGAAAGCTAGCGGCTTAGTATAAAATACTTAGCAGTTAGCTTTCTTGATTTTAATTATTGTCAGTTCTTTTAGAATGTTTAGCGACAATTTTCGTGCATATAATGTTACCTGTGAATATTAATAATAAATTTTATATATAATAAATTAAATTATCAGACTGTTAACATCTTGCTAAATATAATCAAAATGTGATAATATATTATATGGTTTGTTGTATTTTTAAAATTTTATGGTAAAAATATTAAAAGACTGAGATATATAAATATTTAAAGAAGAAAATTGACGAAAGCTAAATAAAGAGGAGGACCTTTATGAACATTTTCAAGAAAAAATCGTTAGAGCAAATGCTAGAAGGTGCACATAGGACAGAGTTAAAGAAAAATCTAAAAGCAAAAGATATAGCTGCCTTTGGAATTGGTGCAGTTGTGGGAGTTGGTATATTTGTTGCAACAGGAACAGGTGCACATTTAGCTGGACCGGCTGTTATAATATCATTTATATTAGCTGGCATAGTTGCGTGTCTTTGCGCATTATGTTACTGTGAATTATCAACTATGTTTCCAGTTGCAGGAAGCACATATTCGTATTCATATATTGTATTTGGAGAAATAGTTGCAATGATAATAGGCTGGTGTTTAACAGCAGAATACTTAGTTGCATGTAGTGCTGTAGCATCAGGATGGTCAGGTACATTTGTAGGTATATTAAAGTCCTTTGGACTTACAATTCCAGCAGCATTTACTTCATCACCAAGTAAGGGTGGAATAGTAGATTTACCAGCAATACTTATAATTGCAGTAATAACTTATATATTATTTTATGGTATGAAGGAAAGTGCTAGAGTAAATAACATTATAGTTGGAATAAAGATAGCTATTATTCTTATATTTATTGCCCTTGGAGTAGGACATATTAACCCTTCAAACTATCAACCATTTGCGCCATTTGGATTTGGAGGAATTTTTGCTGCAACAGCTACTATTTTCTTTTCATTTATAGGATTTGATGCAATATCTACAGCAGCAGAAGAAGCAGAAAATCCCAAAAGAGATATACCACTTGGACTTATTATTTGTTTAATAGCTGTTACAGTGCTTTATGTTGGAGTTGCAGTTGTACTTACTGGAATGGTTCCATTCAGTGAAATAATTTCAGAAAATGCAGTACCAGGAGCTTTAGCAAGAGTTGGTATTACATGGGGAGCAGCTTTAGTTGGAACAGGAGCTATACTTGGAATGATTTCTACTATAATGGTAGTGCTTTATGGTCAAGTTAGAATATTTATGGTTATGTCAAGAGATGGACTTTTACCAAAATTATTTTCTAAGGTTCATTCAACTCATAAAACACCACATATAGCAACAATAATAACTGGAACAATAGCTGCTATAATAGCAGGATTTTTACCATTAGATATAATTGTAGAATTTTTAAGCACAGGAACATTATTAAGTTTTATTGCTGTTTCTCTAGCAGTTATAGTTCTTAGAATAACTAAACCAAACTATAATAGAGTATTTAAAGTGCCTGGAGCACCATTTACGCCTATAATATCAATATTATGCTGTGCGTTTTTATTATATGGATTAAAGCTAATAACTTGGATAGGATTTGG
This sequence comes from Clostridium sp. C2-6-12, assembly GCF_009928485.1. Taxonomy (GTDB): domain Bacteria; phylum Bacillota; class Clostridia; order Clostridiales; family Clostridiaceae; genus Clostridium. The sequence continues at coordinate 190,633 of NZ_JAABNP010000002.1, read as the reverse complement.
AGTTTGGCTTGCTATAGGACTTTTAGTTTATTTCTTTTATGGAAGAAAGCATAGTGTTCTTCAAAATGGTGAGTCGGTAGAAAAGTCGGAAAATGTTGCTTAAATTGGATTTAATTAAGAAAAAAGAATATAATTATATAAAAACTAAACGGAATTGGTAAATATTAGAAAAAGACATAGTTAGATATAATTTATAAAATAGAAAATAACTTTGTATAAATTATTGAAAACTAACAAAAAGAACTGCATTACTTAGCGATGCAGTTCTTTTTTTGTTAGAGGAAACCCCTTTAATACCAATGGATAAGAGCCTGTCTTATAGGATGAAGCAGTAAATGAAAGAATATTAAAGCTTTTCAGAGTTAATGGCTTATAGTCCAAGTATCTATATAAAAGTGATGTTGAATAATGTCGAAAGTATGGTAACATAGAGACATAGGTTTGCTTGAAACAATTAAATATATATTAAAATTTTTCTAAACAAATTAGAAAATATCAAGTAACCAAATAAAAAAATCAAAGGAGAAAAACTAATGAAGAAAGCGTTCTTAAAAAAGCTAGTTGTAGGAGTAATTACTGCAACAACAATGACTACTTTAACACCATTAGGAGTATCTGCAGCGACTAATAATACAATAGATACTAACAGCTACACATTTAATTTAGACAAGGTATTAAAAGCAGGCTGGTTAAACGAAAATGGCGCATGGTACTATTTAGACAAAATGGGCAATGCAAAAACTGGATGGATAAAAGATAATGGTAAATGGTACTACTGTGATAATACTGGAGAAATGCAAACAGGTGTAATCAAAGTTAATGGAAAAACATATTGTTTGAATAACTCAGGTGCAATGGAAACTGGAAAAGTTAAGGTTGATAATACTACTTACAAATGTTCTACTAATGGACAAGTTGTAGGGGATAAAGCTCCAACAGTTGATAAGGTTTTCAATAACAGCAATGTAGTTGTTAAGGATAATAATCAAAATTCTAAAGTAACAAATTTAAATGATAATCAAACTACTAAAAATATTGAAAATACAGTAACAAATTTAAATGATAATCAAACTACAAATAATATTCAAAATACAAGTAAATCAAATAATTCTACAGATACAGTGACTAGTAATACTAATACAGGAACAGCTACAAATATAACAAATGTGGATGTTCAAGGATTACCTAAATTGCCACAAAATTATCCAATAAGCGTACAAGCCTCAGCAGAAAGTCAAATTCTTCAATTAATGAATGCAAAAAGAACTGAGGCAGGATTACAACCTCTAGCACTAGATAATACATTAGTACAAGTAGCTAGATACAAGAGTAACGATATGATACAAAATAACTTTTTTGATCATACAAATCCAGATGGGACTAAATGGACAAACTGGTTACAAGCAATTGGATATAAATATACTACAACTGGAGAAAATATAGCATATAATACTTATGATGCAGTTGAATTATTTAATCAATGGTGGAATTCTCCAGGTCATAGAGCAAATATGATGAATGCATCATATACTAAAGTTGGTATAGGTGTTATAAAAGGTAATAATAAATATATGGGTACTCAAGAATTTTCTAACTAATAATATGAATATCAAATGATTTTGTAAAATTAGTATAAGAAATTTAGAGGTTAGAGTATTTATATTCCATATTAGATAATTGAAAAATATATAAACATAAATAATCAACTTATAGGGCAGTAAATAGAAATACATTCTATTTATTGTCTTTTTTTTATTTTAGTCTAAAATTCATATTACAATAATTTAAGCATCGTAACAATATATATAAATACTTGTAACAAAACTGTAAAAAAGCATTTATATAATTAAATAAAAAATTAAATAAAATACTTGAGAAATTCGAAAAGGATGGGATTAGAAATGAAAAATATGAGTTTAAAAAGTAAAGTTATTTCAGGAGTTGTCATTGCAAGTATGATGGTATCAACAGGCACAATTGCATTTGCTGCTGATGGAGCAAGTACAGCTAATGGTAAAACTTCAATCCATAATCAATTTAAACATAAATTTGGGCAAGGTAAAAACAATGGTATAGAAAACAAACTAAATGCTTTAGTAACAGCAGGTACAATAACAGCAGAACAAGAAACATCAATAAAAACAGCTCTTACACCTCAAGGCTTTGCTAAAGGTGGAAAGTTTGCAGAAGCATTTAAAACTAAGCTTGAAGGGCTAGTAACAGCAGGAACAATAACAGCAGATGAAAAGGCAGCAATAGAAACAGCTCTTACAAGTGAAAAAGGAAATTTCAAAAAAGTACTTGATAATTTAGTATCTTCAGGAACATTAACTGCTGAAAAACAAAAAGCAATAGAAGCAGCATTAAAACCACAAAAAGAAGCTAAAGGTGAAAAACATATGGATATGTTAAAAACCAAAATTGAAGAGTTAGTAACAGCAGGAACAATAACAACAGATGAAAAGGCAGCAATAGAAACAGCTCTTACAAGTGAAAAAGGAAATTTCAAAAAAGTACTTGATAATTTAGTATCTTCAGGAACAATAACTGCTGAAAAACAAAAAGCAATAGAAGCTGCGTTGAAACCACAAAAAGAAGTAAAAGGTGAAAAACATGAAAATGTGTTAAAAACAAAGCTTGGAGCTTTAGTAACTGCAGGAACTATAACTGCAGAACAAGAAGCTGCAGTAGAAAGCGCTCTTAAACCAGTAAAATAATAGTTTATTCACAGGCATTTTGGATTGAATAAAAATTTAAGTTAACTAGCAATAGTAAATAATATAGAAACATATGATTTAGAGATATCCTTTATATTAAACGATAGAAATAGTTTGTTTAATATAAAGGATTTTTTTATAATAGTATATGCTGAATAATTTGTGACGAAATTGTAACAAGAATGAGCTATACTTAATTTAAGTAGTAACTTTTAGGAGGAGCATATATGAAAGGTAAAAAGGTATTAGTAGTTGATGATGAGCAACTAATAAGAAAACTTGTGACTGATTTTCTTAAAAAAGAAGGGTATCTTACTATTGAAGCAGAAGATGGTAGAAAAGCTATGGATATATTTTTTGCTGAAAATGATATAGATTTGATAATTCTCGATGTGATGTTACCAGAATATGATGGATTTACAGTTTGCAGAGAGATTAGAAAAAAGTCAAGGGTTCCAATTATTATGCTTACAGCTAGAGGAGAGGAATTTGATGAAATATTCGGATTAGATATTGGAGCAGACGAATATATATCAAAACCTTTTAGCCCTAAAATATTAATTGCTAGAGTGAATGCTGTATTAAGGAGAACAATACCTGAAGAAAAAGAATTTAAAGAATTTAATGGATTAACAATAGATTATAATGGTCATCAAGTTATAAGTGAAGGAACTGTTATTGATTTAAGCCCTAAAGAATATGAATTATTAATTTATCTTGCAGATAATTACGGAAGAGCATTAAGTAGAGAGCAAATACTTGATAAGGTTTGGGGTTATGATTATTATGGAGATTTAAGAACAGTTGATACTCATATAAACAGATTGAGAATAAAATTAAATTCCCAAAGTGATTTTGTTCAGACTGTACGAGGATATGGATATAAATTTGAGGCACTAAGATGAATAGATCCATAAAGTCAAAACTTTTCATATCCATAACAGCTTTACTGGCGTTTTTTGTGATTATATTGTGTTTATTAAATAGTTTTTATTTACAACAATATTACGTTGAAAAGAAGAAAAATATCCTTATTAAAAATGCAAAGGAATTAACTAATATTTATAATGGTAATCCTCAAGAAATTATTGATGAGTTGGATAGAAGAGCAAAAATAACTGGAAGTACAATTGATATTCGAGATAGTAACGGAAAAATACTTTTCACCTCTTCTAGAAGGCTGCCTAATGAAAATAATATTACTGAGAATAGCAACAAATCAAATAATGTTCCATCACCCATTGAGTTTAATCCTAATAATGAAAAATTTAAAAAGCGCATAGAGGAAACATATAAAGAGGGAGTGTATACTTTTGAAAATAGAAGGGATGTACAATTAAAAATAGACCTTTTAACTTTAGTAACTAAATTAAGCAATGGTGATATACTCTCTATAAAAGTTCCGTTGATTTCAATAAAAGAAAGTGTTAATATTGCAAATAAATTTATTATTATCACAGGAATTGTAATAATAATTTTAGGAAGTATATGGGCCTATTGGTTTTCAAAGAAATTTACCAAACCTATATTAGAAGTAAATGATATTGCAAATAACATGGCTAAATTTGATTTTACTCAAAAGTGCAACGTAAATGGAAAAGATGAGATTGGTCAGCTTAGTGAGAGTATTAATTATTTATCTTGTGAATTGAATAGAGCAATTACAGAGTTAAATATAAAAAACAAAAAACTTGAAGAAGATATAGAAAAAGAAAGAAAAATAGATGAAATGAGAAAAGAATTCATTTCAAGTGTATCTCATGAATTAAGAACACCATTATCAGTAATACATGGTTATGCAGAGGGTCTTGTCAGTAATGTAGCGGAAAATGAAGAAGACAGGAAATTTTATTGTGATGTAATTATAAAAGAAACAAACAAGATGAATAAATTAGTTAGAGATCTATTAAATTTATCTCAAATTGAGTCAGGATATTTTAATATTGAAAAAAGTGAATTTAACTTAACTTCCTTAATTATTTATATTCTCGATAAATATAAGGCTGTTTTTTTAGAAAAAAATATCAAAATAGAATTTGAGGTTATTGAAGAATTATATGTTTGTGCAGATATGGTTAGAGTTGAACAAATAATCACTAATTATCTTAATAATGCTATTAATCACTTAGATGATAATAAAATCATTAAATTAAGTACAAAGATTATTGATGACAAAATAAAAATATATGTATTTAATTCAGGAAAACATATACTAGAAGAAAGTTTAGATAAGATATGGAAAAGTTTTTATAAAGTAGACAAGGCAAGGACAAGAGCGTATGGAGGATATGGGTTAGGATTATCAATAGTAAAAGCAATTGTTGAACTTCATGGTACAGAATGTGGTGTAGATAATACTGAAGGTGGAGTAGTCTTTTGGTTTGAACTAGTTAGAATGAAGGTATAGCAGCTCTTTTCAGTAGTGAAAAGAGCTGTATTGCCAATAAGTTCCTTATTGTGGCATAGCCATTTTTTTCAGAAGTGCAAAGTTACGGATTGTAGGGAAGTACGCATTGTAGCATAGCTAATCTTTTAAGCGGTGCATAGCTACTCTTTTAAAAAGTGAAAAGTTCTATATTCAGCATAGCTGCTCTTTTAATAAGTGCATGTTTTAATATTTATGACATGTACTATATTTTATTTTAGACAACCTCCATTTTCGGTTTTAGTGTGCATATGAGAAAAAGTATTGTTAACTAATAAAAAGCAATAAGTTTAAAATTATAATTTATGATATGTTATTATGCTAAAAATATCTTAAAGATAATTTGATAAAAATAGTTATGTAAAAAAGCTGTCAATACCTAATTCATAAAAGGTGAGATGAAATATTAAAAGCTCTAATTATGTATTTATATTTTTATTAAATTATTTTACATATTTATGGTTAAGTGGAGGAATATAATTGAAATATTAAACATAGTATAAAGTAGAGTAACTAAAGGAGGAATAAGAGATGAATTATTTAATTGCTAAATTTAATGATACGTTTAAAGATAAAAAGGCTTATTTTTTCATTGTATTAATAATGTTTTGTCTAGGTATATCCTTTGGACTTTATACTGTTAAATATATGGGCGCAAGCGATAGAAATGACTTGACAAATTATTTTTCTAGTTTCACAAATAGTGTTGGGAATGAACCTATAGATTATGGAAAGTTATTATTTGAAGTTATTAAGAAAAATATTATTATCATTATACCTATATTTATTTTGGGTTTTACTTTTTTTGGTGCGCCAATAATTTCAATTTTAGATTTATTAAAGGGTTATACTCTAGGTTATACTTTTTCTTTTATGGTAACTACTTTTGAAGGCAAAGGACTTGGACTAGCATTAGTAGCTATTATTCCTCAAAATATAATTTATATTCCATGCTTTATTGCATTAAGTGTTATTAGTTTATCCATGTCTACAGAAAAGTTTAAAATGAAATATTTTAAAAATTGTAACATTAAAACTTTATTTTTCTATGATTTTTTAAACAGGTTAGCTATAATTATAATATTATTGGCAATGGGTATGCTAATAGAAACTTATTTATCACCATCTCTGATAAAATTCGTGGCTAAAAAATTCTATTTATAAGAGTGAGGGTTCATGATTCTGAAATATTTTAGAGTATGAAGTTTAGTAGTAGAAATAATTATTAGATTATATAATCATGAAATTATCACTAGTTTAAAATTTACTCATGCAAATAATGTAAATATATACACTGATGAAAAGCTAAAAAGAAGGAAAGTTGACAATTTTGTCGAATACTAATCATAATCAATGGTATAGGAGATAGTTAATGATTAATTGCATAAATAATTATAAAGAATATTTATTAGAGAGTGGTAAAAGTGAAAATACCATATATGCATATGTAACAGATGTTAGTTTATATCTTAAGTTTCTAGATAGAAAAAAAATAGATATATATAAAAGTGATAAATTAACAATTATGTCATATATACAAAATCTAATAAATTTAGGAAAATCAGAAAGATCTATAAATAGAATAGTAATAAGCCTAAGAAATTTTTATTCATATTTAAAAAGTGAAGCTTTAGTGAAGGATGTACCTAAAATAGAATATAAAAGCTCTAAGAATAATAGGAAGTTACCGCAAATTTTAACAATTGAAGAAGTAGACAAAATTATAAGAATAGTTGAAAAGGATTGTACCAAAGGAATTCGAGATAATGCTTTATTAGAATTAATGTATGCTACAGGAATGAAGGTGTCAGAATTAATAGGGCTAAATGTAGAGGATGTAAACCTTGATTTGAACTTTGTAAGATGTACAGATAATAAGCATTTTGAAAGATTGATTCCTATAGGAAGAAGTGCAAGTAAAGCAATTTCAGAATATTTAGGTATTAGATATAAAATTGCGCAATGTGGAGTTCCTAATTTATTTGTAAATTTAAATGGAAATAAGCTTACTAGACAAGGAATTTGGAGGATTGTTAAGGAGTATGCAAGACAAGCTTCTATTGATAAAGACGTTAATTTAAATACTTTTAGACATTCTTTTGCTGTGCATTTACTTCAAAATGGTGCAAATGTAAGAGCAGTACAAAAATTGCTTGGAAATCAGGTTTTAACATATATGGATACCTATTATGAGATCATAAATAATGATAAAATTAATTATATTTATATGCACACACATCCAAGAGCTTGAATATTAATTTGATCATTTATAAAATATTTTTAGATATAAGGAAATGCTATCATATAAAAATGATGGCATTTTCTTTATGTACAAATATATTCAAAGCATAATCAAATAGAAATACTAAATAATTTTGGGGTATAAATTTAAATAAACAAAGTATACAAACCGTGATTGAAATCACGGTTTGTGTACTTTGCATAGAATATAATGGAAAGGATGTATGATCTAATTAAATGCACGAGAGGTTTGTAAATTTTAAAGTGAAAAAATTCACAAACTATACAATTAAAAAAGTCTTTAAAATTTTTAGAAAAGAGGGATAAAATGAAAAAAGTACAATCAACTTGTAATTATTGCGCGTTGGATTGTAACCTTGACTTTTATGTTGAAGACAACAAAATTGTAAAGGTTATACCTACAAAAGGATATCCAGTTAACAATGGATTTTCATGTATCAAAGGTCTTTCTTTAGACAAGCAACAGACAGTTGTAAAAGATTCATCACTTCCAAGAATAAGAGAAAAAGATGGTTCATTTAAAAGGATTCCATGGGAGGATGCTTATAAAATTGTAGCTGATAAATTTTTAGGATTGCAAGAAAAGTACGGAACTGAAAGTGTTGCAGGTATTAGTACAGGACAATTGACTTTAGAAGAATTTGCACTATTAGGACATGTAATGAGAAATCATTTAAAAACAAATTTAGATGGAAATACAAGATTATGTATGTCTACCGCTGTAGTTGCTCATAAGCAAAGTTTTGGCTTTGATTCACCACCTTATACATTAAAGGATGCTGAATTGTCAGATACTATAATATTAATTGGAGCAAATCCTATTGTAGCCCATCCAATATTTTGGGATAGAATCAGAAACAATAAGGATAAAAAATTAATAGTTATTGATCCAAGAAGATCAGAAACAGCAGAGCATGCTGATTTTTGGTATGGACTAAAGGGTAAAACAGATTTGATTTTACTTTACGCTGTAGCCAACAAGCTTATAGAACAAGGTTACATAAATGAAGAATATATATTAAATTATACAGAAGGTTTTGATGATTTTAAAGAATTTGTAAAGCAATATACCTTAGAGAAAGCAGCAAAGGCAACAGGTCTTAATGAAGCAGCAATTTTAGAGTTAGTAGAACTAATTCATAATGGAAAAAGAGTTTCTTTCTGGTGGACAATGGGTGTAAATCAAGGATATGAAGCTGTTAGAACAGCCCAAGCCATTATAAATATAGCACTTATGACAGGAAATATAGGTAAGCCAGGTACAGGAGCTAACTCTTTAACAGGTCAATGTAATGCTATGGGATCTCGTGCATATAGTAACACTGCTGGTTTGTTTGGTGGTGGAGATTTTGATAATCAAGCTAGACGTAAGAGAGTTGCTGAAGTTCTTGAAGTTTCTGAAGATGTACTTGCAACTAAACCTACCTTAACCTATGACGGAATTATTGAAAAAATAATTTCAGGTGAAATTAAAGGTTTATGGGTAATATGTACAAACCCACGTCATTCATGGACTAATAATAAAACCTTTAAAGAAGCTATTAAAAAGCTAGAGTTTTTTGTGGTTCAAGATATTTATGGAGACACTGACAGCTCAAAGGACTGTGATTTATATCTTCCAGTAGTTCCAGGAATTAAAAAGGAAGGAAGCTTAATAAATACTGAAAGACGTATTTCAGCATTAAGACCAGCACTTGAAAAGACAGCTGATGAAAGAAATGACTATGAAGTAATTTATGGTATTGGTGAAGCATTAGGTATGGGAAGTTTGTTGGATAAATGGAAGACTCCAAAAGATGCATTTAATTTAATGAAGGAATGTTCTAGAAATATGCCTTGCGACATGACAGGAGTTTCTTACGATGAATTAGAAAATTCAAAGGGAATACAATGGCCTTTCAGAGAAGGAGAAGTACTTAAAGATAATGAAAGAAGACTATTTGAGGATAATATATACTACACTCCATCAAAGAAGGCTAAATTCATATTTGAAGAAGTTCGTGAAAATCCACTACCAAATACAAAAGAATTTCCTTATACCTTAAATACTGGAAGAGGAACAGTTGGACAATGGCATACTCAAACTCGTACAAGAGAAATTAATTTTGTTGATGATGTTACTGTAAAAACTGCTTATATTTATATGAATAATAAATTAGCTGAAGAGTTTAAGGTAAAAGAAAATGATATGATTAAAGTTTCATCTATAAATGGTAATTCTTCAAACTTTAAAGTTAAGCTTACAGACAATGTTAGATATGATGAACTTTATGCTCCAATGCATTATTTAGAATGTAATAATTTAACACCATCTTTATACGATCCATATTCTAAAGAGCCTTCATATAAAACTACTCCAATTAATGTTGAAAAGATTGAAATGGAGGTATAAATCATGAAGAGAATAAAAATAGATAGAAGCAAATGTGTAGGATGTTTAACTTGTGTAACTGCATGTGTTGTAGCACATGAAAGCAGTGATTCAAGAAACAGAGTTACAATAGATAGCAGCTCAAAACCAGCACCTATTTTCTGCAGACATTGTGATAAGCCAGAATGTGTTTATACTTGTATGACAGGGGCAATGTCTAAAAATAGAGAAACAGGTTATGTTGAATATGATAAAAATCGTTGTGCAAGCTGTTATATGTGTATAATGGCATGTCCATATGGAGTTTTAAAAAGTGATAGAATTGCACACAAGGAAATTATGAAATGCAATATGTGCGCTCACAGAAGTGAAGATAACGAACCAAATCCTATGTGCGTTGAAAAATGTCCAATGGGCGCAATTACTTTAGAGGAGGTATAATATTATGAAATATGTTGTACTTGGTGCTTCAGCAGCAGGAATTAATGGAGTACGTGAACTTAGGGCATTAGATAAAGATGCAGATATCACTCTTATATCAAAAGATGATAAAATTTATTCTAGATGTATACTTCATCATTATATGGAAGGCATTAGAGATGTGAAGAAGTTAGAATTTGTTGAAGATGATTTTATTAATAAAAACAATATAAATTGGATCAAAGGAACTGAAGTAGTTGGAGTAGATCCAAAAGCTAAGAAAGTTATGATTTCAAATGGAGAAGCAGTAGAATTTGACAAACTTCTTATAGCGACAGGTTCAAATACGTTTTTTCCACCAATACCAAATTTAAGAGAAGCACCTAATGCTATTGGATTTAGAAATTTTGATGATTGTGAAAAAATAATGGAGAGATCAAAAACATGTAATAACATTGTAGTAATGGGAGCTGGATTAGTTGGGATTGATGTAATTTCAGGGTTAAGTCATACTGGTAAAAATGTAGCACTTGTTGAAATGAAAGATCACATGCTTTCAATTCAGCTTGATAAAAAAGCTGCTTCAGCATATGAAAAGGGCTTTGAAGCTAAGGGTGTAAAACAATATTATGAAAAAGGAATTAAGGAGCTTATTGTTGATGAACAAGGAAATATTACAGATATACTTTTAACAAGTGGAGAAACAATTCCTTGTGATTTATTAATAGTAGCTGCTGGAGTTCGTTCAAATGTGAACTTTTTAGAAGGTTCAGGAATTGAAACAGATAGATTTGGCCTTCTTATAGATACCTTTGGTAAAACAAATTGTGAAGATATTTATGGTGCTGGAGATGTTACAGGAAGAAATCCAATTTGGCCAACTGCTGCAAAAGAAGCAATAATTGCTGCAAGTAATATGGCAGGAGTAAAATGTGAAATGACAGACTTTTTTGCCAGCAAATCAACTATGAATTTTTTAGAAATTCCAACAATGTCACTTGGGATAAATGAACCAACTGATGACACTTTTAAAGTTGAAATTCAAAGTGATGATAATGGTAACTATAAAAAGATAATACATAAGGAAGGCAAGATTTATGGTGCGATTATTCAAGGGGATTTATCTTACACAGGTGTTTTAACTCAATTAATTAAAAATAATATTGATATTTCAAAAGTAAAGAAACCTATATTTAAAATAGATTACTCTGACTTTTTCAACATCAATGAAAATTTTGAGTTTACTTATGAAGAATAATTCACTATAAAGTAATAAAATGGAGAGAAAATATTATGCAAAATAGATCAATTTTTCAAAAGGTAGAAAATTTACCTTTTACTATCCTTACTACAATGGTAGGAGCCTGCTCGCTTTCTAATATGTACTTAAATATTGGATTTACTTATATAAGACATATTACTATGTGGTGTGCTACAATCATCTTATTAGCATATATAATGAAAATTGTATTATATCCTAATACATGTAAAAAGGAATATTCAAATACTGTACCAGCAAGTATTTATGCTGGATTCTCAATGGTTACAATGATGATAGGAAGTTACTTTTTTGATTATAACCAAGCTATTGGAAAAGGTTTGTGGCTTGCAGGAGTAATTATTCATGCTGTTCAAATTTTAGTATTCACCTATAGAAATGTGCTAAAAGGAATAAATATGGAAACTTTTGTACCAAGCTGGTTTGTGACTTATAATGGTATAATGGTTGCGGTTGTAGTTGGTGGAGCAATGAATGAACCAGTAATATCAAAGATGATTTTATGTTATGGTATCTTCATATATGCACTTATAATTCCATTCATGGTGTATAGAATAGCTACTAAACCTATTAAGGATGCTTTTTACCATACTCAAGCAATTGTACTTGCGCCAGCAAGCTTATGTGTTGTTTGTTATATAAATGTAGTTAAAGAACCGAATATGGTTGTAATAAATGTATTATATGCAGCTGTTATTGTTTCCTTATTATTTGTAATTTATAAATTACCAAAGTTTTTTTCTTATTCATTTACACCAGCATTTGCAGCCCTTACCTTCCCAATGGCTATTGGAATAGCTGCATCTGTTAAAATGTCAGGATTACTAATAGCTCAAGGACAAAATTTTGCAGGAAGTATAATAAAAGAAGTATCAGGAATTCAAATATACTTAACTACAGGGATAATAGCTTTTGTACTTTACAATTTTTTAATGATGTTTATAAAATCATATTCAAAAGAATAAATTGAAAAGGATGGTTATATGAAAATAGCAGCACTAGTTTTAGCTGGTGGAAAAAGCAAAAGAATGAATGGAAATAACAAAGCTTTTCTACAATATAAAAATAAGAGTTTTATTGAAAATATAACTAGTCAATTAATTGAATTTAACAATATTTATATTTCAGTTGATAATAAAGAAAACTATAAAGAATTAAAGTTTGATTTAGTTGAAGATCTATATAAAGATATTGGCCCAATTGGAGGAATATATTCAGCATTAAAAAATATTAATGAAGATTATGTATTTGTAGTTGCTTGTGATATGCCTAAAATTACAAAGCAGTTTACAAAATATCTGTGTGAGTTTATAACAGGGGAAGAAAAAATATTAGTTACAAAAGATGGGAAGGGTAAAATTCATCCATTAGGTGGAATTTATTCAAAAAAGATAATCCCAGAAATTGAAGAAATGATATTTCAAAAGGATTATAAATTATTAAATTTAATATCTAAAGTCAATGCTAAGATAGTATCTTTATCAGATACTGAATTTGATATAGATATTCTAGACAATATAAATAATATTAAAGATTATGAAACATTAAATAAATAAAATTAAATAAGCTCCAAGCAAAAATATCTAAGGATTAAAATCTATGATATTGCGCCAAAGTGAAATAGTCACTTTCAGGGTTATGTGGGAAACTGTCTAGCCTTCCGTTTTTGAAAAGGAGCATTATTTACAAAAAGCATAAACTATGATTTTTTGATGTTGACTATGCTTTGTAAATAATGGCGAGAATTGTTAAAATTCTTTTGTGTAGAGCTGTATTTTTTGCGTCCTTTTTGGCGAAATAATACGGTTTTTTTGATTTTAAAACTTAGAAATTTTATTTCTAAATAAGTAGGAATTGTTAAGTTTTAAAATTAATTTTAAATTATTCCATATAAATTGTTAATTAAACAATGTACGTTGTAAATTATAACATGGACCAGTTACTTTCTTCAGAATAATGAAAAGTAAGAATCTAAATTAAGATAAATATAATTAATTAGGAGTTGTTAAAATGAAAAAAATAGAAACAATAAATGCAGTAGGGCATATTTTATGTCATGATATAACAAGAATTATAAAAGATGTTGTAAAAGATACGGCATTTAAAAAAGGACATATAGTTAAAGAAGAAGATATTCCAGTGCTTTTATCCTTAGGTAAAGAGCATCTATATATTTGGGAGAAAAAAGAAGGAACACTTCATGAAAATGAAGCAGCAGAAGTATTATATGATATTTGTAAAAATGAAAATATGAAGCCATCAGAAGTAAAAGAAGGAAAAATTGATCTAATTGCAGAGACAGATGGGCTGTTTAGAATTGATGTTAAAAGATTAGATGAAATTAATGAATTAGAAGAAATAATGATTGCTGCAAGACATAATAATTTTCCAGTTAAAAAAGGAGATAAATTAGCTGGTACAAGAGTTATACCACTTGTTATCGAAGAAGAAAAATTAAATGAAGCAAAAAAAATTGCAGGTAATACTCCTCTTTTAGAGCTTATACCATATAAAAAGATGAAAGCGGGAATAGTTACTACTGGAAGTGAAGTTTATTATGGGAGAATTAAAGATACCTTTACTCCGGTTGTTGTAAATAAACTTAATGAATATGGAATTACTGTTTGTGGTCATAAAATAGTAAATGATGAAAGTGAAATGATAGTAAATGCTATTAAGGATTTAAAAGCTAATGGAGCTGATCTTATTATTTGCACAGGTGGAATGAGTGTCGATCCAGATGATTTAACACCTAGTTCAATAAGGGAAAGCGGAGCTGAAATTATATCTTATGGTGCACCAGTGCTCCCAGGTGCCATGTTTTTGCTTGGATATTTTGAAGATGAAACTCCTATAATGGGGTTACCAGGCTGTGTTATGTATTCAAAAGCTACAATATTTGATTTAGTCCTTCCAAGGATAGCAGCAGGGGTTAAAGTGACTAAAAAAGATATTGCAAAATTGGGCAATGGAGGATTATGTTTGGGCTGTAGTCCATGCCATTATCCTAATTGCAGTTTTGGAAAGGGAGTATAGATATTGGAAAATATAGAACTTGAAAAAGCTATTGAAATAATGCTGGATAAAGTCAATCAGATAAAGGAATGGGAAGAAATAAATTTAATAGAAGCTACAGGCAGAATTATAGAAGATGATATATATGCACCAATAAATAATCCTCCCTTTGATAGATCTCCCGTTGATGGGTATGCTCTTATGGCAGAAGATACTAAAGGTGCAACTAAGGAAAATCCAATTAAGTTAAAAGTTATAGATTCTGTATTTGCAGGTGGATATAGTGAAAAAGTTCTTGAAAAAGGGCAAGCCATAAGGATTATGACAGGAGCTAAAATTCCCAAAGAAGCTGATTGTGTAATAAGACAGGAAAATACCAATTATGATGAAAGTATAGTAGAAATCTATGAAGAGCTTTCTAAATATGATAATTATTGTTTTGCTGGTGAAGACATAAATAAAGGAAGTTTACTAATAAAAAAAGGTGAATTTTTAACCTATGTACATATAGGAATTATGGCAAGTATGGGAATTTCAAAGGTTAAAGTAAAGAATAATCCTAAAATTGCTTTATTAGTAACAGGTGATGAAGTTGGAATTCCTGGAGATCCTTTAAAAGAAGGGAAAATTTACGATAGTAATTTACATTTAATATATTCTAGATTAAATGAGCTTGGAATAAAACAAATTGTTTCAGAAATAATTGGAGATGAAGGTATTAAAGTTGCTAATAAAATAAGTGAAATAATAGATCAAGTTGATTTTATTGTAACTACAGGTGGAGTTTCTGTAGGGCAAAAAGATATTTTACATGAAGCATTACCTATTCTTAAAGCTGAAAGATTATTTTGGAAGGTAAATTTAAAACCTGGAACACCTGCAATGTTTTCGTTATATAAAAATAAACCAATACTTTCTCTTTCGGGAAATCCTTTTGCAGCACTTACCACCTTTGAGTTATTAGCAAGACCTATCTTAGCTAAATTAAGTGGTAATAAAACATTACAACCTACTAGAATTAGTGGGACTATGGATGAAGAATTTAATAAAGAAAGCAAAAGACGAAGATTTATAAGAGGCTTTTATAATGGAGGCATTGTAAAACTTCCACAAGGTAAGCATTCGTCAGGAATATTATCATCTATGATTGGGTGTAACTGTCTTATTGATATAAGAAAAGGAACATTAGGACTAAAAAAAGGCGATAAAGTAAATGTTATTTTGTTATGATATAAAATATATTAATTTATTGTTTGAATTAAGATATAAGTTCCTAAACCCGCATTATTAGCAAATATTCTGAAGAATATATATGGTAATATGGTTTAGAATATCTATTCTTCACAATATTTATGGTAAGCCATATTAGAATATGCTGACATTAAGAAGGTGTAAGTATATTTTTAACTTGTACAGCCAGTCATATTATGAAATTATAAATAAGGTTAAAAAGCAACATTATTTATAGAAAAAAATTAAGAAGGAAGTGTATGTCATGGAAAACAAACTAACTCATTTTGATTCAAAAGGAAATGCAGTTATGGTTGATGTATCGGAAAAGGAAATAACATCAAGAACAGCAATAGCCAAAGGTAAAATATATGTTAACAAGGAAATTATTGAGGCTGTTTTAAATGACAAAGTAGAAAAAGGTGATGTGCTTGGAGTAGCAAGGATTGCTGGCATAATGGCTTGTAAAAAGACTTTAGATTTAATTCCAATGTGTCATCCTTTAATGATTAATAAATGTACAATTGATTTTAGAGTAAATGAAGAAAATAACTATATAGAAGCAATTTGCACAGCTAAGATAGATGGGAAAACAGGAGTTGAAATGGAAGCACTAACAGGAGTAAATATTGCATTGTTAACTATTTATGATATGTGCAAAGCCATTGATAAAACTATGGAAATTTCGGAAATTCATTTGGTTAAGAAAACAGGTGGAAAAAGTGGAGAATTTATTAATGACAAATAAAAAGCAGCCTATTTTAATTGGAATAAGCGGCATAAAAAATTCGGGTAAAACAACCTTAATAACTAAAATAATACCGAGATTAGTAGGCTTGGGGTATAAAGTTGCCACTATTAAGCATGATGGACACGATTTTAAGGCAGATGTAGAAGGAACAGATTCCTATAAGCATAAAGATGCTGGTGCATATGGAACGGCTATATTTTCAAAAAATAAGTTTATGTTAGTTAAGGATGTAGAAGATATTTCGGAAAAAGATATTATTAAGTTATTTCCTGAGGCTCATATTATTTTGTTAGAAGGTTTTAAGCAATCAAAATATCCTAAATTTGAAATTGTAAGGAAGTCAGTTTCTTCTAATTATGTATGTGAAAAAGAAACATTAATAGCAATTATAACTGACATAGAAACAGAATTTGAAGATATAAAGAACATTAATATAAATAATATTGATGAAATCATAAGTACATTGCTTGAATACATAAAGGAGTTTATAAATGATTGATATATATAATAGAAAAATAGATTATATAAGAATTTCAGTTACAGATAGATGCAATTTAAGATGTGTTTATTGTATGCCTGAAGAAGGAATAACATGGGCAAACCACACGGAAATCTTATCTTATGAAGAAATAATCTTTTTATGTAAAGTTTTTTCTAAAATAGGAATAAGCAAAATTAAAATTACTGGTGGTGAACCTTTAGTTAGAAAGGATTTATCGTATTTAATTAAAGAAATAAAGAATATAAATGGAATTGATAATGTAACTTTAACAACCAATGGCATTTTATTAGAAGAGCAAATTGAATCTTTAGTCGAAGCAGGGTTAGATGCAATTAATATAAGTTTAGATACCTTAGATGAGAATAAATATAAAAAGCTAACTAGGGTTGGTCAATTAAAGAAAGTGATGAATGGAATTAATAAAGCACTTAAGTACGATAAATTGAATATAAAGATAAACTGTGTACCACTTGAAGCAGAAAATTATGAAGACATTTTAAATGTTATAAAATTAGCAGAAAATAATAATATTAGTGTACGATTTATAGAGCTTATGCCAATTGGCTTAGGGAAAGATATGAAAGGAATAAGTGAAGATAAGATAAAAGAAATTATTGAAGAAAAACTTGGGAAAATAACACCATATGATAAACCTTTGGGAAATGGTCCAAGTAGTTATTATACAATAGATAATTTTAAAGGAAAAATAGGATTTATAAGTGCAGTTACTCATAAGTTTTGTGATAGCTGTAACAGAGTGAGGTTAACTTCTCAAGGTTTTCTAAAAACATGTTTACAATATGATAAGGGGACAGATTTAAGAGCTTTAGTAAGAAATAGAATAAATGAAGAAGATCTAATTCGTATTATACAAAACACAATATACAATAAACCTCTAAAAAATAATTTTTTAGAAGAAAATATATTAGAAGATTTAGAGAAGCATACCATGTCTCAAATTGGTGGTTGAAACCCAGTTAACAGTCAACAATTTAAAGTTTAATTTAATTAGGAGGAAATACAAATGGGAAAAGTTATTGCAATATGTATTAGTGAAAAAAGAGGTACAGTAAAGAAAAATATAGGTGAATGCAATATTATTGAAGGGTTTGGACTAGAAAATGATGCACATGGTGGCGATTGGCATAGACAAGTAAGTTTATTATCTTATAATAAGGTAGTTGATTTTAATGCTAATGGTGGTGATGTTCATGATGGAGACTTTGGAGAAAACTTATTAGTAGAAGGTATTGATTTTAAAACTTTGCCAATTGGAACTCAATTTAAATGTAATGATGTTGTATTAGAATTAACTCAAGTAGGTAAACAATGCCATTCTCATTGTGAGATATTTCATAGAGTTGGAGATTGTATAATGCCAAGAGAAGGTGTTTTTGCTAAGGTTATACATGGCGGAAATATTAAAGTAGGAGATGAATTAATATGTTCAAAGTAGCAATAATTACCTCTAGTGATAGTGGATATGCAGGCGAAAGAGAAGATAAAAGTGGGCCTGTTATTAAAAAAATCGTTGAAGATAATGGATACGAAGTGATACATATGATTGTATTACCAGATGAAAAAGAAATGCTGAGTTCTGAAATGAAGAGAATTTGTGATGAAAATATTGCAGATCTTATTCTTACAACAGGAGGAACTGGCTTTTCACCAAGAGACTGCATGCCAGAAGCAACCCTGGCAATAGGTGAAAGAATTGTTCCAGGTATTCCAGAAGCTATGAGAGCCTATAGCATGCAATTTACTAAAAGAGCAATGTTAAGTCGAGCAACTGCTACAATACGAAATAAAACATTAATAATCAATTTGCCAGGAAGTCCAAAGGCAGTAACAGAATGTTTAGAATATATAATAACGGAATTAAACCATGGTTTAGAAATATTAACTGGACAAGCAAGTAATTGTGCTAGAAAGTAATTGAAATATAAATACAAAATTATTTTACTAAAAATATTGATAATAAGAGCACAAAAATTTATAATTAAGTAAGGGATTAAGCAAAATTGATTATATTACTCATAAATTAACATTATTAAATAAAGACTATGGCGTCTAATTTTTATACTTAAGGGTATAGGAATTAGACTTTTTTGTTTATATAAATATTTGAATACAATAAAAGGCGAGGAGGTTTAACATGAAGAAAGAAATTGCATTATACGTAAATAGCCTTGAGCAAATTGCAGATTTTAATAAAAGTGGATTTGTAAGAATTTTTACAAAAGATAATAATAGTTGGAAACTTAAGAAGGAAACTGAGTTTGATTTTACTCAAGTAATGGAAAAAGATAATTTAGGATTAGATGCACTGAAAATTTCAAATGCTTTAGAGGATTGCAAGGTATTAGTTGCTAAAGAAATTCCTAATTTAATATATATGCTTCTAGATAATATTGGAGTAAGCATTTGGAAAATGGAAGGGGATCAATATGAAACTCTTGAATATGTATTTGAAAAGGAGCTGGAAGAGGAGGAAGAAATTAAAATTATTAATAATGTAAAAACAGACAATGAAAAAGAAAGTTTTTTACCAAAGGAGATTGGTAGTAGTGGTTACTATACTTTAAATTTAAAAAAATTACAGGAAGCTAATATTGGAATTACAACTAAGCGGGTGTTAAAACCATTTTTATTAGAAAATAAATTTAAGGAATTAGTAGTTACTTGCAGTCATATTCCATTTTGGTTAGAAAGTGAATTGGAAAGACTGAATTTAAATTTTGAAGCTTCAAAAACTGGAGAAAATGATTATATATTAATAATAAATCACAATAGATAGATAAAATAATCGGCTATGCCACAGTGCTGAACTTTCCTGAAATATCTTTTTGGATTTTTGATATAAACTGCTAATTATAAATTATTTATTGACTGAAATTATAAATTCATAAAAACAAAATATAACGGGAGGTGAATTTAATGGAGCAAATTGAAGAGGTAAACTTAAGTAAAATGAATATAACTTATTTTTCAGAAATTATTTGTAACCAATGGGATATTAATAGTGATATATTAGTAGATTATATATTTTCTAATATAAGCCTTGGTATAGCTAATAATAAAGAAATGAGAAAGGAAGTAGATAAAGTATATAATAGTGATCCGTTGAAATACTATAATGCTGTAATTGATTCGCCTTGTGCAAATCATGTGGTTATTAAACAAGGAACCTTTGAAAATGAATTTTATGCAAGAAAAGTGTTAGGGATTCTTTTGTTGGCTGAAAGTGATAATTCTATAAGAAATAAAATCATCAAACTTTTTAGAAAATATTATCCTGTTATTTTTAATACAGTTAGAAAATTCGATAAGGAAAAATTAAAGAATAAATATCTTAAAATGGACATAATAACAAGGAATATGGAAGCTAAATTAGATGCGGCCATATATTTATATTTAGCTGTATACTTATCACCAGAAAAAGTGGATCATGGTTTTGTAACTTCAATTTTAAGTGATATTGAAGATTTTGAATTTAGAAGCTTAATAAATCAAAATGTTGAATTAGAATTAGATCGATATAAACTTCAAATTCAAGAAATAAAATCATTAATAAAAAGGGAATATGGAGCAATATCAAATTATAAAGACATTATAACTAATAGAAATATAGATATTAGTAATTCAGGGAGTTTTTTTGAAGATTTATTTGCAACTAACCAAATTGATATAAATCATATTTTTTTAGATAACAATTTTATTAATATAGATAAAATAATATTATCTTATTATAGAGCAACAAAAGATAAAAACCCAGAGAAAATAGTTTCAAGTATTATTAGCGGAATATTTATTCAAATGATCATTAATGAATACAAAGCTACAAGAAATTCTTATGTTGAAAATAGTAATGAATCATTGACATATGAATTAAAGGATATAGAACATAAAGTAAGCTTTTTAAAAAATGAGAATAATGAATTAAAAACAAAGTTAACGGAATTAAATGATGAAATAAAAAATAATGAAAAAAATTTAACATATGAAATAAATAGTTTGAATAATCTTCATAAGCAGGAACTTCAAAAAATGGAAAATAAAATTAAGGAATTAGAAAAGAAATTAAAAGAAGAAGAGAATTTAAGGACAGAAATAGAGGCTTTACGAGAATATGAGCTTAGCATAATTGAAGAAAATCATATAGAAGATTTAGAGATTAATTTATATGAATACATTCAAAATAAGAAAATTATAATAATAGGTGGGGATAAGGAATGGAGGCGTAGATTCAGAATAAAGTATCCAGAAATAAGAACCTTAAATGGATTTAATGAAAATTTTGATATAAGTATTTTAAATAATTGTGATTATATATTTTTCTATACTAAATATATGAATCATTCAACTTTTCACAAAGCTATGAGTTACATTAAATTTAATAAATGTGAATTTGGCTATATTGGAAAGACTAATATAAATCTTGTAGAAAAGGAAATAATAGATAATATAAGAAAATATAATAGTCAGAAGAATTAATACAATAGTTCTTCTGGCTATTTTACTTTAAGTTATATTTAAAAATAAAATATATTATCTTGTGGAAAAGTAAGAGCAACAGTATCGTTTATTTTAAAATTCATATTCTTTTTTTCGAGTTTATATTCGATTTGGCTTGAAAGAAGGTCTTCCTTATTTTTCATGAATAAAGTAAATTCAAATGGATTTTCTACAATATTTTCTACTGTATAAAAATATGTATTTTCACAATTATCTGTGCTGCAAACTTCCATATCATGAGCTCTTATACATATATGTGTAACAGCTTCAGGAACTTCATTATTTACTTTAAATTCATGTCCCCAATCTTCAGCATAAATAGTATGATTGTCTATTTTTTTTGCTTTAGAAATATTTTTACAGCCTGTCAAAATAGCTTCAGTAAGGGATTTTGGAGACTTAAATAAATCCTTTTTTTCTCTTTTTTCTAAAGCAGTTCCATTTTCATATACTATGATATGGTCACAAACTCTATATGCTTCAGCTATATCATGAGTTACAAAAATAACATCACCTTTATAAGTTTTCAATATAGACATAAGTTCCTTTTCTAAATTATTTCTAAGATGTTGATCTAAAGCAGAAAAAGGTTCATCTAAAAGCAATATATCAGGAGCTGTTATAAGTGCTCTTGCCAAAGCAACTCTTTGTTGTTGCCCTCCAGATAACTGCCATGGATAATGTTTTTCAAGTCCTAAGAGACCTAATCTTTCAATATATTCCATACATAAAGGTCTTCTTTTAGCTTCAGGTAAATTAGAAACACCAATTTCAATGTTTTCAATTATATTCATGTTAGGGAAGAGGGCATAATTTTGAAATAAATAGCCAACTTTTCTCTTTTGAGGGCTTAAATTTATTTTATTCTTTGAATCAAAAAAAGTTTTATCATTTAAAATTATTTTCCCACTTGAAGGAGTTTCAAGACCAGATATACATTTTAAGCTCATGCTTTTTCCAGAACCAGAGGAACCTAAAAAGCCTAAAATACCTTTTTCATGCTCAAAATTTACTTTTAAGTTAAAAGAAGAAGAAAATCTTTTTTCTATATTTATTTGAAGTGACATCTTTATTTCCTCCTTCCAATAAGTTTTAATTGAATTTCAGACCAATAATTTAAAATAACAATTAAAGCTAAGGATAAGAGAACGATTATTGAAACCCAAAGCATTGCTTTTTCCATATCTCCACCTTCAGCTGCAAAAAATATAGCTAGAGGCATTGTTTGAGTTTTACCAGGAATATTTCCTGCTATCATTAAGGTAGCTCCAAATTCACCCATAGCTCTTGCAAAAGATAGGATTAAACCGCCTATAATGCCGGGCATAGCTAGTGGAATAGCAATTTTATGAAATATTTTAAATTCACTAAGGCCAAGAGTTCTAGCAGCAGAAAGAATGTTAGTATCAATTTGCTCAAAAGCAGATCTAGTAGTTCTATACATCATTGGAAAGGAAACTACTACAGCTGCAAGTATTGTGGCACTCCAACTAAAAATTATGGAAGTATTAAAGAGTTCTAATAACTTTCCTACAGGACCATTTTTACCACAGATAAGTAATAAAAAGAAACCTACCACAGTAGGAGGAAGAATTAAAGGCAGGGTAAATAATCCATCGATTAGCCCTTTAGATTTTCCTTTGAAATTTGATACTAAATAAGATATTACGAGGCCTAAAAAGAATGTAATAACTGTAGCAACTAAAGATGTTTTTATTGAAATCCATAATGGTGAAAAATCCATATTAACTCCTCCTTCTAATCTAATTTAAACAACGGACAAGCAGTAATTATTATTACTCTTGTCCATTTTTGCTATTTCGTTGCTATTCCATAACCATATTTTTCAAATATAACTTTACAAGTATCAGTAAATAAAAAGTCTTCAAATGCTTTTGCAGCATCAGGATTTTTCGTAGCTTTTATTACTCCTATAGGATAAGTTATAGGTGAATGCTTATCAGCAGCTATGGTTTCTATAATTTTTGAATTAGGGCTGCTTAAGGCATCACTTTTATATACAAAACCAACTTCAGCATTTCCAGAAGTTGACCATGCAAGTACTTCTTTTACGTCCTTAGCAAATACAAGTTTTGAGTTTACAGAATCTTTAATTCCTAGGCTTGCGAAAACTTCATCAGCATATTTTCCAGCTGGAACACTTTTAGGTTCTCCAACAGCTATTTTTTTTACCTTATCCGTATTTAAATCTGAAATACTAGTAATAGCAGTATCCTTAGGGCCAACTAAAACTAAATCATTTTTAACTAAATCTTTTACTGTATCGTCTTGAAGCAAAGCTTTATCCTTTAATGCTTTCATTTGGCTTTGACCAGCAGAAATAAAAATATCACATGGAGCTCCTTGTTCTATTTGTTGTTGAAGGGAACCAGATGCTCCATAATTAACAGTTAAAGTTACATTAGGTTTAACTTTTTTAAATTCTGCTTGTATATCTGTCATAGCTTCTTTTAAACTGGCAGCAGCAGAAACATTTAATTCTATAGCAGGCTCTGAAGTTTTAGCTGCCTCCTTTTGTGTGGAAGTTGAATCTTTTTGAGTACCACAGCCAATAGCAAACATAGATATAACCAAAGTAGTTAAAGTAATTAATACAATATTCTTTTTCATAATAAAACCCCACATTCAATATTAAATTAATAGTTATGTTTGGTTGTGTTTTGTCATGTTTTATAATTATTTTTAATCATAGTAGCATTATTCATATAAAAAAACAATACACCAATAGAAAAAAATAAATATTTTTTATATATTGACAAAGTATATTGAAACGTTGTTATATTTATATATAGTTATGTTGCGTTTGGTTATGTTTTGTTTGGAATTAATATAAGATCTCAAAGAGGAGAATACACAAAGGTATAAAACTCTTGAGGTCTTTTTTCGTGCCTATGAAAATATAAATTTATTGAACTTTGAAAAGCTTATAAAATTAAGAGTTATCATAATTAACAAATGTACAATTGACAATGTATATTTTAGATTATAACGTGCCTAATATACTTTATTTTGAGCTATGATATTGTACTTAAAAAGATAATGATTTTTATAAGGTAGTTATTTAATTGCTAGAAATTATTGCTTCTTAATGTTAGAATAAAATATACAGAGAAGGAGGGATTTCTTATGGAGAATGAAGGCTCTCTAACGGCACTTGAAGTTGCTGATTTATTGAAGATAACTAAAAATACAGTATATGAATTAGTAAAACGCGGAGAATTACCTGGCTATAAGGTAGGTAAAAAGCTCAGAATAGATAAAGAAGATGTTGAAAATTATATAAACAGTCAAAAGATTATTAAAAATAATAAGCAGCTTAAACCGTTAACTGAGGAAAATATAAGTAATATAAAACAAGTAGAAAATACAAGTGATATTATAATATCAGGACAAGATGTGATTTTAGATGTACTTGCAGAAAATATTAGAGAAAAAGTTAGTGATATAAGAGTTCTTAGATCTAACGTAGGAAGTTATGCAAGTCTTTATGATTTATATCATGATAAAATTTCTGTTTCTTCAGTTCATTTATGGGATGGAGATACTAATGAATATAATACTGCTTTTGTAAGAAAAATGCTTCCTGGAATATCTTGTTTGCTTGTAAACTTAGCCTATAGAAATGTAGGTTTTTATGTAGTAAAGGGAAATCCTTTTAAAATAAAAACTTGGAGTGATTTATTGAATCCTAGTATTTCTATGATAAATAGAGAAAAGGGCTCTGGAATAAGAATTTTGCTAGATGAAAAATTAAGATTAAATAGCATAAACAGGGAACAAATAAATGGATACAATATAGAAAGACAATCCCACTCAGCAGTAGCAAGATCTATTGCCAGGGGAGAGGGAGATGTTGGAATAGGAAATGAAAAGACAGCAAAACAAATGGAAGGAATTGATTTTATACCAATTCAAGAAGAAAGATATGATTTGGTTATTAGAGAATCTGATTTAAAATATCCAATATATAAATTAATATTAAATACTATACAAAGTGAAGAATTTAAAACTGAAATTGAAAGTATAGGTGGATATGATTTAAAAGATACTGGTAAAATACTTGCTAAAACTTAAATAATAATATAGTATAAA
The DNA here is from genome assembly GCF_009928485.1 of Clostridium sp. C2-6-12. Lineage (GTDB taxonomy): Bacteria > Bacillota > Clostridia > Clostridiales > Clostridiaceae > Clostridium. The sequence continues at coordinate 165,033 of NZ_JAABNP010000002.1, read as the reverse complement.
TTTAATAAGATATTATATAAGTGCAAAGATGCAGTAAATTTACTGTGTCTTTTTTGTTATATAAAAATAATTTAAAGGAGTGATATTATGTATGAAATAGGAGTATTTTTAGAAGAAAAAGATGTTATAAGTTCTTTTGAGGAAGCAAAGTATGTAAAGATATTTGAGAAAGACAAATATGAATGGAAAACTAAAAAAGTAATTTTAATTAACAGATCAAGTGGTAATAAAGGAATTAGCGAAATAAGGCAAGAGTACAAAAGTATAGTGGATCAAATGGAAGAGTGTAAGATTATTGTTGCTAAGAAGACATTTGGTATTCCTTATAGTGTATTTTATATGGCTGATTTTAGTATTTGGGAATTAGAAGGAAGCCCTTTACAATATCTAGATGAAATTATTAAAGAAGAAATAGAACAAGAGAAGATGGACAAGCAAGAAGAAGAGGTTGGAAAGAAAATAGATGAAGGACATTATTTTATAGATTTACAAGAGTTGGAATTAACAAATCCAGAGATGTCATCTAAAAAAGCTATAATTCCATATTTGAAGCAAGAGGATGTAAAAAAAATAGACATTCATTGCTGCCATGTACCACCTTGGTTAATTAAAGAAAGAGATAAAGGAAATATTGAAATGGAGATAAAAGAAGTTAAGGCAAATGATTTTAATGTGAGAATTGTATGTAAAAATTTAATGGCAAATTAAAATTAGTATTATAAATTAATAAAAAAGATTAAATATGGAAGGATGGATAAATATGAAAACTATAAAAACTAAATATGGATTATTAAATGATGTTATTATAGCAAGTTATTATAGTACTGGAGAACCGGAAAGCTATAAAATTGATGAGGAAAGCACTCTTGATATTTTAGGATATAAACTTACACCTTTATATGGCTTTTTTGACGACAGGCGAAAAGAATTTCCATCAGTAAAAGTATATAAAAGTGGAAATATAAAAAGTATTGGATTGAATGAAGCAACTTACATTGAAACTAAAATAGGTGCATTTGAAGTAGAAAAAATAACTTTTTATGAAGAAGGTCAAATAAAACGATTATTTTTATTAGATGGTAAGTTATCAGGATATTGGTCAGAAGAAGATGAGTACAAACTAGCTAAAGTATACGAATTTAATTTTGATTTTGCAAAATTTAAAGCTAAGGTTAATTCTCTTAATTTTTATAAATCAGGAGAATTAAAAAGTCTTACTTTATGGCCTAAGGACAGAATAAAATTAAGTATAGGAGATTATAATATTGTATGTAGAATAGGTTTTTCTTTATATGAAAGTGGAAAAATAAAATCTTGTGAGCCATTTAGACCAATGACTATAAACACACCAATTGGAGATATTGAAGCTTATGATATAAATGCACTTGGAATTCATGGAGATACAAATTCTTTAAATTTTTATGAGGATGGAAGTATCAAAGCTCTTATTACCTCAAGAAATACAATAACTATAAAAACTCCAAATGGAGATAATATTTTTCATTCACCTAAAAAAATAAGATTATATTCTAACAGCGAAGTTATGGATACTATAACATTAAAACTTGAATTTAAGGAAAATACTATAATCATAGATGGACAATATGAATATAATATAAATGAAAATCATTTTGAAATAAAGAATTTTGGAGAAAAACAGTTTACTCTTTCTGGTGATTTATAGAAAAAATATAATGATATAATTACTGTGTTTGAAAAATGCAATGTTAATATAACAAGTAAAAAGTAAAGTTGATAATATATTGTTAATATATAGATATAATAATTATTAATATATTAAATGTATGTCGTTATCATTTAAGAAAGTGTATAAATGCAAAAAGAGTTTGCAAAGTTAAATTTCTGTGATATTATAGTTTCAATAGCAAAATAAAAACAGTTGCTAAATATTATAAAAAAAGGTTGCGAAATCAAATTTTTATGATATAATAAATAAAAAACTTAATGTCCTATCATAAAGGCAATGGAGTCTAAGTATTAACTCAAAGAAGAGGTTAAGGCTTAGATTTTTTTATTTAATTAATGACGAAGGAGTCTATTTTATAATAACTATTAAAAGTTATATAAAATAGATTTTTTTTATAACTTTTTACAGTTATATTATTACATTAAAGATATAAAATCCCAACGGAGTTTATATAAAATATTTTCAAATTATAAGGAGGAGTCAATATGAGACAAGTAGCTATTTATGGAAAAGGTGGTATAGGAAAATCAACCACAACACAAAATTTAACTTCAGCTTTAGCTGAAATGGGAAAAAAGATAATGATAGTAGGATGTGATCCTAAAGCAGATTCAACAAGATTAGTTCTTGGAGGTTTAGCACAAAAAACAGTTTTAGATACTTTAAGAGAAGAAGGCGATGAAATAGAATTAGATGCAATACTTAAAGATGGTTATGGATCAATCAAATGTGTTGAATCAGGAGGACCGGAACCAGGAGTTGGATGTGCAGGTCGTGGTATTATTACTTCAATAGGAATGCTTGAACAATTAGGAGCATATACAGAAGATTTGGATTATGTATTTTATGATGTATTAGGAGATGTTGTTTGTGGTGGATTTGCAATGCCGATCAGGGAAGGTAAAGCTCAAGAAATTTATATAGTTGCTTCTGGAGAAATGATGGCTTTATATGCAGCAAACAATATTTCAAAAGGTATTCAAAAATATGCAAAGACTGGTGGAGTTAGACTTGGAGGTATCATTTGTAATAGTAGAAAGGTTGATAGAGAATACGAACTTTTAGAAGCTTTTGCAAAAGAATTAGGAAGTCAATTAATTCACTTTGTTCCAAGAGATAATATGGTTCAAAGAGCAGAAATACACAAGCAAACAGTTATAGAATTTGATCCAAAAGCTGAACAAGCTGATGAATATAGAACATTAGCTAACAATATTGAAAACAATAAAATGTTTGTTATTCCAAAGCCAATGAAGCAAGAGAGATTAGAAGAAATCTTAATGGAATATGGTTTAATGGATATTTAATAAAATTATCTATAACATGAAAGAATAAAAAAATTAAACAGTAAATTAATATTGATATTTATGAATAGTGGATAATTTAGGTTCAGTTATTAAAAAATTAAATTAGAAAAATTCTTATTAAGTTAAATGTTTAAAACCGCAAAATATAGAATAAAAGGAGATAGAGAGATATGTATATGATTCGTGCAATAATAAGACCAGAAAAGGTTAGTACTGTACTTTCAGAATTATTAGATGGTGGATTTCCAGAAGTTACAAAAATGGCTGTTTATGGTAGAGGTAAGCAAAAGGGAATTAAAGTTGGTGAAGTGTACTACGATGAACTTCCAAAGGAAATGCTGCTAATAGCAGTAAAAGATGAAGATAAAGATGATGTTATAAAGATCATAATTAAAAATTCTAGAACAGGAGAAAAGGGTGCATTTGGTGATGGTAAAATATTTGTTGCACCAATTGAGGAAGTATACACTGTAAGTAGTGGTAAAGCAGGATTATAAAATTTGATTTAGGAGGAAAAGCTTTATGAAAGAAATTATGTGTATTATTCGTTTGAATAAGGTAAATAAAACTAAAGAAGCACTTGCAGAAGCTGGTTTCCCATCAATTACTTGCAGAAAAGTACTTGGAAGAGGTAAAAAATCTATAGATAAGGCCTTAATGGAAGCTTATATGGAAGCTGGAGAAGATGTACCAGCAGCATATGGTGAAAACTTATCTGAAAGAGGCAGATTAATTCCTAAGAGATTAATTACTTTAGTGGTAAAAGATGAGGAAGTTAAAAATGTTGTAGATACAGTTATAAGCGTTAATTCAACTAGTACGCCTGGAGATGGTAAGATCTTTGTACTTCCAATTAATGAAGTATACAGAGTTAGAGATGGACAATCAGGAGAAGTAGTAATTTAAAGTGTGGAGGTGAAGGAAATGAGTAAAGTAGACAGTGTTTTAGACAAATATAGTGCTAAGGTATACAAAAATAGAAAAAAGCATATGCTTGAACTTGAGCAGGAAACGCAGGAAATAGATGCAAATAGAAGAACTATTCCAGGAGTTATGACACATAGAGGCTGTTGTTATGCAGGATGTAAAGGAGTTGTTCTTGGACCATTAAAAGATATTGTAGTTTTAACTCATGGACCAATAGGATGTGGATATTATTCATGGGGAACTAGAAGAAATAAGGCAATACCTCAAAAAGGTGACGGAAACTTCATACAATATTGTTTTTCAACTAATTTAGGTGAAAGTGATATAGTATTTGGAGGAGAAAAGAAATTAAAGGCAGCTATAAAAGAAATTGTAGAAATCTTTAATCCAAAAGCAATATTTATATGTGCAACATGTCCAGTTGGACTTATTGGTGATGATTTACCAGCAGTTGCAGCAGAATCTAAAGAATTGTATGGCATTGATGTATTATCATTCCCTTGTGAAGGATATAAGGGAGTATCACAATCGGCAGGACACCATATTGCAAATAATAAATTAATAAAATCTGTAATAGGTACCATGGAGTATACACCAAAAACTCATTCGGTAAACATTCTTGGTGAATACAACATAGGTGGTGATGCTTGGGAAATAGAAAGAATCCTAAAGAAAATAGGCATAGAAGTTATATCAGTCATGACAGGTGATGCTAGCATTGACGATATAAGAAAAGCCCATACTGCAGATTTAAATCTAGTCCAATGTCACCGTTCCATTAATTATATCGCAGAAATGATGAAGATTCAATATGGTACAGCATGGTTGAAGGTAGATTTTATTGGTGTGGATTGTACTGTGAGAACTTTAAGAGATATAGCTAAATTCTTTGATGATCCTGCGCTTACAGCTAGAACGGAAGAAGTAATAGCAGAAGAATTAGAAGATTTGAAAGATGACATGGAGTATTATAGAAGCAAATTAACAGGGAAAACTGCAGCTTTATATGTTGGAGGTTCAAGGTCTCACCATTACCAAATGCTATTAAAGGATTTTGGTGTAGAAACACTACTTGCAGGTTTTGAATTTGCTCATAGAGATGATTATGAAGGTAGAGAAGTAATACCTAATATAGTAGAAGATGCAGATTTAAAGAATATTGAAACTTTAGAAGTTGAAAAGATCGAAGAAAAGTTTAAGACTGTTAAGACAGATGAAGAATTAGAAGCATTAAAGAAAGAAATCACTAATTTAGAATACTATCCAGGTATGATGCGAGATATGGATAAAGGTACAATTGTAGTTGATGATTTAAATCATTTTGAAACTGAAGAATTCATCAAACAATTGAAACCAGATATGTTCTTCTCAGGTATCAAGGATAAATTTGCAATTCAAAAGGGCGGAGTATTATCAAGACAATTGCATTCTTACGATTATAGCGGACCTTATGCAGGCTTTAAAGGTGCAGTAAACTTTGGAAAAGATTTAACTATGGGATTATATACGCCAGCATGGAGCTATACTGTAGCACCATGGAAAAAAGAATCTATATTAGAAGGAACATTTGGAGGTGAGGTATAATGTTAGATTTAACTCCTAAGGAAATTAAAGAAAGAAGTGCCATTACTATTAATCCAAGTAAGACTTGCCAACCTGTTGGTGCTATGTATGCTGCACTTGGCGTTCATAATTGTATGCCACACAGTCATGGTTCACAAGGCTGTTGCTCATATCATAGAACTGTTTTATCAAGACATTTTAAAGAGCCAGCTATAGCAACTACTTCATCTTTTAGTGAAGGTGCTTGTGTATTCGGTGGAGGCAGTAATATTAAAACTGCTGTTAAAAATATTTTTGATATGTATGATCCTGAAATAATTGCAGTTCACACTACATGTTTATCTGAAACAATAGGTGATGACTTAAATGCATTTATTGAAGATATAAATATTCCAGAAGGTAAGCATGTAATATATGCCAATACTCCAAGTTATGTTGGATCTCATATAACTGGATTTTCTAATATGGTTAAAGGTTTTATAAACCATTTAGCTGAATCTACTGGAGTGAAGAATGGTAAAATGTGTGTTATACCTGGTTTCGTAAATCCTGGAGATATGCGTGAAGTTAAAAGATTGTTAAAGCTTATGGGTGTTGATTTTACAATGCTGCCAGATACTTCTGGAGTATTTGATGCACCAATGACTGGCAAATATGATTTATATCCAAAGGGTGGTACAAAGATTAAAGATATAATTGAATTAGGCGACTGCGAAAAGACCTTAGCCCTAGGAAGTTTTGCTTCAGAGGCAGGAGCATCAGACCTTGAAAAATTGTACAAAGTTCCTTATACAACATTAAAAATGCCAATTGGGATTGGAGCTACTGATGATTTAATAATGGAATTAAGCAGATTTAGCAAACAAGAAGTTCCATATGAAATTGAAGAGGAAAGAGGACAATTAGTTGATATAATGGTAGATTCTCATCCATATTATGATAAGAAGAAAGTTGCCTTATATGGAGATCCAGATGTGTTGATTTCTTTGTCTAAATTCTTATTAGAACTTGGAATGATTCCTAAGTATGTAATTACAGGAACTCCATCTTCAGCTTTTGAAAAAGAAATGAAAGCTTTATTTGAAGAATATGGTGTGGAAGACTGTATAGCTAAACAAGATGCTGACCTTTTTGAATTACATCAATTAATAAAAAATGAACCTGTAGATTTACTTATGGGAGGAACTCATGGTAAGTACATAGCAAGAGCTGAAGACATACCATTAGTTAGAATTGGATTCCCAGTATTAGATAGATATGTACATCCATATATGCCAACTGTAGGTTACAGAGGAGCAATGAGATTATTAGAATTAATGCTAGGTGCATTAATGGATAGACAAGATAGAGACTCGACTGAAGAAGACTTTGAATTAGTAATGTAAAAATAAGTATTAATAGTGTGTAAAATAGTATAAACCAAATTGATATTTACTAAAAATATTAGAAATTAAAAGTATGTATAAAAATAAACGCATATATAAAAAGCAGCTATGTCGCAATTATGAACTTTACTGAAAAGCAAGTGGCTTTTCTTCATTAACCATTCATTATTAACCAGTACTTCTTACACAATTTAAGTTCCGTATTGTGGCATAACCACTCTTTTTATAGGTGCATAATTAAATAATTTCAATGATGAGCAATTGAACATGTATTAATAAAAAATACATGTTAGTTGCTCATTTTATTAATAAATTTAGAATTGAGAATGTAGAATGAGAAATAATGTTAAAAACATCCTGTATTCTCAATTCCAAATTTCTAATTACAAAATAAAAAGGTGGTGTGTGACCTATGGAAATGAAAATACCTAATTCGCTTCTTGAAGAAAGAGAAGAGTTTGTATGTTTTAAAGAAGGCAATAATAAACATTCAATGAAATGTGATGGAAACAGTGTATCTGGGTCAGTTAGCCAAAGAGCTTGTGTTTATTGTGGCGCAAGAGTAGTTTTAAATCCTATAACTGATGCTTATCATATTGTTCATGGGCCTATAGGATGTGCAAGCTATACTTGGGATATAAGAGGAAGTCTATCAAGTGGCGAAGATTTATATAGAAATAGTTTTTCAACTGATTTAAGTGAGCAGGATGTAATTTTTGGTGGTGAAAAAAAATTAACATCGGCTATTGAAGGTATTATGAAAAACCATAATCCTAAATTATTATTTGTTTATGCAACTTGTATTGTTGGAGTTATAGGAGATGATATTAAAGCTGTTTGTAAAATGGCAGAAGAAAAATATAAGGTTCCAGTTATACCTGTTATGGCTCCAGGATTTTCAGGGAATAAATCTAAAGGCTATAAATTGGCATGTAATGCACTTATGAATCTATTTTCAAGAAATATTTTATCTAAAACTAAAGGCATTAATATGCTTGGTGATTTTAATTTAGCAGGTGAAATATGGATAGTAAAAGAGTATTTAAAGAAGATTGGAGTAAAGGTAGTATCAAATATTACAGGTGATTCAAGCTATGATAATTTAATTAAAGCAAGCAGTGCAAGCTTTAATGTAGTTCAATGTGCTGGATCTATGACATATTTAGCAAAAAGAATGGAAGCAGAAATGGAAATCCCTTTTGTTAAAATAAGCTTTGTTGGAATTGAAGATACAAAGAATTCACTACTTAGAATTGCAGCTTTATTTAATGATGAGGAAATGTTAAATAAAGCAAAAGCATTGATCGAGGAGGAAGAAGAAAAAGTTCTTCCTGTAATAAATACTTATAAAGAAAATTTAAAAGGAAAAAAAGCAGCAATATATGTAGGTGGAGGGTTTAAAGCAATTTCTTTAATTAAGCAGTTTAATGAACTTGGAATTGAAACTGTTATGGTTGGAACTCAAACAGGTAAAAAAGATGATTATGAAGTTATAAATACATTAGTTAATGAAGGAACTGTTATTTTAGATGATGCTAATCCTTCTGAATTAGAAAAATTTATGTTAGAACAAGAGGTAGATATTTTAGTAGGTGGAGTAAAAGAAAGACCTCTTGCTTATAAACTGGGAGTTGCTTTTTGCGATCACAATCATGAAAGAAAACATCCTCTTGGTGGTTTTATAGGAGCAGTTAATTTTGCTAAAGAAATAAATCTTTCAATAAATAGTCCTGTATGGAAATATGTAAAGGAGAGTGAAGATGATGAAGAAGATTAAAAAGAGTTATGTCAATCTTACAGTAAACCCATGTAAAATGTGTATGCCAATGGGAGTATGCAATGCTTTATATGGAATTAAGAACTGCATGACAATCTTACATGGTTCTCAAGGCTGTAGTACATACATTAGAAGACATATGGCAACTCATTATAATGAACCTGTTGATATTGCATCATCTTCACTTACAGAAGAAGGAACTGTTTATGGAGGAGAAAATAATTTGATTAAGGGGTTAGAAAATTTAATAAAATTATACAATCCAGAAGTAATAGGTATTGCAACAACTTGTCTTGTTGAAACTATAGGAGAAGATGTAGTAAGACTTTCAAAGATATTTTATGAAAAACATCCAGAAAGTAACGTAAAGCTAATTCCAATAAAATCTCCAGGTTATGGTGGGTCACAATATGGTGGACATTTTACAGCTCTAAGATCAGTAGTAGAAAATGTAGAAATGAAAGCAGATAAAAATGAAAAAGTAAATGTAGTTACAGGTCCAATAAGCTGTGCAGATACTAGAGAATTAAAAGAAATCCTAGAGGATTTTGAAATAGATTATATTTTACTTCCTGATATATCTGAAAATTTAGATGGAGGTCATAGTAAAAAATACAATAGACTGCCAAGCAGTGGCACAACAATTGAAGATATAACATACATGGGAGGAGCTAAAGCTACAATAGAGATTTCTACCTTTATAAAAGAAGAATATTCTATTGGAACTTATTTAGAAGGAAAATTTGGAGTTAAAAACTATAGGATAAATGTACCAAGAGGTCTTAGAGACACAGATAACTTTCTTAAAGTATTATCTGAGGTTTCAGAAAAACCAATTCCTAAAAAATATAAAAAGCAAAGAAGCAGATATTTAGATGCTATGATAGATTCTCATAAATATAATGCAGAAGCAAGAATAGCTATATTTGGAGAACCAGACTTTGTATATTCAACAGCAAGACTTGCAGTGGAAAGTGGAATTGTTCCAATGGTTATATCAACTGGAGATGTATGTCAAAGTCTTGAAACAAAATTAAGAGAAGAAGTAGATGAACTTTCAGAACAATTATTTGAAAAAAAATGCGTAATTATAGACGAAGGTGACTTTAAAGATATAGAAAAATATGCATTAGATTTAAATATAAATGTAATGATTGGAAGCTCTGATGGCAGAAGAATAGAAGAAAAGCATAAGATACCATTAATTCGAGCTGCTTTTCCAATTCATGATAGGATTGGAGGGCAAAGAATTTTATCTATTGGGTATGAAGGTTCCTTAAATTTAAGTGATCAAATTACAAATGTTATGCTTGCAAAAACTGAATCTACCTTTAGAGAAGCTTTATACAATGAATATTATAAAGAAGAACAAATAGAAGAAATTACAGTAAGAAACGAAGAAAGAATGATAAATAAAAAAGAATTTGTAAGTGAGAAGGCAATAATAGGTGAAGGATCATTAATTAGTGAAGAAATAGAAATAAAGGAGGCGAAAACCATGGAATTAAAAGTTATTAGCAAAGAAGAAGTAGAGGAAAAAACTAAGACGCATCCTTGTTTTAGCTGTTCTTCAGCTCATAAATATGCAAGAATGCATCTTCCAATAGCTCCTAAATGCAATATAAGTTGTAACTATTGCCTCCGAAAGTTTGATTGCGTTAATGAAAGCAGGCCAGGAGTTACAACAGAAGTGTTATCTCCAGAAGAGGCTTTTGCAAAATACAAATATGTAAAATCTCAAATGGACAATTTAAAGGTGGTTGGAATAGCAGGTCCAGGAGATGCTTTAGCTAACTTTGATAGTGTTAAGAGGACCCTTGAACTTATAAGAGAACATGATCCTGAAGTTACATTTTGTTTATCAACTAATGGTTTAATGCTTCCATTTTATGCTCAGGAATTAATAAATTTAGGTGTAAGCCATGTAACGATAACTATGAATGCAATAGATACTAAAATAACTGCTAAAGTATATAAATATGTAGATTACTTAGGCGTTACTTATACTGGAGAAGAGGCCGCTCAAATTTTATTAAATAATCAGCTGTCAGGTCTTAAGTATTTAGCTGATAGAGGAATTATGGTTAAAGTTAACATTGTAATGCTTAAAGGTATTAATGATCATCATATTGAAGAGGTAACTAAAAAGGTAAAAGAACTTGGAGCAGGAATAACAAATATAATGCAGATGATACCAGTAAAAGGCAGTGTGTTTGAAAATATGCCTCTAACAACTAATAAAGAAATAATGGATTTAAGGAAAAAATGTGGTGAGCATATAGAACAAATGTATCATTGCAAGCAATGTAGAGCTGATGCAATTGGTCTTTTAGGTGAAGATCAGTCGCAAAAATTCAATAAGCCTGTTAATAAGGCTGTAGAAGAAAAAACGCTTAAATTTGCAATAGCTTCAAAGAGTGGAATTGGAGTTGACATGCATTTTGGACATGTTACTGAATTTCTTATTTATGAATATAAAAATGGAGAAGCTAAATATTTAGAGCAAAGAAAAGTAATCAAATATTGTGATGGTAAGGAGGTTTGTGAAGAGGAGGAGGATAAATTCACTAAATTATCTAGTGTTATTTCTGATTGTAATGGGATTTTGTGTCTTAGAATTGGGGACGAGCCAAAAAAGAAGCTTAAAAATATGGGCATAGAAGTATTTATGACTTGTGAAACTATTGAAACAGCAGTTGTAAAGGCAGGAGATACTATATTAAAAGGAAGTGAGGTGAAGGAAATGCTAAGAGCCTGATTTAATTAACGGTTAACAATTTAGGAATAAGTTCAAAGAGAAAATTCATGCTTCTAATATGGATTTGGATATTAACTTCTAGAATTAGAATTTGTAAGGGACTATTAAATATACACCTATATAAGAAGCTGCTATGTACCTATGAAAGGATCAGCTATGCTAGAATACTGAACTTCTCTGAACCATAGAACTTATTCACTTTTCTTTTTGAATTATTAATAAATCGGTGTTTAGTGTAAAAGATTGAGTTGGAAATATATCTGAAAAAATTTTTTTATTAAAAGGAGTTAATTAGGATGATTAATGTAAAATATCACATTTTTGTTTGTGCAAGCTGTAGAGTTAATGGAATGCAAAAGGGAACATGTTTTTCTAAAGATTCAGTTAAGGTAGTTCAAAAATTTATGGAAGAAGTTGAAGATAGAGATTTAATTAATGAAGTGATGGTTACTAATACCGGCTGCTTAGGAGTATGTAATAAAGGTCCTGTTGTAGTTATATATCCAGAAGGAACCTGGTATGGAAATGTTAAAGTTGAAGATGTTGAAAAAATCATAGAACAACATATTGAAGGTGGAAAAGTAGTAGAAGAATTGGTTATATAAAAAATAAATTTAAACTATAATTCATAATATAAATTAAAGGACAAGTTATACTTGTCCTAAACACACCTACTATATAAGCAGGTGTGTTTAAAGGCTATATTTCATTATATTCTAATTTAATAAAAATATTTTCTTCATTACCTTTTAATATATTATTTAATTGATCTCTATTAATAGGTGTTCCTAAAATAGAATTATCTAAAGTAGAAGAGTCCAGATGTATTTGCCACAGCATGATATATATATACGTCTGTTCCAAGTTTTAAATCAATATCCTTAGTTAAATATGATTGTGAATAATTAGTTAGTTTTTCTTCTATATTACAGCTTCCACTAGAGTAACCACTATCTTCACCTAAAATAAATCGTATTTTATCGTCTTTAATATTTATAGCTATAGTTCTTTCAGCACCTGTTTTTTCTTTTGTATTATCACTAAGGATATTAACTATTATTGAGTATTGTGCATTGATATTTTTAACATATATTCTAAGGACTATATTTGAACAAGAGTATAATTTTTTTGATGGCAAAGGAGCTTAGTTAATATAACATCATATAAATAATATTAAACTAGAACTTTTATTTGAAATGAATTCCTAGAATTGAAAAAGAAACATAAAATATATATTGGAAAAGGAGTGAAATCATAATGGAAAAAAAGGTGAAAATTATAGATAAGACTATAATTGCTTTAAAGGAAGTCTACGGTGATAAATTAAATGGAAAAAGTTCTGATATAAAAGAGTTAATAAAATTGCTATATATAATAGGAAGTGATTATATAGAACTTACTCAAGAACTTTATAGAGAATTGTCTCCATTACCGAAGGATATTGAATTTAAGATATTAAGTGGTAGTACGGTGGAAAGTAGGACAATTAGGAATAAATCGGTAGAATCTAGAAAAAATCTTATTAGAGAAATGGAAATAAATGAAGTTTATGATCAAAGTAGCATTCTAAAAAATGAATTATACAATAATAAATATGAATTATATGATAAAAATAATGAAAATGTTAGAATAATTGGTTTAGAAAATATTATTTTTTATGATTATCAAAAAATCTTTTCTGAAATTGTAGATATTTTTAATCCTAATATAGAAATGTGTATTAAAGATAAATATAGTTCAGCTACAGCAATGAGCTTGGAATGGATTAAGGCAGGAGGAACTAAAGTAGTGACAACCTTTGCAGGAATTGGAGGTTATGCTAATTTAGAAGAAATTTTGGGGGGAGTTTCCTTCTTAAATGGAATGGAACAAAAGGGTAACTATAAACTTTTCCCAGAAGTACTTAAGTTATTTGAAAAAATATCAGAAAGTACTCTAAATAGCAAGATGCCCTTTATTGGGAAAAACATATTTGATGTAGAATCAGGAATACATGTAAATGGAATAAACAAAAATCCAGCTACTTATGAGCCATATGATCCAAAGGAAATTGGCAGGAAAAGAAATATTGTAATAGGAAAACATTCTGGAATTAATGCGTTGGAAACCAAATTAAAAGAATTAAATATTCCATATACTAAAGAAAATTTAAAAGTTATGCTGGAGGATGTTAGAAAGCTTAGTACAGAAAATAGAAGAGGTTTGGATAATAAAGAAATAGAAGAAATCTATAAGAAATGCAGTATATAGGAATAAAAGGAGGACAAATAATGAGATTGCAGGAAGAAAAAATAAATATAGTTGACACTACTCTTAGAGATGGTGAGCAAAGCGCTGGGGTAGCCTTTTCAATAGATGAAAAAGTTGAAATAGCAAAATACATGGATGAAAATAATATATATCAAATTGAAGCTGGAATTCCAGCAATGGGAGATTTAGAAAAGGAAGCAATTAAAAGAATTCTATATAATAGAAAAAAATCTTTGATTTCCACTTGGAATAGAATGAATATACAAGATATTAAGCATTCAATAGGATGTAAGCCGGATATAATTCATATAAGTGTACCAACTTCGGATATACAAATATTTTCAAATTTAGGCAGGGATAAAGAATGGGTAGAAAAAAATCTTGCAAAATGTGTTTATTTTGCAAAAGATAAAGGCTATGAGGTTACAATTGGATTTGAAGATGCATCAAGAGCAGATATTAATTATCTTATTAACTTATGTAAAATAGTAAAAAAATTTGACGTTAAAAGAATAAGGTATGCAGATACGGTTGGAATATTAATGCCTTCCACAACAGGAGAAGTAATTAATACAATAATAAATAATACTGAGATGGAAGTTGAAATACATGCACATAATGATTTTGGAATGGCTATACCAATTTCGCTGGAAGCAGTTAAATGGGGCGCAAAGTATGTGGATTGTACTATAGGAGGCATTGGTGAAAGAGCTGGCAATTGTAACTTAGAAGAATTTTTAAAAGTATCAAATGCTTACCTAGAAATAGATAAAATCTTAAAAAAAGCTAAGGCAAAATAATCTTTTGTGGTTATTTTGTTTTAGCTTTTTTGTATTTAGGGTTCTTATTTTAGATTAAATATTTAAAGTAAAGCACATAATTAATTATATAAATGATTAAATATAAAAATTATGTTATAATTGGTTACAGAACATAAGTTTGTTATACGGATTATTAATTTTATATAAGAAAGAAAATTAGGAGAAGTTATGGTACAAGAATTATATAGCATTTTAGATAATGTAATATATTTAGATATTGAAACTACAGGGTTAGATGAAAAAAGCTCTGAAATTATAGAAATTGGTGCAGTTAAGATCAAGGAAGGTGTTATTACTACCTATAGCACTTTAATAAGACCAAGAGGTCGTGTGCCTGTTGGGATTTTTAATCTTTGTGCTGGATTAACTGAAAGAGATTTGTTAAGTGCAAGAAGTTTAAATAATGTTAAAGAGGAGGTTCTCGAATTTTTAGAGGATCTTCCATTAGTATGCCATAATTCTAATTTTGAAAGAAAATTTTTATATTATCATTTTCCAGAAATCAAAAATGAAATAATGGATTCTATGGAATTTGCAGCGATTTTAGAACCCTGGAGAAAAGAGTTTAATTTAGAAGCATTAATAAAGGAAATTACTAATATAAAAAAGACTGAAGCACATAGAGGGTTAGAGGATTCAATTGATACATTAAAGGTAGTGAATTCACTTATTTTAAGGCAATGGGCAAGAGAAGAAATAAGCAGAAAGAAAAATAATTCTTTATACACGATTATAAATAAAGATTACTCTTATTTAAAAAAATGGCCCTGGACTAAATATTTATTAAAGCCTCCATTTTTTTCAGCTGAAAATTATCCATATGTAAACTATGAGGAAAACAAAAAGGAGGAAGAAGCCCTTAAAAAAATAAAAATTGATTATTCTCTTTATGAAGACTTACTGGAAAATGAGGAGATTTGGAATAATGGCGGAGATTTTGGATATCAATATAGAAAAGATCAAAAAGAATTTTCAAAGAAAATAAGAGAAAACTTTCAAAGATCAGAAAGAATATTTATTGAAGCACCAACAGGAAGTGGGAAAACTTTTGCTTATGTAATAATAGCAGCAATAGGAACTTATTTAAATAAAGAAAAAGTAAGAAAAGATGATGCAAGCTTTATTATATCTACAAATACAAAAGAACTTCAAAATCAGCTTATAGAAAGAGATATTCCAACCATTTTAAAAAAGCTTCAACTAAATGATAAGCTTAATTATGGTGCTATGAAGGGGAAAGGAAATTATCTTTGTATTGAAAGGTTAAATAGATGTGAAAGTTTAGAATTTGATGAAAAAGGTAATTTAGCATTGCTATTTTTAAGAAGGCTTTGCGAAACAGGAGAATATGGCGATATAGAAAATATAAATTACTCAGCACAAAAACATTTTGAACTTGATAAATACATAAGAGAGGTAAATTGTGATAGTGAAAAATGTAAATTAGATAAATGCACAAGACCTTGTTATTTAAGAAAAAGATATAATGAACTTCCAGCAGAAAATATAACAGTAATAAATCATTCACTACTTGCCTGCTGGCCATATGGTGAAAAAAAGAAAATAAATCACATAATAATTGATGAGGGGCATAACTTAATGGAAAAGTGTTATGACTTCTTTGCAGAAGAATTTTCTTATTCAGAATTTATAGAGTTATTAGATATGATAGAAAAAGGTCATCCAAGCGTAATAGCTATGCTTTTAAGTTTAAATGCAAGTTATGGTTATAGAGAAACCATAGAAAAAGATAAAATAATGTATTTAGTAAATGAAATCATAGTAAATATAAATATGCTTATAAATAACTTTAAAAGTATGAGGCTTGTAACTGGAGAATATAGTTTTTCAACTGAATTTTTTATTCCAAGAGATGACTTAAAGGATATAACAAGGGTAATTGGCGCAGAAATCTCAGTTATAAAAGAAAGTATATATCCTTTGTATAAGCTTTTAAATGATTATCTTTATAATATAACTTTAGATGATGAAGTTAATGGAGATAATGATCATAAGAATTTATCAGATTATATAGCAAAGGTTAAAGGAAATTTTGATGTTTTAGATAGGTTTTTAGAAAGCTCGGTTTTCTATGCCAAAGTATTAGAAGTAGATGCTGAATACAGAGATTTCAGATTTAAGAATGTGCCTTTAAATGTTGGTGAATTAGTCAATGAACATATGCTAAAGGAAGTTAAAAGCACAACCTTTTTATCAGCAACCCTTAGAATTGAAAACTCCTTTAATAGAATGAAAAAGCATTTAGGTCAAGAAAAGGCAAAGGAATTTCTTATACCACCAACTTTTGATTTAAAGAAAAGGACTAAAATCTTTGCATTAAATGATGTTGGGAAATATGATGAACTATCTTATATTAAAAATGTTTCTAAATTTGTATTACAAACAGCTCAAAAATTAAATGGTCATGTTTTAGTACTATTTAATAATAATGCTAGGAGAACTGCGGTTCAAGAGGAATTAGAGCTGCTTACAAGAGGAACAAAAATTGAGGTACATACAAGTAAAAAATTAGTATCGGCTTTAAATGATAAGAATAGGCAAGTAATAATATTGGGAAGTAAAGGCTTCTTTGAAGGAATAGATGTACCTGGAGATGCATTATCTTGTGTAATGCTAGATAAAATACCTAATTATAGTCCAGAATATCCTATATTAAGGGCTGTTACAACATATCAGAAAAAAGGGTACCAAGATGTAAATTACCCTCAATTATGTATAAAAACTAAGCAAATATATGGAAGACTAATACGAAGCACTTATGATTATGGTTATTTTATTATTTTAGATCCAGGACAAAATTCCTATACACTAAGAAATCTTGAAAGAGATTTAGGTGGACCTAATATTGAAATTACATCAACGGGAAAAGTACTTTCAGAAATGGAGTTTGATTATAATAACTGGAAGAGAAATAATATAAACATGCTAATACAAAACATAAAAAAAGATAATAAAGATATTTCAAAGGATTTTAATAATGAGGCTAAAAAGCATAAGTTATTTTGGGAATTAGATAAGGTTGAAAATGAAGAATATCATTTTAAAAATATTAATTTTAAACTGAGTGGTAGAATATAAAAACAATCATTAATCCAAAATATTCCAAGAAAAATTATGCGATATAGTAAGAATAATGAATAAAAATATCGTTATTTGATTTATTTTCTAGAAAAAAACTTTCTATTTTTATTTCTTAAATATGTAATTTATATGTAATATATGGTATAATAAGTTCATAAAAATATATAAGTCTTTTAAAGATAATTATATTTTTAGGAGGTGTTGGGAATACTATAGAAGTAAAAGATTATAAAATTTGGTAAAGAAATAGTATTACCAATTAAATAAGAGAGGGAAGTGGTTTTGGGTATGGTAGAAAACGTAGCACAATTATTACAGGAGTACAGAAGTACAAAGGAATCATTAGAATGTGGGTTAAAATGGTTACCTAAGAATGAATATGCTAAATCTAAAATCGAAGTCATTAACATGGTTATAAGGGACTTAGAACAATTAGAAAAACAACTAAGTTAATGACTTAACATAAGAACTGCCTTGAGTAGATACAGCTACTTGGGGCAGTTCTTTTTTGCAATAATTTTAGGATTAGTAGGTTGTTTTAAAAGTACTACTTTGAGATTAAAATAATAAGTAAAACAGAAAAAAGACTGTAAAATCAAAAAACATTTATTTAAGAGAAAAAGATCTAACTCTCAATGCATACTTTGTTTTTTGTAAGTAACTTTTTGTAATAGTCACTAAATATGAATAACTTAACATAAATAATAAATATTATTTTGTAAATTAAAATTTTATATATTTTGACAAAAAAAGTGTTGTTTTTATAAAAATTTCATGTTATTATGTATATAATCAATAATTAATATTATTTAACAATAATTATTGAAATAAAAAAAGCAAAAATAGTAATTATTATAGAACCACAATAAAATTGTATATAGTTGGATTTAAATATATAGAAAAATGAAATAATGCAAAAAATTTCAACTTAGGAGTGATATAAGTTGAAGTTAAACTTAAAAATGGATAGTTAAATATAGGGAGGAATGGTTATAATGAATAATTTAAAGGTTAAAAATAAACTTTTCTTATTTTCATCAGTTATGATTTTACTAATTATCTTTATAGGTGGGGCAGGATACTATTATAATTTAAAAGCACATGACAGTATTACAAATTTATAATGAAGAATTATTACCAATACAACAGTTAAATGAAAATAGAGCTAATGCTAGAGCCATAGAAGGCGATTTATTTTATATAATTTTAAGTACAAATAACAAAGAAGAACAAAATAAAAAGATAAATGATATTCAAGAGAGAACTAAAATATTTGATGAAAACTGGCAAATGTATAAAAAAACTAAGCTAGATAAATTTGAATCAGATAAAGTATTAACTATTGAAAATGCTCTGAATAAATATAGAGAAACAAGAAATGAGATAATAGAATTAGCTATGGAAGGAAAGCAAGATGAAGCTTTTCAAAAATTCAAAGCTATTGAAAATACTGAAGAAGAATATCAAAGTTCTCTAAAAGAATTAGGTTTATATAATGCTAAGAGTGCAGCTGAAATTAATGATAAGAATAATAATGATTTTAATGCTTCAATAAAAATATTTATATTCTTAGGTTTAATATCATTAATAATAGGAAGTATTTTATCAGTAGTTATTTCAAGAACAATATCAAACCCACTTAAGGAAGCTGTAGAATCAATAAAAGTTTTAGCTAACAGAGATTTTACAGAGATTATTCCAGAAAGACTTTTAAATCGCAAAGATGAAATTGGTGAATTAACTAATGCATTATTTTTAATGAAAAATGACATCAGTGTTTTAATAAAAGAAATTATTGAAAAATCTCAAGATATTACTTCATCAAGTGAAGAACTCTTTGTTACAGTTCAAGAAATTTCTGCAAAAGCAGATAATATAGAATTGGCATTAAGAAATATTAAAAATGATGTACAAGAAACAAGTGCTGCAGCAGAAGAAATAAGTGCTTCAATTGAAGAAGTTGAATCTAATGTTACAATATTAGCTAATAAGGCAACTCAAGGCAACAGTAATGCTAACGAATCTAAAGAAAGAGCTGTAGATGTTAAAAGTAAAGGTGAATTATCGGTTAAAGAAACAAGAAAGCTATATGAAGAAAAGAAAGAAAAGGGATTAAAAGCTATTGAAGATGGAAAGATAGTAGATAATATAAAATTAATGGCAGATACTATAGCTAGTATAGCTGATCAAACTAATTTACTTGCACTTAATGCAGCTATAGAAGCAGCAAGAGCTGGAGAAAAGGGACGAGGATTTGCAGTTGTAGCTGATGAAGTTAGAAAACTTGCAGAACAATCGTCAGAAGCAGTAACAAATATAAAAGATACAATTACAAAAGTGCAAGAAGCATTTAAAAATCTTTCTGATAATAGCAAGGATGTCTTAAATTTCATACTTGAAAATGTATATCCACAATTCGAAGAAATGAAAAATATAGGAGATCAATATTATAATGATGCAGATTTTGTAACAGTTATGTCTGAAGAAATAGCATCAATGTCAGAGGAACTTACTGCAACAATAAATCAAGTAAGTGAGGCAATACAAAATACAGCAGAAACTGCTCAAAAATCATCAGAGAATACTGAAACTATAAATGAGAGCATTAATGATACAACAAAAGCAATAGAACAAGTAGCAAAAACAGCTCAAAATCAAGCTGAACTTGCGGAAAAACTAAATGAGATGATAAATAAATTTAAAGTATAATTTAATAACTAGTAAACTTTTAAACATAAGAACTGACCCAAACAGACACAGTTGTTTGAGGCAGTTCTTTTCTTTATATAGTGACTTTCTGATTTATAAGATGGTTTAAATTCGAAAGCTTTTTGTAGTATAATTTGGTTAGTAATATTGAAGGAAGTGATTATCATGTCAATGGATAAGTTTGATTCAGAAAAAGCAACTAAATCTGAGAAGATAATAGGTACAGAATTTAATAAAACAATAATAAAAATGACATTACAATATAAAGATGAAATATATAAAGTTGAAGATGTTATTATGTGCAATCTTGAAAAGGAAGTAGCTATATTCTTATATAAAGAGGGAAATAATTCAGATGATACAACTAGAGCTAGACTGATAAATAAAACTTATGGTAATGATACTATTTTAGATTTGCCAGTAGGTAGTGGTGAAATAGAATTGATAAGTATTGAAATAGAATATAAACAATTATGCACTTAAGTTAAGTTTATTATATTTTCATAAAATGCTCTAGCTTTTGCTCTACTGCAATCATATAAGAACAACAAGGTGATGTGTATGGCTCTAAACTGTACATACCAACAAATTATTTAGTTGAATTCCTTATAAATCAATCCTTTGCAGAACTAAGAATCAAGGCCTATGGATGTTTTATTGGTGACTTGTTAATTACTCTAGAAATGTGGGACTATAAGTGCTACTATATTATGGTAATTAAAAATTTAAGGAGAAATGACGTATGAACGTAGATAAAGAAATCAGAAGCATATGGAAACTTATATTTCTTCATTTGTTTCCTGGCATTGTGCTAAGCATTATGTATATATTTTTTTCAAAGATGGGAATTTTAGAGGAATATCCCAAGATAGTTATATTATGCTTTTCTACAATTTTCTCAACAATTCCTATAGAACTTGGATATCTGTTTTATGTGGCAAAGAAAGAAGAAGGAACTTTTAATATATTTAAAATACTAGGTTTAAAAGGTACGTTGAAGTTTAAAGTATTTATACTTTACTCTCTTTTATCGCTTATAGTAGGAGGGATACTTTTAATTGCTGTAAAGCCACTTGAAAATTATTTATTAAAAACTGTATTTTGTTGGATTCCAAGTTGGTATAATTTTGTCCAAGATATGAGTCTGTTTAGTAAAAAATATATCATTATAGCAATTTTAGTAAACTTTTTCATTCTTACACTTATAGTACCAATTATTGAGGAGCTTTACTTCAGAGGATTTTTACTAGCTCGAATGAAGTGGATGGGAAAATATAGTGTCCTATTTAATGTTATATTATTTTCAGGTTACCATTTTTATTCACCTTGGTCTATTATTACAAAGATTGCTACAATGTTACCATTATACTATTTTGTATATAAAAAAGACTCTCTAAAATTAGGAATATTAGTCCATTGCTTAGCTCAATTTATAGATGTGGTGTCATATATGACACTATTGATATAAGTACATATCAGGTGTAATAGATATATAGATTAGTGGATTGCATTAATGGAGTTTGCTAGCTATCTTGTGGCACTTAATGCAGTAAAACATAATAACACTCATACTTACACACCACTGCTATATATTTTATCAACGAATGCTGGGAGAGCACTATTACTACTTATGTTTATAACTTCAGCGTTAGGTTAACCTACTAGCACATTCTGAACAAAGGGAAAACACAGTAGGTTTTATCAGAAGTGTTCTACGGTTAGTAATGGTAATATAATGGTCTCTTGCTTACAACAGCCACTACTTGTGATTTAATTTTTAGCACTCACTATAAGAGCTTTCTAGTTCTAATGGGTTCTTGTTCTGTTTACAAACTTTTTTGAATGTGCCGTCAGAGAATACCCCCAAAACTCTATATTATTATTCATAAATTAAGAACTGCCTCAAACAGATACAGCTATTTGAGGCAGTTCTTTCCTTTAAAACAATTTCATTATCATATAATCTTGTTTTAAAATGAATATTTATCATTAAAGAATAAAACTTATTTTTTCATCATACATCCAGAGTCTTCTACATGCTGTAAGCATTCTCCAAATCTTTGGTAATGAACAACTTCTCTTTCTCTTAAGAATTTTAAAATTTCTTTTATTTCGTGTTCATCAGTTAAGTTAATTAAATTTTCATAAGTTGCTCTAGCTTTTTGCTCAGCAGCCATATCTTCATGTAAATCTGCAACAGCATCGCCTTTGGCTTGAATGTAAGTTGCTGTCCATGGGTTGCCTGTAGCATCTGTATAGAATAAAGCTTTTCTGTGATCAGCATAGTGTCCAGCAAGACCAGCCTTCTTTATTTCTTCAACAGTAGCATTTTCCATTAGTTGATATACCATAGTTGCAATTATTTCTACGTGTGCCATTTCTTCTGCTCAGGCGACCTAAATGCAAAGTTACCCATAGTCCTTACGCGTGAGATTAGAACCTACAGGGATTAATTCTAATTTGTTGGCATCACTATCCCAAACTACAAATTTAACAACACTAGCTATAAGTCTTTTTTTATCATCAAAATCTTCAGTAAAGTCATAAAACTTTTTAAAATTATCATATAGTTCAAATATTTTAGAAATGTCTTTTTTAACGTCAAGTATGTTTTCATTTTCGGATTCTAGTTTTATAATTTGTTCTTCTAATTTTTTATTTTCTTTACGAATTGCTTTTATTTCATCTTCATAAGTAGCGATTATTTCTTTATCATCATCGTTATCTTCATCTAATTTTGCTACTTTTCTAGAAAGGCTACTCAAAGCTTTTTTATTATCTTCAATTTGCTTTTTTAAACTATTAATCAAACCGTTGTTATTAGTTTTTATAGTAGCTTTATGTTTAGAATCTAAATAAATATCTAAAATTTCAGCCTTTGTTATATTTTTAATTTTATTAACTACGTAATCCTCAGCATCATATGCATTCAATGATATATTATCGCATCTAGTTCCAGATTTATTTTTTAAGTTGCAACTATAGTATCTATACATACCTTTATCACCATTTGCAGCTTTATATACTTGTTTTCTTGGAGCCATACCTGAGCCACAATGTCCACAAATGACCAAACCACTTAATAGAGCATTTTGACTTGTGCATTGCCTATTTGATGCTTTTAATTTAATTTCTTTGCATATGTTCTGACATTCAATCCAATCAGAGCTAGATATAATTCCAGGGTGTTCACCAATAGCGATTATCCAATCATTAATTGGAGCATAACTGCCATTTTCTTTACGACGATTATAGGGCATGATACCATTTAAACCATTAAGAGAATTGCTTAAATAAATTTCACAATTATTCTCTTTAAAAAAGTCAAGAATAGTATTATCAGCTATAACATACACAGGACTATTTATAATTTGTCTGACAAGATCTCTAGAAAATAAGCTGCCTTTACGACTATAAATACCCTGTCTATCTAATACTAAGCTTACTCCTTGAAAACTCTTATGTTTAATAAATAATTGAAATACTAGTTTAACTATATTGGCTTTATTTTCAACTATTTGAAGTATGTGTTTCTTTCTACTTTTCCCTCGTAGATCGTTATTTTCGACTTCAATAGATTCATATCCAAGGGGAGCAGGACCACCAAGCCATCTGCCAGTTTTGCTTAATTCTTTAAGATTATCTCTTATACGCTCAGCTGTTGTTTCTCTTTCAAGTTGGGCAAAAGTAGCTGAAACATTCATCATAGCTCTACCCATTGCGGTAGTTGTATCAAACTGTTCTTTTATGCTAATAAAGTCTGTATTGTACTGATTAAAGACATTCATATTATGTGAATAGTCTGCTACATTTCTAAATGCTCTATCAAGTCTATAACATATGAAATGTGAGTATTCTTTGTTTTCGATTTTTCGCATCATTTTTTGAAAGTTAGGTCTATCCGTATTTTTACCACTGAAACCTTCATCTTCATAAATATCATATTCCGTTATACCTAGATTTTTTTCAGCATATTCAATACACATTTTAATTTGGTTTTCTATACTTTCGCCTTCTTCTTTAAACTTCGATTTACGTGAGTAAATGGCAGCTTTCATAATGCACCTTCCTTATCTAGTATTTTTTAAAATGAAATGTGTAAAACAATTCTATGAGCTGATTGTATTTGCTTTATATTTAGTCATTAAAGTATTCTTCAAAAGCAACCTTAAGAATATCGAGCATTTTTTGTTTATCTTTTTCATTCATTTTTTTCCTAGCACGCTCAATAAGTACTAAGCCTTCATCTATAGTATTATTTTCACTATCTAGTTTATTACTTACTGTATCTATTTGATCATCTTGTTGAAATTTTAATAATTCAGAATAATTTATATTAAATATTTCAGATAATTTATGCAAGATTTCATCGCTAGCATTTGTTCTACCGCTTTCTATATCTCCTAAATACGAACGAGACAAACCTAATTTATCTGCTAAGTCTTTCTGGGTTAATTTTATACCAGTATTAAAGCTATAATCGCTTCTTAATTGTTTGATTTTTAAACCTAGTTTTTTACTCATTGAAAATGCTCCTTTTCTATAAGTTACTTTTATAATAGTATATTACGTCATTTACGTCATTATGTCAATAAACTAATAGAAATATAAGAAAATAAGAGAAATACTACAATTCACCATATAAATGACGTAATATGACGTTGGAGCAAATTTGTATTTTGCGACAAAAAGACGTAAAGTGTATTTGTAAGTCAATGACAAGTAAGTAAACAGAAAAGAGGTGAAAAAATGATAGAGGATTTAATAAAGAACTTACCTTGGTATAAAAAATTAGAAGTCCTTAGGACAATAAAAGGATGGAGTCAAGGTGAAACAGCGGAAAAATGTTTTACAGGACAAAAAGCATATTGGGCATGGGAAAAGGGAAATATTTATCCACGTAAAAATAGCAGACGAGCTATATCTCAAGCTTTCAATATTGGAGAAAAAGAAATTTTTGGAGATGAATCGTAAGTTGTTAACAAAATGATTAAAAAAACATATTATATAATGCACAAATTAAAAGGTGACTGTTATGAATAATAAAACTAGGACTAAAAATAAAAGAATAATCACTGTAATTATGCATCCAATAGATGATGAAAAATTGTATTTCAGAAGTCTTGGAACGACAATGCTAGATATAATGGACAAGCAATTAGGTCAAGATGGACTAGCATTAGTAATGGAAGAATTAAGAAAACAATTAATAAAATAACGAATGATTAATAGGCTAAAAAGCCTAAATTTTCTAACTAACATAATGATATTTAAGTATGACCATAACACATAATGGAGGAAATTTAATGATAGATAAAGATATTGTTAAATTAATTTTAGAAATTGAAGAATTGGCTCTAAATATATCAGCTAATACAGAACATGACATATTCTTCAATTATAGTGGACACGTTAAAAAAATTGAAGTTGGTTACTGTGAACATGGATGGACAAAAGACAAAAAAATAATGAATATTTTAGATATATTTCTAGACATTAACGAAGATCCAGAAAAAGAATTAATTAATGCTAAAGAATTTTTGAAAACTTTATTAAGTTAGGAGAAAGAAATGAAATTATATGAACTCACTCAAAACTATATGAATTTACAGGCTCTTTTAGAAGATGAAACAATTAGCCAAGATCTTATTGATGCAGCGATGAAAGAAGTTGGAGAAGATATTGAAGAAAAGGCTCAAAATTACGCTGTAATAATGAAAAATTTAGAAGCAGAAGCAGATGCATTAGAGAAAGAAGAAAAAAGACTAGCAGCAAGAAAGAGCAGCTTAAAGAATAGAAATAAAATTTTAAAAGATAATTTAGAAAATAGTATGAAAGCAATAGGAAAAACAAAATTTAAAACTAATTTGTTCTCATTTAATATATGCAAAAATCCGTCTAGCGTAAATATAGATGATGAAAATCTAATTCCAGATCAATATATTGTATACACTAAATCAGTAGCTAAAAAAGCCATATTAGATGATATTAAGCAAGGTGTAATAATTCCAGGTGTTTCATTGAAACAAACAGAATCATTAAAAATTAGATAGGGAGGATCATATGAGTGTATATGAAAAATTATTAAATGTTCAAGCTAAATTAAAAGCTCCTAAATCTCAATTTAATAGTTTTGGAAAATATTCATATAGAAGTTGTGAAGATATTTTAGAAAGTGTTAAGCCGCATCTATTAGATAATAAATTAACTTTGCAATTATCAGATGAAGTTGAGCTTATAGGAAATAGATTTTATATGAAGGCAACCGCAACAGTTACAGATGTTGAAACAGGTGAAAAAGTTTTTACTAATGGGTTAGCTAGAGAAGATGAAGCTAAAAAAGGGATGGATCTTTCTCAAGTAACAGGGAGTGTTTCTTCATATGCCAGAAAATATGCTTTAAATGGACTTTTTTGTATAGATGATAATAAAGACAGCGATAGCACAAACAAACATGAGAAAGATAAGCCTGTAAATAATATATCTAACAAGCCACAGGAAGGCAGTAAGCCTAAACTATATACATGCACCATATGTACTAAACAAGTGGCAGAAAATGTTGCACAGTTTAGCCATAGCAAGTTTAAAAAAATACTATGTATTGAGTGCCAGAAGAAACAAGGGTGATTAAATGGATAGATCTTATTATGCAATAATACCTGCAAATGTAAGATATGATAAAAATCTAAAAGATAAAGCTAAATTGCTTTATGGAGAAATAACAGCTTTATGCAATGAACAGGGTTATTGTTGGGCAACAAATTCATATTTTGCTGAATTGTATGGAATATCAAAAGAAACAGTTTCAAGATTAATTAAAAACTTAGCAGACCAGAAATATATATACATACAGTTAGAGTATAAAAATAAGCAGATAATAAGAAGAAAAATATATTTAGGTTCATTTATACCTATTGACGAAAAGATCAATACCTATTGTGCAAAAAGTCAAGAACCTATTGACGATAAAATCAAAGATAATAATACACTTAATAATACAATTAATAATAAAAAAGAAACGGAGCTTGATAAAGCTATAAATATTTATACAGATAATAAAGAGCTTAAGGAAACAATAAAAGATTTTTTAAAAATGAGAAAGTCAATCAAAAAACCAATGACAGGTAAAGCACTAATATTATTGCTAAATAAGTTAGATAAAATGTCAGATAATAATGATTTGAAAATAGAAATATTAAATCAAAGTATTTTACATAGTTGGCAAACTGTATATCAACTAAAAGATTCAGTAGCACTAGAAACAAATAATAAATATCAAGAATTTCAATTTGATTAGGAGGGCGAGAGATGCAGGCGTTGCCACAAAATATAAGAGTAGAGCAGGAAATACTGGGTGCAATATTATACAACCCTTCTATATTTGCAGAAATAATTGAAAACTTAAGAATAGATGATTATTACAATACAAAGCATCAATTAATATTTGGATCTATGTGTAAATTATTTGCACAAGGAAAGGATATAAACATAACATTGCTAATTAATGAAATAGGGAAAGATAATATAGCAAGTGCAGGGGGAATAACGTATATAACAGAGTTATCAATTGGCGGATTAAGTATAAACCCGAAACCATATATAAAGATGCTTAAAGATACAGCTTTTCGAAGAAGATCCATTAAGTATATGAATGAAGCAATTCAAAAAATGTATGATGAAAAAGAAGACCCTAACACAGTAGCAGGGGATTTAAACAACATTTTGACAGATAATGCAGAAAATAAAACATCAATAATGGATGAAAGTAAATTGCTAGGAATCACTTTAAAAGAAATAGAAAAAAGATGCCAAGCAGGAGGAGAAATACCAGGGATGCAAACAAACTATACAGACTTTGACAGGGCTACAAATGGACTTAAAAAAGGTGAACTGTTTGTAATTGGTGGAAGACCAAGCATGGGGAAGACTTTAATGGCTTTAAATATTGCAGATGGATTAGGCAAAAACGGATATAAAGGATTAATCATAGAATTGGAAATGACAGCAGAAGGGCTAGGAATGAGAAGGCTTGCTTATAATTCAAACATTGAATCACAGAAACTGCAAACAGGAAAACTCACAGAATCAGAATTTATAAAGTTAGCTCAAACCTATAATGATTTATCCATTAAAAATAATGTTTTTACAGATTGCAGCAGCTATCAAAGTATATTAACTATAAAAGCTAAAGCGAAGGCTATGAAGCAAACTCATGGATTAGATTTTTTAGTAGTGGATCACTTAACATTACTAGAAATAAATGATAAAGGAAATAGAAGTCATGAAATAGGAGAAGTAACAAGGCAATTAAAATTATTAGCGAAAGAATTAGATATAAATATTATTTTATTATGCCAGTTATCAAGAGCTGTTGAAATGAGAACGGATAAAAGACCTATGATGTCAGACTTGAGAGAAAGTGGCAATATTGAGCAAGATGCAGATCTTATTGTATTTGCGTATAGGGATGAATATTATCATCCGGAATCACAAGATAAAAATATTATGGAATGGATCATAAGCAAGCAGCGTAACGGAAAAACAGGAACTTTAAAATTCTATTATATAGACAAGCTTCAAAAGATAGGAAATTTAGATTATAGGAGGTAATATGGTTTGATATATGGCTGTGTATGTGGAGTATGTGGAACAACTGCAACGGAATTACATCATATAATATTTAGAAAACAAAATAAGCAGTTAGAAAATTGTAAGTTAAATTTTATGTTTTTATGTCGTAGGTGTCACAGAGGAACAAATGGAGTGCATGGAACTAATGGACATGAACTTGATCAAAAATTAAAATTACATTTCCAAAATAAATTAGAGATTTTATTTGTTAAAGAATATTTAGATACAAAAGAAATTAAAGCAGCGTTAGGTATTAAAAATGAAGCAGTATACAGGCTTTTAAAGACATTACAAACCAATACAGGCAAATACTTTAGGGAAGATGTAATAAGGGCGTGTATGGGCGGAAAAATTATAGTGGAGGAAAGGGAATGAATCCACAGGGAATAATGGATCAGATAAAAATAAATAGAATTGCATTAACAAAAGGAAATGATGAATTAAGAACGTTAGGTGTAAAAAAAACTAATGCAGAAAGAGAATATAAAATTGCATTAAGAAAAGAATTATTAAAATTAAGGTTAGAAAAATATCCAATTGCAATTATTCAAGATTTAGCAAAAGGAGAAGAAAAAATAAGTTTTTTGAGATTAGAAAGAGATTTAGCAGAAAATGCTTATACAGTATGTCAAGAAGGGCTTAGAAACATAAGATTAGAACAAGAAATATTAAGATCTTTATTAGCATGGCAAAGGGTAGAATTCGGAAATTCATAATATATTGAGAGAAAAACACACTAAGATTATGAAATTTCATTATCAAATGAAATCAATTGATAATAAAAAGGAGCGTAAACTAATGAATAAATTAACAATATTATATGAAAATGGACAATTAGTAACAGATAGTAGAGAAGTTTCTGAAATGGTAGGTAAACAACATAAAGATTTATTAGAAAGTATACGAGGGTATATCAAATATTTAATAAGCGGAAATTTCCGCCCATCTGACTTCTTTATAGAAAGTAATTATATAGATGGAGCAAATAGAAATAAACCTTGCTATTTATTAACTAAAAAAGGTTGTGATATGGTTGCTAATAAGATGACAGGAGAAAAAGGAGTTTTGTTTACAGCTGAATATGTAACAAGGTTTGAGGAAATGGAAAGAGATATTAAAAATCCAGTGAAAAATTTATCTAAAGAACTTCAAGCAATATTTACATTAGATTCAAAACAACAAGAATTGGAAAATGAAGTAAGGGAATTAAGGGACAATATGCCACTTTTAACAATAGATTGTGAAGAACTTCAAAAAGCGGTTAAGAAAGTAGGTATTAGAGCTTTAGGAGGTAAAGGATCAAATGCATATAAAAATAATTCAATTAGATCACAAGTATATGGAGATATTCAACAGCAAATAAAAAGAGAATTTGGTGTAAGAAGTTATAAAGCAATTAAAAGATGCCAACTTAATATAGCTATAGAAATAGTTAATAAGTATGAAATTCCGTTTATATTAAAAGACCAAATAATTTTATTAAATAATCAGATTGTGATGTAAGAATCGGAGGATTTAGAGATTGAGTAAATACAATAATGAAAAAGTTGTATGTGATGGTATATATTTTGCTAGTAAAGATGAAATGGCATATTACGAAGCATTGAAAACCAGACAAGCTAAAGGAGAAATAAAGAGTTTTGAGTTACAGCCTAAATTTGTACTTATGAAAGGTTTTAAAAAATTTAATAAAACATATAGGGCAATGACTTACACACCAGATTTTTTAATTTATCATAACGATAACAGCGAGGAATATATAGACGTGAAAGGTCAAGCAACACAGCAGGGAGAATTGAGGATCAAGTTATTTAATGAAAGATATAGAGATCTTAAATTAAGTATTGTTGCAAGATCAATAAAATATGGTGATAAATATGGATTTATAGATTTTTATGAATTAAAGAAAATAAGAAATAAAAATAAAAAGAGAAAGAATGGTAAGTAACATATGAATAAAGTTATAGAGATTGGAACATTAACAAGGGATAGCGAACTTAAGTATTCACAAAATGGAAAGTCGATTTGTACTTTTTCAATTGCAGTAAATGAATTTATAAAAGGAGAGAAAACAGTACAATTTTTCAATATAGTATCATTTGGTGCTGAAAATTTAAGTACATATTTAGTTAAAGGAACTAAAGTTGGGATAGTTGGTAAACTATCGAATAGCAGCTATGAAAAAGATGGACATAAGATCTATAAAACTGAAATAATTGCAGATAGTTTTGGAGGTATAGAACTATTAAGCAAAAAACAATCTGATAACGAGGATTTAATAACAGTTAGCGACAATGGAGAGCAACCTTGGGATTAATAACTAATAAATCGCAATCCAGTAATATATAGGAGGAAAGGATGAATAATTTATTTAAGAAAACAGAAAAAACATTATATGATTTTAAAAATTTGGATTTAAAAATTGAAAATATAGAATTACATATAAATAGATTAGTTAATGATGTTTCATATGCAGGAGTTTCATTTGAAGAAAGAAATTCACCAACGAATGCTTTTAATAGTTCAGTAGAAAATGAAGTCATTAAAAGGGACGAACATATGTCAAAAGAGTTGAACCATTTAAGAAAAATGAAAAGCGACACTATTATGCTCAAGACATTAGTAACAAATGCGCTTGATATATTAAAAGCAGAAGAATATAAATTAGTTGAATTAAGATATTTTCAGAAGGAAAAGAAAACATGGATTGAGATAGGAATGACTTTAGGAATAGATAAAGATAATTGCTGTAAATTAAAAAATGAAATTATAAATAAACTAACGGAGTTTATTTATCCCAATGCACCAGTTTTTGACCAATTTTACACCAATATTTGACCAGTTTTTCACCAAGAAGTAATCAGTTTTTACTACGAAAATGATGTTATTATTTTATTATAGCAAAAGGCGTTAAGTTAGATAATAACTCAATATAAGCACCCGATATATTTTTGTCATTAAATTTGTAACTCCTTTTAGATAGATGATAATTTTGTTTTTAGTTTTTTGTTTTACATGTTTTGCTCTTACATCATCGGGTGTTTACCTTGGGTTATTATTTTTCATATTGAAATGAAACGAGTGAATCAAATGAAGAATGGCTTTTATAAGTCTAGCAAGTGGAAAAGTAAAAGGGAACGGATACTAAGAAGGGATGAATATAGGTGTAGGGAATGCAAGCGTTATGGCAAGAGTGTGTTAGCTGCAACTGTACATCATATTATTCCTTTAGAGCTAAGAGAAGACTTAAAACTTGCTAGTGATAATCTACTAAGTTTGTGTATCAAATGCCATGATAAGATGCATGATAGAACAAACAATCAATTAACAAAGGCAGGGGAAGATTGGGTTATTAGAATAACAAAGAATAGATAATATTAAATTAATTTTTGATAACTATAAAATGACAAGTAATTTAAATAACTTTGCAATAATTACATTTTTGGTATATAATAACAATAAAGAAGTTGGGGAAATATTATCAAATAAGAGGGAAAATATTTGGAAGAAATCAGAGAAGAATTAATAAAACTTATAAATGAAAAAGGTTTATTGCATGAAAGTACAATATTAGTTAGTCAAGAATTAGACAAGCTTATTGTTGCTCATTACGAATCAAAAGAGAAGGTATATAAGAATTAAATATTATTTAGAAGGATTACTTATTTTTAGTAGTCCTTTTCTACTTCTAAGCAGCCCCCCATCTTTGAATGAATAAAAATATACCTCAGGGGACCGAGGGGAGGCACCTTTTCCAATAGAGAGAAGTTTTTAGAAAGGGGGGAAGTGCTTATAATATTTAAAAAGTTAAAAATTCTATATTTACAAAATATGATATAATTGATTAAAAGACAAATTGTAATTTGGTATGGAAGGTGTCTATATAGATGTTGTCAGGAGGTACATTGATATGAAAAAGGATATTATAAGTGTTGTTGAAAATTCCAAAGTTACGCACCCGATAGCAACGGCTGCGGTTAAAGGTAATCGCTATTGGAAAGACTTTTTTATGCTTTCAGAAGATTATAAGAAAACTTTAAGTGAGACAGATTATGAAATGTTCTTGAAGAAATCACATCTAGATTGTGAAATCAGCATGGCTCAATATTTGCAATTTGCTTCTGAAGTTACCGTTGTAGATTATATTATTAGGAATTATAGTGGATTTAAGAACGAACCAAAATACAATGGCAAGAAAAATCCTGAGTGTTCATTTGAATATGATGGTAGGACTATTAATATTGAAGTTAAATGTCCAGACCTTTTTAAAAGGATAGAGCAGGAGAATTCAGAAGGCATTAAAGTATTTGCAGGTGAGCGTTTTCCAGATAGGAATGATTATATTAAGTCCAAGGAATTTATAGAATCAAATATTAGGGACGGACAAAGTATACAAAATATCGATCGGTTGGATAATAAGCAGAAGAGTTATCTTATAGATGCGCATAAAAAGTTTCCAGTTTCAAATTCATCAAATTTTAATATCCTCGTAATTGCACTGGATATAATTCAAGATATGGATGAGTGGTATTCCTATCTTTTTGGAGAAAATGGGGCATTTACAGATAGAACGTATATCACTGATGACTATAGCAATGTTGATGCGGTGATGATTACAAATGTTCAACATGGACATATGGCTGATGACGTCAATTTAAATATAAATTGTTGGCAATTGGAAAACTACGTTTCATTATTATTTTTAGATCCCCGAAAGGAGAAATGTAATGGATTGGGTGAATATTATTCGAATGTAGCACTTAATTTGTTCGAAGGATTGACTCGCAATTTTCTGTCTTTTCTGTTTAAGTTGGATCAGGATAATGATATACGTGAAGATAAGATTAAAGATTTTGAATTAGATGAAAATCAAAGGAAAGAACTATCTCATATTTTCTATATAGGAGATAAGATCACTAATCTTCATATTATATCAGAGTGGATTAAAACATTGTAATATATATAGTAAACATGGAGAAAGATAAAATCCAATTTATAGACGAGCTTTAAATATTCTTATATCAAAAATTTAATAGTAAATTAGAATATCGCACTATTCAGAAATAAGAGTAGACTTGCGATATTTTTTATTTGTAATACTAAATTGTGAAGAAGTGTTATGACCTTATTCATTTTATTAGAAAGAGGAAAAACGAATGATAAATAAATTAAATATAGAGTACATCAAAATTGAAACATTAATACCATACATAAATAATCCAAGAAAGAATGACAAGGCAATTGATATGGTTGCAGGTAGTATTAAAGAGTTTGGATTCAAAAATCCGATTATAGTGGATAAAGATAATATTATTGTTGCAGGTCATACTAGATATGAAGCTAGTAAGAAATTAGATTTAAAAGAAGTTCCAGTGATAAAGGCTGATGACCTAACTGAAGAACAAATCAAAGCTTTTAGAATAGCAGATAATAAGACAGCTGAATTTGCAGAGTGGGATATGGATTTACTGGCTATTGAATTAGAAGGCTTAGATAAGATATTTACTGGTTTTGAAGCAGTTGAACTAGAAGATATTATGGGGACCGATGAAGTTCTAGAAGATGACTTCGATGAAGAAGAAGCATTAGAAGAAGCAACGGTTCCTTTTTCTTTGAGGGGAGATGTTTGGCTTCTTGGAAACAATAGATTGATGTGTGGAGATAGTACGGATGCAGCAGATGTTCAAATTTTAATGGATGGAAACCTTGGAAATATGATTTTTACAGACCCACCATACAATGTGGCTTATGAAGGCAAAACAAAAGATAAACTAGTTATTGAAAATGATGATATGAGCCATGATGAGTTTTATGAATTCTTGAAAAAAGTATTTGATAATTACTTTAATATAATGGCTGTTGGAGCACCTATTTATGTTTGTCATGCAGATTCTGAAGGTGAAAACTTTAGAAGAGCATATAGGGAATCTGGACTTAAACTTGCTGAATGTATTGTTTGGGTAAAGAATAGCTTTGTTATGGGAAGACAGGATTATCATTGGAGACATGAACCAATTCTTTATGGTTGGAAAGAAGGAGCAGCTCATTATTTTGTTAATGATAGAACTCAAGATACAGTTTGGGAAATTGCAAGACCTCAAAGAAATGCTGAACATCCAACAATGAAGCCTTTGGAGCTTTGTGTAAGGGCAATAAAAAATAGCAGCAAGCCTAAAGACTTAGTTGTTGATTTATTTGGAGGCAGTGGCTCAACTTTAATTGCAGCAGATAGTATTAATCGTATTTGCTACAGCATGGAATATGACACAAGATATGTTGATGTCATAGTTAATAGATATATTAAAACTAAAGAATCAAGTGATGATGTTTATTTGATTAGAAATGGTGAAAAGATAAAATACAGCGATTTAAGAACAGAAGAATAGAAAGGAGTGAGTACATGGTTGATAAATCACAAGAGAAGTATAAAAAAGATATAGTTAATAAGATGAAAGAAGTTGGAACTTATAATGTGAGTTTTATCTATACAATAAATGTACTTGCTAAAGTTTTAATGGATTATGAAATAACCACAGAGCAGTTTGCTAATACTGGTGGTCATATAGTTATAAAACATACAAATAAAAATGGTTCAACTAATATTGTGAAAAATCCTTTATATTTAGCATTAGAAAAGTTAAGAGATGATATTATTACATATTCAAGGGAATTAGGTCTTACACCTGCAGGATTAAAAAGAATTAATCAAGAAGGTGCAAAGATTGAGAAGAAATCTAAATTGGAGCAAATATTAAGTGATTTCAAATGATAAAAGCTAAAAATATAGATACAGTAATGGAATATGCAAATAGCATTGTTGAGGGAAGAAAAGTTGCTTGCAGAGAACAAATACAATGCTGCAATAGATTTCTAAGGGATTTAGATAATCCTGCCTATGAGTTTAACCCTAAGGATGCTGAATTTGTTATTCAAATCATAGAAAAAACTTTTGTTCATGCTCAAGGAGAAAAGCTAGATGGAACTCCACTTAGAGGAACACCATTTTTATTAGAACCCTTTCATAAATTTCAAGTTTATAACCTGCTTGGTTTTTACCATAAAGGAACTAAGATAAGACGCTTCAAAGAGGCGTTTATTTTTATACCCAGAAAAAATATTAAAACATCATTTGCAGCTGCACTTGCATGGGCACTTGGTTTACTAGAAAGAAGAAGTGGAAGTAAGGTTTATATTACAGCTGCAGCTTTAAAGCAATCATTAGAAAGTTTTAATTTTATAAACTTCAACTTAGAGGAAATGGGAGAAAAAAATAATTTTAGAGTTATTGATAATAATCAAGAGCATTCAATCCGAGGGGACTTAGGTGATGGAAGTATTTTTATACAAGCCTTAGCTGCAAGTCCAGATAGGCAGGATTCATTAAATTGTAATATAGCAATAGCTGATGAAATTCATGCTTACAAAACACCAAAGCAATATAACATTATCAAAGAAGCTATGAAAGCTTACACAAATAAGCTAATGATTGGGATTACTACAGCTGGAGATAATATGAACTCATTTTGTTATCAAAGGCTTCAATATTGCAAAAAGATACTTGATGGAACTGTAAAGGACGAAGCTTATTTTGTTTTTATATGTAAAGCAGATGAAGATGAAAGCGGAGAAATTGATTATACAAACCCAATAGAGCATGAGAAAGCAAATCCAGCTTATGGGGTGAGTATAAGACCAAATGATATTATGAACGATGCTTTGCAGGCACAGAATGATCCACAACAAAGAAAAGACTTTCTTGCTAAGTCAATGAACATTTATACCAGTGCTATGAAAGCTTACTTTAATTTAGACGAATTCAAAAGGTCAGATAGAAACTATAACTGGACATTAGAGGAGCTTGCAAAAATTCCGATTACTTGGTATGGAGGAGCTGATTTGTCAAAGCTTCATGATTTAACTGCAGCAGCTTTATATGGCGAATATAATGGCGTTGATATTATTATCCCTCATGCATGGTTTCCTATAACAGCAGCCTATAAGAAAGCAGATGAAGATGGTATTCCACTATTCGGATGGAAAGATGATGGCTGGCTTGATATGTGTAATAGTCCAGTTAATAACCATGCTGATGTAGTAAATTGGTTTATTAAAATGAAAAAGTTAGGATTTAAAATTAAGCAAGTTGGTCATGATAGAAAATTCTGCAGAGAATATTTCTTTGGAATGAAAAAAGCAGGATTTAATGTAATTGACCAGCCACAATACTTTTATAAGAAATCAGAGGGATTTAGGCGAATTGAAGCAAAGGCAAAGGAAGGAAAATTATATTATTTACATTCTGATGCTTTTGAATATTGTCTGCAAAATGTATTAGCGATAGAAAAAACAGATGACATGATTCAATATGAAAAAGTTATGCCAGAGCAGCGTATCGATATATTTGACGCTGCTGTTTTTGCGTGTGTAAGAAAATTAGAAAATATAGAAAAGGCAACTTCAGCATCTAGATGGCTAAATAATGAATAGAGGAGTAAACCAATGAAAAAGAAAAATAAGAAAGCAAAGAAAATTAGGTCAGAACCAAATGAAACATTAAATTGGTTTTTATCAAGTGAAGCATATGAAACATTATCAGTTGCTGGATATACAAGGCTTTCAGATAATCCAGAAGTTAAAATGGCAGTTCATAAAATATCTGATTTAATATCATCAATGACCATTCATTTAATGAAAAATACCGATAATGGAGATGTAAGGGTTAAAAATGAATTATCTAGAAAGATTGATATTAATCCATATAACCTTATGACTAGAAAGGCTTGGGTTTATAACATTGTTCATACCATGCTTTTAGAAGGGCAAGGAAATAGCTTGGTATATCCCAAAATAAGTGGTGGATTAATTGATGACCTTATTCCTTTAAAGCCATCACAAGGACATTTTCAAGAAACAACTATAGGTTATCAAGTTGTTTATGGTAACAAAATATATATTCATGATGAATTATTGCATTTTAGTATTAATCCAGACCCAGAAAAACCTTATATGGGTCAAGGATATAAGATTGTATTAAAAGATATAGTAAATAATTTGAAACAGGCAGCTAAAACTAAAAATAGTTTTATGTCTGATAAGTGGAAGCCATCATTAATTATTGCAGTTGATGCAATGACAGATGAATTGGCAAATGAAGAAGGAAGAGATGCAATCCTTAATAAATATATTTCAGAAACTGGTGGAGGCAAGCCTTGGGTAGTTCCAGCAGATTTAGTTAAGGTGGAGCAGGTCAAACCATTAAGTCTTAATGATTTAGCTTTGAATGATGCAATACAATTGGATAAGCGAACAGTAGCAGGTATTTTTGGAGTGCCTGCTTTTTTCTTAGGAGTTGGAAATTACAGCAAGGATGAATATAACAATTTTATTAATTCTACTATTCTTCCTATTGCTAAAGGAATTGAACAGGAGCTCACTAGAAAGCTTTTATATAGTCCAGATTTATATTTTAAATTTAATTCTCGAAGTTTATATTCCTATGATATGAGCGAACTTGCTGCAGTAGGAGGAGATATGTATGTTAGAGGAATAATGACAGGAAATGAAGTCAGAGATTGGCTTGGAATGTCACCACTTGAAGGCTTAGATGAAAGGGTTATCCTTGAAAACTATATTCCAGCTGGAATGATAGGAGATCAAAAGAAATTGAATGGAGGTGGTGATGGTGAGTAGGGATACAAGGCAAACAAGAAGCCTAAATGCAGAACTAAAAATTAGAGAAGTTGCAAGTAATAATGATGAAATGTGTATTGAAGGATATTTTATTGTATTTGGTCAGCAAACTGAATTATGGGCAGGAGCTTATGAAGAAATAGCACCTAATGCATTAGATAAAACTTTGAATAATGATATTAGGGCATTAATAAACCATGATACAAGGTTGGTGCTTGGAAGAAATAAATCTGGAACATTGGAATTGAGGGTTGATGGCAGAGGTCTATTTGGAAAAATAAAAATTAATTCCAATGATACTGAAGCGGTTAATTTATATGAAAGAGTTAAGCGGGGAGATGTAAGCCAATGCTCCTTTGGTTTTAATATTATTTCTGAAGAAACTGAGTGGCGAGATGATGGAACTGTTAAGTGGATTATAACGGAAGTCGACCTTCACGAAGTTTCTGTAGTTACTTTTCCAGCATATGAGGAAACTGGTGTCCAAGCCAGACAAGCAAGCGTTGAAGCGTATAGAGAGAAACAAATTTTACAAAAGAAAAATAACTTAAAAGTGAGGTTAAAAAATTATGGCATTGAAACAACTATTGTTAAATAAGAAAATTCAGCAAAGGAAATCAAATTTAGAAGAATTACTTACTCAAGAGACTAATTTAAATAAAAGAGCTGCTGATTTGGAAGTATCAATTGAAGAAGCTAAAACAGATGAAGAAATTGCTCTAGTAGAAGAAGAATTTACAAAGCTAGATTCTGAAAAAGAAGAGTTAGAAGGAAAGAAAACAACTTTAGAAGGTGAAATTGCTGAATTAGAAGGCGAACTTGAAGAGCTAAATAGCAAAGAGCCAACAAATGAACCTGTAGCTGAAAAAGAAACTGAAGAAAAAATAGAGATAAGCAAGAACATAGGAGGAGAACAAAGAATGGGAGCAAAGAAATTAACTACTAGAGGACAAATCATAGAAAGATTAAATAGGGAAGAAGTAAGAAGTTTCTATTCAAGTTTAAAACAAGCAATAGAAAAGAGAAGTATTACTGGATTAGACCTTACAATTCCACAAATATTACTTGAAACAATAACTGAAGATTTAGGTAGATATTCTGTATTTTATAGTTTAGTAAGAGTGGCTAGATTAACTGGTACTGGTAGAGCAATAGTTGCAGGAGAAGCACCAGAAGCAGTATGGACAGAAATGATTGGCAAAATAAATGAATTAAGTAATTTATTTAGCGATATTGAAGTTGATGGATACAAGGTTGGTGGATTTATTCCACTTCATAATTCTTTAATTGAAGATTCTATGATAAATTTAGCTGCCCATGTTGAAGAATTATTAAAAGAATCAATTGCAATTGCATTAGATAAAGCTATTCTTTATGGTACTGGTACAAAGATGCCTTTAGGGATAATACCAGCTTTAAATGCAAATGCAGGATTAAAGGCTACTAATATTATAACTCTTACAACAACAAACACTAAATTCGATAAAATAATCGAAACTATGAAAAATATTAAAAGAGGAAGAAGAGGCAGAGGTCCGATTACAGTGGCAATGAATGAAGCAACATGGCTTGGTACAATCGTTCCAATGTCATTAGCAACAAATTCTAATGGTGGGTTTGTAACAGTAAGTAATCAAGCATTCCCAGGGGTTGGATATAAGGTTGTATTCAGCGAAGAAATTCCTGACAACAATGTTTTAGTTGGAGATTTTTCAAAATATCTCTTAGCAGAAAGATCCGATGTTAAATCTGCAAGTTCAACTGAATTCTTATTTACAGAGGATAAAACTGTATTTAAGGCAACAGCTAGATATGATGGAAAACCAGTAAGACAAGAAGCATATGTGCTAATTGGGTTAAATGGTGCAATTCCAGAAGTATCAAAATCTTTTGCTGTTGATGAGGCTAATGCAACTGCATAAATAATGAGTTGTAAATAAATGCAATTAGAGATATTATATGTATATGAGATGATACAGCATAGTAATTTATTGTACAAAAACTATATTAAAATATGGGGGTGGTTTGATGTCTGACAAAAAATATTTCATACTTAAGATTATTGCTACTATACTCTTTGTTCTTACAGCATATTTACCTAATACAAACATTATTAAAATAGTTGCATTGATAACTTATCTTATTGTGATGAATTTAGAATTCATAATTAAATTATGGTCTAAGTATAAAACACCCAAAAATGACAATTCCCAAAAGTGATGTAAAAAACTTAGATTTTTTTACATCAAGTACGCGTATATTTTAATGAACAATTTTCTTAATCTGTGCATAAATAGATAGTTTTATTAAATGTGAACTATCTGTTTTTTTATAAATATAAATATTCTAATTACAATAAAACAAAATAAGGAAGGTAAAAATGAATATATCAATAGTCCTCCAGTTAGTAAAAGAGGCAATAGGTATTAAAACTGATGTAAGGGATATATACCTCACAGCAATTATAAAAGGAATAATTAAAGAGTTAGAAGATGAGAAAGGATTGATCCTTGATGGGGTTAACGATTATCATCTTCTTTTTGTTGTAGATTATGTTGCTTGGTCATATAAAAATAAGGATGGAGCTGGTATGCCACGCCATTTGCAATTTAGATTACATAATATGATTATTCATGCAGGAGTGAGTAGTACATGACATATGATTATGAAATAACTTTAATAAAGCAAACATTTATTGAAGATGAAATATGCAATCAAATTCCACAGGAAGTTAAAACAGATATTTATTGTGCAATAAAATCTATAGGAAGAAATGAATTCTATACTGCTTCAAAAGGTGGATTAATGCCAGAAGTTATATTTGTAATTAATAATTATGAGTATAGCGGTGAAAAGGAAATCTTATTTGAAGGTAAGAGATATAAGGTAATTAGAACTTATTTAATAGGCTTTGAAGAAATAGAGTTAACCTGTGAAAGGGTGATTTAGGAATGTCAAAAATACAGGATTTTTCAAAAAAATTGACTAATACTTTGGCAAACTACTCAAAAGAAGTATCAGAAGGATTAGAAGAAGCGAAGGTAAAAGCAGCAAAGGATGTAGTAAAGATTCTAAGAGAGACTAGTCCTAAACAAACTGGTGCATATGCCAAAGGGTGGAGAGTTTCGAAAGTTGGAACAACTCAAGTAATACATAATAAAACAAAATACCAGTTAACTCATTTACTGGAGCATGGTCATTTAAAATCTATAGGTGGAAGAGTTGGAGCAAAGGTTCATATTAAACCAGCAGAGCAGCAGGGAATTGATCAATTTGTAAGTGATGTTGAAAGGGTAGTTAAAAGATGAACCTATCTGAATTAGTACAAGTATTAAAAGCAACTGGATATCCAGTTGTTTATTCTCACTTTACTGTAACAGAAAATAACCCAATGCCTGTTCCACCTTACATTGCTTATATATTTACTTATTCATCAAATATGTATGCAGATAACAAAGTATATCAAAAAGTAAATAATATTCAAATAGAATTATATACAACAAAAAAGGATTTGCAAGCTGAGGTAAGGCTTGAACAAATATTGGATGCAAATGAAATTACTTATGAAACTAGTGAGGCTTTCATTGAATCCGAAGGACTATATCAGAAAATTTATGAAACGAGGTTGATTTAGAATGTCAGAAAATAAAGTTAATTATGGTTTGACCAATGTACATTATGCTCCTTTTACAGTTGAAAATGGAGTGATTACATATGGAACACCAATACCAATTCCAGGGGCGATTAATTTAGTTCTTGATCCTAGAGGAGAAATGACAGAATTCTATGCTGATAATATACTCTATTATTCAGCAAGCAATAATCAAGGGTATGATGGAACATTAACTATTGCAAATATTCCAGAGCAATTTGCTATTGATGCACTAGGTGAAGAAAAAGACTCAATTGATTTAGTTATAACTGAAAAAGCAAACAAAGTGGGTAAGCCCTTTGCACTTATATTTCAATTTGAAGGAGATGTAAAAGCAACAAGAGTTGTTTTATATAATTGTACTGCATCAAGGTCAAAAGTTGGTTCAAATACAAAATCAAATAAAACTGAACCAAATGAAAATGAATTAACTTTCATAGCATCGCCAAGAGCAACAGACTTAGCTGTAAAAACAAAAACTACTGTTGGAACACCATCAGCTATTTATGATGCATGGTTTACAAATGTTTATGAAAAAATAATAGCTTAAGGAGTAAATATAGATGGAAACAACTATAGTTATAGATAATAAGGAAGTTAGATTTAAATCTACAGCGGCAACACCGTTAAGATTTAAGGCTCAATTTGGACGAGATTATTTTGCAGAAATAATTAAGTTAAATAAACTAAGTAAGTTTAAAGCAGATGAAAATAATTATGAAGTATTAGAAAATGCCGACTTTGAGATTTTCTATAATATAATTTGGACTTTGGCTAAAACTGCTGATAAAAATATTCCAGAGCCACTTACATGGCTAGATAGTTTTGATGAGTTTCCTTTGTTTGAAATAATTCCACAAGTACAAGACCTTATTGCTGCAAGTATTAAAAGTAAAAAAAAATAGAAAATGTTGATGAAATGAATGACGAGGTAATAACTACTGAAGCATTCATTTTATTATGTAGAAAATGTGATTTATATAGGGAAGATTTTGAGGATATGACTATTGGAATGTGCCTTGATTATATAGAGGAATATATAGAAATTAACAAGCCAACGAATCAAAAGGTAAGAAGAGCTAGTCAAGTAGATTTTGATAAT
The DNA here is from genome assembly GCF_009928485.1 of Clostridium sp. C2-6-12. Lineage (GTDB taxonomy): Bacteria > Bacillota > Clostridia > Clostridiales > Clostridiaceae > Clostridium. Next base: position 121,651 of record NZ_JAABNP010000002.1, on the reverse strand, counting down.
TTTTAAGATGTTGCATTATTTCAAGATATGATATAATAAACCAATAAATAGAAAAAATATTAGATAATCAACACTAATTTATAAACAATGTATAAATAAGAATTTGTTGGAGGATATTATGAAGGATATTATGCGATTGGCAAAGCAGTTTCGAGATGCTATAGATGCGGCTAGGAAGGCAAGGGATTTTGACAAGGATTTATCATTTAATGAATTCCCGCGTGGATGCTGTGGTGATACTAGTGATTTGTTAGCTCAATATTTGTTGGAAAATGGTATCGAAACAAATTATGTTTGCGGCACGTATAGAGACGGTTCTTTTGAAAATAGTCAGACTCATGCGTGGTTGTTGACGGATAATAATATTATTATAGATATTACTGGCGATCAGTTTAAATATGATGCGGATTTTTTGAATTATAATGAATCAGTCTATGTTGGAGTGGAGGATGATTTTCATAGACTCTTTGAAGTTGAAAAAAGGGATTGTCATGATAATTATGGTGTAGATAACTTAGGTTGTTTTAGCCAGCCGAGGCTAAACAAGTTGTATAGGAAAATAATTAAATACATTTAAGAAAATATCGCATTTTTATATAATTCTAATTTAAAGATGAGTAATATAAATTGGAGCTTAATAAAAAATATAACAATGCAAATTTTGGTTGATGAAAGGAGATAGAGATATGGAAATAATACAACGCGGTGGATGGGTTTATTATGTTGGTGATAATAATCAATTTGATTCTAATAAAGTTGGAAAGTGGATGTATTTTTTTAAGGATAAGAAATTTGTAGCTAAAATATGTGAAGATGCAGTGAAAAAGAATATTGTTAACCAATCAAAACATAGTGATGAAGAAACAGGTGTTGCATGTTTTTATCTTAACTGTGATGATATTGAGACACATAATAAAATTATATCGTACTTTATCGAAAATAATCTTATTCAGAAAACTAAAAGTGGCCGTTTGTACAATATATCATTCAAATTAAATACTCAAACTTCAGCAGGCGAGTATGGTGATGAATTTAAGTCAGAAATAAAATTATCGAAATTCATAAATTTAGATACAGGAAAATGGTTGTAAGATATAGATACTTAGAGCGAAATATAAATATATATTAATTAATTTAAGAAATCATATTATTCAGTAAATGAATTTGTGATTTTTTTTTGTTATCTAAATATATTTAGTTTAAGCTAAGGGAGGTGAGAAATTGGCGGATAGCAGAATTAAAGGAATTACAATTGAACTTGATGGTGAAACAACTGGACTTCAGAAAGCATTATCTGACGTTACAAAGCAGAGTATAGATATCCAAAAAGAATTAAGAGATGTTGATAGGCTTCTAAAATTTGACCCTAGTAATATCGAGGCTATGGCTCAAAGGCAAAAATTACTGGCTTCACAAATTGAGGTTACAAGTGAAAAACTAAACAGATTAAAATCGGCAGAGCAGCAAGTCAATGAACAGTTTGAAAAGGGAGCTATAGGTGAAACCCAATTTAGAGCTTTTAGGCGAGAAATTGAATATACAGAAGGTTCATTAAATAAATTAAAACAATCTCTTTCTAAGGTTGATGATGCAGCATCTTTAAAAGAAGTTAAAATAGATTTATCTAAAATACCAGAAGAAGCTGAAAATGCTGAAGAATCTATTAAAGGTCTAGGTGGAGAATTAACAGGTATTTTAGCTGGAGCTGTTGCAGCAGGTGGAATTCATGAAGTTATTGAAAAGGCACTCGATGTAGGGAGTCTCAATACAAAAATTAACGTATCAATGGATGTTTCAGAAGAATCTATTGATTCAATCAAGGATGTTATTATTACAATTCAAGCTTATGGGTTAGATGGGGAAGCAGCACTTGAAGGAGTTCGTAGGCAATGGGCATTAAACAAAGATGCAAGTGATGAAACTAATGCCGCTGTAGTAAAAGGTGCTGCAACAATCGCAGCAGCATATTCTGGAGTGGATTTTACAGAATTAATTCAAGAAGTAAATGAAGTTTCAAAGTCATTAGGAATAACAAATGAGGAGGCTTTGGCTCTTACAAATTCATTATTAAAAGCTGGTTTTCCACCAGAGCAGTTAGATATTATAAGTGAATATGGAACTCAGCTTAAAATGGCTGGTTACAATGTTGAAGAAATACAAGCCTTATTTGCTGCAGGTGTAGATACTGGAACATGGAATATTGATAATTTAATGGATGGACTTAAGGAAGGTAGAATTAAGGTTGCAGAATTTGGTCAAGGAATATCTAATTCAATGACAGCACTACTTAATGGAACTAATATTTCAGCAAACCAAATGCGAGAATGGGGTAAAGCGGTTGCTGCTGGAGGAGAAGGTGACTCAAAAGCAATGAATGAAATTGCTGCTGCCTTAAATCAAGTTGATGATCAAACAAAAAAGAATGCCTTGGGTGTAGCAATTTTCGGGACTAAATATGAAGACCAAGGTCAAGCTATAATTGACACATTACTTAATGCAAAGAATGTAACTATTGATTTAGAGGCAAGCCAAGAAGAATTGAATAATACTACAGCTCAATTAAAAGCTGACCCAGTCATTGCTATGAAACAAGCTATGGCTGATTTGACCTTAGCATTGACACCATTACTATTACAAATTGCTGGAATAATATCAGTAATTGCATCATGGATATCAAATAATTCAACGCTTGCAGCAATAATAGCAGCTATTTCTACAGCTATAGGAATATTGGTTGGATTATGTGCAGCTCTAGCACCTATATTTTCAGCACTTTCAACGATAGCGGAAGTATTGGGGGTTGGACTTGGAGTGATTGCAGGAACAGTTGGAGTTATTGTTACAGCTATTGCAGCCTTGATTGTCATAGGAGCTTTACTTTATAAAAATTGGGATGAAATAAGTGCAAAGGCTATTGAAATTTGGTCTTTTCTTAAAGAATGGATACCTCAAGCCTTGCAACAAATATCAGCTATAGCTATCTCAGTTTTGTCTAGCATGAAAGAATTCTTTTCTCAAATATGGGAAGATATAAAATCTAATTCAATAGAAATCTGGAATTCAACAGTATTATTTTTTACTCAAAGTATTCCAGAATGGATTAATAAAATTGGTGAATGGTTTTTAAAGCTGCCCAATAAAATTGCTTATGCATTAGGGTTTGCTCTAGGAACTATAATTCAATGGGGAATTGATGCTTGGAACTATTTATCAACTAATGTACCAGTTTGGATTGAGAATATAGGAGTGTTTTTTTCAGAATTGCCTGAGATCATTTGGACTTGGTTAATAAATGTATTAACTAACTTTGTTAAATGGAGTGGTAATATAATTAGTTGGATTGCTACAAACGTGCCTGCTTGGATTAATAATATAGTTTCATATTTTACTTCATTACCAGAAGCGATTTGGAGTTGGTTAGTTCAAGTTGTAAGTAACATAACAACTTGGGGAAGTAATATGCTTACTGAAGCTGTAAAAGGTGCACAGCAAGTCTTTGATGGGGTGATTAATACATTTGCAAATTTACCTAGCAAAATGCTTGAAATAGGGACTAATATCGTTGAGGGGATTAAGCAAGGGATAAGCGATGCATGGGAAGGCATGACTGGTTGGATTGGTGATTTATGCGATGATTTTATTGATGGAGTTAAAGAAACCCTAGATATACATTCACCAAGTAGAGTTATGATGAAGCTTGGGGTATATACTGGAGAAGGCTTTGGATTAGGAATTAAATCAACCATTGGTCAAATATCAAGACAGGCAGAGGCGATGGCAAATGCAGCAATTCCTAATGTAGACACATCAAGTGCAGTAGCTTCATTAAGTGGCAGTAAAGTTGCAGGTACTGGTATAAATCAAACTGTAAATATCTATAGTCCAGTAGCATTAAGTCCAGCAGAAACAGCAAAACAAAATAAAAGAGTATTACAAGAACTAGCACTTGGATTTTAGGAGGATAGCAATTGAAAAAGTTAAAATATATAAATAAACTAGGAGCAGAATTAGAACTTAATAATTTTGCTCCATTTTTACTTTTAAGTTTTACCGAAAAAGGAAAAGTGTCTATTTATAATAATAAAGGTATGAATCAAGATGGTTCAACTTATTTAGGAAACACAATTGATACCAGCAGCAAGTCAATGGAAGTTGCTATTATTGCTGATAGTGAAGAAGAATTAATAAATTATAGAGATAAATTTAATAAGGTTTTTAATCCTAAACTTGGTGAAGGATATTTAGTTTATATAGATAGTATAAAAGAAATTAAAACAAAATGTTTAGTTGATGCTTTGCCTTACTTTTCATCAGTAAATAGCAACGCAAATAAATGCTTATTAACATTTACTGCAAGTAATCCTTTTTGGATGGATATTGAAGAATCAAAAGCTGAGGTTGCCTTATGGAAAGGTGATTTTAGTTTTGACTTAGAAATACATGAAGATACAGGAATAGAAATTGGACATAGAGAACCTTCCCTTATAGTTAATGTATTTAATGATGGGGATGTTGAATGTGGAATTAAAGTTGAATTTAAAGCATTAGCAACAGTTATAAATCCATCAATAGTAAATGTTGATACACAAGAATTTATGAAGATAATTAAAGTCATGGAGGCTGGAGAAATAATGACTCTGACCACTGGATTTGGTGATAAAAAAGTGGAATCAAGTTTAAATGGAATTACTACCAATGCATTTAATTATATAGATTTTCAAAGTACATTTCTCCAACTAAATACAGGTGATAATTTGTTTAGATATAATGCAGATGAAAATATAGATAATTTAGAGGTAACTATATACTATACACCTCAATACTTGGGGGTGTAATCATAGAAATATATATATTTGATAGAGAATTAAATTTCAAAGGGATAATAGATAAATTTATTTCTTTAAGATATGTTAGAAGATATTACAGGAGTGGAGAGTTTGAGCTGCAATGCAGTTTAACACTTGAAGCACTTATTTTATTAAAAAGAGAAAATATTATTTATATTAAAGGTGATGTTGAAGCTGCTTACATTGAATACATAAATTTAAAGCAAGATAGCGAAGGCAAGGAAATAATTATTGTTAAAGGTAAATCCCTTACTGGATATTTAAACAGACGTATTATTTGGGGAACTGAAATAATAAATGATACAGCAGAAAAAGCTATGAGGCAACTTGTAGAACATAATTGTATTAACCCAACAGATATAAATAGAAAGATAAAAAATATAATTTTCGGAAGTTTGAAAAATTATTCTGAAGCAGTTAATTATCAAGTTTCCTATAAAAACTTAGGTGATGAAATTGAAAACCTAAGTAATATAAGTGATTTAGGACATAGAATAAATTTTGATATAGGAAATAGAAAATTAATATTTGAAGTATACCAAGGTATTAATAGAAGTATAAATCAGAATGTTAATCCTAGAGCAATTTTTAGTAAAGAGTTTGAGAATGTTCTAGAGCAGGCGTTTACTGATAGCCTTAATAATTATAGAAATATTGCTTTGGTAGGTGGTATTGGTGAAGGCACAAATAGAAAATTAGCTGTAGTGGGTAATGCTGAAGGATTAGATAGATTTGAAATATTTGCAGACCAAAAGAATTTATCTAATGCGGATGAAGAGAATAATCCGATAAGTGATGCAGAATATATGAATTTACTTATAGAAAAAGGAAATGAGGTACTTGCAGAAGCTAAGGAAATCCTAACTTTTGATAGTACCATAAATAAAAATTCCAATATGGAATATAAAAAGGATTTTGACTTAGGTGATATTGTAACTTGTATATCAAAAAAGTGTAATTTAGTCATAAATACAAGAATCACAGAAATAGAGGAAGTATATGAGGAAAAGGGTCAAAGTATAAATGTTACTTTTGGTAATAATGTGCCTACATTAATAGATAAAATAAAGCAGAAATTGAGGGGATAGAATGGCAGAAAAAAGTGGATTTTTTAATAGTGTAAATGGAGATAGAAAATATAAAGCTGATTTCTTTGCGGAATACTTTGCAAGTTTTATAGGTAATGGTATATTTCCAAACCCTAGTACAAGCCTGCAGGCTATTTCAAATTCAAATATGACTGTAACAATAAACTCTGGAAAGGCATGGATTAATGGCTATTATTATTTTAATGATAGTAATCTAGTTTTAACCATAGATACAGCTGATGGGGTATTAAATAGAATAGATAAGATTGTTTTGCAGTTTGATACATTGAACAGAACTATTAATTTAAAAGTAAAGAAAGGCTCATTTGCAACCAATCCTACAGCACCAGTACTGCAGAGAGATGCTAATGCATATGAATTAGGACTTGCAGATATTTATATTGGTAAAGGAGTATTAAGTATAACTCAGGCTAATATAACAGATTTAAGATTAGATGCTACAAAATGCGGCATAGTACATGGAACTGTTGAACAGGTAGATACAGCAACATTATTTAATCAATACCAAACATGGATTGCTGAAAAGAAAACACAATATAATGCAGACATTACAAATTGGACAGTTCAAAAACAAGCAGAATATGAAGCTTGGTTTGATGCAACAACTGCAGCAGATCAATCTGAATTTGATATTTGGTTTGATGGAATTAAAGGTATATTTGAAGGTGACGCCGTTGGAAACTTAACAAATAAGGTTAATTCAATTCCCATATTTCAAACAGATCAAGGTACAGCAAATGCAATAATATTAACTGATTTTGATTTAATTGATGGAAATTCAAAAACTTTTATAGTTGCTTATAATAACAGTGGTGCTGCGACTACTATAAACGGAAAAAATTTATATAAACCAAATACAACTAATTCACCAACATTAACAGCAGGAAAAGCTGTCACAGTCTGGTATAGTACAGCAAATGATTGTTTTTTTATCAAGGCTAGTGCTGAGGGGAATACTATTGCTGCCCATGTACTAGCAGGAGATATTTTTAGCAATGATGTGGATACTGGATTGGTTGGAACTATGCAAAATAATGGAGCAATGACAATTACACCTGCAGCAACTACGAAGACAATACCTCAAGGATATCATAATGGATTAGGAACAGTTGCCACAGATTCAAATTTAATAAGTGCAAATATTAAGGCAAGTAAAACTATATTTGGAGTGAGCGGAAAATCAAGTGTTGTAGAAACATCAGATGGAACTGCAACATCTGAGCAAATGTTAAGCGGCTCAACTGCCTATGTTAATGGTTCTAAAATAACAGGAAATATTGTAAGTAAATCAACAACAAATTATACACCAAGTACTTCAAATCAGATAATTTCAGCAGGACAATATTTATCTGGTGTTCAAACTATTTTCGGAGATTCAAATTTAATCCCAAGTAATATTGTAAGTGGAAAAAGTATATTTGGAATTGCTGGAAATGTTACAATACAAAGTTTAGGAGGAAAAGCCTATTCTAGTGGAGTTTTATATAGCGATTATAATTCATCTGGTTCGTGGTATACATCTGTTACATTACCGTTTACTCCAGCGTTTGTAGTTGCTAGATATAATAATACTAACTATGCATATATAGCAATAAATGCACCATCAATAGTTGGATTAACCAAAGCTGTTGAGTGGAATTCAGTTCCTACATTAGATTCAAGTTCATCATCGGCAACAGTCACGGCTGTAAATCCAGCAACATATCCAAATTATCCAGGGATTAAGATAGTCGGGAATGTAATAACATTTGGGTATCAATCCAGTAATCATTATTATAATTGGATTGCATACGGAAATTAATATAGGAATAGAAAGGATTTGATTGAGTGAAAACATTAGTGATTTATGATAATACAGGATTTATTTATTCTCAAATGGAAGGGTATTATGTGATTCCACAAGGAGGAGTTCAATATTTAGAAATAGAAATTCCAGAGAGAAAAATGTTAGAAAAAATTGATTTAACAGCGAAAATTCATCAACCAATTTTTATTGATATGGAATTAAGCGAAACGGATTTAATAAAGAAAAAAATGGAGGAACAAGAGATAGCAATATTAGAATTAGCTTCAATTGTTGGAGGTACTGAATAATGGTTAGTATATATATTAGAAGAATTAATAATGGATTAATGACTATTGAAGAAGTTCCTATAAAATGGAGAAGTGAAGTTGAAAAAGAATTAGGAATATAAAAATGATATAGGGTAATACATAAGGACTTTTAATTGAAGTCTTTTTTCTTGCCCTTTTTTACTATGAAAAAAGTGGGTGAGGTAATGGATGAGTTAATAAATATGGCACTAAAACAGGGACTAGGATATGGAATGTTTGCTTGTTTATTAGTTTATGTTTTGAAAACTACAGGAGAACGAGAAGTACGATATCAAAATTTATTGGATAAGCTAGCAGAGAAATTTAACTTAGTTGAGAACATTCAAGAAGATGTAAAAGAAATTAAAAAGAAAATAAATGAAAGAAAGTAGGTATACAGATGATAAAAATAGATTGGAAAGCAAGATTTAAAAATAAGGCATTTTGGGTGGCACTAGTAAGTGGAATTGTTGGATTTACACAATTATTTGGAGTTAAAGTATTTCCAGATAATTGGGCAGATATACTTAATACAATCTTAGGAGTGTTAGTTGGACTTGGAATAATAGTAGATACAAGCACTCAAGGCTTGAGTGATAAGAAAGAGGTGTAAGTAAAATATGATAATAGGATTAAGAGGTGGACATTCAGCCAATTGTATTGGAGCTGTAGGGATTGTTAATGAGTATGAGCAAATGCAGGAGTTTTTTAAGCATATTAGTAATGTATTGACTTCATATGGGCATACAGTTATTGACTGTAATAGTAATGGTAGCTCTGCAAATGCAGAATTGAGTGAAGGTGCTGCAAGGGCTAATAATGCTAATGTTGATTTATTTATATCACTACATATGAATGCATTTGATGGTAATGGAAATGGTACAGAAGCACTGGTTAGTTCAGAAAATAGCAAAGCTCTCCCATATGCTAAGAAGTTATGTGAAAATTTTAGTCAATTAGGATTTAAGAATAGAGGAGTGAAATTTGAAAAACTATATGAGATGAATCATGTAGATGCTCCCAATATTATATTTGAGATTTGCTTTTGCGATAGTCAGAAGGATAATGAAATATATAATAAACAGTCATGGGAGCAGTTAGCATATATATTTTGTAACGTAATAGATTCAAAGATACCTTTTAAACCTGTAGATAAAGGCTATGTCGTTACGAACTATTTACCACCCGACTCTGCTTCATATGACGGGGTTAATATAAATAGAGTCTTAGAGTATTTCAAAGGGATTACGTGCTACGTAAGGGGTAATACAAAAGGGGTATGGATTGAAACACAATATTTATCATTGGATAAGTGTGAAGAGTTAAAAAAAACATTAAGTTCATGGTTTTATGAGATTAAGATGTAGAATAATTTTAAAACACCTAAAATTAAAATATGTGTTTTTAAGTGGTATATACATCTGTGTTAAATAGTGAATTGATAAAACAAAAAAATAATGATATACTAAAAAATGATTTATTGTGCCTTTTTTTAACAAAATATATATTTGGAGGATGCGAGTATGAGTACAATCATGGATATAATTGCATCAGAAACAAATGGAAAAAGCTTTAAAACATTTAAGTATAGTTTTGATGGGGTAGATGTACCATCTTTTGATTATGATGATAATAAAGAAATAACTTGGGAAAGATATGGGGAAACAGCACCGCCTAATGGGTCACTAAATTTAAAACCATATGCGGATTGTATAATAAAAGAAAGAACATGTTTTTCGTATTTTTTAGATGGTTCTCGTAGAACTTTTAAAGTAGATGATATTGCTTATAACAATCAAGTATATCCTGTTATTGCAGGACAAGTTGGAATTGGATGTTGCACAAGAATTAATAAAGAAATGAGACCTTTTGCTTTTGAGAGGCGGTTAGCAATAGCACTTCCCAAAATTGCAAATCAGGAAGATTGGCGAAGAAAGGAAATGTTTTTTTCTAACTTAAAGAAAAAGGTTAATATGAATTCAAGGTTGCATGCAAATAAATTAGAGTTGACAGATATTTTATCTTATAACAGTAAAAAGGATGATGGAGAGAAACTGGAGAGTAAAGGAATCGCTGTTATTCAGGATTTAATGATAAGTTGTGAAGTGAATATGGTAAGCAAATTAGTTGCAAATGGCCAAATTAACTATGAGAACTATTTACTAAAAGATGGCTCTTTGGAATATAAAATTGATCATCTTAAGAATGATAGAGATATAAGAAAATTTCAAAGTAATTTTAGATGGGTAGTTGGAGCATCAAAGTCATTCAATCCAGAAAATTGTAAAGATAAAAAAGGAAAAAATAATTCGAATGTTATTGCAGATTTGCCATTGTTTCATAGAACTCCAGTTAATATGTATAGTTCACCTCGTTTAGAAGGAATGAAATATGCAGTATGGTATGTAAGAATTAGGGAAAAAAAATATACAACAAATGCATTTGATGGAGTTTTAAAAATTGAAAAAATTCTTGTTACAGATAATCAAATAAAAAATGGTTTGGATACAGACGAAGTTGATTTAATTACAGCCAATATAATTAATGAGAGAAATCCAGTATGTTATGGTTCGGATTTTAGATGGGCTAATCATATTTATCCAATATATGTAACAGAAAAATTTGCTAAAAGTAAATATTTAAGTAATACAATGTTTTTAAACTTGTTTTAATTTTGGAGGGAATATTTATGGGGAAAGTTATTGGAAAAGTTATTGCTACTGAAAAATTTCCGTCGACTATTGATGATTTTTATTTTTGGACTAAACAGGAAATGATCCTTAATCCATTTGATATAGTAAAAGTTAATCATATAAGAAATAGTGTATCGTATGGTGTTGTCGAAGAAATATCACATATTACAGATACAGCTAACTTTTTAGCAGATTATATATCAAATGATTTCGGTGATGTGGATGCTGTAGAAAATACATATAGAATAGGAATGAATTACGTTAGAGTGAAGGTAATTGGTAATTCTGAAAATATTTATATTCCATTAATTAATAATACACAGGTGCAACTTGCTAATGAGGATGAAGTAGCAGAGGCTTTAGGGTTGAAGAATGTAAAAAATCCAGTTACTTGCGGTTATTTAGAAATGTATAATGGTACAAGTGATTCAGATAAAGTAACATTACCAGTGAAAATGGATTCAAGGTTTCTAATTGGACCAGAGGGAGCTCATCTTAATATTTCAGGTATTTCTGGATTAGCAGCAAAGACATCATATTCTATGTTTTTGTTAAAAGCCATACAAGATAAATGTATTAATGGTGATTTAGAGGATGATGAGGATGTAGCATTTGTATTGTTTAATGTTAAAGGAAAAGATTTATTAGCACTAGATGAGTTTAATGGATTTGATAGCGAAGATGAAAAAGAAGAAACTTTTGAGGTATATAAAAAATTAGGAATGACTCCAGAGCCATTTAAAAATGTAAAATATTATTATCCATATTCTTGTAATAAGATAGGAAACACATATTTATCAAAAGAATGTGTTCAGGATCAAAAGTGCTTAAATAAAGCCTTAATGTATAAATATTCCTATGAAGATGATAAGGAAAATTTGGATCTAATGTTTGCTAGCTTAGATGACCCTACACAATCTATAGATTCGATATTGAATTATATAATATCAAATCAAGGTGGTTTTGGTCGCTTAAATGATTGGGATGATTTTTTAGAAGAAGTTCAAGAAAAGTGTAAAGCAGGTACCCAAGGAGATAAGGAAATCACGGTAGCTAGTTGGAGAAAGTTCAATCGTATTGTTCGAAAATCAATATATAATAACGAAATTTTCGGTACTGTCCACGGTAAAGAAGAGATTCGAATGGGTGAAGCTTTGAAATACATTAAAAAAAATGAAGTGCATGTAATAGATATTGCTAAACTTAATGAAGAAATGCAAGGATTTGTATTTGGAAATACTATTAGAACAATTTATGATTTACAGCTAGGTCAATATAATGAAGAAGAGAATGTTAATCCACCAAAAAAGATTGTTATTTTCATTGATGAATTAAATAAATATGCATCACAAGATACACCTAAAAGCTCTCCTATATTGCGTCAGATATTAGATATTGCAGAGAGAGGACGTTCGTTAGGCATTATATTATTTTCTGCGGAACAATTTAGAAGTGCAATTCATTCAAGGGTAACTGGAAATTGTTCTACACATGCATATGGAAGAACAAACGCAATTGAAATTGCAAAATCAGATTATAAATATGTTCCACAAGTTTATAAAAATATGATGACTCGTCTAAAACAAGGAGAATATATTGTACAAAATCCAGTATTTAGGTCATTATTAAATATTAAATTTCCAAAACCTATTTACAAGCAATATAAATAATATCAAAGAGGTGCTTTAATGGCTAAGATAGGAAAAAATGTAATTGAGAATTTGACAACAGCAATGTATGAGAATAGCTATATAATATATCGTGAATATATACAGAATGCTGCAGATTCAATTGATAAGGCAATTTCACAGGGAATTTTAACTAAAGAAGAAGCTCGTATAGATATTGATATCGAATATAGTAAACATAAAATTTCTATTTATGACAATGCAGTGGGGCTTGGTAAAGATAAATTTAAATGGACGTTGTCTAATATTGCAGATTCAGAAAAAGATAGAAATGAAGATAAAGGTTTTAGAGGAATAGGAAGATTAGGCGGACTTGCATATTGTAATAAATTAATATTTTCTTCGTCTGTCGCTGGTGAAGATGTAAAATCTATTATGGTATGGGATGCAAAATTATTAAGAGAAATTATAAATGATAATAGTAAGAAACCTTCAGCATCAGAACTAGTTGATATGGTAATTACATGCAAAGAGGAAAAGTGTGATAGGGAATTACATTTTTTTGAAGTTGTATTAGATGAAGTTATGGCAGAAAGCAATGAGTTATTAGATGATGAAAAAGTATGTGAATATTTAGAAGCAGTAGCACCAGTGCCATATGCAAATTCATTCATGTATAGATCGAAAATATATGAATATGCAAGAAATGAAGGGTTATCAATAGATGAATATCATGTAGATGTAAATGGAAATCAGTTATTCAAACCGTATACGAATAAATTATATGAAGGCACATTAGATAATAAAACAATGTATGATGAAGTAAGTGATCTTATTATAAAAAAATTTGTTTCCAAAAGTGGTGAGCTTTTAGGATGGATGTGGTTTGCGGTTACTAAGTATGAAAAGCAAATCCCTATTATTAACAAAATGCGAGGTATCAGAATAAGAAAAGAAAACATTCAAGTAGGAAATGAGGAAACATTGTCATATCCTAAATTTTTTAAAGAACCTCGTGGTAATTTTTATTTTATAGGAGAAATAATTGTGGTCCATAATCAATTAATTCCTAATGCTAGAAGGGACTATTTTAATACAAATTCTATATTAAGAGAATTTGAAGAAGCAATTAAGCCGACATTTTATGATGAATTTTATAAAATATATCACTATGCAAGCAGAGTAAAAAGCTCATTTAAGAGAACTGTTGAATATGAAAAGAAAAAACAGGTATTTAATGAAAAAGAAAAAAATGCTGGTTTTATTGATGCGGAAACAAAAGAATCTGCTAAAAAAGAATTAGAAGTTGAAAAAGAAAAAGCGATTAAGGCAAACCGCGAATTAGAATTGAGAAAAAAAGATGCCGAAGTAAGCAAAGTTTTTCAACGCGTATATAAAGAAATAGAAAATCAATATAACGTAAAAGAAGAAGAAAAAGTACCAGAACAAGTAATTAATGATAATGAGAATAGAAAAAATAAAAAATATATGTCACAATCGTTATCGCAATATAGTAGGAAGGAGCAAAAATTAATTAGTAAAGTATATGCAATAATTACTGCAATACTTCCAAAGGATATGTCAGAAATGGTTGTGGCGAAGATACAGGAAGAATTAAGCAAATGAATAGAAAAATTTTACTCATTGAACCAAATTATAAAAATAAATATCCTCCAATGGGCTTGATGAAAATTTCAACTTATTACAAGAAATTGGGAGATAATGTTACTTTTTTTAAGGGGAATTTAAAAGAATTAGTTTTAAATGATACATATGAATCGCTATTAGAACAGTTATATGCCAATAATAATACTATATTTTGGGAAAAATATAAGCCGCAAATTTGTAATTTCATAAGAAGAGGAAACAAAGAATCATTTGATGAAATACCTTTAGTTAGAGAGAATCCAATTATTGTTGAATTACTAAAATATTATAGAAAGTATTTTTATAATAAAGAATATTTTTTGCCAGAAAATAGAAAGTGGGATAGAGTAGGTGTTACAACACTATTTACATTTTATTGGGATATTACAATTGAAACTATAAATTTTGTAAAACAATTATGTAAATCTGAAAATGATGTAATGATAGGTGGAGTTATGGCTTCTATACTTCCGGATAAAGTGGAAGAAGCTACTGGTATTAGACCGTATGTGGGAACATTAAGTACTGCAGGGGTTCTGGATGATAATGATCTAATTATTGATACTTTACCATTGGATTATTCTATTTTAGAAGAAATAGAGTACGAATATCCAGCTAGTAATGCGTATTACGGATATATGACACGTGGATGTGTTAATAAGTGTAAATTTTGTGCTGTTCCTAAGTTAGAACCGGAGTATAAAAGTCATATACCGATTTCAAAGCAAATAAAAATAACAAATGAAAGATTTGGCGAAAAAAAAGATTTATTACTATTAGATAACAATGTTTTAGCATCTTGTGAATTTCATCAAATTATTGATGAAATAAAAAAGGCTGGATTTACTAGAGAAAGTAATTTTATTCCACCTAATATGTTCGAAATTGCAATTAAAAATTTAAAAGATGGATATAATGATAAAGGTTATATTAGAAATGTTGTTAAGCAGTATAGAATGTTGTTGGATAAATATGGGATAAATAAAATGCAACCCATTTACGATTTATTAGATGAAAAAGGATTATTAGAATTTCATACAGCAAAAAAAGAAACAATACTTGAAATTTATGATGAAGTAAAGGATCTGTTTGGTGAATTTTATAATAGAAAATCTAGAAAAAGATTTGTAGATTTTAATCAGGGAATAGATGCAAGATTGATAAATGATGAGAACATGGAAAAACTTTTTGAAATTCCGATTCGTCCAGTACGAATCGCATTTGATAGTTGGAAGCTACATAAAGTTTATGAAAAGGCTGTAAGGACAGCTGTTAAACATGGACATAAAGAGTTATCAAATTATATATTATATAATTTTGAAGACTCTCCAGTTGAATTATACAAGAGATTAAGATTAAATGTTGACCTTTGTGAAGAACTTGGTGCAAATATTTATTCATTTCCAATGAAGTATCATCCAATTGAAGATCCTGATTACTTTAGTAATCGAGACTATATAGGGAAACATTGGAATAGAAAATTTATTAGAACTATACAGGCGATTTTAAACTCTACTAAAGGGAAAGTTGGAAAAGGTCATACATTTTTTTGTAAAGCATTTGGAAATAACGAAAACGAGTTTGAAAAACTTCTTTATATGCCAGAAGCAATGATAATATATAGATTGCATTTCGAAAATAATGGTTTAACAGATAAATGGTGGAGTTGTTTTTCTAATCTTTCAAGTGAAAAATTAGAAATAGTGAAACCTATAATTGAAAAAAATAGTTTCTTAGAAATTGAATCTTTATCAGAGGATAGTGAGATACTACAATTACTTAGTTATTATACAATTAAGCGTGAAGATGCTGAGAGAGAAATGAATAATTAAGAAAATGAAGTTTGAGGGCAATATATTTTATTCTAAATTTTCACTTATTTTAAGTTCCGTTAATGAAACTTAAAATATTAAACAAAAGTTCTAAAAATAGAAATCAAATAAGTTTCAAATTTGGAACTGCATATATTACTTAAGTTTAAATTAATTAATTAGTATCTTGTAACAACAGCAGCAATGAGAAAAGACTAGGAGTTCGCTCTTAGTCTTTTTTTTGATGCCATTCAATGGTATAGCCTATAATATCAGCTATTTGTATAATCTCATTATATCTTAAAGTTTCGTTATTAATTTTTTTGCTTAAATTTTGCATTCCGAAATTAGTACCATTTCTCTTATTAAGTTCTTCTTGAACTTTAGAAATAGTCCAACCAGATTTAACTATATAAGACTTTATGTCTTCTTTAACACCCATGTGATCACCTCAAATTAAATTATATTACAAAGTTTACTATTATTCAAATATAGATAAGATTCAACTTAAAAGTTGAAAAGTATATTGACTTGTTATAAATAAAAGTATATTATTAAACCATAAGGTTGAATAATAATCGTTTTAGAATAATGCTGAGGTGAACAAAAGATGACTAAATATTATATAAAGTTTAGAAATGCAGTAAAAAAAGATAAAAATTTATCATTAGAAGAAGGATATATGTTGGAACTTATCTATGACTACCATAATATATCTGTAGGATATGCTTATCCATCCTACGACGTGTTAATGTCAGATTTAAAAACCAAAAGAAGAGCAAAAGTTTCTAAGTTGCTAAAATCTTTAGTAAATAAAGGTTATATTCAAATTAATAAAGTTGGCAAAAAGAATACATATAAATTGCTTAAATATCTCTTTTTAAGCCAACCAGTAGATAGTAATGGCAATAAACCAATAGATGGACAAGTGCATTATATTGAAGTTACAGAAGATGAAACAAAGGTAATTGATGTTACTGGCTTTACTGAAAAACAAGCTAAAAATCTATTGCAAATTGCAAAAGATAAAGTTGATAAAGTAATTGAAGCATTTAATTATGCAACCGAAAAGGGAGCAGATAATATTTATAAATATACTATATGGGCTATAAATAACATAAATAAATTACAAAATTGCTGTAAACCAATAGATAGCCAAGGCTGGAAGCCTAAGACTAAGTTTGATAATTTTGAACCAAGGCAATATGATTGGAGCTCATTAGAAAATAAATTACTAGGATGGGAATGATAATGGCAAGTAATTAAAAAATATGTTTAATCAATAAGTCTAAGGTCTAAATATTATTAGAAAAGCGAGATAGTTAATATCCCAGCTTTATTATGCAAGGTTATCAACTATCACTGTAGAAATGCTTAAGAGTGCTAAAACAAGTAAAAGTATGCCCATTATACATAGAATTATTAAAAAGTATTTAGTTCTTTTTTCATCACGCATATCATATTGCTTTTTTGTAAAAAATGGTTTGAATATCACTAACAAGAGAGTTTCAACGGATTCGCCCACGTTTTTGGGGTCAGCAAAATATTGTCTTACACCTTCGTGTTGAAATCGAATTAATTTAACCTTGTTAGCACCTAAGTTCTTTACCTTTTGGATTTTAAAAACAACGATTCCTGCTAAAAAAGCCATTATTATCATACCAATAAAAATTCCAGCACAAAAAATTATAGTATCTTCAAAGTGGACTACTGACTCATAACCAAATTCGCTACACAACCAATTTTCGAGCATAATAAAAAATTTTTTCATAGATAGTCACTCCTTATTAATTAAGTCATTTGCTATTTTATATATTTGTTTAGCAAATTCTTCTTTTTCTTCAGATGTCAATTTTTCATCAACAGAAATTTCAGTAATTATCTTTTTAAGTGATGGAATGGCAGTTAACTGCTCAGATGTTGGGGGGACAATTCTATCGTATAACTTAAATAATTCAGGTGGATCAACTTGGTAAAACTCAGCTAAATTAAGTAATACTTGATCAGATGGCGCACTTTCCCCACGTTCTAATGTTGCTAAATATGGTCCAGTTATATATGTTTTTCGAGCAACTTTATATATAGATAATTTTGTCAACTTTCTTATTTCTCTTAATTTCTCACCAGCTTGTTTCCACTTTGTATCCATAATATTTAAGCTCCTTTAAGTAGTTCATTAAAGATCATGTCAATATTAGTATAACTTACTATAAGTTTTTTATTTCTTTTATTAACAAGGGAATGTATACTTTATAAACCACAATTTACATGCGATGATTTTAAGAATAAAAGTATATTTTTTTATTTTCCCATGTTAAAATTAAGACAAAGTAAGAAATAGAAAACTAGATTCATATACATGAATATTTTAAAATCTTACTTTAGATACAATTGCTGAAACAAGCAACAGAATAACTAAAGAAAAAATATATCAAAAGGATGTGTAAATTAATATGGAATATAGAATTTATGAAAGTGACAATGAATATATTTTAGATGTTCTGGAAGATGAAGAAGAAAGATTAAGAGAAGAATTAGGTGGGATAGTATGTTCTAAAATAAAGTATCTATTATATAGATATATATCAGTTAGAGATACTATGGAAAATATAAAATCAAAAATTAAAAAATAAATAAGGTTTAAAAGAGGTCTAGAAATTATCTAGATCTCTTTTTATGTATAATTAATTCAATATTTTTGCATTTAGGAAGTTGGAGATTCAGTTCCTACGTCTGTTAAAATCGCCTTTGCTTTATTAGTAGGCATTGTATATCTTTGATCTAAATATCTAAGTGCAGCACTTAGTTCTCCGTCTGGCCCACCGTATTGAGTTATTAAATATTTAGCCATATTAAGATCTTTACATTTTAAGTTGACTGGATATTCTAAAGTCTTTACATAATACCACATAAAATTCTATTCCTCCCTTTCATAATTTTCCCAAGGCCATGGTTGATTAACCCAAGCTTTAGGTTCTTGTACAAAAGCCGAACCAAAGTTTGTTAATGGTCCATAAGCTTTTTCATAATCGTGAACTAAGCTTGTTAATTTGCAGGATACTTTGTCATAATCTTCTCTTGCATTTTTATCATTAGGAAAATTATCAAGGTATAAATTAAGCTCTATTGCACAAAATTGATAAATTCTTATATTATCTAATAAATCTTTCACACACATAATATATCACCTCTAATATTTACATTTTTTACATTCATGATATGGTCTATAAAGATCTACAAAAATAGTTCCTTTAAGAAAACCTTCCTTACATGAATATAAATTTTCGTATTTTTGAGGTAATATATATGCACGCGCATATTCCATTGATTTATGCATATGATCATGCATGTGTTCATGCATACAATCCTCTTTCATTTTGCAAATAGGCATTTCTTTTGATTCATCCATAGAATTTTCATGTGCTTTACACATACACTCATCGTGTTTGTACATAAGTTTTTGCTCCTTTATTTGTTATTCACTTACAAAGTAATTTATGAAAGATTTCAACAAAATGTGATAATAAAATTATATAAATAAAAATTAAGGAGAACAAATTTTAATATTTAGCTAGTATAAAATTTTAATGCTATCCTTATGAATAATGTTAATAATATATAATTTTTTACGGGAACGCTAAAAGTTACCGTAGTACATAGTTCATGAAGAATACAAAGCGATTTATTTATTACATAAATCTAGATATTACAATAAATAGTATTATTGTAATAACAAACACCCAAATAATTGGATTTGCAAAGTTTACTGTAAAGCCAAATCCATATGCTTTTGGAACAAAAAAATTAGAATCTTCATCATTATAATATATAATGCGACTATGTATTTTTCTATACTCTTTAATCTCTGCATTAGACCATTTCCTTTTATTCATATATTATTCCTCCGATCTTTCATTTGCCTAAGTTTACAATTGCTACTTTATTTGGTTATACGGTTTACTTAATTTTACTTCTAACCTCTTTAACAAATGAAGCTAATACCAATACTTCTTCAAGGTATGAAGTATTTCTTCTTGTTCTGCTGCAAAGGCTCTATTTGTATTTTTAAAGATTCTAAATTTTGCTTAATAAGACATCAATAATTATTAGGTTAGTTTTATTGTATATAATTTTAAATGCTGTAGTCAATTTTCAATATTATTCTTTAACAGAGGGAAATTTAAAAGTAAATATATATTTTCCTATTACAGCATTCAAAAATACTGCGATACTTTTGTTATATTGCCTGATAAGACGAAAGTTTACTGATAATTGAGTGATGAGTATAAAATAATTAACAAATTTATGTTCAAATTAATATGATAATAAAATAAGATATTTCGTTGAAGGAGATTATATATGGGCTACTATGTTAAAGTAGAACCTGATGTGAAGATTTATGTAGAAGACCTTAATGAAGGCGCTGGAAAAACAATTTTATTTATACATGGATGGCCAGGAAGCCATAAATTGTTTGAATATCAATTTGATATATTGCCCAAACTAGGTTATAGATGCATTGGTATAGATACAAGAGGATTTGGAGATTCAGATAAGCCTTACAAAGGTTATAATTTCGATAGGTTGTCAGATGATGTTAGGTATATAATTGATTTGTTAAAGTTAAAAAATATAACACTAGCAGGACATTCAACTGGAGGAGGAATAGCTGTAAGATATATGGCTCGTCATAAAGGTTATGGAGTATCAAAGCTGGCTCTTGCTGCTTCAATAGCTCCAAGTCTTATTAAACGTCCAAATTTTCCTTATGGCTTAGAGAAGGAAGCAGTAGTACAACTAATTAAAGGAACATATAATGATAGACCGAAGATGCTTCAAGATTTTGGAGATATGTTTTTTTATCAACATATTACTGAAGCTTTTTCAAATTGGTTTTTCCAATTGGGATTACAGGCAGCAGGGTGGGCAACTGCAGAAATTGCAAATGCATGGATAAATGAAGTTTTCTTTTCTGATTTAGAGCAAATAAATGTCCCAACACTAATTATTCATGGAATTCATGATAAAGTTGTACCTTTTGAATTAGGAGAAATACAAGAAAAATATATTAAAAATTCCAAGCTTATACCGTTTAAGTTTAGTGGACATGCATCTTTTTATGATGAAAAAGACAGGTTTAACAAAGAACTTATGAAATTCGTTGAAGATACAGATGGTTTTAATAAGGAGTATATTAATATTATACCATAAATTAGAAGTGAAATACAGACTTACAGTTTATGGATTATTCCCTTATAATAGGTTTATTGCTATTTTAAAGGGGGAAACAAAATGAATAAGTACCAAGAAAATAGAAATTTTATGAAATCCCAAATAAGTGACACTGATTATAAATTATCATCAGATATGTCACTTGGGGTTCCACAACCTCAATTTCAGAAAACTATTCCTGAAAATGCAGCAATTATAAACTTACCCGAAATCAATTCTGAAACAGCTCCTAAAGCAGATTTCTTTACCTGCACTTCAAGTAGAATTAGTAGAAGACAGTATTCAGCTGAGCCAATGTCAATATTGGAGTTGTCCTTTCTCTTATGGTGTACACAAGGGGTTAAAAAAGTAATAGGAGGATATCGGAGATATTTAAAAGATGGCTCGGGGAGAAATTATTTACGTCCAATAGCCGTGGCTGGAAATTCATATGAAACATATATTTCTATAACTAATGTTAAAGGGATTCAAAATGGAGTATGGAGATACTTACCATTATCACACCAAATTGTCTTTTTAAAAAGTGTTGAAAATTTGCAAGAAAGAATTTCTGATACATTTACAAATCCAAGTCAAAATCAAAGTTATACAGCTAAAGCTCCAGTTATTTTCTTCTGGGCATGTTCCCCATATAAAGGTGAATGGGCAGGTGGAGCAGCCTCGCATAAAAATATGCTTTTGGAATTAGGTTATATATCTCATCAATTATATTTAGCAGTTGAAGCTTTAGGATGTGGATGCTGTGCAATAGGAGGTTATTATCAGGAAAAAGCAGATGAGCTTATAGGAGTTGATGGCATAGATGAATTTACTGTTTTATGTTCCTCTGTTGGATATGCATTGCCTGAAGAGAGGAATTGGGTGGAAAGGTATCCAGATGCTCGTATAAATCCCGAGTTTTATAAATAAATAGATAGATAAGGAGCTTGATATTTCAATTACTATAGAAGAAAGCTATAAAGAGATACTTATATTTTAAGTTAGGAATGAACAAAATAATAGCAAATTGTAAGATTGGATTATTCTAGAAAATGAACAATTCAATTTTACAATTTATGCTATAATTAATTCGTAATGGTATATTTTTTTGATATCTAGTTTAGGTGTGTAGGGTCATTTTATGAAAATAATATAAAATACACCATTTATATGTTGACACGTGTGACAATTTGCATGGAAAGTAAAATATACAAAAGACAAATTGAACGAAATTATTATAAGTAAGATAATTAAGCTATAAAATTAAAAATTAATATGAAGAGATGAATTGGGTAGATTATAACGTACTAAAATAATCAAAATAGGGAGATAAATATATGCTTAAAGAAATTCAAATGCGTAGAAGCATAAGAAAATATATTGACAAGCAAGTTGAAAATGAAAAAATTACTGAATTACTGGAAAGTGCAAGATTGGCTCTATCAGGTAATAACACACAACCTTGGCATTATATAGTAGTAAAATCTGAAGAAATGAGACGAAAAGTAATGGAGGCTTCTCATAATCAAAAGTGGATGCTAACAGCACCTATTTTTATCGTATGTGTTGCAGATGTGCGTTGCAGAATAAAAGAAGATATAGATGTATATTTAGATGATAAAAGTCCACAAGATGAAGTGAAAAGAATAATTAGAGACACATCAATTTCAGCAGGATACATGTTGCTGGAAGCTACTAATTTAGGTCTTGGAGCTTGCTGGGTTGCAGAGTTTACACAAGAAGAAATTAGACCAGTTTTAAATATACCCCATGATAAATATGTAGTAGGAGTAATAACTGTTGGTTATTCTGACGAAACTCCTAAAGCACGTCCAAGAAAGAAAATTGAAGATATAGTGCATTATGAACTTTGGTAACTTGAATTTGAAATTTTTTTGTGTGAAATTTTAAAATGCTGTAACATGTAATGATGATTTAGCGTAGTAGAAAAGTAATGAAATCATATATTTTACATTCTCGCAAATATGGTATAATTTGTCTGACATGGAATGTATAAATATTTATATGATTTTATACTTGTATTTCAGGAAGGAAGATTTTAAATGAAAAAAATCGCTAATATTGTGTTAACGTGTATGATATGTATACAGATGATCGGTTGCAATAATCAAAATGCAAATTTAAATGACAAATTAGTTGATAATAAAGAGAGTAAAATAAATTCGGTTACTAGCGAAAATTATATAATAAAAGCTGTTGACTACAGTGAAGCATTTAGTGGTATTGAAGGGTGCGCAGTATTTTATAATAATGATAAAAAGGAATATCAAATTTATAATGAAGAAGAATGCAATAAAGAGGTGTCACCCTGTTCCTCATTTAAGATAATTTCAACATTAATCGGTCTCAAGAACGGAGTATTAGCTTCTTCTGACACAAAAAAGAGCTATAACGGAACTAAATATTCTATAGAAGCATGGAATAAAGATTTGAACTTAAAAGAGGCATTTCAAACATCATGTGTTTGGTATTTTAGATCTGTTATAGATAAAGTTGGTCAAGAAACTATGCAAGAGGAACTTAATAAAATTCATTATGGTAACTGTGATATAAGTGAATGGAAAGGTGGAAACATTAATTTATTGCCAGAATTAAATGGTTTTTGGTTAGAATCTTCTTTGAAAATTTCACCTAAAGAACAAGTAGAGGTTTTAACAAATATTTTTAACGGTAAAACTGATTTTTCTAACGAAACTATTGAAACTCTTAAAGAAATAATGTTAGTAGATAAAAATAACAATGTTTACATATACTGTAAAAAATGAACTGGGAGTAAAAATAATGCATGGTTTGTTGGAATGATTGAGAATGGAAGTGAAAGATATTTGTTTTCAGTTCATTTAAGTGGCGGCAAAGGTAATGACATATCTGCACAAAAGGCAAAAGAAATTGCACTTAAAATTATAAGTAAATATTATGAATAAATTTTATTTGTAAGATATAAATGAGGAGGCTATCAATATAAAATTATAGAAAAGTGAAAGTATTATATTTACAAAATATGTTATAATTAATGCATAATACTAAATTAATATACATAAAAAGGAGCATTAAGCAATGTCCGGACAGAGATTTGATTTTCTAGTAGATGATGAAAAGTTTTTAAAAGGTAGAACATTAATTGATTTACCATTTAATGTATGGGAAGTATTTGGAGTTAAAGGTGTTATTGCAGTTAAAACAGTAATAAATGGAGTTGAATTTAAGTTGAATCTTGTGCCAAGAGGAAAGGGAAATTATTCATTTTTTCTTAATAGTGTAATGAAAAAACATTTAAAAATTCAAAAAGGTACTTTATTAAATGTTTCAATAAATATTTTAGATAATAAAGTGAAGGAAGGAGTAGAAGTTGCGAGCAATGAAAAACCTACAAAAACCTACAAAAATCTATCGCAAAATTGACAAGATATCTTATGTTTCAGAGCCTACTAATGTAATGTGTGGTCAAGCATGTGTTGCAATGCTGGCAGGTATAGGTATTGATGAGGTAGCAAAAGTAATGGGGTCAAGAGGTCCTACAACAATAGGACAAATAATAGATGCGTTAGATTATTATAATATTAAGCACTCAGAAAAAAACATTAGATTATCAAAAAGGAATCCTCATTTCTCAGAAATAAGTATTCTCACAGTACATATGCCAACATATACTCACTGGATATTATACTATAAAGGCAAATTTTACGATCCAGAATTTGGCATGTTGGATGAATGCCATTCTGAAGGTAAAATTACATCTTTCCTTGAAATAATTGGATAGATAAGAACGAGTGTAAGAAAATGCTAGTATATATTATTTTGATAAACTCAATTAATTATAATGGTAGAGAATATATTACATCATATTGGAAAAATAAATAAGAGTAAAGTGAGGAATAAAAAATTATGGATATGAGACGAGTTTTATGTGGCTTGGCCAATATAATATTAATAATCGGAATAGTTTCATTGTTGCATTAATTTCGTAAAGGATGAAATAAAGGAAGAGAAATATGGCATTAAATAAATTATTTAACTTGAAAAATATTTATAATAGTAGAATTTCTAATTTAGTTCTCATTATTATTATTATTATTATGATTGTAATATTAGGGAATTGCTTTACAGGATGTGGCACTAAAAATACTAAGGAAATTAAAACAGCTAAAGAAGTAAGTAATAAAGATATGAATGATGTTATAAAAGCAATTAAAGAATCACAAATCGCCTGTTTTACTGAAATTATATATGCTTCGAAAAATGAAGTGATTTTTTATGGACCTAATGGTTTAATTGTTTATAATATAGGAAATAAACAAATTTATAGAGCAATAGACTTAAAATCTATTAATATGAATTATGTTCAAGGTGATACTGTTACTATCTTTAATGTAAATAAAGATGAGAGTAAGATCTTAATGTATAATAATTACGGAGATGATAAAAATATATACTTATATGATATAGAAAAAGATACCTTAGAAAAAACAGATAATAAAAAGTTTACACCTAATGATAATGCATCAAAATATTGTGAACTTGAAAAATTTGATGATGATTATATGATTGCTGGATCTAATTGTGTCCAAATTGATGATAGTAATATATGTTTTTTAATTTATCCTAAGGAATTGGATGGAAATAAAGGAACATCAGGGATGCAGATTGTTATATTAAATAAAGATACAAATAAAGCAGAAAGATATAATGTTTTTAGTTAACATAAAAGGAGAGAGATAAATGTCAAAAGTTGTTATTTTCAATGGTAGTCCAAGAAAGAATGGATATACTTCTAAATTATTAGTACAAGTTGCAAAAGGAGCTGAATCTAAAGGTGCTGAGATTATTGAATTTGATTTAAATGATTCTGGAATTCGTGGATGTCAAGGCTGTTATTATTGCCGTACTCATGACGGATGTGCTGTTAAAGATTATTTGCAGCCAATGTATGAAGCTATTAATGAAGCTGATGCAATTGTATTTGGTTCACCAATCTATTATTATCAAATTACAGGTCAAGCAAGAGTTTGGATAGATCGTACTTTTCCAATGATTGAGATGAGTGGACAAACTATTACACCTAGACATCCAGATAAAAAGTTAATAACTATATTTGTTCAAGGAAGCCCAGATCCTAAGGTAGGAGAAGCAGGTATTAAATTTGCTAATAATATTTTGGAGAAATATGGTTGGAGTTTAGAAGATACTATTCATTACTGTGGAACTAGTAATAATACTGATTTAGAAATGCTAGAGGAGTTGTTTTTGAGAGCATTTAAAGATGGGGAAAATTTGGTTGGATAAATTAAGGGGAGTTAAAGTTGAATATAAAGAATAAACTTGCATTAGCTATATGTATAGTATTTTTATTTAGCACTATTAGTGGTTGCAGAGTAAGCGATAATAAGAAAAATACATATGGAAGCACATATAACGATAATGAAAAGATTGCACAACAATCTGAGAGTCACACACATACAACATATAATATTAGTAATAATTCTAATAATAGTATAGAATTCCAATATGGTGGCTTTTTTGGAGTTGATACAATTTGGATTTTAAAATCAGTAGATGATGAGGAAATTACATTAGATTATGATTCAGATGTTAACAGCGGTGATTTTAAGGCTGTTTTGGTTAATCCAAAAGGAGAAATAGAAAATATATTAGAAGGAACAGATAAAGGCAATAAAACAATAAAGTTAACAAAAGGAGAGTATAGATTTAAACTGGTTGGAAATGATGCTAATGGAAAAGTAAAACTTTCAATTGCTCAAAACAAAAATGTTGAGATAAAAAGTGCATTAAAATAGATAATATACTAAAAATCGCATTATTCATGATTATATGAATTTGCGATTTTTTTAATCAAGTAGAGTCCTTGAAAAGGTAGGCTTTGTTAAAGAGGGTATTTTAAGAGAACGTAGTTATTTAAATGATGGTTGCCATGATATGATAATGTATTCTATCTTAAAGAAAGAATCTTGCTTTAGTCAAAAATAGATTAATATTTTAAAAGAACATTTGTATTGGTTCCTATTGAGGACTTAGACAGTTATCGCTTATGAATAATGGTAAAATTAAAAAACTTGTGAGAATGAAAGAATCTGTTTGGAAAATATTGTTTGACAAGCGAACTTACATTCGATAAAATATACATTAACTGGGTAAGTTAAGTACCATTTACATAATTGTGAGGAAAAATAAACGTAATTAATAGAAGTTATAAAGAAAAAATTATATTATATCAAATCAATGATTTGCAGTATTTCTTGCAATAATTATAAAAGGGAGGATTTTGTATGTTCAGATCAATAATTCAAATTTATACTAAGGGAAGTGATGAAGCTTTTAAGTTTTATAAAAAAGCTTTTGATGCCAAGATTGGATTTCAGGATGTAGACGAAAATGGCACAGTCATTCATAGGGAGCTTGATGTTTGCGGTCAGGCAATCGCAGTAGGTGAAGCTAATGATACTAATCAGTCAGGTGGAAATAGGAGAATTACTGGCAATACCATGCAGTTTTGTCTTCAGTTTGGTGAAGGGCAGGAGGAGAAGGTAAGAAAAGCATATGAAATCCTTGCAGAAAGCAGTGAAATAATTACGCCGTTTGGCGAATTGTTTTTTAGCCCATGCGGTGTGGAGCTAATTGATAAATACGGTGTCTGGTGGTGCCTTTTTGTTTAATATACACATTATAAATAGGAGGGGTAAAAATGAATGAAAAAATTATTTCAAAAGCTGGGAAAATTGTTGAACAAAATACTGGGGAAAGAAGTTATTGCGAATTGTCGCTTATTGATTTAGAGGGTTATCCGACAGTTTCAACCATCACAGCTTCCAAAGCAGATGGAATTAATTGGTTAACGTTCTGTACTGGAATTGGCAGTGATAAAGCTAATAGAATCAGAAAGTGTAATAGGGCAGGAGTTTGTTTTAATTCCGATGAGTATAATATAACACTCGTAGGTACAATTGATATAATTACTGATCCAGATGTGAAAAAAGAAATGTGGTATGGTGGTCTTTCTAATCATTTTAGTGATCCTCAAGATCCTAATTATTGTGTATTACGTTTTAAAACAGAACGCTATAACCTTTTGGTTGACTGGAAGGAAGTTAAGGGAAGATTATAAATATTTATACAAAAGGACATTTCAATTATTATAAAAATTGCAGTTATTAAGTTAACTGCATTTTTTTGACTATTTTTTCTAAGAATATCAAAGTTATGAAGGTTTTTACATAATTTTATAGAATATTATATCAATATGTATTTTTGAGGAGTTTAAGGAAGTATTAATATGAGAGGAATGGGAGGTTTGTTTTAGAGGAATGTAATTATATTACATATTTTTAGAAAAAATAAAAATGAAAAGTATGTAAATAAGCTACCAAAAGATAAACGAAAATATGAGGGGATAGAGGGCGAAAAATGTTAGTATAATATAATTTTTGCCTATAATACTTACTATAATTTATTTAGCTCTTTAGAAATAATATTAAAATAATTTGGTAAAGAATTAATTTAAGTAAAAATTGGAGGGATGAAAATGCTTAAATCTATAAAAGGTAAGTTAATAACATTAATGACATTTTTAATTTTAGCAATGATTTCTTTGGGAATATACTCTATCAATAACTTAAATAAAGTAAACCAAATCTCAACAGATATAACAGAAGACTATATTCCTGGGATAATTCAATCTGGAAATATTAATACAATGACATCTGATTATAGAATTTTAGAATATGAGCATATAATTTCAACAGATAAAAATGAAATGAGTCAAAAAGAAAAAGACATGGAAGCTAAAAATAATCAAATCAGTAAGGAAATGACTTTATATGAAAAAAGTTTTCATAGTTCAGAAGACAAAAAATTGTTTGAAACTTTTAAAGCTGATTGGAATGAATATTTAAAAATACATGAAAAGGTAATAACTCTAAGTAGAGAACTCAAAAGTGAAGAAGCAATGAAAATAATGAATAGTGATTCAAAAAAACTTTTTGATACAGCATCAGATTCATTATTAAAATTAGTTGAGTATGATCAAAAAGTTTCAAATGATTATAGTAAACAAGGAGATGAAACGTACCTAAGAGTTAAATATATATCTATAATTGTAATAATAGCTTTAGCATCTGTTTCAATCATAGTTGCATTTATATTAATAAAACAAATAGTTGACTCATTAAGTAGTATCAAAAAAGAACTTGATGATCTTGCTGAAAGAGGAGGAGATTTAACAAAGGACATTAAAGTTAAATCAAAAGATGAAATCGCAGGGTTAGCAAGCAGTTTAAATAAATTTTTATCTAATTTAAGATATATAATTAAGGGTGTTAATGATAGCACTGAAAATGTAATAACTATAAATAATGATATAAATAATAAAATTAATGAATTATCAAAGAGTATAGAAGAGGTTTCAGCTAATACTGAAAATATAGCCGCTGGAATGGAAGAGACAGCTGCATCTTCTGAAGAAATGTTAGCAACTTCTCATGAAATTGAAAAGGCAGTGTCTGGAATTTCAGATAAAATCCAAGATGGATTAATTTCAGTAGAAGGAATACAAAAAAGTGCTGTTGATGTAAAAAAACAAACGCTTAAATCCCAAGAAACTGCTGAAAATATATTTAGGGAAACACAAAGTAGCCTTGAAAAAGCAATCGACAATTCACAGGTTGTAGCCAGAATTAGTATATTATCTCAATCTATAATAGAAATAGCAGCTCAAACAGATTTATTAGCATTAAATGCAGCCATAGAAGCAGCAAGAGCAGGAGATGCAGGTAGAGGCTTTGCAGTTGTTGCAGAAGAAGTAAGGAAGTTAGCTGAAGAATCTAAGAATATAGTTTCTGAAATTAATAATGTTACTCAAAAGGTTACTGATTCAGTAAAAGATCTATCAGATAATTCATCAAAATTATTAAAATACATTTCAACAAATGTAAATGATGATTATAAATCTATGATTGACGTATCTAATAAATATAACAGTGATGCACAATTTGTAAATAATTTAGTAACTGACTTTAGTGCAACATCAGAAGAACTTCTAGCATCTATACAAGATATACTAAAAACAATAGACCAAGTTACAGAAGCGTCAAATGATGGAGCAGAAGGAACCACACAAATTGCATCTAAAGTAATAGATATAAAAGAAAAAACAAATGCTGTAATTTCTAATGTACAAAATTCAAAAGAAAGCACAAATAAGTTAATTACTGAAATATCAAAATTTAAATTTTAAATATTTTTTATAAGTACAAAATATTAATCCAGTTTTTATAAGATATAATTAGGATAAAAGTATAGAAATAACTCAGTTAAATCTATACTTTTATTTTGCGTTACGAAAGAACCAGTGTCTGATAATGTTCATGGTCACTAATTCTAATGAATATATATGATGACTGTTATTATATGAATCTAATCTTCATAGTTCCATATAAAATAAAAAATTTTATATGGAACTATTTACAAATCGAAACATATAGTATAATATAAATACATAATATCAATTTGATAATATCTAAGTGATAGAAAGTAACTCGTTAGAATAATAAATTATTAATGCAAAATCCAATATATAGAAGTAATATAGAGTATACAAAGGAATATAATTATTTTTGCGATAGAGGTGAAGGTTTTGTGTAAAAAAAAGATTATTAATGATGAAGAAGAATTTTTAAAGCAATATAATCCTGAGATTTTTGATAGGCCAAGTGTTACAAATGATGTAATAATATTTACGACAGATGATATAAAAGAAGAAAATTCACGTAAGGTTCCTAAAAAGGGATTACAGGTGCTGCTTATTAAGAGAGATGATTATCCAGCTAAAGGAAAATGGGCTATTCCAGGAGGATTTGTAAATACTAGCGAAAGTTTGGAAGCTGGAGCAATAAGAAAATTAAAAGAGGAAACAGGAATTGATAATGTTTATATTGAACAATTATATACCTTTGGAGAAGTTAGTAGAGATCCTAGAACACGAGTTATAAGTGTTGGAAATGTAGCTTTAATATCAAAAGATAGAATTAACTTTAATAAAGATGATTCTGTTAAGGAAACTAAATGGTTTTGGATAGAAAAAAAATTAATTAAAACAGAAGATGATGAAAAATATATAGTAAGAAAATACTTATTAATATTTGAAGCTGAAGATATAAAAGTAAATTATGAGGTTACAGAAAAAATTGAAAAAAGTATTTTAAGAAGAAAAGATATTTCTTATAAGTATTTAGAGGATAGTACTGAGGAGTTAGCTTTTGATCATTATGAAATAATTGACTATGCAATTGATAGAATTCGAAATAAAGTTGAATATACACCAATAGCTTTGAATTTACTTCCAAGATTGTTCACAGTTAAAGAACTTCAAAATGTATATGAAGCAATTATGGGAAGAGAAATATTAAATTTTAGAAGAAAAATGGAAAATATGATTGTAGAAACAGATGAAACAATAGAAGGAAAGCCATTTAGACCTGCAAAAGTATTTAAGTTTAATGAAAAATGGGAACATAATTTTTAATTGAGAAAGAGGGGGAGAAAATGATTTATTTAAATGAAGAAAAGGTAGAGGTAAAAAAATTTCCTAATGGTGAGAGCTTAATAAATAGTGAAAATTTGAATATTAAGATGATTGAAGTGAATAAAATAAAATTTAAATTTGAAAATGATGAGGATATTACACATTTGATTTTTTTAAAAGGACATTTAGATGGATTAAATACAAAGTGTAGTTTAGAAATTTTATATATGCCATATAGTAGAATGGATAGAACAGAAGGAATGACTGTGTTTACATTAAAGCATTTGTGCAGATTAATAAATTCCTTAGCATTTGAAGAAGTATTAATTTATGAACCTCATTCAGATGTATGTGTTGCATTGCTTGATAGAGTGAAAATTATAAATATGACAAAAGTTTTGACAGAGAAATTGTTAAGTGAAATTGATGGAAATAAAGATGACTTATACATTATTTATCCAGATGCAGGTGCTGCAAAAAGATATGGAAAGCAAATAAAATATGAGAAAGTATTAACTGCAAACAAAGAAAGGGATTTTAAAACAGGTTATATTAAAAAACTTGAAATTAATGGAGAAGTATCAAGGAAGGAATTTAGAGCTATAATTTCAGATGATTTATGTTCTAAAGGCGGTACATTTATATTAACAGCTCAAAAGCTAAAAGAAATGGGTGCGGTTGAAATATATTTAGTTGTAGCTCATTGTGAAGATACCATATTTGACGGAGATATATTAACAACTGATTTAATTACTAAGGTATATACAACGAATAGTATTTTATCAAAGGAACATGAAAAGTTTGATATTATGAAGGTTATTTAAGTTTAAGAAGAAAATTAATGTTTAAGTTTCCTATGGAATCAATGAATTAGAGAGATAGGAGATTAGAATTATCAATAACTAATTGGTAAAATAAAAGAAAATTGGAGGAGAGTATTATGAATAAATTATTAGTTGTAATAGATTATCAAAAGGATTTTGTTGATGGAGCCTTAGGATTTAAAAAAGCCGAAACTTTAGAAGATGGAATATATAATAAGGTAAAAAAATATTTAGATAATGGCCATAAAGTAGTATTTACCTATGACACTCATTATGAAAATTATTTAGAAACTAGAGAAGGAAAGAGCTTACCAGTACCACACTGTTATATAAATACTGAAGGGTATAAGCTTTATGGTAAGCTAAAGGAATTTGTAGGTGTAGAAAATACTTATCATTATAATAAAGAAGCATTTGGAATTTCACCTAAAGGTATGCTTAAGCTAGTTGATGATATTGGAATGGATATTGATGAAATAGAACTAGTTGGAGTTGTGACAAATATGTGCGTAATAAGCAATGTTGTTACATTTCAAGCTCAATATATAAATGCTGAGTTAAGTGTCGATGGAACTCTTTGCGCAAGCTTTGATGATAGTTTGCATGATAAGGCTTTAGATGTAATTGAAGCTTTAAGTGTTAAGGTTACACGATAAAAAGTGAAATATCCAATATTTCCCAGGGGTCAGTCCCCCTTTTAAGGGAGACTGACCCCTGGGGAGATTTTCCATATCGAGAGGAGAGATATAGATGATAGATCCGTTATTATTAACAGATTTTTATAAAACAATACATCATATGTGTTATGCACCAGGTTTAACAAAGCTGGTAAGTTATTGGACACCTAGAATGTCTAGAAAAGAAAATATGAATAAGGTTGTTATGTTTGGTCTGCAATCTTTTATGAAAAAATACTTAATTGAATATTTTAATGAAAATTTCTTTAAGGTTCCTAAAGAGGAAATTATAAGAGAATATAAAAGAGTGATTTCTAATACATTAGGGAAAATGGCAGCAGACACAGTGCATATAGAAAAACTACATGATTTAGGATATCTTCCAATTCAAATTAAGGCTGTGTCAGAAGGAACAAGAGTTAA
The DNA here is from genome assembly GCF_009928485.1 of Clostridium sp. C2-6-12. GTDB lineage: Bacteria > Bacillota > Clostridia > Clostridiales > Clostridiaceae > Clostridium. The sequence continues at coordinate 88,132 of NZ_JAABNP010000002.1, read as the reverse complement.
TATTAAGACTCCAATGATAGAAATTACAAATACTCATGACGAATTTGCTTGGCTTGTAAATTATCTTGAAACCTTTATGAGCTGCAATATATGGCAGCCTATGACAAGCGCTACTATTGCTTATAGATATAGAGAAATAATTGAAAAGTATTTTGATTTAACTGTTGAAAACGGAGATGTTACTAAAGCTTGTGGTGACTTTAGTATGAGAGGTTTTAGCTCAATAGAAAGTGCTGAGGTCAGCAGTGCTGGACATTTACTTTCATTTACTGGAACTGCTACAATTTCATCTATTCTTTATTTAGAAAAATATTATAACTGCAATGTTGAGAACGAAATTGTAGGACTTGGGAATCCATCTACTGAACATAGTGTTATGTGCACTTATGGAACTGATGAGCTTAAAGCATATAAAAGATTAGTTACTGAAATATTCCCAAATGGAATTTTAAGTATTGTTTCTGATACTTATGATTATTGGAATCTTATAACTAATATCCTTCCTATATTAAAAAAAGACATTTTAAATAGAGATGGAAAGATTGTTATTAGAGGGGATAGCGGAGATCCTATTAAAATAATATGTGGAGATAATGAAGCAGAAAAAGATTCTCCAGCCTATAAGGGAACTGTTGAACTTCTTTGGGAGATATTTGGCGGAGAAGTAAATTCAAAAGGATATAAAGTTCTTGATTCCCATATTGGAACAATTTATGGAGATAGCATAACTGTAGAAAGATGTGAAGAAATCTGCAGACAATTAGCTGAAAAAGGCTTTGCAGTAAGCAATTGTGTCTTTGGAATTGGATCATATACTTATCAATATAATACTCGTGATACTTTTGGTTTTGCACTTAAAGCTACTCATGCAGTCATAAATGGAAAAGAAAAGTTTATATTCAAAGATCCAAAAACTGATACAGGAAACTTTAAAAAATCCCAAAAGGGTATGTGTTATGTATATAAAGAGGGGGATGATGTTCTTTATAAGGATGAACTTACTATTAAAGAGCAAGAGGAAAGTACAGATAATTTATTAGAAGTTGTATTTAAGGATGGAAAGTTAATTCGCGATTACTCATTAAAAGAAATTAGAGATAGATTACACTATGGGAAATAGTAACCATTATAAGGTATTTGAATGGAGTATTTACATTTGCCAATTTGAAAATAGAAGGAAGTGAAATAAATGAAAAAAGAATTAAGAGTAGCAGCTGCTCAAGATACATTAAAGTATTTAAAGGATGGCTACTATATTATAGATGAAAAAAGAATAGATATTTCTGCTATTCATAAAAAGTCAGTAGAAGAAAGTATTCTTATTTCTCCAGAGGATGGAGAATTATTAACAGAAAAATATAAAAACTCCTTAAACAATAATCTAGCAAAAATCAAAATATTAAATGTGCCTACAGTAAAGGCTGTATTAGATTTGGTAGGTAAAAACCTTAAAGATATTGGAGTTTTAAATTTTGCAAGTGCTAAAAATCCAGGTGGAGGATTTTTAAATGGAGCATTAGCTCAAGAAGAAAGCATTGCAGTAGGAAGTGGGCTATATGACACTCAAATTAAAAATGAAAAGTATTATTTAGAAAATAGAAACTGCAAAACTATGATGTATACAGATTATATGATTTATTCACCAGAGGTTATATTCATCCGTGATGAATCATTAAAGCTACTGGAAAATCCAGTTACAGCAAATGTAATAACAGCACCGGCTGTAAATTTAGGTCAAGTAATATTAAAAAAAGAAGATACAGAATTAGCAAAAAAAGTTATGAAAATAAGGATGAGAAAAGTACTAGCTCTTTTTGCAGAAAAGAATAATAAAAATTTGATTTTAGGAGCTTATGGTTGTGGTGTATTTAGAAATGATCCAAATCTAATTTCAGATTATTGGAAAGAGTTACTGTATGAAGAAAACTATGCAAGTTATTTTGATAATATAATTTTTGCTGTATTTGATAACTCAAAAGATCAAAATTGCATAAGAGCATTTGAAAAATTAGCAAGATAAAACTCTTATTAATATTAGCTATTACAGAACTGAGGTGAGAATATTGCTTAATGTTGATGAAATCCTTCAAATGAAATATCCGTACCAATTATTTACTGGTGATAAGGAAATAGCTAAAAAAGAACATATTGATCTTCTTAAGATGTTTCATCCAGATTTGCATATGAATTCTGAAAAATATAAAGAAGTTACAAGCAAGATTAATGAATTGTATTCTGAGGCTAGTAAATTATTTGATGATGGCATTTGGATGGAAGATAAAATGATTAAAATGACAAGTTGTGATGGAGAAAAATACACTATGAAATATAATGTTGAGTATTCATTTGAACTTGGAAAATATTATATTGGAAATAAATCAGTTTTATATTTAATTAATAAAGAACATTTAGATTTTGCATTAAATGCATTAAACAAAATTAATAATTTAAGATATGAAGATGAGAGAATGAGCTTAGAATTTAAAAAGTATTTTCCTAAAATACTAAGAAAATTTGAGACAATAAATGAAAAAATAGGGATACTTATAGAAAAAATAGAAGATGCTTATACACTAAGAGATATACTAAAATACTATGAAGGCAAGGTTCCACCAAGACATGTTGTTTGGATATTAAGCAGTATGTACAATATAGCTTGTTTTATGCATTATAATCATCTATCACACAATGGAATAACAATTGATAATTTTTACATTTCCCCATCATTACATTGTGGATTTTTATTTGGAGGATGGTGGTATACAGTTCCTCAAGATGAAAAAATGCTTGGAGCCTCAAGTGAGATTTATAACATAATGTCTCTAGAAATGAAAGCATCAAAAAAAGGAACATACCTCTTAGATTTAGAAGCTATAAGATTAGCAGGAAGAACTCTCCTTGGAGATAAAACTGGAATAAGCCTTATGAATGATTTGGATATTCCTAAACCACTTATTGACTGGGTTAGAGGCGTTCCTGTAAATAATCCTATAGAGGAATATAAGCTTTGGGATAATGTTATTAAACAAAGTTATGGAGAAAGAAAATTTATAGAAATGAATATTGATAAAGAAAAAATATATAAGAAATTATTTGACTACAATGTATGAGCATTTAGGTTACTAATAATAAATGAGTATTAAAATTAATAATATATGAATGTTAAGGAGTGAATAAAATGGGAACTGGAAGATGGGATTCAAGAGCTTGGGATAGTTATGCGGATTCAACAATTAAAGGAAAAGCTACTGTTGATGATGTATTTGTAGCAAGAGGTTTAGATAAAACATTAGATCCATACAAGGTTAACTTTAGGGAAAGTTGTGACAGTGATGATAACCCAAACTCAACACCAATTATTATTGGATTAGATGTAACTGGCTCCATGGGAATGATTGCTGATAATATTGCAAGAGTTGGTTTAGAAAAATTAGCAACTCAAATATATGATAGAAAACCTGTTTCCGATCCACATATTATGTTTATGGGGATCGGAGATGTGAAGTATGATTCAGCTCCTCTTCAAGTAACACAGTTTGAAGCAGACATTAGAATTGCAAAAGAATTAACTAAAATTTATGTCGAACATGGTGGCGGGGGAAATAGTTCTGAAAGTTATACTCTGCCATGGTGGTTTGCTGGAATGCATACAAAATGTGATAATTTCATAAAAAGAGGACAAAAGGGTTATCTATTTACTATAGGTGATGAAGAATGCCCTAAATCAGTTCTTAAAAGTGAAATTAAAAAGGTTTTTGGAGATACTATACAAACAGACAGTATGTCTGCTGAAGATTTATTAAGACTAGTATCTAAGCAATATGAAGTGTTTCATATTGTAATTGAAGAAGGAAATCACATGAGATATCAACCTGATGAAGTTATGAAGTCATGGACAAGTATCTTGGGCCAAAGAGTTCTAAAATTATCAGATTATACAAAACTGCCTGAACTAATTGTATCAACGTTGCAAGTATTAAATGGAGAAAATAAAGATTCAGTTTCTCATAGCTGGGATGGCAGCACAAATTTAGTAATAACAAATGCTATAAAGGATTTAATTCCTAGCTTTAAATCAGATAATGATCTTGTAAAATTCTGATAATAAACCCCTATTATATGTTTTTTATAGTAGGGGTTGTCTTATATAGATACATATAAAAAAATTATAATTTAACTCTCTATCATTAACTATTCATTATGCATTTTTCACCATTAAAATCGTATTAAATTTTACTATCACAACACATTAATTAAAAGACAAGTATATATTGAATATATTAATTTTATAAAAAGGAGATAGAGTAATGAAGCAGGTAAAAGTAGTAATTGGTTCAAATTTTGGCGATGAAGGCAAAGGACTTATGACAGATTATATGTGTTCTGTTAATGAAGATCCAATAGTAATCCGTTATAATTCCTCCGCTCAAGCAGGACATACAGTAGTTACTCCAAATGGGAAAAGGCATGTGTTTGGACATTTTGGATCAGGAAGCTTTCAAGGAGTTCCAACTTTTTTGAGTAAGTATTTTTCAGTAAATCCATTATTATTTTTAAAGGAATATGAGGAGCTAATAAAGATAGGTATTGCGCCAAATACAATAATTGATTTAAATTGTCCTATAGTTTTACCTCAAGATATGCTCATAAATCAAATAATTGAAAGGCATAGAGGAGATGATAGACATGGTAGCTGTGGACTAGGATATAATGAATCAATAATAAGAAATAGAATTGAAAAATACAAAATAACTTGCAAAGATATTATTGATAAAAACTACAAGGATAAACTAAAGATAATAAATGATGAATATATAAAGATTAGGTTAGATGAGTTGAATTTAACTTTATCTAAAGATGAATTAATAAATAAATTATATGATTATAATATAACAAAGCATTTCATTTATGATGTAGAAAATAATTTCATATCTAAAGTACACATAGATTCTATAGAAAATATTATGGAAAACTATAAAATTTTTATATTTGAAGGAGCTCAAGGGTTAATGTTATCTGAGGATCATAAATATTTTCCGCATGTAACACATTCTAAAACAGGTATAAGCAATGTACTAGACTTATTACAAGATGTTAATGATAAGGAATTAGATATTGAAGTAATTTATATTACAAGAAGTTATTTAACAAGGCATGGAGCAGGCCAATTACCACATGAAATTGAAGAAAAGCCATATAAAAGTATTGTTGACCTAACAAATATCCAAAATGAATTTCAAGGAACTCTTAGATTTGCACCATTAGATATAAATTTATTAGCAGAGAATATAGAAAATGATTATATGAAAATTTCATCTAAAAAACTACCTGATCATTTCAAAATAAAAAAGTCTATAGTTATAACTTGCTTGGACCAAATAGATAATGATGACGCGATTTATTATCTAGATAATAAGTTAATGGTAAATAAATCTACTAAGTTTGTAGAAGATATATGTATGAAGATTAATCCCAATAATTGTTATTTGAGTACTGGAAAAACTAGAAACACTATTTTAAAACGTTAAAATGAGTTGATTATTATCTAGTGATAAAAAAATACTGCATTAACAATCCATGTAAATTAAAATATAGTTTTCATGATTTAACAAAGATATTTAGGTTTAGCTAAATACTGTAAAATTATAAGGTTTCATAGTATAATTAGGATAATTTAGTGTTAGGAGATGAAAAGATATGAATAATATGAATACTGGCTGTCCTAAGTGCGGAAGTCATAATGTTAAGATTGTAAGTGATGTAAGCAGCTCTACTAAGGGATTTGGTGTTGGAAAAGGATGTTTAGGTTATATATGTTTTGGCCCAATTGGACTTCTTTGTGGTCTTTTAGGAATGGGAGAAGGTAAGACTAAAACAACAACTTATAGAATGTGTGGAAATTGTGGCGCAAAATTTAGATAAAAAAACAAAAATATGGCTTATTCTTATGAAGCTTGGAGCATTAACCTGTCACCAAATGTACGAAAGAAGCTTTAATTATAAAGGATATCAGTTTCCTGTATGTGCAAGATGTACTGGAATATTTGTTGGAAATATAATAGGTATATTACTTTATATTATGAATATTAAAATTAGTATTATTAAGGGGTTAGGATTAATTTTAATAATGGCTATTGATGGATTACTTCAATTATTTAAGATAAAAGCTTCAACTAATAAAAGAAGATTCATAACAGGGCTTCTTGCAGGCATAGGATATATTTTCATGATAGCAAACATATTTTTATACATAAAGCATCTATAATTTAAGAAGTCTTTTCTTAAAAAAGTAACTTAAATTTAAATATTATAAATAATAAAGTGCAGGTGATATAAATGGAAATAGATATAAGTAAAATTATTGAAACAGGAAGAGAATTCTTAAAACCAAAGTGGCATTTATGGAAAAGGATTAAAAATGATCAAGCAAATGGAATTCAAATACCTATATTGGAAAAAGAATATAATCAAGATAGTATTTTAATTGACTTGGTTCCTATAAGTAATATTACATGTGGAAAAGAAGAATTTATTACTGTTGTTAAAAATAGAAAAAGTAGAAGAAAGTTAATAATAGCTGCACATAAAATGATTGCAATAGATGCTGGTCATGTATGCCAAAATCTTTACTTGGCAGCAGAATCAATCCAATGCGGTTGTTGTGCAATTGGTGCATATGCTCAGGAGAAAATGGATGAATTTTTACAGGTGGATGGTGAGGAAGAATTTACTTTTTACATGGCAACTGTAGGAAAATAAGCACCTATAAAAAGAGCAGCTATGCTGCAATAAAGGAACTTATCGCTTATAAAAAGAGTGGATATGCCCCAATAAGGATTTTATAACCTATATAAAAAGAAGCTATGCACTTATGAAAAGAGTAGCTAAGTTACAATTAGGAAGTTTTCACATATAAAAGGAATGGAAATATAATAATGAAGAACTACTCTACAATGGGAATTTCATTCTAAATTGATGAATTTAATTAATTAGAACCTATATATGATATAATAAATGAAAATTAGAGATTATTAATACAGGTGAGGTAAGAAAATGAATAATTATAAAGATGAAAATTTACATATAATAAGAAAAGCAGAATTAGAAGATTTAGATACTATAGTTAAATTTAATTATAATCTTGCTAAAGAAACAGAAGATAAAGAATTAGATATGGACATATTAACAAAAGGCGTAGAAGCTATTATAAAAGATTCTTCGAAGGGTCAATATTATGTATATGAAATTGATGATAAAGTAGTTGGACAAATTATGCATACCTATGAATGGAGCGATTGGAGAAATGGAATGTTCCTTTGGGTGCAAAGTGTATATGTTGATAGCAGCTATAGAAGAAAAGGTATATTTAAGAAATTATATAATCATGTAAAAAATCTATGTGATAAAGATGACAGTATAGCAGGTATAAGACTTTACGTTGAAAAAGAAAATATTAGTGCAAAAGCTACTTATAAGTCTTTGGGAATGGAAGAGTGTAATTACCATATGTATGAATATGAACAATAAGAGATTTTGCGAAGGAAAATACTGGTAACTAAAATGGATGATAATAAACGTGATTTGATACAAAACTTAGAAAAATTGCACACAACCGAGTTGGGCGTTGAAAGAATTAAAAAGAATCTATGCTTAGATTTGGATGATGTAGTAAACTGGTGTGCTGACAAAATACTAAATTTAAATGCTATAATAATTAGAAGAGGTAAAAACTGGTGCATAACCATAGATAATTTTGAAATAACAGTTAATGCGCATAGTTATACTATTATTACGGCTCATAAGGTAAAAAAATAGAGTGGAATTCTAATATAGAAGGGAAGTGAATTTTAGAGAAAGATAATAAATCTTTCTTTAATAATATTATGGAAAATAATAAAATAATAAGAGATGGACACATTCATTCACCATATTGTCCTCATGGAACAGATGATTCCTTTGAAATGTACGTTGAAAAAGCACTTAAAGAAGGACTAGAAGAAATTACATTTACTGAGCACATGCCTTTCCCAGGATATTTCATGGAAAATAAAGAGTTTTTAGATGAATGTGCTTTATCATTTGAAGCAGCAGAAAAATATTTTGAAGCAATGAAAGATTTAAAACCTAAATATGAAAATAAAATTAAGATAAATACTGGATTAGAAGTGGATTTTGTTGAGGGGTATGAAGATGGAACGAAAAAATTACTTGATTTATATGGCCCTAATTTAGAAGATAGTATATTATCAGTTCATTTTATTAAAATAGATGATAAGTATACGGCTATAGATTGGAAGCCGGGGTTTGAAGAAGCTCTAGAATTACTTGGTTCGGTGGAAGCTATCTATGATAAATATTACGAAACCTTATTAATAGCAATTAAGGCAGATTTAGGGGAGTTTAAGCCAAGGCGTATTGGACATCCTAATTTAATAAGAATTTTTAACAAGTTGTATCCTTTAGAATACAAGAATAATGAATTGTTAGAAGAAATAGTAAAGGAAATAAAAGAAAGAAATTATGAAGTAGATGTAAATACTGCTGGACTTAGAAAGCCTTACTGTGGTGAAATTTATGTTTCAGATATGTTTAAAGAACTTGTAGAAAAATACGGGGTTAAAAAGGTTTATGGCTCAGATTCTCACACTGCAAGTGATGTTGGAAGAGACTTTGATAAAGAATAAGATAAGAAGATGTATATAAATTGAGTTTGACTATGGTCTTAAAAGTGGGTGAGGAAAATGGAATCAGAGGGGAAAGAATTTATTAAAGAAATTACATCATTTATTTTTGTAGAAAACAAACCAGAAAAAGCAGATATTATTTTTGTTCCAGGTGGATCTTGGCCTGAACCAACAGAAAGAGCTGCTGAGCTTTGGATAGAAGGGTATTCACCTTATATTCTACCTTCAGGAAAATACAGTCTAAGCAAAGGCTATTTTCCAGGTTCAAAAGGAAAACAGGAAAAGTATAATAAAAACTACAATACAGAATGGGAATTTATGAAGGATATTGCTCTTTCATATGGAGTTAAAGAAAGTGCAATAATTAGAGAGGATATGGCTGAATGGACTAAGCAAAATGCATTTAATTCAAGAGCGGTTACAGATGAAATGAATTTAAATATAAAAAAGGCAATAATATGTTGTAAGTCATTTCATGCTAGGCGCTGCTTAATGTTTTATGCCTGGGCATATCCAGAAACAAATTTCATTGTATGTCCAGTAGATATTGATGGAATTAATAAATATAACTGGTTTAAAACTGAAGCTGGAATAGAAAATGTTATGGGGGAGTTATCCCGTTTAGGAGGACAATTTAAAAAGGCAATTCCATTTATTATGGATGATATGGATTGCTAAAAGTATCATTATAACAGTTTTATCAATGGAGTTACAATCATATGAAAAGGAGCCTGCTATTAATTAGGCACAAATTTTAAAGGAGTTATAAAGATAGCATGAGATATACATATAAAGATGGAAACTTTAGAAAAGGTGATATACTAATCATCACTGTAGATAGAAGCGTAAATATATATTTAGTAGACAGTAATAATTTTCAACGTTACAAAAATGGCAATAGTTTTGAATATTATAGTAGTAACTCTACTAGCTCACCTTATAATATAACTGTTCCAAGTACAGGGCATTGGTATATTATATTAGATTTAGGCGGTGGAACAGGAATATTAAATTATTCTATAAATGTGCTTAAATAAATGATCAAAAAAGATAATATTAATTGATTTTATGAACTTTTTATATTGACAAAAACTTGAAAAAAGGATTATTATATAGAATAAAATAGTTATATTGTAAATATAAAGGAGTAGATAAAATGGCATATTATTTTAATGAACCATCTCATACTTTTGGAGAATATCTATTAGTTCCTGGTTATTCTTCAACTAACTGTATTCCACAAAATGTTAGTTTAAAAACACCACTTGTTAAATTCAAAAAAGGCGAAGAACCTGAAATTTCTCTTAATATTCCAATGGCTTCTGCAATTATGCAGTCTGTGTCAGATGATAAAATGGCAGTAGCACTTGCAAAAGAAGGAGGAATTTCCTTTATATATGGTTCTCAATCAATTGAAAATGAAGCTGCTATGGTTGCAAAGGTTAAAACTTATAAGTCAGGTTTTGTTACTAGTGCTGCTAATCTTAAGCCAACGTCAACACTTGAAGAGGTAGTAGAATTAAAAGAAAAAACAGGTTATTCAACTATGGCAGTTACAGAAGATGGTACTCCAAACGGAAAACTTCTTGGTATAGTTACTAGTAGAGATTACAGAGTTACTAGAATGGATTTTAATACGCTAGTTTCAGAGTTTATGACACCTTTTGATAAACTTATTTATGCAGATGCAGATATTACTTTAAAGGAAGCAAACAATATTATTTGGGATAAAAAATTAAATATGCTGCCATTAGTGGATAAAAATCAATATTTGAAATATATGGTATTTCGTAAAGACTATTCAGCAAACAAAGAAAATAAAAATGAACTTATTGATAGTCAAAAAAGATATGTTGTAGGTGCTGGTATTAACACAAGAGACTATGAAGAAAGAGTCCCTGCATTAATTGAAGCTGGAGCAGATGTACTTTGTATTGACTCTTCAGAAGGTTTTTCTGAATGGCAAAAGATAACTATTGAATATATACATAAAAACTTTGGAGAAAATATTAAAGTTGGTGCTGGAAATGTGGTAGATAGAGATGGATTCTTATTTTTAGCAGAAGCAGGTGCTGATTTTGTTAAAGTTGGAATAGGTGGAGGCTCTATTTGTATCACTCGAGAACAAAAAGGTATTGGTCGTGGACAAGCTACAGCACTTATTGATGTAGTAAAAGCTAGAGATGAATATTTTGAAAAAACAGGAGTATATGTTCCTGTATGCTCTGATGGAGGTATAGTACATGATTATCATGTAACCTTAGCTTTAGCTATGGGAGCTGATTTTGTAATGCTTGGAAGATATTTCTCTAGATTTGATGAAAGTCCAACTAATAAAGTTAATATAAACGGAAATTATATGAAGGAATATTGGGGAGAAGGATCTAATAGAGCTAGAAACTGGCAAAGGTATGATCTTGGAGGGGATAAGAAATTATCTTTTGAAGAAGGTGTTGATTCATATGTTCCATACGCAGGAAGTTTAAAAGATAATGTTACTATAACCTTAAATAAAGTAAAATCAACAATGTGTAATTGCGGAGCTCTAACAATTCCAGAGTTACAAAAGAATGCAAAAATAACATTAGTTTCATCGACTAGTATAGTTGAAGGAAGTTCGCATGATGTTATTTTAAAGGATAATCGTTATAATATAGTTGAATAATTTTTAATATAGTTTCGTATTAGTTTTAAACTAAAAATATATAAGCTGTCTTATTTTAGTGTATTAAGATAAGGCAGCTTTTTTATAGTTTAAAATGATAGGGAAATCTTCATTGAGTTAGATTAGATAAGTATATCTTTTTTCTGGTAAACAATGGTGTTATAATATAATAGAAATTTTAATAAGATTGATATACATTTATAAGTAAATAATAAGTAACAGGAGGTAAATATGAAAAAAGGATTAGAAGTTACATTGAAACAAATGATACTTATTATTCATAAAGCAATAAATTCTGTAGATACAAGACTTTTTAATCATGGAGAAAAAGTAGCATATATAATGATGAATTTACTAAAGATTGATGGTGGATATAGTAATGAAGAAATGCTAGATATATGTGCTATATCAGTTTTTCATGATATAGGTGCATATAAGGTTGCAGAAAGGGATAAACTTGCCCAAATTGATACATTAGCTCCATTGGATCATGCAGTATATGGAGCCTTATTTATAAAATATTTTTCACCTTTGTCAAGGTGGTATAAAATAGTATTAACCCATCATTTTACCTATAAATATTATATAAATAAGAATATGGAAATCATTAATGAAGAAGGTTTATTACTAAATTTTGCTGATTATATAGATAGGCTTTTTACAAATAAAAAAAGCTTAACTAGAGAAGATATTCAAGGTATGGATGGCTATTACCTAAAAGAACATATTGATTTATTTTTAAAAGCAGATGAAAAATTTAATTTAATAAGTAAGCTCATAGATGGTTCTTATGAAAAAGAATTGCATAGTTTTTTTGAAAGTAAAATATTAACTAGAGAAGAAGTAATAGGTTATAGTAAAATGTTAGCATATTCCATTGATTTTAGAAGTGAAGCAACGGTAAAACATACAATTTTAGTTGAAGCAATAAGTTATCAAATAGGTAAAATAGCTGGACTCGGTGAAGAAACTTTAACTCAAATTAAGGTGGCATCTGTCCTTCATGATATTGGGAAAATAGCAATTCCGGTAGAAATATTAGAAAAACCAGGAAGGCTTACACAAGAAGAATTTGAAATTATGAAAAAGCATTCTATAATTGGTTATAATATTTTAAGTGATTTAAATATAAATGATATAAGAGATATAGGAACACTTCATCATGAAAAAATGGATGGGACAGGTTATCCTTTTGGGATTAAGGGAGAAGAATTGACTACAGAAGCAAGAATCGTAGCTATAGGAGATATAATAAGTGCTTTATTTGGCGCAAGAAGTTATAAAGAAGCATTTGATAAAGAAAAAATAGTTAAAATACTAGAAACTATGATTAAAAGTAATAAAATAGATTCTGAAATAGGGGTTTTATTTATAAATAATTATGATTTTATTATGGAAGAAGCTTTAGAAGAAAGTAATGAGTTAATGGAAATATATTTAAATTTAAATGAGGAATATAGAACAATATTGAAGAAATTTTTATAATGATCTTCATATATCTAATGAAAGAATAATGTTAGTCATTGAAGTAAAGTAGTAAAGAGGTTATATTAAGATGAAAATTTTAATATAATCTCTTTATTTTGGTTTTCTTTAGAAAATCTTTAGATTTATATAAAGAATATCTTTAATTATAAAATATATACTTATAATCGTACTCATGAGTAACAATTGTTTTCTTATTTAAATTTTGGAATTATATGCTTAATATGGTACAATGTATACCGAAATTCAAATTATTTATAAGTTTGTTTACTATATGTAAATAAAAATACATTTTAAATAAAATAAAGTAGTAGTTGATTAATATCATGCTGCTTATAGAGGAGATTATATATGAACATATTAAGCGAAAAATTTATAGGATTTATGTGTGTATTACTTAAAGGACTACTGGTAATTGATTTAATTGCAAGTGTGGGGATAATATTTGCTTCCTTTACGTCTGTTAATTTAAGCACTATTGTGTTTGGTGTTGTGTTATTACTAGCAATAATCTTAGGGTACAAATTAATAGGAAGAAATATGAATTCAAATAATAAGCTTATATTAATTTTAGCAATTGGATTTATTGTTAGGGTATTTTGGTTATTAAATGCAAATAGTATTCCAAATTCAGATTTTAAAACTATGTATGTATGTGCAGGTGATTTTCTTAATGGTGATAAAAGTGCATTTTATGGAACTGGTTATATAGGACGATTTCCTCATTTTACAGTAACTACATTATATATGGCATTAATGAGATACTTATTTCCATTAAGTAATTTATTAGCAATGAAAATAATTAATTTAATTTCAAGTGTTGGCGTTTTACTATTAATATATTTTATTGTTAATGAAGTTTTTAGTAATAAAAAATATGCCTTAGAAGCAACATTGATTGGAGGAATTTTTCCACCATTTATAACTTACACAGGAGTATTTTGCGGGGAAAATATGGCTATGCCATTTTATTTGTTGAGTATTTATATTTTTTTATTAGGAATTAAGCATAAAAGAAGTGTATTATTTATTTTAAGTGGGATGATTTTAGCCTTTGGGAATTTATTTAGAATGATAGCTTTAGTTGTTTTAATAGCTTATTTAGTTTATTTACTTATTAATTATAATGAAAAAATATTAAATAAAGTAAAGCATATGGCTTTTATCGTAGTTCCATATTTGATGGTAATATTTGTTGTGAGTTCTTTACTTCAAAATGCAAAAATTACACAGTATCCATTGTGGCGTGGAAGCGAACCTAAAATAACAAGTGTGTTAAGAGGGACAAATCTAAATAGTTTTGGAACTTGGAATCCAGAAGATGCAAAGCTTGTTGAAGATAATCTTGGAGATTATGATAAAATAGAAAAACTTTGTAAAACTGTAATATTTGAAAGATTAACAACAACTCCTGTTTTAAAGTTAACACAATTATATTTAGTTAAATTTGTACTTCAATGGAGTGTTGGTGATTTATGTGGCTCCTTGTGGACATTGAGGGATGTTGATCAAAGTAATGTCGTACTTCCAATAAACGTAGTTAATATTATTGGAGTTCCAGCATCAGCAGTATTTCAATTTATTTATGCAGTTATAATATTATTAGTATTAATAGGCATGTTTAATAAAAATACAATTTACAAAAACAAGAGTATCAGCTTATTTTTATTGATACTTTGCGGATATGGTGCAACTTATTTAATTACAGAAGGACAACCTAGATATTCTTATATTGCATGTTGGGTGCTGATAATTTTAGCAGTTAATGGATTAGATTTAATTAGGAATAGAAATATAACTCTTAGTTTTGGTAAAAAGATAAAAATAAAAAATATAGAAAATAAATTACCTTCCATTAATGAATAAGTTTAAACCTTTAGTATTTACAGACTAAGAATTTAGTGAAATTGATAGAAACCGCATTTTTGGCGTAAAAAGTTATTAAATGCAAAGAAGTTCCTATTGCAGCATAGCCACACTACTTTTATGGGCACATATTCTGAAGAATATGTATGGTTAAGAATATAAGAATATAGATTATTTAAAGTATAAGGATGTTAAGAAAATGAATTTATATAATGTTTTAATTGTAGAAGATGAAAAAGAAATATGTGATGGAATTGAAATTTATTTAAAAAACCAAGGCTATAATGTTTTTAAAGCTAGTAATGGAGTAGAAGGTCTTGAAATTATAGAAAGAGAAAATTTACATTTAGCCATTGTAGATATAATGATGCCTAAAATGGATGGGACAACAATGGTTATGAAGCTTCGTGAAAAATATGAGTTTCCTGTAATTATGCTTACTGCAAAGTCAGAAGAAATGGATAAGATAATGGGCTTAAATATTGGAGCTGATGATTATGTTACTAAGCCATTTAATCCAATGGAGCTTCTTGCTAGAGTTAACTCTCAGCTTAGAAGATACTCTAAATACTTAAGAATTGTTAACAATTTAGAGGAAAAGGAAAATAATTTTACTATTGGAGGACTTGAATTAAATATAGATACTAAAGAAGTAACCTTAGATGGTGAAGAAGTAAAACTTACTCCAATTGAATTTAAAATATTAGAACTACTTATGAAAAATTCAGGTAAGGTATTTTCAGCTGAAGCAATATATGAGCATGTTTGGAATGAACAAGCTATAAATACTGATACAGTAATGGTTCATGTTAGAAATATAAGAGAAAAAATAGAAATAGATAGAAAGAACCCAAAATATTTAAAGGTGGTGTGGGGAGTTGGATACAAAATTGAACGACAATAAGGAATCCAATGAAGATTTAAATATAAATGAAAGTTTAAATAAAACCGATCATTTAAGGATTAAAACAAAAACAAGTAAAAAAGTATATTCAATTAATTTAATAGGAATAATTATGGCCGTTATTGTTGCTATTTCAATGACAGCACTTTATCCCAAGATAAAGGATGTAGCTACAGTAAAAAATACCATATCTCCTTTTACTAACTATGGTTTTAGTAATATTTTATCTCAATGTACTTTTGTACTTTATACTGAAGCAGATAAAACTGAGCAAGGAAAAAATATAAATCCTAGTGATATTTATTTGATGCCTAAGCTTGAAAGTGAAGATATTGTTGATTATAACTTTTTAACAGATAATTTAAATCATTATTTTAGTGTTTGGAAGCAAGATTGGAATATTGATTTTCAAAATCTTGAATATACATTGTTAGATAAAAACGGGAATATAATTAAATCAAATAATCAAAAGAATCTAAATCAATTAAGTGGTGCTAGTAGTATTAATGAGTTAAGTGATAAATATTTATTTTATGTTACGCTAAGTTTTGATGAGAATGGGCAAATGAATATAAAAAATATTTATGGAGCAGATGAAAATGAAATAAAAAATCAACTATCTCAATTTAATTTGGCAAATATCATAAATAACAGAGGCAGATTTGAAGGTCATTTAATTAGTAATCCAATCAAAAATGTAACTTTTATATATGGTATAAGTAAAGAGCTTAAATATTCTGATAGAATTTCTAATATTGTTGAAATGTCTCAGAGAAATTCATATGAGAATATATCATATATATATGTTCTTATTCTTTCAGGGATAATTGTATTTTTGAGTGCATTAATTCCTTATAAATTTGAAAAGGAGCTCACTTTAAGTAAAGCATTTTTTATGATACCCTTTGAATTTATAGTTATTATTGCTGTAATCTTAATTAGTTCAATGTTTTTTGCTTCCAGTCGAGTTATTTATTACACATTAAATGGGGATTTTGTAAATAAAGTTTTAACTCAAATTGGATTTGATAGAAGTATTGGTGGAATATTAGTTGACTTATTTAATATACTTTATTGGTTTATTTATTGCAGTATAATATTTGCAGCAATTGTATCAATTAAAAATATATTTAATGTTGGAATAATGGGATATTTAAAAGAAAAATTATTTACAGTAAAAATATTTAGAATTTCAAAAAATATATTAAGCAGGGTTTTTAAGGTTTTGGGTAAAATAATTTTCAATGTTATTAATCCAATTAAAAAAGCAATTAAATCTATTGGAAGTATAGATTTAACTGATAAATCTAATAAATTTATAATAAAGATAGTTGCAATAGATGCCGCTGTTATTTTAGCTTTTTTCATTATATGGGCTTTTGGAATATTTATAACATGGTCATTTATAGTTGCTGTTTTTTGGGGGATATTATTAGCGTTAGCCTATTGTACAATTTTGTTTATTGGATTGAGAAAGTATTTTATGGATATAAAAAATAAATTTGAAATTCTTTTAAGCAGAACTAATAAAATTGCAGCAGGAAATCTTGATATAGAAATTGCTGAAGATTTAGGCCTTTTTAATCCAATAAAAGAGCAATTAGTGGAAATCCAAAGTGGGTTTAAAAAAGCAGTAAGTGAAGAGGTTAAAAGTCAAAGGATGAAAACAGAATTAATATCTAATGTTTCTCATGACTTAAAAACACCACTCACTTCAATAATAACTTATGTTGATTTATTAAAAGGTGAGAATATAACTGAAGAAGAAAGAAACGCATATATTAATACCTTAGATAAAAAATCTCAGAGGCTTAAATTTCTAATTGAAGATTTATTTGAAGTCAGCAGGGCAACAAGCGGTAATATTAGTTTAAATTTAGTTAATGTAGATATAGTAGAATTAATGAGACAAACAGAAATAGAATTAGAAGATAAAATAAAAAATGCAAATTTAAAGTTTAGGAATTATTTTCCAGGAAATAAAATTGTTTTAAAGTTAGATAGCCAAAAGACTTATAGAATTTTTGAAAATCTTTTAAATAATGTAGTTAAGTATGCAATGGAAGGTTCAAGAGTATATGTAGACATTGTTGAAAATAATGAAGTTGCGGAAATTACTATTAAAAACATGTCAGCAGAGGAAATTAACTTTGATTCAGAAGATATTGTAGAAAGATTTCAAAGAGGGGATAAATCTAGAAATACAGAAGGATCAGGTCTTGGACTCGCAATTGTTAAAAGCTTTACAGAGGTTCAAGGTGGAACATTCAATGTTGAGGTGGATGGAGATTTATTTAAAGTTATAATAAAATTTAAAAAGAAAAGTTAAGTTTAATATATAAACTAGTTACTACAATTCTAATTTAGAGTAAAAAAACAAGGGGTTAATAGCTATCAATGTAGTTATTAATCCCTTGTTTTTAATTATTATAAAATACATTATCGGCCCATTTTAAAGACTTTAAATAAGCTTTTGAAATTTCATTTGGATCGATTTTAATTTTATCTGCATAATAAATAACTTCGTCCCATTGACCTTTTTCATAACAAATGGCTAATTTTAATATTGAATTTAATGGAGTTTTTTCTTCAAGTAATCCATCTTTTATTTCATCAACCATGCATAAATCATTTACAATAACATTAATAGGACAATTTAAGATTACATCGGATAAAGAAAATAAACCTGTCATATATGCTGAAAACTTTTTGCCTTTATGGATACTCATACTGCATATAAATTCACATAACTTTGCTCTTAGCAATGAAATCCTTATTAATTCATTATGAGTATTAGCCTTTAAGTCATTTAATAAAATTATATATAACCATTTTGCAAGCTCTTGTTTTCCAATATAAGTAATTGCCCTTCTTATAGAACTTACTTTATTTTTTAAGTAGTAAAGCGATGAGTTAATTAATTTCAGTATTTTGTAGGAAATACCTAAATCTTGCATCATTAAGGTTTCTAGCTCGTTGTAGTTGAAGTCCTCCTTACTTATTATGTTAATAATCTTCCAAGCTATATGTTTGTTTACAGGAATACATTTTCTAGATAAGGTTACAGGTTCGCTAAAATAATAACCTTGAAAATATGTATAACCAAGTTCAAAAGCAGTTCGATAATCCTCTTCAGTTTCAACTTTTTCGGCTAGAAATTTTATTTTATTGTTTATATTAGATAATTCTAATATATTTTTTCTATCTTCACCTTTTGTAAGTTTAAAATCTATTTTTACTATGTCTGCAAGTTCTATAAACTTAACATATTTTTCGTGAAATATGAAGTCATCTAAAGCTAACGTAAAACCTTTTTCCTTAAGTTTTTTACAAGCAAGTAGCACTTCATCAGTTGGCTCTATATCTTCGAGAATTTCAATGACCATAGAGCTGCTAGGAAGTATTGTTGCTACTTCTTTTGTTATTAATTCTTCTGTAAAATTGATAAATGCTCTTTTATTATTTGTAATATTATTAATACCAAAGGTGTAAAATGAGTTAGCAATAACATTTAAGGTTGCTCTATTCCCGTCAGTGCTACTATAGAAGTTTTCATAACCATTTCTGTATAATAGTTCGTATCCAACAACATTGTGGCTTCTATCAAAAATTGGCTGTCTTGCAACAAAAATATCCATGTTAACATGTTCCTTTCATTAATCTTTAATTGATATTTTCATATATTCAACGATTAATTCATCTAAACATTCACTTATAATTAATCGTTCTTTTGAATTCTCAACACCCTCAGAATTAATACATACTTCATTTAAGATTATCCTTAGTTCCATAATCAATTTATCTAATTGTTTAATATGTATTGTTCTTAAGTCATGACTGTCTATAAATATTCCACCTTTTATATGAAGTTTATATTTTAAATTGTTGAACCATTTCACTTAGCTTTTGAGAAAGTTCTGCTTGACTTTGTGAAGATTTAGCAACATCAGTAATGGCAAATGTTATTTCATTAACACTTCCTAGAATACCTTCAGTTTCGCTAGCTGATTCTTGTGCAACTGAAGATACATTTTGTATTGCACTGCTTACCTGCATAACAACATCATCTATTTGCTTAGCAGAAGAAGCAAATTTATCAATTATTTGATTAATATATTCAGAATCTTTTTCATACTGAACTCCAGTACTCATAAGAAGTTCGTAAGTAGGCTTTACATTATTGGACATAAATTCAAGTACATCTTGTCCGCTTTTAGAAAGTTTCTCAAAAGCAATTTGAACTTGTGAAACCATATTTTGAATGTTAGTAACAGCTTCGGAGGACTGATCAGCAAGTTTTCTGACTTCATCAGCAACTACAGCAAAACCTTTCCCTTGTTCACCAGCTCTAGCAGCTTCTATAGCAGCATTTAAAGCTAGTAAATTTGTTTGTTCTGCAATGTTTCCAATGGAATCTGCCATAATTTTAACTTCGTTTACAACTTTTGAAGTTTCAATAGCATTTAAAATGTTAGTACGGTTTTCTTCGTAAATAACATTACTTTTTTCAATGTTATTGGAAGCTTTTGATTTTATATCTACAGCACGCTTTTTTATTTCATCTATAGATATTAATGCATTATCTGCTTCTCTTGTAAGTAAATTTGTTGTAGAGCTTATTTCTTCTGTTGAAGCAGTTACTTCTTCAGTAGTAGCACTTAAATCTTGAACACCTTTAGCTATTTGCTCAGTAGATTCACTTACAACTTCCATTTTAGATGAAATCTCTTCTGTTGTTGCAGAAAGCTCTTCGCTTGTAGCACTTATATCACTAGCACTATTCATTATTTCATGTATTAATTTCTGTATATTTTCTTTTGCACTATTTAATGCTTTGGAAAGATTTCCTATTTCATCTTTTGAATTAACAGTTATTGATTTTGTCAAATCTCCTTGCCCAAGAGCATTTGCAAAGGATAAAACTTCATTTACTTGTTTAGAAATCATAATTGAAATTGCGAAACCTAATGTAATAGCTAAAATCAAACCTAGGAGTATAATTGAAGTTGTAGTAATAAGTGAACTTTTGTATGTTGAATTGTTCGTATTATATGCATCATCTGATTGTGAAATATTATTTTGTATTAGATTATCCATATTTTCATATATTTTTTTTCTTGTTTCAGTGATTATATAAAAATTTGCATCAGCAGCATCATAATTATTTGCATCAACCAGTTGGGTTATTTTAGCTATAGTAGAGATATAAATTTCTTTATTTTCTTTTAATTGCAAAAATGCTTTTTGCTCAGAATCAGAAATCATAGTTTTTTCATATGTATCAATTAGCGAATTAGTTGTTTTGACTAATTCTTCTATTTCCTTTTTTACTGCAGCATTTTGATTGTTTTTATTTTCTTGGTAAACAAGTTTTAATAAATCAGAACGAATATCTGCAAAATTTTGTTTTATAGTGGTTAGTGCTTTTAATGAAGCTAAATTATAATCATGCATAGAAATAGCATTAGTATTAATTGTATTCATATTGCGAAGTCCCAGAATTCCTACTAAGCAGATTAATAATGCAATTAAAATAAAAGCTGATATCAGCTTTTGTTTTATTTTCAAATTCTTAAACCAGTTCATACGAGTTGCTCCTTTATTGTTTTTATGTAATTCTTTACAAATATTTATATTATTAATATGTTTTTAAGAAACTTCCTTAGCAATTGTAAATTAAATAAATGATTATATACTTCACCTCCCTATAAAATGTGAAAATGTAAGGAAATATAGTCGAAATATAATGGAGTGATTGAGTGATGTATTTCTTTTGACAGTTATTCTGATAAAATGTATCATAAATATAGACAATATAAATATTTTGTTCTATTATTTACAAAAAAAATTAAATTTATTGGATCTGTAAGCCCAAAATATAGTATATATATAAAATTAAGTATGATTTTTCTGAAAAATACTCCTATTATTTAGAAAAAATATCAAATGTTGGAATCTTCTTTGCTATTATGTTATAATAAATTGTACAAAATATTTATATTGTACAATTTTACGAAGGAGAATGTTTGTTGTGAATGACGATACAAAGATTAAATATTTTACTCAGAAGGAGACAAAGAAACTTTTTGAAGCAATCTATACTTTAAAAAGTAAACATATGATAAGGAACCTAGCCATATTTAGGCTTGCATATAGATGTGGATTAAGGGCTTCTGAAATTGCATTAATAAAATTAGAAGATTATAGCACAACTAAAGGAGAAATCTACTGCAAAAGATTAAAGGGGAGTAGAAATAATACGATTAGGCTTGATGATGAAACAAAAATTGCTTTAGATAAATATATTTTGGAAAATAATATTGTAATGGATATTGAACCCATATTTAAAAGTCAGAAAAATAAACCTATTTCTAGACAAACACTTGATTATTTAATGAAAAAATATTGTGAAATAGCTGAGATAAGTGATAGAAGTAAATATCATTTTCATACACTTAAGCATACTACAGCTGTTCATTTAGCAGAATCAGATATGGATATTAAAGAGTTACAATGGTGGTTAGGACATAAAGCTGTTACAAATACTGAAATTTACTTTCAGTTTACAACAAAGCAGCAAGAAAAAATGTACATAAAACTTTCCGAAAAGAGTGAGATGGTTTAATTATAATAAGACATTAACTTCAAACATTGCGATACAAAATTTATACAAAGATGTTTGAAGTTAGTCTTTTTTATGAGCTATAGTATGCTTGAAGTTTTCTTAATTAATAATGATATAATCATTATTTGCAATGATCTTAAAATGGGTTGTCATTAAAACAAACAATTATTTGATTATTTAATTATATTGATATATTATATGAATAGATTAAAATGTTTTTGGAGGATAGAAATGACTACTACAATTAAGGACATAGCAAAAACACTTGGTATATCACATTCAACAGTTTCTAGAGCTTTAACTGGATCAAAGAATGTAAGTGAAAAAACAAAAGAAGAAATATTAAAAGCAGCAAAGGAACTAAATTATATTCCCAATATGAATGCGAGAAGCTTGAAGTTAGATAAAGCTTATAATATAGGTGTATTTTTTTCAACTATAAGTAATGGTACATCGCCATTTGTATTCCAAACTGTAATTAATAATGTATATAAAAATATAGATAAAAAATATAATGTTATAGTAAAAGGTATAGATACTTATGAAAAAAATACAATAAATTCTAAAAACTATGATGGAATATTGGTAGTAAGCCAAAAGGCAGCTGATGATTATTTTATTGAAGAAATTTTAGAAAAGGAAATTCCTTTAGTGGTGTTAAATAGAAAGGTAGATTTTGACGTTATTAACGTGTTTACTGATGAAAGTATTGGAACTTTTAAAGGGGTTGAAGAATTAATAAAAAATGGACATAAAGATATAGCAATAATTGAAGGTATTCAAAATTTCGATTCAACTAAAATGAGAAGAAAAGGATATTTAGAAGCATTTGAGAAGTATAATATAAAGTTAAATGAAAACTTGGTTGTAAATGGAGACTTTACAGTAAAAGGCGGATATTATCAAGCAAAAAATATAATTGAAAAGGAAGAACCTTTTTCAGCTATATTTGCCTTTAATGATGAAATGGCAACAGGAGCTATAAAGGCACTTATTGAAAAAGGGTTAAAGGTGCCGGAAGATATTTCTATATTAGGTTTTGATGGAAATGAATTTGGTGAATTCCTAAGTCCTACTATTACAACAATAAAAAGACCTATTGGACAAATTGCCGAAGCGGCAATTGACTTGCTTTTTAAATTGATAAATAATAGTGGTAGTATTGATGAAAAGACTATCTATATAGAATCAAAGCTAGAAATAGGTAATTCAATAAAAACATTAAATAAAATAAATTCATAAAAAAATAAAAAAACTATTGCAATTGTTTTCTGAACAATATATAATGTCAATATAAGATAAAAGAACACGTGTGCAATTTTTGCAGATATGTTAATAATAACAACCGTTTCAAGGACTCATGAAATCGTTCTTGAAATATATTTTAAGCAAATAAGAACACGTGTGCAAATCAAACAAGCTCATAATCTTATTATTAATATAATAAGTACATATAATTAAGATTTATTTCAAGGATAAATATGTCCTTGAAATAAATTTTGGCCAAAAAGGAACACGTGTGCAGTGAAGTGTAATTATATATAAAAGGAGAAATAATTATGAATTTAGAAATTAGATATTCAAACCACCCAGATGATTCAAAACATTATGATACAGAAACTTTAAGAAAACATTATTTAGTAGAAAAAGTATTTGTTGCAGATGAAATCAATTTAGTTTACAGTCATAATGATAGAATAATATTTGGAGGAGCAACTCCAATTAAAGAGACTCTAAAACTTGGAGTATGTAAGGAACTAGGTACAGAATACTTCCTAGAAAGAAGAGAACTAGGAGTTATTAATGTAGGTGGCGAAGGAACAATTGTAGTTGATGGAGTGGAATACAACTTAAAATATAGAGATGGATTATATGTTGGACAAGGTGCTAAAAACATTGAATTTACATCTGCTGATGAAAAGAATCCAGCTAAATTTTACATTAATTCAGCACCAGCATTAAAATCTTATCCTACAGTAAAGATAGATTTAGAAAAAGCTAACAAGGTAAAATGCGGTGATGAAGTTAACATGAATAAGAGAACAATTAACCAATATGTTCATCCAGCAGTTTGTGATAGCTGTCAGTTAGTAATGGGGTTAACAATATTAGAACCAGGTAGTGGTTGGAATACAATGCCTGCTCATACTCATGAAAGACGTATGGAAGTTTATTTATACCTTGAAGTTCCAGAAGATCAAGCAGTGATACATTTCATGGGACAAGGTCAAGAAACAAGACATATATTCATGAAGAATGAACAAGCTGTAATTTCACCAAGTTGGTCAATTCATTCAGGTATTGGAACACAAAATTATTCATTTATTTGGGGAATGTGTGGAGAAAACCAAACATTTGATGATATGGATCATATAGCAATAAAAGACTTAAGATAAAAGATTAGAAGTGAGGTTTACAAACATGTCAAATGGTTTAAACAACTTCTCAATGGATTTCTTTTCACTAAAGGGGAAAGTAGCAATAGTTACTGCTGGAAATACTGGTCTTGGACAAGCTTATGCTGTAGCATTAGCAAAAGCTGGTGCAGATTTAGTAATTCCTACTCACGGAAAAGATTGGGATGAAACGAGAAGATTAATTGAAAATGAAGGAAGACAAGTTATCTTTGTTCAAGGTGATTTAACTAACAAAGAAGACAGAGAAAATGTTATAAAGCTTGCAATTCAAGTTTATGGTAAAATAGATATTTTAGTAAACAATGCAGGAACTATAAGAAGAGCACCACTACTTGAATATACAGAAGATGATTGGAATGCTGTAATGGATATTAACTTAAATGCATTATACTTCTTAAGCCAAGAAGTTGCTAAAGTAATGGTTAAGCAAGGATCAGGAAAGATAATAAACATAGCATCAATGTTATCCTTCCAAGGTGGAAAATTTGTACCTCCTTATACAGCAAGTAAACATGGAGTTGCAGGCATAACTAAAGCATTTGCAAATGAACTTGCATGCAAAAATATTCAAATAAATGCTATAGCTCCAGGATATATTAAAACAGCAAATACTGCTCCAATAAGAGCAGATGAAAAAAGAAATGCTGAAATACAAGATAGAATACCAGCAGATAGATGGGCAGATCCTTCTGATTTAATGGGAGCAGTTGTCTTTTTAGCAAGCAAAGCATCAGATTATGTTAATGGACATATATTAGCAGTTGATGGCGGTTGGTTAGTAAGATAGATATAAATCTATTTACAATAAATATGCTTTAATTAAGTTTCTACATTAATAAATGTATAAGTTTTTATAAAGAACCCTACTTTGAAAACACAAATCGACATTTTTAATTATTAATATTATACATTGTAGGAACTTAATTATTTAATGATTTAACTAATATGGAGGAAGTATTATGAAAGATTATGGAAAATGGATGGCAGACTCGATAATTGCAAGAAATACAGATTTAACAAGCTATTGGGCTTATGAATTTGGTTTAACATTAGATGGTATAGCAGAAGTTTGGAAACAAACAAAAGATAGAAAATACTTTGATTATGTTAAAGAATGTATGGATACTTTTGTTCAAGAAGATGGAACAATCAAAGGATATAAAGTTGATGAATATAATATAGATCATTTAAATAATGGAAAGATCTTGTTAACAATATACCAAGAAACAAAAGAAGAAAAATATAAAAAAGCATTACAATTATTAAGAACACAAATAGATAATCATCCAAGAACTAGAGAAGGTGTTTTCTGGCACAAAGAAATTTATCCAGAACAAATATGGCTTGATGGCTTATATATGGGAGCGACTTTCTATGCAAAATATGTAAACGAGTTCGGGGACATTTCAGAATTTGATGATATAGCTAAACAATTTATTATAGCTAGAAATCATTTAATAGATGAAAAAACTGGTCTTTTATATCATGCATACGATGATGCTAGAGTTCAACCTTGGGCTAACAAGGAAACTGGTTTATCAGCGCATTTCTGGAGCAGATCTATGGGATGGTATGTAATGGCTTTAGTTGATACCTTAGAACAATTACCAGAAAACAACAAGCATAGAGCAGAAATATTAAAAATATTTAATGATTGTATAAATGCACTAGTTAAGGTTGCTGATAAAGAAAGTTTTGTTTGGTATCAAGTTTTAGATCAAGGTGATAGAAAAGGTAACTACTTAGAAGCTTCTGGTTCATCAATGATAGCTTATGCAATGTTTAAGGGTATAAGACTGGGATATTTGCCAGAAGAATTAAGAGAATTTGCTAAAGCTTCTTTTAAAGGTTTAATTGATGAATTTATTTTAGAAACTAAGGAAGGCCTAATCAATTTAAATAAAATTTGTTTTGTTGCTGGATTAGGTGGAAAAGATAATAGAGATGGATCATTTACTTATTACATAAGTGAACCAATAGTATGTAATGAACCAAAAGGTCTTGGACCATTTGTTTTAGCAGCGGTTGAAGCAAATTTATTATAAAAATAAAGATTCCATACTTTTATATGGAATCTTCAAATAAAATTGGTGCAATAATTGTAATATTATTTGTAGATTATTTGTTGGAGGGAATTATTAATGAAAAGAAAAGTAACAATTAAGAATATGATAGGTTATGCATCTATCAATTTCTTAGGAAGTGGTGCACAAAAATTAGTGCAATTATACTTAACAATATTCTATACTCAATTATGTGGACTTAGCATTGTGCAAGCTGGTTCAATATTTACTGTAACAAGATTTTTAGATGCTATTTTAAATCCAGTAATGGGATTTGTATCTGATAACTTTGGTAGAACTGCATTAGGGAAGCGTTTTGGTAGAAGAAAGTTCTTCGTATTAATTGGAGCACCTTTATCTATGTTAGTATATCCATTATTGTGGACAACAGGTCATTCATTCATATTCTATTTCGCTGTAAACATGGTTTGGGAAATGATCTTTACAATAATCATAGTTTCTGCAATTGCTTTACCAGCAGAAATGGCACAAACAGCAAGTGATAAAACAAAGCTTGTTGCATCTAAGCAATACTGTGGAACATTTGCACAAACATTAGCAGCAGCTATTCCAGCTCAATTATTTGCAATGTTTGGTGAAAATGAACCAAAATCATTCCTTTTAACTGGAATTATTTATGGTGGTGTAATTGCACTTTCATTACTAGTAGTTTTTGCGTTAACATTTGAACGTGATCCTAAAGACATAGTCTATGATGAAGAAGTACATGGCATAGGACAAGTATTAAAGAAATTACTATTAGACATATCTTCAAGTATAAAAGTTAAATCATTTAGAATACATACAATAATGATGTTATTAATAGGTATATACAAGAATTTAGCTAGTACTGTATTAAGCTTCTATGTTATCTATTGTTTATCACTAAGTAAATCTGCTACAGGTTATCTTTCAGCGTTTTCAACATTAATTTCTTTTGTAACTTTAACATTATTTGTAGCTTTAGCATATAAATATGGTGGACCAAAAACTTTCAGATTTTCAGCAGTTTTAGTAATCATAGGATGTGCAGGATATTTTGGATTAATGTTTTTAAAAGGTTCAGCCTTATTAATTCCAGTTTTAGTAGCAGTACAATTAATCAGCCAAATAGGAAATGCAGGTTGTGATTATATACCAGTATTCCAATTACCATTCATGGCAGATATAGATGAAGCCGTAACAGGTACTAGAAGAGAAGGTATTTTCTCAGGTGTTAATGGTGCTATGTCTAAGATTTCATATGGTATAGAACAATTATTATTAACAGTAGTACTCGCAGCCTTTGGATTTAAAGAAGGTACAGGACAACAACCAGCATCTGCTATTGTAGGAATACAAGTTATGGCTATTGTAGTTCCAATATTATTACTTTTAGCTACCTGGTTCTTCTCTATGAAGTTAAAATTAACTAAAGAAAAACATAAACTTTTAGTTGATGAAGTTAATAGAATAAAAGCTGGTGGAGATAAAAATGCAGTAACACCAGAAGCTAGATTAGCAATTGAAGAATTAACAGGATTTGAATATGAAAATTGCTTTGGTAATAATGATGTATTAGGTGAAATGAAAGTTGCTAATGCATAATATATAAACAATTTTATAAATTAAAATCTTAATATAATCTACACCTCAGAGTTTTCTTTGAGGTGTAGATTGCTATCAGAAAACCAGAATTTGTACACATATAAAAAGAGTAACTGTGCTACAATACGGAACTTTCCTACAATTAGGAACTTAAACTTAGGTAAGAGTGAATGATTGAGGAAAAAAAGCCACTGGTTAACCTAAAGGGGATTAAATCTAAGTTACCCGTTAAATTTTAATTTATATCTAACTTAAAATTAAAATAAATGCGAAATTAATTAAAATAGTATTGAAATAATGGAGGTATATATAATGGATAAATTACAATGGAATGAAGAATTATATGAAAAGATCGAAAGAAAGGTAAACGAAAACATACCTGATTTTAAAGGAAAAACAGAATATAGCATTTTAGATGATAAATATAGACACCTAATAAAAAACATCAAAGAAGAATATTTAACTCATCCAGATGGAATTTATAAAGGCAGTAAAAAAGAATTAAAACAAGACAAAGAGTATACTGGAAAATCTCTAATAAAAAATACTAGAGAAATAGAATTTTATGGGAATGTCATACAAGCAGCTATAGATGAAGCAACTGTTAATGGCGGTGGAAGAGTTATAGTTAAAGGAAGTGAGGATTCAAAAAATCCTAATGTATATTATACTGGAGCTATTAATCTAAAAAGTAACGTAGAATTACATATTGAAGGAAACGCAATTTTAAAATTTGTTAGAAATAAGACTAATGAGTTTTATCCTTTGGTTTATACTAGATGGGAAGGTGTTGAAATGATGAATTTTTCACCTTTCATTTACAGTTATGATGAAAAAAATATTGCAATTACAGGAAAAGGTATATTAGATGGATGTGCTGATGAATTTAACTGGATGCCATGGAAATTTGGGTTTTTTAATGAAGAAGATCAACAAATACAAAGAGAAAGATTGTTTGATTTATGTAAAAACAATGCAGATGTGCGCACAGAAAGAATCTTTAGAGAGGATATATCTACAATAAGACCACCATTTATTCAACCATATAAAACTAAAAATATTTTAATTCAAGATATTACTATTTTAAATTCTCCATTTTGGGAAGTAAATCCTGTTCTTTGTGAAAACATAAAGGTTTCTGGAATAAGAATAGAAACTAATCTTTACAATAATGATGGAGTAGATCCTGAATCATGTAAAGACATAATAATAGAAAATTGTTTCTTCTTAACAGGCGATGATTGTATTGCAATAAAATCAGGAAGAAATAATGATGGAAGAAATATTGGTGTTCCATGTGAAAATATTATTATTAGAAATAATGAATTTAAAGATGGACATGGCGGAGTAACTATTGGAAGTGAAATATCAGGTGGAGTGAATGATGTATTTGCACATGATAATTACTTTGATAGTAAAGAACTAGATTATCCAATTAGATTTAAGACAAATGCTGAAAGAGGCGGAAAGCTTGAAAATATTTTCGTAAAGAATAGTACTGTAAATAAATCAAAAATTTCAGTTATCCATGCAGATTTCTTCTATGAAGAAGGAACAAATGGAAAGCATAAACCTATTTTAAGAAACATTAGATTATCAAATATTAAGACTGTTGAAGGAGAAAGTATTGAAGCAAAATATCCATTATTTTTAAAAGGCTTTGAAGATGCTCAAATTGAAAATATTATAATTGAAGATGCAATATTAAATGGAGTTGAAGGTGAATCAGTTCTTCAAAATATTAAAGGTCTTACATTTAAAAATGTCAGCATAAATGGTATGAAACTAGAAGATATGACTATAGATGTAGATAATGAAATGAAAATTCACAAAGTTTAAAAGTTTGATTAAATATTTATGATATGCATAATTTGGAGAAGTGTGCTATAATTTAATAGTTATGCATATTTTGAGTCAAATGTTAGGGAATAGCTTAAAATATGCTGCACTATATTATATTAGGAGTTGAGATTTAAAAATGATAAAGAATTTAAAAGTGTTTTACAAGGTAACATTGTTATCCTTTGTATTGTTATTACTAACTTTTATTCTTGGGGCATCGGGGTATTACTTTACTAAAAATTCTAACAACAATCTATCAAAAATGTATAATGATCATATGAAAGCCATAAATATAATGGATGATATGAGAATTCAAGCAAGAACTTGTCAATTTGATTTATTAAATATTACTTTGAATAATGGTAATCTTGATGGACAAAAAAAATATCTAGATGAAATGGATAATAAATTAAATGGTATTGAAAAGCAAGTTAATGCATATAAAGCATTAAATTTAAATCAAGAAGAAAAAGATGCTATTGCTAAACTAGAGGGAAATTTGCCAGAATATAAAAAGGTTTGTTTAAAAATAAAAGATATGGCTTCTACTGGGAATGTTAAATCAGAAGAAATTTATGATTATATAAATGCTAATGAGCCAGTATTAGATGGATTTAGAACTGTTGCAAATGCATTGCTTAAAGCTCATTTAGCAAAAGCTGATGATACATACATAAGTACAGAAAGTACTAATAAACAAACTGTTTCAACATTATTATCAATTTTATGTGTAGCTATTATTCTTGGAATAATACTTACAGTTTTAATTGTAAAACCAATTACATCTTCGTTAAAAGCAGCAACTAAGTATTTAGGAATAGTTTCAGAAGGAGATTTTACAACAGAAGTATCACCAGAATTATTAAAAAGTAAAGACGAAGTTGGTGATATGTTAAGAGCTTTAGATAAAATGCAAAAAGCTATAAAGGAAACATTAAAATCTGTAGTTAATGAATCAATTAGTATTGAAAAAATAGTTGGAAATACTGAAAGCAATATGACAAAGCTTACTAATCAAATGCAGGATGTTTCAGCTACAACTGAAGAACTTTCAGCAGGAATGGAAGAAACTTCAGCATCAACACAAGAAATGAATGCTGTATCCACACAAATTCAAAATACAATTCAAATCATTGATTCTAAGGCAAAAGAAAGCGCTTTAACATCAAATGAAATTAGTAATAGAGCTAATGAAATAAAATCCAAAGCAGTTGAATCAAAAAATACTGCTGATGATATATACTTCTCAACTAATAAGAATTTAAGAGAAGCAATAGAAAAATCCAAATCAGTTGAACAAATAAAAACGTTATCTGAAGCTATTCTGCAAATAACGTCTCAAACAAATCTTCTTGCATTAAATGCATCTATAGAAGCGGCTAGAGCAGGAGAAGCAGGTAAAGGCTTTGCAGTAGTTGCTCAAGAAATAGGGAAATTGGCAGAGGATTCAGAAAAAACTGTTAA
Organism: Clostridium sp. C2-6-12; assembly: GCF_009928485.1. Taxonomy (GTDB): domain Bacteria; phylum Bacillota; class Clostridia; order Clostridiales; family Clostridiaceae; genus Clostridium. Next base: position 56,530 of record NZ_JAABNP010000002.1, on the reverse strand, counting down.
TGAGATACAAGGTGTTACTCAAGTTGTGTTAGAGTCAGTGGAAAATCTTGCTTCAAGCTCTAATGAAATATTAGAATTTATAGATAAACGAGTAAAAAATGATTATAATTCTATGGTTGAAGTAGGAGAAAAATATAATAGGGATGCAGAGGCTATTTATAACTTATCATCTGAATTTAGCAAGGCGACTGAAGAAATTGCAAAGCTTATGAAAAATATTGTTGTGTCCTTAGATGGAATTACAACTGCAACAAGCGAAGGAGCAGAAGGAACTTCAACTATTGCAGAAAAAACAACTAATGTAGTTGAATTAGTTGATGATATAACAAATCAAACATATTCAATAAAGGGAAGTGTGGATGCTCTTACAGAATTTGTATCTAAATTTAAAATCTAATATTACTATATATGAGATAGTAAGAGAGATAAATTAAATAAGTTTTTATATTGACTACCATTTGCTTTGGCAGACGGTAGTTAATTTTTATTGATAAAAGCCCTTCTCAATATTATAATGAATAGATAAACAAAGACATTAAATTATTGTAACAAAGGAATGGAGATAAAAATGAATAAGATTTTTCAAGTTAAGGATTTAGTTTTTTATGAAGAGGATTTTGTAGAAGATATAAAAGATTATGAGGATATAATAGAAATATTACAAGAGTTAAGTCCAGATTTAGATTATGAAACAATACAAATTGCTGGTTCTAATGGTTGTTGTGATAAAACTAAAAAGAATCATTTAGTAGAGATTATTGGATATATTGATGAAGATGACCAGTTTGTAACAAAGGATGAAAGAGATGCTATGGGAATCATGGCAATGAATAAGAAATTTGATTTATTTGTTATAACAGTTCATAAGTGTACTGCATGTGGTAAATGGGTAATTTCTATTCTTGAATAAGAATACTTTTTAATTTCAACTAGATTTTTTTCTAGAAATATATTTATGACAGGCAGTCAAGGGAGGAATTGAAATAGTGATTAAAAACTATAAAAGTGCTAAGAATAATTTTAAAATACTATTAACACTGTTTTTATTGATTTTCCAACTATTTTCTGGAATAGGTTATTCTAATAAAATTGCCTGGGCAGAAGAAACTGAAAATTTATTAGATGAAATTTATATATCTGAAAATAACTATACTGAAGATATGGAAAAAACAGTTGAGCCATACATAAATAGCAGACTTGAACCTGGATACATAGATGGTGATGAAGGAGTAAAGCTTTATTATGAAAAATATAAAGTTGATAATCCAAAAGGTAATATAGTACTATGTCACGGATATACTGAAAATTTAGAAAGATATCATGAATTAATTTATTATTTTATGAAAAATGGATATAATGTGTTTGGAATTGAACATAGAGGTCATGGAAGATCTGGGACACTAGGAATTGCAGATAAAACCCAATTAAATGTTGGGAGTTTTAATCAATATGTTACTGATTTTAAAGTCTTTATGGATGAAGTAGTAATGCCCAATAATGATGGGAAAAAGATGCTTTTATATGGACATTCAATGGGCGGAGCAATTGGAACTAAGTTTTTAGAAGATTATCCAGATTATTTTAATGGAGCAGTTTTAAATGCACCAATGCTTGAAGTTCATACTGGAAATATACCTAAATTTTTAGCGGACATAATTGTCAGTATCCAAGTTGCAATAGGTAATGGTGGAAAATATGTAATTGGTAAAGGGCCATATACTTCACAATATAATCCTGAAAAAATTGGTACAAGCTCAGTTAAGAGATATGATTATAGTCATAATATTACTGATAAAAATAAGGAACTTCAAAGAGGCGGCGCAAGTTATAATTGGACAAGTGAAGCATTTAAAGCAACTAAGGAAATTACTAAAAAAGAAAATGCTTCAAAGGTTGAAATACCTGTGTTGTTATTTCAAGCAGGAAAGGATACTTATGTTAAGCCAGAAGGCCAAAATAAATTTGCTGAAGGTGCAAAGAGCTGTAAAATAATAAAAATAGATGATTCTAGGCATGAAATATATTTAGAAAAAGATGAAATTCAAAAGCCGTATTTAAAACAAGTATTAGATTTTTATGATAAAATTGGTGAATAAAAAAGCTTGCAAAGCATAAAAGATTCTAGTTTCATAAAAAATAATTCTTAAAATATTCATAATATAATAATGTTTTTAATAGAAAAAGCAATTAACAAATAGCAGGTTAAATATTAGTTTAATTTGCTATTTTTTTATGCCAAATTACTACATAGTATATTCGGTATTGGGACAGTATATATTTATAGGATTTAAAAGGTGGTGCAAATAAGTGATAAAAAGATTAAGTGTTTTTATAGTTTTTTTATTGATTATTATTAATATTCCTGTTAATACAAAAGGCAAAGAGGAAAAGGATTACAAAACCGAAATGAAGCAGGATATATTAATTCTTATGATGGCTTATCCAGATTTCATAACAGGAATTGAAAAGAAAAATGATAATGAAGTGTACTTAATTATGAAATCTGGAAAGAAAATACTTTACGATGATAATAAACAAAAGAATTCTGAAGAAAAAATGGTAAATCCTGATCTTCAAGATATGTTAGAACAAAATTATCCACTTGAAAAAAATACAGAACTCTTGGCTAAAGGATTTGATCCAGGAAGAGTTAGGCATTATGGTTTTCTTAATGAAGTTTATGGAAATTCAAAAGGAGCTATAGAAAAAAATCTTGTGAGTTTAAAATATGGATATACAAATTATCAATTTAATGGGAAAAATAAAGCTAATTTGTCTTTAGAGAGTGCTTTAAAAGAAGTTATACCATTAAGTAAAGGTAGAGCTGATATAGGAAGTATACTTTACCCAGCAAGTGGAACTTATAATTATCGAGTTATTTCAGGTACAGGAAGATTAAGTCCTCATTCTTATGGTATTGCTATTGATTTAAAAAGTGATAGAAGGGATTATTGGAAATGGAGTTCAGAAAAACAGGGAAAAGAGAGAATCAATGAGTACCCAAAAGAATTAGTTGAAGCCTTTGAAAAAAATAATTTTGTTTGGGGTGGGAAATGGTGCCATTTTGACATTTTACATTTTGAATATAGACCAGAAATAATATTAAAAGCTAGATATTTCAATAATTTTAATGGTGGGAATTGGTATGAAGGTGTTCCATTAGACGAAAACTCTAAAAAGTATATTGATTTAATTGATAATCAAATTAATTAGAATAAATATTATAGTAAAATGAGAAAATAAACTAAAGTTATATATTAAAATTTAAGGTTTATAGATTTCCACATAAATAATCTAAATACATTTTAAGGAGAATAAATTATGCTGCACTTTAAAAGTAACCACTCAAAACTTATAAAAATAATACTAATAACGTTAATGTTTTCTTTAGTTAATTTTAATAGTGAAAAGATAGTTTTAGGAGATATTAATAAAGATGAAGAAGTTATAAATTTTGTAAACAATATTTTTAAAGTAAAAAGTAAAGCAGCTTTAAATAAAGATTTAGATTCAATACAAACACTTTATGCTACAGATTCAAAACTTGGTCAATGGGCATATGAATATGAAGAAAAAAAGATAAAATATATAAATAACTGGGCAGAAAAACAAGGTATTAATTTTGTTGATATTATTCCTAAAGTTGTAATAAAAAAGTCTAAAATAAATGAAGAAAAATGTTCCTTCAGCGTATTATGTAACACAGAATATAAGTATATTTACCCTGACCAGCCTGAGCAAGTTAATAGTTCAAAGATAGGAACCTATCATTCCCTTCAGCTAACTAAGAAAAATGGCAATTGGATAATAACTAAAGAGTGGTATACAGATCCATTTGCAGATTCACTGAGCTTAGAATCAATTAAAGCAGATGAAATTAAAGAATTCATTAAAACTCAATCACCTAGAGATATATCAAATATTAACGAAAGAAGAAAAGGTGTTATAGAATATGCGCAAAAATTCTGTGGAGCAGCTACAGGAGAAGAATTTAATTTTAAATATAATAATAAATATAGAAATTTTAATTCTGAAGGAGGAGACTGTGCTAATTTTGCTTCACAAATACTTCATGAGGGTGGAAAGTTTAAGGAGACTTCAGGGTGGAACTACGATAAAGGCAGTGTTACAGGTCCATGGGTAAATGCTGGAAAGTTCACTTATTATATGATAAATAGTGGAAGAGCTTCTGTTATAGCAAAAGGTAGTTATGAAAAAGTATATAAGGCTTCATATAAATTACTTCCAGGTGATTTTGTTGCCTATGAAAAAAAAGGAGATATAATGCATGTATCTGTAGTTACTGGTGTAGATTCAAAAGGATATTCACTAGTAACCTGTCACAACACTGATCGTAATAATGTCCCTTGGGATTTAGGATGGAGCGATAAAAAAATACAATTTTGGTTAATTAGAGTCCATTACTAAGTTATTGTGCCTAAAATTAATAATCGAAAAGCTTTATGCTAAAAAATATTACTGATGAGAAATTCTTGTCAGTATTTTTTTGTTTGAATTGTTATAGTATAATATAAAAATATAAGAGTATAAAATCAAATTAAAATTACTCTTAATTTAAATAGGAGGTTCGCAAGAATTGGCTATTAAAAGTTCGTATTCTTGCAAAAAGGGATGAATAAGATGATTTTAAAGAAAAAAGATGGACAAGAAATAGAAGCTAAATTAATTGAATTAGACTTAAGTTATATGGATAAAATAATGGACCTTCAAAAAAATATTTATGAGGGTTTAGCTAATAAAGATTTTTATGCTTGTACTGATAAAGAAGAGTTTGAAGATACCATAAAAGATAATGGTAAAATTATTGGATGTATATCATTAAAAGATAACCAATTAATAGCCATGGGAGTATATATTGAATATGGATATGAAGACCATAATTATGGTTATGATATAAATATTCAAGGAGAAGAACTATTAAAAGTGGGGCAAATTGAATCAACTGTAGTTAAAGAAGATTTTAGGGGAAATAAACTTCAAAAAATAATTTGTGAAATGCTTGAACAAATTGGGAAAGATGCTGGTATGAAATATATGTGTTCTACAGCTGCACCAGATAATACATTTAGTGTAAACACCTTTGAGAAACTTGGGTATAATATTATGGCTGATAAATTGAAATATGGCGGGTTACGACGCTATGTGTTTATGAAAGAAATTAATAAATAAAAGATTAATTAATAAATTTTTAAAAAAAGTATTGATTTATAAATAATTATGCAATATAATGAATCTTGTAAGTGGTAGAACTTACAAGTGAAGAGAAATAAATGTTTTAAAATGTAATTTTATATATGCTATGATGAAGAAAAGTAAATTCAAATGAATGATTTTAAGAGAGCAGATGATGGTGGAATATCTGTATGAGTTCTGAATTGAAGAACACTTCGGAGCAGTTAACCGAAATTAACTAGATTCCTAGATAAAAGTAGACTTAACCGGGTCCATACCGTTAAAAGTGGAGGGTATAAGATTTTATGTTTTGTACTTAATAGAGGTGGGTTTTTTATAAAACCAACAAGGGTGGTACCGCGAAGATATTTCGTCCCTATGCATTATGCATAGGGACTTTTTTGTATATAAAATTATATAGAAAAGCATAAAAATACAGAACTTTTGTAAAAAACAATTGTAAAAATAAGCAATAAATAGAAAAAGGAGTAAGACGCATGGAAAGAATTTATATTAAAGATTTAGTAGTAAATGGGGAAGAAACAGTATTATTAAAGGGATGGGTGCATAAGATTCGTGATCTGTCACAAGTATCCTTTATTATGCTTAGAGATAAGTCTGGAATAATTCAATTAGTTTGCACTAAAGAACAAATTAAAGGATTGAGACTTGAAAATGCAATTGAAGTAAAAGGAATAGTTCGTGAAAATGAAAAAGCTCCAAGAGGAATGGAAATTGAAGTTTCTAGTATTGAAGTTGCAGGTAAGGTTTTCTACGATAAGCTTCCATTTGAAATTCAAAGCTATAAAGACAAGGCAGCACTTGAAACTCAATTAGATTTTAGAACAATAAGTCTTAGAATTCCTAAGAAAAAAGCTATTTTCAAAGTTCAAAATGAAATAGAAACAGCATTTAGAGCATTCTTTAAGAGCAATTATTTTGAAGAAATTCACACACCTAAAATAACTCATTCAGGAACTGAAGGTGGATCAGAAGTGTTTACTGTTAACTACTTTAACAGAAGAGCATTCCTTTCACAAAGTCCACAATTCTGGAAACAAATGATGGTTGGAGCTGGATTTGAAAGAGTTTTTGAAGTAGGTTTTGCATATAGAGCAGAACTTCATAACACATGGAGACACTTAAATGAATATGTGAGTTTAGACGTTGAAATGGGCTTTATTAAAGATGAAACAGAGCTTATGGATATTGAGGAAAAATTCTTAAACTACTTATATAAACACTTAAAAGAAACATGTAGCGAAGAATTAAAAATGTTTAATGTAGAACTTCCAGAACAGTTAACTATTCCAAGAATTCCATTAGCTGAAGCACAAGATATTTTATTAAAAGAATTTAATAAAAAGTCACCAGTTGGAAACATCGATAACGAAGGAGAAGCTCTTTTCCATAAATATATTAAAGAAAAATATAACACTGATTTTGTATTCTTAACAGAATACCCAACAGCAAAAAGACCAATGTATGCTATGGAAAGAGAAGATGATGCAGAAATCACAAAGAGCTTCGATTTAATCTTTAAAGGTGTTGAAATTACAACAGGTGGTCAAAGAATACACGATTATGAAGCGTTAAAAGCTAAAATGGAAAGAATGGGAATAAAGGTAGAGGATTTTGATTTCTACTTAAATACATTCAAATATGGTATGCCACCACATGGAGGATTTGCTATAGGTCTTGAAAGAATAACAATGCAAATTTTAGGACTTGGAAATATAAGAGAGGCTTCTTTATTCCCAAGAGATATGAAGAGATTAACTCCTTAAGTGATAAGTGAGAATCGAAAAGTGAATGTCCAAATTTTATCTTTGGAAACATGAATTTTCCCTGTGGGCATTTTATATTTCGATTTTCGAACTTAGCCAGCAACCAAAGTGCGATAGCTTCCTTATAAGAACATTTGGTAAGTCGAACTTACTCAGCGAGCGAATGCGAGTCGAGTTTCTTTAAAAAACAATTAACAATTGAAGTGCAAAGCTCCTATGGAGTTTGATAAAAATTATATAGTAAGATAATAGCTTTTTATGAAGTTTAAAAAGTTATTAGAGTGATTTAAAAACAGTTTATGAAGACAAAAATTTAATGAGGTGAAAAACATGAAGGTTAGTATTGATGAAGTAAAATATATAGCGCAGCTTTCTAAGTTGAAGTTTTCTGATGAAGAAGCAGCTGCATTTGCAAAGGATTTTGAAAATATTTTAGAGCATTTTCAATATTTAAATGAATTAGATTTAGAAATTAAAGATGATCAAGATTATAAGGCTGAATTAAAGCCAATCGTTAGAAAAGATGAAGTTAAAGTTTTTGAATGTAAAGATTTATTTAGAAACGTTAAAGATATGCAGGATACTTATATTAAAGTACCAAAGATTATTGAATAGGTGGTGATATAGGATGAAAATGAATATTAAGGAAATGGTAGATAAAATTAAAAGTGGAGAATTAACTAGTGAAGCGCTAGTTCAATCATATATTGACGAAATTACTAAAACTGAACCAACAGTTAATGCATTTTTAAGCCTTCAATGTGAAGCTGCTTTAGCTAAAGCAAAAGAAATTGATGCTAAGGTTAGAGCTGGAGAATCTTTAGGAAGGCTTGCAGGTGTTCCAATTGCAATTAAAGACAACATTTGTACTGAAGGAGTAAATACTACTTGTGCATCTAAAATGCTTGAAGATTTTATTCCACCATATGATGCAACTGTAATAAAAAAATTATTAGCTGAAGATGCTATAATCATTGGTAAGACTAACATGGATGAATTTGCAATGGGTTCTTCTAATGAAAATTCAGCATTTAAGAAGACTTTAAATCCAAGAGATACATCAAGAGTTCCAGGTGGGTCATCAGGTGGTTCAGCTGCTGTAGTTGCAGCAAAAATGGCACCAGTATCTTTAGGCTCTGATACAGGTGGATCTATCAGACAACCAGCTGCATTTTGTGGAGTTGTAGGTCTTAAACCAACTTATGGATTAGTATCTAGATTTGGACTTATTGCTTTTGGTTCTTCTTTAGACCAAATTGGACCATTTTCTAATTCAGTTGAAGACAGTGCTTATATTTTAAATATAATTGCTGGTACTGATTTATATGATTCAACAAGTATTAGAGAATTAAAAGAAGTAGATTATACTGCTTCATTAAAAGATGGAGTTAAAGGAATGAAGATTGGAGTTCCTGAAGAATTCTTTGGTGAAGGTTTAGATAAAGAAATAAAAGCATCTGTAAAAAACAGCATAGAAAAATTAAAGGAACTTGGAGCAGAAGTTGAAACTTTCTCATTCCCAATTATGAAAGATGGTTTAGCTGCTTATTATATAATATCATCTGCTGAAGCAAGTACAAACTTAGATAGATACGATGGTATTAGATATGGTTATAGATCTGAAAATTACACAAATGTTGATGAATTAATGGAAAACAGCAGAACTGAAGGTTTTGGACCAGAAGTTAAGAGAAGAATTATGCTTGGAACTTATGCATTAGCATCTGGATACTATGATGCTTATTATAAAAAAGCAGATTCTTTTAGAGAAAAATTAAGACATGATCTTAAAAAGACTTTTGAAAAATATGATTTAATTGTAGGACCAGTTTCTCCAGTATTACCTTTTAAAATTGGTGAAAAAAATTCTGATCCATTATCAATGTACTTAGCTGATATATACACTATTAATGTTAACTTAGCTGGTAACCCAGCTATATCAATTCCATCAGGAAAGAGCCAAGAAGGTTTACCAATAGGAGTTCAATTAATAGGTGACATGCTTAGTGAAGAAAAAATATTCAAAGCTGCATATAGCTTAGAACAAGCTTTGGCTGTTGAATTATAGGAGGGTGAAAAAATGAATTTTGAAACAGTAATAGGACTTGAAATACATGCAGAGTTAAAATCAAAAACTAAGATTTTTTGCTCTTGTTCAACTAAATTTGGAGCAGAACCTAATGCTAATACATGTCCAATTTGTACAGGAGTTCCTGGAACACTTCCAGTACTTAATGAAGAAGTTGTAAATTTAGCTATAAAAGCAGGTACAGCACTTGGTTGTACTATAAATAAGTATAATAAAATGGACAGAAAAAACTATTTCTATCCTGACCTTCCAAAGAACTATCAAACTTCGCAATTTGATTTACCAATTTGTTCTGGAGGTCATGTTGAATTCGAATATGAAGGAAAACCTGTTAATGTTAGATTAAACAGAATTCATATAGAAGAAGATGCTGGAAAGCTTATCCACGTAGAAGGTGAACCAGTTTCATTAATAGATTACAACAGAGTTGGTGTGCCACTAGCAGAAATAGTTACGGAACCAGATATGAGAAGCGTTGGTGAAGCTGTAGCATTTATGAAAAAACTTAAAGCTATTTTAGAATATGGTGAAATTTCAGATTGTCGTATGGAACAAGGTTCTTTAAGATGTGATGCTAATATTTCATTAAGACCAGTAGGACAAAAGGAATATGGTACTAAGGTAGAGCTTAAAAATATCAACTCATTTAGAGAACTTCAAAAGGCTCTAGAAAAAGAAGAAAGAAGACAAAGAGAGCTTTACACTTATGGTGAAGGCCATAAAGTAGTTCAAGAAACTAGAAGATGGGATGCAGCAAAAGGTAAGACAATATCTATGAGAACTAAAGAAGAAGCAGATGATTATAGATATGTTGTTGAACCAGACCTTCCACCAATAATAATATATGATGAACAAATAGAAACAGCTAAGGATTCTTTACCTGAAATGCCAGATGAAAAGAGAGAAAGATTCTTAAAAGCCTATGAACTTACAGAGAAAGAAGTAGAAATCCTAATAGGAGATAAAGCCCTTGCTACCTTCTTTGAAAAAGTAGTTGAACTTGGTGTTAAACCTAAGATTGCTGCAAACTGGATTCTTGGAGATATTTTAAGAATATTAAATGACAAAAAGATTGAATCAGAAGACATGACTATTGAAGCAGAAAATTTTGCAAAGCTTCTTAAAGTTGTTGAAGAAGGAAAGATTAGCAACAATGTTGGTAGAGAAGTTCTTGACGAAATCTTTGATGAAAATAAAGATCCAATGAAAATAATTGAAGAAAAGGGACTTATGCAAATAAGTGGAACTGATGAACTTGAAAAAATAGTTGATGAAGTAATTGCAAATAATCCACAATCAGTAGAGGACTTTAAAGCTGGAAAGACTCAAAGTGCGGGATTCTTAATGGGTCAAGTAATGAAACTTTCAAAAGGTAAAGCAAATCCAAAGATAGCTAAGGAACTTGTAGATAAGAAGCTTGCTGAACTTTAATTTAAGGATGGCAATTCTTATAATCATAAATTAATTAGATATAATATTAGTAAAATGAAATATTTATAAACAATTAAAAAGTAGAGAACATTTGACTTTAAATCAGATATTCTCTACTTTTTAGTATTGAAATAACATATATAATAATTTATAAGTTAATTATAAGTTCGTTAGATTATACTTAAAATATAATTTCTATATTTTAAAAAGTTAAAATAAAAAACTATAAAACAAATTCTTTAATATCTAAATCTTTATGTTCAGATAATTTAATGAAATTTTCCTCTAATAAAATCAAAGGTCTATCTAAATTATTTATATCCATTTGAATTATTTGAGCTTTCTTGTCATTATTTAAAATTACATCTTTTCCTACATAATAGCTAAACATGTGGTGTAAAAATATATTACAATAATTATAATCTAATTTACCAAAGCTTTCTTGTTTAATTATTTCAAGTGCTTCAAAAGGTAATTTCTTTTTTCTATATGATCTATTTGAATTTATAGCATCGAAAACATCAGCAATTCCAATTATTTTTCCAAAAGTTGATATTTTTTCTCCTTCAAGACCTAGAGGATATCCACTTCCATCAACCCTTTCATGATGCATCAATATGCCTTGAGCAACAGACTTATCTAAGAAATTAATTTCTTTAACAATATTATATCCTAATAGTGGATGAGACTTAACTATTTTTAATTCTTCTTCACTTAAGGGATTAGTGTTACTTAAAATTTTAGAATCTATTTGAGTTTTTCCTATATCATGTAAAAGACCAGAATAAGTCAATAATAGAACTCTCTTATCTTCAAGTCCTATCCACTTTCCTAGAAGATTACATAAAACAGCAACATTTATGCTATGTCGATATATAGTATCTGCACCACTGCCATAAAAAACTATATCATTAATTAATGCAGTTAAATTGCCCATTTTATCTTGAAGCTGTTTAGATATTGTTCTAATTTCCTCCATATTATTTGTTTTATAATTACCTAAATTAAAAAATGTTTGATTTAAGCTTGCAGCTATTGAATTAAAGCTCTTTTCTATAATAGAAACAGTATCGGCAACAGTAGTTTTTCTATTATTAGCTTCATTAGGATTTGATTCTTCATCACCGAAAGTTTCAAATGCTGGATTGTAATATTTTTTTGTTTTATACACCACAACTTCATCTAAAGTCTCTTGATTTTGAAGTAATTTTAATAAAGTATCTTCTATCTTTGTATCTTTTTCTATAGTCTTATTTTTACTAATTTCAATAGATTGAGCTATTACCATTCCTAACTTTAGGTCATCTATTTTTACTATTTGTAAATTTTCTTGTAATTTAACAGTTTCTAATACATTATTATTTTCACCCATGTAACCAACTCCAATTTATTATTATTTATACCTAATTAATTTATACCCACATTTTAATTATTCTACATAAATATAAATTATCCTGTTAAAAAAGGGAAGTATTTAGAAGAAAATATCTATAAAAGATAATTAATGTAAAATAAGCAAACTCAGGTGACGCAGTTACAAAGTGGAATAAATATTAAGTAAAGGGAATATTTATATTAATAGGTTGAAACAGGTTAAATTAATATGATGAGGTGGATATTATGAATACACTAAAAGGAAAATTTGAAAATAAAACAAAAACTCGAATAAATATAATTGGTTCGGAGAATGCTGAAAAAAATTACTTAAAAAAACTACTTGTAAAGCAAGATCTATTTAATAAAATTGATTTGAAAAATGATTATGGCTTCTATCGCTTCCCAACTGAATTATTATGCTCATCATGTAAGAATGATTTGGTCAATGTATACTTAGATTTTAAGGAAGAAGAAGAAATTATTAAGGAAGTCAGGGATAATATATTAAAATCAATTTACGAAGCAGCTGTGAAGGAAGAATGGTTAGAAAAAGAGAATAAGGAAAGTCTTGTTGAAAATTTCACGCAAAATTATATCTATGCCTTAGGGAGTTTCTATGAGTCAGCCTTGAATAATTTTTTTGAAAAGAATAATATAAAAGATTTATTTGAAACAGTAAATTTCCAAGGATTATTCTATGAGTTAAAGAGAATTGATTATATTAAAGAGCAAGAAATCTTAGATTGTGAAGACGATTTAATATGGGAAAGATATTTTGAAGAATTCCAAATAAATATGAAGGAACAATATGAAAAATGGAAAAAAAGAATTCTTGAATATTATGATGATCAAATTGAGGGATATGAATTCATTAATGAATATACAGGGGAAGAAAGTAAATATTCTAATGAGGATTTTAATAAATTATGTGAAATTCTATATGGGTCAAATAGTTCATGTGCGTTAATGATTAAGAGAGCATATATTGAAGTACCTTCTAGTAATGAAAAGTATTCAGGAAAGGTCTTTATATATTTGCCAAATGCAAACAAATATGAAAGCGTTACTCAGAAAATTGAAAAACGTATAGGTGAAGATTATAAGGAACTTTTTATAGTTGTAGGTAAATCTTATAAAGACTTTGAACATTCTTATAATTTTAAAGAAAAAATTAATGACATAACTTTAAGTAAAAGAATATTTTATCTTTTAAGCAAATTTAGTACTTATGAAAATCAATTACTCATTGAGGAAATTAAAAGAAAATCAGCTAATATGGAAGATGACTTTTTAGAAATCTTTAAATCAAATATATCAAAAAAATTAGGAATATCTGCAGAGAAAATTACAGTAACTGAAGATTTCAAAGATTTTGATGAAATCTCATTGAAACCATTAAATACAAATGATAATTTTTTAAATCTGTTGGCTAGAATAAAAAAAGAAAGTGAAGAAATTCAAAGTACAATTAAAATAAAATCCTCAAGTAAGGAAAAGGTAATAAATATATCATTAAATCAAGAAAGAATGAGTGTACAAGCTTTAGTGGGCATGCTTTATGAAAGATATAATAGTTATTTAGTTGACTTATGGAATAAGATAATTGAAGGTGAAAAATTAGATAAAGACAATAATAAATATGATTATAGTGAAATACGTTCAATTATTCTTAATAGGAAAGATGATTATAAGGAATATAAGCATATTTCTTGTGAAAATATAAATAGGAAGCAGGAAAATATTATTGATTTTAGTTTAAAAAGTGGAGATTATAATGACAGTAAAAAAATATTAAAAATGCTTGTGAATTATGGATATAATACTGTGGGATTTAACTCTAATGAAAGTAAAATTATTGTTTCAGTTGAAGGTGAAATATCTAAAGAAGATAAAGAAAAGTTAATAAAATCAATAAAAGGAAGACTTGAAGAAAGTGCTGTCAATTATTTTGAAAATGCATTTTTAGTTCATGTATCAGAAAAGAAATTCAATAAAAATAATTTATATAAAGCTTTAGAAGCTGAAAAAAATATAACTATAAATGACTTCTATTTTGCTTTTAAAGAGGTTTTTAGGAGAATAAGTGAAAACATATTAAGATATGAAGTGTTGCTCCAATAGAACTAATAAATCATAAGAATACTTCAAGTTAGTTTATAGAAAACTTATTTAATTGATTAAACTTAAACTCATTCAGTACATACTTTGTACTGAATGAGTTTATATATTAATAGTATAGTATTTCTAAGCTTCAGGTTTGATTTTAAGAACCTTATCAAGATTTTCAAATACATTTTGGTCATAATCTTGATGGAGGGAAACCTCTAAAACGTCATATAATTTTTCTAATTGCTTTATAATTTGGTCCAACACAAAATCATTTTTAACGAGTAGAAACATTTTACTTGTAGAACCATCGCCTATTTGAGCACAAAGTATTCCTTCTAAATTAAAGGCACGTCTTGCAAAAAGTCCAGTAATATGGCTCATTACACCTGAATGGTTTCTAACAACAAGTTCAATAAGATAAAAATTAGTATTAATCATTTATTGCTTCACCGCCTATCATTTCTATGTTTGCTCCACCTGGAGGAACCATTGGAAGAACATTTTCTGTTTCTTCAATTGGAACATTAATTAAATATGGACCATCCTTAGATAATATTTCTTCTAAAGTTTTTAAAGGATCTTCTTCATTTCCTAAATCGCAAGCTGGAATTCCAAAGCCTTCAGCTATAATTTTAAAATTTGGATTCGATATAAAAGAAGATGCTATATAATGCTCATTATAAAATAATTCTTGTTGTTGACGAACTAATCCTAAATGATGATTATTTAATATGAATATTTTTACATTAAGATTCAAATCAGCAAGTGTTGCAAGCTCTTGAACATTCATTAAAATAGACCCATCTCCACTAAAACAAATTATGGTTTTATCTTTATTTGATAATGCTGCTCCTAAAGCAACTGGAAGTCCAAAGCCCATGGTTCCAAGACCGCTTGAGGTCAATAAGGATTTTGGTGTGATAAATGGATATCTTTGTGCAACCCACATTTGATGTTGTCCAACATCTGTAGCAACAATAGTATTTTTAGGTGCTTTACTGCCTATAAAAGGTATTATATTAGCTGGATGTAGCATGTTATCATATGAAGGGAAGGGATACTTCTCTTTAAAAAATTTAATTCTATCAGTCCAGCATTTTCTAGGCTGTGCTTCTATGTGAGGAAGAATAGTATCAATAAAATCATAAATATTGGCAACCATAGAAAGACTACTTGTTTTAACTTTATTTATTTCTGAAGGATCAATATCAATGTGAATAATAGAAGCATTAGGACAAAACTTATCTATATTTCCGGTAGCTCTATCATCAAATCTAACACCTAAAGCTAAAATTAAATCAGCTTCATTAAGTAAGTAATTGGTGAAAGGAGAGCCATGCATTCCCAGCATTCCAAGACTCAAATCATTCTCACAAGGAAAGGCTCCGAGTCCCATAAGACTTAAGGCAACAGGAATATTGCTTTTATTAGCTAAAGCATATAAGCTACTACAGGCATTAGAATTAATAACACCTCCGCCTGCATAAATTACAGGCCTTTTAGAACTATTAATTAATTCAGCCATACAGTAAAGAGTGGAAGTCTTTAAATCTTTTTTTGGTTTAGTAATATTATCTTCTAAAGCCTTAGGAGGAAATTCATCTAATTCAATAACTTGATTTTGAATATTCTTAGGAATATCAATAAGTACTGGACCAGGTCTTCCTTCAACTGCTATTTTGAAAGCTTCGGGAATGACTGTGAAAAGTTCATCTATATTTCTAATTAAAAAATTATGCTTTGTAATAGGTATAGTTAATCCATAAGCATCAACTTCTTGAAAAGCATCAGTTCCAATTGCTGATAAGGGCACTTGACCTGTAATTGCAATTAAAGGAATAGAATCAAGCTTTGCATCTGCAATAGCAGTCAATAAGTTTGTAACTCCAGGGCCAGAGGTTGCAAAGCATACTCCAACTGTATTTGTGCTTCTAGAAATACCTTGTGCAATAAAACCAGCTCCTTGTTCGTGGCGAGCTAATATATGTTTAATTTTACTATTGTAAAGAGCATCATAAAGTGGAAGATTAAACCCACCAGGAATACCAGATATATATTCTACGCCTTGATTTTCTAATAATTTAATTACAATTTCTGAACCTTTATATTTCAAAACAATCACTCCTAACATAAATATTTTAATTTTCAGTAATAAAAAACTCCTCATCCTATATATTAATAGGACGAAGAGGATATCATCGCGGTACCACCTAAATTTGTATAATTAAATACACACTCATTATAATACAGGTTAAAAACCGATATTACTGTCCTTTTAACGGTAGACTATCCGTTTAATTCTACTCTCTGCAAAAGATTTCGATTAAAAACTCAAAGGCTACATTCCATATATATCTCATGAGAATTTACAGCAACCATTCTCTCTCTTCGTTTTAATAATATATGTACTCTTCCTTATCAAAGTTTATACTTTATTAAGTTAAAATAATTATATTAAAAAAAGTTTATAGTTGTCAATGAAAAATGCAAAATATTCAGAAAAATTAAAAAATACTTGCAATAAAATATATATTAATTTATAGTGGCTTTACTTATTATAAATAATGTCGTATATTGTTAATGATATCCAATAATAAGATTATTTGTGAGGGATAAGTGAAATGAATAAATTAGAATTTTTAGGCAGAGGTTCTGGATATAACGTCATAGAAGGAAATACCTGCGGTTATATAAAAATTGATGATACTTTATTATTAATAGATTGTGGAGAAGGAATATTTCAAAAGATAGTAATAAAGAATTTAATTGAAGGAATAAAAAATGTACATGTACTTATTACTCATATGCATTCTGACCATGTAGGTTCACTGGGGAGTTTCGTAGGTTATTGCTATTGGAAGCAAAAGATTAGAACAAATATATATTTTCATGAAAAAGAAAAAATAGCAGCTTTTTTAAAGCTAACTGGTGCTGTTGAAGGAGAAAGTTTTAGTGTATATAATACAAATAATATAAGAATTAATGAACTTAACTTAACTTTAAATGCTTCAATTACAAAGCATGTAAAAACACTTAATACATATTCATTTTTACTAAAATTTGATTATGGAAACAGTATTTTTTACAGTGGAGATACCTATGAAACTAATTTTAATATGATTCCTTTTTTAGCAGAAGGAAATATTGTTTATCATGATACCTGTTTAAATGATGGAGAAGGAAATGTTCATACATCTCTTAGGGTATTAAGTGAATTAGTTCCAAAACAATATAGAAAGCAAGTTTATTGTATTCACATTGATGGTGATAATTTTATTGAAAAGGCTCAAGAGGAAGGCTTTCAAGTTGTTGATTTAGTGTAGTATAATAGATAATTTTAGAAGGTGAAAATATGGATTATAAAATAGATTTACATACTCATACGAATATCTCTGATGGAGCTTCCACACCTAAAAAATTAATAGAAGATGCTGCTTTAGAAAATATAAAAGCCATAGCTTTAACTGATCATGATAATATTGCTGGTATTAAAGAAGCAGCTAAATATGCAAAAGAAAACAATATTGATTTTTTAAGTGGAATAGAAATAAGTTCTTTATATAAAGATGGAAGGATACTTCATATTTTAGGCTTAGGAATTGATATTGAAAATGAAGATTTTTTAGAAGCTTTTTATAATATGAAAAGAGCAAGAGAAGATGGAATAAAACATATATTAATGGAAATTAATAAAAAAGGTATAAATATATCAATTGATGAACTTAAAAGAAATTCCTTAAGTAAATATTTAGATAGATATGATATTTATAGATATTTTATAAAAAATAGTATTTGTAATTCTCCTCAGGAAATTTGGGACAAATATTTAGATCCAATTCCTTATAAAGAAGGAGAACTTATAAAAGTGAAAGATTCTATTAACATAATAAAAAAAGCTGGTGGAGTATCATTTTTAGCACATTACAATAAATCTATTGGCTTTGGCGGACTTAATAATCATAAAATAGAAAAGGAAATAAAGAATTTAATTGATCTAGGCTTAGATGGTGTAGAGAAGTATTATCCCTCCTATACACAAGAAGATTACATCTTTTTAGACTATATTATTAATAAATATAATATGATATATTCTGGAGGAACTGATTATCATGGAGGTAATAGACCTGAAATAAAAATAGGTTCTGGCGAAAATAATAATTTATTTATTTCATATGAAATTTATAAGAATATTATTCAAACAATTAATATTAAAAAAAGCTATAGTTATTAATATTTTTGTGATTTATAGTAAAATTAGACAACAAAGTTGTTTATACTCTAATGATTATGGTGTAAAATAATATAAGGATATAATCGTTTAAGATTGATTTTAATTTTAGGAGAACTTTAATGTTAAATCATAAAGGCACTGTAGTTTTAGACACCAACAACTTTATATTAAGGCCATTTACATTAGAAGATATTCCAGATATGTATTACAATTGGGCACGTGATAAAGAGGTTACAAAATACCTAACCTGGGAAGAGCATTATAGTATGGAAAAAACCAATAAGATAGTTACCTTTTGGGAAAATTCTTATAAGAGTAATGAATATTATAATTGGGCAATTGAAGATAAATCTACAAATAAAGTTATTGGCAGCATTAATCTTATGAACTTAGATAACTATAATGAAAACTGTGAAATAGGATATTGTATAGGTAAAAGCTTTTGGAATCAAGGTGTAATGACAGAAGTATTAAATGAAATTATTAAATTTGCATTTTTAGAATTGAATTTTCAGCGAATTACAGCTAGAAGACATATAGATAACATAGCTTCAGGAATGGTACTTAAGAAATGTAAATTTGCTTATGAAGGTACTTTAAGGAATGTAGTAAAAGATAGCAAAGGTAATTTTGTTGATTGTAAATATTACTCTATATTAAAATCGGAATATTTAAATAATAATGATTAGTTATAATTATTGAAGTAAAAAGCACTTATAGGTATATTGAAAATTTAGTTAAAGAAATAAATTAAGTAAAGGGAGTGGATATTGAATTATATCTGCTCCTTTGTTTATAGGTATATTGATAATTAACATATATTTTGAGTGAAAAATAGTTGATATATACATAATAAACTATTAATGGACATATATCATATACAAGGGAAGTCGAATTTAGTTTATATAATAATTATTATGTAAACTAAACTATGTCAAATTTGGTTGGTTAGTGCATAATCATAATTCCGATTTTAACACTGTAATTTATCAGCATTATCTTTCAATAGAAAAACATATATTGCAGTATGTGTTTCTGAATAATATTATCTAGTAAAGTTAAGAATTAAAAAGTTTAATAATAGTTTTGCGCTTTCATTTTGGATTATGGGCTTCATGTGTTAAAATAAGGAGTATACAATTGATGAAGGAGAAAAAAATAAATGAATATAATTACTTTAGAGAATATAAATAAAAGTTATAGTGAAAAAGTATTATTAAACAATGTATCACTTGGAATTAATGATGGTGATAAAATTGGTTTAATTGGAATAAATGGTGCAGGTAAATCTACCTTTTTAAAAGTTGTATCTGGACGTGAAGAATTTTTTGAAGGTAACATAATAAAAGGTAAAAATGTTAGAATTGAATATTTAGATCAAAATCCTGATTTCGATTTTGAAGCAACAGTTTTAGAACAGGTTTTTAAAGGAGACACTAAAGAAATGCAGCTCCTTAGAAAATATGAAGATTTACTAGAAAGAATCAATTCCTGCAGCTTAGAGGAATTTGAAAATTTAAATAAAGAATTATTAAAGCTTCAAGAACAAATAGATTCTTTAAGCTTATGGGATTTAGAAAGTGAAGCTAAGACAATATTAACTAAGCTTGGAATTAAGAACTTTCATGATAAAGTAGGAAATTTATCTGGAGGTCAAAAAAAGAGAATTGCTCTTGCATGTTCTCTTATAACACCATGCGATCTTTTAATCTTAGATGAGCCTACTAACCATTTGGATTCTGATTCCATTGAATGGCTTGAAGAATTTTTAAATGGAAGAAAAGGCGCACTACTTATGATTACCCATGATAGATATTTTCTAGACAGGGTTACTAATAGGATTATTGAGTTAGATAGAGGTAATCTGTATACTTATCCTGGTAACTATACAGCATTCCTTGAAAAGAAAATCGAAAGACTTGAAACTGAACAGGTTCAAGAAGATAAAAGAAATGCATTAATAAGAAATGAATTAAAATGGGTAAGACGTGGAGCAAAGGCAAGAACAACTAAACAAAAAGCTAGACTTCAAAGATTTGATGAGCTTGTAAGTACTGAAACTATAAGAAGACAAGGCGATGTTGATATTTCTTTTGTTGGTACTAGATTAGGTAAAAAGGTTGTTGAATTATATGATGTTTGCAAAGCTTTTGGTGATAAAACTTTAATTAAGGACTTTAATTACATATTTTTAAGAGAAGACAGAGTTGGTGTTGTTGGTGAAAATGGAGCAGGGAAAACTACTTTAGTTAACTTACTTAGAGGTAAACTTCCTTTAGATAGTGGTACAATTGAAATTGGAGATACTGTTAAGATAGGATGCTTTGCTCAGGACAATACTAATATGGATCCTAAGCTTAGAGTTATTGATTACGTTAAAGAAGGCGGAGAATATATACCTGTAGAAGATGGAACTAAAATAACAGCATCTACTATGTGTGAAAGATTCTTATTTGACAGCACAATGCAATATACTCCAATAGAAAAATTATCTGGTGGAGAAAGAAGAAGACTTCATCTACTTAGAGTACTTATGGAATCACCTAACTTTTTAATCTTAGATGAGCCTACTAATGATTTAGATATTGAAACTTTAAAAATATTAGAAGATTTCTTAGATAAATTTTTAGGTATAGTAATTGTAGTATCCCATGATAGATATTTTTTAGATAGAATATGTAATAAGATTTTCTCATACGAAGGTAACGGATTAATCAAAGAATATAATGGTAACTACAGTGACTTCTTAATTGCTAATGAATTAGAAAAAATCCAAGAAGACGTAAGTGGAACAGAAAATAGAAATAAAGATGACAAATCTAAAGGTTCTAAAGAAAGATCAAAGGATAATAAGCCTAAGTTCACCTTCAAGGAACAAAAGGAATTTGAAACTATAGATGAGGATATATCTAAGTTAGAAGAAAAAATAGAAGCTTTAGATAAAGAAATGGCTAAAAACTCTTCAAATTATGGTAAACTTAATGAATTGATAAAAGAAAAAGAAGCAGCTGAAAAAGAGTTAGAAGAAAAGTATGAAAGATGGGAATACTTAAATGAAATTGCAGCAGCTATTGAAGAATATAAAGCTAATAACTAAATGGTGAAAATGATTAATAAATGATTTTTGTTCTATTAGAAGCTATTACATGAATTACAGTAGTTAATATGAAAGGAGAAAAGGATTATTCTTATGAGAATTTAAGCAATAATCCCTATTGATATGATGGAAGTACATATATTTTTAAAAGGAAAGCCTGAAGCTAAAATATTTAAAGGTGATAGAATAGACATTTTAGATATTAATCTTCAAGGAATTGATTATAAGCAAATAAGATATTTCAGAAAGGGAATTTCTAAATCTGAATATATCAGCGTAAATCTTATAAATAAGATTAAGACAGTAGAATAGCAGTTATGAAAAATGCAGGTGATTTAATTGATTAAACAAATTTTACTAGAAGGCTTTAATAAATGCATAACAAATTCAGTTAGAGTAAATGGAGAACGTGTTTTAAAAAATGATTTAATTAGGGATTTGGATGTGAATGTTGATAAATATAATATAAAATTACGTTCGGTTGTTGTTTCAGAAAGTCTGCTTAGCGAATATTCTTGCAAGCTTGAAATAGATAATGAAACAAAAGACGTTATTGGATCATATTGCAGCTGTGCTGAGTTTGAGAAAAATGAATTTAAAAAGGATAATTATTGCTGTAAGCATTTAGTTGCAACCTTTTATGAATTTTTAAGCAACATTGATCATGATGACGAATTAAGAAATAAAATAACTGAAAATATGGAGCCTAAAAACAAAAAAGTAACTATGAAAAAAAGTAACTATGAAGACCTATTGTCAACCTTAATTGGAGAGCATGATAAAGAAAAACTTAAAATTGATATTACCATAAGCAAAAATAATTGGTCTTCTAAGCTTCAAGCTGATTTTAAAATTGGTCTTAAAAGTAATAAGATGTATATGATTCGTGATATTAATCAATTTTTAGTATCACTTTACAATCGAGTTCCAATAAAATATGGTAAAGATTTTTCATTTGATATAAAGGAACAATGTTTTTCTTATGAAGATAAGAGATTAATTAAATTCCTTAACAACTTAAAAAATCTTGAAACCAGTGATAGAAATTTTAAGCGCCATCAAGACAAGTTAATAGATGGAAAGCTAATAACTATTCCAGATATGATGGTTAAGGAATTTTTAAACATTATTAAAAAGAACAGGATTTACTTAGGAGATGGATTTTTTTATAGAATTTTAGAATCTGAAATAATAGAAGGAGATATTCCTATTCCTTTTTCCTTATCCAATAATGATGATTCTATAATGCTTGAAGCTAGTAATGGAATGCCTGAAGCGTTGACAAGAGATGAAGATGTGTTTTTATGGGGAACAACAATTTATATTCCTTCAATAGAACAATGTGAAAGATTGTCACCATATTTGAAAATCTTTAATACAATGTCTAATGTGTCCTTTAATAAAGAACAAGAAGTTAAAATCTTAAAAGAATTAATACCTTCTCTGCAAAAGCTTACAGATGACTTAAGATTGTCCAGGGATATAAGAAGCAAGGTAATATCAGGTCCAGTGAACTTTAGGTTTTACTTTGATAAAGATAAGGACATAACTTTAATGTTTAAGGTATCTTATGAAGGACATGAATTTAACTATTTTGAAGAATATACAGACAAGGTTATTTATAGAGATACTAATAAGGAATATGAAGTTTTTGGAACACTTAGAAGTCTTGGTTTTGAAGAAGTTAATGGAAAAATGTACTTTTTAAGAGACGATGAAGATGCCTTTAAATTCTTTAAATATGAAGTAGAAAAGCTTCAAAGATATGGAGAAGTCTTTTATTCAGAACGATTTAAGGGAATTAGAGATATTAAAAAGTCTGATTTTAAAGGAGAAGTTAGAAAAGGCAAATTTGATTATTTTGAATTAAAGTTTGAACTTTCCAATATTTCAGACGATGAAATGACTAAGATCTTAAGAAGCTTTAGAGATAATTTAAAATATTATAAATTGGAAAATGGTGAGTTTTTAGATTTAGAAGAAGCAGCTCTTAAGGAAGCTTTAGTACTTATGGATAATTTGCTTTTAGAGGATGAACTTTTAAATAATTCAATTGAATTCCCAATTAATAAAGCTGCTTATTTGGAAGATTATTTAGAAGCTAAAGAGTTAAGGTTTATTAAGAGCTGTGATGAAATTAAAGAGCTTAAGGGAAGGTTAAAGAATATTCAAGATAAAGTATTTCAACCTCCTTATGGGATTCAAGCTACACTTCGTGAATATCAAAGAGAAGGATATAATTGGTTTAGAACTTTAGATTATCTTGGATTTGGAGGAATTCTTGGAGATGAAATGGGACTTGGTAAAACTCTTCAAACAATAACTTTTTTACTTTCAAAGCCAAATTCTAAAACACTTATTATTGCACCAACCTCTTTGATTTACAACTGGAAAAATGAATTTAATAAGTTTGCGCCATCTATGAAAATAGCTATTTCAAATGGAACTCCAGAAGAAAGAGAAGCTTTAATAAAAGATTATAAAGAATATGATGTAATTTTAACTACCTACAACCTTTTAAGACGTGATTTAGAGCTATATGATATGGAATTTGATTATTGTATTTTAGATGAAGCACAAAATATTAAAAATCAAAATTCTCTAAGTGCTCAAGGGGTAAAGGAAATAAAGGCAAGAGGCAGGTTTGCTTTAACAGGAACACCAATAGAAAATTCATTAATGGAGCTTTGGTCCATATTTGACTTTGTAATGCCAGGATATCTATATAATGAACAGAAATTTGTAACAAGATATCATAGAAGGCTTGAAGAAGGACCAGAAATCCTAGAAGAATTAAATAGACTGGTAAAACCATTTATTCTAAGAAGATATAAGAAAAATGTAATTAAAGAACTACCAGATAAAATTGAAAAAAGATTATTAGTACCTATGAGTGATGAGCAAAAAGTAGTATATGAAACTTATTCAAAATATGTTAAGGACTTAATCGAAAAGAAGGTTGAAAATTTTGAATTTACTAAGAGTAAAATAGAAATTTTAGCTTATATAACAAAGCTTCGCCAAATATGTTTAGATCCATCTGTTACAATGGATAATTATTCAGGAACAAGTGGAAAGGTAGAAGCGCTTATTGAACTTTTAGAACAAAGTATAGAAGAAGGACATAAAATACTAGTGTTTTCACAATTCACCTCAGTTCTTAAGAATATAGGAAAAATCCTTAAAGAAAAGGAATTTTTATTTTCATATTTAGATGGTAAAGTTTCCTCTATTAATAGAATGAAAATGGTAGATGAATTTAATAATGGAGAAAACAACATATTTTTAGTTTCCTTAAAAGCTGGTGGTACTGGACTTAATTTAACCAGTGCTGATATAGTAATTCATTTTGATCCATGGTGGAATCCAGCAGTGGAAGATCAAGCTACAGATAGAGCTCACAGAATAGGTCAGCAAAATGTAGTTGAAGTAATTAAACTAATTGCAAGTGGAACAATAGAAGAAAAGATAATACAGCTTCAAGATTCAAAAAGAGAACTAATAGATAAAATCTTAGGTGATGATTTATCAGTCGGAGCCTTTATAAACACATTAAAAGAAGATGAAATTCTAAATTTATTTAATTAACTTAATTAAATAAGTTTAGAAAAGCCATGCGCTTTTCATCCTCAATTGTTCATTGTTAATTGATTAAACGGGGGTAGAATATGAGAGATATAATTTACAATGTTTCGGAATACTTAAGAGAAATTAATACAGTATCAATAATATTAAGACTTGCTTTAGCTACAATCTGTGGAGGAATTCTTGGAGCTGAAAGAGGAAGAAAGAGAAGACCAGCAGGTCTTAGAACACATATTTTAGTATGTATTGGTGCAGCCATGGTCATGATAACCAGCCAATATATGACAGATATATTAAAAATAAATACAGATGCAACAAGAATGGGAGCACAGGTTATAAGTGGAATTGGTTTTCTAGGTGCAGGAACAATTATAGTAGTAGGAAAGAATGAAATTAAAGGTCTTACAACAGCAGCTGGACTTTGGTCTTGTGCTTGTATGGGTCTTGCAATAGGAATTGGTTTTTATGAAGGTGCTATTATATCATGTGTATTCTTAATAGGGGTATTAAATGTACTTCATAAATTTGATTTGTATTCAAGAACTCATTCTAGGATATTAGAGGTATATGCTGAAATTAAGCATATAACTGGTGTTACGAACTTTATGAATAGTATTAAAGCTGATGGAACAAAGATTTCTAATATAGAACTTAAGAAATCAAAAGAGTTTGATAATCATGTTATTGGACTTACAATGACTTTAACATTAGCTGATAAAATTGATCATGCAGAGTATATTTTAAAGCTTCATAGTATTGAAAATGTATTATCTGTTGAAGAAATTGTGTAGTTTTAAAGGCAATAACCACATTGGAGTGCTACGTTCATCCAAAGTGGTTATTGCCTTTTCTCGTTCTGCCATATTAATCTTACTTAAGAATATGAAGTATTATAAAATACTCTTGCTAAATATGGTTAGCTCAAGAGTTACTTTATAAATAAAAGAATATTAATTAAATAATTCGATAATACCAAGTATTATTAGCAATATGCCTGAAATTAATGGTGCATATTTTCCTAAGAAATTACCTAGAACATTATTTCCCATTGTTTCACCAAGCTTAAGTGTAACCATACTTAATATGAATGTAAATATTACAGTGAATTGAATGCTAACTCCTGTTATACTTGCTGCGATTCCAGTACCTAAGTTGTTAAAGGTTAATGCAAATGCTACAAGGATTGCTTCTTTGAGATTAATATCGCCAGAGTTATCTAAATCCGATTTTTCCGCGTACTCAAGCATATCGTTAATATCTTTTAAAGCAAGCTCTTTTGAGCGCATATTATTTTTGAGTTTTGCTTTGCTTTGGATTACAAAATATCCGCCCAAAATAATAATAACACCAGCACCAAAGCTATTTGATATATAATATGGTAAGAAATTTGATATATAGATTCCAACTGTCATAGCTAAAAAAGTACCTGTAGAAGTTATGATTGCTATTATAAGATTTGGAAGTATTCCAATTTTTATTTTCTTTAGGCCATAAGCGGTACCTACAACTAAATTATCTAAATTGGAAGATAAGCTAAACAATAATGCAGATAGAAATAAAGTCATGCATGTATTTTCCTTTTTAGTATTTTAACTTTAATATATGATTGTAAATTTATGTGGTGAAAAAATTTGTGAGCTACTAAGTAATAAATTAATAAAATGGTGAAAAATAATCACCTTTAAATTCTAACAATTAATTTAAAGACAGCAATTGTAAGGTTTTAAATATGAACATTTTCAATTTAAATAATAGAAAGTAAAGCGATGGATAAATGCATCGCTTTATTTTAAAAATAAGTGGGCTGCTGATAATTTTATCTTTCTGAAGCTTCTAAATGAATCATTATTTCTGAGTGATCCAGAGATTTTTTTATATCATTTTCAATATCATCACATATATTGTGTGCATCTTTAATTTTCATGTTTTCAGGAAACACCAAATGTAATTCTATATACCTAACTCGCCCAGACTTTCTTGTTTTAAAGTTATGATAATTACAATAAGCAGCTGAAAATTTATTGATACTATCTTTAATAATTTCAATTTCGTTATTAGATAGGGTAACATCTAAAAGAGGATTGAACGCAGATATTAATAATCCAATGGCTTCCTTTAATATAAATATTGCAACTAAAATTGCTACAACTGGGTCTAAGTAGTATGACTTAGTTATCCAAATAAAGAACAAGCCAACACCAACACCTAATGATGTATAAACATCAGCTTTTAAATGTAAGGCATCAGCCTCAAGGGCTATAGAATCTTCTCTTTTAGCAACTGTGTATAGTTTTCTAGAGACGATGAAATTTATGGCAGCAGAAATAAACATAACTATAAATCCCAGGCTGATTGATTCAACTGTTTCAGGAAATATTATTTTTCTTATGGCTTCAATTATTATCCAAATAGAAGCAGCTAATATAAGAAGAGCTTCAATTACTCCAGAAATATTTTCTACCTTTCCATGTCCATAAGGATGCTTGTCATCAGCAGGCTTATCAGATATTTTTACTGAAATAAATGCTATTATAGCAGCTAATAAATCCATAGTAGAATGCATAGCTTCAGATAATATACTTACGGAACCTGTAACAAGCCCTACAATTAATTTTATAATTATAAGGATGCTGTTTGAAAATAGAGATAATCTTGCGACTTTAACTTTTGCATTCATGTAAAACACCTCCTTAGTTATTAATATAAGCTCTATCACTTGATAAAATATATTAATAATATGATATATTTATATGCAGAAAAAATCATGGTGTGAATACTGATGGATATTGTCAGTTGATAATGATAACTATTAGATTAAAGTATGATAGAAGCTCGGATGTTTTGGAAGTGTAAAGGAAGATGAAAGAAAAAGGCTATTATCCTAGAAATTTTCGTGGTAATATGGGGCGGAAATGAAACAGTATGTAATAAAATTTAGGAAAGATAATAACCTTAAAGAATGCCATAATATAAAAAATGAATTCCAAGAAAAAATTGAGATTAATTGCTAAAGTAAATTTATTTAAATATTATCCGATTATTGGATCATCAGCTGCAGCAGCATTATTGTTATTGCCGTTACTGTTATTATTATTATTATTATTATTATTATTTTGTGTAGAATTAGAATTTCTAGCTTCTTGCAATACTGTTAAGTACTCTTGTTGAGAGGCAATTGTTAGTAATAAACAACCTATACCAACAATGAAATTTCCAAGAACATTTAATTCGTCAGCATTTCTATTCTTTGCAATAGAAATAGTAATCGCATTTGTTAAAATCACCATATCTTCAGGAGTTAAGTTTTCGAAACCTGTCATTACTTACACCTACTTACTGTAACATATAATTAATAAGTATGATGTTTGTTTAAATAATATGAGTATAGGGTGCTAAATAAATATGATATAAAATTTGCTCTTCATAATTGCTATTCAAAATTAATAATATTATATCTTGTAATAAAAAACTAAAATTTTAAATAAGTATTTTAAAAGAAATTTGTTAAATCAATGCTATATTTTCTATTATTTTTATAGAGTATTATTTTTCATATTGGTTAATCTATTACTGCCAAACAAAATTTATTTTAAATTAAGGAGGTAGATAACTATGTCATCACATAATAAAGCTTTAGTTCCAGAGGCAAAAGCAGGTTTAAACAAATTAAAAACTGAAGTGGCTTCAGAAATTGGATTAGAGAATTATGAAAATATTGACAAGGGAAACCTCACTTCAAGACAGAATGGATATGTTGGCGGAATCATGGTAAAACACATGGTTGAAGAATATGAACATGGCCTTGAATAAATAAGAGGTTAAAAAATTCTCCAATAACCATATCTTTTACTAGGGTTAATAAAGGCTGGAAGAACTTATAAGATTTTAATTTAAGTTCTTCTGGCTTTTTATGATTAAATAAATATTTCTATTACTATTTTTCAAGATGATTTATACTTTTTAACATAAATAAAAGCATTTAAAAAGCTAATAATAAGAAATAAAGAAATATATGATTAAAACAGATGTTAATATATGGCATAATTATATATTAATTATAAAAATCTACCAATAAGGATGGTGTCTTTAAATGGAAAATATAATAATTAATACGGTTTTAAAATCCATAGCTGCTTATGTTTTTGCTCTTATTTTAGCGAGAATTATGGGGAGGAAACTAATATCCCAAATGACATTTTTTGATTTTATTGTAGGTGTAAGCATGGGAACATTAATAGCAAATGCAATGACAGATCTATCAAATATATCATCATCTTCTATTACTGCATTAGTAATTATATCAATACTAAGTGTAGGAATCGCTTGGCTAAATATAAAAAGTTTTAATATGAGAAAATTAATAAATTCTGAGCCTGTAACTTTGGTTGAAAATGGAATAATTGTAGAAGAAAACATGAAAAATACTAGAATGACGATAGGTGAGTTAATGATGAAAATGAGAGAAAAAAATGCTTTTAGTTTAACAGATGTGGAATTTGCAATAATGGAAACTGATGGTGAATTATCAGTATTAACTAAGGCAGATAAAAAGCCAGTTACTCCAGCACAAATGAATATTAATGCAACAAGTGAAGGTCTTATGAAAGATGTAATAATAGATGGAAATGTAATGGGAGAAAACTTAAAAAGGGCAGGAGTAGACGAAAAATGGCTTAAAAGTGAATTAGAAAAGCAAAACATATCAGATGTTTCTGAGGTATTTTATGGAGGTATATATGGAAATAGGAAATTACATATATCAAGGAAATCTAATAACAAACACGAACAGCCAGGACAATATGGATTAGAATAGCTTGTAGATGAATTAATTTATTAATCTACAATAGCTGATGGTTCCGCTTAAGAAGCAAAAAAATATGAATATTGTATTTAATAATTATATTTAATAGTTTTAAATATAGGAGAATTAATAATAAGCTAGGTGTAGATGAGAAGTTTCTAAGTCTAACTTATTTGCATGCAAAAAAACTAATAGTGCTAAAATTGATTATCCTTTAATTACAATTTTAGCACTTAAAAATGATGGTTATATAAACATAGCCTTTAGCGGTGTTTGTGATTATCCATTTATATCGTTAGAAGTAGAAGAGTATTTAAATGATGAGAGTATGTCAAATGATGATAAATAATATATAGCTTTATTATTTCTGCTGCTATTACTTATAATTATTTTTCTATGTTATATATGGAAATACTCTGATTAGGCATAGAGATATTCTGGAGAATATTGAAAATGGATATAGTTATTCTCTAGATTTATGCTAAATACTTTTATAGCAATAGCTTAATATTTCACTCATGGCGTTATATAAAAATTTTTTTGTTATAAAAGATATTCCTATGGAGTTAATAATCATACCAATGTTACTTTAAGTTAACTTTTGCTAATAACCATATAATCTCCACAAGTAAGCTGGACAACTTCTGCTTTTAAAGCTTTAGCTATATCTTCAGTTAATTGCTTTTGCTCTTCTAAATTTTGAGCAACTAAGATTAAAGGATTACCATTTTGTGCTCTATCTTTACTTAAAGATATATAGGCTATTATCTCGTAGCCTGTATTATATGAATCTGCACCCATAACATCACCTCTTTTATTTCTTAGGATTAGAGTTCATTATTTTAGAATTCTTTTTTATGCTTTCAAGAAGGGGAATTTTCTTTATAGTTTCAATAAATGCACCCTCATCATAAATAATTGGAACCATTACAATTGCAATTCTACCTGTTTCATAATCACATTTTGTGTAATGATATCTTTTAAGACCTAGAACCCTACAAGTTTCAAAAATTATAGCTTGCCTTTGTCCATTATGATTAAGTATTCTGTTATAATGTTGTTCTTTAGGATAAATAACAGCAGCTAAACCACTATTTTGAACTAATTCTCTAGAAAAATCTGTTCCTAGATGATTTGTTACAAATATGTCATCAACATATAACACAGAGTTTTTTACAGTTATTTTCCCTAGCGTTATATTTGCTATATCCTCAACAGCTTTACCTTTTGAAAATGTTTTTAGCATGTAAAGTGAAATAACTGCAGATATAATTCCGCATAATATATTAATTAAGATATTGGCTTTCGGAATAATATGCATAGTTAGGCTGGTTATAAATGACACTAATAATGAAAAATAATTCCTTGCCTCAAAGGTTTTGGCGATTCCATCAATGTAGGCTTCTCCTCTAAATACATGTTCAACATCATCAAGGGATTGAAGGCTTTCTTTTTCGATTCTCCTTACTTCACGAAATTGCTCAGTAGCAAAAGCAAGAAAGGTAATAGCTTCAAAGTTTTTTTCAAGAAGTGCAGGAATAGCAATAGCGCCTATACCTGAAGATATAAATGCAGTTACCAAATGAATAAGATATCCATTTGGATAGCTAGGATACTGCCTATAATCAACTATAAGAGTAAAATATCTTGCTAAAGTTCCGCAAAGTATTGAAACCACAATAACTATAAGAGAATATTGTGAAAGTATTTCTTCTTTCATTAGAATCCCTCCAATATTTAAATGAACTATAAAATAATAAAGAATGAATACATAATAGTTTTTCGCAAAGGAGAATGGAATTATACATTTTTATCATGCTACCTTATTAGAATCATCATTATCAATGGAACTCCAAGCTTTGCTGATATTATGGTATATAACTTATTAATAGAGGTATATAGATTATTAATGTTTATGAGTAATTTGATATTTGTCTTTAGTATAAAAATTTTATTTGAAATCATATATTTAAATGTAAGTATTTAAGATATGAGGATGTATATGAGTAAATCAAAGAAAAGTAGAGCTCAGGAAGATAATATTATCCAAATAAATAAGAAAAAATGCATTGGATGTACAGCTTGTGCATTTACATGCGCTAAAGAAACTAAGATATCTGTATTAAAAGCAGTTGATAATGGGAAGAGGACAGTAGATCCAAAACAAGTTACCTTTGGGGCTAGTGGCTGTATTTATTGTGGACAATGTACACTTGCATGTCCAACAACAGCTATTAATGTTAGAAATGATTTAGCTTTAGTAAAGGAAGCCTTAAGCAGCGGAAAATATTTAATATTAACAGCAGCTCCAGCAGTGAAAGCAACACTAGGTGAAGAATTTAATCTTCCAATAGGAACATTTGTAGGTGGAAAAATAGCGCCATCTGCTAAAAAGATAGGATTTCAAAATGTTTTTGATACAGATTTTGGAGCTGACATGACAGTTGTAGAAGAAGGAAATGAACTTATAAAAAGAATTGCAAATAAAGAGAATTTACCTATGTTTACTTCTTGCTGCCCTTCTTGGGTACGCTATGCTGAACTTTTTCATCCAGAAATATTAAGTAATATTTCAACCTCAAAGTCACCACAGCAAATGATGGGGGCAAGTATAAAAACATATTTTGCAGATACATATAATGTTTTACCTACTAATATAGTTACAGTATCTGTAAAACCATGCGCTGCTAAAAAATATGAAGCTGAAAGAGAAGAAATGGGGAGAAATGGTTATAAAGATATTGATATAGTTTTAACCATTAGAGAATATGCAGAGCTTTTAAAAGAAAATGGAATAGATATAACAGCAATACCAGATGAAAAAACAGATCAATTTATGGGAGAATATACTGGAGCAGCAGTTATATTTGGAGCAAGTGGAGGTGTTATGCAGGCAACTCTTAGAACATTAACTAATTATTTAAAAGGTGATGTGTCAAAAGTTAAAAATATTAAGTTTGATAAAATAGATGGATATGAAGATATAAAAGAAGCAGCTGTAAACCTTGGAGGACAAAATTATAAGGTTGCAATTGTAAATAGCTTAAAAGAAATTGAAAAATTTTTAACCAGTGGAAAATGGAAAGATTATATATTTATTGAAGTTATGGCATGTCCAGGTGGATGTATAAATGGAGGAGGAACTCCAAGAATAGAAAAGAAATCTCATATTAATGGAGAGTTATGCATAGCCTGTGGTACTTGCATAGAAAATTGTCCAGTTGGAGCTATACAATACAATGCACAAGGAAGAGCGGAAGTTCAAATGGATAAATGTGTTGGATGTCAATTATGTAGCAATATATGCAGAGCTATGGCAATAAAAATGAACTATTATGATAAAGCTTCAAATAAACCTTTAGAAGAAAGTTATGTAAGACTAAGAACGGATGTTTTAAAAAACATTGATAAAAGCTCAACAATAAGAATTTCAGATGAAAATGAAAATCTTCAGAATATGTATAAGAATTATATGGGAGAGCCTGATGGAGAAAAAGCTAATAACGTACTTCACACTAATTATATAGATAGATCATCTCAACTTGAAAATAAGTACAATAGAAAAAGAAAAAAACATTAATTCAAATTATATTATCTGTTCAAGAAATTGAGTAGTTTTTTAAAGGCAATAACCATATTGGAGTGCTCATGTGCACTTCAAGTGGTTATTGCCTTTTTATCATGCTACCTTATGAGAAATATTATTATCAATAACAAATCCAAGCTTTGCTCATATTATGGTATTTATCTTGCTTCTATTTTTCTACGGAAGTGACAGTTACATTGTTAGATGAATCTTTAGTGAAGCGATACCACTTATGGGTTTCTGGTGAAACAAAACTTGTTGTGGTTCCTTTCAAGTTTCCTCGCTTTGCACATTGCTCACTAATAGAATTAAGATCACTCATACTAAATTTTTCTTGATGATAAGGAACGGCTGCTTTAGGATTAACAGAAGCTATGAAATCTCCAAGCATAGTAGCCTCTGGATTTTCTCTATTACTTGTATTGAAGGTAGTTCCATCACCTAAATTATTAGCAGCCATTTGGTAGAACATTAAATCAGGATTAGTTCCTATATAATTATATTTTCTATATTCGGATGGTATTTGCCCACCCCAAATAAGAATAGTAAAGCCTTCTTTTGTAGTTATTTTATAGTTCAATAAAATACAGCCTGTCTCAAAAAATTCAAACCTAAAAGAATCAAATTGTCCATCTTTGTTGAAGTAAATTGAAACAGTTTTAGGGTCTTTAGATATATACTTTCTAGTTGTGTGCTTGCCAAAGAAGGTTTCAAGTGTGAAATCAGGAAATTCAAGTTTATCATTGTTTGAAACACCTTGAACATTATAATTTATACTACCTATTTCATAGACGTAGTTAAAGGAACTTATAGCTGATTCAGGCATTACAACTGGAACACTTGGGTATTTCTTTAGTATATATGGAAAGTCTTGGCTATGATCAAAGTGAGTATGTGTAAATAGTACGTAATCACAACCATCAACAATATCAGCAGCAGTCTTTGTTTTGTCGAGTATGTATTTATTATCTACATTGTGATAATAAGGATCTATAACAATATTTTTGCCATTAGGAAGTTTAATCTCATTGAAAGCATAACCATTCCATTTAATACGTACTGAAGGCATTGAATTTTTATCCCAAGTTGATGTAGCCATATCTTTTTCAAGAATAGCAGAAGCCGCACATTTTTGATTTTTATTAATAGTCTCGTTGGACGAGTTGATTTCTTTTTTCATAGAATAATCCTCCCTAATATTAATAGTCTTTATTTCATGCTATAAATACTAATATGATAATTTTATAATATTACATAAACTACACACCTAAAAATCTATGTGAAAATATTTATAGTGCTAGACTTTTCTGCGATTTTAAATAGTAAAACCCTCTTAATATAATGATATTATGTAAATTACAACAAATACAAAAACATCAATAATTAGGAGGATTTGATTATATGAACAATATATCACAAACTAATGAAAATAAAAATGACGTTATAAAATCTATATTAAGTTTTGTAAAACATTTTAAGGTTATGTCTGCTTTGAAAAAAGCAAACTATGTATAAGGAAAAAGATCCAAGGTTAAAAATATTGATTAACCTTGGATATTTTTATGCAAATAAATTTTATTGAGGCTGAGTCATAGATATTAAAAGTTTCCTTAAAATAGCATCACGTCTTTGGCAAGCAGTTGAATAGCACATATTTTTTAAATAAGAATAAGTTCTAATTGTGTTATTTTTATAAAATACGAAATCAATAAATTTCTTTTCTTCTTCAGTTAATTTATTAAGCGCTAATTTAAGTTCTTCATAATCACAATATTGAAAAAATGAATCTTCTAGGCTAATATCTGGGGAAAGTAACTCTGCTTCAACATCTGCATGAAGACTAAGTGCATCATTGCCATCAGTGGAGTTTCTTATTCTAACTCTTTTGATAAGATCATTTAGATTATTTTTAATTCCATTCATTGCATAGGCAACAAATCTATGCTTTTCTAAATTGTATAAGGAAACACATTTAAAAAGAGTTTCATAGCATTGGTTTTGAATGTCTTGTGTTTCGTATCTGTCTATGAAAGTTCTTTTAGAGAGATTATGTATGAAGGGCTTAAATTCTTCTGCTAATTTTTCTTTTGAAGATTCATCATTATTTTTGCAGTTGGTAACTAGTTGTTCAATGTATTCAAAATTCATAAAAACACCACCCTTTGAGTCAGTTAGCAGTTAACAGTTTACAGTTGTGGAGAACTTGGTGAGAGGAAAGTTTGGGTTAGGTTTGAAATATTATATATATAGGATATATGATAATAGTGTGTATATTCTATATGGAAATAAAAAATATTTTATGAAGGTCGAGATTAGTATAAATAATCTTGGACATGGATAATTTCGAAAAACTATAGTATATAAATAATTTGTATTATATACTATAATTGTTAAATTAGACATCAATATTATTAAGCGTTAGGGTAGAAAGTTAGCGCTATGACCCTATACCAACCTGCATTATGTAAGGTGGTCCAGCTAAAAAAGATAAGGAGATTAGGATAAAATATTAGTTTATCATTCTCTTATTCTTAGGTAAATTAATCACATTTTATTAGGAGCGATTTATATGAAATCTAAAATTATAGGTTTATTTCTTGCCTTTCTGTTAAGTATTTCCCTTACTGCTTGTTCAAATAATACAAGCAGTTCAACTCCAGATAGCAAAAGTGAAAGTACGAAAACTCAGTTAACGTCTAAAGATAATAAGGCTTTAGCATTGGATGCATATAAAGAAGTATTACTAAATAAAGCAGAATTTTTTAGCAATGATAATAATAAAAATGTTTACATAAATGATTTTTTAACTAATAAAGAGATTTATGGAACTGTATTTACATTAAGCCGTTTTACAGTACTTGATATGGATAATGATGAAATACCTGAAGTTGTTCTTGAATTAAAAGTTGACAATCATGTAGAGTTTTACGAAGTTTTGCATTATATGAATGATAAAGTTAATGGAAATATTCAAGTGCAAAGAGGTTTTAGAAATCTTAAAACAGATGGAACAATGAGTTATTCCAATAGTGCATTTAACAATGGATATATGAAATTAAGTTTTGAAGCAAATTCTAGTGAAGCACACATATTAGGTTATCATGATACAGAGAATAAAGATAATGTAGCGACACAAACATACTTTATTGATAATAAACCTGTTACACAAGAAGCATATAATGCGTTTACTAAAGCACAAGAGGAAAAAAAGGATGCGGTTTGGTATAAATTTTCTGAAGGGAATATTGAAGCGGTAATAAATGATTATAAATCTAGTACTAATCCAGAAAACAATAATGATAATCAAAAGACTGAAAAACAGAAATATAAAGAAAAACTAGACAAAATTCAATTAGTTTTTGATGGATTTGACGCTGCTGCTGCTCCTACCAATGATATGTATCAAGAAGAAATTAAAGAACATAAAGAATGGGATGATGAATTAAATAAGATATATGGTATATTAAAAGGTCAATTATCCCAAAGTGATATGAAAAAGCTACAAAATGAAGAAATCCAATGGATAAAGGATAGAGATGCTAAAGCAAAAAAGGATTCAGAAGAAATGGCTGGTGGTTCTATGGAAAAAGTTTTATATGAGGGATCTTTAGTAAAATCAACAAGAGAAAGATGTTACGAATTGGTAGATAAGTATATGAAATAATGTGATTTGCCATTATAATTCTTTCTTAATCAAAGGATAAGGAAGATAAAACAAGACTGAGCTGTAAATTGACAAAATAGATTTTTAAGATATATAATGTAAATATAATTTAAACCGTTGAGTAAGAGTAGTAAATATAAGAGTTTGAATTTTCAGAGAGCTATTGATGGTGAAAATATAGCATTTCAATCTATATTGAATGGACTTATGAGGGCAACTCGAAAGCTTTGCAAGTAGGTGTTGACGGAAATCCTAACCGTTATGATGGAAGCGTATGTTAGTACGTGATAATTGCTTTTTAGGTGGCAAACAGAATAGTAAGCTTCTGTCCTTTTGAGGACAGGAGTTTTTTTATTTTTAAGGAGATGGTTTTATGGAAGATGGTTGGTGGTATCTATAAAAAAATAATAATTAAAGGAGATTTTTTAAATGGAACGTATTTTAACAGGTGATAGAACAACAGGCAGACTACATTTGGGACACTATGTTGGGAGTCTTCAAAACAGAGTAAGGTTACAAAATGAATATGATACCTTCATTATATTAGCAGATGTTCAAGCATTAACTACTCATTTTGAACGACCAGAGTTAATAAATAATAGTATTTACGATGTTGCAATTGACAATTTATCAGTAGGGTTAGAACCAAACAATATAACTATGTTTTTACAATCACAAATAAGTGCAATTGCAGAATTAACAGTATTATATTCAATGCTTGTTTCAGTAAACTCATTACGTCATAATCCAACTATAAAAACAGAAGCTAAACAATATGGATATGATGATTTAAGCTATGGTTTTTTAGGCTATCCTGTAAGTCAAACAGCAGATATAACGTTTTGTAATGCAGATTTAGTTCCAGTTGGTGATGACCAACTTCCACATATAGAGCAATCGAGGAAAATTGTAAGACGGTTTAATGATTTGTATGGTAACGGGAAGGATATTATTAAAGAACCAAAAGCACTATTAAGTAGTAATCCAAGATTAATTGGATTAGATGGAAATGCAAAAATGGGTAAAAGTCTCGGCAATGCAATATTTTTATCAGACACTGTTGAAGAAGTTAATTCAAAAGTAAAGACTGCAACTACAGATGTTAATAGAATAAAAGTAACGGATAAAGGAAATCCTGATATATGTACTGTTAGCAAATATCACCAGGTTTTCAACGAAAGTGAACACAAAAATATCTGTGAAATGTGCAGAAATGCTAATATTGGTTGTGTAGCTTGTAAAAAGCTTTTAGCAGAAATAATCAATTGTCTTATTGCTCCATTCAGAGAAAAACGAGCTTATTATGAGGAGCATAAATCAGAGGTACGTGACATTATACTTACAGGTAGTGAAAAGGCCAATATAGTTGGTAATCAGACTGTTGAAAAAATTAAAATAGCGATGAATATTCATATATAATAAATCTAAATAACTAAATTAAGGCTTACTTTAACTGTAAGCCTTAATTTATGAACAATATTTTGTTTTTTTCACAATCACAGCATAAGAACATTTTACTTATCATTTCAAAATAGTCACGCACTGCGTGACCAATTAAGTTGGACTCATTATAGACTAATAATAAAAGTTGATGATGAAAAAAGAGAAATTTTTATATAGATGAGTGTATCAAAAGTAATTGGAGTACAATGCAGTTAGAAAGACAAATTAACTCCTTTTACTATGAAAGACTATTATCAACTCAAAAAGAAAATATAGATGAAGTTAGAAATGAAATAAAACAATTAGAACCAGAAAGAAACATAAATGATATGGTAAAAGATCCATATATACTAGAATTTCTAAATTTAAAAGAAAACAAAAAATTTCTAGAAAAGGATTTAGAACAAGGTTTAATAGATAATTTACAAGAATTTTTATTAGAGCTAGGAAAGGGTTTTTCATTTGTAGGAAGACAAAGGAGAATACCAGCAGATGGAGAACACTTTTACATAGATTTAGTTTTTTACAATTATCTTCTTAAATGCTTTGTACTAATAGACTTAAAATTAGAGAAATTAACCAATCAAGATATAGGACAAATGGATTTTTCTGTTAGGTATTATGAGAAAGAAATAAAGGGTGAAGATGATAACCCAACAATAGGGATTATATTATGCTCTGAGAAAAATGAAACTATAGTAAAATACTCGATTTTAGAAGAAAGTAAACAAATTTTCGCATCAAAATATATGATTTATATGCCTACAGAAGAAGAATTAAAAAGAGAGATAAATAAAGATAGAGAACTTTTTGAAATTGAGAAAGGGGACTTTAGCTAAAATATTAAATAATGAAATTGTAAAAATAAATATCTTATAAATATGAAAAACACAAGAGAAAATTCAGTTATCTTAGAATTTTCCCCTGTGTTTTTTTGTTTAATTATAAAAAAATAAAATTAATAGATGCTATGCCAGAAAGAGATACTATTCATTACATATGGATAAAGAATGCTTTTACTTGGTGGGGAGCTTAACGCTAATGGGGAAATATTTTTATCTTATGGAAAGCCTCTTACTGCAAAGATGTTAGCCATATTATTTTCAAGACCTTTACAGGATATAAAGCTTGCACTAAAGGTATTATCACGCTTTGAAATGATTGAAATAGCAGCTGATAAGGTGATTAAAATTGTAAACTGGAACAAATATCAAAATGTAGAAGGCATGGAAAAGGTTAGTGAGCAAAATAGAAAAATAGCTGAGGATTTTAGAGAAAAGAAAAAGAATGAGAAAAGAGATAAAGATAAAAATACCAAAAGTGAATCCAAAACGAAGAGGATATAAATCTTAAAGCAATAGAGCTTATGCATTATCATGAAAAAATAACTGGAAAAGTGGGTACCTGCAATTATGTAGCTCTTAGGGCTGCTATTGAAATTTATGGAGAAAAGTGGGTTAAGATGGCTATGGATGTTGGCTTCGAAAGAAACTGTCCAGACATTAAGTATGCTATTGGAATACTGAAAAACTGGAAAAGAGATGGGTATACAGAAAATTTTAAGGAGGTGAAGAAAAATGAGTTTAGAAGCAATGGAAAGGGTAGTTCGCCAGATAAGAATGAATTTGCAGGATTCAAGCCAAAGGAACCACGAAAACTTACAGAAGCAGAAAGAAGGAAAATCGAAGAAAACCTTATATAAGTGTGAAAAATGCTCAGATACAGGATGGATACTCATTCCACAGGAAAATATGCAGCCTCTAGCTGTTGCTTGTGAATGCAAGAAAACAACAAAACTAAAAAATGAGTGGAAGTATTCAGTAATTAATTAAGAAAAATACTAGGAATTAATGAAGGAGATCCGGTTGAAATAGTCAAGGTAAATAATGATGTTGTATTGAGAAAATACAGTGAGGGATGCATATTTTGTGGAAGCGTCAAAAATATAAAAGATTTTAAAAATATGCAAGTTTGCAATGGATGTAGAAGGGCTTTAGGTGAAGTATAAAAAAGACAAGGAAAAAGATTCACGATTATTTTGTAACAACAATTTAGATTTTGAATAAAGTGAGTATATAGATTGTTGTTTATTTACTATTAACACAATGTTAAAAATAATGGTTTAATATTGAAAGAATATAGATAATAATCTATACTATAAATAGATAAACATCTATATAGAAAGGTGTGAGTAATATGGATTATGAGGAAAATGCAAAAAAATTTAGAGCATTATCTGATTCAAGTAGGTTAAAAATATTAGATATCTTATCTTGTGGTGAAAAATGTGCATATGATATTTTAGAAAATTTCGATTTTACTCAACCTACACTTTCACATCATATGAAAGTGCTAAGTGAATGTGGTCTTGTATCGGTTCGAAAAGAAGGGCTTTGGAATTACTACAAATTAAATATTAATAATTGTAATAAGCTCACATTATTTATGATGAGCATGGTAACAGAAACAGAAGATTGTATTTGCAGGGATAAATCAAATTGTACTTGTAAATAAAAATTATAATGTAAAGTAGTTAATGAAATTCAATGGATTAATAAAGTTGATGAAATTTCAAAAGGAAATTTTGCACTTATTAAATGTAAGGCTGAAGAAGTAAGTGGAAAAAATTAGATTAATTTAATTCAATAAATTATAAGGGAGAGATAAAATAGATGAAAACAAAAGTAGCATTTATATGCGTTCATAATTCATGTAGATCACAAATGGCAGAGGCACTAGGAAAACTTTATGGAAGTTCAGTATTTGAAAGCTATTCTGCTGGAACAGAAACAAAACCTCAAATAAATCAAGATGCAGTAAGAATCATAAAGGATTTATATAATATCGATATGAATGAAACACAAAGCTCTAAACTTTTAGCAGATATTCCAACTGTAGATATTGTTATAAAAATGGGATGTAATGTTGTATGCCCATTTTTACCAGCAAAGCACACAGAAGATTGGGGATTAGATGATCCATCTGGCAAAAGCGATGAAGAATTTATTAGAACAGCAAAAATCATAGAAGAAAAGGTAAAAGATCTGGCTAGAAGAATTAGTCATGGTGAAATTAAATTATAGTAAGTAATGAATAATTAAAAAGTCATTGTTCCAAGCAATAATAAAAAATAGAAAGAAGGGGATTTTAATGAGTAACAAATCATCAAGATTATCATTCTTAGACCGATATCTGACATTATGGATATTTGCTGCAATGGCACTAGGAATATTACTTGGATGGGGAGTTCCAGCATTATCAGAGGGGCTTGCAAGTTTATCTATTGGAACAACATCTATACCAATAGCCATAGGGCTGATAGTTATGATGTATCCACCACTTGCAAAAGTAAATTATAAAGAACTTGGAAAAGTATTTAAAAATCCAAAAGTTCTTGGATTATCATTAGTTCAAAATTGGTTTATTGGACCTGCTTTAATGTTTATACTTGCTTTTGTATTTTTGAAATCTGATTCAGAACTTATGACTGGACTTATTCTTATTGGACTAGCTAGGTGTATAGCTATGGTAATTCTTTGGAACAGTTTAGCAGATGGAGATAATGAATATGCAGCAGCATTAGTAGCATTTAATTCAATATTTCAAGTAGTATTTTATTCAGTTTTTGCATATTTCTTTATTACAGTATTACCCCCTATATTTGGACTTACAGGATATGAAGTTCATATTTCCATGGGAGAAGTAGCAACGTCTGTGGCTATTTATCTTGGTATTCCCTTCTTATTAGGAATGCTAACTAGACTTATATTAGAGCCTATGAAAGGAACAGAATGGTATGTAAATAAATTTGTACCTAAGATTAGCCCATTAGCTTTAATAGCTTTGTTATTTACAATTGTTGTAATGTTTATGTTTAAAGGCAAATACATTGTAGAGTTACCTATGGATGTTATTAAAGTAGCAATACCACTTGTAATATATTTTATAGTAATGTTCTCTATATCATTCTATATAAGTTACAAATCAGGTATAAATTATCACCAAACTACTACTTTATCATTTACTGCTGCAAGTAATAACTTCGAATTAGCAACAGCAGTTGCGGTTGCAGTATTTGGAATTGAATCCATGGTAGCCTTTGCGGCTGTAATAGGTCCACTAATAGAAGTACCAGTAATGATAGGTTTAGTAAATGTGGCCTTGTACTGGGGAAGAAAGTATTTTTCATATTCTAAATAAGTATTAAAATTATTCAAAAATAGTAGATAATCATGCTATATATAAACATGATTATCTATTATTTTTTTGACTATAACTTAAGCTAAACTAATAAATACCAACTGTTTTGCTTCTGCGTTCCATTAATACTGTGTCATGCCATATGCCATTATCCATCTTAGCAACCTTTTCTCTTATGCCTATTTCTCTAAAGCCACATTTTTTTTG
The DNA here is from genome assembly GCF_009928485.1 of Clostridium sp. C2-6-12. Classification (GTDB taxonomy): domain Bacteria; phylum Bacillota; class Clostridia; order Clostridiales; family Clostridiaceae; genus Clostridium. The sequence goes on along the minus strand of NZ_JAABNP010000002.1, from coordinate 13,730 downwards.
CAATTCTATACTAGCTGTATTTTCTCTTATTATTCCAGATTGTAATGTCCAGAAATTATTTTCCTCTGATAGTTCAATTAGACTTATCATAAGAGCTTTTCCAACACCTAAACCTCTATACTTTTCACCTATGTAAATGCTCACTTCAGCTACACCTCCATAAACGCATCTACTTGAAGTTGGACTTAGTACTGCAAAGCCAAGTATTTTTCCTTCTGATTTAGCTACTAATCTGCAGGATTTGATATGGCCAGCATTCCAGTCTTCAAAGCTTGGAATTGAATTTTGAAAGGTAGCAATCCCTGTATTAATGCCTTCAAGATAGATTTTTGAAACTTCTTCCCAATCTGAGTCTTTCATTTCTTCAATTTTATAATTCATTAATTTTATACTCCTTTATTTAATTTAATAATTTAGTATTATTTTTAAGTTAGTCAAGCATTTCTAAGTTGTCCTAATTTAGAAGCAACTAGATGAAAATATTTTTACTTCTATCTATTATTTATTACATTTGTTATTTTGATCAGTGATATTGCATGTGAATGGATCATGATTTTTATTAATAGCTTCAATAATAATACTTAATCCACTTAAAGCAGTTAGTTGATCTTCTTTAGGAATATTATCAAAAATGCTTTTAAATTTGGCATCCATTTTATTTTCTATATCTTGAAAAAGACTTAATCCTTTGCTTGTTAAACTTATTAATACACTTCGTCTATCAGTTTCAGATGGAATTCTAACTACAAATTTCTTTTTTACAAGACTATCTACAGTTCTACTCATAGTACTAATATCTAAGCCTAAAATATTAGCTAATTCTTTTAGGGATATGCTTTTGGATCTTCCTATTTCAACTAATGCATGGCATTGTGCTAATGTAACCTCTATGCAACATGACTCTTGCTTGTTTAATAATCCAAGTTTTCTTTCAAGTAATCTTATGGACTCTCTAAAATTTTTACTATTGATTTCGTTCAAAAATATCACTCCTTAAGCAAATAATAACATATTTGATTGTAATATACAACTATTGTATTTACAAAGTATTATTTATTATGATATTGCTAATCAGAACTTGTATTAATATAAGATAAGTATTAAAAATAAAGATTTAAATTTGATAAAAGATTAAAATAGAAAATAAAAAAATGCTTTAAATTATTCTTAATATGACATATAGTTGTCATATTAATCTAAGTATAATAATCTTATCAAATATATGGAGGTTATGAATATGAGGTATGAAGTTGTTAATTTAGAAGAAAAGATAGTTGTAGGAGTTAGTGCTACCACAGGAAATGAAGATCCTAATATGGGAAAAATAATTGGAGGTCTTTGGGAAAAGCTGTATCAAGGTGGTAATAATGAAACAGTAAAAAATAAGGTAAATGAATATGCCATAGGACTTTATTCAGATTATGAAGACAATAAATATTTAGTTACTGTAGGGAATGAGGTATTTAAGGCTGAAAATGAAGGACTTACTATAAAGAAAATTCCAGCAGGGAAATATGCTAAGTTTTCTATTGAAGGACATATGGAAAAAGCAGTTGCAGAAGCCTGGAATGAAATTTGGAAAATGGATTTAGATAGAAGCTATGAAGCAGATTTTGAAGAATATTTAAATTCAGATTATAATAATGCTAAGATTGATATTTATATTTCATTGAAATAATTATTAAGAGATATATGTTCCAATTAAAATTCTACATATACTTTTAGAAATCCTGAAAGGATTTAATCAATACACTGTTAATTGTACATTGTTAATTGGAACATATATATTTAGAAAGGAGTTATGATTTTATGCATGATGTGATGGCAAAGTGTATACTATCTAGTAATAATGGAATGAATATTTATAGAGGGTGTACACATGGATGCATATATTGTGACGCAAGAAGTCTTTGTTATGGAATGGATCATATGTTTGAAGACATTGAGATTAAGGCTAATGTGCTCCAGTTATTAGAGGATGCACTGAAAAGAAAAAGAAAAAAGTGCATGATTGGAACAGGTGCAATGAGTGATCCATATATTCATCTAGATGAAAAACTTCAAAACACAAGAAAGTGTTTAGAGATAATTGATAAATATGGATTTGGATTAGCAATACAAACTAAATCAAATAGAATATTAAGAGATTTGGACTTGCTAAAAAGTATAAATAATAAAGCAAAGTGCGTTGTGCAGATGACCTTAACAACTTATGATGAAGAATTATGCAAAATTATAGAGCCAAATGTTTCTACAACAAAAGAACGCTTTGAAGTTTTAAAAATAATGAGGGATAATAAAATTCCTACAGTAGTTTGGTTAAGTCCAATTTTACCTTATATAAATGATACAGAGGATAATATAAGAGGGATTTTAAATTATTGTATAGAAGCTAAAGTTAAAGGAATTATAGTATTTGCTATTGGGTTAACATTAAGAAATGGAAATAGGGAATATTATTATAAGAATTTAGATATGCATTTTAAAGGTTTAAAAGATAAATATATAAGACAATATGGGAACAGCTACGAAATATTAAGTAAAAATCATGAAAAATTAATTAAAATTATTAGAGAAACCTGTCATAAGAATAATATTATTTGTGATGTAGGAGAAGTTTTTAACTATATGAGAACTTTTGAAGAGAAAAATAATGAAGTTCAAATAGGTTTTGATATATAGAAAATTAAATAATAAAAAAAGAAGCTCATCATTTTAAAATGGGCTTCTTTTTAGTGGAATTAAGCAACAGTATACTTAGTAATTTTTCTTTCAGTAAGATGAGCACTTTCCTTTTGAGTAAGAGCACCAGTTGTTGTCAAAAAGATGTTCTTTGTTATTATTGTGTCCATTAAAGAATTGGCTTCAGCTTCAGTAATAGTAGCTTTAATTCCAGTTATGCTTAAAGTTGATTTTGCACCTTTTTCAGTTAAGAAAACCATTTGTAATACATATTCCATTTAATTTACACCTCCTTCTTTTCAATTAACAATTAAAAGTTAACAATAAACAATTAAGGATGAGATTACTGGGTAATCTCTAAAAAATATTGTGGTTTTTTGAGCTTGTTCATTAAATTGCTAACTTTTGCTTGAATTAAGCCTTGACTAAGTCAGTACTTACTATTAAAGCTACATTTCTGGAATTAGATTCCAAAATACCTTTAATAGCTTCAGCAACATCATAGGCATTTTGAAGATCCACATCATTTCTCAAATTAGAGAAAGATTTTTTACTATATACAGGATCCCCCGTCTTATCAGTACCTTTTTGAACTTCAATAGTCATTGAAGTTCCACTAACAACTTTATTTACAGCCATACTTTTCAACTCCTTTCATTTGATTTTCATTTAGGATATATGTGGGGGAAGGAAAGATTACATATGAAGATGAAAAAACTTATTTCCATGTAAAAAATTTAGTAAACTTCTAAACCCGAGTTTTAAGAAAATTATAAGATATAGTTAAGAATAACTGAATGTTAAAAAATTATAATTGATATATAGCAATTAAAAATAGCAAATGGAAAACTAAAAGGAGAATAAAAAATGAATATTATAAAAAGGTTTGATGAGCACAAAGTACTATTATATTTGACTAATACTTTTCTGTTTACATGGATATTTTGGATTATTTCATTTACTTCAAGTAGTTCGAGTGTGAATGGAATTTTCCGTATAATAGGTTCTTTAATGCCAAGCCTAATGGCTATAATTCTTACGAAATTTTTTTATGGAAGAAGCGGTTTAAGAGATCTGTTCAAAAAGTTAACTTTATGGAGGGTTAATCCTTTTTTTTATGCTTTTATACTTCTTTATTCAATAGCATCGTTTTATATCCCATCATTTATCTGTAATATAGCAGGAGCAGACTATACAATTACTGTTAAAAATCAGATGTTTGGGTTTAATCTTCATAATCCTTTATCTTTAATAGCTTGCCTATTAGTTATTTTGATTTTTGGCGGTCCGCTTGGTGAAGAACTTGGATGGAGAGGATTTGTATTACCAACGCTTCAGAAAAAGTATTCAATATTATTATCTGGCATAATAGTAGGAGCTATTTGGACATGTTGGCATATACCAATGTTTTTATTTCACATTGAAGGATATGATAATTTTGTAATATATCTTCTACAAACTATTTTATTAAGTATTATATATACATGGTTATATAACCATGTAAAGGGAAGTTTATTAATTCCGATTTTATATCACACCATTGATGATTTTATTCCATCTATATGCTTTCCTGAATTTTTGAAAAACTTTAATATGTATTCAATTATTTATTGGATAATACAATTAACAGTTTTACTATTTATTATATATAACATTGCCCCAAAAACATCAAATAAGTTTCAGGAAGGGTAGTTTTTTTAGTAATATTTGTGTAGGTAAATTAAATATGCTATTTAGAAATATATGTTATAATTTATTTGTGCTGGTAATTTGTGGCTGTATAGTCTTAAAATAAGGGGCAAAAGTATGCCAGATCATATTATAAATATTTGGAGGGATTATGGGTATAACATATAATACAAGAAAAGATTTACCAATTGAACACCTGCATAAATTATTTATAGCAGTAGGTTGGTCAGATGGAACCGAAACACCATTTATGTTAGAGAATTTCAATATGCCATTTATTAATTCAACTGTAGTTATTTCAGCATGGGAAAATGGCTGTTTAGTTGGATGTGTAAGGGTCCTTAGTGACAAAATATTTAGATCCGTAATTTATTATTTAGCAGTTTTACCAGAATTCCAAAACAAAGGAATAGGGAAAGAACTTATAAAGAGATGCATTGAACATTTTCCAGATTCAGAGTGGTTAGTTGGAACATTAGAAAAAACTGCAAGTTATTATGAAAAAATCGGGTTTAAAGTTGATCAAGGAGTCTTCTTAAGCATAGCTTCTAAATGGTTTTAAAGAAGTTTATTAAGGAAAAGGTAAAGAAGAACTATTAAGTTAATACATAAGGGGATACTATATGAGTATTATATTTAAAAAAATAAGTGATTTTAATCGAGGAACAATCTTTGAATTATTAAAAGATGCATATTCATTTGATAGCAGATTTGAAGAAAGATGGATTTCTAATTGGGAAGATTGCGATGACTTTTACTTTGATAATTTGATAATTGCAGATAGGTATGGATTTATTACAACTTTAGATGATCAACCTATTGGATTTGTTGGATGGGATCCTAGAAACATGCCAGAGTATGCTGAAATTGGATATAACTGCATTATTTCAAAACACAAAGGCAAAGGTTATGGGAAAATACAACTCCAAGAAGCAGTTAATAGAATATCTCAGAGTCATGTAAAAAAAATCATAGTAACTACAGATGATGTCCTAGTTCCAGCTCAAGGAATGTACGAGAGTGTGGGCTTTAAATTAGACAAGAAGTGGAAAGAGAAAAATGCTGATGATTTTGTTTGTGAGCATATAGATTACGTATTAACAGTTGAAGAAATTATTTAGTTTTTTATAGAATCGCATTTCCAAGAAATTGGATTTGCGATTTTTTAATGAGCAATACTAAATGGAAGTAGGTTATCTGAATTCACTTTAGAAAAAGTAAGGAATTGAAACTGCACATGTGGTTGTTATTCTTATATTTTTTTTGTAAATACACATAATAGAAATGTTAAATATATTATGAACATTAAATATATGGAGGATTACAATGGGAATTTTCAAAAAAATAACCACTCTTTTTGTTATATTTAGAATACCACCGGTTAGACCGGTGGTTCCGGAAAGCTTCTAGCTATGAGTAGAAAAAAACAATACCTCCGATGTAAAATAGTAGTAGGTTTGCCGACCACAACTAAAATACATAGGAGGTGTGTCCAAAATGGACAATAGCAGTTTAGCACATACTAAATGGAATTGCAAATATCACATAGTTTTTGCACCAAAGTTTAGGAGACAAATAATATATGGAAAGATAAAAGCAGATATTGGAGTAATACTTAGGAAATTATGTGATCATAAAGGAGTAGAAATCATAGAGGCAAATGCGTGTAAAGATCATATCCACATGCTTGTAAGTATACCACCTAAATTAAGTGTTTCAGCATTCGTGGGATATCTAAAAGGTAAGAGTTCACTTATGATTTTTGATAGACATGCAAATTTGAAGTACAAGTATGGCAATAGGCAATTTTGGTGCAGAGGATACTATGTTGATACTGTAGGTAGAAATAAAAAGATAATAGAAGAGTATATAAAAAATCAGATACAAGAAGATATAGCATATGAACAAATGAGTTTGAAGGAATATATTGACCCGTTTACGGGTGAGCCAGTAATTAAAGGCAAAAAATAAAGCACCTTTTAGGTGCAGCTAGTAAAGATATGCGGTTGGCAAACCGTTCGGTGTGCGAGTAGCACCGCCAGTAACAAAGCCTTATAGGCGCAGAGCAAGCCACCAGTTTTACTGGTGGTTCTGACTATACTTATAATTATGATCATATATTCATCAACAGGAGATATATCTACAAGTCCAGTTATTGCTAATAGAAGACAATTTAAGGTAGGAGTATTACTTTCTAACGTTAATAATCCATATTTAGCCTCAATTCAAAAAGCTTTAGAAGATATTCAAAGAGAGAATATAGATAAAGTCCAATTTACATTTTATGATGCTAGTGATAATCAAGTTATTCAAGAAACTACTATTAGCAACATACTCCAGGATCGAAATGAAGATTTTTTGTTAGTAAACTTAGTAAATAAAGGAGCAGATTCAGTAAAAAATCTTATTGATAAAGCAAAGCAATATGATATTCCAGTAATCCTTTTTAGTTCAGTACAGCCTGATACAATAGATATTATTAAATCATATAATAAAGCTTTTGTTGTATCAAGAGATGAGAAAGAATCTGGACAGTTAGAAGGAAAACTTGTTGTTGATGCATGGAATAGTGATAAGTCAAATATAGATAAAAATAAAGACGGTATATTACAATATGTTATGTTGCAAGCTTCAAATAATCTGCCAATAGCAGTTACTAGAACAAAAAGTGCTATTTCAACAATTGATAGTGCAGGAATAAGAACAGAAGAACTTGCACTTGTTAATTCTAATTTTGATAAGGAAATTGCTAAAGAATCCATTAAATCATTATTTCTTAGGTATAGTAATAATATAGAAGCAATAATTTCAAATAATGATTCAATGGCAATAGGAGCTATAGAAGCGTTACAAACCTATGGTTATAACATAGGTGATAAATCAAAGAATATAATTGTTGTTGGAATTGATAGAACACAAGAAGCAAAAGATTTAATTGATAAAGGCTTTATGACTGGCACTGTTGGTCATGATCCGAGATCATTAGCTTATACGGCTTACACTGTTGGGCTTAATTTGTATTCTGGAAAGGAGCCTCTGGAGGGTGTAAATTATAAGATTGAGGACAATGGAATTGAAGTACGTATACCTTCTGAAGTTTATAAAAAACAAGTAAAATAATAATGAAGAAATAGAGGAATTTTTAGAAATAATTAAATAAATATGATTTAATAAAATCATTTAAAACACGCTTCATGAGCAAAAGGCTATTAAATATGAGGCGTATTTTATTATTTGAAAATAAAAATTTACATTTTAATAAAAAATATTCCTATTGTTAAATTTAAAACATAGTGATAAAATGTCATTGGGTAGTATCTTAATAGAAGAGTTACACCATTTTTTTGAGCATTAATATTTATATAATACAACTCATATCTATAATGAATGAGATTGAAATTAGGATGTTGTATCACGACGATTACGGAGGTGATACTATTAAAATTGGATTTATTGGTCCTGGGAAGGTAGGCGTTAGTTTAGGTCGCTACTTTACTCATAAGGGATTAATTTTAAGCGGTTTTTATGGAACTAATACAGAAACAACTACAGACGCAGCTGAAATTACTAAATCAAAATTTTATGACAACATTCACGATATTATTAAAGACAGTGATATATTATTTATTACAACACCTGATGACATCATTTCAATTATAGATAAAGAATTATCAAAATTTGATCTAAAAAACAAATCTATTTGCCACGCTAGTGGTTCACTTAAATCAAATGTATTATGTAATGCCAAACAATTTGGAGCATTAGTCTATTCTATACACCCTATATATGCATTTTCAAACAAGAACACAGATTTAAAAGATATGGAAACAATATATTTTTCAATTGAAGGAGATTACTTTGATGTAGAAAATTCTAATTTAGGTCAAGTAATTACAACAATAGGGAATAAATATTTTCTAAGAGATGAGGAATCTTCTTCAACATACCATTTAGCTAATGTATTTGTTTCTAATCTCACTTTATCCTTATTAGACATTGGTACAAGTTACTTAAAGAAACTTGGGATAAATGAAACAGAAGCTTTGCAGGCTATTAAACCTTTGGTTCAAGGAAACATAGAAAGTATTGTTAAAAAGGGATTTGTTAATTCCTTAACAGGCCCAGTTTTAAGAGGTGATATAAGTACTATAGAAAAACACCTTTCTGTTTTGGAAAAGAAAGATGAAGTTTTATATAAGTCGTTATCTTTAAATTTATTAAACCTTGTGGTCAAGAGAGAAGAAAACCTAAGATTTGATAAAAATGAAAGTAAAGCTGATATAAGTAATTTAAATATAAAAGAAAATTCTGTGGAAGATTTAAAAAATGAAAATAGCATTGAAAATTTATTGAGAAATTCAAAAAAACATAAAGAAATCTATAAAATTTTAGGGGGACTAGAGTAGTGAAAAATACAGTAATGACATTTAAACAAGCAAAGACTGAAGGAAAGAAATTAAGTATGCTTACTGCCTATGATTATTCCATGGCAAAAATTATAGATGAAAGCGGAGTTAATGGTATCCTAATTGGAGATTCTCTTGGAATGGTAGTTAAAGGAGAAGAAGATACCTTATCAGTTACTATGGAAGAAGTGATTTATCACACAAAAGCTGTTAAAAGAGGTGCAAAAAATGCACTTGTAGTTAGTGATATGCCATTTTTATCATATCAAGTTTCTATTGAGCAAGCTGTATTAAATGCTGGAAGATTGGTTAAAGAAGGAGGAGCAAGTGCTGTTAAGCTTGAAGGTGGAGCAAATGTTGCAGCTCAAGTTAAGGCAATAGTAGATGCTCAAATTCCTGTTATGGGACATATTGGTTTAACACCTCAATCTGTAAATGCTTTTGGTGGATTTAAAATTCAAGGTAAAAGTGAAGCAGCAGCAAAACAACTTATTAAAGATGCTGTTTTATTAGAAAAGGCTGGAGCTTTTTCAATTGTACTAGAAGGAATTCCAGAAAAGGTAGCAGAGCTTATTACAAAAGCAGTATCAATTCCAACTATCGGAATAGGTGCAGGTAAACATTGCGATGGACAGATTTTAGTATATCAAGATATGTTGGGGATGTTTAGTGATTTTGTTCCTAAGTTTGTTAAGCAATATGCTAATTTAGGCATGATTATGAAAGAAGCTATTGGATCATATGTTAGTGAAGTTCAAGAAGGCGTTTTCCCAGAAGAAAAACATACTTTTAAAATAGATGAAAATGAATTAAAGAAACTATATTAATATTTGAAACGGTATGTATAAAAGCTAATAGATAGAATTCATCAAACCGGAATTTATTGAGTAGGTAAGAAGTAAAAAGTAATTTTTACCTCTTACTTCTTACCTGAAGCTTAACTTAACGTTATATTTTTGAATTTAATTAATTTGAAGTATATCTTAAATTTATTGTTATAAGAAAGAGGGTTAAAAATGTTAGTTAAGGAAATTAAAGAACTTAGAGCATTAGTTAAAGGGTGGAAAAGAGAAGGTCTTTCAGTAGGTTTTGTGCCAACAATGGGAGCATTACATGAAGGTCATGAAAGTCTAGTAAAAAGAGCAGTTGCAGAAAATGATAAGGTAGTAGTAAGCGTATTTGTAAATCCAACACAATTTGGGCCAAATGAAGATTATGAGGCTTATCCAAGAGATATAAATAAGGATTTAAACTTATGTATGAATGCAGGTGCTGCAGTTGTTTTTAATCCAGAACCTAGTGAAATGTATTTTGATAATAAATCAACTAGCGTAAGTGTTTCTAATCTTACAAGTGTACTTTGCGGAGCTAAAAGACCAGGGCATTTTGATGGAGTATGTTTAGTTGTTTCAAAATTATTTAATATAGTAACTCCAGATAGAGCTTACTTTGGGCAAAAAGATGCTCAGCAGGTAGCTGTTTTAAAAAGAATGGTTAGAGATTTAAATATAGATATAGAAATAATTCCATGTCCAATAATTCGTGAAGAAGATGGACTTGCAAAGAGTTCAAGAAATACGTATTTGTCTAAAGAAGAAAGAAAAGCTGCCTTAGTATTAAGCAGAAGTTTAAATTTAGCTAAAGACCTTTTAGATGGTGGAGAAAGGAATTCTGCTAAAATCAAAGAAGCAATGATAGAAGAAATAAATAAGGAACCATTAGCTAAAATTGATTATGTTGAAATAGTTGATAGTGATTCTTTAGAAAATGTTGAAAACATAGAAAAAAGCATTTTAGTTCCTATAGCTGTTTATATAGGAAAAACAAGATTAATTGATAATTTTACTTTTAGTATATTCAGCAATTAAAAGAGCAGCTATGCACTTCTGAAAGGTGCGTCTATGCCACAATTAGGAACTTATCTGCAATGATGAACTTTTGCACAATACGAAATTTTTTCTGAATCAGAAACTTAAATTAGGTAATGTTAAGGTAATAGTGAATAGTAAAAATTATAATAATGGAGCATATTTAGGAGGAGAAACAATGATACTAACAATGTTAAAAGGGAAAATACACAAAGCTACAATAACACAAGCAGAATTAAATTATATGGGAAGCATAACTATTGACAAAACATTAATGGAAGCATCAGGAATAATAGAAAATGAGAAGGTTCAAATAGTTGATATAAACAATGGAGAGAGATTTGAGACATATGTAATCCCTGGAAAGAGAGATTCGGGAGTTATTTGTGTAAATGGTGCGGCTGCAAGACTTGTGCAACCTGGCGATAAAGTTATAATTATTGCTTATGCTCAAATGGAAGAAGATGAAGCTAAAAAATATAAACCAGCTGTTGTATTTGTAAATGATGATAATACAATCAAAGAAATTACTAATTACGAATCTAATGAATAAAATTTGTTTAAATAAAGAGTGAGATATATAAAAATCTCACTCTTTATTTGCATATAATACGAATAAGTACACTTTCTATACGACTTCCTCCAAACTCATCTTCAACTACAAGCTGAAACAAGTCATATCCAGAAAAATTTCTTGTAGGTTTATAGATAATAGTAGATGAGTTTACAAGCAATAATTTTCCGTATTTAGGGTGTGACTCAATTTTTATAAAATTACAAGTATTACAACAGTTTATAACTTTTAAATCTAATAAGATAAATTCATCTGAATAAACATAAAATGGTTTAATTTCCTTAATTTCAATTTTGAAGTTACAAGGATGCACTGTAAATTCACATTCATCTTTACATTTTTCATTACTATCCAAAATAGCACTTCCTTCTATTTTCAATTATAACTCATATTATGCTTTCAAATTAATAATTGTACCATTTTTATATACAAATTAATACAATATTATATATAAAGTGTTAGTCAAGTATATATAGAAATTTTTTGGGAGGCTATTATGAACTTTAATAATGATCCATACGAAGAGGAATACATTGAGAAAATGGGAATGAATGAAAAATATCAAGAAAATGATAGTCAATATGATGATTGTTCATGTTCTGATGATTCAAATATCTACGTGAGCTGTAATTTAAAAGTTGATTTTGATACAAAAAATAGAGTTATTTATTTATGTCCAGGTAAAATTCAATATTTCACAGTTGATGTATTAAAATGTTGTGGTGATGTAACAATCAAATATATTGATGATTGCAAAAAAGATGAGATATGTGGAAATCTAGGTGTATATAAAATAGTTAAGTCAGGAATACTTGTAGAAACTTATTATAAATTAGATAAAAGAAAAAAAGACATTTTAAATTTTATAGCTATTGATAATTGCACTGGAGAATGTTATGAATTTGCTGTAATATTTAGCTGTAATCATTGTTGCTATTGTTAAAAGGTATTTTATATAGATGAGAAACGATTAGATTAATGATCAATAATCGTTTATTGTAACAATTGAAAAAAATGTAGATATAATATTATATAACGATATAAAGTGATTAAATAAAGAAAAAACTATATATAATTATATATGGCTAGATTTAGGAGGAAGGTTATGGAAAGGGAAGAGGTATTCAGCTCAAACGAACTAGATGACAATTTTTTTGAAAGAGATAGACACAGTGATGATTGTAGAAATTGTGAAGATTGTAGAGAATGTAAGATTCATGTACCTCCAATAAAGATAGATTGTGATTTAGATGTAGTTATTGGAAATAAAAATAAGATAATATACGTATGTCCTGGAAAATTACAATATTTCACAGCTTGTGCAGTTTGTTGTACCAGTGGTGAAAAAATTCAAATAGAATATTTAGGCGATAATATAAAATGTATATGTGGAGAAAAACTCATTTGGGGATGTCTTGGATATTATAAAATAGTAAAATCAGGTATAATTTTTATACCACGTCAAAAATTATTTAAATTGCGTCCTGATTGGTTCCCAACAGATATTTTACGCTTCAGAGCAATTGATAACTCAGGTAAAGAAGTTGTATTTGATGTTGTGTTCACTTTTTCTAAATGTGTAGATAATAATTGTAACAGGCATTGTAAATGCGACTAAATGGACAAGAAAATTATATGTAAATGAGAAATTCATGAATTAAATTAAAATTGAGGACATAATAATCAGATGCATTATTATGTCCTCTTTGTGTGTGCCCAGCATGGGCACGTACTAATCGGTGAAAGTCCGTAATGGGGGCTGATAGTGCCAACCATTAGCCTAAGACAAGGGTGTCCATTGTGAGATGGAATCTGAAGGAAGTCGGCGGCAAAGCCTTGGTCTGAGGTACACGAATCACATATGAGGCTTAATTCTGCGGGCAAGTCTGCGCAACAAGGCGAAACCCAATAACTATCCGAAGCGGAATGAGTAAATGTGGCAGATATATGAGGCGAAAGTGCGTGCTCTTACCTGGGGAGATCTGATAGATAAGTACCAAATGAAATAAATTTCTAGGATACAACCTATATAGTGATATATAGCTGAACTATCAGAAGTCAGCAGATGTCATAGTAACTCCGCTAGTCGCGATAGCGGATGAAGGACTGAACATTAGGAGGTTTACAACTTTGGATAAATCAAAGAAACTACAAAGAAAGCAGAAAACTCCATATAGAGACCAATTGATGGAAGTAGAAGTGGAACTTCAAGGTAAATCAAAGGTGCCGAGTAATTCTATGGTTTTACCAAATAGGGAAAGCGTAAACGATGAAGCATTTGATACTAGTAAATTACTTGAAGAAGTCTTAGAAAGAAATAATATGCTTTTAGCACTTAAAAGAGTAATTAGCAATAAAGGTAGTCACGGTGTTGATGGAATGAAGACCGATGAACTTCGTGAGCATATCAAGAAACACTGGGAAACCATTAAAGCTAAAATACTAGAAAATAAATATAATCCGTCACCTGTAAGGAGAAAAGAAATATCTAAACCAGATGGTGGAATTAGA
>NZ_JAABNP010000029.1 GCF_009928485.1 Clostridium sp. C2-6-12 | reverse complement strand
GCATTATTCAAGAGAAGTTGAATTTGCGATTTTTTTAATGCATAATTCTAATAAATTATGAATCAACTGTAGATTTGACGTAGTAAATTAAAAAGATGTTCTTTGAAAATTGAATAATGCGGTATTTGCAAAATATGTTATAATTAATGATTAATGGTAAGATAATACATGGTAATTATCAGCAATAGAGGAACGCATAGTAGCAGTGTAAAAATTGTAATTTATTGATCAATTTATAACTTAGAATTATTTATATTATGGAGGATTTAATATGATAAAAAATAGACATTTTAACCCTGTGAAATCCATCATGCTCATTTATTTGGTATGCTTCGTATTCAGAGCAGTTGAATACATGGTTATTCGTACGGATCAAAATATCTTGGGAGAGGCTTTTATACATAAGCTGATGGGTATCGCTGTGATAATGTTGGCAATATGGTGTTTTTCGCTCAAATGGTCTGAAGTAGGTTTCACAAGAGTCTCCGCACTAAGAAATGCATTCTATGGCTTGCTGCTAGGTGCAACCGTGTTTATGATTGCTTATGGACTGAATTTTTTTTGCAACTGTCAAGAGATAATAATCCATCAATACAAATCTATGTAACCAGCTATTCGCTTGATGGAAATCAAGGTAGACAAACTGGTATAGTATTTTTCATCTTTTGCATGGTAGGGAATATCATCAATGTAGCTATGGAAGAAGGTATATTCCGAGGCCTATTCATTAAGCTATCAGAAACAAGGTATTCATTTATTAAAGCAGTTATTTTTTCATCTGCTCTCTTTGGTATCTGGCATATCGCAACTCCTGTACGCAGTTTATTGGATGGCGAAGTAAGTGCAGGTGGAGCGATGATGTCTGCGTTCATGCTTTTTTTTACAACAGGAATCACCGGAGCAAAATTTTGTTTGTTGACTAAAATTACCGGTTCGCTTTGGATGCCGATGGCTGACCACTTTTTCAATAACACTGTCATTAATCTTTTGCATGTCGCAACGATCTCTAGCTCAGATGAATTACAAGTAATACGCATTTCGATTGCTTAGACGTTATCGTTCCTTATTGTTCTTTTTATCTATTTGAAAAGTGGAGCACACCAAAAGCAGACATTTCGAATATGAACATAAAAATACCAGAGATAAGACATACATTATACTTTCATAGGTTGGATTACGGAATAACAAGTGTTTAAGGTAATCGGAAATTTCAATTTTGAGTAAAATGAGAAGCTGATAAATTTCTATTTGTAGAGTTGATTATAAATGTTATTATATTTCAAAATTTAATAGTAAATTATAATACCGCACTATTTATAATTTATAAGAAGAATTCTACGGTGTTTTTTGTTTCGCAATACTATTAAGCTAGGCATCAATTGTAGAAAGTACGTAGTAATTAATAGAAATGATCTTTGAAAATTGAATAATGTGTGATATTTACAATCTGTGTTAAAATTAATTTATTATGGTAAATTAAGACAAAATACACCAGAGGGAGAAAATATAAATGAATCTATGTATAAAAGAAATTACAGAAGAAAAAATTGAAATATTACTGGAGTTATTACGTAAAAAAGCAAATTGGCTTATTAAAATTGGAAAGCCTATGTGGAATCCCCAATATTTATCTAAGCAGGAGTTTTTAAAGAAATATACCAGCTGTGAAATGTTTATAGTACAGGATAATAAAGAGGTAGTAGGTGGATTTGTATTAGTAGAGAATGATCAATTATTTTGGAATAGTGATGAAAATAATGATTCTGCATACTATATACATAAACTTGTAATTAAAGATGGTTATACAGGAAAAGGATATGCTAAAGATGTAATAGAATGGGTTAAAAAATATTCAATATCAAAGTGTAAAAATTACCTTAGGCTTGATTGTTACGAAGATAGAGAATATTTGAAGCAGTTGTATAGTGAATGTGGATTTAATTTAATACGAGAAATCCACGTAGAAAATAATCTAAATGCCTGTTTATATGAATTATCCTTAAAAAAATAGCGTGAAGATAATCTAGAAATCTTAAGAATTAACACATATCCTTCATGTATTATGAATAACTAAAAATAAATAGCAAATTGTAAAATCGCATTATTCAAGAATTGAATTTGCGATTTTTTACTGCGTAATTCTATAAACAGATGCATATCTGCTGCAATATGGAATTTATGTTGGTATCATTGATTTGCTATTTTCTTTCATGTGACATAAATAAATGGTAAAATAAACACAATAGAAAATATTAAGGGTGATTAAATGAAAAATATTCTTTATACAAGGTTAATAAGACCAAAAAGTAAAAATGTACTCCAAAGAAACGAAAACCTTCAATATAAGCTTGATTTAATTGAAGAGAATAAACTCACTGTAGTAAAAGGCGGAGCTGCTGTTGGGAAGAGTACTCTTATTTCTAATTATATAGGAGAAAAAGATAATTATATGTGGCTTTCCTTAGATGAAAACAGTGATGATTTATCTTATTTTTGGACTTATATACTTAATGGAGTAAAGAACAAAATTGAAGATTTGAACTTTTATATTGATATGATTAACCCTTTAGTAAAGCGGGAAGATATTTTTGAAGTGATTGGTTCTTTAATTAATGAACTTATTAGTGAAGAGGAATTGTTTATAGTATTAGATGATTTTCATTATATAGAAGATAAATTCCTTATGGAGACTATTGAATATTTTATATATAATTCATCAGAGAATATACATTTTGTATTGATTTCAAGATATGATATTAAGTTATATTTAGGAAATATTCTCATGAAGAGTGGTGTAATAAACATAAATCCAGAGGATTTTAATTTAACTTTAGAAGAAACCAAAGAATTCATTACAAAGACTATTAACATAGCTATTAATGATGAAATTGCAAAGGAAATATACTTAAATACTGAAGGTTGGATAGGAGCTATTAAGCTTTTATTGACCATATTAAGCAGTAATAAGAGTATGAAATATATACCAAAAGGAAATAAATTATTTATTGATTATATGAACAAAGAAATTATAAGCAGTTTATCACAGGAAGAAATAGATTTTTTAGTTAAGACTTCTCCATTAAATTACGTAAATCCAGATATTTATGGGGAAATAGATAATAAGGACGGATTTAAAATAATAGAAGGATTAATTGAAAAAAATATGCTTATTATTATGATAGATGAAGAAAAAAGGATATTTAGATATCATAATATTTTAAGGCAGTATTTAATGGAGCTTTTTGAGAAATATGATGAAAAAGTTAAAAATCATACTATTACTAAAATTACTGATTCACTAATTGAAGAGGGAAATTATGATGAAGCAATTAGTATATTCTTAAATTACAAAAGGTATGATGATGCAATAAAGGTAATTGAAAAAAATGGGCATAATATTGTATCTATGAAAATATTAAATGAATTTCCTTTAGAATATTATAGTAAGAGTGTAGATTTGGCTATTACAACTATATTTTTTAATTATTTGAATTTAGATTATGAAAGATGTGCTGTGTTATGTGATTCCTTTGGAGGGGATGCCAATAAAGATCTTGTAAATTGCAGTAAAATATTAAAGATAATAATAAATAACTATGCTTCAGGTGAATGTTATTTTGAATTACCAAAGGAAATAGACAACAATTATAATATACTGTCTAAGACAATTTATTATATTATAGCTTCATGGATTTTAGGCTTTTGGGGTGAGTGTACAAAGGCATTAGAAATGGTAGCTTTAATAGAAGAAGCTAATAGAGAATTGAAAAATAGCTATGTTAATTTAGTATGCAAATACAATAAAGTATCTTTATTAGAAGAAATGGGGAAATTACGAGAAAGTGAAGATGGTTATAGAGAGTTAATAGAAGCCATTGATAATAAAAAATATAAATCTTGCTTTTCTATTTTTAGAACAGTAGGGTTACCAGGAGTTTATATTAAAAAGCTTATGGACAAGGAAGCAGAAGAGTTATTAAATGAGGCACATAAAATACTAAATGAATATAGTGGAAGAGCTGTTTCAAACGGATTGAAATATGGAATTGATTATAATTTAGCAGAAGTTAAATATATTCAAGGTAATATTAGTGAATGTGAGAGCTTGTTAAGTGATATAGATAAGGAAAATAAAGAAGGATATGTATATATTCAAATGCTGGCTTTAAAGATTAGGCTTCTTGCATCAGAAGGTAAAATAAAAAAAGAAGAATATGAAGATTTTATACGTATTTATGAAAAGATATATTTAAATTTAAATTATTCTATTAATATAAAAATAACTTATGGAGAGGTACTTTTTGAATTAGGAAGATATGAAGAGGGCTTAGAGGCAATGAATAAGGTTGCATCTATAAGTAGAAAAAATGGAGTTGGTTATTCGCTTATATATTCACTTTTGTGGAAATCAATCATATTAAATAAGTTTAAACCTAACGAAGAGCGTGAAATTGGAAATGTTTTAAAAGAAGCTATATTCTATTCCAGAGATGAAGATATATTATTTCCTTATTATAAGACTAGAAAATACTTAAAGGAAATATTAAAGAAATTTATGGGGGAATTATTAAAAGATAAAGATAATAAGGAATTCATTAAAAAGCTTTGTGAAATAATGGACATAAAAGAGGAAAACGAAGTTTTAAGCTCTAGAGAAATAGAAGTGCTTCAGGCTTTAGTAGATGGACTTACTAATAAGGAAATTGGGGAGAAATTATTTATATCTGTTTCAACAGTAAAAACTCATATTATTAATATTTATTCTAAGCTTGGGGTTAAAAATAGGGTAGAGGCTGTTAATGAAGGGCGAAAGGTTATTTAGAGGAAATGAGATATTAGAATTAAAGGAATAATTGTAGCAGTTTATAGTAATAGGATAAATGAAGAGTATACAAACTTAGTAAAATGTTTAAGAAGGTTAGAGATAATTGTTTATTTCTAGCCTTTTTTATTGAATCTAAATAAAATAAATTAATGAGCAGATTAAATGAAAATAATAAAATTTAGGGAGTAAATTATAGAATTAGTAATTTATTTAAAAAATTTTTGAAAGGGGTTTATATTTTTAAGAAAAATACATATATCCATTATGAGAAGAAAAATTAAAAGGGGTGCATGTAAAATGAAAGAAAGACGCTTTATTAAATTAAGAACTGATATGTATGAGGATACAAAAATGAAAATAATAGATAGAAATCCAAGAAGAGATCTTATTCATTACATATGGAATAGACTTGTAGTGCTTGCAGGAAAGGTTAATAAAGAAGGGGAATTATTTATGTCCAGAACTATTCCATATACAATTGAATCTTTAGCTGTAGAATTTAACAGAGAGCCAGAGGAGATTAAATTAGCTATGGATTTATTAATCCAATTAGAAATGATGGAATATAAAAAAGAGGGAGTATATATAGTTAAAAATTTTGCTAAGCATCAAAATATTAAGATTAAGGAAAAAGATAAAGAAGTTGTTGTGAAAGTTCAAGATAAGTTGGAAGAAAACAAAGAAGAGTATATTCAAAAGGAAAGTAAAGATGAAGAACAAGTGACAGAAATTAAAGAACAAGAAAAAGAGCAACATAATATTAATAATGAAAACTATACTAATGCTAAAATTTGGGACAATTTATCTAATAAGCAGGACACAAATGTAACTGAAGCACAAGAAAGTAAGAGTTTACAAAAAGTGAGTGCTGAGTCTTTGTCTATTCAAAAACATATAGGGAAGAAGGTAGGAAGAAAGAAGATGAAAAACTTAGCTATAATTTGTGAAGAAGATGATGATAATGATGAGCAAATTTGTAGTTTCACAGAAGGTGAATATGTTTTAGGTGAAAATGAAACGTTAATAAGATCGTTAACTTTTTGCGGTGATGAAATTATTGAGAATATAAATTAAAAATATTTTAGAATTTCATGCAACACTTTCCTAAGTTGGATTGTATTTAATATAGAAAGATAAAAAATACGTATAAAGAAGGAGTGTAAAAAGTATGAAAAAAATAATGATAAGTTTATTAACAGCAATAACAATTGTGGGAATATGTGTACCTGCATTTGCAGAAGATATTTCGGATGACAAATTTGAAATACAAATTCTGAATGAGCCAATGCTAATATCTACTAACACAGCTAAGGATGTAGTTAATAATGTAATTATACATGGGAAAACTATAAATTTACGTGAACTTGGAGTTGTCATAAATAATGGTAAAGTTATGGTGCCATTAAAAGTTACTGCTGAAGGGCTTGGCTTTAAAGTTGATATAAATAAGGATAATAAAAAAGCAGAATTAGATAATGATAAAATAAAAACTGAAATTGAAGTAGATAAGGATAGTTATTATTATGCAAGCAGCCATATGATAGGAATGACTGCACCAGAAAAATTAGGAGCAGCACCAGTTGTCATTGATAATGAAATATATGTCCCAATAAATCTTTATAAGCTGCTATTAAATGATTCAAAAACTATAGGAAGTTGTTTTGTTCAAACAAAAGATGGTCAAGGAATTTATGTTGAGAATGGAGAGCTTACTACTGGATGGAAGCTTATAAATAATAAGTGGTATTTTATGAACAATGATGGCATAATGCAAAAGGGCTGGGTGCAATCAAATAACAATTGGTATTATCTATATGATAATGGAGAAATGGCAAGTGATACAATTACACCTGATGGATATAAAGTAGATCAAAGTGGCAAATGGGACTTTGGAAAAGCTATTTTAAATTCAACTGAGAAAAATAAAATAAAAGCAGGTATGCAAAATCCCATAGAGGAATATAAAACTATAGCAGAAGCTCAAAAAGCTTTAAAATTCAAAGTAAGTGTTCCAAAGGAAATACCATCCGAGTATAAGGTTAAATTCATAAGCACTATATCAAAGGAAACTTTTCAAATTGGTTATGGGAATGAAAAAAATCAGATTTTATTTAGAATGGGACAAGGTGTAGAAAATATAAGCGGAGATTATAATATATATAAGGTTAACAATACAATAAAATTAGAGGATAAATCTATAAATTTAAGTGGAAATGATAAACTTATAAACCTTGCAACTTGGAAAATAGATAATATGTATTATTCACTTTCAGTAGATAATGGAATGGAAAAAGATGATATTATAAAGATAATAAAAAGTACTTTTTAAAGGTTATAAAACATTACGATATAACTTGTAATTAACGTAATTCATAAGGTTTATGTTTGATGCATTTGTTCTAGGTAAATGTAGCAAATTAAAATTATTCAGTAAAAAGCTGCTTTAGGCTATTAAAACTTTTGTTAATTGGGTTATTTAAATGGAAGGATGATTTTGATAATGAATGAGGTTTCATTGCGTACGGATGAAATTATCTCACAGGATTTAGATAAATATGGAGATATGCTGCTGAGACTGGCGTATTCATATATGAAAAATATTTATGATGCAGAAGATGTAGTTCAAGAGGTTTTTGTACAATTACTTAAAAATATGGATATGTTTGAAAGCAATGACCATAAGAAGCATTGGCTTATTTGTGTTGCAAGAAATACTTGCAAAAATAAACTGAAATCTGCATGGTTTAAAAGACATGTAGAGTTAACGGAAATGCCATATTATGATGAGTATAAAGACAGTAACGTTCTTAGTAAAGTTATGCAGCTTCCACTAAAATATAGAGAAATTATTTATTTATATTATTATGAAGGTTATACTACAGTGGAAATTGCATCAGTAATAAACAAAAAAGAAGCAACAATACGTTCATTGCTTAGTAGAGGAAGAAATATATTAAAAAAAGAGCTAAAGGAGGAGTATGATTTTGAGTAAGAAGTACAAGGAAGATTTAGATAAAATTGTTATGAATGATGAAATGAAAAAAAGAATACTCAATAATGTGCTCAAGAATAATATAGAAGCAAAAAGTATAACAACAGTAGTAAAAAAGAATAATAATTTTAAAAGAAATATGCAGCTGGTTGCAGCATGCTTTACTGTGGTAGTTTGTCTAAGTGTTATTAAAAATTATCCTGAATTTTTTAAGCTTGAAAATAATAATTTAAAGCAAAATCAAGAAATTGAAAAAAGTGCAGACATAGATAATGATTTGAAAAAAGTAAAAGAGAGTGAAGTTTATGGCAATAATGAAGATAATACAAGTAATAATGATAGTATTAAAAACAATGAACCTATAAATTCCACAGCTGGAAATGAAGAAATTAGTAAGAAAAATGATTCTTTAGAAAATCAAAAAGAAGATAATAATAAAAAATCAGTTGGAGATGTACAAAAAGCACAAGGAATTAATAATTCAAATGCAAATTCAGAAATAGTAACTAAAATAAGTCCAGAAATGCAGAATAATAATGAAAAAGCAGGTAGGATGTCAAGTGAGGCTGTTAATAATAAAAAGGATATACCTACTAAAGAAAATGATGCTGCTGAAAATCAAGGCAAAACAACTAATAAAGAAAATGATGAAATTGAAAGTTCATCTATAGTATCTAGTGGGTATTTCATTAAGGAATATAAAACTTTAGAAGAAGCTGAAAAAGCATTGAATTTAAAGATAAATACAGTGAAAGCATTACCTAAAGGGTATAATATTAGAAGTATAAATGTTATAGCAAATGAAATTATACAAATTGACTATAACAGTGGCGAAAAAGATATTTCTTTTAGAGCAGGTAAAGAAGTAGAAAATATAAGTGGTGATTATAATGAATATATAAATAAAAATTCATCTAAAGTAAATGATGTTAATGTTATTTTAAATGGAAATAAGGATAAAATAATTAATCTAGCAACTTGGGAAAGTAAAGGCATATCATATTCCATTTCCTCAAGAAGTGGAATTGAGGAAGAAACAATATTAAATATGATTAAAAGCAGCTTATAGAGATGTAAATTTATTAAATAATCATTATAATCAATTAATATAAATCAAAAGGATACTTGAAATAATAATTTTGAGTATTCTTTTTTGTTGTTAAGGAAAGAATAATATTATTAGTATATTATTGTCATTGATATACTAGTTTTATTATGGAATGGTAATTTGATCTAAAAAAATAATAAATTTTAGTCTTAACAATCGTATGTTAAACTTATATAATAGTAACATATTAAAAAATTGGAGAAGGTAAGGGGTAGTATGAAAAAAGTAAATGAAGCTTTTAGTGATTATGTATATGGTAGAAAAATTAATACTGCACTTATAGAATCTGTAATTTTACGTAAGAGAACTAAAGTTTTAGAAATGGCAATTAGTTCAGATGAGTACATTGACTTAGAAGAAATTGAAAGCTTTAAAGATTTTATTAAAGGAAGATTTGGCTTAAATGATTCGAAAATTATGATTAAGTATTCTGATAATGTTAAGATAAGGCCAATAGAAGAGGAATTAAAAAATATTGTTTTAGGGATGGCTAATAAATATCCTGCATTAAAGGCTGCAGTAAATAATAGTGATTATGAAATTGTAGGCAAAACAATAAATTTTAGTTTTAAAATTCCAGTATCAGGTTTTTTAAAGACAATGGGCTATGATAAAAAAATTGGTAAAGCAATTCAAACTATATATAACTCAAATTATGAAATAAAGTTTATTGATAATTTAGATAGTGAAGAATTAATAAGGCTTGAAGAAGACAAAAAAGCAAATGAAAGAATGGTTCTTAAAGATATTAAAGCAGCGCAAAGTATTCAAGCACCAGAATTACCAAAGGTTGAAGAAAAACTGGAGGTAAAAGCAGAAGGTGATGGCAAAAAATCAAATGCAAATCCATTATTGATTTTGGGCAGAAATGGAAACATTAAAGAACCTGTAATAAAAATAAATCATATTACACCTGATGAAGGAAGAGTAGTAATTGAGGGAGAAATAGCTAACATTGAAGCTAAAGAATTAAGAAGTGGAAAAATGTTAATTTCCTTTGATTTATATGATGGATCAAACTCAATGACTTGTAAAATATTTTGTAAACCAGGTGAATATGATGAAGTATTTTCAAGAATTAAAAAGGCTAAAGGTTTAAAACTTGCTGGAAATGCTGGGTACAGTAATTTTTCTCATGAAGTTGAATTGATTGCTAATACTGTTATTGAAACAGAAGGAATAAGAAAAGCTAAGAGAATGGATAATTCAGAAGTGAAGAGAGTAGAGCTTCATATGCATACTCAAATGAGTCAAATGGATGCCATGTCAAGTGCTAAGGATTTAATTAAGAGAGCAATGAGCTGGGGTATGAAGTCTATTGCTATAACAGACCATGGAGTTGTTCAATCCTTCCCAGAAGCGCATAAGCTACTTGGAAGAGATAATCCTGATATGAAGGTAATATATGGTGTGGAAGCTTATTTAGCTCCTGATAAAAAGACGTCTGTAACAAATCCTAAAGGGCAAAGTATTGATACTACATACTGTGTTTTAGACTTGGAAACTACAGGTTTTTCTGCTGAAACAGAAAAAATAACCGAAATAGGAGTAATGAAAATTCAGGATGGAAAGGTAATAGATAAATTCAGCACCTTTGTAAATCCGCAAAAGTCAATTCCTATGAAAGTTGTTGAAGTAACTAAAATAACTGATGATATGGTAAGAGATGCAGAAACTATAGATAAGGTATTCCCAAAACTTCTTGATTTTATAGAAGGAAGTGTTTTAGTTGCGCACAATGCCGAATTTGATATTGGCTTCTTAAAACATAATGCAAAAGTTTTAGGCTATGACTTTGATTTTACTTATATAGATACCTTAGGTCTAGCTCAAGATGTATTTCCTGATTATAAATCTTATAAATTAGGAAGAATTGCTAAGAATCTTGGAATAAAGGTTGAGGTTGCTCACAGAGCTTTAGATGACGTTGATACTACAGTTAAGGTATTTAACATAATGCTTGATGAGCTAAAAGAAAGAGGAGCCAAAATGCTTTCAGAAATAGACGAATATGCAGCAGATGAAGAGGCTAAAAAGGTTGCTTATAAAAAGGTTAAAACTTATCATATAATAATACTTGCAAAAAATTATGTTGGCTTAAAGAACTTATATAAACTTGTATCATATTCTCATTTAGATTATTTTTATAAAAAGCCACGTATATTAAGAAGTATGCTTGAACAATATTCAGAAGGCTTAATTATTGGTAGTGCCTGCAGTGAAGGTGAGTTATTCCAAGCAATGCTCTTAGGGAAACCTCAAGAGAAAATTGAAGAAATTGCAAGCTTCTATGATTATTTAGAAATTCAGCCTTTAGGGAATAATGATTATTTAGTAAGGCAGGAGCAGGTACCTAATAAAGATTATTTAAAAGAAATAAACAAAAGGATTGTAGCTTTAGCAGAGAAGTTAGGTAAGCCTGTAGTTGCAACAGGGGATGTTCACTTCTTAGATCCAGAAGATGAAATTTACAGACGTATATTAGAAGCAGGTCAAGGATTTAAAGATGCTGATGATCAAGCACCATTATATTTAAGAACTACTGAAGAAATGCTTGATGAGTTTGCATATTTAGGAAGAACAAAAGCTTATGAAGTTGTTGTTACAAACACTAATATAATAGCGGATATGTGTGAGCAGATAAGTCCTATTTCACCAGAAAAATGTCCACCTCACATTGAAGGCTGCGAGCAAACAATTAAAGACATTGCATTTGGAAAGGCCCATGAACTTTATGGAGATCCACTCCCTGAAATTGTTCAGGCAAGACTTGATAAGGAACTAGATTCTATTATAAAAAATGGGTTCTCAGTAATGTATATTATTGCTCAAAAACTGGTGTGGAAATCAAATGAAGATGGATACTTAGTAGGTTCCAGAGGATCTGTTGGATCTTCCTTTGTTGCAAATATGACAGGTATAACAGAAGTTAATGCATTGCCGCCACATTATAGATGCCCTAGCTGTAAATATTCTGACTTTGAAGATTATGGCGTGTTAAATGGATTCGACTTACCAGATAAGGTTTGTCCTGTTTGTGGAGAAAATCTTTATAAGGATGGAATAGACATACCATTTGAAACCTTCTTAGGCTTTAATGGAGATAAGGAACCTGATATAGATTTAAACTTCTCAGGGGAATACCAAGCAAAGGCACATAGATATACAGAAGTTATCTTTGGTAAAGGAACTACCTTTAAAGCAGGAACAATAGGTACTATAGCTGAAAAAACAGCTTTTGGTTATGTTAAAAAATATTATGAGGAAAGAAATATTCCAATAAACAAAGCAGAAACTATGAGAATTTCAATAGGCTGTACTGGTATAAAAAGAACTACAGGACAGCATCCAGGAGGAATTATAGTTGTACCAAAGGGACGTGAAATCTTTGAATTTTGTCCTGTACAGCATCCTGCTGATGACCCAAATTCAGATATTATAACAACACATTTTGATTATCACTCAATAGATTCAAATCTTTTGAAACTTGATATATTGGGACATGACGATCCTACAGTTATAAGGATGCTTCAGGATATTACAGGCGTTGATCCAAAAGATATACCTATGGATGATAAGGCAACTATGTCTTTATTCTCATCTACAGAGGCCCTTGGAGTAACTCCAGACCAAATAAATTCCAAGGTAGGAACCTTTGGTGTTCCTGAATTTGGTACTAAATTCGTTAGAGGAATGCTTTTAGATACAAAACCAAAAACTTTTTCAGATTTATTGTGTATATCAGGGCTTTCACATGGTACAGACGTATGGCTTGGAAATGCTAAGGACCTAATAGACAATGGAGTAATCACAAGTATCAGTGATGCTGTATGTACGAGAGATGATATTATGGTGTATTTGATTAAAAAAGGTCTTCCGCCTAATACAGCCTTTAAAATAATGGAGCTTGTACGTAAAGGTCAGGCACTTAAAAATCCAGAAAAATGGGCAGAATTTGAAGCTATGATGAGAGAAAAAGAAGTACCAGAATGGTATATAGATTCTTGTAGAAAAATAAAATACATGTTCCCTAAAGCCCATGCTGCAGCATATGTAATGATGGCTTTTAGAATAGCTTGGTTTAAGGTTCATATACCTAAGGCTTATTATGCAACTTACTTTAGTATTAGAGCTAAGGCTTTTGATGCAGAATTTATGATATTTGGAAAAGAAAAGGTCAGAGAAAAGATGAAAGAAATTGAAGCTTTAGGAAACGAAGCAGCTCCTAAGGATAAGGATATGTATGATGACTTGGAAATAGTTTTAGAAATGTATGAAAGAGGAATTAAATTCTTACCAATTGATTTGTATAAATCCCATGCAACAAAGTTTCAACTTGAAGAAGACAGCATAAGACCACCTTTAAACAGTATAGCTGGAATGGGAACAGTTGCTGCTGAAAGTATAGCAAGTGCAGCAAAAGAAAAGGTCTTTAACTCAGTAGATGACGTAAAGAAACGTTCTAAAATAGGAAATGCAGCAATAGAACTTCTTAGAAAATTTGATTGTTTAAGAGGTCTTCCGGAAAGTGACCAAATGAGTTTCTTCGATGCAGTTTAGGAGTACACATATAAAAAGAGTGGCTATGCGCTTCTATAAAGACCAGCTATGCGCAATACGGAACTATTCACAATGCGGAACTTATCTGCAATACGGAATTTAAACTAACTATAATTTATTAATGATATTTAAAAGAAATATTATTTTACAATTAAATATATTCAGATAAAAAAATAAACAAAGTCTATATTTTTATGACGACTAAAAATATAGACTTTGTTTTTAGTTATTTTCAAAGTTTTAAAATACATTTTTATTTTTCAGTAAGAGATGAACTTACTTTGTTATTTCCTTTATCACAGTTATTTTTTCCTTTATTTTTATCAGCATTACTCTTATCATTTTTATTTTTGTTATATTGGGAACCACTCATTTAAACCACTCTCCTTATATTTATCCTTAATTTTTATTATTCACAAAAGAGTTTTTATTATTCACTTCTATAAAATTTCTTGACTTGGAGTGGACTCCAAGTGATAGACTATATAATATAAAGAATAAAAAATAATTATTTAATAATATAGATATATGTAGAATAAATTGAAGGTATTTGAAAGAAGATTAAAAAAATAAGAAAGTGAGATGTTAATATGAAAATAATTTTTAGTTTAGTCATTATTATATTTACACTATGTGTAGGTATTGCTATATTTTTAAAATTAAATCGCTCTTTTGGCGGAAATCCTAGTAAAAATGAAAAGGAATATTATAAAACTTTAGAAAATTATGTTGATGGTAAATTTATAAATAAAGTTCCAATCAGAAATAGTTTCACTATATCGTCTAATGTCAAAGAAACTGAGGAAAGTAAAAAGGAGCTTAAACCAAATGCTGAAATTTCTATTCATAGGTTTGAATGGAATAAAATTAATAGTGAAAATGATAGTATGACTTGGCTTGGTCACTCGGCTTTTTTACTAAGTATAGACAATAAAAAAATACTTGTTGATCCAATGTTAGGACCTATTGCATCACCATTTTCCTTTGTTGGAGTTAAAAGATATAAATATAGTCAAAATATATTAAATATTATTGATGAAATGCCATTAATAGATGTTGTGCTTATTACTCATGACCATTATGATCACTTAGATTATCAATCAATTAAAAAGCTTCATAGTAAGGTTTTGCATTTTATAGTCCCATTGGGAGTTGGCTCACATTTAATTCGATGGGGAGTTTCTAAAGAGAGAATTACAGAATTAAATTGGTGGGAGGAAATAAATCATAAAGGCTTAAGCCTTGCCTTAACACCTTCAAGGCATTTTTCAGGAAGAGCTGTTTTTAATTCTAATAGTACTTTATGGGGTGGATGGGCAATTCTTGGGAGAAATACTCGTTTGTTTATAAGTGGAGACGGTGGTTATGGTCCTCATTTTAAAGAAATTGGAGATAAATATGGACCTTTCAATATGACTTTAATGGAAGGTGCTCAATATGATAGACGTTGGGAAAATGTTCATATGATACCTGAGCAATCTGTTCAAGCCAATTTAGACCTTAAAGGGGAAAACATGATGTTAATGCATTGGGGAGGTTTTAGACTGGCTAATCATGATTGGAGAGAACCAATAGAGCGAGCAATAAAAGAAGCTAATAAAACAGGAACGAATCTTATTACATCTGAAATTGGAGAAACTATTTTGTTTGATTCTAATTTAAAGGAACAAGTATCCGCATGGTGGCAAAGCATTGATGGAGAGTTTGCTGATGTTAATATGAATCATGAAACTTAGGGAGTATAAATATAATGTAGATTTAATCTATATATGAAAATAATTTATTGACCTTGAGTGAAGTCTAGATGTTATAATGTGAAAAAAGGAGGTAAAATATATGACTATTGCTGAAGTAAGTAAAATATATGAGCTTTCACAAGATACACTCCGTTATTATGAACGAATAGGATTAATTCCGGCCGTTAACCGTAAAAGTGGAATTAGAGACTATAATGAAGAAGACTGCAGGTGGATAGAATTTATTAAATGTATGAGGGCAGCAGGTCTTCCTATTGAAGTTTTAATTGAGTATGTAGCTTTGTTTCAAAGAGGATATGAAACAATTGATGCAAGAAAACAGCTTTTGAAAGAGCAGCGTGCTATATTAGTACAAAAGATGGAAGATATGAAAAAAACCTTAGAGCGGTTGGATTATAAAATAGAAATGTATGAGAACGGAATAATTGAAAAAAAAGAGCAATTAATGAAATTTGATTAATGAAAGTGCGTGAAAATGAAACAGTATTATTTACTAATTTTATAAGGCAAATGTATATAGAAAAGTTAAGAGAAGAAGTGAAAAGAAAAAAAGGGTTAAGGTTAAAATTTATAGATTTTAATCCTTAACTCTCTTTGTTAATCACGCATTATTTTGAGTTTATTAAAGTTAATAAGAACAACACTTTAAAATAACCTTTTTCCATTTTCTTAGCTAACGTTTCCATACCCTCATTTGTATTCTTTATATCAAAATTTTAATCGCAGACTTATACCCTTATAGTTAAAGCTTATATATATTATATCATGGGATTGTAGTGTTATTCTTGTTTATATGAATTTTAATGCACTTTTGATGTAATTATTCAGCCTTTGATATATAATTATAAATAAAATTATTCATATGAAAAAGACAAATATATTAGGCTATTACTTATCATTGAGCTTTATGAAAAAAGGAGCAATATTAATGAATATAAATGAATTAATCATATACAATAAAACAATTCCCAAAAGAGAAGGAATTTATGTAGATTATCCTGACAATTTATCAGAGGAATTATGTAGATATCTTTTTGAAAAAGGTATTGATAAATTATATTGTCATCAAGCTGAAATGTTTGAAAAAGCCACTGATGGCAATAATGTTGTGATAACTACATCAACAGCCAGTGGAAAAACTCTAAGTTTTTTGCTGCCAGTTATTCAAGAAATTTTATCTAACCCTTTAGCTAGGGCAATTTTTATTTATCCTACAAAAGCGCTTGCAAGTGATCAATATAGAGCTATTCAGCCATATTTAGAATACTTTGGAGATAACAGGATTTCAGCAGGAGTTTATGATGGGGATACTCCTGTAAATGAAAGAAGTAGAATTAGAAAAAATGCTAATATTATTTTGACTAACCCAGAAATGATAAATGCAGCTTTTTTACCTAATCACAGTAAGTTTGGCTTTGATTTTATCTTTTCTAATTTAAAATATGTAGTAATTGATGAACTTCATACTTATAGGGGAGCCTTTGGTTCACATTTAGCAAATGTTTTTAGAAGGCTTGGAAGAGTTTGTAGATATTACAATTCTTCTGTGCAATATTTATGCAGTTCTGCAACTATAGCAAATCCAGTTGAACTGGCAGAAGAAATTTGCGGACAGAAATTCATGGAGGTTTATAAAGATGGATCTCCAGCTCCAAAGAAAAATTATAAGCTTCTTCAACCACCAAAGATTATGGGTCATGATAAAAAATATTATGGACAGGTGCAGTCAAATTCGGTTGCTGCTGAGTTAATCCCTGATTTAGTGGAAAATGATAATAGTTTTATTGCTTTTGCCAAATCAAGAAGAAATGTTGAAGTTATCTTAAAGGAAGCAAGAGATAAATTAGAAACAGAAGTGTTTTTTGGAGCATCTTTAAAAGATAAGATATCTGGATACAGGGGGGGGTATACACCTCTTGAACGTAAAGAAATTGAAAATAAAATGATTACTGGAGTTTTACGAGGACTGGTATCTACAAATGCCTTGGAACTTGGAATAGATATTGGGAAAATTGATACCACTGTAATTGTTGGATATCCAGGAACGAGAGCCTCCTTTTGGCAGCAGACTGGAAGAGCAGGAAGAAGCGGAATGGAAAGCACTAATTATTTGATTTTTGATAATCTGCCTTTTGATCAGTACATAGCAATTAATCCAGACTGGCTTTTTGAAGGTGGAAGTGAAAATGCAGTTATAGATAAGAATAATTTATTAATAGAACTGGCTCATATACGTGCTGCAGCTGCTGAAATACCACTGACTTTAGATGATATTACAATTTTTCCTGATTTAGGTGAAACAATTCCTGTTTTAATAAGAGCCAGTGAATTGACTAATCAAAGTGGAAAGTTTGCATGGTGTGGTAATTCTTTTCCAGCAGGAGATTTCAGCTTAAGAAATATTGATAAATTAAGATATAAGCTGATTAATAAAGAAAATAATAAAGAAATAACTGAAATGGATGAAATGCAGGCTTTCCGTGAAATTCATAATGGAGCAATATACATGCATGATGGTGTTCAGTATCAGGTTGTAAAGCTTGACTTGGAAAGCAGGACTGCATATGCTATTCCTTTTAATGGAAACTACTATACCATGCCAGGTGGTACTACAAACATTAGGATTATTCAAGGCAGCAAGGATATGGAATACAAACGTACCAAAGTCAAATTTGGAGATGTAAATGTTGATGAAATAGTTTATATGTACAAAAAACTTCAATTTCATAATCATCAAAATTTAGGCTTTGAACAGCTAGAAAATCCATTATCAAAGGATTATGATACAGAAAGCACATGGATAAGAATTCCTGATAATGTTGTTACAGTATATAGGAAGCTCCTTCAAGAAAGTCAAAATGGAATGATTATTAGAAATAATCATTTTGAGGGAGTTTGCTATGCAATTAAAAATTCAGCTATGATGACAACAATGTCAGAGCAGGAGGATATTGGTGTTGTAATGTCTAACAATGCCTTACAGCTAGGGCAAAATTACAATGATGAAGTCTATATGTTTGTTTATGATAAATATGTAGGAGGCTTAGGGTATTCGGAAAAAGTATTTGATTTAATAGAAAATATAATTGAAGCTGCTATTAAGCTGGTAAGTGGCTGTCAATGTGATAATGGCTGTGCTGCATGTATAGGAGATTACCAATTGGATAAAACTATGGTTTTATGGGGGCTAAAAAATTTGTTAGAAGAAATAGAAGCACCTAAAGGCATTAAGTTAGCTGAATATGCACCAGCAACTTTTATTAAAAAGTTATTTAAATTTGAGGAATTACAAGATAAGTGGCAGGAATTTTGTGAATATCTGAAAGATAATGGAGATACTTTTGCAAGATTTTTAAGCACAATTCCAAAGGTAGAAATAGAAAATCGTACTTTGACCTTAGTTTTAAATAATGTATTCTATAAAGAATGGGTAATGGAGGAAAGTAATAAAAAAAGTATATTGAACATTATTTCTTTTCATACAGATGCACCAATTGGAGTTCAATTAAATATAAGAGTTGAAGATATAAAGGATGAAAGCAGTAATACAAAAAATAAATTACAAAGAAGATATAAAGATCTTGTGGATTAGGAGGCTTCCATGGATTATGAAAAAGAGTTAGAGAGATTAAATGAATATCAAAAGGAAGCAGTATTAGATGAAAGTAAAGCTTGCATTGTTAATGCAAATGTTGGAAGTGGAAAAACAACAGTTTTAATTTCAAAGATTTTATATCTTCATTATGCAAAAAATATAAGTTATAAAGATATGATTGTGCTTACCTTTACTAATAAGGCAGCCAATGAAATCAAAGAAAGATTATTAGCTTCTGATAGTGATATAAAGTTAGAAGAACTAGAGGGTTTTGGAACCTTTCATAGTGTTGCGCTCCATTTCTTAAAAAATGTATTGCCTGTTGAAAAAATAGGATATAACAAAGATTTCTTAGTAATAGAACCTGAGGAAGAATTAAATATTGCCCTGGAAATAATACAAGAGGAAAAGCTGAAAATAAAATATAAAAACCGCTTAAAGAAGAGGCTTGAACAGGCAATGGCAATTGAGAAAGAAGAAGAAAAGGTTTCTCCTTATGAGGATGATATATTTAAACTGGTTGAACTTTTACGAAAAGAAAAAATAAAGCAAAACAAAATGTCTTTTTTGGATATATTGGTAAATGCTAAAATTTTATTAAATGAACAAAAAATTAAACCAAAATGGATTATTATAGATGAGGTACAGGATAGCGATAAACTTCAACTTAATTTTATTGATAAGTTGAAAAGTGCTAATACTAAATTATTTGCAGTAGGTGATCCTAATCAGGTTATTTATACTTGGCGTGGAAGTTCTCTAAATGTTGTATATGCCTTAAAACATAAATATAATGCTAAGGAATTGTCTCTTCCAATAAATTATCGTTCCAGCAGTTTTATTTTAGAGGCAGCAAAATCGTTCCAGCAAAATGGAGAGAGTTTAGTTGGAGCACGTGAAAATGGAAATAAGATTATAGTAAAAAATCATTACAATCCATTTAATGAAGCTTGTTATTTAGTAGATAAAATTAAAGAAATGCATAATTCAGGAGTACCATATAAGGAAATTGCAATTTTTTATAGACTGCAGGAACAAGCACAAGTTTTAGAAGATGTATTTTTGAAAAATCAGCTTCCATATGAAGTATCCTTAAAGAAAAACATAGGTGATATTCAAGTTCTAAACTGGATGATTAAACTATTTCGTGTTTGTGTAAATAAAGATGATTTTTCATCTGCAACATATGTCCTTAGTAATAAGAATTATGGGGAAAGAATGACAGAAAAAGCAGCTAAAAAGATAGTGAAAGAACAAAATACAATAAAATCAGAGCTACTTGAAAAAATGTATGAGTTTCTTCATAAAGCTTCTCATATAAGTAAACCAGAAGATATATATGATTATTTTGAATTTGATAAATATATAAGACCGACTTCAGCTAATTACATAGAGGATAAAGAGGCTATTTTTACTTTGCTGAATATTATAATAGAATATGTAAAAGAAAAGCAAAAGCCTTTTGAAGATGGAATTAGAGAATTTATAAACTCCTCAGCTTTATATGGTATGAATATTTTGAAAAAAGACATAAATAATGATACAGATTCTGTTAAATTAATGACCTTACATGCATCAAAAGGCTTAGAATTTTCTCATGTATTTATTATAGGAGTTAATTATGGTTTAATTCCGTTGCATACTAGAGATATGGAGGAAGAAGAAGAACAAAGGTTATTTTTTGTGGGAATTACAAGAGCAAAAGATTATTTGGAGCTTTCTTATTATACAAATCCAGATTACCAAAGAGCAGCGTCAGGAGAAAGCAGATATATTAATATGATTCCTCAAAAACTAATTGAAAGTGATAAGAGTCAAAGAGAAACTGTTAGTTTACAGTATTTAAAAAAGCAAATTCAAGAGGCGAGGAATGAAAGTAATAAGGAATATGACGATTTAGAAAAAACAGTTTCTGAAGCAATACCAGGAGAAGAGAAAAATGATAATATTGAACAAGTAAGCCAACAAGAAAAAGCAAAAGATATTAGAGAGATAAACGAAACAACAATAAAGCAAGTCAGCCACAAGAAGTATGGAAAGGGAAAAGTTTTAAGAGAAGATGATATGATGCTTGAAGTTGAATTTGAGAATTATGGAATCAAAGAATTTATAAAAGCATTTAGTGATTTGGAGTTTTTAAATAATTAAGTCTGTTAAGAGTTAAGAATCAAGGATGTTAAATATTAAGGATTTTTCTATAATGGAAATTAATTAAGAAATATGTATAATAAAAAGTGGTGGTCTTAAAAGTAACAATCAGATAGTGAATGTTACAAAAGTTAAAAATAGAATTTTGTGCAAGAAAGGCGATGTAAATATGGTAAAGGTTACTTTAGGTAGAACAGGCATTACAGTAAATAGAAATGGATTTGGAGCTCTTCCAGTTCAGCGTGTTTCTAGTGAGGAAGCAGTTAAGCTGCTTAGAAAAGCATATGATAACGGAATTGATTTTTTTGATACAGCAAGAAGTTATACTGATAGTGAGGAAAAATTAGGCCTTGCTTTAAGTGAGGTTAGAGAAAAAATAATTATAGCAACCAAAACTCCATCAACAACTGTTGAAGGTTTTTGGAGTGATTTAGAAAAAAGTCTTACTATGCTTAAGACAGATTATATTGATATTTATCAATTCCATAATCCAAGCTTTTGTCCTAAACCAAATGATGGAACAGGTCTCTATGAAGCTATGTTAGAAGCAAAAAAGCAAGGGAAAATTAGATTTATAGGAATTACAAATCATAGACTTCCAGTGGCAATTGAAGCTGTGGAATCAGGACTCTACGATACATTGCAATACCCATTTAGTTATCTTGCTCACAAGAAGGAAGAGGATTTAGTAAACTTATGTAAAGAAAAAAATATAGGTTATATTTGTATGAAAGCTTTAGCTGGAGGGCTTATTACAAGAAGTGAAGTGGCTTATTCATACCTTGCTCAGTTTGATAATACTTTACCTATTTGGGGAGTTCAAAGAGAAAAGGAACTTGATGAATTTATTTCTTACATAGAAAATCCACCAGTGATGACTGAGGAAATTAAGGACTATATTGAGGGTGAAAGAAATGAACTTTCAGGTGAATTCTGTCGTGGCTGTGGATATTGCATGCCATGTCCAGCAGGAATAGAAATAAACAATTGTGCAAGAATGTCTCTTTTGCTTAGACGTTCTCCATCAGAAGGACACCTTTCAGAAGAAGGACAGGCTAAGATGAAAAAGATTGAAGACTGTATAGAGTGTGGAAAGTGCAAAGCTCATTGTCCTTATGGATTAGATACTCCAAACCTTTTAAAGAGAAATTATGAGGACTATAAGACTTTTTTAAACTAATAAGTTAGAAATTAAAAAGGATTTATTTTAACTAATTTTATCAAAATATATAAAATAGTTCTTAAAATACCCATATAAAGATAAGCAAAGCATTTATCTTTTTACTTTGAAATTTAAGATATAGGTTTTATTGTATTAAATGAGGTATGTTTAAAATTATTTTAAAACATCATATTATTTAATATTATATATAATGATATAAAAAAACCTCTGTTTAATAACAGGGGTTTTATTGTATTATATCTCCAGTGGATTCTCGGAATTTAGGTGAAGTTCGTACATGTATTGTTCTAAAAGGAATAGCAGGATTATCTATTCTTGAAAGTAATAAATTTGCGGCAATATCACCCATTTCATAGCTTGGAATACTAACAGTAGTAAGATGAGGTTCGATTATTTTTGATTCCATTGAATCATCAAAACCGCATATTAAAATGTTTTCAGGTACAGAAATATTTTTATGCTTTAAAGCACGTATAACATCAATTGCAATAAAATCATTTGCACATATAAAAGCATCAGGAAGAACTGAGATTTCAATTATTTTATTTCCAAGCCATTCAGGATCACCATAAGGTTCTTTGTCCTTTTCGAGAATACAATTATTAGTATCAAGGGAAATGTTAGAATCTAATAAAGCAGAACAATATCCTTTCCAACGCTCATAAAAGCTTTCGCAATGAAAAATATCTCCAACAAAACCAATGTTAGTTTTATTGTTATTAATTAAAGTTTTTGTAATATTATAAATACTGTGATAGTTTTCCATCAATAGAATGTCGGAATTCACGGGTGAAATGTTATGGTTGCTAGGTGAATCAACAAATAATGTTGGGATGTCTAATTCACATATGAGATCACTATATTTTTTATCAAACAACTCTATGCATATTATAGCATCAACAGATTCTGGTTTGAAGTTAAATGGTAGGTTTAAGGAATTCAATTCATTATCACGAATAACGTACATAGACAGTCTATACCCCTGATTACTAATTTTTTCTTCAAAACCTGATAAAAGGTGTGATCCAAAATGGGAACTATTTGGCATACTGCGTGTAAATAGTGCTATCTCTTTATTTAAAGGTATGTTTGAGGAAATTGATGGTGTATTGTTTATGTAAGCAAATTGCTTGTAACCCATTTCTATTGCTTTTTGAATAATCTTAGATTTTGTAGCCTCTGCTAGAGAACCTGTATTATTTAAGGCTTTGGAAACAGTATTTCTTGAAATGCCTAATTCATCAGCAATATCTTGAACTGTTATTTTCTTGTTTGGCATTATTAAATGCTCCCTTCTTTTTTTATAAAACTCCATATTAATATTTAAGTAGTGTATTGAAATTAGTATAACAAATAAAGTGTCAAATGTAAAATTTAATAATGCTATTTATATAAATGCAAATATATAGATAGGAAAAGTAAATGATTAGTGTGCAAATGTAAAAATAACAATATTACAAAATGTAAAATAAATATTGACAAATGTAATAATAATTTGTTAATATTTATTTGTAAGTTGTAGATAAGGTTTACAACTATGAAGAAAAAATAAAGTGTATTTGCAAATGCAAAAAAGGTTAGGTTTCAAATGTAAAAATGTGTTTCATGTTTTTATAATCAAATGAAAGGAGAAGGTAATTTTGAATGAAGTAAAAAGTGTATTGCCTAATATTAACAAAAAACACACCCAACTATACAGCAACTTGAAATATATCAAAAAAAATTATCAATTATATCTTTTCTTCACGTTGCCGCCACTAATACTATTAATTATTTTTAAGTATATTCCAATGGGAGGAGTACTAATTGCGTTTGAAGACTATAGTGCAATTTTAGGAGTTTTTAATAGTCAGTGGGTAGGATTAAAACATTTTGAAAGATTTTTAGCTTCACCAGATTTTATGAACTATCTTATGAACACTTTAAAGATAAGTTTGTATGGACTATTATGGGGATTCCCAATACCAATTATACTTGCATTATTTTTAGCAAGAATAAAGAGTGAAAGAATAAGAAAAAAAATTCAATTGATTCTTTATGCTCCAAATTTTATTTCTGTAATTGTACTATCAGGTATGATTATTATTTTCTTGTCACCTGCTGGACCACTTAATAAAATGCTTGGAACAGCAACTAATTTTATGACAATGCCAAGTGCATATAGAACAATATACATAGCTAGTGGAATTTGGCAGGGAGCAGGATGGGCGTCAATTATTTATACAGCTGCTTTATCTAGTGCAAGCAAGGAATTGACTGAAGCAGCTGTTATAGATGGTGCAAATATTTTTCAACAAATTTTAAATGTTGATTTACCAGCTATAAAACCAATCATGGTTATTCAATTTATTTTATCAGCAGGAAATCTTATGAGTATTGGTTTTGAAAAAGCATATGCTCTGCAAACAGATTTAAATTTACCTGCATCAGAAATTTTACCTACTTATGTATATAAAATGGGCCTACTAATGGGTGATTACAGTTTTTCAACAGCTGTAGGGTTATTTAATTCTGTTATTAATATAATTTTACTATTAGTTGTAAATTCAATTGTTAAAAAATTAAACGAGGGAGAAGGAATATAGAAGATGAGTAATGTGAGAATGAAAAAATTCAAAAATTTATCCTTTTCTGATAAGTCCATTACAATAGGTGGTCATGTAGGAGTGATGCTTTTTGTACTAGCTATTATTATACCACTAGTATATGTAGTAGTTGCATCTTTTATGGATCCTACTGAATTAAATAATAATGGTTTGACATTTAATTTAAGTAAATGGTCATTAGATGGATACAACAGAATATTTAAAGATGACATGATATTGAGAGGTTTCTTTAATTCTGTATTTTATTCTATTGGATTTGCTGTGATTTCAGTTGCTGCTACTCTTTTAGCTGCGTATCCTTTATCTAGACCAGATTTTGTAGGAAAAAAACTTATTACTACACTATATGTTATTACTATGTTTTTTGGAGGCGGATTGATGCCAACATATCTTTTAGTAGATAATTTAAAGATGCTTAATACAGTATGGGCAATTCTGCTTCCGGGAGCAATTAATGTATGGAATATTATACTTGCAAGAACTTATTTTCAAAGTTTGCCAAAAGAATTAAGAGAAGCATCAGCCATAGATGGTGCAAGTGATGTTACACATTTTATTAAAATCATGCTACCGGTATGTAAACCAATTATTGCAGTATTACTTTTATATCAATTTGTAGGTCAATGGAATAGTTACTTTGACGCAATGATCTATTTAGATGATTCTAAGTTGCAGCCTTTACAATTAGTGATCAGATCAATACTAATTCAAAATACACCAAGACCAGGTATGATATCTGATATCCAAAGTACAGCAGCAATGGCTAAAATTGCAGAGCTATTAAAATACTCTACTATTGTTGTTTCAAGTTTACCTCTACTAGTCATGTATCCATTCTTCCAAAAATATTTTGACAAGGGAATAATGGCAGGATCAGTAAAAGGTTAAATAATATATATGTTAAGGAAGGGGAAAAATAATATGAGAACAAGTAAAATCAAAAAATTAGTTAGCATTTCATTAGCATTGCTAACAGTATTATCATTCACAGCATGTGGCAATGGAGCAAGTAAGAAAGAGGAAAAAAGTGCACTAAAGGATGTTTCATTTCCATTAAAAGAAGCAGCATCTTTAAAAATGCTTACAAGTGCACCAGCAATTTCTACTCAAAATCCAAATGAAAGGCTTATTTTTCAGAGATTAGAGAAAGAAACTAATGTTCATATTGATTGGACATGCTATACAGACGATCAGTATGCTGATAAGAAAAATTTAGCATTATCAAAGAAAGATTCGCTTCCAGATGTATTATTTAATGCTGGTATGAGTAACTATGATTTACTTCGCTATGCTAAACAAGGAGTTATAGTTCCTGTTGAAGATTTAATAGATAAATATATGCCGAATTTATCCAAGGTTTTAACAGATAAGCCAGAATATAAGAAAATGATTACTGCACCAGATGGTCATATTTATTCGTTTCCATGGATAGAGGAATTGGGAAGCGGAAAGGAAGCCATACAAGCAGTTGCAGATATCCCTTGGATAAATAAAAAGTGGCTAGATGAATTAGGACTTCAAGTACCAAAAACAACTGATGAATTAGTTACAGTTTTAAAAGCTTTTAGAGATAAACATCCAGAAGGTAAAAATGATGTAATTCCTATGTCATTTATTATAAACAATGGAGACCAAGACCCTGCTATATTGCTTGGAGCTTTTGGTTTAGGTGATAATGGAGATCATTATTTAGTTAGTAATGATAAAAAAGTTGTCTATTCAACTACCCAAGATGGTTATAAAGATGGTATTAAATGGCTTCATAAGCTTCAAGAAGAAGGGCTTATAGATCAAGAAGCATTTACACAAAAATGGGATACATTTGTAGCAAAGGGAAAAAACAATCGTTATGGTATGTTCTTTACATGGGATAGAGCTAATGTAGCTGTAAACAAAGAAGACTATATACCTCTTCCAGCCCTTGCAGGATCTAATGGCAATGTAAATGTTCCTAGATCAAATGGATATGGTTTTGATTTAGGAAGATGTGTTGTAACATCAGCCAATAAAAATTTAGAATTAACAGCAAAATGGGTAGATAAGTTATATGAGCCACTTCAATCAGTACAAGATAACTGGGGAACATATGGTGATGAAAAGAATCAAAATGTATTTGAATTAACTGCAGACAAAACTCTAAAACATTTACCTCTAGGGACAGCATCGCCATGGGAAGTTCGTGCAAATCAATTTGTTGGTGGACCAGCTGCAATTCTTAATGATTATTATGGGAAATATACAACATCACCAGATGATGCACAAGAAAGATTAGATATACTGCACAAAACTTATGTTAAAGATATGAAAGCTGAATATAATTATCCACCTGTATTTATGTCTCAAGAAGATATAGAAAAACTTACACAATATGAAACCGCAGTAAAAGCATATACAGAACGTAAAAAGGCTGAATGGATTTTAAATGGTGGTATTGATGAAGAATGGGATTCTTATTTAAAAGAAATGGATAATCAAGGTTTATCAAAAATATTAGAAATTAAACAAAAATACTTAGATGCATATTTTGCAAAATAACTAACCTTCATAGGCGACTTTAGGGTCGCTTATGTAATATCTAGGATAATTGAAAGGAAATGATTATGAATAATATAGTGAGAAATAATAGTGAAGTTTTAGACAAAGCAAGAGTTTTTGAAGAAGAAGGTATTAATAGTATTCCTGAAGAACAGAGACCATT
This sequence comes from Clostridium sp. C2-6-12, assembly GCF_009928485.1. Taxonomy (GTDB): domain Bacteria; phylum Bacillota; class Clostridia; order Clostridiales; family Clostridiaceae; genus Clostridium. The sequence continues at coordinate 51,475 of NZ_JAABNP010000029.1, read as the reverse complement.
ATTTCATTTATCTGCACCAATAGGCTGGATTAATGATCCAAATGGATTTTCAAAATTTGCAGGGGAATATCATCTTTTCTATCAATATTATCCATATGATACTAAATGGGGACCAATGCATTGGGGGCATAGCAAAACAAAAGATTTTATAAAGTGGGAACAGCTTCCAGCGGCGCTTGCACCAGATCAAGAATATGATATGGGAGGATGTTTTTCAGGAAGTGCTGTAGAGTCAGATGGTAAGCATATACTTATGTATACTGGAGTGTTAGAGAAAGTTGAAGAAGATGGTACTCATCTTATTAGACAAACTCAATGTATTGCTATTGGAGATGGTATGGATTATGAAAAATTAGATTGTAATCCTGTTATTACAAGTGATTCATTGCCAGAAGGCAGCAACCTAGAAGATTTTAGAGATCCTAAGATATGGAAAGAAGGAGATGACTTCTATTTTGTAGTCGGCAGTAGACATGCTGATGGAAGTGGACAAATTCTTTTATATAAATCAAAGGATTTAAGAGGATGGACCTTTGTTACTATTCTTGATAGGAGTGAAAATAAAATAGGTCGTATGTGGGAATGTCCAGATTTTTTTAATGTTGATGGAAACGATGTTTTGGTGATTTCGCCGATGGAAGTAAAGGCACAAGAGCTAAAATTTCATAATGGCCACAATACAGTATATTTAATTGGTAAATATGATAAGGAAAATCATAAATTTAATAGAGAGAATTATGGAACTATAGATTTTGGTTTGGATTTTTATGCTCCTCAAACCCTTGAAGCAGAAGATGGAAGAAGAATTATGATAGGGTGGATGCAATCTTGGGAAAATAATATTGTTCCAAGGGACCTTAAATGGTGTGGGATGATGAGTATTCCTAGAGAACTTACAATAAAGGATGGTCATTTAATTCAAAATCCAATTAGAGAAATTAAGAATTACTATAAAAACACTGTTAAATATGAGAATGTATCAATTAAGGATGAGGTGCAATTAGAAGATATATCAGGCAGAGAATTAGATATGTCTGTTGAAATTAATGGTGAAGCTTGCAAAGAATTTATAATTAAGATTGCTAAAAATAAAGAATATGAAACATTAATAACTTTTGAGCCAATAAGAAATATAGTTTCATTTGATAGAAGTTATTCGGCAAGACTTAGTGATACTTTACATAAGAGAGAAATGAATGTAAGGAATCAAAATGGAAAGGTTAAGTTAAGATTAATCATCGACAAATATTCTGTAGAGATTTTTGTGAATGATGGTGAACAAGTAATGACATCTACTTTTTACACTGCTTTAGATGCAACAGATATTTCATTTTATGCTAAAGGAGAGGCTGAAATAAATATTCAAAAACATAGTATTGTTTTAGACTAAAGATTATATTCAGATGTATTTAAAAAGTGACTAAATTAGATTTTATAATTTAGCCACTTTTAAATGTATAAAGAGTTTCTAGCAAAAAATATTAGTATTAAGAAACATGGAAGCAGAAATTGAATTTATTAGAGATGAATACGTAAGATTCACACTATATAAAGTATACTTATACCTTATTGAGGTAATAGAGTGTAATTATAGACAATATCTAGGTGAAGATGGAGACAAATGGGCAAGATCGCAGATTAATCAAGCATTAAAAGAATTAGAAAAAAATACACTTAGAAGATTAAGTTTAGTAGCTAGATGAAATATGAAGTAAATATGGAGGGATAAATATGAGTAAAAATATTTTTTGTATAGGAGAGCTTTTAATTGACATGGTTTGTGTTGATAATAAAGGGTTAATAAACGGAGAAAAATTTGAAAAAAAAGCAGGTGGAGCTCCTGCCAATGTAGCGGCTTGTATTTCTAAATTAGAGGGGAATGCTTATTTTTTAGGTCAAGTAGGAGATGACTTTTTCGGAAAACATCTAATTCAATTATTAAAGGACTTGAGGATAAACACTGAAATGACTGTGGAAAAAGGTAGTACAACAATAGCTTTGGTTGGAATTGATGAAAATGGAGAACGTAACTTTGATTTTTTAAGAGGAAGCGATGGTGAGTATTCATTTAACAATATTGATTTATCAAAGATAGCAAGCTCAGATATAATTCATTTTGGCTCAGCCACTGGATTTTTAGATGGTGAATTGAAGAAAACATATATTAAATTATTGGAATATGCAAAAAACAATAATATATATGTATCATTCGATCCAAATTATAGAGATGCATTAATCACAACAGATAAGTTAGCACAATTTATAGAGGATAGTATTTTTTTCATCAAACAAAGTGATTTCACTAAGTTAAGTGATGAAGAGTTATTTTTATTAACTAAAGAAAAGGATATAACAGCAGGAGTCAATAAGTTACATGAATTAGGCGTTAAAGTTGTAACTATTACACTAGGTTCTAAAGGAACATATATAAGTGTTAATGGAGAGAATGAAATAATTCCATCTATTAGAATTAAGCAGGTAGATTCAACAGGTGCTGGAGATGCATTTGTTGGAGCTGTATTAAAACAAGTATCTGATATTGAAGATAAGCAAAATATAAGCTTTGAAGAATGGAAAAACATAATTATATTTGCTAATAAAGTGGGAGCAATTACATGTACAAATTATGGGGCAATAGATTCTATGCCTAAATTAAGTGATATAAAGTAAAGAAGGAGATTATCATTATGAGAAATAGAATTAAGAATGAAATTCCGAAATAGTAATAAGTCTTTTGGATTAGATGGAAAATGTTTTACTGAAGTTAATGGCAATGAACTTACAATCAATTAATGAAAATTTAGGTACGCTACTTTGGAGGTTGTGCTAGAATGGATAAAAAATTAAAAAAACAAAGAGTTTTTGATGCAAATTCCAAAAATTTAAAAAATAAATATTTAAAGAATAGATTCTCTAAAAGCATTTTTGCAAAGCTATCATTAAAAAACATAACTATAATTAGAAGTTTTAAAGTTATATGCTTTATTTCAATTCTAACTACTTTCATTATTGGAATATCATCATTTTTTACTATTAATGCGACTCATAATAATCTTAAGCTAATGTATACAAGCTCTCTTCAACGAGACATACTATTAAGTTCTATTAATATGCACTTAAATGATTTGAGAAATGATATTCCAAGCCAAATAGAAAATCCAAAAGAATTGTATAAAAATAATATTAATAAGGCAATTGAGGGTATTTCTTCAGATTTGACTCAATATAAGTCATTAGAGTTTACATTCGATAACAATGAAACAAATGAGCTTATAGATCAACTATTTCTTACTTTAAAAGATAACTGTGAGGATATAACTAAAACTAAAAATAATGATGTGATTAGTACTTATACAAGAAATTTAAATAAATCCAATTTTGAAAAAAATAATTATAATTTTTCAGATGTGATTTCTTCGGCAGTTATTAAGAATAAAGCTGATGCAGAGAAATTATTTAATAAAACAGATAAAGATTATGTAAATGGAACTATTACTTTGATAGTGCTTTTTATTGTTTCAATTATTTTAATATTATTAATTGCAACTACGGTTATTAAATTATTAAAGAAATCTATTAGTTCATTTAACGGTATTTTAGATACTTTAGCTGGGGGAGATTTTACAGTTAAAATTGAAAGTGATGAAAAATCTGAAATAGGACTAATGAAAAAGGAATTAGCAGTTACTATAAATTCGATTTCTTATATATTAAAGTTAATTAAGGATGGCAGCTTATTAACTTTAGAAAAGTCTAAATCACTGGCATCTGTATCAAAAGGAATGGAATCTATAATGCAGGAGGTTGCCGCTGCAATACATAGAATCGCTGATGGGGCTACAGTTCAATCAAATGAATTAATAGTAATAAATGATACATTTTCTAAATTAGATGATGAAATTGTAAACATTACTGCATCAATTAAGGATGTTGATGAAAATACGACATCAGTTAATAATATGGCACAAAGTAGTAATGCTCAACTGTCTGCTCTTATTGAAGCAATAAATACTATCAGCAACTCATTTGGTAATGTTAGTAGGAAAATTCAAGGATTAGGCAAAAAAATTTCAGAAATTAATAAAATAACGGATGTTATAAACAGTATTGCAGAGGAGACTAATTTATTGTCATTAAATGCTTCAATAGAAGCAGCTAGAGCTGGAGATGCAGGTAGGGGATTTTCGGTTGTTGCTGAAGAAATTAGAAAATTAGCAGAACAATCAAAGAGATCATCTAATGATATTAATAAGTTAATTCAAGATATCTCTAAGGAAACAACCATGGTAGTAAGTACCACAAATGAAGTTAATTATGATTTAAAACAGCAAACAAATGTTGTAGAAATTTCGGTTGATAATTTTAAGAAAATAATTGAAGCTATTAATACAATTCTTCCACAAATAGAAGCAATTAATTCTACGGTTGAAGAAATTAATAATGAAAAAGATCAAATTGTTGAAAGAATACAATCTACGGCCAGCATATCAGAAGAGAATTCAGCTTCTTCTGAAGAAATAGCTGCTTCAACTCAAGAAGTCACTATATCAGCTGAAAATTTAGCAAATACCGCACAATTACTTGCACATACTTCTAATAATCTTATTAAACAAGTTAATAATTTTAAATTAAAAGAAGACATTAAACAATTGTGACACAGTGGGGAGTCTACTTCAAATAATAGAATTGAAGTAGACTCTAGTTTATTAGGTAAGGCTCGTAAATATTAATAATAAAAATTCTTATTTTGGAGGTCAAATATTATGAAAGGATATATATATAATAAAGATACTATGACAATAGTAACAATAATTAATAATGTTGTATCTTGTAATGGTACTACAATAAAGGGTGACAGTATTGCTGTATTAGGAATTGGTGAATATTTGGTTACAGATTTAGAATTTAATGAAGGTGATATATTACCAGTTGGTGTCGTTGATAAAAGGTTAGAAATAACTATGTTATATGCACATGATAAATAACTGGGAATTAACGATTATTTGTATAATTCGTATTACTTTATTAAATTTACACCTAGTTCAAATGCTTTTTCGCAATCTAAAGGAAATTGAAGTTTTCTATGTGCTGCTTTTACTTCTTCAGAAAAGGCACTAGATTCATATTTTGAGTAATCATCAAATTGGTAAGTATTATTAGAGTACATAACTAATGGTTTTGTGAGTATACGTCCAAGGATAGATTCGATTTTACTAAAAGTTGACAGGTAACCAGCTTTATCCATTAATTCCTCTTGAACATTCATTGTATAAATGAATGCTGTCGGCATCTTCTTTGGTGCAATTGTAGAATAGTTCTTATCATACACTAAATTGGGAAATAATAATCTTTCTAAAAATGACTGTAATTGACCTGTTATGTTGCCAAAATATATTGGAGAGCCAAAGATAATTCCATCAGCTTGAGATAGTTTTTCTAAAACTTCATAAATATCATCTTTTATAGCACATTTTCCATAACTTGTACCGCCAAGTCTTTTGCATGCAAAGCAACTTTTACATCCAGTATAGTTTAAATCATATAAATTAATAATTTCAGTTTCAACTTCCTTATCTTTTGCTGATTCTTTAACTCCATCTAAAGCTTTTTGAAGTAATGTAGCTGTATTTTTATTTTTTCTTGGACTTCCGTTAATAGCATAAACTTTCATAGTAGAGCTCCTCTTTCTTTATAATGTTTTATTTTTAATTTTTCTGCTATAATTAATATAGCATAAGGTCATAAAGATACAAGTATGCAGTTTTTTCTGTGTTAGTATAAAAAGTATACTAATGTAATTTAAAGGAGTTGTAATTATGAATAAGGATACAGATTGCAATGTAGAAGTTCATAGTGATAATATATATGATATTAAATGTCCTCTTATATATGCATTAGAGATTATAGGACAAAAGTGGAAGCTTCCTATTATGTGGTATTTATTTGATAATGAGTTCACTAGATATAATGAATTAAAACGAAAAGTTAAAGGTATTACTAATATGATGCTTACAAAATCTTTAAAAGACTTAGAAGAACATAATCTTATTGTTAGAATCCAATATGAAACGATTCCTCCTAAAGTAGAATATGCTCTGACAGAACGAGGTAAAGCACTACTTCCTGCATTGAGCGAATTGTCTAAATGGGGGGAAGAACAAATAAAACTTGATAAATCAAAATAAAATTATATGCAAGTATAGTTATTAGATGTTAGAGCTACATGTAGAAGAGAAAAATTTATATTTTGTGTCAGAAAATATGATTCATTAACGAATAGTATATTGAGTAATAGTAATAACCCAATTACCTAAACCCATAACCAATTACAATACATCCATTAAATAGGTGATTGAGGTATACTTCTAAAATTTTAATATTTATACCACAAAAAACCACTCGTATCCCCACGAGTGGTTTTAACTTTTTATTCTTGTACTGAATCTACTTGATTTTCAGATGAAACGTTAAATATTAAGGAAGTTAATATGGCACCTAACATAAACAGTACACTTGCTCCAATGTAAAGAATTGATAGAGAAAATTGACTTTTAAGCCATCCAGTAAGGGACATTGTGATTACCATAAAGCCCATAAACATAGGATTTAGAACTCCGTTTACTCTTCCTACAAATTCTGATTTTGTAAGCTTTAGAATCAATGTATTTATACCGATTTGAATACAAGGCATAAAAAAGCCGTTAAGAAATTGAAATAATAGTGTAACTAGCCAATTTGAAGATAGTCCCATTCCAACCATAGAAATTGAATTTACTATAAGTCCTATGGCTAGAAGCTTTTGAGGCATTATCTTTTTTGATACGGTCATAATAAGGCCGCCCCCAATAAACATTGCTGCTCCATTTACCATGAGTAATATTTGGAGGTTTTCTTTAGGCAATCCTAATCTTTCTACAATTAAGAAAACTCCAAGTGGTTGTATAATTCCAACAGCAAGACCAGATACTGCAAAGACAGAGCCTAATATAGTAAGAGCTCTTTTTTCCCAAACATAAGCAAAACCTTCCTTTAACTCTTCCACGAAATTAGAAGCCATTTCTTTTTGCTCGATTTTTTTATCAGAAGGTAATAAAGTTAAAACTGAAGCTGATAAAAGAAAAGCTACTCCCATAATAGCAATAGACACATCTATTCCAAATTTTTGAAAAACAATTGTCCCAAGCATTGGTCCGATAATCATAAAAATAGACATGAGAGTTTGGAAAATAGCCATTCCTGTTTGCATAAATTCTTCAGGTACATGGTATTTAAATAACTTCATTGCAGAAGGTTGAGAAAATTGAGATAAAATTGCGGAAATAAAGGTTACAAAAAATACAGCCTGCCAAATTCCTAAAATAATTGTAAGCAAAACTGCAAAAACTGAAATGGCACTTAATAGATCACACCAAACCATAGTGCGCTTAGGACGCCATCTATCTGCAAAGGTTCCACCTATAAATGAAAATATAAATATAGGCGCAAATTCAGCTACTGAAATTAAAGAAACTGCAACTGGATCATTATTTGTCTTATCCATTACAAATAACAATATTGCAAAGTTTCGAACCCATATTCCTATCTGCAGAAAAATAGATGAGGCCATAATTACTTGGACAAATCTATTTTTAAAAAATGTAGATATAGACATTGAAGAATTTGTCATAATAGTTACTCCTTTTAATCTGTTATTATTATCATAAATTAGATATACAATTATATCATAATATAAAATATCCGCAAATAAATTTATCTGTTTCTATAAGCTACATTTCTTGTAATTAACATAGTGTTTTCTTCGCCAGGAAAATGAACTGGATTTACTTTATTTTTATTATATAAGTTAATAATATCTGTCACATCTAAGGCTAATTCTTTTATACTAAGTAATCCATACATTCTTGGTGGAAGAATATAGATAGGTATATTAGGAGTTGATTTTTTTAGAAGTTTATTTACATCAGGAATTAAATGAGGACAACAGACTATTATATCAAATTCTGAACTTTTCTTTAATGCTAATATAAAGGGGGAAAATTCAATGTGAAAATCATTTTCCATATTATTTTCTTTTATTTCCTTTTCTGCCTTGCTGGCTAAGGCGCTTGAAGAAAAACCACCGCCACAGCATAAGAGTATTTTTATCATTATTAGGTACCTCCGTTTTATATAAAATAATATCTTTTTATGAATAAATCATATCAAAATTAATATATTCATACAATAGTGGATAATTTAGTATAAAAATTTATGCTGTTAAATTAATTATCTTTAGCCTTATATGTATATATGCTATTTTAATAATTGACAATTGTAAATTCAAAATTTATGAACTTAATTACAACTTATATATGATGAGATGAATAGAAAGTAGGAAATAGTATATGAAAGCATTTATTGAAGAAAATAAAATCTTAGCTAATTGGGGAATTTCAAATGAATCAGTCAAACAAATTTATGGTTCTGCATGGGATATAGGGGGCAGGTATGTTTTAAAAACAGGAACTAATTTTGCATCCTTAAACAGTAATTTATCGTTGATGAAAGTGTTAGCAGCTCAGGATATACCAGTAGCTTCAATAATAAAAACTCTTGATGGAGCAGAATATATAACACGAGATAATTCTTATTACTTTTTAAGCAAAAAAATTAAGGGAGAACATATTAATAATATTTATGGAGAAGATTATAAAGTATTGTCATTATTAATAGGACAAGTAATTGGCAAACTGCATATTGGATTTGAGAAATGCCAAGATATATTGCCTTGTAGGGACAATAATTTTTATGATGAAATAACTGGCTGGGTATTAAGTACTATAAGAGAGAAAGAAGTAAATCTAATTCCTAAAGATATTATTAATGAATGTATTTTGCAATTAGAAGCTATTTATTATAAACTCCCAAGACAATTAATCCATAGAGACATTCATTTAAACAATATGTTATTTTATAATAAGGTTTTAACAGGATATATTGATTTTGATTTGAGTCAAATTGATGTGCGCATTTTTGACTTGTGTTATATGGCATTAGGGCTTCTTATTGATAATATTAATGATGATAATAAAACAGCAAAATGGTTTGAGATAGTAAAAAATATTGTAGAAGGTTATAATGAAAAGATACCATTAACTATGGAAGAGAAAAAAGCTATGCCAGTTATTATGATGGCTATTGAAATGCTTTTTGTAGCATACTTTACTAATGAAAATAACAAGGTTTGTGCTGATGGGGCAGCGGAAATGCTAATATGGCTTTGGAAAAATAAAGAGAAGATTGAAGGTAGGGCTATAAGCAATGATATTTAACAATATATTATTAAATTGTATTTAAGCATTGTTAAAATAGATTTTATACTTTACACTTTAGAAGTAATAATATAAATTGAGGTGAAAATTTTATGGCAGAATATATAATAGCTGTTGATGAGTTTGATAAGGAAATAGGTTCTATTGAAAAAATGGAAGCTCACTATAAAGGGATATTGCATAGAGCTTTTTCTATATTAGTATTGAACTCTGATAATCAATTACTATTACAAAAAAGAAGTGTGCAAAAATATCATTCCCCTGGATTATGGACTAATACTTGCTGCAGTCATCCTCAATTTGGTGAGGACTTATATACGGCAGTTTATAGAAGGATAAAAGAAGAAATGGGCTTTACTTGTAACCTTAAAGAAATGTTCAGCTTTATTTATAAAGTAGAATTTGAAATTAATCTTTTTGAAAATGAATATGATCATGTATTTATTGGAAAATATGATGGAGAAGTAATTCCCAATAAAGAGGAAGTTGATGATTTCAAGTGGGTTGATGTTGATTATATTAAGGAGGATATTAAGGTTAATCCAGACATATATACTTATTGGTTTAAAACCTTAATGAATAAAATAGAAACTAAGGATATATTGGATTTTATTAATTCATAATGCTGAGTTATATTAGAATGATACACGCTATTTAGAAAATAAGTAGCGTGTATTTTTATTTAAAACAAGAACGTATTATATTATAGGGCATAAAAATTAGTAATGTAAATGAATACAAAATATAAGCAAATAAGGTTTACATAATTAAGTGTATGTGGTAATTTATTCTTAACATATAAAGTAAAAAATTGGTGAATACAGCAAGTGAAATATACATGAGAGGTATTGGTAAAATGATAAGTATAACTAAATTATTATGTGATTCTAAAAATTATGGCGATAACTTAAGATACGTGGAAGGAGCTTCAACAGAAAAATATGGAGTTAGTCCTGGACGAGGGCCAGTTGTGGCTTGGAACTGTACAAAAACCTGCAATTTAAAATGCAAACATTGTTATGCAAGTGCAGACAATAAAAAGCATGAGGGAGAACTTTCTTTAGAGGAAGCAAAACAATTCATTGATGATTTAAAGGAATTTAATGTGCCAGCCTTACTATTTTCCGGTGGAGAACCACTTATGAGAGAAGATATTTTGGATATATTAGAGCATGCTAATCAAAGAAAAATAAGGAGCACAATTTCAACAAATGGAACTCTTTTAGATAAAGATATGTGTAAAGCCTTAAAGAAGATTGAATTGGGGTATGTTGGAGTAAGTATTGATGGAATAGGAAGTAATCATGATAGATTTAGAGGAGTTCAAGGTGCCTTTGATAGTTCTTTAAGAGGAATTCGAAATTGTATTGAGGTTGATCAAAAAGTTGGACTTAGATTTACTATAAATAAAAATAATTATAAAGATTTAGAAGATGTGTTTAATTTAATAAAAGAAGAAAAAATTCCTAGAGTTTGTTTTTACCATTTAGTATACTCTGGCAGAGGTAGCAAAATGATGGAAGAGGATATTTCAAAGGAAGAAACAAGAGAGGTCATGGACTTAATAATAAGAAAGGCTATAGAATTTGGACCAGCAGTTGAGATACTAACAGTAGATAATCATGCAGATGCTGTTTACACTTATCTTAAAGCTTTAGAAAAATATGAAGACAAAGCTGAAAAGGTATTAAATCTTCTAAAAACTAATGGTGGAAATAGATCTGGTATGGCTTTTGGTAATGTGGATTTTTATGGGAATGTTCATCCAGATCAATTCACATGGCAATACACTTTTGGAAATGTGAAAGAACAAAAATTTGGAGACATATGGAGAAATTCAGAACACGAAATATTAAATGGTCTTAGAAATAGAAAGGAACTTCTAAAGGGAAGATGTGCTAAATGCAGCTGGTTAAGCGTTTGTAATGGGAATTTTAGAACAAGGGCAGAAGCCGTATATAGTGACTTTTGGGAAGAAGATCCAGCTTGTTATCTTAAGGATGAGGAAATATTTAATCTTTAAAATAACTATCCAGCTTAGTACATATGATGGGGGAGTGAAATAAATGATAATATCGTGGAATACTACAAATAAATGTAACTTAAAGTGTAGCCACTGCTATAGAGATTCAGGCAGAGAAAGTGAAGGAGAATTAACCACAGTACAAGCAAAATTACTTATAGATCAAATTGCAGAAGCAAATTTTAAAATAATGATTTTCTCTGGCGGAGAGCCTTTAATGAGAGAAGATATTTTTGAATTAATAAATTATGCTGCTAAAGCAGGTTTAAGACCTGTACTTGGAACAAATGGAACTCTTATTACTAAGGAAATGGCATTAAAATTAAAAGAAGCTGGAATTTCTGCACTTGGAATAAGCTTAGATAGCCTTGACTTTAAAAAGCATAATGATTTTAGAGGTCATGAAACTGCTTTTAGAGACACAATTTACGCTATGAAAAACTGTAGGGATTTAGGAATTAAATTTCAAGTTCATACAACAGTAATGGATTGGAATAAGGAAGAAATAATAGGCTTAACTGATTTTTCAGTTGCAATGGGAGCAGCAGCTCATCATATCTTTTTCCTTGTGCCTACAGGAAGAGGAAAAAATATAGAAGATGAGTTATTAAAGCCAAAGGAATATGAAGAATTGCTAACTAAAATAATGGAAAAGCAAAAAGAAGTTGATATAGAAATCAAACCAACCTGTGCACCACAATTTGTTAGAATAGCTGAAAAGTTAGGCATAGATAGCAGATTTAAAAGAGGCTGTATTGCAGGAACAAGCTATTGTATTATTAGTCCTAAAGGGGATGTGCAAGCTTGCGCATATTTAACGGAAGCAGCTGGAAATGTTAAAGAAACTCCTTTTAATGAAATATGGAAAAACAGTGAATTCTTTAAGCGTTTAAGAACTCAAGAATATAGTGGAGTTTGCAATGACTGTAAATCAAAAAAGAATTGCGGAGGCTGTAGAGCAAGGGCAGCATATTATAATGATGGGGATTATATGGCATCGGATAGAATATGTATTTATAATAATTAAATAGTTTTCTTAAACAAATGGTATGAATGGGTACAGGGAGGGAATCTTATGGATAAAATAGACGAAAAATTGCTCAATTTAATGCAAGATGAAATACCAATAGATAAAAGACCTTTTAAGTTGCTAGGGGAAAAACTCTTTATAACAGAAAAGGAAGTTTTGAGAAGAATAAACAATTTAAAAAAAGAAGGACTTATTAGGCGGATTGGAGGGATTTTTAATTCAAGAAAAATTGGATATACTAGTACTCTCTGTGCAGCTAAGGTCCCGGAAGATAAAATAGAAGAAACAGCTTTGTGTATTAATGGATATGACGAAGTTACGCATAATTACTTAAGAGAAGATGAATATAACATGTGGTTTACTGTAATTACTTATTCTGAGGAAAGACTAAGTAGCGTTATCCAAGAAATAAAGGATAAAACTAACTTAGAGGACATAATAAGTCTGCCATCAATAAAATTATTTAAGGTTAAAGTAGCTTTAAATTTTCAAGGAGAGGATAAGTAATGATTGAGAACTTAGATAAAAAAATAATAGGAAGGCTTCAAGAGAATATTTCAATAACAGAAAATCCCTATAAAGAAATTGCAGATGAATTTAGCTTGAGCGAAGATGAGCTTATAGGAAAAATAAAAAGCTATAATAAATCTGGAATCTTAAAAAGAATAGGAGCTATACTTTATCATAGAAAGGCTGGCTTTAATGCTAATGCCATGGTAGTATGGAAAATTGAAGATAATAATTTAGATGAAGTCGGTAAGTATATTGCATCAATAGATAAAGTAAGTCATTGTTATGAGAGAAAGCCTTGTTCAGCTTGGAATTATAATCTTTATACTATGATCCATGAAAAAGATAGAGAAAGCTGCGATAAAGTCATTAAAAGCATTGCAGATAATATTAGAGTTAAGGACTATAAAGTTTTGTATAGTACAAAAGAACTGAAAAAAACTAGTATGAAATATTTTAGGTGAAATAATAAATTCCCAAAGTAGTATGCTTTTTGCTATACTACCTTGGGAATTATTACTTTTTTGACTTTGCCAAGTATTATGATTTAAAGCCTTGCTTATCCATTGCAGGTTTTACTTTTGGATAATACACTGATTGGTAAACTCTCGAAGTGAAAGTACTCCAATTTGTTTCCTGTTCAGATCTTCCGATATCTTTTAGATATTCACTCATTTGATTGTCATATACATCTATAGATTCTTCAACGGCTTTAGCGTTATAACTTTCTTTGTGTCTAAAGCTGTCAAATGGAACTCTTGGTTTTGTATGAGATTCATTAGCAGGATATCCAACTACTAGACCAACCATTGGGAATGTATATTTAGGTAATCCTAAAAGTTCAATTACTTCTTCAGGATTTTTTCTTATACCTCCAATTGGGACAATTCCAAGTCCTAGTGATTCAGCAGCAATTATAGAAGTTCCTAAAGCTATTCCAGCATCTACAGAACCAGCCTCAATACCTTCAATATCCTCATGTATTACTTGTTTCATGCCAGTTTTTTCACCAGCAAGATATGTTCTATAAAAGTCCATTACAAAGACTAAAAATACAGGTGCTTTTGCAACATAAGGCTGGTTACCTACAAGCTCAGCAAGCTTTTCTTTCTTTTCCTTATCTCTCACAACTATAACACTTGTTTGTTGACCATTAATTGAGTTAGGCATAGCTTGGGCAGCTTTTACAATTTCATCAACAATTTCATCTGGAATGTCCTTGTCTAAATATTCTCTTATTGATCTATGGTTGTTAATAGTTTTTATAATATTATTCATAATTTGTCACCTCATAATTTAGTTTTATTTTAATTCGTTTATTTTGTTGACTTAATAATACTCTTACTGAAAAAGAAAGTCAATAGTACTTAATTAAATTTTATAAAATTTAATTTTAAGCGTAACATATGAACTTTAAGAAATATCATTCATTAAGCTGTAAGTTTTGAATTAGGTAGGAAGCGAAAGGTAAAAGCGAATAGTTGAGGAAGAAAAGCCATAGGCTTTTCAATAATAAATTTTGTAGAAATTCCTTTAATGGATTTCATCTACAACTCTTATTTCTTAACTTTTATCTTTTACTTAATCAAAAAATTCAACTTTTTATGAATTTAATTAATTTAAACGTATAAAAATTAAATTATAAAAAAGTCTATACGTTTACATAAATATATGTTATAATTTAAACCATAGTTTGTGAATTGAAGGGAGAAATTGGATGTTGAAGGGTTATAAATGGAGAAAAGTTATAAAGAAATCAGCTGCATTTGCAGCAGCACTAAGTATTTATTTAGGAACAGGAATGGCTTTTTCAGTTAATGAAGTAAAAGCAGCAACACCAAATGAAATTATTTGTTCATCCACAGCATATACTGCAAGGGCTGGAAGCTTAACAGCAAGTGGACTAGCAGTATCAAGAGATCCTAATGGTATAAGCACAGTTTCAGTTGATCCAAGTGTAATTCCATTTGGAACATATTTATATATTGATGGATATGGATATGCAATTGCAGCAGATAGAGGAAGTGCAATAAAAGGAAACGAAGTAGATGTATTTTTTACTAGTAATAGTGAATGTAACAACTGGGGAAGGCAAGATGTTAAGGTAACCATATTAGGAGATCATTTAAATTAATAAACATATTAAATAATATAATAACTTAACTGAGTAAATGAAGCATACATACACTTAAATTTGTAGCTGTATATAGAATATGAAAAAATAAACAAGGAATAAAACGAATATAAACTAAGCTGATATTGATTATTGTGGCTAGTTTGTATTCGTTTTTTTATATATTTTTATCGTAAGTTACAGTGGGTAAAAGTAATAAGTTTAATATGGGTGTAGAAAAATGTGGAAAATAGGGAGAAAAAAGGTGGAAAAATTTAAAGGGAAAAAAGAGATATATGTAGAAATAATTTATTTAAGGGTAATCCAAGTTTAATATCGTAAATGTATGAAAAAAATAGATGTTTAATATTTTATATAGAAGATGACATAAAGGATTAGTTGCACTATAGTTAAAAAAGCAGCTAATCCTTATGTCTTTTTATGAAAGGAAAAATATAGTTTAAATGCTATTATGACAATGTTCCAATAGCATCATATTTACAAAGAAAGTAAAAAAATAAATGAGGGGAAGGTTTATGTTTAAGATACCAAGAGTAGAAAGAATTCTTAAGGTTCTTAAAAAGGGATCGTTAAGGCTGTTAATAAGTGCCTTATTTATTGCACTTATGACGATTACTGTAGGAATTATAACTTTTATTATAATTAATAATTGGAAGAGTTCAATAGATAATACCATAACAAAAATGGAGGAAAATTCAAGTAAAGATACTTTTGATGAAATACAATCCCTTTTTAGCGTACCTTTATATAATAATGAGATTAATCATAATTTAATAGAGTATGGAATTATAGACATACACAATAAACAACAAAGAGACGCTTTTTTTGCAGGTATTATTGAATCAAGTAATGAAGAAATATATAGCTTTAGTTATGGAAACGAAGATGGGGAATATTATGGTGCAAGAAAAAACGAAAAAAATGATATTGAAATATATAGAAGTAACCCAGAAACTAATGGGAATTCAATGTATTATAGCATTGATAATGAGTTACGAGAACAAAACTTTATTAAAGATTATGGTAAATTTGATCCTAGATCAAGAGATTGGTATATAAAGGCTAAAGAAAGTGGAAAGCCAGTATTTTCAGATATTTATAAACATTTTATTAAAGACGATTTAGCCTTATCTGCAGCTTATCCCATTTTTGATAAAGATCATAAGCTTAAAGGAGTAATGGGTACTCATATAACTTTAGCAAAACTTAATGAGTCATTAAAAAAAATTGGTGATAACAATTTGGCTACAACTTATATAATAGAAAAGAAATCAGGATATCTAGTTGCTAATTCTGTTAATGAGTCTAATTTTAAAACACTTTCAAATGGAGATATAGAAAGAACTTCAATTGAAAATAGTGAAAATAAATCAATTTCTGAAGCATATGAAAATTATATAAATACTTCAGATTCTAGTTTTATTTCTCAAATAGATGAGGAGAAGTATCACATAAAGATAGTCGAATATGAAAAAGAAGGTTTAGACTGGCTTATAATAACTTCTATCCCCGAAAGTATCTTTACTAAAGAAATAAAAAATAATATTAATATTGCAATGATATTGATAATTATTGCATTTATTTTAGCAAGTATTATTCACATAGAAAGTACGAGATTTATATTAAAACCAATTGATAATTTAATATTAGTTTCAGATAGGCTTTCTAAAGGTGATTTATCTCAAAGAGCAAAGATTTTTAGAAATGATGAAATAGGAAGTTTAGGTAAGGCTTTTAATAGTATGGCAGAAGAGTTATTTTCATTAATAAATAATCTTGAAGAAAAAGTAAAATCCAGAACAAATGAACTGATGACGGAAAAAGAAAAAGCTGAAGAAGCTAATATGGCAAAGAGTCAATTTTTAGCAAACATGAGTCATGAGATAAGAACACCTATGAATGGTATTGTAGGGTTTTTAAGTCTTTTAGAAAAAACTGAAATGAATGATATACAACGAGATTATATTAAGATAATAAAATCTTCTTCTGAAAGCTTAGTTTCAGTTATTAATGACATATTAGATATTTCTAAAATTGAAGCTGGAAGAATGGAAGTTGAAAAAATTCCTTTTGAAATTAGACCTGTACTTGAAAGTACTGTATTTTTATATGATGCAAAAGCAAATGAAAAAGAAATTGAGCTAAATATGCTTATAAATTCTAATATACCAAGCATTCTTATGGGAGATCCAACTAAATTAAGACAGGTAATGAGTAATTTAGTAAGTAATGCAGTTAAATTCACACATAAGGGAGAGATTTTCATAGAAGTATCTTTGATTAGAGAAGAAGAAAAAGCTGTGGAAATATTATTTAAAGTTGTTGATAGTGGAATAGGGATTTCAGAAGATGAAATAAAAAAATTATTTAAGCCATTTAGCCAAGCAGATTCTTCTTCTACAAGAAATTATGGAGGAACTGGTTTAGGTTTGGCGATTTGCAAGAGAATGATTGAAATGATGGGGGGAACAATAGGTGTTGAAAGTAAAAAGGGTATAGGAAGTACTTTTAGTTTCAATTTAACCTTACAAAAGGGAAAAGATTCAGTTATTCCAGCAATGCCAAACTATTCAATGCTTAAAGGCAAAAACATTTTAGTAATAGATGATTACGAAATGAATAGGTATATAGCAAGGATTTATCTTGAGGAAGTTGGATGTATAGTCACTGAAGCAGAAAATTTAGAAAGTGTTTTAGATAATTTTTTTATAAAGCAAAAAAGATATGATGCTATTTTAGTAGACTATCAAATGGATGGAATCACAGGTTTTGAAATGGCAAAAATTATAAAGAAAAATGAGTTTTTGAAAAATACTCCATTAATACTTTTAACCTCTGTTACAACAAATCTAGAATTAAAAGTAGCAAAACAAAATGGTTTTTCAGGATATATTTCTAAACCTTATAAGAGAAATGAATTACTTGATTGTGTTTCTATGGTAGTTGAAGGTAGTAGTTCAAAAATGGAAAATAATCAGGTTTTCATTACTAAATATAGCGCTGGAGAAGCTAAATATAACAAAAAAATAAAGATTCTATTAGTTGAGGATAATGATATAAATATAAAATTTTTTGTTAATAGCTTAAAGTTAATTGAACTTACTTGTGATGTAGCTATAAACGGAAAGGAAGCTTTAAAAGCATATAAAGATAATGAATATGATGTAATATTTATGGACTGTCAAATGCCTATAATGGATGGTTATGAAGCAACAAGGGAAATAAGAAAAATAGAAAATTTAAAAAAGCATATTCCAATTATAGCTATGACTGCATATTCAATGAAGGATGATGAAGATAAATGCTTAGAGGCTGGAATGGACGGCTATTTGAGCAAACCTTTTGATTTTGATCAAGTTATAACTATTCTAAAAAAACATGTTATTTCATTTATAGAAAGCAATACGAAAGAGGAGGAAAATAATTTTAGGAAGTTAGATGAAGTTGTTTTACAAGAAAATATAGCTAGTAATTTTCATGAAATTGTGAAGTTATTTAAAGAAGAATCAGGATTTGATGAAGAGTTTTGCAGGGAACTAGTAGAGGAATTTATAATTCAAGCAGAAAAGCTTATTGTTGATATTAAGGAAAGTTTAAACGACAATAATTTTAAAGAAATAGCTATGATTCTTCATAAGTTAAAGGGTGCAGCAGGTACTGTAAGAGCTGAGAAAATAGCAAAGAATGCAGTAGAAGCTGAAGCAGCGGCTAAAAATCAAGATAAAAATTCATTAATTCAATATGTAATAAGAATAGAGGAAGAAATAAAAAAATTACAGCAAGATTGAAAGGAGGAGTAAGCAATGGGAGGAAATATATTAATTGTTGATGATTCTCCGATTGAAAGAAGAATAATTGGACAAGCGATAAAAAAGAAGTTGAAGGATATTACAATTTTCGAAGCTGAAGATGGCTTGAATATTTCAAATAAACTTTTGCAAAATGATATTAATGCATGTATTTTAGATATACTTATGCCAATAAAAAATGGATTTGAAGTCTTAGAGGAAATTAAAAAAGATTGTAATCTAATGGATATACCTGTTATCGTATGTACAGGTATTTCGGATAAGGAGGCAATAGAAAAAGCATTAAATCTTGGGGTATACGACTATTTTTCTAAACCTTTAAGTGAAGAAGCTATAAAAATTGCTCTTCCTTTGAAAGTTAAAAATGCTATTGATTTAATGCGAAGGAAAGAGGAAATAGTATATTTAAGTTATCATGATCAACTTACTGGATTATACAATCGAAGATTTTTTGAGGAAGAACTAAGAAGACTTGATAATAAAGAAAATCTTCCGTTAACAATAGTAATGGGGGATTTAAATGGATTAAAACTCATAAATGATTCATTTGGACATGCTATGGGAGATGAAATCATTAAGAGAGTAGGAAAAATAATAAGTTCTGAGGGTGCTAAAGTAGGTATCTCCGCTAGGCTTGCAGGTGATGAATTTGTTATAATATTGCCTAAGAGTAAAGCTTCAGAAGCAGAAGAAGTTATTGATAAAATTAAAGAAGCAATAGAAAGAGAAAAAATTGAATCCATAGAAATATCAGTTTCTTTTGGTTATGGCTGCAAGTATTATGAAGAGGAAGAAATAGAAGGTATATTTAAGATTGCTGAAGATAGTATGTATGAAAAAAAATTATTTGAAAGTCAAATTATGAGAGGGAAAACAATTAAAACAATAATTAATGTCCTTCGTGAAAAAAGCAATATTGAAAGAGAACATTCATACAGAGTTTCTGAATTATGCAAAAGTATGGCAGAGGTTTTAAATTTATCAAAGACTGAAATCGATCAATTAACAATGGCAGGAGAGTTTCATGACATAGGTAAAATTGCTTTAGAGGATAAAATAATAAATAAAGAGGGGCCGCTAACTGAAGACGAATGGAAGGAAGTTAAGCATCATCCTGAAATAGGCTATAGGATGATTAATAATGTTAATAATATGTCAGCTATAGCTAATTATATCTTATATCATCATGAACGCTGGGATGGAAAAGGATATCCTAAAGGATTAAAAGGTGAGGAAATTCCTTTTATGTCAAGGATTATAACAATAGCTGATTCTTATGATGCTATGGTTAGCAAAAGATGCTATAAAGATTCTTTGCCAGAAGAATTTGCTATAAAAGAGTTAAAAGAGAATTCAGGAAGGCAATTTGATCCACAGCTTGTTCACATATTTATTGAAAAAGTATTAATGGAAAGATAAAAATTACGCTTATAAACTGATATGTAAAACAAGTAAGTTTATAAGCATAATTTTATTATTAATATTTAATTAATTTACTTAGCAAATCTAAACAACACTTGCCAGACTTGTCTTACTCTTGACTAATATAATTAGACTTTGTAAAATTAAGATAAATAAAGAAAAACGAGGTAGTAAAGAAGTGAGGCGATTATATAATGAAAGATGACTTACTATGCTCTGAGGATAATAAAATAAATAATAAATTTTTTATAGATGTCTTTAGTGAAAAAGTAAATAAAATAAAAAATTCAATTAACTATAGATTAAGAAAAATCAATTTTAAAGAAAAAGAAAATTCAAAATTAGAATCAGTGAAAAAGCAATATGAGGAACTTAAAGCTAAAAAACAGGAATTTGAAAAGTATGAAGATGATTTATTAAAGTATGATGACGAGTTGAAGGATATGGATTATTGCTTAATAAAAGCTAATGATTTAAATTCAGTTATTACCTGCAAAAAGAATAGTATATCACAAAGATTTTTCAAATATGAAAAGATTAAGATGGATAGTAAAGCTATAAATGCTTTGATGTTCTTTAATAAGGAAAGTGTTATAGTTATAGAAGAAGTAATAAAAAAGCTAAATAATGATGAGTTGTTAATAGAAAAAACTTATAAATTAAATAAATTTTATATTGAAAATGTATGTAATTTATATATAAGTTATGAAAATAACCAATATGTAATTAAGAATATTGAAGCTTTTGATAAAGAAATATCAGAGACTATAAATGAAATTGGAAATAAATATGAAGAATATCATTTGCAAAATAAAGAAATAAGGGATAAATTTATACAAGCTTTTTCAGATGCTAAATATGAACTTAATATAGCAAGTCCATGGATGAATAATTATGTAGTTAATGATAAATTAATGAATAAGATGGAGAAGTTTTTGCTTAGGGGAGGAATTATTAAAATAATATATGGAATAGAAGAGAATAATTCATTTTCTAATTTTAAAAGAGACAGAAATAGCAAGAATGAAAACAGTGATAGAATAGCAGAAAAGCTAAGTGAAAAATTTAAATGTTATAATGATGGCTTTAAAATAAAAAAAGTTAATTCACATAATAAGCTTTTAATTTGCGATGAAAGTTATTATATAGAGACAAGTTTTAATTTATTATCTTTTTCAGGAGAATATGATGAAAATTCCAATGACACTAGAGATGAAGGGGCAACATATAGCACTAATATAGAAGTTATAAAAGATTTACGAAATAGATATTTTGATTTTTAATTATTCGTAGAGTGGATAATTTTAATAAACCTAGTAAAAGGCACTTGGCTTGGTACTAGGTTTATTTTTATTATGGACAATTGTAAGGTGAACAAATATACTGTGGGATGAATAAAATAATATATATGAAATGGTTACTCATGAATAAAAAGCGATTAACTTAAGCAGGTGTTAATATGAGTGATATATTTAACAAAATTATGTTTAATATAAATAGAGGATATTACTGTTATATTGGTTCTGGTTCAAGTAGAGATGTATTTGATTTAAATAATGGTTACGTGATAAAAGTTGCAAAGAATATAGCTGGAATTGCGCAAAATCAAACTGAATATGTCATTTCATATTATGATGATTCAGATTTATTTGCAAAAGTTGTTCAAGCTTCAAATGATTTTTACTTTTTAATTATGGAAAAGGCAGATAAAATAAATAATATTTCAGAGGTATTCAAGTATTTTAACGTCAGCGACAAAAGGGAATTGTTCCACCTAAAAGAAATACAAAATATAAAAAAGAAATATAATTTGCTATTGGGCGATTTTGATAGGAAAAGAAACTGGGGAATTATTAAGGGAAGACCTGTTATTATTGATTATGGTTTTACAAGAGAAGTCAGTGACAGATATTATTGATTTATTTTATGGAAGGATAATATTTTTATATCCGTCCATAATACATAATAAGAGTATATAGTGTGAAAATATAAATACGCTACTAATTTTTATGATATATAGAAAAATAAATATTTTATTCTAATTATTGAGGTATAAAAATATAATAACTCCACAAAATAGTGATGGAGGTGTTAATTATGCAAATAACTTTAACTCAAAAGGAAAGAATGTTACTTGAAGATCAAAAAAGTCATGAAGAAATCTGTATAAAAAAATATTCTAATTATGCTAGCATAGCTAAGGATAGCCAGCTAAAACAAATATGTAACAATAATGAACAAATTGAAAGACATCATTTGGATACTATTAATCAATTGTTAAGTGGAAATGTACCTCAAATGAATCAAAGCCAAAGTCAAAATTCAAGTCAAAGTATGAATAGCAATAGCACACAACAAATGCCTGCTAATTTATCAGATCAAGAGATATGTTCGGATTTATTAATGACAGAAAAATATGTATCAGGAGCTTATGATACAGCAATATTTGAATTTAAAGATACAGAAGTGCGTGATGTATTAAATCATATACAAAAAGAAGAACAAAAGCATGGTGAAGCTATATTTAAATATATGGAAAGTAAAGGCATGTATAATCTTCAATAGTGTTTTAGTATTTTATGAAAACCACAAGTAGGTTTAGTTTTGATAAGCTAAGCTTTACTTGTGATTTTTCTATCTAACATTATAAGACAGCCACTCGCATATGAAAAATAGCAATTCATAATTGTATAATTAAAGAAATTTTGGGGCATATGTGGAAATGAAGTTAAATCTTTTAGGGTATATATGTCAAGGTTTGGAGAAAAATTAAAAATATGATAATGTTTACGACTAAAAAACGTTATTTCATGACAAAAGTATTGTCAGGAAATAACGTTTTTGTTAATATTGATACGAAAATCTTAATATATTTTTGAAAGAAAAACAGGGGGTATCAAAATGAATATTAAATTAAAAAAAATATTACTTTCATTGTTAACGATTTCTATAACAGGTTCGCTATTTTTGGGAATACCAACAACAGCTAATGCGGCATCAAATGCAACAGTAAATTTATCGTCAGAAAAACAAGTTATTCGAGGTTTTGGAGGAATAAATCTACCTGCTTGGGCTGGAGATTTAACAGAAGCTCAAAGAGAGACGGCTTTTGGAAATGGAAATAATCAGCTTGGTCTTTCTGTTTTAAGAATTTATGTAGATGATAATAAAAATAATTGGTATAAAGAATTAGATACAGCAAAAAATGCAATTGCACATGGAGCAATAGTATTTGCAACTCCATGGAATCCACCTAGTGATATGACTGAGACTTTTAATCGTAATGGGGATACAAAGGCAAAACGTCTTAGACACGACAAGTATGCTGCATATGCTCAGCACCTTAATGATTTTGTTTCATATATGAAAAGTAATGGTGTAAATTTATATGCAATTTCTATACAAAATGAACCTGATTACGGAAAAGAATGGACATGGTGGACACCAGAAGAGGTGCTTAAATTTATGAAAGAAAATGCGGGAACAATAAATTGCAAGGTTATGTCACCAGAATCGTTTTCTTATCAAAAAAATATGTACGACCCTATTTTGAATGATCCACAAGCTCTTGCTAATATGGATATTCTAGGAACTCATACTTATGGTACTAAGGTTAACCAATTTGCTTATCCACTTTTTAAACAAAAAGGAGCAGGAAAAGAACTTTGGATGACAGAAGTATATGTACCAAATAGTGATGCTAATTCAGCAGATCGTTGGCCAGAAGCATTAGATGTTGCAGAGCATATAAATAATGCAATGGTAGAGGGTGATTTTCAATCATATGTATGGTGGTATATCCGTAGATCATACGGCTTCATAAAAGAAGATGGAAATATAAGTAAACGTGGTTATATGATGGCACATTTCTCTAAATTTGTTCGTCCAGGATATGTAAGAGTTGATGCAACAAAGAATCCAGCAGCTAATGTTTTTGTATCTGCATATAAAGGGAATAATAAAGTAGTTATTATTGCAATAAACAAAGGAACTTCAGAAGTGAAACAAAGCTTCAATATTCCAAACAGTAAAGTTTCTAGTGTAGCATCATGGCAAACTACTCAAAATGCAAATTTAGCTAAATCAGCTTCAAACATAAATGTAACTAATGGAAGCTTTGAAGCATCTCTTCCAGCACAAAGTGTAACAACATTTGTAGGAGACATTAAGTAAAAATATTATACAAATAAGTGAGTGAGTTATAGTTAATATTATATTTATATACAAAGATGCAGTCATTAATTTGGCTGCATTTTTGTTTGGATATACTAATGGAATTCTTACTATTTTGGTAATAAAAAATATTCTAATTTCAAACTTATAGTATAAAATTACAAAAAATAACCATAAAATACATATTTGGTATTCAAACGTGATTATATTTATGTTATATTTTCTATATAGATATTTTTTTATGTTAAGTTATCAGAAAATTCAAAAAAGTAACACTGAGTTTTGAGAGGTGATAAAAATGCTTAAATTATTAAACAATATTAAATTAGGGTACAAATT
This sequence comes from Clostridium sp. C2-6-12, assembly GCF_009928485.1. Classification (GTDB taxonomy): domain Bacteria; phylum Bacillota; class Clostridia; order Clostridiales; family Clostridiaceae; genus Clostridium. The sequence goes on along the minus strand of NZ_JAABNP010000029.1, from coordinate 26,724 downwards.
AATTACAATTCTACTTATTCCTGTATTAGCATTGAGCATTGTATCAATAATTTCTTTGATAAATGCTGATAACGTATCTAAAATGCTTGTAACGAACTTATATGAAGAATTACACATTAGTGAATATTGGCTTTTGAATGCAGATAGAGATTTCTATCAAGCACTTTCAGCTGAACAAAGTATGGAAACTGAAAAAAATCCAGACAAATTAAAAAAACTTAAAGATGCTTATAATGAAAATAGGACACAGACAGTTGAAAGAGTTCATAAGGCTTATGATATTTTATCGCAAAACAAGGATAAATATATACAAATAAAACATAAAGACACTAAAACTGAAATGTTCGAAGAATTTAAGAATTTTGATGCAGCTTTTGCAGAGTGGGATAGCAATTTTAATGTAGATACAAATACTATTAAGGATAAAGCAGCTTATACTAGTAGCTTTAGTAAAACAAGATCTTCAATAAACACTATTGAAGAAATTTTGGATCAATATTCAGAGAAGAGTATTGCTGATAGTAAAGCTTCTATTTCTAATATGAAAAACATTATTATAACAATATCAGTAATATCATTAATATTATCTTTATGCTTAGGTGTATTAATGATAATAAATATAAATAGAAGGGTAAAGAAGGCTTTAGCATTAATAAATAAGACTGCATCTTTTGATTTAATAAAAGATGATTCGTTTGAAGAATATATTGAAGAGAAGGATGAATTGGGACAAATAATTTCAGCAGAAGCTTTTGCAAGAAGTCAGTTTAGAGAAATAGTTAGACAAGTTATTGAAGGAGCTAATATTGTAAAGAGCACAATAGAAATATCTAATGAAAATATGAGAAATTTAGATACTGAGATTGATAAGATATCAGAAACAATAGAAACCCTTTCAAGTGGATTTGAAGAGACTTCAGCATCTACAGAACAAATGACTGCATCTGCTAAAGAAATAGAAGGATCTGTTGAAGATATGACTTCAAAAGCTAAAACAGGATCAGAATTCGCTAAGGAAATTAGTGAAAGGGCTTTAAATGTTAAAACTGACGCAGTGAAGGCTCAAAAAGATTCTAATGATATGGGAAATATGCTAGATGAAAAACTTAAGGTTGCATTAGGACAAACTAAAGCAGTAGAACAAATTTCAAAGTTAACAGAAGGAATATTAAATATAACTTCACAAACTAATTTATTAGCATTAAATGCAGCAATAGAAGCGGCTAGAGCTGGAGAGTCAGGAAGAGGCTTTGCTGTTGTTGCTGATGAAATAAGAAAATTAGCAGAGATATCGAAAGAAAGTGCAACACAGATTCAAGTAGTAACAGCTACAGTAGTAGAGGCTGTAAATAGCCTTCAAGATAGTGCTCTAGAACTATTAGATTATTTAAAGGTAAAAGTCGTACCAGATTATTTGAAATTAGTTAAGACAGGTGAGCAGTATAATGATGATTCTGAAAAATTTGATGATTTAGTTTCAGAATTAAGTAAGACTTCATCACATCTTTTAACATCAATTTACGATATTTCAACTGCACTTAATGAAGTTAGTAATGCAACTAATGAAGGTGCTAATGGAATAGTAAATATTGCAGGGAAAACTGGTGATATAGTTAAATTATCAAATAATGTAATAGAACTTTCTAATAAGTCAAAGGAAAATACTGATAAACTTGTAGAAATGGTGGCTAAGTTTAAGATATAGTATTTAATACAAAATAAAAAATAATGTACTTTTAAGTACTCCTTTTATAGTAGGCGTTTAACATAATATAACTACCTACTATTAAGGGAGTATTTTGTATTTATTAGATTCGCTTACTGTTTGAATAAATTAGAATAGTGCGTTATAGTTTGAAGATATATGCTGTGATACAATTTTATTATTGAAAGAAGAGGTGATGATTTTGAGTATAAAGATTAAAATTGCGGAATTGAGAAAGATGAAGAAGGTGAGTCAGCAGGAACTAGCAGATTATTTAGGAGTTACTTTTCAGTCCGTAAGTAAATGGGAGACAAAAACTACCTTACCAGATATAACATTATTGCCGCTAATTGCAGAATATTTTGGAGTTTCAGTAGATGAGGTGCTGGGACTTAAGCCAATTAAGTCTGCTGCGTATCAACCAAGAGATACTGATAATAGAGATAACTGGGTTGGTAGAGAAAATATCTTTAACAATCGTAAGTTCTTTTGGAATGAAGAATATTTACTTCATTTAATAAAGGAAGTATGGAAAATAGAAAAGCCAATTGATGTTATAGAAATACGTTGTGGAAATGGTGAATTGGGAAAGATTATAATGCCTTTGCTTCCAAAGGGAAGTACATATACCGGAGTTGATACTAAGTATTTTATTGAAAAGGCAAGAAAGAACATGGAGCAGGAAATTTATAAAGTGTCCTTTGTAGAATCTGATATTTATGATTTAAATACAAAAACTAAATACGATTTTTGTATTTGTGAAGCAACTTTAAGGCATATGAATAAGCCACTTGAAGTCATTAAAAAAATGAAGGCTTCTGTAAAAGATAATGGACTGGTTGTTTGTGTGGAAATCAATAGAGAAATAGAAAATGTAGGTTTGTATGTAGATGGAATGGACTACAACGAATTATGTACTTCTTTTGATTGGCATAAATTATGGCTTAAAGAATTAGAAAAAGAAGGGCGAGATTATGGAATAGGAATGCGAGTACCATTTTATATGAAGGAGATAGGCTTAAAAGACATAGATGTTAGAATGAATGATAAAGTATCTTTTGTAACACCAGATTGCGAAAATTATTCTAAATTATGTGAAGAATTTGCAGCCTTAAGAGGCTTTGATAAGATGATAAAAGGTGATGATAAAGAGCAGACAATCGAATTTTTTATGAGTAGAGGATATACAAGGAATGAGATGGAAAGGTATTGTGAATTTCATAATTTAATGGTACGACAGTTTAAACAAAAAAATGGACAGCTTTCATTTCTACAGTTATTTGGCTTTCTTATTTCATATGGAAGAAAGTAAGGTATTAAAAAACTTTGTAACAATTATGAATAGAAAAGGAGAAGAGTATGGAATTTGATGTGAAAAAAGAAAGTGAAATGTTTGATAAGGCAGCAGAATATTATGATATATATAGACCAAGTTATCCAAAGGAAATCATAGAAGCATTTGTAAATAATGCAGATCTGAATAAAGATTCAAAAACATTAGAAATTGGTGCAGGAAGTGGAAAAGCTACAGAATTGTTTAAAGATTATGGTTTTTCTATAAATTGCATCGAATTAGGAGAAAATTTAGTGCGTAATGGAAAAATCAAATTTGAAAATTATTCAAATATAAATTTTCAATGTGGTAGATTTGAAGAATTAGCTGAGACTGAGGCGAAATACAATGCTATTTTTGCAGCTCAGGCATTTCATTGGATTACCCAACCGCTTGGATATGAAAAGTGTGCAAAATTATTGAAAAATGGTGGTTATTTAGCACCTTTTTGGAATATGTATTTATACGATGAAAGCGAAGAGAGTAGAGAATTGATAGAACTGTCAAGAAAGTATGGTGGAATTGCTGACTTCGTAAATATAAGACAAGCAGAAGAAAGAATAGAGAACATATCTAGTGAAATTGAAAATAGCGGACTATTTTACAGACCTATCGTATATAAACATTTTTGGAAAATGGAATATACAGCTGATGAGTATTATGGATTTGCTTTAACAGGAAATCATTTTTTGCAATTACCAAAGGAGATTAAAGAAAATGCACATAAAGATTTGATTAAACATGCAAATAAATTTGGAGGAAAGATAGTTCGACCATATTTATGTGTGCTTTATTTGGCAAAGTTGAGAGAAGAACTTTGAAATTTTAACAAACTATATTAGAAGATTTATTGAATAATATATGTATATATAAAAATGCAGTCATTAATTGGCTGCATTTTTATATGCATAAATTAATCAAATAGTTATGAAATAATAAATAAAAAGCTAAATTAAGCAATTGTTAAAAAAATATTGAATAATAGTAAAATTCGATAAAATACAACAAAAAATTTAAAATAAGTGATATAATTATTTAAAAAGTTATAATAGGTAATTGTTATCTGGAGAAAGGGAGAGGTGTATGTTCAAAAAATTAAAATTAGGAACCAAGATAAGTATAATAATTGGAGTGTTGATTCTTCTATGTTATTTAGGTGTATTTGCAAGTATATTAGTTCAAGTGAAAGCTAAAAGTATAAGTGATAGTGAGACTTTAGCAAAGGAGGTTTCGTTGTCATATGCAACCCAAATAACTTCTAATTTTAAGCAATTAGAAATTGTAGGAAAAGGTTTAAGAGATGAAGTTATTAATCAAAAAAAGCTAGGTTTACAAAATAGAGAGTTAGTTATTGAAATACAAAAACAAATATTAAATACAAATCCAGAGATCTTCGGGGTAACGGTTGCCTTTGAAGCAAATGAATTTGATGGAAAAGATCAATTGTATGCAGGACAAAAAGAATACTCAGAAAATGGAATGTTTATACCATATGCCAGCAGAGGTGGAAATGGAATAGTAGTAGAGGCAGCATATAATGAAGAAACTGATATGACTTGGTATAATAAACCTAAGGAATTAAAAGGGACTTATATTACGGAACCAACAATTTATACTGTTAATGGGAAGGATGTATCAATGATATCCTTGGCTATGCCTATAATAGATAGTAATGGGAAGTTTCTTGGTGTAATTTCCTTAGATTACAAACTAGACACATTAGAGAAGATTATATTAGAAAAGACACCACTTGGCGGAAGCGTTGAATTAATATCAAATCAAGGAATTTATGTTGCTAGTGGAGAAGAACAAACCTTAAAAATGAAGGATGCAAAGCAAAATAGCGACATATGGGCAAAAATAATAAGTGAAACTTCACAAGGTAAAGAATTTTATACATATGGGAATAAAGTAACAACAGGTAAAGAAGTTTTAATGGTGGCATATCCAGTAAATTTAGAAAATACAAAAACAAATTGGATTTTATGCAGTCAAATCCCTAAAGAAAAAATATTAGAAAGTTATAACAAGGTATTTAACATTATTATTGTTTCAGCAATTGTATCATTATTAATTGTAATATTTGCAATACATATTGTAATTAAAAGAATGACAAAAGATATAAAATATGCAGAAATGAAAATGGGATTACTAGCGGAAGGAAATCTTGCAATAGAGCTTGAAGCTAAATATTTAGAGAGAAAAGATGAAATTGGTAATATGTTTAAATCAATTGCCAATATGCAAAAATCTTTTAAAGAAATAATTACTGGAGTTAAAAATGAATGTGATATAGTACTTGATTCAGTAAATGTTACTAAAGAAAAAATAGATGATTTAAATACAAAAATTTCTGATGTATCTGCAACTACAGAAGAATTATCAGCTAGTATGGAAGAAACAGCTGCTTCTTCAGAAGAAGTAAATGCTTCAACAACAAAGATGAAATCACTAATACATACAATTGGAGGAACTGTAGAAAATGGGGCGAGTATAGCAAAAGAAATTGAAGAGAGAGCAATAAAGCTTAAATCAGAGGCTATAAGATCACAAGAAGAATCAAATATAGTAACTTCAAAAATAAAAGAAAGCTTAAAAGTTGCCTTAGAAAAGTCCAATTCGGTAAATAAAATAAATGAATTAACATCAAGAATATTAGAAATTACAGAACAAACAAACTTATTAGCATTAAATGCAGCAATAGAATCAGCTAGAGCCGGAGAAGCTGGTAAAGGATTTGCAGTTGTAGCCGATGAAATAAGAAAACTTGCTGAAACTTCAAAGGAAACAGCAATAGAAATTCAACATATTAATAAAGAGGTAGTTGCAGCAGTAAATGACTTAAAAGATACTTCAAATGAAGTAGTTAATTTTATTGGAACTCAAGTGGCAGAAGATTATAATAAACTGGTAGATACAGGGGAACAATATAAAAATGATTCTATGATATTTAATCAATTGGTTGAAAGTATAGGAGAAACATCAGATAAGCTTATTAATTCAACTGGAGATATTATTAATGCTATAGATGAAGTATCTCAAGCAACAAATGAAGGGGCAACAGGCACAACTATAATTGCAAATAAGTCAAATGAAGTCGTTAATTTAACAGAAGAAGTTGTAGGACAAACCTATAAGACTAAAGAATGTGTGGATAATCTTTTAGAAGCTGTATCTATATTTAAATTATAGAGTTGATATGTAGGTTAAATATTTTAGAGTTGACATAGTTAAAGTTAGATGGGTAGAAGCCGAAATTATTGAATTGAGTTTATTTTAAAACATATAGGATAAATTCGACAATGTATATTATATATTATGTGATATTACCTCGAATAATAATAATATGAGTTATTAAATACAAAAAAAAACTGGTAATTTGTTTTATGATTTCTTTTGCTAAAATTGGTTATAGAATATATACTTTTATTTAGAATAAAAAGCCAATTAAGTAGAAATAGGAGTTATTATGAGGAAAATAAAATGTTTTATACTTAAGTTCAATATAATCTTAAGAAAGTGTTTACTCAATCTTGCTTTAATGATAGCTTCACCTAGAAACAAGGTGATTTTAGTCTTATCTCAGAATTTGGACAAGTACATTACATTGGAGCAAAAAGTTTTATATATGGAATATAATTTGGAGTAAGTTAGTTTTAAGCATTTAGAAGAAATTAAGCTATGGAATATAAGAAGACTGTAGAATTTGTGAGAAAAGCAAATTCTACAGTCTTATTTAGTTGTTTAAGGATTAGACAAATTAACAGGGCTAATTCTTATAATAAGAAGTTACTTGAAATATGTTTCAAACCCATTATTCACAATGTATGAACCACTTGGAACTTGAATTCCCACAATAAATATGTTTAAGCAATCAACACATGACCCCATTGCATTTATTAAACATAGAAATATTGTGAACCCATTTAAGCAGCCCAAAATATTGAGAATGAAAGGTAATATAACTGATAACAAAATAAAAGGCATAACAGAAATAATTAGAAATCTGCCCTTTTTGATTTTTTCAGTAGTGTAAACAAATCCGACAAATGAATTAATACCCCAATATATTTTATCTGATTTTAATACATTAGGTATAAAACAGGCATGAAGAAATTCATGTATTGACATAAATATAAAAATGGTGACAATATACACTATCATAGTATACAAATTTCCTTCCAATGTAATGTTAAAGCCATCCTTACTGCTGTTAAAAAATTCTTTAAATGGAGGATATAAATAAAATACAATAACCATAAAAATAAATCCATTTATGAGCATAAAAGGTACTGATAATAAAATTGCCATACCTAAATTAGCTGGCTCATTTAGTTTTTTCCATCCATCTGATATTAGTTTGTTGCTTAACTCTTTATCGGAAGTGGGGATTTTTTTTATATATTTCATTAATAACAGTCCTTTCGCAGAATATAAATAATATTTGTTACACAACACATATTACTATTGTTTATTAGATTATAGTAATATATAAAACTTATTGTAACATAATTTACAAAATACCACACATGCTATATATTGGATCTCTATTTTTATAATGTTTCACTTTAGTATATTTCACTATATGTACATGTTCTTTCCTATATTTAATAGTTTACTTTATACATCTTATGAATATGTTGCACTTGCAACATATTCATAAGATGGTAAAATAGAGAATGAACGCTTTTGAGTGGAATAAATTTCGGAGGTTCTAAGTTATGCAAAATTTCTGCAAAGAATATATTCCAGATTTACAGTCCATGTATTTGTTCAATGGCATAGGGCATAATGAAATGGAGTTAATGCTGAATTGTCTTGGAGCATATATAAAAGAATGTAAAAAAGATGAATGTGTTATTTTATGTGAAGATACTGTAGATTTTGTGGGAATTATATTATCAGGGAAAGTTGATATGATTCGAGAAGATTTATGGGGCAATAGAACGCTACTGGTATCTATGGGAAAAGGAGAGCTATTTGGCGAGAGTTTTTCTTGTGGAACTGCTAGAAATGCAACAGTATCATTTTGGACTTCTATGGACTCAAAAATTTTGTATTTGTCATTTAGTCAAGTTATGCAATCCTGCTCTATGGCATGCAAATTTCATCATAGATTAATCGAAAATATGGTAATGCTAATTGCGAAAAAAAATGTGGCGTTAATGAATAAGGTAGATATATTATCCAAGAAGACGTTACGGGAAAAAATCTCAACTTATTTATTACAAGAGGCAGGGAAACAGAATAATCCTTATTTTGATATTACTTTAGGCCGTGTACAATTAGCAGAATACCTTTGTGCAGATCGAAGCGCATTGACAAGAGAATTAAATAAGATGCGAAATGAAGGCTTGATTGACTATGATAAGAATTCGTTTCATATTTTAAAAAGTTTGGAATAAAATAGGCACCTATAAAAAGAGTGGCTATGCCACAATTCGGAACTTCTCACATATAAAAAGAGCAGCTATGCTGCAATACGGATCATTTCACCTATAAAAAGAGTGGTTATGCCACAATTCGGAACTTTCCACATATAAAAAGAGCAGCTATGCACTTCTGAAAGGAGTAGCTATGCTACAATGCTGAACTTTCCTGCAATAAGGAGTTTTTCTACAACGGGGAACTTAAATTTAGGTAAGAGGTAATAAGTAAAAAGTAAGAAGTAATAATTATTGATGAAATTCCTTAAGTGGATTTCTAAAAAATATTTTTGTTGAAAATCTGAAGGCTTTTCTTCCTTAACTTTTACTTCTTATTTATTAACTAACCGGCAAATATATAAATTAATTAGAATTTATATAGTTAGAAGTTTTACTTTTTTATGTAATAAACTTAATTGCTTAAATCTTCTAAGTATGAGTTTAAAAAATCAATAGCATTTTTAATATCAGTTTTATTTGGATGGTTTCGGGATTCCATATGTCTTGCATATCCGTCATCATTTAGATGATGTGGGTGATCAACAGGAAGTTTTCTTCGACGTTCTGTGCTAGATGGAGATACAGCTCCCTGGCTTAGAAAAACATCTATACATAAGTTTCCATCATTGATATATTCGGTAACATTTTTTTTGACTTTATTACCATAATCGGAATCTGGATAATGACCACATGTACCAATAGCAAGGAAAGGTGTATTTTTGTATTGAGCTAACAGTTTTTTACTGTTATCATCTAGTGAGGTACGTCTGCACCAAAAGCAAAGAATGTAAAATTGTGCATTAGTAGGAGTTTTCATTATCATACAAGAATCCTGCATGATTACGGAATAATTTTTCAGTTCTAAATCATTTTTTATAGCATCAGCAATTTTCTGAGTATTTCCAGTGAGAGAGGATACAAATATAGCAATATCTTTCAAAATTAATATCTCCTTTTTAATAAATGTTCATAGTTATTTTATGAAAAAAGAAGCATCTATAACGTTGCCTACGCAACATGACAGGTGTTTTTTTTATTATATTTCCCATCTACATCATAGATGTGGAACATTAGAAGAGGGAGAACCTGCAGATATTAAAACAATATTCATGGATGATTACAGGAAAGAATTAAAAGTAACTGCTTTTTATGATAATAAAACAATATATAAATAGGGCAGCACATTTTTAAAAACAAAAACATATTATAATTTTGAAATAATATAGAAGGATGAAAGAATATGGAGAATAATGATAATTGGGGTTATCTGAATTCTTATTTTAGATATGTGCCATATAATGAACTCTTTGATGAAATGGAGTGTGATTCAAGAGCTGATATGGGAAGTAGTAAACAGATTACATTGCAAGATCATGGACCAGAACCTTATGCAGTTAACATTGATGTAGCTACTAAGCAAAATAATAATTATCGTACAGCATTATGGACAGGAACTCATCTTCAGGTTACTTTAATGAGCATTAAGGTTGGTGAGGATATAGGTTTAGAAATTCATCCAAACATTGATCAATTCATACGAATTGAAGATGGACAAGGAATGGTTAGAATGGGAAAAAGCAAAGACAATTTAGATTTTCAAGGAAGAGTACGTGATGGTTTTGCAATAATGATACCTGCTGGTACTTGGCATAATGTTGTAAATACAGGTAATAAACCTCTTAAACTATATTCTATCTATGCACCACCTCAACATCCTCAAGGTGTAGTTCAAGTAAATAAAACTGCTGATTAAATTTAAATATTTAATATTAAGAATGGCCTATTAATTATAGTAGATCATTCTTATTTTTTGTATTATTATTTAAACATGACATTACTTGTCAGGTTGTACCTATATAATGATAAATGAGGGATAAACATGAAGAATGAGCGATTATTTCAAATTGTCAACTTATTGATTCAAAATAAAGTGCTTACTGCTAAGGAATTGGCAGAGAAAGTAGGAGTTTCTTTACGGACAATATATCGGGATGTTGATTCATTATCAATACTAGGAATTCCAATTTACACTTTGCAAGGAAAGTCTGGTGGAATTGCTATTATGGAGGACTATAAAATTGACAAAGCAGTTTTAACAGAGGAAGAGAGAGATACAATTTTGCTTGCACTGGAGAATTTTCAATTACCAGAGAAAAATATAGGCGCTTTACTAGAAAAACTAGGGGCACTATTTCAAAAAGAAAATCCAGATTGGATGGAAATTGATTTTACGAGATGGGGAAAAGAGAAAAAAGATACTAATAAGTTTGATTACCTTAAAAAAGCATTGCTGAATCATATTGAAATGAAGATTTCTTATTGTAGTTATAAGGGAGAAGATGAGCGAAATATTTATCCGTTGAAGCTTATATATAAGTCAAAAGAATGGTACATTTGGGCTTATTGCTTGAAAGCAGAAGATTATCGATTGTTTAAAGTAAATCGCATATTAAAGTATTCATTGACAATGGTAGAATTTGATAAAAGGAAATATACAAAAAAAATTTGTTTTTCAGAAGAGGAATCTGAAGATATGGTCAACATAATATTAAAATTTAATTCTAGTGTTGGTTTTCGAATCTATGATGAATTTGTGACGGAAGTGATTAGAAAAAATGATGTAGGCGATTATATTGTAACAGCAAAGATTCCAAGAGGAGCTTGGATATATGGATATATATTATCTTTTGGAAATCAAGTAGAAGTGCTAGCCCCTCAAAGTGTTAGAGAAGAAATAAAAAAACTTGGAGAAAGTATTGGAAAATTGTATGAAAGGTAGGAAGAGTATATGGAACAACAAAAGCGAGTGGTTGAATGGTTATTAGAAGATAAAAATCCAGAGGTTAAGCTTAGAACATTAAAAGAATTCCATGAGTATGACAATGATCATGGAGACGTGATCGTAGCAAAACAACAATTACTTCAATCTCCATTATATGAAAAGGCAATGGAAAATCTTAAAGGTGATAAAAAATGGGGTAAATATGATGCACTAACATGCTTTGCAGAATGGGGCCTAACGCGAGAAGACATAGATATTGATAATTATGTGTTCGCGTTAATAGAAGAGACTGGTTTTAAAATGATGTGTGGAGAAGGGCTACTGTTAAGGAATTTGGTGAAATTGGGATATTATATAGAGCCTATTGTAAAAGAAGAAGTAAATGCCATGTTCTTGAAACTAAAAAGTGATGGTGGATTCGGCTGCATTAGTAAAAATAAGAAAATAAATGATCCTGCAAAGGAGCATAAAAGCTGTGTAAAAATAACGCTTGGATATCTTTTGTTATTGGCGGAGCTAAAATTACAGAATGTGAATATGGAATGTGAGCAGCTGTTAGTTAATTACTTTACAAGACGAAAGCTTTTTTATCGCACTGATGATATGAATACAATTATGGTACCGGTTATGGCTGAAACATTTTATCCACTTGATGCTATTCAGATAGGTGCACAAAATCTTATGTATGCACTAGCAATTTTAGGACAAGGCAATAGTGCTGCTGTTGCAGAGGGCTGGAAGTATTTAAATTTAAAGAAAGATTCGGAGGGTAGGTATAAATTATCAAAAACAAAGACAGTACCTGCATTTAAACCAGGGATGAAAAATAAGCCTAATAAGTGGATAACGTTGTATGCATTGCTCACTGAAAAGCAGTATAATTAGATTAGATGTAATTTAATTATCATAAAGGAGAAATTAATAGTATGGAAATAAAAAGAGGAGTAAATAAATTTTATATTGGAGATACAGAAGAAGATCCTTTAGCACAAATAATACTAAGTGATATTGAGAAAAATATAATAAAAATTGAACATACTTATGTGTATGAACAATTGAAAGGCAAAGGCGCAGGCAAGCAATTAGTAAAAAAAGTTGTAGAATTTGCAATTAGTAATAATAAAAAAGTAGATCCAATATGTAGTTTTGCAAAAAAAGAATTTGATAATAATAAGGAATATGAGTGTGTTTTATACAATAAAAATAAATAAGATATAGGAATAAGTTATTTTCCATAGATAAGTCATTTTTACAAAATGTTGTGATAGATTCCCAAATGTGAATGATTTCTGCAAAAAATCAATTTAGTTTAATTATATTAATAGAAAGGAATAATTAAACTAAATTGTTTTTTGTTTGCATAAATGTAAGTTTGCTAAACTTATAAAACAGAAAAGAAAAAATATTAAATTTAAATATTAAAATAATCCAATTGAATAAATTACACTATATCCAAAAGCTCTGAAATATCACATATAGTATACTTGGAATATGTACATGTAATATTTTTATGGTATTGATAAAAACAAGCGTCAATTCCACTATTAATTGCTCCTTGTATATCAGAAGTAGGGCTATCCCCAACCATTAATATTGAATTTTTAGGAGCTTCAGATAAATTTTTTATACAAAAGTCAAAGAAATAAGTGGAAGGCTTTTCATACTTTATTATTTCAGATATAAAATGTCCATCAAACAAGTTGATTATGCCTGCATTTGATAAACGCTTCATTTGAGTTGAGTATACTCCGTTTGATGCTGAATATATTCTTTTATCCATTTCCTTTAATTTCATTAAGGTATATTCTGCATTAGGAATAAGAGCAGAAGAATTATCAAGATAAAACCTGTACTTTTTTTCTATTTCCTTTCCATCAACTTGTATACCATATATCTTGAAAAATTCCCTGAAGCGAGTATTAAGAACAGTTTCTTTAGAAATTTCACCTTGCTCAAGTTTGTGCCATAAAGAGTGATTGATTTCTTTATATTTTTCCAATAACTCATCTGTGTAGGTTAATCCTGTTTCTTCAAGGACTTTTTGAAGCTATCTTTTTCAGCATAATTAAAATCTAAAATAGTATTGTCTAAGTCCATTAAAATAATATCATACATAATTATCGTCTCCTTTTATATAAGTTTTTTATGATAATAATATGCGAAGCCCATTAATCGGGAGAGTAGTAAAAAACTAATAATAGTTCCTTCTCTTATATAAAGAGTGTGGTTAGTTATTAAAGTTAGTATTATTGTAGTAAGCATAAAGAAAATATCAAAGCTCATTCTTATTACTGTTAAACTATATCTGAGCTTTTCACCTAATACAAGGCATAAACTTTCAAGAGGAAACTTGATGATTTCCATAGCAAGAATTCCACCTAAGCTAATAGAAGCCAAGCCAAGTCCAATCATAAATGTAACTAATCTAAAAACATAAGATTCAATTACAAAATTATTTAAAATGAAATAAATAAATAAGTTGATTATATATCCATTTGCTATAGTAGCAATTATTTGAATAATATCATAGCGACTTAAGTTGGATTTTCTAATAATAAGATAGATTATAAAAAATAATAAATTTAATAAGTTTAGGAAAGTTCCAATCTCTAAATTTAAAAGATCAGCCATTAACAAAGAAAAGGCATTAAGCATACTTTGACCAATTCCAGCCTTAATTTGCAGAGAAATTCCTAAACCAAGCATTAAAAATAGTAATGCTGAGTATAAAGTTTTTTTTATATATTGATTATTCATTTTATTTCACCTCAGAATTTCAATTGTTTTATATGAGTATGATAAAATGAAATAAGAAAATTTTATATGAGAAATATCATATTTATAAGAAAAATATGAGGTTTTTAATAAGAAAATATTATTGTTAATATTAAAAAGTGGAAAGAAAATGTATAGTTTTTTTGATTATCTATTGCCTAAGAATGTGTATATATAATAAAAACGGCGATACATCTAAGATATCGCCGTATGTCTAGATTTTAGCTACAAAACATCATCATAGTTTTGAATTAAGTCATATCATCCCGAAGTGCGTCAATTATATTTTCTTTTTTTATCTTGCTAGTGGCATATAGCATTGTAATGAAGACTATAAAGAGTACGCTGATCACACTGATTGCCATACTAGCCCAAGGAAATACAAAATCGAAGTTGTCTAACCTTTCTACGGTCACCAACCCTTTGTAAATAAGCCACGAGATAATTCCCGATATTGGATGCCCAAATAGCAATGTCCTCATGCCATAAAAAATACACTCAAAATTCATCATCTTTTGGAAATCCCGTTCAGACATACCAACAGAGCGTAGCATAGCAAGCTCCCTTTTGCGCAGTTTGATATTTGTTGAAATAGTGTTGAACACATTGGCAACTGCAATTAGCGAAATCATGATAACAAAAACATAGGTGAAAACATCAATTACAAATGTGATACTACGGTATTGTTCAACTAGTGCATGTACATTGTATAGGGTATACGCAGACATAATCCCAGAGTTCTTAATCATTGTTTCCAGTTTAGACACTGATTGGGAAGGATTTTTTGAGAGAAAGTCCACACCAATATAATCATGGATATCTTGGATTTCAAACTTATCCTTAAGAGAATATGGAGCTACAATCATAAAAACGCATGATTTCTTATGAGAAAAATCCTCTGAAATTGGGTCAACTGGGTACGTATCAACAAGGGTAATGTTTAAGGTTTGTATTTGTTTCATAATTGATTTATCATTTGCTTCAGGAGATACACTAAAAGTAATGGAATTACTCTTAAACATATCAAATGCTTCAATGGATCCGTCCTCCTTATCATACCCCTGTTTGGCCAAAGCAATCATTTTGGCGTTTTGTCCTGTATATTCTTCTTGTGAAAAGCCTAATGACTTTACAAAATTCAGATATTTACTATCGTCAATAAACTGTATATCCACTGGTAGATTAATTGTTTGATCCAGATCAGTATAGCCTGAATATTCTCTATAACGGTCTGAAAAGTTACTTACTTTAACCGCACATGAATATGGGAAAATGACTTGGTAGGTGCTTTCGTAAATCCCATCTGCGGTTTTTAGTTTGTTGTAAAGTGAGTACATTTCGCTGTCGTTTATGTCTTTCGTGCTAAGACGAATGTCATAGTCAAATTTTGTTATAAGCTGTTCTGAAAGCCGTTTTAGAGTTGTCCCAAAAGCATTTCCAGATACAAACAAAATGACGCTTAAAACAAGAGATAGTATAATACTGCGATAGCGTTTTTTATTTCTCTTAAAATTCTTTAGTGCAAGAGTTCCCTCCAAACCGTAAATACGCTGAGAGAGTTTTGATGTTTTCAAAGCTTTCGATTGGGTTTTGACCTCATTTGTCTGGCGAATACTATCCATAACTGGAGTATTCGCAGCTTTCCTAGCCGGGATATAGGCTGAAATCAAAATGGTAACCAAACTGATCACAGCTGCCGCAATAATGGCGGGTACAGACAGTGACAAGGTTAAAGGAACAGTGCTTTGTTGCATAATGTTGCTAAAATTTCCTGAAACAATAGGAATTACAAGCGCAATACTGCCTATTCCCACCACAACTCCAATGGGGATTCCAATTGCACCAATGCAAATTCCCTCAAAGAGCACTGAATTCCGAAGTTGCTTTGGCGTAGCTCCAACAGATGAAAGAATCCCGAACTGCCGTGTACGTTCGTTCAGTGAGATATTGAACGAGTTATAAATAAGAAAAATTGAACCTAACATTATTATGGCAATCAAAATGCCGCCAACTGTATATAAAAGCGCGTTGAACAGTTTGTTATCAGAAACACCCATAAATTGCAATACATTATCGTTAAAGACATAAGCTCCTGCACCAGCTGTGTTTTTTGCGTAAGCATGAACTCCCCGTGGGTTTTTCAGGGTGACAAATATGCTAAAGCTGTCCGCTTGGTCTTGAGTATCTGCTTTTGTTATCAAAGTGTATCCAGGTGCAGAATGTTCTTCGAAACCAGGTCTTTCGCAGATACCAACAACTGTGTAGGTTTTCTTAGCTTTTGGTACAAGAGTTTCTTTAACATTCCCAGACTCTCCTCCAGAAATGTAAGGGTCGTGTTGACCGAAATTTTTGTTTCCATCCATACGGCTTCCAACAGCAAGTGAAATCGTGTCTCCAACTTTGAAGCTAACGCCACCTTTGATAGCGACATGGGATGGGACAAGAATCTCACTACTGTTTTCTGGCAGCCTGCCTGACCTTAGAATTAAGGGCAAGGTATCAAAGGCTTCCTTGGTGAATCCAGCAATAAAAAGATATGGCTTTTCTGGACTTTTCCCTCCATCAAGAGTTGCATAGCCGATATTTTCAAAGGCTGCGGTGTTTGAAACTCCATTGTCGTGGGTTCGCTCCTGCATGAAAGAGGAATCAACATCTAAAAACTCAACGTGCCAACCGCCATGGTTCGCAATAGCACCGTTTATCAGATAATTTAGCAGGGAAGTGCCAAAGGTAGCGACTGCTGTAATCATAGCAGCGGACAGAACAACTCCAATAATTGTTACAATTGTTCGTGTCCGGCTTTTTTTCATACTTTGCAGGGTAATTTTGTTGAAAATATTCATGATTTCACCCTCTCATCTCTTACTACTTTGCCATCTGATATGCCGATAATCCGATCTGCTTGTAGAGCGATATTTTCATCATGTGTGACTATGATAAGGGTCTGATTATATTTGTTATGGCTTTCTTTTAGAAGCTTTATAATTTCATGTCCATTTCGGCTATCTAAACTACCTGTTGGTTCATCAGCAAGCATGACTGCTGGGGCATTCATCAAAGCACGTCCTATAGAAACACGTTGCTGCTGACCACCAGAAAGCTGATTTGGTAAATGGTTCTTTCTGTCCTTTAGGCCAAGCAGTTCAAGCAGTTCATCAAGCCTATTCTTGTTGACTCTTCGCTTGTCCATCAGTATAGGTAATGTGATGTTTTCCACTACATTCAAAGTGGGGATAAGGTTGTGAAACTGGTATATTAACCCAACCTGACGTCTACGAAAGATAGCAAGCTTTTCATTATTTTGGGCATATACATCCTGACCATCTAAATATACTTTTCCACTTGTTGGGACGTCAACACCTCCAATAATGTGAAGTAATGTAGATTTACCAGAACCAGAGGAGCCTATAATTGCAGTAAACTCCCCCTTTTCAATTGTAAGGGAAACATGGTCAAGAGCGGTAACCTGATTTTCACCTTTGCCATACACCTTACATAAATTTTCTATTTTTAAAAACTCCATTATGTGAGCCTCCTTTTTAATGTTCTACCCATATAATAGAACTTTAAACTTACATTTCTGTGACTTTAAGGTGAGAGATTTGTCACTTTGGGAAGCGAATCGAAAATATAGCACCACCCTGTGGATGATTTTTAGCGGTGATTGTTCCTCCTTGACGTGTTATAATCATCTTGCAAAGGGCTAAGCCGATTCCATATCCTGTTGCACCTGTATTTTTTCCGCGATAAAACCTATTAAATAGGTTGGGTAAATCTTCTTTTTTAAAGCCAGCACCATTATCGTGAATGGTAAGTTCGGTAAACAATGGGTTGTCCACAGCAACGATCTCAAGCTTTCCGTTTTCTCCTGCGCTTTCCATGCAATTTTTGAGGATATTTTGAATTGCTTCAGAAAGCCAACCTGAATCCCCTTGAATAATCATTCCTTTCGATACGTCTATTTGATAGTCAATATTATGCAGTTCCATTGGGATTAGAAAAGGACGAATTGCAGTAAGTATTAAGTTGTTGACATCTATCTGCTCGCTTTTAAACATTACAATGCCTGCATCTAACCGTGATAATTTTAATAGAGAATTAAGCAGCCAATCCATCTGTACAAATAATTCTTTTGTTTCTCGTATCAAGGCTTTCCGTTCATTTTCGTCAGAGTTATTCTCTAATAATGACAGGATAAGGTTCACAGATGTGAGGGGAGTACGGAGTTGATGTGCTATATCAGCTAGCGAATCAGCAAGATGTTCTTTTTCTTTTTTCAGTGTTTGGTTTTGTTCTCGAATACGCAGCGTCATTTTTGTTATCTCGCTTTGCAAAATAGAAAGTTCTCCTTCCTCAGATTCGCCGATATAGAGATAGTCCTCATTATGAAGCACAAGATCAATTTGATCTGAAATCTGAGCAATGCTTTTATATCTGGCTTTGGTAAATGCAAAAAACGATGTTCCAAAGGCAGCGGCAGAAGAAATGGCAAGGATTCCAGCTGACGTATTGATTACAAATCCTAGTATTACAGTGGTGGCAGCTATTAAGGAAAATAAAATTGCAAACTGACGAAATTCTCTATTCCGAAGCATATTCGTCCCCCAATCTATATCCAGTTCCGCGAACTGTCAAAATGATTTTCGGGCTTGTAGGGTTATCTTCAATTTTCTCACGTAGGCGTTTTATGTACACTGTTAATGTATTATCATTGACAAATTCGCCAGCAGCGTCCCATAATTCATCCAGTAGTCTGCTTCTTGTGATAATACTTTTTGGGTTGCTAATAAAAACCAAAAGCAAGCGATATTCTAATGCTGAAAGAAAAACTTCGATGCCATCCTTTTTCACTACGCCGCTTGCTATATCTACATGAAGATCGCAGATTTTAAAAGCCGATGGAGAACGTCCGCTTTTTCGGAGGGCAGTTCCAATTCTTGCAATTAATTCACGTGGACGAAAAGGCTTGGTTATATAGTCATCTGCGCCTATGTTAAGTCCAGTAACAACACTTGCTTCATCGCCAGAAGCCGTCAGAAAGATAACTGGAATACCCTGTGTTTCTTTAATTTCTGTGCAAACTGTAAAGCCATTTCCATCAGGCAAAGAAATATCAATAAGCGCCAAGTCAAATTTATTACCAATAAATGCAGCAAGAGCTTCACTTCGAGTAGGAGCATGAGTGACTATAAATCCCTCTGAGCGTAGTAAAAGTATAAGATTTTTAGCAATTGCCTTATCGTCCTCAACTAAAAATATATGTTTCATTTATTTTCACCATCCTTTATTGCTATATAATATATACGCAACACATCTATAGGTATATTGTATTTCCTTTGACAGAAATATACAAGTTCAGTTCCAAAGCAGTAAGGATAACTCGTCTTATGAGTGCTTGATTGTACAGCAATTTTTATTAAGTTCATTTTATTATTTTATAGCAGTTAATTTACATTTTGTGTATTTTTTAATAGACTTTAGACTTTTAAGCTAAGAATTTTAGCTCATATTGAGAAATGTGAGGACAAGGGAAGAAAAATGTAGAAAATACTCATAATTATAGATATAATAATATTAGTATAATTTGGTATAAACCATAAAAATAAAAATGAGGTATATGTATGGATTATGTTAGTTTATTTTCATCGGTGTCACTTGTTTCTGTATATATATATGTGTATATTGGTATTTACACTTTTAGACAGAATAAAAAATCAATTGTTAACAGAGTTTTTCTTTTGTTATGTATAAGCTATGCTATTTGGTCATTTGCATATGCTTTCGCATATGTATCTAATAACCAATATGTTTTTTCAATATGGAATAAAATTTCAGCCATAGGATGGTGTAGTTTCAGCGCTATTACCTTATATTTAGTCCTTTTAATTACAGAGAAAAAAATTATTAATAAAAGAATAGTCAAAGTTGCTATCTTTTCTCCAGCAATTATATTTTTTTATATGGCAGTGTTCTTATTTGGAGTGGATATTAATACTTCACCATTAATAACGGATATTTTTTATATTGGTGATTTTTTATATAATTTTATGTTCCTAATCATTAGTATAATAATTATATTTATTTGGGGATTAAAAAGTGATAGTAAAAGGGTAAAATATCAATCAAAGATATTAGTTTTATCAAGTATAATACCATTTTGCCTAAACTTAATAACGCAAACTATAATGCCATTATTTGGAATTGAGAACTTCCCATTAATGGGCCAATTGTATTCTGTTATTATGATAATAGGCAATTATATAGTAATTACGAAATATAAGTTTTTAAGGATGCCTGAAAAATTTTTAGTAGAAGAAATTGAAAATGAAATGATGGATATGATTATTTTAGTAAATAATAAATTTGAGATTATTAGAGTTTCTTCACATACTTTATGTATGTTGAATTTTGAAAAAAGTGAAATACTTAATAAAAACATAAATGCATTATTTAATGAAAATATTATTGGGCAAATTTACAAAAACAATAATTTCAAAGAATTAATAAAATACAATGACATAGAAATGATAGGTAACAATGATAAAAGAATTCCAACAAACATTACTTTCATACCTGTTTATGATAATAAATTTGATGATTTTCTAGGTGCAGCTCTTGTTATACAAGATATTAGTATAGAATATGAATTGAGAAAAAAAAATGAACAATTACAGGAAAAGACTATTAGAGATGGTTTAACTAAACTTTATAATCATAAATATTCAATGGAAATAATTGAAAAAGAATTGAGTAAGCTTAATTTAGGAGAAAATAAAAAAGAACTATCATTAATGATGATTGATATTGATTATTTTAAGAAGGTTAATGACACTCATGGTCATTTATTTGGAGATTATGTTTTGGAAACAGTAGCTAACATTTTGCTGAATAATACAAATGATAAGGGGTATGTAGGAAGATTTGGAGGAGAAGAATTTATAATAATACTACCCCAAATTGGAATACATAAAGCATACGACATAGGTGAAAAAATAAGAAATTCAATTGAAAAATATAAATTTAATAATGATCTTAAATTAACAGTAAGTATTGGAATAAAAGAATGTAAAAATGAATCTTCTGTAGAATTGGTTAAAAATGCTGATGATTTATTATACAAAGCTAAACAAAATGGAAGAAATCGAATAGAATATAGTAAAATTAGTGATTAAGGTTAATAATTATAAATGCATTGATTTATAGAAGTGAGGTTCTTGAATCAATGCATTTTGTTATTTTAACTATTTTATATGAATATGATAAAATAGAATAAGAAAAATACGTTAAAATATCATTTTTAGGAGAAGAATAAAATGTTTTTTGATATGGAAATACCATCGATAATATTAGAAAGTGGAAAGAAAAGAACTTTTGAAAAAAATTATAATATCTATAAAATAGACAATAAAATAACACATTGCTATTTTATTTTATCAGGCACCGTTAAAATTTATATAGATCATAAAAATGGAAGGCGTTCAATTCTTGACTTTGCAGGAAAGAGTGATTGGTTGGGGGAACTTTCTTTATTTTGCAAGGAATCTGATATAAAAGAAAATAAAGTTCTTCAAGAGGTTGAATGTTTAGAATTTCATATAGATAAATTAAAAGCATTATGTAGAGAAAATGCAGAAGTATCCTTTTACTTTGCATCATATATTTCAAATAAATTATTAACCAGAAGCTATAGAATGAGTCAAAACTTGAATTATTCCTTGGAAAACAGACTTGCTACTTTTATTCTTCAATATGAGCAAAAAGGTATATATAATATTAATCACACAGATGTTTCTGAATATATGAATGTTAGTTACCGCCATGTACTTTATGTAATTAAACAATTTTGTGAAAATGGAATATTAGAAAAGGATAAGGGAAAAGGATATATTATTTTAGATATAGAAAAATTGAAACAATTGTTAGAGTAAAAATAAACTTAAAAGTAAAGTGCTTAACTATAGTGTGAAGTTAACTTTAATTTTATGTTGTTTTTTATAATAGAAAATGTTCATGAATATAAAAAAGTTTGTAATAATTAACAATATATTGTTAATTATTAGAGATAATTGTCACATATAGAATAATATGTTAAAATATATACGATAAATAGAATATTTACATATAATAAAAGAAATGGGGAGAATGAAATGAGATGGCTAAATAATTTAAAGGTTGGGAGAAAATTATTTTTATTAATTACGTGTGCTATGATAGGATTGTTTGCAGTAAGTGGAACTGGATATTATTCATTATTATCCTCTAATAGAGGTATGGAGATTATGTATAATGAAAGATTAATGTCTAGTGAATGGTTAAATGAAGCAAGAATAGATGCGAAAACTATTATAGCTGATATTTATAAGCTTATGGTAACTACTGATAAAAATGAAAATGTGACTTTAAAGAATGAAATTGATAAAAGTGCAAATGAATTTAATGAGTATATGAATAAATATAAGAGTTTAAAATTGGATTCTTTTGAAACTTCAAAAATAAAAGAAATAGAAGATAATTTATCAAAGTATAGAGAAGGAAGAAAAATTGTTATTAGTTTAGCAGAAGAAAATAAAAATCAGGAAGCTTACGAATATTATCAAAAAAATGTGGATGCATATGTTCAAGCATTTATGAAGGGCCTAGTTGAATTAGGAGAACATAATAAACAATTTGCTGAAGGCATAAATAATAAAAATAATGCAGATTTTAAACTTGCAGTAATAATATTTATATGCATAATAGTTGCAGCATCAGTTGTAACAATTTTATTAGGTACATTAATAACTAAAAGAATTGTAAAGAGATTGAATGATTTTGTTCTATTTATGAATAAATTAGCATTAGGTGATTTTTCGGTACAAGTAAGTAATGAAAGTCTTGAAGACAAGAGTGAATTTGGACAAGTTTCGAATTCAGTTGAAAAAATGAGGAAAAATGTTAATGAACTGATAAAAAAATTAGGAGATACATCTAACCAATTAGTAGCTTCTTCTGAGGAATTAACTGCAAGTGCAGAGCAATCAGCTGATGCATCAAATCTTGTTGCTACAGCTGTAACAACAATGGCAGATGGTGCAGATGATCAACTTTCTCTTGCCAATAATACAACTAAAGTGGTTGGAAATATATCTCAAAGAATAAACGTAGTGTCAGAAAATACAAATTCTGTTTCATCATTAACAGATAATGCAAAATCATCAGCAAATGCTGGGGAAGAAGCTGTAGAAAAAGCAATTAACCAAATGAATATAATAGAGAAAAAGACTAATGAAACAGCAATAATTGTCAGTGAACTCGAAGAAAAATCAGAAATGATCGGTAAAATAGTTGATACAATTAATAGTATTTCAGAACAAACAAATTTACTTGCATTAAATGCTGCAATAGAATCTGCAAGAGCAGGGGAAGCAGGAAAAGGCTTTAGTGTAGTAGCAGAAGAAATAAGAAAATTGGCTGAGCAGTCTCAAGAGGCTACAAAAGAAATTGCATTAATAATTAATGACGTTCAAACAAAAACAAATAATGCAGTTTTAGTAATGAGTGAAAATTCTAAAGAAGTAAATACAGGAGCAAAAGTTGTTAATGTTGCAGGAACAAGCTTCCGTGAAATACTTCAAATGATAAATGAAATTTCAAACCAAATTCATAAAATATCAGAATCTATTAATGAAATAAATAATGGAACAAAAGAATCAGTTGATTCAGTAAATAATATTCAAAATATAAGTGTGAAGATAGCTGATGAAGCGCAAACAATATCAGCAGCAGCAGAAGAACAATTAGCATCTGTTGAAGAAATATCTGCATCAAGTAAGCTATTAGCAAAAATGTCAGAAGAGTTAAGAGCGGTTATCGATACATTTAAAGTTAGATAAATCAATAGAAATAAGTAAAGACTATAATAAAAATATACATTAATCATAAAAGCCATGAAGATCTGAAATGATTTTCATGGTTTTTTGAATTGAGAATAGTTGGATTTTACTATTAAGCTGACTTAAATAAAATAAAACTATTAATCTTATAATCTTATGAAGGTTATTTTCAGAACTTTTAGAAAAAGTTGAACAACATCATACAAGAATTAGTTAAAGCTTTATGATATTCTTTAAAACATATAAGAATGAAAGGTGGAAAATGAATGTTAAATGAAATTAGAACTGTTTGTTTTGATACGGAGCTTAATATAGAAGCTTATAATTTTAAAGGTGTCATGCAGAAGTTTCCTAATCACTTTCACGATTACTATGTTATTGGTTTTATTGAAAGAGGAAAAAGGAATTTATCTTGCAAGAACAAACAATTCATTGTAGAAACTGGGGATTTAATATTATTTAATCCTGGCGATATTCATACCTGTGAACAAATTGATGATCAAGCACTGGATTATCGATGTATTAACATTCAAGAAGATGTAATGAAAAAAATTACATTTGAAATAACGGGAAAAGAATATTTGCCTAATTTTAATGAAGTTATTTTATTTCATAACGAACTTGTAGCTTCTTTGCGGGAGTTACATCTTATGATAATGGAAGAGGAGAAAAATTTAAAAAAAGAAGAATTATTTTTATTTATTATTGAACAATTGATAAGAGAATATTCAAACCTAATTTCAGAAGAAAATACAAAGGAAGTTAATAATGAAATTAAGACCGTTTGTGATTTTTTAGAAAATAATTATATGGAAAATATTACGTTAAATCAATTAAGTAATTTAACTGGATTAAATAAATATTATTTGCTACATTCATTTACCAAACAAAAGGGAATATCACCATATAATTATCTTCAAACAATTCGTATTAGTAAAGCAAAGAAGTTGTTAGAAGAGGGCGTTAGTCCAATAGAGGTTGCGTTTAAAACAGGATTTACGGATCAAAGTCATTTTACAAATTTTTTTAAGAAACTAATTGGTTTAACCCCAAAACAATATATGAATATTTTTACTAATAGGTACAGGAGTAAAGAAAATGAGCAATAACAAAATAAAAACTGGACATATATCAGCAGTTATGACCATATTTATTTGGGGAACAACTTTCATTTCAACTAAAGTATTATTAGAAGATTTCACTCCAGTTGAGATTTTGATCTTTAGATTTGTAATTGGGTATATTGCATTATTTTGTTTATGTCCACAGCATTTAAAGAAAGGCTCTCTTAAAGAAGAAATCCTTTTTATGCTAGCAGGATTATCTGGAGTAACGTTGTATTTTTTATTAGAAAACATTGCATTGAGCTATACACTTGCAACTAATGTAGGAGTAATAATTTCAATTGCTCCATTTTTTACATCTATTTTTGCTCATTTGTTTTTAGAAAATGAGAAATTAACCACCAGCTTTTTCGTTGGATTTACAATAGCTTTAATTGGGATAATTCTTATAGAAATTAATGGAGGAGTTGTTTTGAAATTAAATCCTTTTGGGGATATGTTAGCAATACTTGCTGCTGTTTTATGGGCTGTTTACTCTATTTTTATGAAGAAAATAAGTAAATTTCAATATAATACAATTATTTGCACGCGTAAAGTGTTTTATTATGGCTTGATTTTTATGGTCCCTGCTATATTTGTTTTTGATTTTAAGCTTGAATTATATAGATTTACTAATGCATTAAATCTAATGAATATTTTATATTTAGCCTTAGGAGCATCAGCATTATGCTTTGTAACCTGGAATTGGTCTGTTAAAATCTTGGGAGTTGTAAAAACAAGTGTATATATTTATTTGGTACCTGTAATAACCACCTGTGCTTCAGTGCTTATTTTGCATGAAAATATAACTTTAATTTTAATTAGTGGAATTATTCTAACGTTAGCAGGACTTTTTATTTCTGATGGAAAACAAATTATTAGTCTGAGGAGAAAAATGAACAATGAAAGAACAAGATACAAAATGCGTTATAGTAATAAATGAGGACCTTCCTTTAGGTGTTATTGCAAATACTTCAGCAATACTAGGTATTACCTTGGGAAAAAATATTCCTGAATTTGTGGGAGAAGATACATTTGATGCTTCAGGCAAAGATCATTTGGGAATTATTAAAATTCCAGTTCCAATCCTTAAGGGAAATAAAGAAATTTTAAGGAAATTAATACAAGAATTATATACGGAGGCTTATGCAGAGATTATTACAGTTGATTTTTCAGATGTTGCACAATGTTGTAATGTTTATAGTGAATCTAACTTATTTTGTATTTAAATATGTAGTATAATAACTAAATAAAATTTAGACTATGTACATACAGTATAAGGAGAAAATTGATATGGATAAATATTTTACAATAGGTGAAATATCAAAACTATTTAATTTACCAATAAAAACTCTTAGGTATTATGACGAAAGAGGATTGGTTAAACCAGCATATATAAATAAAGAGAATAACTATAGATATTACTCAGTTGAACAGTTTATAGTTTTTGATGTAATTAAAAATTCTAAGAAGATGGGAATGTCTTTAGAAGAAATAAAAAGCATGGGAGTGTCGCAAAATGATTAAATTTTAATCAGAAGAGATACTCCTTTTCGGTTTAAATCGGTAAATTTCTAAATATTTAAAATTCCACATCAATTATTTAAAGATTTCTGCTTTTTAAGCGCACTTAAATAGGCCTAGTTAATTTATTCCATAATTAGGCAGTAGTTTTTAATTCATGAAGATGCTTCTGAGTTCTTTCATTTTGTATTTTAGAATGTAATT
>NZ_JAABNP010000028.1 GCF_009928485.1 Clostridium sp. C2-6-12 | reverse complement strand
CCCCATTACGGACTTTCACCGATTAGTACGTGCCCATGCTGGGCACACGCAAAAAGCAAGTGTATAAATACACTTGCTTTTTCTTAGTAACTGATTTTAACGTTGTCCGCCAACTGGGTACGACCCTTCGTCGTACATTGCTTCCGGGATTTTTACGTTGCCCGTCACCAACTGTATACCTCTTGAGATATACGCTTCTGCCGGATTGAAGTGTCAGTCCACTAAGATAAATTTAAATCTTTATCTTGTTTATATTATAACTTATCCATTAATTTATTTCAACATATATTCTGAATTTTCAGAATTATTTTTAAAGGAAATTTTTCATTATTATTCCATGTTAATTTCTTTTTGAACTTTTTGGCTAAAAGAGTTTAGTATTATACTATAAGACATATCTATCATTTGTTTTACAACTTCATCAGGTACTTTACCTCCAATATAAATGGAATTCCAATGCTCTTTATTCATATGGTATCCAGGTATTATATCTTTATATTCATCTCTCAAAAATCTTCCAAAACTTGGATCACACTTTAAAGTTATTATAGGTTTTCCTTCTCTATCCCCACCTTTCATAACAAATATTTTTCCCCTTAATCTATACAAAGTTGCTTCCCAATCTTCTTTTATTTCTTTTTCCGCTCCTTTTTTATTAAGGCAATATTCTTCAAGCCATACATAGTTCATAATTATTAATCCTCCAATCCTTTCATTAAATCATTAGTATGATATAATTTTTACATAATATAATAAATTTTTCTATATATTTTTGAAAGGATCTTAATAATTATGATAACTGATATTGCTATTGAAATGCTTACGAAAAATTTCTTATTAAATGTTGATATGCTAGAATGCATACGTAGAGGAAGTGTAGAAATTTTGTTTGCATCAAATGAAGGCGTTCTAATAAAAGACTGTCCTTCAAACATATATATGCTTTCTTCAAATAATATTGAAGTATCAAAAAGTTTAATTAATATACTACCTGAAGATTTTAATATAGTTTCTACCCATGATAAATTTTCTTTTGATTTATTATTAGAAAAACATATCTTTTCCGAGACAATGGCTTGTTACAATACTGTTTATACAAAGAAAACTCCTATAGTTTATGAAAAATCCTCAGTTGAAATCAAACCACTTACATTACAATATAAGGATAATATAATTAATAGTTATTCTAAAATGGATATTATAGACTCAAATTATATTGAAAATAGGTTGAAAGCAAATGTAATGTTTGGTGCATTTATTGATAATAATTTATGTGGATTTATTGGAAGCCATGAAGAAGGTTCAATAGGTATGTTAGAAGTCCTTCCTAAATTTAAAGGAAAAGGAATTGGCTCTTCTTTACAAATTGCAGCAACAAATCATGCTTTAGCCCTTAAACGATACCCTTATGGACAAGTGGTAGAAACAAACATTGCTTCAACAGCACTTCAAAAAAAACTTGGTTTTGAATTATCAAAAGATAAAGTTTATTGGCTTATAAGATAAAATGAGCGTACATTCATAACCTATCTACAACAAATCTCAAAATGAAAAGCACTAGACTATTTATATTTAACATTAGTTTAGTGCTTCTAACTTATTACAACCTTAGTATCCTTAGGAATGTTGTCATAAATCCACTTTGCATTTGTTTTTGCTAATCTTATGCATCCATCAGATAATTTCATTCCAAGTCTTCCATCTCTAACAGATCCATCTAAATTATATATTATAGAATGAAATAAATAATTTCCCTTAAATTGAGTGTAATACCAACACTTATATCCTTTATTCACTCCAAAATAAAGTCCTTTGATTCCAATTTTATAAGTTCCTTTTGGAGTTGGGGTTGAATTTTTTCCAATTGTACATAAATAACTGTGAATAATTCCCCATTTATTTGTGGTTCCTTGAAAAATATTGACTTTGAAATTTTTTAAATCTACCCATATAAAATAATTTGTATCACTGGAAAAGTTATTTGAATTCACATATTGCTCAGCATTAAAATTTAGCTTTTGATTATCACTCCTTAGATTATGTTCTGCACATTTTTTACTGTTAAAAAACTCAGATAAATATTTCATGATTATTTCCTATAAAAATTATTTATGAATATTATATGATTAAATTATCATTTGTGATTTTATTTATATTTTAATTTTTTCTTTACTCTGCTTACTCCATTGGAACTTGCTTATTAAAAATCCATTGTTTATCTTTTATATTTCTTCCATTAATAGTAACTTTGTTATCATTCACTTCAACATACAACCCTTTAATGAATGGTTCTCTTTTTCTACCACCTTCATAATTATCACTATATACAATTGTATAACTTACAGCGCCTGTATGGGCCATAGTAAATGGTTGTTTAAATAATATGCTGCTATCATTTAAATCGCTATGAGTGTGAGAAGTAAATAATATTACCTCAGGATATTTCGATAATATTTTTCTTACTTCTTTACTTTGTTCAACACCAATCCATCCTGTATTCCCATTATTTAAATGCTGATGTAAAAATACAAAAATAGGTTTTCCTTTTTCATATTTTTCTTCCAGCTTATCTTTTAACCACTTTTGCTGATCATCGGATATAAAAGCTCGTACTGAATCAGTAGTTTTTGAATTTCCATCTTCTGATCCCAATGATATAAAATGATATCCACCAACCCATTTATCATGATATACTTTTTCTTCACCTGCAAAATCAAGATATCTGTTAATGAAAACTTTAACTTGCTCGGATGAATTGGTGCCTGCTTCATAATTATAAAATTCATGATTTCCTATATTTTTTATAATTATCTTAGGCAATAAATTCTCATTTTTGCTTATGACATTTTTAATAGCAGTATATGATTCTTCCTTACCTTGATCTACAGTATCTCCATTTAAAACTAATAAGTCCATTGTAGGATCAAGATTATGAAAATCTTCTATAGCTTCTTGAAAACTGTCTATATTATTATGAATATCTCCTAATACACCAAAAGTGATTCCATTTTTAAGGGGTGTATTTTCTTTTTTATCTTCGGTAGCAATAGTATCTTCCATTGATATTACGTTCTCCGTATCGTTATTCATAGCTTTTGATTTATTTATATATATTGCAGCCGAAGCTCCTATAAGAAAAAGTGCAATTACAAAAGAAATTCTTCTCATTTTTTTTATCATACTCACCTCTATTAAAATACTAATGATTTTACCTTATCTGTATAGTATTCTCTTATATTTCCCTAACAAATTTTACTTACTAAATTATATACTATTAACTTTTTATTTTGCAAATATTTATACTACTTTGCTTCTTAAGTATTCTTTGATTATATTATTTTAATTTATATGTAATAGTATTCATAAATTTATAGAAAAAGCTTTATGTAGCAAATAGAATTTTTAATTATAATTTCATAATTAAAGCAAAAACACGGAACCAATTCCACATTTTTATTGACTCTCATCTTAACAAATAATATAATTAATAATAATTATGAAATTATCCCTATTAAAAATTCGGAGGTATATATGTTTAAATTTTTTAATAAAAAACAAAAAACTGATTTAACACTAGTTGCACCTGCTACTGGTAAAGCAATTGATATTTCAAAAGTTCCAGATCCTGTCTTTGCTCAAAAGATGGCTGGCGATGGTGCTGCTATTGATATAACTGGAGATACAATTGTTGCTCCTGCTGATGGTACACTTGCATTAGTCTTTAAAACAAAGCATGCTTTTGCTATGACTCTTGACAATGGAATTGAACTACTAGTTCATATAGGAATAGATACAGTTTCATTAAACGGTGAAGGTTTTGAACAGCTTGCTTCTGAAGGAAGTGTGGTTAAGGCTGGAACACCAATCATCAAAATAAATAAAGATTTTATTTTAGAGAAAGGTTTTTCTCTTATTACTCCAGTTTTGATAACTAATCCAGATGTAGTATCTGACTTAATTATCTCAACAGATAAAAATGTAACTGCTGGTGAAGATGACATAATCGTATGTAAGCTATAAAAAACAATCGAGCAGGTTTGATAAGCTATCACTCCTACTCGATTATTATTTAGTTCTCAATTATTAATTCACTTATTTTATTCACGTCACCATCTAAAATATTATATTTACTTTTAAGGCTTCTTGTTACTTTAGGTGATAAATTAGATTCAATATATAAAGAATCTAAGCCTACATTGCATGCACCTTCAATGTCTGCAATAAAATCATTACCTATCATTATACTATTATTAATATCAATCTTAAATTCCTTCAAGATCTTATTATAAAATACCGCATCTGGCTTACAAACATAATGGTCAGAAGAAAAATATGTACCGTCAAAATAATCATAAATACCTAATAGTTTCAACTCATATAATGTAAATATTCTTTGAGCATTTGATAACAAATAAATTTTTTTCTTCCTTGCCTTAAGTTTATCTAGTAATTCTATAGCTCCATCATAGAGTTTTATATATTTAATCGATAAAACCCTAAACATCTGAGCCACTGTCTTAATAATCTCTTCAGACGCACGTATTTCTTTATCTTCAAAAATAGATTTAAACACCTCTTCTATTGGAAAGTCAGGATATTTAGTAATGTTTATAGCTAGTTGCTTCTCTTTAACTTTCCTTCTATAGCTGTTCTTTAAATCTTTTCCATTATAATATGCACCATTAAAGGAATAAAACAAAGCAAGTTTATCCCAAACTGTCTTAGAATTTTCATTAGTATGGATATCTACTAAAGTTCCATAAAGATCAAAAATATAATTATTGTACATAATATCTTTCCATCTTTCTATTATTTTAATACTCTTCGTATATCTTATCAGTAATCAAAAATAATTCAGTTAAATTTAGAGAAGCTTATTTAATTTTTCTAATCAATATACCGTTTTTAAGCAAACTATTTTTTGAATATAAATAACTAAATAAAACTTCTCCATCTTCTTCTATTGAAATAATTCCATCTGAACAATTTAGTAATATTTCAAGTTTATTTCCCCATTCATCTAGCTTTATATATTCAATTACTCTTTCATTTTTGATTGTATTTGGAAAATGAAAATTACGACTTCTAAAAAGCTGCTCTTCTTTTCTAAGCTTTATTAAGTTCTTTATAATATTTATATTACTATCGTATTTTCCACTTTCAATTTCATCCCACGGCATACATCTTCTACAGTCAGGATCATGGTTTCCTTCAAGTGCAATTTCAGTACCATAGAAAATACATGGACTACCAGGCATTGTAAATAATACTGCTAGTTGTTGATAGAAAACATTAATGTCTTTTACTCTTGAAATCAATCTTTCTGTATCATGGGAATCTAATAAATTAAATAATACATCATTATTTTGTTGCATATACATCGTATAACATCTATTTATAGTATATTCAAAATCCGCCTTAGTTAAGCTATCATCTATCCAAAAATCTGCTATACTGCTTGTTAATGGGTAGTTCATAACAGCATCAAATTCGTCTCCTTTAAGCCAAGAAATAGAATCATGCCATATTTCACCTAATATATAGAAATCAGGCTTTATTGCTTTCATTTTTTCTCTTAATACCTTGCAGAATTTATGAGAAATTTCATTTGCAACATCAAGTCTTAAACCATCAATATTAAAATTTTTAACCCAATATTCACATACATTTATAAAATAATCAATTACCTCTTTATTATTGGTATTTAACTTTGGCATATTTTTAGCAAAGGCAAAAGAATAAAACTTCCCATCTCTTGTATCTCGGCTATTATCATCAAATGGCCATTGATTTATCATAAACCAATTAAAATATTTTGATTCCAGCCCTTTCTCCATTACATCTAACCAAGGCTCAAACTTATCTCCACTATGATTAAATACACCATCAAGCATAATTCTCATACCTTTTTCATGCGCCTTATTTACAAGATTTCTAAATACATTTTCATCACCAAAATGCGGATCTATTTTTAAATAATTTTTTGTATCATATTTATGAGTTGAAGCTGCTTCAAAAATTGGTGTTAAATATATCCCCGTAACACCTAAGTCTTCTAAGTAATCCAATTTATTTAGAATCCCATGCAAATCTCCACCATAAAATTCTTCGTTTTTAACACTCCCCTTATGCCAAGGCTTTACACACTTTGGACTTATAGATGTGTCCCCATTGCAAAACCTTTCAGGAAATATTTGATACCAAACCATATCATTTACCCAATCTGGTGTTGTATTAATATCTGAGCTATTCATCCAAGGAAATGTAAAACATTGAAGTACTTTTCCATCTAAATGCATTTGCTTTTCATTTAAAAAACCATTTTCAAAGTAATACCAAGTTTCCTTTTCAGTAATTAATTCAAAATAATACCTGCACCTTTTAAATTCTGGCTTTAAAGTAGTTGTCCACCATATTTGATGCTTTAACTTCTTTTTATAAGGAATTTCCTCTCTATTTCCATCCCATTTATTATTTCCACCTAAAATTCCAGTTGCAAATGGGTCTCCATAATTAATAAAAACTTTTTTAACATCATAGCCAGTTTTTAAATTAACAATTAAATCATATTCATTAATAGGATAACAATAATTGTCAGATGTTCTATGATATACTGCTTCAAACTTCATCTATTTATATTTCTCCTTTTACTGTTTAAAATAAATATTATTTAACCTCGCAATTTATATATTTTCTTTTTTTTAAATATATATAGCCCTCTGTATTAATTCTTTTTACTTATATCTAAATTTATTAATTTCAGATTGTAAATTATCTGATAAATGCTTTAATTTATTTGAAGACTCAAGAAATTCAACTGTAGTCTCAGTAACAGTTTCACAAACACAAGCTACATCTCCAGCTCCATTTGATGTTTCCTGTACAATAACCGTTAAACTTTGTACTTGATCTAATACTTCATTTTTCTTTCTATTTAATTCACTTAAGTCTTCAGAAATATCCGTAACCTTAACACTTAAATCATTAATTGAAGATATTATCTCTCCAAATATATCTTGGGATTGTTTAACTGAATTTTGCTGCTGCTCAACTGCATCACTAGTTTTGTCAGCTTTATGTACAGCATTTTTTACATTATGATTAACTTGAGCTATGGTATTTGTAATTTTCTTTGCAGATAATTCAGTTTGTTCAGCAAGTTTTTTGATTTGTTCAGCAACAACTGAAAAACCTTTTCCTGCTTCCCCTGCTCTAGACGCCTCAATTGCAGCATTCAAAGATAATAGATTTGTTTGTTTTGTAATTTGAGTTATAGTTTCATTCATTGTTTCTATTTCCTTTACACTCTTTGAAACAAGATTTATAACTTCATTTACTTCATGAGTTAAATTTTTTGTTTCATTTGCTTTCTCAATTAATGCACCTATAATATCCAATCCAAATTCACTTAGTGAATTAGCTTTATTAGCCATATTGCTGACATTCATTGCTAATGAATCAATTCTACTTATTGAATCAGAAACATCCTCCATATTTGAAGTTAATAATTCTAAGTTATTTGTTGAATCAGTTGTACCTGAATCAATTTGATTTATGGTTTTGTTTACATTTGAAATTGAATAGGATAATTTTATGCTCTTATCATTTAAATTTAATGCTGCAACATTGACATCATTTACAGATGAATTCACATTATCTAGCAAACATGAAACCTTTATACACATATCATTAAAACTTACTGCTAGATTTTCCAGTTCATCTTTTGAATTAATGCTGATTTTACTATTAAAATTACCTAAGGCAGCTTCATTAATAGCATTTCTTATTATTAATATGTTTTTTGATAATTTATTAGAAAATCTAGTACTGATAACTATAATTGCTACAATTACTATGATGAGAATTAATAAAAATTCTTCAATTAATGAATTTTTTGCTCTAGTTAAAATTTTCTCTGGAATTTTATTAATAAACTTCCACCCTGTAACCTCAGAAGTAGCATATGAAGTAAAATAATTCATATTTTCAAAAGTAAATTTCTCAAATCCCTTAGTATTTGCACTTATATCCTTCCAAATTGAATAATCAGCTACTACTTTTGTATCAATAATATTTTCATTTGTGCTAGCAATAACTTGTCCGTTTGTATCACATAATATAAATTCAAAAGCACTATTTTCATCTAGCATATTTGTAAGATTCTTTGATAAAACCTTAAGATCCAAATCTACTGATATAACTCCAATAATTTCATTGTTCTTTCTAATTCCATATGATATTGTTACACAATCACTTCCAGAACTTGCATCTTTATATATATTGCTTATATATGCGGCATCTCTATACTGAGCAGCACCTTTATACGAATCTCTTGATGTAGGATTAAAATCAGCTGATACTTTTTTATCTGGATAGCAATAATAAGATTTACTCTTATCAAAAGCAAAACTTAAAGATAATATAGAGCTATTTGATTCTTTTATTAATTTCAAATCATTTTTTATTTCTGTAAATTCATCAATTGTAGATTTACTCGTAATATTCTCTTTAAAAATATCTTTCCTTGAAAAGGATTGGAGAGCATTTATGATGTTATCGAATTGAGAATCTAGTAATTTTTGAGCACCTATGGTTGAGGCTGTACTTGAAGATTTAAAATTACTACTTGTAATATCATTAATTTTAATAAAAGCAACACCACATATAATTATCATAGGAATAATTGAAATAAAAAACATACTTTGCAACAGTTTAAAATGTATGCTTTTAGATTTTTTTAAATTACTTTTATTAGAATTATGCTTAAGCAACTTAATTTTCCCTTTGCCAGAAGTAGATAATATATTTTTCGATTTAGTTTTTCCCATCTTATACTCACTCTTTCAATTAAATTATTGTTAATAAAAGTCTATTAACTACTTCATCTCTTCAATTAAAATAACTCCATTTTTATGAGGTTTAAATACTACTTTTCCATTCTTAACTTTAGTAGTATTTCCTGTATATGCATCTCTTACTATTTCACCATCTTCAAATATGGATGATACGTCTATATTTATTTCTTCTTCTGCTCCAATTACACAAATGACCTTATCATTAATCTCATCATTTTTATATACTCTGCTAAATATATATGGAGAATCATTTATTATCTTATGTTCTCCAGCTCCTATGGCCAAATGTGCTCTCCTAAATCTTCCAAGTATCTGCCAATGCTTAAGAACCTCTTTATTTATAGACTCCCAATTCATATCGCCTCGAGTCTGTTGGTCCTTGTAAGAACAATCTTCATATTTTATAGGTCGAGCAGTTTCATCTCCGTAATAGATCTGAACACCTCCTGGCACTAGCAACAATGCTGTTCCCCCATTAATCAAATCATCTCTGTTATATAATGTTGTATCATGAGATGAAATATAGCTTAAAATATTAAATTTTTTTCCTGCACTTAACTTTTTAGCATAACTTTCATAAGTTGAATTTATACTCTTTAAATTAGCTGCATCCATTTGAAATCCAAAATTAATTAAAGAATCAAAACCATTATCATAATAACTAGTTCTTCCAACTTGCTGTCCCCAAACTTCTCCAGTCATCCAAAAATCCGAATCATCTAGTTTCTTATCTGGATTTGCATTTTTCCATTCTTTCAAAGCTTTAGAACATTGTTCTTTTAAATCTTTCCATTTATCTTCTTCAACATGTTTAGCTGTATCACATCTAAATCCATCAATACCGTATAGCCTAACCCAATCTGATATTTCTTTTATTAGATAATTTGCAACTGTTGGATTTTTGTCATTCTCTTCAAAGTACTTTTTCAAGCTATTTTTTTCTTCTTCATACCTACCTTCTTTAGTCCATTTTGTCTTCCAAATTTCAGGTATTCCTGGATCATAGGTAGTTTCAGTTTTAAAATCTGGTAAGCCTGAAAGACATATAGTTTTATCACTACCACTTGTACTTCCATCATAACCAGAATATTTTTGTGAAGCTCTAACCCACTGAGAGCCCCACCATTTTGACCATGCTTCTTTGTCAGTTATATCCATATACTTTTGATCTTCCTTTGACATTGCGTACATAGAATCTCCATAATAATAGTTTTTCCAATCATCCTTTAGCTTTCCAAAACCATATTCGTCCATGTCCTTCAAACTAACATAACCTGGGTGATTAAGTACTACATCTAAGACTACTCTTATGCCATGTTTATGTGCTGTATCAACAAATTCTGAAAACTGCTCTTTAGTACCAACATTTGCATCAATCGAAGTATAATCTAAATTATAATATCCATGATAGGCATAATGTCTAAATTTATCACCACCAATATAACCGTGTATTTGTTCAAAAGGTGAGGTTATCCATATTGCATTTACACCTAAATCATTAAAATATCCTTCATTTATTTTTTTTGTAATGCCAACAATATCTCCACCATGAAAAGTTGCAGGCTGGTTCTTATAATCAGAATTTTCATTGCCATTCTCATCAAGTTCTCTTCCATATGAGTGATTATTTGATTCATCACCATCTAAAAATCTATCTGTTAATGCAAAATATACTGTTGCATTATCCCATGAAAACGGCATATTTGTATCAGCATTATTTTTATATTCCTTTGCTTTACACCCACTAAAAATTCCAATTGCTATTACCATTACAACTAATGAAGCTAAAACTTTTCTCATTCTTCTCATTTTATCTTCTCCTAGATATTTATTAACCTTTTACCGAACCAGCTGTTAATCCTTGTGCAAAGAATTTTTGAGAAACTACAGATATTATCACTACTGGTAATGATGCCATCATAGCAGCTGCTGAATATTGTGTCCAGTTAGCAGAATACTTATCTTTAATAAATCCTCTCATACCTGTTGCAAGAGTTTCTACTGATGGATCTTTTATAAGAGCTGAAGTAAATAAAAATTCGCTGTATGCTCCAACAAAAGCAAATATAAATATTACAATAATCATATTTTTAATTAATGGTAATATTATTTTAGTGAAAACTTGGAAAGTTGTTGCTCCATCTATATATGCAGCTTCGCTCAATTCTTTAGGAACTCCATCCATATAACCTTTCATAAGCCAAATATTATATGCACTACCTACTGCTAAAAGTATTACTAATCCTCCTAACTTGTCCATCATGTCATATTTATATGCAACACTTAAAATTGCTGGTAATGCCATAGTTGTAGGAAACATCTGTAGTATTAAAAGTCCCATTAGTCCATATTTTCTTCCTTTAAACTTAAGTTTCGAAAAAGCAAAAGCTGCTGGAATTGTCATGACTAATTGCAACACTGCAACACTAATACAAACAATTAAGGAATTTTTAGTCCATGTCAAAAAATTACTTTGATTTATTACTTTTATATAATTATCCATGGTAAAAGTCGTTGGAAATATTGATATTTGAGTAAATGAATTTCCTTTAGCCATAGATGCTGACAAAACTGCCATTATTGGTATAAGTACTATCACCATCATTATCCAAATTACAACTCTTGAAGCCCATGCTATTCTTCTTTCTGACGGTTTTATTTTTTTTACATATTTTAATTCTTCATTACTAACCTTTGATACCATTTTAATCAACCTCCTCAAATTGCCCTGATGCTTTCATTTGAAAATATGAAATTGTAGCTAAAATTACAAATATAATAATACTTATAGTTGAAGCAATTTCGTATCTTCCAAATGTTATTGACAATTTATAGTTAACTGATGCCAAAATATCAGTGTAACCTGCAAATTGTGTTCCAGGTCTTGCTGGACCACCTCCAGTAATTAAGAATGATTGACCAAAATTATTAAAATTAAATGCAAAAGATGAAATTACTAAAGGATATGCTGTTTGAGCAAGAGAAGGTAAAGTTATCTTTCTAAATTGTGTAAATTTACTTGCTCCATCAACATCTGCTGCCTCATAATAAGTTACTGGAATTGATTGTAACGCTCCTAAACAAACATTCATCATATATGGAAACCCCAACCAAACATTAACAATAATCAATGCCATTCTTGCCCAAGAAGGATTTGTTAACCATGGAACTGGTGTTGAAATAACGTGTAAGCTAATAAGTAAATTATTAATTGCTCCATAACTTCCATTTAATAAACCTGACCATGAGAGTATTGCAACTGTTGCTGGCAATGCCCATGGAATTATTAATATCGCTTTATAAAGTCCTCTTTCTTTTATATTTTCATTATTAACTAATATTGCCATAAAAAGTCCTAGAAAGAATGTTCCTGCAGTTGATGCAAGTGCAAAAACACATGTCCATATAAAAACTGGCATAAAAACTTCTTTAAATGGACCTGCAAATACTTCTGCAAAATTAGCAAATCCAACAAAATTAACAACACCTTTTGAATACATTGTATAATCGGTGAATGCTATATATATTGTATATATAATTGGAAGTACAGTGAAAATACAAATTGAAATTAAAGCTGGTAATAAATATGGAACTGATTTAAAACCATTTTTTTTCTTTTCAACAATGCTATTTTTAACAATATCCTCTTTTGGCTTATTTGAATCTATAATTAAATCAGTCATTTTATGATATTCCTCCTCCTTAGATTAAAAGAATAAAATTAAACAAAGTTTAACTTTATTCTTTTATTAATATAATTATTTTTGTTGAGCAATTCCTTCAGTAATTTGTTTTACGATTTGATCTGCAACACCTTTAGGATCAAGATTTCCAGCTGTTAATGCTTTTAATCCATCAGCACCTGGTGCCCACATAGCTTGAACTTCTGGAATATTTGGCATTGGAGTAGCATTCTTAGCTTGTTCACTAAATGCAACCATAGTTTCTGATTTCTTAAATAAATCACTTTCAACTCCAGCTTTAGTTGCAGGAATTCTACCACCTTTTTCAATCAAAAAGTCATTACTATTATCAGATAAATATTTCATTAAATCCCAAGCTAGATCTTTATTAGGAGATTTTTCACTAACAAATGCTGTTTGAACTCCTAAAAATGTTGTAACAGGTTTTCCACCTAATGTTGGCATTGGAACAACTCCTATGTTAACACCTGCTTCTTTGAATCCAGCAACATCCCATGGTCCTGAAATATAAAATGCAGATTTTCCTGATTGGAAATCACCTTTTGCAATATCTCCATTAATATCTGGAGCCATAAATTTATTTTTAACTACTAAGTCTTGAATAAATTGATATCCTTTTACTGCTCCATCATTTCCTAATCCAATATCCTTTGGATCAAGTGTTCCATTGTTATTTTTAAATACATATCCGCCTTGAGCAGCTATTAATCCATAAGAAATATAAAAATTATTTACATCAAATTCAAAACCAACTTCTTTAGCTTTTGCCACAAGGTCTTCCATAGTTTTTGGAACTTCTTTTACCTTGTCCTTGTTATAGAATAATGCAACTGTTTCTTGTGCTATTGGAACTCCGTATTTCTTTCCATTTATAGTCACTGCATCTATTACTTGTTTTGAAGTATATTTGCTTTCATCAATTACTCCACTTGGCACTTCTGCAAGTAATCCAGCTTTTTGGAATGTTCCTAAATTATCATTAGCTATACCAAAGTATAAATCTGGCCCTTTTGAGCTATTTGCTGCTTGTGCATATGCCTGCATATCACCTTTATCTTCAACAACTTTAACAGCTACGCCCTTTTCCTTTCCCCACTTTTCTGCTACTTTTTGAACCTCTGGAACTTCTTGAGGATTTAAATGTGACCAAACTGTTATTGTCTTATCTCCTTCTTTACTAACTGAAGCTCCTGTTTCTTTTGATGCTCCACCACAACCTGCTAATGTTCCCATTAATAATGCTGTTGTCATTATTAATGCTACTATTTTTTTGTTTTTAACCATTTTTTTATTCCCCCTGTTTTTATAAAATTTCTTTATTTTATCCTTAAATTCACATATATTTTTTGGATTTAAGGATATTTTAATGATTTTTTCTTATTAAATTACATATGTAATAAAGAAAATCTAATTTAGTAAGAAAAATCATGCAAACAAATTTAAGTTTTCCATTTTAGCTAGGCAACCGATTGCATAATTATAAAATAAATATGCTTTATATTATAATTAAGATAAAAATTACATCCATTTATTAATATTATTTTAGTTGTAATTATAATATTATTAACAAATGTATTATTATAACGTTGCAGTAATCGATTGCACAATTTCTTTTTTTTGTTTATAATAATAATTGACGGCTTATTATTGTTACTATTACGTATTATTTTTATTTTTTGCAATCGCTTGCTTTAAATTGTGTAACACCTCATATTTTGGTTTCGCTTTAAATACCGTTTACAATAACTATTATAAACTTATACTTTTGCATAATATAGCATTTTATTATAAAATTGATTGTCATTTATTAATATTTTAGTAATAGTTATAAATCTATATACAGATTTTTTATTCCATTAATATTCAAATTATTTATAACTATCGAAATATTAGTTATAAATTACAAAAAGGAGATGCTTAAATGAATTATAGTTATGAAATAGTTACAACACCAAAGAGAATACCCGCTAAAATAGTAATCCACACTGATCCAGGAGTAGTTCTAAAACATTGGCACAAGGACTTAGAATTAACTTATCTATATAGGGGAAATGCTACTTTTTCCACAAACGGAATTATTACTTCCATTGAAAAAAAACAATTATATTTAGTAAATAGCGGAGATGTTCATTCAGTAGTGAACTACGGTCAGGATCTTGTTACCATGATAACAGTATTAATTTCTTATAATTTTATTAAAGATAATTGTCCGGATATTGATAACATAGAATTTAAATTAAAAAGTAATAATAAAAGCATACAAAGACTCAAAGATATTCATGAAGAAATAGTGGACATGTATATAAATGATATGGAAAGCAACCACATTTCTCTTTTATTTGTTGATGATGAAAATTCTAATAATAAATTTCACTACTTAAAAATAGAAAGTCTACTCTATGAAATATTATATATCCTTTTAAATGACTTTAGCATTAAACGCAATGCCAACTTAGAATTGAAGAATGAAAGAAATTTAGAACGTTTAAAAATAATTACTGATTATATAGATGCAAATTATAAGGAGAATATTTCATTAGATGAAATTGCATATAAATACCAACTTTCAAAAGAATACCTTGCTACAATATTTAAGAAATATATGGGTATTACTGTTGGTACATATTTAAAAAATATAAGAT
The DNA here is from genome assembly GCF_009928485.1 of Clostridium sp. C2-6-12. GTDB lineage: Bacteria > Bacillota > Clostridia > Clostridiales > Clostridiaceae > Clostridium. Next base: position 66,170 of record NZ_JAABNP010000028.1, on the reverse strand, counting down.
TAACTTCTGCTTACAGGGATTTAATGAATAGTGATTATTCAATTAATCAACTAGCTTTTGATAATGGTTTTCCTAATATTAAGTCCTTCATAAATTGTTTTAAAGAACACTATGGCGAAACTCCTTATAAGTACAAAAAAAAGATTGAAAATGCGTCACAATAAAAGAGTATAAAAAAGATTGATGATTTTATAATTTAATGTAAAATCATCAATCCTTTATTATTCTATTAATTTTCGTGCTTCTCTTCTCTTAATAATAAATATAATACTTAATCCAATTATTATTCCAATAATACTTACAAGTTGAGCTACTCTAATATTACCTAACATCAAGCTATCAGTTCTCAGCCCCTCAATAAATACCCTGCCTAAAGAATATAAGCTTAAATAACTTGCTATGACTACTCCATTTTCTTCACTATTTTTCTTATATAGAATTGTAAGCAATATTATGCACACTAAAATGTTCCAAAAGGACTCATATAAAAAGGTGGGATGATAATATGTTCCTCCAATATACATTCCCTTTTGTATAAACATTGGAAACTTGCTTATAAATTCATAAGAAACTTCTCTCCCATGAGCTTCACCATTCATGAAATTTCCCCATCTTCCAATTGCTTGAGCTAATATAATTGCTGGCGCTGCTACATCTAAATATTTTATTAAATTTATCTTTTTTATTTTTGAGAAAAAATAAATTGCTAAAAATGCGCCTATTAACCCTCCATGAATTGCTAATCCACCTTTTCTAATGTTAAAAATATCAATTAAATTATCCCTATAATTTTCAAATTCAAATATTACATAGTATGCCCTAGCTCCTATAATAGCTGTTGGAAATGCAATAAAAAATACATCTAATATAATATCAAAATCTACATTTTTCTTTTTACAGTTATAGCCAGTTAATAAAACAGCTAAGATTACACCCAAAGCTATTAGTATTCCATACCATCTAACTTCAAAGCCTCCAATTTGAAATGCTATTGGATCCATAATTCAATTCCTTTCTTCTTTTGCTATAATTTATTACACTTTTAGTACATGACGTTAATTGAAATCTTTTCTCACTTATAATTATATATTTTTTTATCTTTTAATCAATATTCTTTCCAAATTCATAACATTTAATTAACTAGCTTAAACTAAATTTCTTAACCATACTTTTTTCTTATATCTTCTATAACCTAATACGAATTTATATACTTCCTCAAATGTAACCATAGCATATACAAGATAAATTGGTACATGAAGTATCATTCCACCTAAAAAAGCAAAAGGTATACCAACGCACCAAACTCCTGTAATATCAAGCATTAATGCTACTTTAGTGTCACCACCACTTCTAAGTATACCTACAATATTAACCCAATTAAATACTTTAAAAGGTAAATAAAGTATAAATACAATTAAACATCTGCTTATATTAACTCCTACCAAATCTGTTACATTAAACAAGCTAATTAATGGATTTTTAATGACAAAGCATATAAGTCCCATAGCTAATGCACTAATAAATTGTAATATTATGAAATACTTAGCATGAGTTTTGGCCTCTTCTAATTTATTTGCACCTAATTCATTACCTAAGATAACAGCTGTTGCAGCACTAATTCCTTGGAAAACTACAGTTATGATCTGTTCAACAGTTTGAGTTATCGTAATAGCAGCAACTGCTTCATCACCCATTCTTCCATAAACAAGTGAATACATAGTAACGCCTAATCCCCACATAAATTCATTAATAATAACAGGAGATACAGTTACAAAAAACAATTTTACAAACACCTTATTAAAATCCCATAATTCCTTAAGTTTGGCTGCAGCTGGACCTTTTTGATAATATACAACTGACAATATACATGCACATTCAAACGTTCTTGCAATTAAAGTAGCAATAGCCTCTCCTTGAACTCCAAGAGCAGGCATTCCTAAATGTCCAAATATTAAAATATAATTTAATGTGATTTTTATAAAAATAGATAATAATGTTATTATAACAGGCGCTTTTACTTGATTTACCCCTCTTAGCAAAGCAACATAAACGTTTGTAATTGCTGTTAACGGATAGCTTATTGCTGCAATGGCTAAATATGCTGCACCAGTTTTTATTGTACCTTCATTTGGTGTAAAAATACTCATAACAGCTTCAGGACATATTAAGCTTGGAATCACAAAAATAAATGATCCAGCTAATCCTATGCTTAAAGACATTCCTAATACTCTTCTTATGTTTTTAATATCTCTTTTTCCAAAATATTGGGCAGTTAAAATTGAAGAACCACTTACGATTCCAAATAGCAGCAAAGTGAATACAAAGAATACCTTATTAGCTAATCCAACAGCTGCAATAGATTGTTGACCTAAACTTCCAATCATTACCGTGTCTACAAGATTTAGACTTGTATTCAATAAAGCTTGCAAAGCTATTGGAACTGTAATTGCTATAGTTTTTCGTATAAATTTTTTATCTTGAGCTATATTTTTTAATTCTTTTGTAATTATCATAATTATTCCCTCTTATTAAACTTTCATATAAAACAATCTATATTTCTTTACTTTACATGTTCTCTTACAATGTATTATTTCACACTTTTCCAAACATCACCTTTTATTTTACTTAGTAAAAGCAGCTATGTCTACCTATTTTTAGTTTTACCTAATTACTTAGTAACTAAGTAATTATTTTTACAAGTTAAATATTCTTGTACTTTTTTATTAAGTTGTATTTCTTTTATAATATTAATTTGGTATAATGATATAATGTTTAAATCAGGTATGTATGGTTATAATTATAATACTATCTTGTAGAATAATCTATTTTATGTTATTTTTCTGATAAATGGCATATTTAAATATCTAAATTTATTATTTAAACATAAAATTATGAAAGAGGTGCTTTACCATAAATACAAATTATAAAACTCAAGAAAATAAATATACTACAAAAGGCAATATCACAGAAATTTCTGTCTTAAAAAAAGATGGAACTGAACTTATCTGCAAAATAGATACTTTTGATGCCGAAAGAGTTAAAAATGCAGGAATTTGGTTTGCTGAATGGCATAAAGATTTTAACAATTATTTAGTCCAAACGCTAACAACTACTAAAGTAAATGGGAAAAATATGCCCGCTAAGCAAACTATTCAATCTGTAATTTTAGATGTAAATACAAAAGCTCCAATAAAACACTTAAATGGAAATACATTAGATAATAGAAAAGAAAATTTAGAATTATATAATAGAAACTTAAAAAATGATTGCACAAAAATCGATCATGAGACTATGGGAATAATTTTAAGAGATAAATTTGGTAATCCTAAAGAAACAGCTTTAATATCTATGGAAGATGTTAATAAGGTTGTTAAAGATGGCTACAACTGGGTAACTTATAAAAAAGGTATGGAAATAATGGTTGTTGCCAATACCAAAGATGGTAGAATTCGCTTAGATGAATTAATCATGAACCCTGATGAGACAATGAAAATACACCATATTAATTTAAATCCATTAGATAATAGAAGAAAAAATTTAGAGCTTAAGTCAATATTATAGTTTCTAATAATTTATTTCAGAAGAAAAATCTAGGATACGTACTTTATAAGAGTATGTATCCTTCTTACATTTTCTGTAAAATAACTATTTTTATTTTAGTGATTTAGGTGTAAACTATTAATTAAGAGAATTTATGACTATAAATATGAGGTGATTTATTTGACAAAGCTTGAAATATTACTAGGTGATATAACCAAAATTAAATTTGATGCAATAGTAAATGCTGCCAATACCTCCCTACTTGGTGGAGGTGGTGTTGATGGAGCAATCCATAGAGCGTGTGGCGCAAAATTATTAGAAGAATGTAAAACTTTAAACGGCTGCTTAACTGGTAAGTCAAAAATAACGAAATCATATAATTTAACCGAACTAGGTGTATATTGGGTAATACATACGGTAGGTCCTATTTATAGGCATAGCGGTTCTGAAGAAAAATACTTAAGAAGCGCCTATAGTTCTGTGCTTGAAGTTGCCGTTAATTATTCTGATTATTACAGAAATCAAATCAATGAATATATTAATAAAAATTTATATCTATTTAATACAAATATATTTACTGAAAATAAACATAAGGATTATTTACTAAGAGATTCAATTGAATATATAACTGAACATCCTATAAAAACTATAGCCTTCCCTTCTATAAGTACTGGCGCTTATTCTTATCCACTAGAAGAAGCTTGCAATATAGCATTAGATGAAATTTTATCCTTCATTAAAAACTCGCCAGATATTTTAGATGAAATCGCTATAGTCTGCATTGATGAAAAAACTTATAATACTTTTCAAAAATTATATGAACAAAGGTTGTAAATGCAAAAAGAGCAAATACTCATATAAGTGTTTGCTCTTTTATACTATAAGAACTCTATGAATTTAATCTTAATTAAAATATCTATCTAAAAGACCTTTAAATGCTTTACCATGTCTAGCTTCTACATGACACTAAAAAACACTAAACCTCTTGTTTTAATGCTTTCTAAAAGACCAACTTTTCTATAACAGTATATCTTCCCACTATTTTCCCACAAAATAATTTTTCCCACAATAATATTATGATATTATTTTCTGTTTTATATTCATACATAAATAATAAAATCATTATGGTAAATATAATATAAAATAACCTTATAAAAACATCTATTGATATTAAATACATTTAAGGATATACTTTTATTGTAATATATAAAGAAAATAGTATTTTATGCAATAATATTATAATAGAATTTCATGATTGCAATTAGTATTTTTAAGGGGTGGTTAATATTAATAAAATATCAAAAAAAATTGTAACTGGTGCAGCTGCTATAGCTACTGTTATAACTATGGGAGCAGTTCCTGCCAATGCTGAAATTAAGATTAACAGTATTGGGCATGACGGGCAAACTATGGAGCAATCAAAACAAAACTCTAAATCTGAGATAACTATAAAAGGAGATAGAGGAGATATAGGTAAAGGTACTGGAGTAATGTTACCTTTTAGAACACCTAACTATCAAAATGGTACGTCAGCATTTAATGAGAAAGCTGACTCTTCACATGTTAAAATAGTTAAAGGATTTATTACATCTGATTTGTACTTAATACAAAATGATGGAAGTACAGCGAAGTGGCAAGATAAATTCTATTCAGAAGACGGAGTTAGTTTAGTTAAGAATAACTGGAGAGCTATTGATGGAAAATGGTATTTCTTCACACAATCAGGTAATGCAGCAAGAGGTTGGTATAAAGTTAATGATAAACAATACCACTTCGATGAAGCTACAGGAGCTATGACTACAAATTGGTTTCAAGGTGACACAATGTCGGATAGAGGTATATGGTATTACCTTGATTCAAATTCAGGAGTTATGCAAGAAAATGCATGGTTGCAGTCAAATGGCACTTGGTATTATTTAGGTCAAAATGGAGAAATGCAAATAGGTTCAAGAATAATCAATGGTGTATCTTATAAATTTGAAGTTGATGGCAAACTTACTAGTTAAAAAATAGTATTTTTAAGGGGTGGTTAATATTAATAAAATATCAAAAAAATTTGTAACTGTTGCGGCTGCTATAGCTACGGTCATGACTATGGGTGCAGTACCTGCTCATGCAGAGCTCCATGGTAAAGTGGTTGACACAGGTCAAACTATGGAACAATCTAAACAGAACTCTAAATCTGAAATAACAATAAAAGGAGATAGAGGAGATATAGGTAAAGGAACTGGAGTAATGCTGCCTTTTAGAACACCTAACTATCAAAACGGTACATCAGCATTCAATGAGAAGGCTGACTCTTCACATGTTAAGATAGTTAAAGGGTTTATAACATCTGATTTGTATTTAATACAAAATGATGGGAGTACAGCGAAGTGGCAAGATAAATTCTATTCAGAAGACGGAGTTAGTTTAGTTAAGAATAACTGGAGAGCTATTGATGGAAAATGGTATTTCTTCACACAATCAGGTAATGCAGCAAGAGGTTGGTATAAAGTTAATGATAAACAATACCACTTCGATGAAGCTACAGGAGCTATGACTACAAATTGGTTTCAAGGTGACACAATGTCGGATAGAGGTATATGGTATTACCTTGATTCAAATTCAGGAGTTATGCAAGAAAATGCATGGTTGCAGTCAAATGGCACTTGGTATTATTTAGGTCAAAATGGAGAAATGCAAATAGGTTCAAGAATAATCAATGGAACTTCTTATCACTTTGAAGCTGATGGAAAAATGACTAATTAATAGAGAATACATATTTATATAGAAATGAGGTGTTTAAAAATTTTTCGTTTTAAAGCACCTCATTTTTTCATTTCATTTATAATTAAATATTACAAATTAAGATTTTATACTGTTTTTATATTCATAGATACATCTAATATTAGATAAGTCACTAAGGTCATAACCATCATAATTTTCCAAAAATTCTACCAATGAGTTTATTGTTATTTTTTGTCTGCCTAACTTCATGGTTTTTATAACACCTGCATTTATAAGACTATAGACACTATTTTTATTTACTCCTAATATTTTAGAAACTTCTTGAACTGTATAAACCATTTTTATTTCCGGAATTAGATTCTTTATATTATTCAATGGATTTCCTCCTTTTGTTAACATTTTAAAATCATTTGTGTTGTGATTATTTGCTATCTCTATAATTTTCAATATAATCATTTATTTCATATTCATTGAAACTATTATAATTATGATACTCTATTACTTTATTTATTCTTCTTAAAAAAGCTATCCAAGTTTCAGGGTATTCTACTTGTATATTTAAATATTGTTGAAATAAATCTATATTAGAAATAATATAGATTTTGGTAAAACATGCCACCTTATTAGTATAACGACAAGGAAGCTCAAGTGGATAACAATCTAAATAATTTAACATATCTTGAATTTTGAAATTAGAATAAAACTCTTCAAAGATAATTACATCTTGTCCTCTATATCCATCGAAACCACCATGAGAATAATTCGTAACTCTATAAACATTTTCGAATCCATATTTGTTCATTACACCATGAGTTTTTCCTGTACCGGATTTACCCCAAATATATGTAACAATAATTTCCCTTACTTTACTTTTATATTCATTTTGCCGAAATGTTTGCCTAACCTTCTCTAAAGTATCAATTTGCAAAATATAATTTGGATTTTCTTCAAAGATTTCATAATCAGACATACCATCTTTTATCATATCATAAAGGTCGTTAATATCATTTCTAGCACCTTGTCTTTCGAGTGGCATTTCTCCAAATTCCTCTTGGGTATCAGGTAATTTTGTTACACCTTTCTCTTTTTCATATTTCCCATTTTTAAAAACATAATCTCTATTTTGTTCTGATGTACCTCTTGCCATTTCTATATGTGCTTGTGAAAATCTATTTTTAATGGTACTAAATCGTACTGATGAAGAACAAGCAATAAATATATGTGTATGATGTGTTTTTTCTTTACTTCCAATTTCATCACTTAGACAATAATAGATACACGATTTTATTTTTTTAATTTCTTCTTTAATTTTATCATGGGTAAAATCTTTTTCTAGGGGGTTATTAATAGTTATTTGCCATTTTCTTGATTGGGAATCTTTTGGAATAGTATTCTCCTCCTTTTTTTTGCGATTTTGGTGTCGCAGTTAATTAAAACCTTATGTTATTTATGTTTATATATATTTGCGACATATGTTGCATAGGGTAATACTAACCTATGCAACTTTTATTGTTTTTTGTAATTTTTGCATATTAGAAATAGTAGGTACTTGAATTGATATAAGATTACTTCCATTTGTAAGCATATAGCCTGTTCCTTGTTTTCTATCAGGAAGCATTTCTGATTTAAATTCATGAAATAACATGTTTTTAGATTCCTCACTTAAATTTCCTAAACCAACTACAAAATTAAAATTATCACGTGCAGAATTGAAATAAGTTGCATCTGCTCTTTGTTGACTTATTATTACATGAACTCTAAAAGAACGCCCTAACATTAGAAGATTTGAAAGTTTCTTTTTTTCTTCTTCTATCATTTTTTTATCAAGGCTATTACAATAACTTGCCCATTCATCAAAAAATAAAACTATCATGTTATTGTTTTTCTCTTCTCCTTTTTGCCTTTTTTGAAAATGTTCATAAAATTGTTGCAAACCAATGGAACAATTCATAAACCTATAAAAACGAGAACAATTATCTAAAAACGAGAAGTCATCATCACCTTTGAAATCACATATATAAATTTGAGAATCTGGAACTTTTAATGCAATCTTTCCCAAAAGCAACTTGGTAAAATATGTCTTACCACTTCCGGTTGAACCAATTGTTATAATATGTGGAGCTATTTCGGGATTCCATGTAATAATTTCTGAAATCCCAAAAGAAAGATATTTTTGATTGAATAATATATCTATATCCATATACTATGAACTAAAAGTCTTTGTCATAAACATTTACGTTTCTAGGTTGCAATTGTTGCATTTTTGCATGTGCTCTCGTGTTTAATAAATCACAATACTTTTCGCTTGCCCAAGTTATATCAATTTGTACAAAAGTTCCATTATCACATACTTCATCGATCAATAATATTGGATAGGCATTTCCATTATAAATAAATGATGTTTGTTGTATTCCAGCGTATTCAAAAGTATTTAATTTTTGAACAATTCTTAATTGGAGCATTTCTTGTATTTTATCTGAATTTATTTCCCCATTTTTCACTAGGACAAACTGACACATATAAACGTTGCCTTTTGATATAATTTTACTAGGAGAATCAAGCTCACTTAATTTTTCAGGCTTTTTCAGATTAAGGATTTCAGCATTTTCTAATAAAGTAGAAAATAGGCATTGTCTTATAGTTACATAATTACTTTCACATAAAACTTTTTCATTATTTTCTTTAGCTAAAGAAGAGTCTTTTAATAGCTTCATGTTTTTTTCTTCTCTATTTTTTGTTTTATCCTTCCACCATAAGTAAAACATTACATAGCCACCAACAATAACAAGTATTTCATCAAATCTTTGTTCAACAAATAAAAATAAATTTTCAAATGCATAGTAAGTTGGTATTATTAACACAAAAGAAAACATGACGACTAATATGATATAAAGAATAAATTGTAAATATTCACCATCATCATATAATTTATTTAACATATCAAAGAATTTTTTTATCATCCTATTATCTCCAATCCTGTTGCTTTTGAAGTAAATAGAACTTCTTTATCTCTGTTTAAGTAAAACCTACCTTCAAAGCCTTTTATTTTAGCTTTAATAGCACCTTCAGATTCAAGTTCTTCAAGGGTGATAATTGGTTGTTTACTTTCGATTTTTACAGAAAAAGTTTCATACTTATTATCAGGACACACAACTGTATAAGAATAATTAGATATATCATCTGTTATTTTCCCATCTACAAATGTCCTTAGTGGTTTAACATCTGTAATTAAAACAGTATCCGAACCAGCTACTTGTATTAATGTTACTATAATTTTATTTAAAGTTATCATTCATTCCACATCCTCTTTCATAAAAAATAATTTTTGTATTATAATTTTTCTCTCACATCCTAGGTTAGCTAACCGTACTTATATTTTAAAGCTTAAAAAATAACTTTAAAACGACACAATATTAATAATATGTGTCTATATTTTTTTGGAATATGTCGTTGAAAATAGAATTTAATAGATTATAATGAATTAAATTAATATAAATATATTGTAAAATAACTTTATATACGATTAATCATCCTAATACAAAATTATAAATCGAATATTAAATTGTCGTAAAGGCTGAATAAACAGGCTTGCAGCCTGGCCTTTACTACAATTTAATCTTCAATTTTGTTTGTAATTAGGAGGATGATGTCATAAATATACCACATATTTTAGTGGTTATATTCTAGTGAGATTTGTTTATAATACAAATTAATTATATGAGGAGATATAATATGAAACGCGATAAAATTTCGGATAAATTAAAATTTCTAAAAAAAGCAATGTCAATAACTAATGAAAAATTTGCAGAGATATATGAAGAAAAATTTCCAGGTGAGGAGGATAAAAGCATTCAAAGAACTTTCGAAAGATATTTAAGTGGTAAATATGATAATTATAATGGAAAAGATAAAAGAATAAATAGAACTTTGGAAAAATTCTCGGAAACTTTAGGTATTTCATTAGAACAACTTAAACATAATATTTTTTTTACAACAGAAGTTGGAGTAAGAATGAAGTTGGAAAAAGTAAATAAAATATCACCTAATAGCGAGTTATTACAATTTGATGATGGAATTGATGAGATGAATGAAGAAAATGAAAGAAACGACTGCATAAAATCTATTCTTGAAAAATATAATAATATGGCAATTTTGGATTGTTATAAAATTTTAAAATTTTATGATGATTATGAAAAAATTAGTGAGGATGCTTGGAATTTAATATGTAGTTATGCATTGCTAAATGAGGATGGAAAAACAGAAATTAGAAATTCTATTTTTTCTATGAATATTCAAAATGTTGTAAGATTAGATATAAAGTGTTTTAATAAGAATGATTCGCAACTTTTAAGCGAACTATATGAAAAAAATAATTTTGCTGATGATATTGAAATATATCGCAGTCTATCAGAACAATTAAAAATAAAATTGAATGTTGCAAGAGGTATTTATTTGGATCAACTCAATTTGGAAATTCCGTATTTGCCAACACTTGATTTATTTGATTGGCAATTGGTAGAATATTATTATTCGTTAAATTATCAAGAAAGAGAAATGATTCTAAATAAATGCGATATTTTGATAGAAGACCCTAAGTATTATACAGTTTATAACATTAACTGATTTACGTTAAATAAACAGACTTAAATATCATTTTAAGTCTGTTTTATATATTTATTTAAAATAAATCATCTACAATCTCAGCAACTTGATTATGCATGGAATCAGTTACATGAGTGTAATACCTTAAAGTTATTTCTAGTTTTCCATGTCCAAGCCTTTGTTGTACATATTTAGGATTAACTCCTTTTTCAGCCAACATCGTTGCATGAGTATGTCTAAGGTTATGAAACTTAAAATCTATGTTGAATTCATTTTTGCATATTCTAGATAATACCTTTTGACTATCTGTCGTAAGCATTACCCCATTTGGTTTGATATTAATAAAATTATCTATAACCATTAATTCAGAGCTTTTCCCACGCTTCTCCATAACAGTATTGATTTTATATGCAAGTCCGTATTCATGTTTATCATTTTCATATTGAATCTTTAAATTTCTTAAATATTCAACTAGATTTTTATTTAATTTAATTGTTCTAACTGCATTAGCTGTCTTGGGATAAACCAAACTCCACATTTTATCTTGATACTGCAATTGTTTATCTATTTTAATCGTTTCTTTATTCCAGTCTATATCTGAAAATCTTAATGCAAAACATTCTCCAACTCTTATACCTAAGTTAATACCAAGAATAAAAGCCGTAAGTAAATTTGTACTTTTAAACCTTTCTTCCATTTTTTCAAGTTCATCTTTTGAATAAGCTTTAATTTCTCCATATGCTCTATAGCTTTTAGGAGGTTTAACATTTTTCATGGGAGATATTTTTAAATACTTCTTTTCTATTGCATAATTGAATAAGACAAGGAAAAAATTATAAATAGAACGAACATACTCATCACTATGTGTTTTGCATTTAGAGTTTATAAAATCTTGAATTGAGTTTTCTGTTATTTGGAATATGTATCTTGGCGCAAATTCTTGAAAATGATTATTATATAATGATTTGTAACGCAAAATTGTAGCAAATGCTCTTGTAGTAGGAGCTTCAAGGTTTATAAATTCATTAAATACTTCTTGAAAAGTTACTTTTTTATTTTCGATAAAAGTTCCTGTCTTACCATATTCATTAATAACTTCTGATAATGCAAAATTAGCTTCCTTTTCTGTCTTAAAGCCACTACGTTCTATTTGTTTTCTCTTACCATCAATTTTGCCCAAGTCAATTCTATATGACCAAGTTGCTCCTTTTTTTCTAACACTACCTTTCAATATTTCACCAGCTTTCAAATTACTAATAAGCTCATTATATCATCAAAAGAAATCGTGTCAATTACATTTCCCCCAAGAAAAAAGTATATACATTGAATAAAGTTAGTGTTTTCAAAGAATAACAAGAAATGTGGGAAAATAAAAATATTTTTAAAATAATAATGTAGATATCCCACGATGTTCCCACTAAAAGTAAAATACATTCAAAATATATCAAGAGATAAAAAAATACAATTTTCAAAATTAGTTTCATGACTACGAACTCAAAAGCCTTATTTATAGCCACTTACCAATATTGAAAATTGTATCTAAATATATTTTTTTATATTATATTTTATTTAAAATATCTGTCTAAAAGACCTTTAAATGCTTTACCATGTCTAGCTTCATCTTTACACATTTCATGAACTGTATCGTGAATTGCATCTAAATTTAGTTTTTTAGCAAGAGTTGCTAAATCCTTCTTACCTTGGCATGCACCATGTTCTGCATCAACTCTAGCTTGTAAGTTTGCCTTTGTATCAGCAACAACTACTTCTCCTAATAATTCTGCAAATCTAGCAGCATGTTCTGCTTCTTCAAAAGCTATTCTCTTATAAGCTTCTGCAACTTCTGGATATCCTTCTCTATCAGCTTGTCTTGACATAGCTAAGTACATTCCTACTTCTGAACATTCACCAACAAAGTTTGCTCTTAAACCTTCTATAACTTCAGGATCAACATCTTTAGCTACTCCAATTACATGTTCATCTGCAAAAGCTAAATCTCCGCTTTGTTCAACGAACTTCTCTGCTCCAACTCCACACACTGGGCATTTTTCTGGAGCTGCTTCTCCTTCATAAATATAACCACACACTGTACAAACGAATTTTTTCATAATTTTTCTCCTCCTAAAATTTAAATTTATTAATTTATTATTTATATATTTATTTGTTTCTCACTGCATTTGTTATTATATAATAATTATTATCCGTTGTAAATACTTTTTCAAAAAAATTTTTATATTTTTATAAAATATCCCTTAATTTCATTTATAAATATATTATACCTTATTTTTTCAAAATGCACTTAAAAAATATATAAAACCGCATTTATCTATTATAAAGTTTTTCTATTTTTAAGTCTTTGATATATTATAAATATGAATTTTATCTGAACTTTTTATTATATATATCTAAACACTATTGTTCCAATGCCAAAATTTACTGTATAATTGGATTATACTTAATTTTATAAATAGGTTACTTATCTTCATTTAGGTTTTTATTAAGCAACTCTAACCTAAAGGAAGTTCTAATATATTAAGGAGTGTTTTTATTGTTTGGATATGTTACTCCATTGAAAGCTGAAATGAAAGTAAAGGATTTTGCTAGATTTAAATGCTATTATTGTGGTTTATGTTGTCATATAAAAAAAGAATTTGGAAATATACCTAGAATGTCTTTAAATTATGATATGACCTTTTTAGGTTTATTATTAGATGGATTAAATCCGGATGAATTACAAGTTTCTTCTCATCGATGTGCTCTTCACCCAGCTGAAAAGAAGCTTATAATAGCTAACAATAGAGCTTTATCTTATGCAGCAGCTATGAATATTTCATTATTCTATTACAAACTTTTGGATGATGTAAATGATGATAAAAATTTCAAAAGCCGATTTTTTTCAATTATTTTATCGCCATATAAAAAGAAATTCAATTCTTCAATAGATAAAATAAATAATAGTATAAAAGAATGCTTAAATAAACTTTCCACGTTGGAAAATAGTAAATCTTTTAATTCTATTGATGAAATATGTGATCCATTTAGTAATTTAGTTGGTATAATACTACATGATTATCCTTTTGAATTAATCAATGATTCTGAAGAACTTAGAAGTTCATTATATAACTTAGGTTATTCTATTGGTAAATGGATTTATTTAATAGATGCTTTAGATGATTTAAAATCTGACATGGAAAAAGAAAAATTTAATCCTATAAATTATTTGTATAATAAAGATAACTTGGTGTATGATAAATTTATTGATGCTATAAAACCTAAAATAGAATTTACTATTTTAAACTGTGGGTACAATGCTAAATCAAATTTAGATAGACTACAGCTTACTAGAAACAAAGATATACTATATAACATAATAGAATTAGGCTTAATGGATAAATACATAACTGTTACTAAAAATCCTGAAAGCTCAAATGAAACTAAAAGGAGAGATTTATAATGAATCCATATGAAGTATTAGGAGTAAAGCCTAATGCAACCCAAGACGAAATAAAAAGCGCTTATAGAAAGCTTATTAAACAATACCATCCTGATAAATTCTCTGACAATCCATTACAGAATTTGGCCGAAGAAAAAATGATGGAGATTAATAAAGCTTATGATATGCTAACAAAAAATTCTGGAGATAATAATAGTTATAGCTCAAATACTTCTTCAAACTATAACAATTCTAATAATTCCTACAACTATAACAGTTCTTCAAATAGTTCTCTTGATTTCCAAGAGATAAGAAGATCTATTCAATCTGGTAATTATGCATTTGCTGAAAGTAAATTAAGTTCTATGACTAATAGGACTGCAGAATGGCATTATTTATATGGTGCTGTATTACTTAATAAAGGATGGTTTGATTCTGCTCTTGAGCACATGAATACAGCCGTTTCAATGGATCCAAATAACTTTGAATACAGACAAGGTTTGAATTCATTAAGACAAAGAGGTAACAATTATTCAAATCCATATTATAGAACTACAAATACAAATAATGCAGACCTGTGCAACTGTTGTATTAATCTTTGGTGTTTAGACAGTTTGTGTGAATGTTTTGGTGGTGATTTAATCAGTTGTTGTTAATCCTCTATTTTAAAGTTTAATCTTACATATATGAAAATTAACTTTATTTTAAAGAGGTGAGGCTTTTATGAAATCAAAAAATATGGCTGAAAGTGGAGTTTTAGTAGCACTAACCCTTGTCGTTCTTTTTTCCACCTCCATTTTACCCATCAGCACTTTATCCATTATGACAATAGCTTCATGTTTAATTCCTATTGCTATTATAAGGACTTCAGTAAAAAATGCTATATTAGTATATATTGCTTCAAGCATCCTTAGCTTCTTACTAGTGCCAACTAATATAGCAATATATTATACTTTATTTTTTGGAGTATATGGAATATTTAAGTATTTTATAGAAAAAATAAGAAATATGCCTACAGAAATATTACTGAAGTTAATTTTATTTAATATATTATTGGGGATAATTTACCTAATAACTAAAACTTTTTTAAGTTTTATATATCCTAGTATTTCTTTGTGGCTTTTGTGGATGGCTGCGCAAGTAGTTTTCTTAATATATGACTATGCTTTAACACTCGCAATATCTTTTTTTGTTAATAGGTTTAATAAAATATAATTTATATTATGAATACAATACAAATTTTAAAACAATTATTTGTCTGAAATTATGTATTGTATTTTTTTATTATAATTGATATTTAATCATTTTAGTCTCTAGAAAATATTTAAATGTTATATTTATCAACTAGTTTTTTTAGAAATTCAACAGTTTTTACTGGTGCTTT
This sequence comes from Clostridium sp. C2-6-12, assembly GCF_009928485.1. Taxonomy (GTDB): domain Bacteria; phylum Bacillota; class Clostridia; order Clostridiales; family Clostridiaceae; genus Clostridium. The sequence continues at coordinate 50,481 of NZ_JAABNP010000028.1, read as the reverse complement.
TCCTATAGAAGTTTCACCAGCTAAAATAAATCCTGTTACACCTGATTTTATGAAATTATATATACTTTCAACTTCAGAAATTGATGGCATCTTCCCATTTTTCATACTATTAAAAATGTGGGTTGCTATAATTAATTCTTTTCCTTTCTTTTTTAATACTTCTTTTAATATAATTTCTTCATAAATTGGAGTGTCTTCTATTGATGTTTCAGGAATCAAATCTCCCCGTCCTATTACAATTCCTTCTGATTCATTTATAATTTTTTCTATATTATTAACGCCATTTAAAGTCTCTATTTTGGCCCATATCTTAACATCTGCTCTATTTGATTTGTTTTTATTAATAAATTCTTTTATTTCGATAATGTCTTCCTTGTCTTCAACAAATGACTGACTTATAACATCAACCTTATTGTCTATTCCCCAATTAATTGCTTCTTTATCTTTTTCACTTAGGATAAAGGGTCTCCTTTCTAAATTTTTTATATTACATCCTTTTCCTTTTCTAATTATTCCACCTCTAAGTGTAAACACTTTAATAATGTCATTCTTTTTATCTATAACATTAAAAATCATAGTATTTTCCTTTATTCCAATTTGATCATAATCACTTATTGATAAAATTTTATTTTCTATATTGAGAGGAATAATTTTAATTTTCATTTTACTTATGTTATCTTTTATTTCTTCATATTTATCTTCACCGCAAAAATATATTTCCTCACCATCGTAAACTTTATATATATATTCAAAACTATTGGATACTCTCACTTTTGTACCGGAAAGATCTAATATTATTTTAATCTCGTTTTTTATTTCTTTTGCGTTTTTTAATATTTCTAAAAACTCAACTGTACTGCCATGAACAAAATTAAACCTTAATGCATTTACTCCACTATCGATTATTCCTTTAAGCACAGTTCTATCTTTTATATTTGGCCCCACTGTTCCTATTATATACATAATGTCCTCCAAATTATCCTTACTCTGTTTATAATATTATTAAAACTAGCCAATTATCACTTTGACATATAAAGAAAATTTAATGACTTTATGTTCTAACACTTATAATTAAATATGATGTCAACAATTTCGCCAATTGAGATCAAATCTAATATCATACTTATTTATTATTTTTCATATATAAAAGATATAAATATTTTTATTGGAGATGAGTTAATTTGAAAAAATCTAATTTAATTATTATAATCTTACTACTCTTTTTTACATTAACTAGCTGCAGCATTGAAAACCCAAAATACATAAATTTTTCTGCAAAACCTAATAATCATTATTACACAGACCAATTGGAAAATAAAATTTTAACAGATGATAATTTTACCCTATATGTTTTCGATACAAATTTATATAAAGAGATGGAAGTACCAAAAGATGAAAATAATATAATTAAAAATTTTTTATCCTCATTGGTTTTAGAAAATTATACTGATAGCGAAATAAGCAACAAAGAAATTTACAGAATAAAAATTGTTTTTAGTAATGATAAATACTTAATTAAAGTATTTGACAATTCTACAATTTCCCTTTCTCCTTGGGATGGTAACTATAAAGAAGATATTATTCTTATAAAAGATTTACCTTTGAGATATAATTTAATTGATTTTTGTAATCATATTGCAAATAAGCCCCTATCTAATTAGATTTATTCAAGTTAATATCTGTAGTTACACTCTTAGTTTTATTACAATATTTAAACTAATTTAATAAACCATGCATATAAGGCATTCAAACCCTTATGCATGGTTATTTAACGTATATTCTCAATTATTTCTTTGTAAAACTTACACTGCTAAATACTGTCCTGCTTGTACACGCCACATTTCCGCATATTTCCCATTTAGTTTCAAAAGCTCCTCATGACTTCCTGCTTCAACAATTCTTCCATTTTCTAACATAAAAATTTTATCTGCCAAACGCGTTGTAGATAATCTATGAGAAATAAAAATCACTGTTTTATTTTCAGTTGCCTTAAGCATTGAATGATTTAGTTGATATTCAGCTATTGGGTCAAGAGCTGAAGATGGCTCATCTAAAATAATCAATCCTGAATCTTTATAAAACGCTCTTGAAATAGCAATCTTTTGAGCTTCTCCACCAGATAAATCTAATCCTTTTTCATCAAATTCAGTGGTTATTGGAGTATTAAGTCCTTGTTCTAAACTTAAAAACCTTTCTCCAAAGCCGCTTTGATTTAATGCTTTAATAATATCTGCATCAAAAACATTTTCTACATTATCCATCAAAACATTTTCACTTAAGGTTGCTGCATAAAGTTTATAATCTTGAAAAACTGTTCCAATATAATTGTGATATTCCTTAACATCAAAGTCTTTAATATTTCTTCCATCTAAAAGAATATTTCCACTTTTAGTATCATACAGACGCATAATCAATTTTATTAAGGTAGTTTTACCTGCTCCATTATAGCCTACAAGTGCAATTTTTTCATTTGGACGAATTGTCATATTTAAATTATTAATAATATTTCCATCTTCCTCCTTGTAAGAAAAATAAACATTGTTAAATTCAATTTTCTTTGACTCCTTTGGTACTCCAAGCATTTTTTCACTTACAATCTCTGGTTCATAATTTAAAAAATTACGAATTTTATCAACATATAAGCTAGTTTCACTAGCATATGGATAAACTTCTGTAATCACACGAAGGCTTGATTTTAATCTTCCAAATGAATTAAATAAAATCACAACACTGCTATAGGAAATTGCATGCAATACTACTGTTTTATACACTAAATATGTAATATACAATACATCACTAATAAAATCATTGCATACATAATCTTTAATAAATGTAATTATGAATTTTCTTTTAGCATTTGCTTTATCAATTTTATATATTGCATCATTTGCTTCTTTGAATTGCTTAAACAACTTACTTGAAACATCTGGATTTAATCGTAACTCTTTAGCATAATCATTTAGATAAAAAACTCTATTAATATAAGATCTTTTTCTTTCATTGGGGTTTTTTTCTAAGCGAATCTTATAATTAATCTTATTAATTATCTGCATAAAAGTAAAAGAACTCAAAAATGAAAGTAAAACAAAAAATACAGAAACTAAATCTTTTGATATGAAAAAAGCACCTGTTGTAATAAATACTGTCAATCCATAAAATACCTTGTTTAAAAGCTCCAACATCCTGTCCACTTGTTTATCCGCTTCAGAAACAGCTAAAACAAATTCATTATAATATTCAGGATTATCATAGCATTCTAAATCAAGCTCCTGAGCTTTTTCATAAAGCATACACTTTACCTTTTGTTTAATTTTAGGCAATCCTTTTTTTCCAAATAACTCTTGCGCAAATGTACCATAAATCATTCCTGCAAGTATTAAAAAGAATAAAATTACTATAAATATGGCCACTTCACGAAATGGTCTTCCAAATTCAACAGATTCTAATACAAATCCAATCCCATAGGTATGTTCAAAAAAAATCAAAAATTGATTTCTCACCACATCAATAATATATGTAATAATATATAAAGGTGCAGCTGAAAAACATATTTTAAATATAAATAAATTATTATCTAATACCTGCTTAAAGGATTGTTTTTCCTTCATAACTCTACCCCCTCAACATTATCTAAAGCGAGATAATTCATTGCTTGTTTTTTATACATATCTGCATAGACTCCATTGATCTTCATCAATTCTTCATGTGTCCCCTGTTCAATAAGTTTTCCTTGCTCTAGCATGAATACTTTATCGGCACTACGTACAGATGATAGACGATGTGAAATAAATATCATTGTTTTCTCCTTGCTTTCCTTCATTATACTTTCGTACAACTCATACTCCGCAATTGGATCTAATGCTGAAGAAGGTTCATCATAAACTTTAATTGGACAATTCTGAACAAAGGTTCTTGCAACAGCAATTTTCTGATATTGTCCTCCAGAAAGTATAGCTCCATTTTCATCAAATTCCTTAGTCAAAGTGGTATTAATACCATTAGGAAGAGTCTCTATCTTGTCATAAACACCAGCTTTTTTCAAAGCATCTATAACTATCTCATTTTCATTTTCACAAGAATACCCCATTAATATATTGTCTTTAATAGGAAGTGCAAAAACTTTATAATCTTGAAATGCAGCAGCAAACAATTTTCTATATGCCCTCAAATTATATTCCTTAATGTTTCTTCCATTCACAAAAATTTCCCCCTCTGTTGGGTCATACAAACGAAATAGTAATTTTATAATAGTAGACTTACCAGCTCCATTATGACCTACTAAAGCTACTACACTATTTCCCTCTATACAAAAATTCAAGTTTTTGATTGTACATTCCTTGCCTTTATATGAAAAACTTACATTATGAAACTCTATTGATGAAATAATAGCTTCTGGAATAATTCCATCCCAGTCTTCTGGAATGACTTCTTTATATTCTATAAAGCTTCGAAGATTTTTAACAAATAAACCATTTTTCATAGTTTGTACTATTGCATCAAAAAGACCAATTAAGATCCACGTAGAAGAAACCATAATGCTTGAAAGAACAGCCATTTCCGAAAGCGAAATACTTTTTACTACAATTGCTTTATATGAACCATATAACAATACACCTTCAAAAATTATTGAAAAGGTAAAAACAACTTTTAAAACAATTATAGGCATAATCTTAGGTGCATACTTTACTGCAATAGATACGCTTCTATCTACAGACGTCCTATACTTTTGCATAATCAATTTGTAAATATTGGACAGCCTCATTTCCTTAGCATATTCGGCAAGATACATGAGCCTATTTACATATTGAGACACTCTTTCATTTGGTATATTTTCTTCATATCTTTTTAGTTCCAGCTTATTTAAAATACCACCAAAGAAGAAATTACCTATTATCGGAAAAATAACAAACAACACTGCCACTTTATCAATTGAATACATTGAATAAAAAGCAATAACCGTTGCAACCACACCTGTAATAACCCCCCAGACATTCTTAATAACACTTGTAATTTTCTCTCCTGAACCATCAATTGCCATAGTATATTTATTGTAGAATTCCGGATTTTCAAAACAGTTAAGTTCAACATTCCTTGCCTTTTGATAAAGTTTCTCATAAAGCCCCTGATATATTACAGTATCATTTAATGGAAAAATAACATTGCTAGTATAGCTTCTATATAGTGCAATTAAAGCAAATATTGCACAAGTAACTAAAATAAATTGAAATATATATTCAAAACCTTTTTCATTTTCGATTGCATTAATTATATACCTCATAAAAACTGCACTAAAAAAAATCCATTCAAAATATCCCAAGGATACTAATATGAATTCGTGTATTATTCTAGCTTTACTAATCCCCCAACCTATTTTTAAAGCAAAAAGGTTATTTTTTATAGAAGACGTATTAGAAACCTCTTTTTCTATCTTTTCCAACTTATTCACCCCTTATCTCATTTCTTATAAGCATATTCTCTATGGCTTTTTTTCTCCATTAGAAAATAATTAAAAATACAAGAAAGATTTTTCACTTAAATATGTCATATGTTAAATTCATTGTAATTGTTATCATATTTACTCTATTTTATATTACATATATTTTGCAAAAAAATCTCGCAATATATTATCTAATTATAGACATTTATTACTATAGTTTAACAATTTTCATTTTTTTGCTATTTATATAATGTACAGAAAAGTTTGATAAAATAATTTCTTTCCTTTACCTCTTTATGATATTATACTATTATTAATCCCATACTAATCATTGTAATAAATGTTACACTTCTAATATTTAAATAAATCACGTTAATTCTCGCATAGTTGTGTGTGTATTTATTATAAATAATATATTAATGCTTATTTTAATATATTAGAATTTTTGAATTAAAATCCAGCATAGTCGGAGGTTTTATTATATGCTAAAATCAGATTTTCATATTCATACCAGCTTTTCGGACGGAACCCTATCTCCTGCTGAAGTTATTCAAAGAGCTTATAATAACAATGTTAAAGTATTAGCTATTACTGATCACGACACTTTAACTGGTTTAGATGAAGCTCTCGAAGAAAGTGTTAAACATAACATTATACTAATTCCTGGAATCGAATTATCAACACAGCACAATAATGAAAGTATTCACATATTAGGCTTTTTCAAAAACGCTGATTATAAAAGTAAAGAATTTACAGAAGAACTGGACAAGATTAAAAATCACAGGGTAATTAGGGCAAGAAAAATGGTTCATAAACTTAAAGAAGAATTCACCATTGAAGTTAACTTTGAAAAAATACTTAATAATGCTAGTGATACAGTTGCTAGACCTCATATTGCAAGAGAAATCATAAAATGTGGATATCCTTATACTGTTGATGAAATTTTTGATAATTTCATTGGAAAAGGATGTAAAGCATATGTTCCTACTTTAAAATTATCTACTTCTGATGGGATTGCTCTTTTAAAAAAATATAATGCCCTAGTATTTTTAGCACATCCAAAGTTAATTCAAAAATCTAACATAAATGAATTTTTATCCTTAGATTTAGATGGTATAGAAAGTATCTATTGCCAAAATACAAAAGAAGAAAATGAGTATTATGTGAATCTTGCAAAAGAACATAATTTATTAATTTCCTGTGGCTCCGATTTTCACGGCAGTCTAGAAACTGATACACGTCATACTGATATTGGTTCCATGGAACTTCCAGCTGAATACTTATCAAGCTTACTTTCAGCTTTAAATTTATCTTCAGTATTGAGTAAAATTAATACAATATAAATCAATGTATGGATAATTTATATTACGAATTTTACTATGCAAAACTTATACAAATAACAAAAGATATCATAAAATAACTAAAATCCAGTCATTTTATGATATCTTTTATTTCATTAAGCTTCTATTAAAAAGGCTCTATACCCTTTCATTGTTTCATATATATCAACTTTACTAGCAACTTCCCATGGTGCATGCATATTATGAAGAGCAACACCACAATCAATTACTTCCATGTTATATTGAGCTAAAATGTATGCAATAGTTCCGCCGCCACCAGCATCAACTTTTCCAAGTTCTGCAGTTTGAATTGAAACATTATGTTTTTCCATTATGTGTCTGAGTTCTGCCATATATTCAGCATTTGCATCGTTGCAGCCTGATTTTCCTCTAGCTCCAGTATATTTGTTGAATACCATACCTTTTCCAAAGAAGGCTGCATTTTTCTTTTCCATTACAGCTGGATAATTAGGATCATAAGCTGCACTTACATCTGATGATAACATTTTTGAATTCGAAAGACATCTTCTAAATTTAAGATCTGAATATCCTTCAAGGCTGTCAATAATTTCAGCCACAACATTTTCAAAAAATCTAGATTGCATTCCAGTAGCGCCAATGCTTCCTACTTCTTCTTTATCAACTAATAAACAACAGCAAGTCTTGTCAGTTTCTTTTATATCAAACATAGCCAATAATGAAGTGTATGAACAAACTCTATCATCATGTCCATATGCCATAACCATACTTCTATCTAAGCCGTAATCTCTAGCTTTTCCTGCTGGAACAACTTCTATTTCTGCTGATAAGAAATCTTCTTCTTCAAAATCATATTTTTCCTTAAGTAGTTTTAAAACATTAGCTTTAACAGCATCTTTTTCTGTATCCTTTAAAGGCATGCTTCCAACTAATACGTTAAGGTCTTCACCTTCAACTACCTTATCACCTTTTTTACCCATTTGATCACCAGCTAAATGAATTAAAAGATCAGAAACTCCAACAACAGGATCACTATCCTCTTCACCAATACAAATATCTATTACAGTTCCATCTTTCTTTACTACAACTCCGTGTAATGCTAATGGTAATGTAACCCATTGATATTTTTTAATTCCACCATAATAGTGTGTTTCAAGCAATGATAATTCACTATCTTCATATAATGGATTTTGTTTTAAATCTAGTCTTGGAGAATCAATATGAGCACCTAATATTTTTAGTCCTTTTTCCATAGGCTCGTTTCCTATAATAAATAAAGCAATAGTCTTTCCTTTATTATTTGCATAAACCTTATCTCCAGACTGTAACTTTTTATTTTGTTTAATATACTCTTCTATATCTTTATATCCTTGTGCTTTTGCTAATTCTATTACTTCATTAACACATTCTCTTTCCGTTTTGCATTTAGACATAAATTCTTTATAACCTTCACAGAAGTTAAATATATCTTCAACTTCTTTAGAGCTATATTTATTCCATGCATTTTTACTCATTTCTTTCTTGTCATTTTTCATAACTGTCACTCCTTTTATTTAAAGCTTTTACGCTTCATTAATATCATTCATTCTGCTTTCTATTACATCTACAGGCGTAATATTAGACATTAATGCATGTCTATAATTAACTGCCGCTGCTTCTATAATTACAGCAATATTTCTACCTGGTCTAACAGGAACAGTAAGCTTTTTAACATTTACCCCTAATATGTTCATATATTCATTGTCTATTCCTAGTCTATCATAGTCATTATCATCTTTCCAATGTTCAAAGTGCATAACTAATTTTATTTCTTTTTCTTCAACTACAGAACTTAATCCATATAAGGTAGTTACATCAATAATTCCAATTCCTCTGACTTCAAGCATACCAATAGTTATCTTAGGTGATCTTCCTATTAACTGTCCATCTATTTCTTTAATGTCAACAGCATCATCTGTAATAAGTCTATGACCTCTCTTAATAAGTTCTAATGCTGTTTCACTCTTTCCTATTCCACTTTCTCCAGTAATTAAAATACCTATACCAGAAACGTCACATAATACACCATGCAATCTAGTTTCTGGTGCAAGTTTATCCGCTAAATATATTGTAGTTTTACTTATAAATTGTGTAGTTACTAAATCACTTCTTACTACCCAAACTTTATGTTTTGTGGCTTCCTTAATAAATTCAGGATGAGGCTCTAAACCTCTTGTTATAATTAAACAATTTATATCAAAGCTGAAATATTTTTTTACTCTTTTCTTTCTTAATTCTATTTGCATATAATCTAAGAAACTCCATTCAGCTTTTCCTATAACTTGTATTCTTTCTGGAGCAAAGTAATTGTAAAATCCAGCCAGCTGTAACCCCGGTCTGTTTATATCATTAACGGATATTTCTACATCTTCTTTACCTTCTACTAAAACTTCTAAATTTAAGTCATCTATTAACTTCTTAACTGAAACGCCCACTTCTTATCATCCCTTTTTCCCTTTTTTTAATTCAATTCCATCTAACTGTGCCTTAAAATTTCTTTTTACATTATCTATATATCTTTGTCTAAGTTTTCCCTGTAATTCTTTTTCTTCTACTGTTAATTCTCTTTCTTGACTAATTCTATATAATGAATTAATTTTTTCTACAACATCTTCTATTTTAGCATTTTGAACATCCATTACTTTTCATCCTTTCTATACATCTAACAATAATTTTACCATTTTAAATAATATAATCAATACGAATTTTTTCGACATACTTCATTTACTTAATTTGATTTGTGTCGAACGATTCGCCTGTAAATTTTATCCATTTGTGTTTTTAGATGACACTTATTATTCAGAATAATATCTTATATACTTGTAAATTTACTCTTTTTGCTAACTATTGTCATTAATTGTAATATGAAATATTTTTACATTTTTTCCTTTCTTGGTTATAATAAATTTATAGTAACAAATAAACCTATTTGCAGGAGGTGTGATTATGAAAAAATATGTATTTTCGAAACTAAAATGTAATATATTCATTAGAAAGCACTTGCTTAACCTTTTATTATTATTCTTTTCACCAAGAACCAAATTTATGATTACTTTATCTCAAAATTTGGACAAGTATATTGTTTTATATCAAAAAGAATTATTTTCTTCATATGACCTCAAACAACATGCTTCAAAATCAGTCAGCGAAGTAGCAGCTTAATATATATTCTTTTACATTATTTTTATTAATTCAAATGATTTAAGATTATTTCACAAATTCACTATCAAGTTCCAAAAACTTACTATTCATTAATGAACCTAGTTAAATAATTTTTAGCTAGGTTTTTACTTTTCATATAAATTTCCACATTTTAGGCTATACCGTACAGTTCACGCTTGCAATTTCATATTCTTTTATTTTATATACAACAAAAAAGCACCTCATTACTGAGGTGTTGATCTCAATTATAGTTCCCAACATGCCGTTCACCTATATATTCAAAGCCTGCGCCTCGCAGGTGGGTTAAACTCAATCCACTTCTGCCTTCTTTTATCACAATATGTGATTTAAATAAAGCCTGACATTCATGAATACTGTCGTAAATCCCGATAATGTAATGTAGGTTGAATATCATAAGCTTATCGCACATCTCAGGAAATCTATAATCATATTATAGCATAACATTTTATATTTTCAAGTGGATTTTACCGGTACTTTTACTCATAGTAATCGTTTAATATATCTTCCATTTCTAAATCTGTTAAATCCTCTGAAAATATAGTTATAAATTTAAAGTAATCACTATCTACATTTTCCATTCCTAGCTCTTTATATTTAGCTTCAATTTCATATTCTTCCATTATTTCTTCTAATATTGATTCAACATTATCTACGGCAATATCTTTTAAATATGGAAGATAATATTCCTTATACCACTCATCACTTTCAGGCTCAAAATCACTTTCTTCAGTTGAATAAGCTTTAGCTGCATTGATTTCTTCTTTATCAAAATCATAGTAAAATTTTAAAACAATATAATCACTTTTCCGTTTTAATTCTTCTATGTCTTCTAAATCATTATCTTCTAAATAGCTTATTATCTCTGAACTCTTCATAAATTTCACCTCTTATAATTAGTATAATAATTTTTTATATTCCTTTTTTATCTCTTCAAATTCCTTGTCATCTTCTACAAGATTTAATTCTTCATTACCGTTTTCATCAACATCTATTCTAAAAGCAAACATATCGTCGCAGCCTTCTTCTAGTGGTGACAATAGTAAGTAACCTTGCTCTTCTAAGTAAATCTTAGCTATAGCTTCAAAATCAACCTTATTTCCATCTTCATCTTTAAATGACATTATCTCTTTTTCTTCCAAAACGTTCACCTCATTTTTTAATTTTAAGCATGACACATTATTTTCAAATGCCTTATGCTTATTTAAAATTCATTTAACTTTATAGATCTCTAATTAATTTAAGCAATAACCGAACTTTCTATAACCAATTTTTAAATTAATTCTAACCTTATTATATGATATTTAACATTTTTGTCTATATCTTTTTAACATTTTCCATTAATTCAAAACAGAAAAAGAACTTAATTCATCTTTTTTAAGAATTAAGCTCTGCTTTGCAATATATTAGATTTTAGAATTTTCAACTAATAAACCTTGATTTTCACTTTTAAATTCACCAAAAACATTATAAATATCTTTATTTCTTGCTTTTGCTACTGCTTTAACTATTGCATAAGCTATTGTGCTGTCAACAGCATGATGGAGCATACTTCCTACTGCTGTTACAATAAGCAATTGATACACATTAAATCCTATAAATGGTATCACTACCAACATCTCTAATATACCATGAATTGGAGCTGTAATAATAGCCGCTTTTATGTAGCTTTGATTACTCATAATAATACGTGCTCCCACATATCCTACAACAATATGAGTTGCAGCTCTAGCTACTACTGGTGCAGGTGTTCCCGATATTAGAAATCCAATCGTAGATCCAACCCCAACTACAACTGCCACTACTGGCGATATTAACATCGCTAACATCATTGGTACATGTGCTGCTAGTGTAGCTGTAAAAGGCGGAATTATAATTTTTAAAAATCCAAATTGAATAGGAATTATTATTGCAAGCGCAGTAAGCAATCCTGCATATACCATTTGTTTTATTTTATTATTCATTTTAGTTATTTCCTCCTTAAACTTTAACTGTATATACACAAGTATATCTTATATATACTCACAAGTAAATATCTTTATATTTTTTTATATTGGATATTTATTCATATTAAGAAGTAATGCCTTCATGGAATTTAAACTTTACGCAACTTACTAAGTTATAATGTACTAAATTAAAGAATTTAATCATAATGAAATATTGTTATGTTGTTGTAATTATTCTATATACCTTTTATAATATAATTTGTTTTTATAAAAATTTTATGCTCTACATATACAATTTTCGGTTTTAATTTGAAAAATATTTTTTATACAATAGGAGATGTAAATATGGAAAAAGTACATATACTCGGCACTGGCTCTGCAATGGTTACAAAATGTTATAATACCTGCTTCACATTATCAAAGGATGAGGAGCATTTTCTTATAGATGCAGGTGGTGGTAATACTATCTTAACTAATTTGGAAAAATCAAATATATCTATTAATCAAATACATAATATGTTTATTTCTCACAATCATAATGATCACATATTAGGCAGCGTTTGGATAATCCGTGCTGTTGCTCAAAGTATATTAAATGGTAAATATACAGGGAGCTTCAATATCTATTGTCATAAAACTTCAATAGATGCAATTAAAACAATTTGTTCTTATGTTCTTCAAAAAAAATTCTTAAATTTATTTGATTCACGAATTGTATTTAATGAAATCAAAGATGGTTCTACTGCAATTATTCTTGATAGAGCTACAACATTCTTTAACATACAAAGCACAAAAGATCTTCAACATGGATTTAAAACAATTTTAACTAATGGCAAATCCTTGACATTTTTGGGTGATGAACCTTATAGAGAAACAATAAAAGCTTACAGCGAAAATGTAGATTATATATTTCATGAAGCTTTTTGTCTTTATTCTCAAAAAGAAATATTCAAGCCTTACGAAAAGCACCATGCTACTGCAAAAGATGCTTGTAAAAATGCAAGGGAATTAAATGTTAAAAATGTTATTTTATATCATACAGAAGATAAGAATTTAGCAAACAGAAAAGAGCTTTACATAAAAGAAGGACAAGAAGAGTTTAATGGTAAAATCTATATGCCTGATGATTTAGATATAATAGATTTATTATAATATTGTAAATAAGAGCCCTGAAATAAATGAAGTAAATATTGATTACTCCGTTTATTTCAGGGCTCTTGTAGATTAATTTAATTACTTTCTATTGCTTTATAAACTTTTTTAGCAAGTAATTTGTTTTAATATTTTTTTCTGCCAAATTTTCTTTATAATCCACTATTGTTTTTAAATTTAAATGAGATCTTTTAGCACCTGTTAAATATTCTGAAAAAGGAATATAACTTATCATCTTCATTAGTAGAGGAGTTACTATTACAGTTATTATTAAAGTTAATGTACCTATGAACAGATAATTTCTAGTATTAAATTCAATAATAATTTGATTTGATACATAATTAACTACAATAATGTGTGCCATATATGCACCAAATGAATAATCTCCTATAATTTTAACCATCCTATAAATAATATCTTTTTCTACCAATTTTACAGCTGCTAGGTAAAATACAATTATTGAAAATATCATATATAGCAAATAAGCACCTTTTATAGAATCAATTTTCCCTATTTCATTAAAAAAAGCATATGAAAGTAAAAATGCGTAGCTTACTAAAATGATAATTTTGTGTTTTATAATTTTTTTCTTTAAGTAATCATAATTTAAAATAAAACAAATACCAATTAAAAAATATAAATACCAAAACAATGGCGATATATCTATAATTCTTTGTTGTATCTCTGTTGGAATCCCAAATATTAGTTTTCCCATATTATCTGAAATATCCCCTTGAAATTTCAAAACTTCATAATAAATACCAGATAATAAAATAAAAATTCCAATTCTAAACTTAACTTTCAACGAATGAACTTTCTTAACTAACCAAAGAATAATAGGAAAATATAGAAATATTCTTATTACCATTCCCATATACCAAAGATGAAATCCACCATTTCCTCCAATGACTTCAGTTACAAAATCTTTGAATCTATCTTCATTCCCAAGTTCTATCATATTTATTGCAGACCATATTATATATGGTATAAGTATATATTTTATCCTTTTTAAATAATAACTTTTATAATCTAACTTTTTAGAGTGTGAATAAAATAATGCAACTGCACTTATAAATAGAAAAATTGGTACTGCAGGAGTAGCCATTATATAAATTATTTTCATAACAATATAACTGTTATATGGAATCCCTTCAATATTTGAATATCCCCCTAAAGTATGCTGAACTACAACAAAAATAAAAGCTATAGCCCTTAAAATATCTATTTCACGTAATCGTTCCTGTTTCATATTGATCCTCTTTTCTACAAAAATTACTGCATCTATATACTGCTTGTCCAAAACCAAATATTATTATAACACAATACTATAAATTGTAAAATTCCAGTAAAGAAAGAGAATGCTCACGCACTCTCTTCCTTAAGCATATTATTTTATTCTTACAAGATTTTACGCTATTATCCTAATACTTTTTTAGCTATTTCAACTGATTCTTTTGCATCCTTAGCATAGAAATCAGCTCCTATTCTTTCTGCAGAATCAGCCGTCACAACAGCCCCTCCTACAAAAATTTTACCTTTATAGCCATCTTCCTTTAGTGCTTTTATGGTTTCTTCCATACTTCTAACTGTAGTCGTCATAAGAGCACTTAATCCAATTAAGGAAACCTTATGCCTTTTAGCCTCTTCTACTACTGTTTCAATAGGAACATCTTTTCCTAAATCTATCATTTCATAGCCATAGTTCTCTAAAATAACCTTAACTATATTTTTTCCTATGTCATGAATATCACCTTTTACAGTTGCAACTATAATCTTACCTTTTGAAATTGACTTCGAATTACTCTTAGCTATTTGTGCTTTTAATACCTCAAAAGCATTTTTTACAGTTTCAGCAGCCTGTATTAATTGAGGCAGGAACAATTCACCTTTTTCATATTTATACCCCACTTCATCTAAGGCAGGGATTAAATATTTATTAACTATTTCAAGTTCTTCATGATCAGCTAAAAGATCTATTGTAGCCTGTTTAGCTTCCTCTTTTAGACCTTTTATTACAATATATTTCAGATCATGTTCACTATTTGAATCATTACTGCCATTAGAATTATTGCCATTTTTAACAGTAACAGTACTCTTTAAATCAACATTTGCATAATTACTAATGTATACTTCAGCATTCTTATCATGGTTATATAAAACATTATAAGAATGTATGACTCTCATCATTCCTTCTGCATTTGGATTCATTATAGGCATATCCAATCCATTTGCAAGAGCTAAAGCTAAGAAGGTTTCATTTATTAGTTCTCTGTTTGGAAGCCCAAAAGATATATTTGAAACTCCAAGTACAGTTTTAACTCCTAATTTTTCCTTTACCATTCTTACAGCTTTTAATGTTTCCTGAACCTCTTCTTGTTGTGCTGATACAGTAAGTACTAAACAATCGATAAAAACATCTTCCTTCTTTATACCATATTCAGCAGCTCTCTTTACAATCTTTTCTGCTATAGCAAATCTCTGTTCAGCTTTAGTAGGAATTCCATTATCATCTAAAGTTAATCCAACAACACTAGCTCCATATTTTTTTACTAATGGAAGTATTGTATCTAAAACCTTCTCTTCTCCATTTACTGAATTCAATATAGGCTTTCCATTATAATATCTTAAACCTGTTTCTATGGCATTAATATCTGATGAATCTATTTGAAGTGGAGTATCCATTATTCCTTGAATTTCTTTTATTACTTTACGCATCATTTTAGGTTCATCAATTTCAGGTAACCCTACATTAACATCTAAAATAGGAGCTCCTGCTTCTACTTGCTCGATTCCTTGCTTTAAAATATAATCTAAATCTTCATTTTTTAATGCTTCTTTAAATAATTTCTTACCAGTTGGATTAATTCTTTCACCAATAATTCTAACTCCATCTATTCTTACTACTTTTGATGGTGTGCAAATTGCTGCATAACTTTCGTTATTTACAGGCTCAAGCTTTTTATCTTTTACTCTGTCAGCCAACTCTCTTATATAATCTGGATTTGTACCACAGCAGCCTCCAATTACTCTAACACCTGAATTAATAAAGCTGCATAAAGTATCGGCAAATTCTTCTTTTGTAACATCGTATTTTGTTTCATTTCCTATTGATAAGGTTGGAAGACCTGCATTAGGCTGAACCATTACTGGAATATGAGCTAAACTGCATATTTCTTCAATTATAGGCTTTAATTGTTTTGGTCCAAGTGAACAATTAACTCCAAGAGCATCTACTCCAAGGCCTTCTAAAACAAGTACCATAGCTTCTGGAGAGCAGCCTGTAAATGTTCTTAAATTTTCTTCAAAAGTCATTGTAGCAAATACAGGTAAATCAGAGTTTTCCTTTGCTGCAAGCACTGCTGCCTTAAGCTCATATAAATCTGTCATTGTTTCAAGTAAAATTATATCTGCACCTGACTTACTTCCTTGAACCACTTGACGTTTAAAGATTTCATAAGCTCTGTCAAAGCTCAATGTTCCCATAGGCTCTAATAATTCTCCTATAGGTCCTATATCTAATGCAATATATGTATTACTGCTTCCTTTTGCTTTTTTAGCTATTTGTATTGCTGAATCAACAACCTCTTCAACTTCTAAATTACAAAGCTTTAATTTTAGCTCATTAGCTCCAAATGTATTTGTAGATATTACATTAGCTCCACTTTCTATATATTCTCTATGAATTTCTTCTATTATATTGGGTTCCTTTAAATTCAAAACTTCTGGATTTTCACCAAGCTTTAAGCCTTTCTTTTGAAGTATAGTCCCCATTGCTCCATCAAAAATCAAAATGTTGTCTTTTATATATTCTTTAAGCCCCACAACTTTCTCCCTCTCTCCTAAAACTGCAATTTTCATAATTACTACATTCTTTGCAGCTCTTTCTTTTCTTTTCTTTTCCATTATTCACTATTCCTATTATAGCCGTAACAGACTTTCTAGGAAATAATAAATTATTTTCTGATACTGTAAGCCCTATTTTCTTGCCAGCATCTAATGCTCTTAAAAAGCTATTTTGAACATCTAACGGTAAATCTCCATATCCTGGACTATACCTAAATGTTATATTCATTCCATTTGAAATTGCTTTTTCCTTAACACCATTTTCTACTATATCACACACTTCTTCTACTGCTGTTGTAGCACAAGCATCTAAAATAAGTGCCTTTGTTAAATTTGTTTTTTCATATAGCCGCGTTTTTCTTTCTATTTCGTTTCCTAAGGTTACTGCCATTAATACACATTCTGTTGAATTCTTTAAATGCTCTCTTATGTCATTTCCCTTTAAAATTAAGTTTGTAGTAATAACTTCTACTCCCTCATCAACTGGTTTTATATTTTTATATGTATATACTACTCTTGGTTGGATTATTCTTTTCACTTCGTCTCTACATTCATCAATTGTATTTAATAAAGTTTCATCTATATCTTGGCCTTTATGACCTAAATATCTTAGTACTTCATCTTTGTTTATCTCAAGTTCAAAGTTTTCCATATACGCACCCCCAATTCAGTTATGAGTTAAGAACTAATAGTTTAAGTGAATTTTCTTCAAATCTACTTTCTCTTTGATACTTATTATTTAACACTTTTCTATATTTGTTATTGCTCTTAACCGTAACAGTTTAATAAATTATCAGCTTATTGCTTTATAGATGTCAAGTCTTAACCCATATTAATTATTCCTCCATTTTATTAAATAATTTTTGTATGATATAACTTAATATCACTCATATAGCTTATAAAAAAAAGCCTAAAGGTATTTCCTTTAGGCTTAAAAGCTCTTAAACACCTTATCTATCAGTTCTTACACTGCAGGATTTAGCACCTTATATATCCTTTAGGAATACATCGGTTGCTGGGTTTCATCGGGCCAGTCCCTCCACCACTCTTGATAAGTATAATATTTAATTCATTATATATTATAAAAACTTTTTTGTAAAGAATTTTGCATAGAAACTCGACTCACGTTCGTTCCCTAAGTAAGTGATTCACACAAAATCATTCTTATATGAAGCTAATGCCCTTCGGTTATTAGCTAAGTTCGAGTATCCAAATGCAAGATTTGGACTCTCACTTATCTACTTATCTCTTAGTAACAGCAAAACTATGGAAATTGCACTAAAAGTAAAACTAATCACCATTATATAATTTATAATCTGAACAGTTGAAAAGCCTTTTTCTTCAAGTCTAAAGTGTATTTGACTTCTATCTGCTTGATATACTGGCTTTCCTTCTGTAAATCTCTTAAAAATAACAAATAAATTATCGAATATAGGTACAGCTAAAGCAAGTATTGGTATAACTAAACTAAATACTGTAGCTTGCTTAAATGCACCCTCTAATGCTGTAATACTTAAAATAAAGCCTAAAAAGTTTGCTCCCGAATCACCCATAAATACTTTTGCAGGGTATTTATTATAATAAAGAAATCCTAAAATGGCACCTGCTAGTATTATAGAAACTAATGCTGATTCAGGTTGACCTAATATTATTGCTGCAAAAAAGAAAGTTGCTGCTGATATTAATGATAACCCTCCTGCCAGACCATCCATTCCATCTGACCAGTTTATTACAGTAGTAACTCCAAATATCCATGTGATTGTAAGCAAAAATTGTATTGTTGGATTTAATTCTATGAAAACTCCCGAAATAGGATTAGTAAAACCTTTAAATGCAATGTCTGCATTAAACACCAGAATTGCCGAAAATATCTGAACAACTAATCTAGGTAATATAGGAAATTCCTTTCCTTTTGTTTTATACCAGTCATCAATTAATCCAATTAACACTATCATTGTTGCTGCTATAAATATTGTTATCTGTTGATTAAAATTTTCTCTTTTAAATATAAAATATGAAATAAAAAATCCTATATATAAAGCAATTCCTCCACATAGAGGTGTTGGCTTTTTATGCTGCTTACGCTTATTAGGTTTATCTGTAAAATGTAACTTACTAGCTAGTTTCATAAGAAATGGCATGGTAATTAGTGCAATTATAAGTGAAACTACCATTGCTAATATATAATTCATCATTCCTGCTCCTTAGTTTATTCAGTCTATTTCAGTAAATTATATCCAAGTCTTCCACTTCGATTAACTCACTATTAGATTATACTATTAAAGATATTTTATATCAATTACAAAATTATTAAGCTTAGAACACAAAATATAATGCCATCATAAAATCATTTGAACTAATAAATCTATAACAATATTTTTGATATACATTAAAAATAGACCAGAGATATAAATTATATCCTAACTGGTCTATTATTATTTCATCTAATTGATTAATAACTTAACCTCTTTGTTCAATCATGCTTTTGACCTTCATTAATCTTGTTATAGAAGCTCTTTCATTTTCATCTAATCTCATTCTAATGTATTTTATGGTTTCTTCTAAATCTGGAATAGTTCTATATTCAAGAGCATTAACTCTTCTTCTAGTCTTTTCAATTTCATCAGCCATAAGCTGACAAGCTTTTTCTACTTCGGCAAGCTTTAAAAGCTGTGGAAGAATTCCATAAAGCTTAGAAAGTGTATCATCAAGTTCAGAAGAAGTGTTAGCAAATCCATAAGGATATATACTCCCTTCATCTCCCTCAAGCTGTCTTTTAAAGTTCATTACCGGAACAGATACGCTCATTATATTTTTTTCTGCAACTTCCACTGAAATATGTTCTTTGGGATAAGCAATTGCTTCTTCTAAAAACTCTGAACTCATTACAGCTCTTGCCATAACAAAATCTTTTAATGAACTTTGAAGTTTTTCTTCTACTTCTTTTCTAAGTTTATTGTTTTCTTTAACAAGAATAATAAACTGCCTCATTAATTCATCCTGCTTATCCTTTAAAAGTTTATGACTTCTAGTTGACGTTGCTAAGGTTTTTTTTAGCTTAGAGAGTTCCATCCTGGTAGGATTGACATTTAACTTTGCCATAAGCTACGCTTCCTCTCTTGGCATATATTTTTCAAGGTATTCATCTCTAATTCTCTTAAGCTCTGATCTTGGGATCATCTTTAATAATTCCCATCCCAAATTTAAAGTTTCTTCAATTGTTCTATTAGCATCAAATCCTTGTGATACATATTTTTCTTCAAAAGCTTCTGCAAATCTAGCAAGCTTTTTATCCGTATCACTTAAAGCTGATTCTCCAAGTATAGCTGATAGTTCTTTTGCCTGTTTACCTTGAGAGTATGCTGAAAATAACTGATTCATAGTATCTGCATGATCTTCCCTTGTCTTACCTTTTCCAATCCCTTTATCTTTAAGTCTCGAAAGGGATGGAAGTACATCTATAGGTGGTGTAACACCCTTCTTATATAATTCTCTTGAAAGTATTATCTGACCTTCTGTAATGTATCCAGTCAAATCTGGAATAGGGTGAGTTTTATCGTCTTCAGGCATTGTCAGTATTGGAATTTGAGTAATTGAGCCAGCTTTTCCTCTAATTCTTCCTGCTCTTTCATATAAAGTTGAAAGGTCAGTATATAAGTATCCTGGATATCCACGCCTTCCTGGAACTTCTTTTCTTGCTGCTGAAATTTCTCTTAAAGCTTCTGCGTAATTTGTTATATCTGTCATTATAACAAGCACATGCATTCCAAGTTCGTATGCTAAATATTCTGCAGTTGTAAGCGCCATTCTTGGGGTTGCTATTCTTTCAATGGCAGGATCAGATGCAAGATTCATAAATAAAACTGATCTATCTATAGCTCCTGTTTCCTTAAATTCATCTACGAAAAATTGAGCTTCTTCAAAGGTAATACCTATAGCTGCAAAAACAACGGCAAATTTAAAATCTGAATTTAAAACTTTAGCTTGTCTTGCTATTTGTGCTGCAAGAGCCGCATGTGGAAGTCCTGCTCCTGAGAAAACAGGTAACTTTTGGCCTCTTACTAAGGTATTAAGACCATCAATAGCAGAAACTCCTGTTTGAATAAATTCTGAGGGATAATCTCTAGCTACAGGATTAATAGCTTCACCATTTATATCTAATCTTTTTTCAGGTATTATATCAGGGCCATTGTCTTTAGATCTTCCCATACCATCAAAAACTCTTCCTAACATATCTTCAGACACACCAATTTCAAGTGGTTTGCCTAAAAATTTGACTTTTGTATTCTTTAAATTAATACCTGCAGAGCCTTCAAAAATTTGCACCATAGCCTTTGAGCCATTTATTTCAAGAACTTTACCTCTTCGTCTTTCTCCAGTTTGAAGTTCTATTTCTACTAATTCATCATATTTAACGCCTTCAACACCTTCAACTACCATCAAAGGGCCAACAACTTCTGTTACTGTCTTGTATTCTTTAATCATTTAATGACCCTCCTTCGTTTATAAGCTCTTCAATTGCAGACTTTAAGTCCACAGAAATTTCATCTATCTTCTTTATATCTTTTTCATCTATATATTTACTTCTTGCAATTCTATCTTTTATATCTTCAAGATTTAATATGCTGCTTAGATAAACACCTTCTCCTAATGCTCTTTCAGCTTCCCTCTTAAATTCAATAATAAGCTTTAACATTTTATATTGTTTATTTAAGGAAGTATAGGTATCAACATCATGGAAACTGTTTTGTTGTAAATAATCTTCTCTAATAGATTTAGCTACTTCAAGCTTTAACCTGTCCTTTTCTGAAAGAGCATCAATACCAACAAGTCGTACAATTTCCTGAAGACTTGCTTCCTCTTGAAGTAAAGTCATTGCTTCTATTCTAAGCTTTCCAAAATCTTCTGCTACATTTTCATTCATCCACTTGTCAACAGTACCTTCATATAATGAATATGAGCTTAACCAGTTAATTGCTGGAAAATGTCTTTGATAAGCAAGACCAGCATCTAATCCCCAGAATACTTTAACTATTCTAAGAGTAGATTGTGAAACTGGCTCTGAAATATCTCCTCCTGGAGGTGATACAGCACCAATTGCAGTAATTGATCCAATTCTTTCTCCATCACCTAGACATTTAACCATTCCAGCTCTTTCATAATATTCAGCAAGTCTTGAACCTAAATATGCTGGATATCCTTCATCTCCCGGCATTTCTTCAAGTCTTCCAGACATTTCTCTCAAAGCTTCTGCCCATCTTGATGTTGAGTCAGCCATAATGGATACTGAGTACCCCATATCTCTAAAATATTCAGCTATAGTAATCCCTGTATATATTGAAGCTTCTCTTGCTGCAACTGGCATATTTGAAGTATTAGCTATAAGAACCGTTCTCTTCATTAAACTTTCTCCAGTTTTGGGATCAATAAGCTCTGGAAATTCATTTAAAACGTCTGTCATTTCGTTACCACGTTCTCCGCAGCCAACATAAACAACTATTTCAGTATCTCCCCACTTAGCTATTTGATGCTGAGTAACTGTCTTACCTGCTCCAAATGGACCAGGAATTGCAGCCGCTCCTCCTTTAGCTACTGGAAAAAATGTATCTATAACTCTCTGCCCTGTAAGCATTGGTTCAACTGGATTAATCTTAGCAGTATAAGGCCTGCCTTTTCTTACTGGCCATTTTTGCATTAAGGTTACTTCATTTTCACCATTTGATGTTTCAATAATACAAACTGTATCCGTAACAGTAAATTCTCCATCCTTAATTTTTTTAACCTTGCCTTCAATACCAATTGGTATCATAATTTTATGTTCAACAACTGGTGTTTCCTGAACTACTCCAATAATATCTCCAGCTGTTACTTTATCTCCTGCTTTAACAATACTATTAAATTTCCATTTTTTATCTCTATTTAATGATGGAACCGAAATCCCCTTTTTTAAGAAGTTTGATTTAGCTGCCTCCATAAAAGCATTTAATGGTCTTTGTATTCCATCGAACATTGCTTCTATAAGCCCCGGGCCAAGCTCTACACTTAATGGCTCACCAGTAGTTACAACTGGATCTCCAGGTCCTATTCCTGATGTTTCTTCATAAACCTGAATGGATGCCTTATCTCCCCTCATTTCAATAATTTCACCTATAAGTCCATTTTGTCCAACCTTACAAACATCATATATATTTGCTTCTTCCATACCTTCTGCAACTACTAAAGGTCCTGAAACTTTAATTATCTTTCCGGTCTTCAACTTCTCAACCACCTTTCTTTCAGTTAACAATTGACAATTAACAGTTAACAACTATGAATGCAAACCTTTGGTTTCCTTTAAATATATTACAAAAATTCCTTTAAGGAATTTTATTCTTCATTGTTAATTGCCCAAAATATTAACGCCTACAGCTTTTTCTACATTATCATTAATTCTTTGCATCCCGATATTTAAGCTTCCTTGATTGCTTGGAATTAGTATTACAGCAGGAAGCATTTGTTTTGTATATCTTTCTATAGTTTCCTCTATTCCTTGAGCTACCTGTTCAGTAACAAATATAACTGCATAGTCATTCATAGCTAATTTATCTATTGTCTTTCTTGCTTCGTCACTGTGATTAACTGGAAACACATCTATTCCTAAAGCTTTAAAGGCTAAAACTGAATCTTTATCTCCAACTACACCTATTTTCTTAAACATAAATATCACGCAGCCTTTCTCTAACTAATTCTCCAGAAATATTATTGATTTTACTAACCATTATAATTCTTATAATCTTTATTTCTGTTTCCTTAGCATAAATATAAGCAAGTAATGGCTCTACACCAAAAGGAATTATTTTTGCATCCTTCATTAGGTGCATTATATAATTGTCAATTAATTTTTCTAATAGGCTAACTGAACCAGTTTTAGAATAATACTCTAGACCGCTTTTAATAAATTCTGAATAACTGCTAGTGGAAATTTTCCCATATATATTTTCGGCATCGTCATTAAGCATACTTAGTATTTTATCTTTATCTATGAGACCGCCTTCAATGATAACAGAATCTAAAAATTCTCTATCTTTATTTTGTTTTTTTACTCTTAAAAGTGTTTTTAAATTTGTAGAATCAATTAATGCTGTTACATATTTATTTATAAAAGAATCTTTTATTTCATCTTTAATATGTAGTAATGATTTAAACATATATTTATCTAATATAATATCAATTGTTTGAGGATCTTTTGTAGTTTCAAAGGTAGATATGGACTCATTTATCCCCTCTCTTATCACTTCCGGAAAATCACTTAAATCTTTATTTTCTATTAATTCTTTCAACTTTAAAGTATTTAGACTTCCAACAGATATTATTAAATGTGATAAATCTTCTTTAAGAAATATTCCTTTTAAAATCACTTTTATATTTTGGTAATCATATTTAATACTCATTAAATCAACAAGAGCTTTTACGGGACTTATTTCATACATTAAGTTAAATAATCTATTTAACACTTCACTTAATATAATCTCATACTCATCTGCTCTTTTAATACTGGAAACAAGACTTCCATACTCAGTTTCCTGAAGTACCTTCAAAGCTTCTTCAGCAGAACTTGACTCTATCATCCTATCCAATTTTGATTTATCAAGGAGTTTTGTTTCATATACTCTGATTCTTGGTATAACCTGATTAAATATCATTTTATCCATTAGTTAACCTCCTTAACTAAAAAAGATCTCTTGCAACTTCCAGGCTTAAATCATCCTTTAGAGAATTAACCAAAGCTTCAAAAGTATTATTTATTTCAATACCATCTTTCTCTAAGATAAATCCACCTTTAAAATTTCTAGTTTCTTCACTAAAAATTATACTTGCTTTTGGTTTAAGCTCTTCATTTATTTCAGATAATATCTCATTAGAAATAATTTTTTTCCCTTCATTATTTAAAATAATTTTTTGTTCTCCTGTAATTCTGCTATTCAAAGTAAATTTTTTAACAAAGTCAACAAAATCTTCTTCCCTCAAATTGCAAAGAGATTTTATGGCTTCTTCAAATACTTCGCTTATAATCTCCTGCTTTGCTTTTAATTTCTCATTTCTACTTTTAAGGTGTGCATTTGAAATTATTCTTTCCTTTCTTGAACCAGCTTCTCTTTCAGCTTTTTCTATAATAATCTTTTCAGCTGCTTTTGCTTCTTCTACTTTTTTGTTAAATATTTTCTTACTTTCCTTTTCAGCCTCTGATAGTATAACTTCCTTCTTATCTTCTGCATCTTTAATAATCTTAGAAGTTAAATTATTTATACTAGCCATTATTTTCACATCCTATTCTTATTTAAATACTGAATTTACTAATAAGAATGATACAACGAATGCTAATATTGCATATGTTTCAACCATTGCAGCTAGAAGTATTCCTTTAGTATTTTGTTCTGGCTTTTTAGCCAAAATCTGCATACCTGCTGCAGACGTTTTACCTTGTGCTATTGCTGACCATAATCCAACAATTGCTATTGGTAAACAAGCAAATAATAAATATACACCTTGTGCAAGTGTTGTTTCTGGTTTTAATTGACGAAGTACTAATAATCCAATTACAAAACCGTAAAGACCTTGTGTACCAGGTAATAATTGAAGAATTAATGCTTTACTAAATTTTTCAGGTTGTTCCGATAATAAGCCTGCTGCAGCTTCTCCAGCTATCCCCACACCTTTAGCCGAGCCTATTCCTGACATTCCAGCAGCTAATGCCACTCCTAACGCCCCTAAAATAAATCCTCCATTGTTATCAATAAGAAATTGTATCCATGTCATTTCCATCTTAAATTTCCTCCTAATCTCTCTTTAAATTAATATACTTAGTTTGGGTTTCAAATGGCTTAAATGGTTTGCCGCCGCCATCATAAAACTTCGAAAAATATTCTACATAAGTAAGTCTCAAACTATGAACATATCCACTTAATAATGATAATAATAAATTTACTGTTTGAAATATTACAAATAATATCGGTCCTATAACAAATAATCCAATTGGTGCTGGGAGCATTTTAATAATCATATTAATTGCACCTGCAATAGAACCTCCTGAAAGGCCTATAGCCATAAGTCTTGCATATGATACCAAATCACCAAGATAACTTGTAATACCATATAATTGATATAATCCTTGTCCAATTTTACCGCCCACTGTCTTAGCTGATCTTCCCTGAGTAAATACAATGAGAAGTGCTCCAACTATTGCAGAAAAAGTACATATTGTCTTTAGCACAGGAATGTTCAGCATTGTTCCTGCTCCAATTCCTCCAAAAGATAATAAAGTTATAACCCAAGAGCCTACATCCATAAAAGCTTCTAATGGCTTTCCCATTCTTATTAATAAAACAGCTTTTATTCCCATACCAAAAAATATTTGAATAATACCAAATACGAAGGACAATACTAATATTGTCATAAAGTCTTTGCTTGAATCAATTAAGCCATTAAATTTAATTATGTCTCCAAAAACTGATCCATACATTAAACCAAAAGTAATTGTTGGAAAGCTTAAATACATAAAAAATTTAACCATCTTCTTAGTATTTTCTTCAAGCTTAAAGAATTTTAATGATACCAAGGTTGATATTAACATCAGTAGTCCATATCCTGCATCAGCAACCATCATTCCAAAAAACGTCAAATAAAATGGTGTTACAAATGGGGTTGGATCTATATCATTATATTTAGGAAGACTATACATTCCTGTAACAGCTTCAAATGATTCATTTAAATCATTATTTTCAAGCTTTATAGGAACATCATCTATTTCTTCTTCTTTAACCTCTTCAAAATTCAAATAATATTCTTCTTCTAGGATATTTTGAATTATTGTTGTAAATTCATCATTTTTACTTTCTGGTATCCATCCTTGTATTACAGTAACATTTTCAGTTTTCAACAAATTATTACTAATATTTTTTCTTATAATTAAATTATTATAATATTCATAAGCTAGCTGCAATATTTTCATTTCTTCTTCATATCCAGCCAAACGTTCTTTTATTATAAACTTATCTGCATCAATAATACTTATTCTCTCATTATAGTCATGAATTATTTTTAAAGGAGAATCTTCCTCTTCTAACTTAAAAGGAGTAAAACTAAAAGTTCTTAGAACATCTAAAACATCTTTTTCATCTTCCTTATAAACTAATGCAAAAAAATAAGTTTCTTTATCATCCTTAGACATAATTTCTATATAACAATCTTTTAAATCATTTATAATATTGTCCTCATAAAAACTTGGGACGCTTCCCAAAAAGTATGAAACCTGCTTCAATTCTTTTAAAGAACTAAAAGGAGCATTAAAACCTACATAAGGTGTTAATTTCTCAACACTTACCTTAAGCCTTGTTTTTTCCTTATCTAAATCATTTAATAACACTTCATATTCTCTTATTTTTTCAAAGACTTCATTTAACTTGCTATTTAAAACCTTATCTTTGAGTTCTGACATAGTTAAAGAAGTCTTTTCTTTAGTCAAAGATTTTATCCGAGATTGTTTATGCATATAGTTTTCTAAAAAACTTATTGTAAGCTTAATTCTTACTAATTGCTCTTCCCACTTTGCCAAATCAGAATCAATTTGCTCCTTAGTCAAGTCCTTAAGAATTTCATTGTTTTCCAAAAGATTTTCATCCTGCAAATTAATTAACTCAGCATTTGAAAAAGCCTGTAGCTTTTCAAGAAGTTCTTCCTTTTTTGATTCAAAGGCTAACAAAGTGAACTTATTCATTTTAACTATTGCCATGAATTCCCACTATCCTTTCAACCACTAAATTTACAGCTTGATTTATTTTCTTTTCAGATATATTTCTAATTTCCTTTGCTTCCTTTTCACCCTTATCCAAAATAGGCTTAGCTTCTTTATTACCACTTTCAATAGCTTTATTAATAATGTTTTCTGCCTTTTCTTTAGCTTTAAGTAAAATGTCTTCATATTTTTTTTGTGCGTCTACTGTTGATTTTTGAATCATTTCTTTTGCAGCGGTTGTTGCTTCTTTTACTATTTCTTCTGCTTTTATTTCGGAGTTCTTAATTTCTTCAATTGCTTTTAATGCCACAAGATCACCTCCTATATGTCAATTAAGCTAAATAATTTTTCAGTTTTTATATATGGTATTGATTACTTCATAAGGTTTATTATACACGGAATATACCACTTTTTCAATTATTTATACTTTTTTTACAATTTATTTAACAACAATATTTTTCTAGTAAACCTAAACATAATTTTCCGACCTTGAAATAAACATATTAATTAATCATTACTCAACAAATAGTAAAAATCTTATTTTGCTCACAATTTATCATATATATTTCAAAATCATATTTGCATTAAGCAACAATAGAAGAGTAGATTCAAAAACACATGCTCTCATAGTACTTCTTTTGAATATATGGCTTAATTTGCCACACATCTATACTTTTTTTTGTGCAATACTATTACAGTTAGGAGGTGATATGTATGAGTAATATGGGATTAACACCACATGAAACTCTTGAAGTTCGTGAGCTTATAAGTCAAGAAATGTTAGGTATAAAAAAAGTAAGTGCTAGCATAAATATGGTAAATGATCAAGATTTAAAAAATTATATGCAAGATACCTTATCTTCTAAGAAAGCTACTCTAAAAAATATACAATCTGCATTAAAAACATTATAGAAAGGAGGAATGTCATATGCCTCAAAATAATCAATTAACAGAAAAAGATATTGCGCTTGATTTAATGACAAGTTCAAAATCTGAAATAACAACATTAACAAAAGTCTTAACAGAAACAACGAATTCAGAGCTAAGAAACACCCTTATGAATGAACTAACTGCATGTGTTAATTCACATCACAGACTCTCTGACATCTCAATTAATAAGGGTTGGTATAATGCCCATGAAACTCCCGACAAGCAACTTCAACAAGATTTATCATGTATTAATGAAATTACTCAATAAATAAATTATACTACGTAAACTATATTAATCTTATTTTATAACCCTTGGAGGTGAATTTATGAATAATAATACTACTACTCTAACACCACATGAAATCCTTGAATTAAGAGAGCTTATGGATACTAATATTATTGGTATAAAGAAAATTCAAGCAAGCATTCCTATGGTAGAAGATGATGAATTAAAAAGTTTTGCCGAGAAATGTTTAGAAAGTAAAAAAGAAAATATAAATTTAATGCAAACTTTTATTGAAAATAATACAAATATAGAATAGGAAGAGAGTGATAGTATGTCTTTTTTAGATGCTTTACTTGGAAATGACAATAAACTAAACGATAAAGATATTGCATTAGACATGATAAAGGATTCAAAGTTTGGTGCAACTTCTTTATCTGCTGCTGTAGCAGAAGCTGTTAATCCTGAATTAAGAACAATGCTAAAACAACAATTAGACAAATCTATAACAGAACACTTTGATCTGTCTGATATAGTTATAGACAGAGGTTGGTATCCTGCGCAAGAACAACCTATGGAACAACTTCAAGAAGAATATGAAAATTCTCAAGATTTAACTTAATAGCAATTATGTATTTTTGAAATATATAGAAAACTAATAATTATAAAGTTAAAATCAAACTATAAACTGAGTTATTTATTCAAAAATAATATAAAGTCATCATATTATGCTTTACAAAACTTAAAATAATTATGATAGTTATTTTTATAAATGATTTTAGGTATAAAAATTAAGTTTAATTAGCTATTAAGGAATTTGATACTTTTCCATGCTTATATTTTGACAATATTCAGCACTAAAATCAGGTACATCCCAATCTATTTCTTCAGATCTAAATACACCCTCATTATGCCCATTCTTTTCTATATATTTATCTCCATCTTGTATTATTGTAACAGGCATTAAACTGCTGTACTTTACAGCCACTGGACCTTGGATTATTTCCCCATTTATCTCCATAAGCTTTCTATCCTTTGGTATAAAAACGCCATCACATTGCCATTTTTTCGAAGTGCTCTTATCTGGATGAAGAACATACCATGAATTATCATAGTTTCCTCCATCAGTTTCTCTTCTTGGTCCATATACTATTAAAGTTTCAGATGTAGAATTGGTTATTATAGCATTATTATCTTTATGTTCTAACTTTTGCTTTGTTGAAATGGTCATAGTTGAACTATCCATATTTCTCCTCCTTTGTTTACTTATTATATTACGTTATTAATATGCCCAAGATTTAATAAGTATACTCTCCTCCAGAGGTTATTCTTCATTTTTTTGCAAAGGAATCTAACATATTTTATATATTCTCTAAATAAACATATTCATTGTTATTGTTAAACATATAATATGATTTTTTTTCTAATATCTCTCCACTTTTGATATATTTATCTATGCTTATAGCAAACTTTTCTAAATGATATTCTTTAAATGAATACTCTTCTTTAAGCTTTTCTTTAATGCTCTTTTCTTCTTCTTTTTCCATATCACTTCTTAAAAATTCTGGCAATCCACGTCTCTTATTAAATATTAAGTAATTAAACCTTATAATTTCTTTTAAGTATTCATTACTTTCTTCTAAAACACTCTCATTAAAGTCTAAAAATACCTTATAGTATTCAGAATTTCCTATGTTCTTACTGAAGTATCCTTGCTTTTCAAAAAACATTCCTAAGCTATAATAAAACTCAAACGGAGAATCAAATTTATTTTCAAAATACTTGATAATAAGCTTAAATTTTTGAGAATTATAATATTTATCTACCATTTCTTCTACTTTTTTAAGCTTTAGCAGCTCTTCATATGAAAGTTTATCTGTTTTCAAAATTTCATATGGTGGATATGGCGAGTATTCCATTCCATATTTATCAGCATCTTCTCTCATAGAAGAACCTTTTAACAGTTTTAAAAAACCAAGTTGTATTTCCTCTGGTTTTATTTCATACATATCATTAAAGGACTTTTTGAAAGATTCGTAATCTTCTCCAGGAAGTCCTGCTATTAAATCTAAATGCTGATCAATATTTCTTAATGCTTCAATTTCTAAAACTTTTTCTTTAATATCGCTAAAATTAACAAATCTATTTATATTTTTTAACACTTCATCATTTGTTGTTTGTACTCCAACTTCAAATCTGAATCTTCCTTTTGGAGCCTTTGCTAAAAGTTTTATTTCTTCGTCATTTAATATATCTGCTGATATTTCAAAATGAAATTGAGTATTTGTATCTTGGTTTATTAAAAATTCCCATATAGCCATAGAAAATTTAGAATTACAATTAAATGTACGATCAACAAACTTAACTAATCTGACTTCTTTATTTATAAAATACATTAGCTCATTTAGGACTCTATCTATATCCAAAAATCTAACTCCATGACTTGTAGATGAAAGACAGTAACGGCAATTAAATGGACAGCCCCGTGATGCTTCATAATATACTATTTTATTGCTCAGATCTTCGTCTTCTTCATATGGAAAAACTATTTCCTCCATGGACATAAGTGGACGTTTTTCATTGGAATAAATTACATCATTTATTTTATAATGAAGCCCCTTAATCTCTTCTAGCTTAATTTTACCTAACTTATACAAAATAAAATCCCTATAAGTTTTTTCCCCCTCACCTTCAATAACATATTCTCCCACATTATTTTTCAAAAAGCTTCTTGAGTCAAATGAAACTTCTGGTCCACCATAAAGAATTTCTATCTTTGGATTTACTCTTTTTATTAAATTAGCTACCCTTGAAATAAGTTCAACATTCCAAATATAAGTTGAAAATGCAACAATGTCTGGTTTCTCTTTAATTATTTCTTCTAATATTCTCTCTTCTCTATCATTTATAGTAAGTTCTTTTATTTTAGCTTCATAATTAAGATCCCTTGTAAAATTCTTTAAATATCTAACAGCTAAGTTGCTGTGAATAAATTTAGAGTCAATTGCTGTAATCAATACTTTCATCTATAACTCGTCCTTTCATTTATCTTTGAACTTGAAAACAATAATAATTTTCATCACTTTAATAGTATACATTATTAAGTTTTTAATAAAAAGAACTAAGTTGTATTTATTTCAAGTATGCCGCCATTAAATATTTATATCCATGTAAATTACTTTAAGTAAGAAAAATAATTAAAATATATAAATATGCTTTAATTCAATATTACATTGTTTTCGAATATTCAAAACAAATCTTTTACAAAATTATGCAATTCCTCTTTAACCCTCATAAAATCTATAAATATTTATATATATTCATATTTTTATTGTTATCTAGTTTCATATATACATATTTTTATATATTCATACTTATCTATTTTCGTATTTATCTACTAAAATATTTAAACTGTTTTATAGTTAAATATTTCTTTTTTACTACCTGCTTAATTTTTTTCCTTTAATAAAAAAAACATCTTCCCATGCTTTAGTTTCCACTATTTCAAAATGTTTTTGTAATATCTTTTTTATTTCTTCAAGATTTGAATTTAAAAGCAAGTTTAAATTTTTGAAAACAAATTCTTTGATTTTTCCATTAGGAAGTATTACTTTTACCTTATTATTAAATACCTTTCCTCGTTCCTTATTTATATCCCAAATATAAATCTCCCCAAATTCATTTAAATAAGAGCTTACTTCCTTTATTAATTTTTCTTTTTCTAAATTGGTCCATAATTTATTTAATTCAAAAAAGAAAGTACACGCATCATATTTTCTATCTTTTAATTCTATTTTACTGTCTCCAGATACATAATCTAAAGATAGTTCTTCTTTAACTTCCTTTGAAATACTATATATAACTCCTAGATTTTTTTCTCCAACATCTAATATATCGCCTTTTAAAATAATATCCTCTAAATCAATTACTAGCGTTTTCCCCATTACCTTTCCTCCCTACTTATTAATATTTATGAAAACTAATCTAAAAATAATATTAATCTTATAAATCCATTTTAACATTTTTTACCATCAGAATAAACTTTATTTGTTTGTTCTATTTCCAAAAACAATAAAACTGCCCTAAAGTGATTATTAAATCACTATAAAGCAGTTTCATGTTCTATATTTTGCTGTATTACAAGTCAATATTGTCATTGTTCTAATTCAAATATTTCCTTAACAATCAGTGGTTTTATTTTAATATTTTTTATTTAATCTTATATTTTAAATACGATCTAACTATAAATAAACAAGTTAATATAAATAAAAATCCCCCAATAAATACCCATACTGGTTTAGGTAGGTTAAATTTATAATTAGAATCATTTGACTGCAATTTATAAATACATCCTACTCCACTATCTAATATGAAGATATCCCCTTTTGAATATCTTATTCCTCTTATTTTGCTTTCATCTCTCAATTTTAATATATCCAACTTAATATTATCTTTTGTTATTGCACCTATAGTTTTTTCACTATCATCATAATATATTTTTGTATCCTTATCTAAAATTCTTCCTTCCTTATCTATAGCCAAATATCTTATACATCCTACATTATTATATTGGTAAATAGGTGCTGATACTATTTTATTAGGAGGATTTGCTATAAGTGGCAAAACTGTATTATCTCCTTTAAACCTTGGTGAACTTATTGGATCTCCACCGCTAAAATCAGGCCATCCATACCATTTTCCTTTATCAATTTTATAAATGTAATCAAAATCTCTTTTTATAGGCCTTTCACCTATATTCTCCATACCTCCAACAATACCAATTAGCCTTCCTTCACTATCAAAATCCCAGCCTTTTATATTTCTTATTCCAGAAGCATATAAAGCTGGCTTATTATTCTCTAAGTTAATTTCGATCACACAAGAATTAGCCAAACTTTCCGCCCTTACCTTTTGTCCATTTTCTGATGTATTACCATATGGCATAAAAGCTCCTGTTTTATTTTCTCCATAATTAACTCCATTTAAGGTTATATCTATAGAACTTTTATCATAAGGAATTTTATCTTTTGAGTAAACTCCATAATCAGAAGCTATTCCTGAATTAGTTGCACTTCCAATTGACAATAAAAGCTTTGAATCTTTTATAATTAAATTTCGGTCTAAATATTTTCCTTCAGAGGGTATGTTTTCTAGGATTAATTTTAAATCTTTACTCTTTAAATCATATTTATATAATTGATCCTTTGTAATAAAATATAATTTATCATCGCAAAAGATTATATCTTGGATTTTAAATAATTTAGATTGAAGCAAAACTTCTTCTCTTCCATCTTCTTTAATTACTTTAATGTGATCATCATAAGCTATATAAGTATTTTTATATTCATCTTTTACAAATGCTACTGCATTTTTACAATTCTTACATTCAACGCTCCAACTAATATTATTTTTTAAAATATTCATCTTGTATTGGTTAGAAAATTTATATAAACCAAAAGCTAAAACAACAATTATAACTGAATAAAAAATAAACTTTAGAAACCTCTTCAATCAACTCTCTCCTTACTGCTTTTTATTAATCCTTTTAAAAACTTCCATATTTCAATTATGTATCACAAATAATCTTCTTATCTATTTATATTTAGAAAAAAAGAAAATAATACATTTTGTATATATGTAAATTAAAAGACATATTGGAATGTTATTTTTCAAATCTAATCCCATAGAAATATATATTTCTAAATCACATTACCAATATGAAACTGTAAGGAAGGCTTTTTAATCAAGCAAAAAGAAGGAGGTTAATTTTCCTCCTTCATATTTCTATGCACTATATTTTTCTATAATTTATCTGCTAATTCTTCCAATGTTTTAGCAGTTGTATTTAATTCTGAAATAGATGCAGCTATTTCCTCTAAAGCTGCAGATTGATTTTGAGAAATATCGTTTGATTTATTTACATTAGAATTTATACTTTCAACTGAAGTTGAAATGTGTTTTATAACTGAATCAATTTTTTTAATAGATTCATTTGATGAATTAGATAATTTTCTAATTTCTTGAGCAACCACATTAAAGCCTTTTCCAGCTTCACCTGCTCTCGCTGCTTCTATAGCAGCATTTAATCCTAAAAGGTTTGTTTGAGTTGAAACCCCTTGAATGAAAGTTAATACATCATCAGTATTTTTAGCTCTTTCATTTGCTTCTATGGTTTCTCCTAAGATTTTTTCATTCATAGTTGCTAATTCTTGAACGCCTTTAGCAACTTCATTTATGCCTATTGATATTTGCGAAAGTGATTCCGTTAACTTTTTCGTAATATTTGTTACTGAATTCTTTTTCCCTAAACTTTTTGCTACTACTAAAACTCCAACAATTATGCCTTCTTCTTTTATTGGAATAGCATAAGATTTAAATTCCATTCCATATACATGAGCAGGTACAACCTTTATAGCACTTCTTCCAGTTCTTAAAACTTCTACTACCGCACCGCCTTCTGAAATTCTTTCGCCTTCTCTAGCACTTAATTCTAAATTTTTACTATATTTGGTATATAAGTATTTTTCTGTATCTGTTATTGCCATAGAAATATCATCATCAAAAAGAACTTCTATAAGTGGAATTGCATTATAGAAAAAATTTATCATTTCTTTATCAGAAATTCTATCCATTATATTATCCCCCTTTATACCCATTATTTGTTATATTCTTTACTTTAACAATTATATCTTTTTTAAGTTAATTTGTAAACTCTTCTTACTTTTTGTACTCTTTTGTTGAATACTTAAAAAGTCTATAAATTCATATTTAAATATTAATTTGAATATGCTTTATAGTAATTTAAAGGAGTGAATAAGGTTTGGATAAAGATAATTTTTTAAAAAATTCTTTTTTACTTATAGTATCTAACATAACTACTGGTATACTTGGTTTTATATTTTCAATATATCTTTCCAAAGTCTTAGGTGCTGAAGGAATGGGACTTTATAATTTAGTCATGCCTATTTACAATTTATTTATATGTCTTATGACCGCCGGAATAGTTGCTTCAATATCAAAAATCACTGCTGTATACACTCAAAAAGGCGAACATAAAAATATTGTAAAAACTATAAGAGTCGTTTCATTATTTAATATATCTTGGGCATTTTTAATAGGAATTATAGTCTTCTTTTCAGCTCCATTAATAGGTACCTATGGGGTTAATGATATCAGAACAATAAATGCCATAAGAGTTATTTGCCCTGCTATGGTGTGCATTGCAATTTCAAACATACTTAAAGGCTACTTTTATGGCACTTCAAAAATTACTGTACCAGCTGTAATTGACATTTTCGAAAAAGCTATGAGAATTCTAACTGTAAGCTTGCTTATTTTTTTAACACAAGCAAACAGTCTTGAAACTATGGTTACTTTAGCTACTGTTGCATTATGCATTGGTGAATTTCAAAGCTTATTTTTTCTTTATATTTATTACAAATATTCTCTTAAAAAAGAGCCTGCTTCACACGAAATTCCCGAAAGTGGCTTTCAACTTCTTTTTGATGTTGTAATAATATCTATTCCTCTACTTATAAATGGTTTTTTAACAAATATTTTGGGAACTCTTGCTACACTAATTGTTCCTAGGCGTTTACTTGCTGCTGGTTTTGATTATAATGAAGCTTTAAGTATGATAGGACGTTACAATGGTATGGCTTTAAGTATAATTACAATTCCTTTAATTGTAGTTGGTACAATCAATACTTTATTAATTCCAGATTTGTCTCAGACCTTGGTGCTTGGAAAACAATATGAAGCTTCCATTAGAATTAAAAAAGTTATAAAACTTGCTTTTTTACTTGGAATAGCAACCACCATAATATGCAATGTAATTCCAAATAATCTGGGGCAAATGTTTTATAACAGGAATGACTTAGGAGAATACATCAGATTTGCTTCTGCCACTGCACCAATATTTTTCCCTGCAGTAACCATGTTTGGGATTTTAAATGGACTTAATAGACAAAACATAATCCTTAGAAATTCATTAATTGAAGCTATAGTGGAATTAATATGCTTATACATATTTACTGCAATTCCTTCAATTAATATTTTCGGATATAGTTTAACCATGCTCATAGCTTGCTCAATAAGTCTTTTCCTTAATATGTGTGAAGTAAACAAGCATATTGAACTCAATCTAAACAAATCTAATATTATTATTTATACTTTACTTGGTTTTTTAACTTTTATAATAATAAACATATTTTCAAAGCATATATTTGCAAATTCAATAATAATAAATAATTTTATAGTCATTTGTCTTGTATTTATAATCTTTGCCTACTTGGCCACCTTTGGAGAAAATGATAATTAAAAAGCAGGTATTTATTACTGTTACATTTTACAATTAGTAACAGCAGTAAACACCTGCTTTAAGCAGATAAAGAAATCTATGATTTAATTACGATAATATCATATTTCTATCAACTAATTTTTAAGCTTTACTCTTAAAAATCTTGGAAGCATATGGAATATTCTTGGAGATATACTATCTAAGTCATTCCTTATAATTCCCTTAATTAATATAATTGAATATAAATAAACAAATCCACCAACTGCAATTATAAATATTGTTGTCATTCCTCTTAAAACAATTCCTCCATTTGTAATCTGGATTATTATTCCTATAGGCATTTTCATCGCATATATTGTCATTGCCATTAACCCCGAAGCAATAAAAGGTCTTGTCAAATTTCTAAATAAAGGAATTTTCACTCTAAGAGCCTTTCTCAATGCTCTTTGATTTAACAACATAGGTATTACAAACCATAAAAAGTTACCTACTACAACTCCTAAAATATTAATTTCAGTAATTCCTACTAAAATATAATTTGCAATTATCTTAGCAACTATACCAATACTAAAAGTGCCAAGTACGAAGTAAAGTTTATTCATACTTTGTAAAATTACAGTTTGTATTTGAACAATTGCCATAAGTACGAGAACTACTGATCCCATCACCATTAAATCAAAGCCTTGGTCAGTACCATAAAGCAATTCAAATACTTCTTTACCAAGTACTGAAAGACCTACTGCTGCTGGTATTGTTATTAAAAATGTTAGCCTATATGCAAATGTAGTTTTTCTTCTTACTTCCTTCTTATCCTTTAAAGCCATAGCAGCTGAAACTGCTGGCAATACAGTTGTCCCAAGCGCTGTTACAACTATAAGTGGAACAGATAATAGTGTTTTGTATCTTCCTAAAACTCCATAAAGCACTTGTGATTGCTGCAAATTAAAACCAGCTGCTGCAAGTCTTGCATTAACATTTACCATATCAACAAGGCTTCCGAAATTTTGAAGTCCAGCGCTTAAGGTTATTGGTAATCCATATTTAAATAACTTTTTAATTATATGTTTTGTTCTAACCCTCTTGTTACTACCTTGACCTTCTACAGAATCTTCTTCAAAATTTTTCAAAGTATAAATATAAACCATATAAAGGCAGGCAACCAAGGCTCCTACTGAAGTTCCTATAGTTCCCCCTGCACTTCCATATTCAACACTTATTTTCACTAAGAAAAATGCACAAGTTAAGCTGATTAGTATATTTATAATTTGTTCTAAAACTTGAGATACTGCTATTGCAGTCATGCTGTTTCTACCTTGAAAATATCCTCTATAGGAAGATAACAGCGAGGTGACAAATATACTTGGTGCCAACATTAATATTCCATATGACGCCGCTGGATTTCCAATCAATCTTCCAATAGGAAATGCACATGACATTAAAAGTATAGTCAATACAGCACCAACTAAAGCTAAAAGAGTTCTCGCTATTTTAAGAGTTCTTATAGCATCATTTGGTTTTTCTAAAGCAGTAAGCTCAGCAACTACTTTTGCAATGGCAGGCTGAGTACCTAAATTAGTAACTGCATAAACAAACAAAAAAACCTCATAACAATTTTGATATATTCCATATCCATCAAGTCCAATTATCCTTTGAAGAAGAGGTATATAAAACACTGATATTACCTTAGTTAAAAGTCCTGCTATTGAAAGAATTAAAAACCCTCTATTACTGCTATGGGCTGATCTTTCCTCCATATTTACCTCCTATCTAAGTGAAAACTTAAACACATCTTGCTTTATTTTTTTTAATATTGGAGGTAATGCTATTGCTATTGTTTTATTTTTTAAATAATTAAG
Source organism: Clostridium sp. C2-6-12 (assembly GCF_009928485.1). Classification (GTDB taxonomy): domain Bacteria; phylum Bacillota; class Clostridia; order Clostridiales; family Clostridiaceae; genus Clostridium. The sequence goes on along the minus strand of NZ_JAABNP010000028.1, from coordinate 11,486 downwards.
CTTACCATTAATATTTCTGAAGTTTAATTTATATGCATACAAAAATTGATAATTTAAGCCATATTTGTTTTCAAAAAATGAATTTAATTTCTTATCTCCATATTTATTATCTCCAATTATAGGACTCCCTAAATGAGCTAAGTGGGCTCTTATCTGATGACTTCTACCTGTAATTAAATTAATTTCTAAAAGCGAATAAGCTCCGTTTGTTTCTACTGTGCTTATTTCCATTTCTATCTTTTTAGAATTATTAACTTCTTTATCATGAACTGTTGAAGTATTAGTATCAGGATTCTTTAGTATATAAGCTTCATAAAGACCATCTTTTACCTTACCTTTTGCTAAAGCATAATAATATTTCTTTATTTCATCTTCTCTAATAGCTTCATTTATACATTTTAGCCCTTCAAAACTTTTACCAAAAATAACAATACCAGAGGTATTTCTATCTAACCTGTTACACGCTGCTGGCGTAAAAGTCAATTCATTTTCAGGTACATAATCACCTTTATCATTTAAATATGAAAGAACATAATCTGTAAGAGTTGGTTCTTTTCCTTCATTACTATCAGAATGAACCAATATATTAATCCATTTTTCAACTATTATTATGTTATCATCTTCATATACAATTTTTAGTCCTTTAGGATCAACCTTAATAAATTTTTGTGTCTTATCTTCCTTCTTAGATTGTATGTACTTAATTTCTACTAAGTCGCCTTCTTGTAGGAAATACTTTTCATTTTGCTTTGCACCATTAACTCTTATGTCCTTTTTTCTTAGTGCTTTAAAAATAGCACTTAATGGTACATCCTTTAAAAGTTTTCTTAAAAATTTATCTAATCTCTGACCTGCTTCGTTTGGTCCTATTTCTATTTTCAAATCTAATCTCCCCTTTAATTCAGTTAACACCTTACAATTTTACAGTTAACAATTTTGGTAACTCACTTCTTATTCATATTTTTTATTTAATAAGATTTACTCCTTCATGCTGTATTAATAAATATTAATCGACAATACAACATGAAGGAGAAGTATTATAAATTCCTTAAAAGTTATTAGTTACACTTAATATGTTCTGCATTACGCTTTACATTCTTTTTTATAGATACGTTTTTTATTAAGGTCTTAATTACAATATAGTTACCTTATACATGCGTAAATTTTCACAATGGATTATAAATAAATGACTTTATAATCCATTGTGAATTGTACCTTGTATATCTGCTGTTGTCAAATAAAATTACTTAGTTAAATAATTGAAAGCTGCTAATGCTTGAATTGCTACTCCTATAGGCAAGCAGTCTTCATCTATATTAAATAAATTACTATGAGCAGGCTCTGTAGTTTTCTTTTCTTTGTTACCCGAACCTAGAAAATAAAATGCGGCTGGTCTTTCATTTGCAAAATATGCAAAACTTTCAACTCCCATTTTAGGAGCTTTTTGTTCTAATACATTTTTCTTTCCTATGATTTCACTTGCGCTTTCATTTATTAAATCTACAGATAAATCATCATTATAAAGGCAAGGATAACTTTCATCTACTTTTATTTCAGCCTTTGCTCTTGACATTTCTGCAATTCCATTAACAATTTCATTTAATCTCTTTATAGCAAATGCTCTATCTTCCTTAGTCATAGTTCTAATCATTCCACTTAAAGTAGCTTCTCCTGGAATAATATTTTGAGCTGTGCCCGCATGTAAAGTTCCAACAGTTATTACTATTGGATTTACTGGTGATATTTCTCTGCTTACTATTGTTTGAAGCGCTATTACAATATGACTTGCAATAACTATTGGGTCAACAGTAGTATGAGGTGATGCACCATGACCTCCCTGCCCTGTAATTTTTATACTAAATGGGTTTGATGCAGCATTAACTACACCTTTTTTTATCTTTATAGTTCCACACTCCGTCTCTTCATCAACATGAAGCCCAAAGATACAATCTACTTTTGGGTTCTCTAAAACACCTTCATTTATCATAGGTGTTGCTCCACCTGTGGTTTCCTCTGCAGGTTCAAACAATAATTTAACTGTTCCAGAGAATTTATCCCTATGCTTATTTAAAAGCTTTCCTGCTCCTAAAAGTATTGTAGTATGGGCATCATGACCACAGGCATGCATCATACCATCAACCTTTGATTTAAACTCACAAGTTTTCATATCTTGAATTGGAAGCGCATCAATATCACCTCTTAAAGCCACAGTTTTATTATTACCTTCTTTAGTTCCTTTTATAATACCGCATACCCCTGTTTTTGCAATTTCAATATATTCAATATTATTTGCTTTTAAGAATTCCTTTATTTTTTTTGAAGTTCTAACTTCTTCAAATCCTATTTCAGGATTCTCATGAAAATCCCTTCTTATTTCTATAAGTTCTTCCTTTATTTCATTAGCTTCTTTATTAAAATCTATCACTTTTATATTTCCTCCATTTATATTGCTTATTTTATACTGCTATTACTAATTATTAAAAGGCTTAATATCTACTTAAAATTAATTAACTAATTATTACTCCAAAAAACTTCAATTACATCTCCATTACTTATCTTAGCTGTATATGATGCTTTTTCACCATTTAAAGTTAAATTAATTATTCCTTTTGCTATTGTTAAATCAAAATCTATATAGTCAAATATATCAACAATTATATATTGATTTTTGCCTATTAAAGTTATATTTTCCCCATTTACTGTTACTACTATACTTGAAAATTCTTCTTTAATAATACCGGGTTGATTTTCAAATACACTTTCATTTTTTTCTATATTATATGTATTTTCATAGCTAATATCTATTTCATTATCATAACTTATTTTCTTATCAGTCTCTTCTATTTTCTCTTGTTTTTCTTCTAGATCAATTTCTTCTGTCTTTTCAGAATCCTCATGAACTTTAATTTCTTTAACAATATGATCTCCATCAAGAATTTCATAATTGTCCTCCAATAAAATATTATCCTTTAATAAATTTACCTCTTCTTTTAATATATACTTTTTATAATCAGAAACTTTAGCTGGTAAAAATACTTCTATTTCATCTCCACTTTGTATTGTATAATCTACACCTTCATTATTTCCATTTACAAGAATCACTGGATCTATGTTTATAATTTCATCATTTAAATATACAGAAATAGAATTTATATTTCTAATGTGCTCTGATAATTTTGGAGCTGCATCTTTCCCATTTTGAGCATATTCTAATACAATATTATCACCTGCTTTAACTTCTGTTTCAAGAGTAGCAGCTTCTCCATTTATTGTTATTTTAGCATTAACTCCATATTCACCAAAAACAATTCTTTTACAGCCATTATAATTAAATCTGACACTTTTCCCATTTTTGCTTATGAGTAAAGACGGGTTAATCCCAGCCTGAAGTAATACATCCATTATAGTATGCTTATGAGAATTAAATAAACTTATTGGATCATTATTTAGCACAACATCAATAAAATCATTCCCTAAGCTTCTTAATGCAGTTAAAGCAATTCCAAGCACAGTTACCCCTGCTGAACCCAAACCGTTATCTGAAACACATTCAGTAACAGATTGTCTGTCTTTAATAGCAATTCTTTGAGGTGGCAGTTTTAACTTATCTGCTATTGCTTCTAAAATTCCTGGAGTATGAGCTCCGCCTCCAACTAAAAAAACAGCACTTGGAGCCTTCCCTCCATTTAATTCTAGAATTTTCTTAGAAACCTCTTCTGATGTTTTATTTACAATTGAGCTTATTAATTTGAATACATTTTCTGATAAAATAGTATTTTCCATTCCTAAAACATCAATGTATGTTATTTCTTTCTCTTTAGCTACAGACCTTTTTATATTTTCAGCTGTATTAAAATCCACTAAGTATTCTTGTACAATAGTTTCTGTGATTTCATCACCAGCCATAGGAACCATTCCATATGCTGAAATACTTTCTTTTGAACTTATTGCTATATCTGAAGTACCTGCTCCTATATCCACTAAAGCAATATTTAATAGTCTTAAATTCTTTGGAATAGCAGCCTCCATTGCTGCTATTGGTTCTAAAGTTAAATTTACAACTTTTAAATTTACTTTATTCATAACTGAATAAAGTGAATCAATTACTGATCTTGGTAGGAAAGTTGCTATTACTTCAGCACCAATATTTTGTCCCTTGTGTCCTATTAAGTTAGATATTAAAAATCCATTTAAATAAAAATTCTTTATAGAATAGCCAACGCAATATAATTTTCCTTCAGTTGTTGCAGCTATTTCTTCTTCAGCTTTCTTTACAGCACTTAATTCAAGACTTCTCACTATTTCTTTATCTACTTCTTCTTCTTCATTAAGTTCAATATCTGATTTGATATCAATTGTTCTTAAAAATCTACCTGCCGCTGCAATAGATACCTCATTAAGCTGAATTTGAAGTTCATCTTCAAGGTAGGATTTAACTTTTTGAACAACTGATGCAACTAAGGTAATATCATGTATCTGACCATCTACCATAGCTCTTTCTTCATGTTCTAAGTATTTCTCACATACAACATGAAATTTCTTGTCTTTTATAATCCCTACTGTCCCTATAATGGATCTTGTTCCTATATCTAACGCAAAAATTATATCTTTTTGATTAAATCTTTTTAATTCCATCTAAACCCAACCTTTATTGTTTTATTTACACTTAAAATTACATAAATCTACTATAAATTATATATTATAAGCTAATTTCATACAATCTTTTAAGATATTTTTTCGATTTTTAGGCATAGATATATTATTTACTTATCGCTTGTCCTCTGCTAAAATAATATTGGTCATAAAAATAGGCTTAAAAAATAGCAATTTTAATTAAAGGGTTCAATTTATTAGAGGTGTGAGAATATGAATAATAGACCTAATACGTCTTTGCTAAAAACTACTTACTTAGAGGCTTATCGTAAAATGGAAAGATGCTTATTAAAGCATAACTTTAGTTTTTTATTGCCACGAAAAATAGAAAATCAAGTTTTTGATATTATGCTTACTGCCCAAGAGCAAGAAGTTCCAACAAAAAAATTAGAATGTCATAAAGATATAAATAAGTTCTGCGATAACTTAATACATAAATATAATAAATCTATTTCAATTAAACAGCAGGTTTTTGAAGGAATATTTACTTTTTCATTATTGATGTTTTTATTTACTTCTCTTGATGTCATATTTGAAAAAGGAATATTAATAAGCACATTAATCACTTGTATGTTAGTATTTGCTGGTTATTTCACTTTAAGCACACTTTCAAGATTTAAGAAGATTTGCAAATCAAAAATTCAACTTCTCTCAATATTAATAATTGTATTACTTCCATTTGTGTTAATATCATTATTAAAAACAAAGTTTGCTTTTTTAAACCTTATGCTGTCATTTGAAAGCAGCCTAGTATTAATGGCATTAACTTGCATAACTACAATAGTTATTTATTTAGGACTTTCAAAAAAATATGACTTATTTATTTTTTTAAAGAGTAATTAGTTAAACATAAACTTAATAATTATTATAAAAATAATAAGCACCTAATTTTCAAACAAAATCTGAAAATTAGGTGTTACTTTTTTAGTACACATCAGAAAACTCAATCTTTACTATTTCATTTCTGTCTTTTTCATAAAGTACATGTTTATTTATATCTGACAGCAAGCCATCTTCTTCTATTATTAAAGGAAGCATTACTAAAAATTCAGTTCCTTCGTTTATTTTGCTATTACAAATTACAGTTCCTCCTTGAATTTCTACTAATGATTTTACTAGGGATAATCCTATCCCACTACCTTCACTTTGTCTAGATAAACTTGTATCAACTTTTTGAAATCTTTCAAAAATTTTCTTCTGCATTTCTTCTGGTATTCCAATTCCATTATCCTTCACGCTTATAACCACATTAAAATCATTCTTGTAAATCAATACTGTAATAGTTCCATTTTCTCTTCCATATTTAACTGCATTAGATAATAAATTCAAAATTATTCTTTCAATTAAATTGCTATCACAGTTGCAGTATAATTCCTCTATTTCAGTATCAAAAACTAAACTCATTTTTTTATTTTTTACATATGTTGCAATAGACATAGTTATATTTTCAATTACATTAACAATATTTTCAACCTTGTACAAAGGTTTAAAAAATCCTGCATCTATTCTTGATATATCAATAATATTATTTACTAGTTTTATTAACCTTAAGCAATTTTGCTTAATTATCTTATTATACTTTTCAATGTTTTCCGCAGTTAAATTATTATAGTAATTCATTTCCATTTGCAAAACAGAGTAAATAACATTTAGTGGTGTTCTTAATTCATGAGAAATATTTGTAAAAAATTCATTTCTCTCTTCTAACAGATGATGCTCATTTATTACTTCCTTTTTATTATAATCAATACAGTTTGATAAAATATTAAGTCCATTATGAATGCATTTTGCCATAGTTTTGCAAGACCCATAACCACAAGCTGAGCAATTAATATTTCTTGATTCTTCTGTTAATTTATTCATTTTTCTAAATATCTCATCATATTCATTATATGTTGGCTCAATAATGTCAATTATAACATCATCTTTGCTATATAACCGCTTAAAATCCTCAAGGTTTAAATTCTCATCAAAATAATTATATTCCAAATCAAATTTATCACTATGTGTATTTTTAATATTCTTTAATTTTTGAAATTTATATTCTGCTTCATCTATATTCATTGAATCTTCATATTTATTACAGGTTCCTGTACCAAAGTTACATCCATATGTACAATTAAGAATATCAACAACTAATGGCATTTGTCTGTTCATTTTTATATTCTTGTTATACGCCTCAAGATAGCTGTATGCATGATGTGGTCCATTTATCTGTCTTATCCACGCATCCTTTAGTCTCGCTTCAATATTTTCCTTAAGACCTCCTGGTCTACTAAAAAGAAAACCTAATCCGCAATCAATATAGTCAAAATCAATTTCTTCAAATTCAGATATATGAATTTTATTTTTCTGTAAATATTCTGTAAGTTTTTTAAATGTTACATTGTACTTAACATATCCATAAGTATTTTTATCATTTATTTCATCACCCTTTGCTATACATGGAGACAAAAATGCAATTTCATCTTCTATTTTTTTATATTTTTTCATATAAATAGCTGTACATATCATAGGACTTTGTATAGGTGCAAGCTTGTCTAGTAATTCAGGTTGATATTTTTGTATATAGGTAACAATAGAAGGACAAGGCTGAGCTATTATTGTATCTAATTTATTCTTACCTATTGTCTTTAAATATGCCCAAATTGTTATATCCGCCCCAAATGATACATCATAAATAAAATTCACTCCAGATTTTTTCAGAAAACCTAGTAGCTTTTTATACTCCTTAAAGTTAACAATAAGAGAAGGCGCTGCAACTACTGATAACTTTTTCCCATTAGATAAATCATTAAAAAATCTTTCAGTGTCATCTCTAAAATCTCTTGCATTATGATCACATACTTTAATACATTTACCACAATGAATACATTTTTCTGAATTTATTCTTATCTTATTTTTCCCTTCTACAAGATATGCAATATTAGCTCCTGCAACTGGACAATTAGTTAAGCATTTATTACAGCCTGTGCATTTTTCCTCATTTAAATATATTTGTTCTTCAAAATTGTACATAAATAATTCCTCCTAAAAGCTAGTAAGTTTCAATTGGAATTATTCCAAATGCTTGTTTATATAAATACTTATTATATAAACAGTTAACCTTACTCTAATAATAATGTTAGCTAACACTTAATGACAAAAAGCTATTTTTATTCTACTCAGTAAAAAATTATAAGATGAAGTTTTTATTCTAAATTTATTTTTTTAAAACACTTATTAACCATACTATCCCTCCAAAAATAAATATTGCAATAATAACATAGGTATAAATTGATAGTATTTTGTTTACTGGCCCTGTCATTTTATTTCCGTATAATTTGTGTACTGGCAATGAAGTTACTTTTCCTTCTTTATCAAAAATAATTGACATATAGCCATCTGTTGCAACATATCCCTCTTCCGTAGCTTTAATAGAAAGCTTCTCCATTTTCATATTACCTTTTTTGCAAAATACTTTTATTTTTTCTTCAATATCTTCTCTCATATAATTTTCCCCTTTTCTTTATATTTACCATATATTTTCTATTAGAATTCTTTTCTAGAAAAAATTATTTAATCCTCTAATTACTTTACTCTCTTTAACAAAAATTTACATTAGCAAATCAACTTTATTACTTTATTTTCCCAAATTTATTATAACATGTCTAGTAAATACTTTAGCAAATTATCTATGTTAATAAATGAAATTACAATTAAAATATGTATATTATAAAATTTAATGATTATCTATTTTATATAGAAATTCAGAAAACTTTGAATTATAATTATATTTATACCAAATGACTTAAAATATGCCAAATAAGTATTCCAAAGAAGAAAATAGGAGGATTTATTACATGATATACATAAAAAAACTTAAAATAAATAATAAAATTTTTCTCCTGCTTTTCCTAATTGTTTTTGTTTTAAGCAACTTTCAGCCAATTAATGCAAAAGCAGATGTTGCTGATAAAAATGTGCTTATATTGAATTCTTATAATACAGATTTTTATTGGACAAATGGAGAATTTGAAGGTATATTGGATGCTTTAAAAACTCAAGAAAATTTAGTTAAGTATGTAGAATACATGGATTGGAAAAGATATAATTCAGAAGAACATTTAAAAAAATTATACGAATATTATAAATACAAGTATTCAAACAAAAAAATAGATTTAATTATAACAACGGACGATGCTGCATTAAATTTTGCAATAAAACATAGAAAAGAAATATTTTCAGATGCACCTCTAATATTTGGGGGGGTACATAAAGATTCTGCCGATAAAATTTTGCATAACACTACAAATGTTGCTGGCATTTATGAATCCATTGACCCAGAAGGTACTATTAAAGCTGCATTAAAAATTAATTCTAAAATAAAAAATGTCTATATGATTCTTGAAAATACTGAAACTGGAATAAGTTATTACAACTTAGCTAAAAAGACAGCAGCCTCAATTAATGAAAATCTTACAGTTTATAATTTGAGTACCAGTTCTATTGAAGAAATATCTAGGATCTCTTCCTCCTTAAAGGATGATAGCATTATCATTCTTGATGCTTACAGTTTAGACTCAAAAGAATCTGTACTTCCTGTTAATAAACTACTAAATATTATTTCCACTAGTAGTTCAGTACCCATTTTCACTACTTCAGAGCCTTTAATTGGCCAAGGTTGCATTGGAGGAAGTGTTATTAGTCCAAAAGTTCATGGAACTGATATAGGTAACCTTGCTCTTAGATATCTTAAAGGTGAAGATATAAATTCAATTTCTTTTATAGATAAAAAATCAGTCCACTCTGTTTATGATTATAATGTATTAAAAAAATACAGCTTAACTTCAGCAATTCTTCCTGAAAATAGTACAATTATTAATAAGCCTTTTTCTTTCTATGAAACCTATAAACTTCAACTTCATATTGTCGCTTTAATCTTTATAATTTTAATTAGTTTAATATTATATCTCATGGTAAATATAAAGAAACGAATTAAAGTTGAACATACACTTATGGAAAACAATGAAGAAATTAGCACTCTATATGAAGAACTAGTTGCTTCTGAAGAATCTTTAAATGAAAATTATATTGAATTAACTAATAAACAAAGTGAGCTCCTATTAAGTGAAGAAAAATACAGATTGGTTGCGGAATCCTCTCTGGACATAATTTGGGAAGAAGATTTAAAAACAAATAAAAGAACCTACTCTGATAAATTGTTTAAAATCCTTGGTTATACAAACGAAGAATTACCAAGTTTTGATGATTGGTTAAATATTATTCATCCTGAGGATAGGGACTCTGTAATCAAAACCAGAAGCGTCCACCAGATAAATGGCTTTATTAATAATAATGTTATTTACAGGGTAAAATGTAAAGATGAAACATATAAATGGCTAATTGCTAATGTAAAAATGCAATATGACAAAACTGGAAAATTGATTAAAATGTATGGTTCTTATAAAGATGTAACTGAATTAAAGCAAAAACAAACAGAAATTAATGCATTAGCTTATTATGATTCAATTACAAAACTCCCAAATAGAGTATCTCTAAATAATACTCTTAAAAATTTAATCGAATCAAGTAAAGAATTTTCTCTTTTCTTTCTAGATTTAGATAATTTTAAAATAATAAATGACTCTTTTGGTCATCCAATTGGTGATAAATTATTAAATTTTGTTGGGCAGCGTATAAGTTCAATGGACCAAAATGAATTTACTGCTTTTAGACTTAGCGGTGATGAATTCATTATAGTTTATACTGGCTCAACAGAAAAATCAGTGCTTGAAAATATAGCCCATATAGTTTTGAATAAAATATCAGAACCTTACAGTATAGACGGAAGTCATTTTCATATCAGTTCAAGTATTGGAATATCCATATACCCTGATAATGGTTCTGATGAAAATGAATTATTGAAAAATGCTGATACCGCAATGTATTATTCAAAAGAATCGGGTAAAAATAAATATACATTTTTTAATGCATTTATGGGTGAAGATACCTTAAAAAAAATAAATTTACACAACAACTTGCATAATGCTATACAGAATAATGAATTTATTTTATATTATCAACCAATAACAGATGTGATCACTGGTCAAATAGTTGGTATGGAAGCTTTAATAAGATGGCATAGTCCTATAGATGGATTTATTTCGCCTGATAATTTTATAAAAGTTGCTGAAGAATCAGGCCAAATTATTGAAATTGGAACTTGGGTTTTAAAAAACGCTTGTAATTTCGCTAAAGAACTTTTAGATCTTGGATATACTAATTATTATATTTCAATCAATGTCTCAGCAGTTCAACTTATGCAAAAAGATTTCAAAAATATATTATTTAATATAATAAAAGAAGCTGAAATACCTCCTGAATGTATACTTATTGAAATTACTGAGTCTGTCTTTATGGAATCTTTTGAAGATATGTCTATTTTATTTTCAGAAATTAGAAATAAAGGAATACGAATTGCATTAGATGACTTTGGGTGTGGATATTCTTCATTAACATATTTAAAAAATCTTCCTGTTGACGTATTGAAAATTGACAAGTCTTTTACAGATGATATTTTAATCGATGATGAAAAAGTTTGTATTACAGGCTTAATAATAACACTTATGAAACAACTTGAATTTACAGTCATAGCTGAAGGTATTGAAACCGAAGAACAGTTAGATTATATCTCTAGTTATAATTGTGATTTATTTCAAGGTTATCTAGTAAGCAAGCCTGTTCCAAAGGAAGAGATTATACAACTTCTTAATTAATTTAATCTAACATAAAAAAGCGTAAGCGTCAAAGAATCGACGCGTAGCGGTAGCGTAATTTAAGTGATAAAATAA
>NZ_JAABNP010000027.1:66465-87869 GCF_009928485.1 Clostridium sp. C2-6-12 | reverse complement strand
AAATAATGGATAATAAATCGAGCGAAATTATTGCCAACTTTTACTTGACTCAAACTAGAAATAATCATAGGATTTTGTATTTGGAAAGTATATGTTATAATTGTATGAGGATTTCAAATAAATGGATTTATTAAAATATAGTTAAAGTATTTTACAAATTCATAGGTCATGTTTTCTGATGAGAAAGGAATGTATATAATTATGAAAAAGAATGTTGTTTTTTCATTATGTTTATGTATTATTTTAATTTTTGCTGGATGCAGTAATGTTAAAAAGGCAGATGATAGTTATCAAACACAAGCTATTAATGAGCAAAATAGTATGGATGAAAAACAAGAAACAGATTCAAATAATAAAAATGCTGCACAACTGTCCGAAACAATTCAAAAGGAAGAGGCAGTAAATGATAAGAATATTAATGGTCAAAAAGTAAGTAAAGTATATAGTAAAATTAAATTATATGAAGGTACTTATTTTGATGATAGACGTTTTGGAGAAGAAGGACTAAAGAATTACTGTGAGGTTGAAATTTCTAATGTGACTAATACTTCTTTTGATTTTACTATTTATGAAGTTAATGAGTCAGAGAGAGGAAAAGAAAATAAAAAGGTTATATTCCTTAAAAACACAGCTGTTTTCATAGGCGATGGAACAAAAGCTGCTTTTTATGGAAAAGAATATACTCTTAACTTTGAATTTCCTAATAAGCATAATGCATATATTGTTGCAACAGATGTGGAGATATCTGGATTTAAGCCTTTAGAAGGTAAAACTTATGTTAATAATAAAATACCAGGACATGAATTTGGTTAGAATGCAGTAAATATAGTATAAATAATAATAACATCATCTACTTTTTGGGAGATGATGTTTTTTATTGAAAAATTTTTTTGGTAAAATGAACCGATTAAAAACTTAATGTCTCTAATATATAGATGCATCGATAAGAATGGAAGGGAGATAGTAAATTGTGTGAAGAAGAACTTGTCATAAAAATCCAGTCTGGTGATATGAACGCATTAGGTGAAATGTTTGAAATATATAAAAATGAATCATTTAAATACGTCTATCTTATTACAGGTAGTAAGCATACAAGTGAAGATATTGTACAAGAAGCATTTATAAGCTGTTATAACAATATAAAAAGTCTTAAGAATCCTGAAGTTTTTAAATCATGGTTTTTTAAAATGCTTACGAGAATTGCATGGAGATATGCACAAAAAGATAAAAAGTCACTACCAGTTGAAAATATATTTGAAAAAGCTGATGAAAAAAGTATGGATATTTCTATGGAGCAATATATAAGAAAAGAAGAAAACAATAATCTTTATGCTGAAATTGAAAATCTTGATTTAAAACAAAAAACAGTAATAATTCTATATTATTTTAATGGTCTTACAGTTAAAGAAATTGCAAAAATTATGGGATGCTTTGAAGGAACAGTCAAATCAAGACTTCATAGTGCAAGAAAAAAATTAAAAAGCAATTTAGTTAATTGTGAGGAAGAATATAATCATAGAAATTTAAAGAGGGTGAGACTTAATGAGTAAAACTTTGAATGAAAATATAGATAAAAAAATTAAAGAATGCTTAATTGATAAATCAGAGAATGCTTCAGTATCTGAAAATATGTTTTTCAAAATCAGAAATGAAATATTAAAAGAAAAAGATGATAAAGGAGTTTTTAGTATGAAAAATAAACTATTAAGACCAAAAACAATTATAATTGCAGGAATGCTTATTATTGCAACAAGCGTATCTGTTGTTGCAGCAACTAATCTATCTGGAATACTTGTTTCATCATCTCATCTAACTGAAATCAAAACTTTTCCAAGTAAAGATAAAGTAAAAGAAAATGTTGGCTTTACACCTAAATATGTTGAAGCTTTTAAGAATGGATTTAAATTTAATACATTTAATTATTCAAACCAAGAAATTCGTGACGATAAAGGAGCTGCTGTTGATAAATACAAGAGTGCAGAATTTGAGTATGCAAAAGAAGGATCTAAAAAAGGTCAAGGCTTGTTCATGTCTGCTGAAAAAATCGATAAAAAATATTTTGATGAAAACACATCAAAAAATGTCACATCAATAGAATATAATGGAGTAAAGATTGAATATTCTAGCAGCCAATACAAATCAGTTCCAGAAGGATACAATCCAACAGAGGAAGAAAAAGAATTACAAAACAAAGGACTTCTTCAAATAGGATATGGAAGTGAAAGCGAAGAAATAAAAGTTAGTCAAAATCAATCAGTTATGTGGTATGAAGATGGCATATCTTATAGTATTTTGAATATGGATTATACTGAGTTAAGTAAAGATGATATGATTAATATGGCAAAAGAAGTTATAGGTTAAAATAATTATCCCTAAGGAGTTAGATGATTTATTCCTTAGGGGTAATTTTTTGTTAAATAAAATTGTTGACTCTTACCTATGGGCATAGTGTAAATTAGTATTAAGTTATAAATATATATTACTCAGAAAGGGAAGTGATAATGATGTTTAAGGAAATGAGAAGAAAAGATAGAGAACTTGAAAAAGAAGAATTTATGGAATTATTAATAAGAGGGGAATATGGCATTTTATCTACAATAGGGGAAAATGGGTATCCATATGGAGTTCCAGTTAATTATGTATATATGGATAATGCTATATATTTTCATTCTGCAGTAGAAGGGCAAAAATTATATAATATAAAAAATGATGATAAAGTTTCATTTTGTGTTGTTGGTGAAACCTGTGTATTACCAGAACAGTTTAGTACAAAATATGAAAGTGTAATAATATTTGGAAAAGCAAATGAAATTTTTGAAGAGGAAAAAAATGCTTCTTTATTAGAAATAATAAACAAATATTCAAAGGAGCATTTAGAAAAAGGAAAGCAATACATTAAAAATTCAAATGAAAATGTAAAAGTAATAAAAATAAATATTGAACATGTTACTGGAAAAGCAAGAAAATAGGTAATATTCTTCAGATAAAAAACGGTAGGCAGCTATCGTTTTTTTGATTGGTAATAATATGAGGTGAAATGCTTATGTAATTTATGTAAGGATTTATATTATTGAGAAGCTAAGCTTTGTTAAGCTATGAAATTGAAAATGTAAAGTGATTTATATGCATCTTATATGCATTAAATTGCATCTTAAAAGGAATCTATAGTTTTAAGTTGAATACTTTAATAAAATGAGAGCATAGAGAAAGGTGAGGTGTTAATTTATGAAAATAATTATTTTAAATGGGAGTCCAAAGTTAGAAAAAAGTGTTACTATGCAGTCTATAAAGTATTTAGAACAAAATTATGAAAAACATGAATTTGAATACATCCATATAACAAAAGAAATAGATGGTTATACAAAAGATACTGATAAGTTGAAAGCTTTATGTACAAAAATTCAAGAAGCAGATGCTGTTATATGGGCATTTCCACTATATCATGCTTTAGTACACTCTCAGTATAAACGCTTTATTGAATTAATATTTGAAAATAAACTAGAAAGTTACTTTTTAAATAAATATACCAGTGCTTTTTCTACCTCTATTCATTATGCAGATATTCATGGGCATAATTACATTAGAGCAATTGCAGAGGATTTAGGAATGAATTATGTAGAATATTTATCTCATGAAATGAATGATTTGCCAAAAGAAAAAAGCAGAAGAGAGCTTAAATTATTCTTTGAAAATTTACTTACTTTTAGTGAAGAAGGTTTAACAACTAGTAAATTATATAAGCCAGTAAAAGAAAGTGATTTTAAATATAAGTCTATAGAGAAAGATAAATTTGTTAATACAGATAAAAAAATAATCATTCTCACAGATGTAGAGAAGGAAGAAAATAATCTTAATGAGATGATAGAAAAATTTAAAAGCTGTATAAAAAGTTCAATAGAAGTCTTCAATCTTAAAGAGGTAGAGATAAAGGGGCCTTGTCTTGGGTGTTGTAAATGTGCTGAACAAAATAAATGCGTATATGATGAGAAGGATGGCTATAGAAAATTTTTAGATTACGTTATTAATAATTCAGATATAATCATTTTTGCAGGAACTATAAAGGATAGATATTTATCCTCATATTTTAAGCTTTATTATGATAGAAGTTTTTGTTATAATCATGTTCCTATTTTAAAAGGTAAACAAATAGGTTATATGATTTCAGGTAAGCTAAGCGAAAATGATAATTTGAGACAAATATTGGAGTTTGATAATCAAGGTGGGAATTTAGTAGGATTTATTACTGATGAAGCAGAAAACAATGCAGTCATAGATAATCAGATATATACTTTTGCTAAAATGTGTGTTAGTTATTCAGAAAGAAATTATTATAAGCCTGAGACTTTTTTAAATATAGCTTCAAGGAAGTTATTTGCAGATGCTATTGATGGTAATTTAGGCGCTATCTTCTTAGCTGATTATAAATATTATAAAGAAAATGGAATGTTAAAAAAAGTACCCTTTAAAGAGAAAATGCAGGGAAAAGTTATGAGATATTTCATGGGAAGAGAAAAATTCAGAAAAGAAGTTCAGAAAAATATGATTGATTTAATGATTACCAGCCACAAGAAAACACTTGAAAAGGATAGGAGAAGGAATAATGGATAGTAGTTTAAAAGCTTTTGTAAATGTAACTTTAAGTTTTCTTCCTCTAATATTATTATGGAGTATTTCAGATGAATATGCACTTGTTTTAGGAATTGGAGCAGTGATTATACTTCTTATTAAAGAAATAATAAATAAAAATATAGGAATTATGTCTAGAGTATTATTAGGTTATTTTATTGTTTCTAATATATTTTATTTCTATTTAAATATTAATGCTATTCTTCAATATAAATATTTATCTTCATATATGGTATTAGCTCTAACAGGATTTATTTCATGCAGTTTTGGAAAGCCTTATACCATGTATGAAGCAAGAAGTGGATATGAAAAAGAGTTTTGGAATTCACCACTATTTATTGAAGTAAATATTTTAATAACAAAAATATGGGCTACAATTTATTTAATTAATGTTATTATAGAATTGACAGGACATAGTATTATGAAGGTTGCAATCATGAATGTTTTTGTAGTTATAGGAACTGTAATATCTATTATGGTTCCAGGATTAATGCCGGAAAATTAAAGTAAAAGGTGAGGTTACATGGAGGTAGAGTTAATTTGCAGCGAAAATTTAAGGAGAATGTTAGAAGAAATCCTTGGAAATCGTAAGATGAAAATTAATGAACAAGCTGAGGTATGCATAATTGAAAAAGGATTTGAGCTAAAAACAGGTAAAATAGGTATATATTTTAATGTAGAGACAATAAATATTTTAATCAACTATTTAGATTATGTATCAGGAAGTAAAGAAGAAGCAAAAAATATAATCACAGGAAAATGTGATGAGGATGAGCTTAAAATATTAAGCTATGATGATATATATTACTTTGAAGCAATGGGCAATGAGGTTTTTTGTATGACAAAGGATAAAAAATATAAGGTTAAAGAAAAGCTTTATGAACTGGAAGAAAGATTGGAAAGTAAAGGCTTCATAAGAGTAAGTAAATGTTTTGTTGTAAACATTGTGAAGGTAGATAGGATAATTTCTTGGTTTAATAGCAGGCTTATATTAAAGCTTATTGGCTTAAATGAAGAAGTATATGTTACACGTAAGTATTTAAATGATTTTAAGAAATATCTTGGATTTTGAGGTGTATTAGTAATGAAGCAGAATATAAAAGAATTATTAATTAATTTAGTAACCTCTATGTTTATTGGATTATTTGTTGGTATGAGTCAAATAGTTGTAATAAACATGAGTTGGTCAAATACTGGGATATTAATAGAGTCTTCCATTATTGGAGGCGTTATTGGGACAATATCTAGATTGCTTTTTATATATATGATTGAGATAAAACAAAAGAATGTAATAGTAGCCTTTGTAGCAGTATTTTTAGTAATAGGAATTATTTCATGTATTCCTTCAATTTATAATTATGCTGTTTATGAAGTTGGGTTTTCAAGAGTAGAATTAATATCCATCTTAATACCAGCAGAGCTTTTAGGTATGGGATTTTGTTATTATTCATATAAAAGATATTTAGCTTTTAATTCAAAACTTTTAAGTAAAAAAATGCAGTTAGCAAAGAATAGTAAATAAGTATATTTTGGGAGTAAATAAAAAACGGTAATAAATACCGTTTTTTTATTTATAAGTTAATGTATTATTCTAAAAAGAATTTTAAAGCTATTTTATCATTAACTCTCCATCATAAGATGTAA
This sequence comes from Clostridium sp. C2-6-12, assembly GCF_009928485.1. Lineage (GTDB taxonomy): Bacteria > Bacillota > Clostridia > Clostridiales > Clostridiaceae > Clostridium. The sequence continues at coordinate 81,599 of NZ_JAABNP010000027.1, read as the reverse complement.
TGATTTTATATAGGTCAGGACGACGATCTCTAAAGATTCCCCATTCAATACGTTGTGTTTCTAACTGGTCTAAATCAAATTCAGCAACTAATACAGTTTCTTCTGTGCGATTTGCTTCAACAATTTTGTTTCCTTGTGGTCCAGCGATAAAAGAAGAACCATAGAAAGTAATTTTTGAATCTTCATCTTCTTCAGTGCCAACACGGTTTGATGCAATTACAGGTACTAAGTTAGAACCAGCGTGGCCTAACATACAAGCTTGCCAGTGATCCTTTGAATCAATGGATCCATCTTGTGGTTCAGAACCAATAGCAGTAGGGTAGAAAATCATTTCAGCACCCATTAAAGTCATGCATCTAGCAGCTTCTGGATACCATTGATCCCAGCAGATACCTACGCCGATTTTTCCATAGCGAGTATTCCACACCTTAAAGCCAGTATCTCCAGGATTAAAGTAGAACTTTTCTTCATAACCAGGTCCATCAGGAATATGGCTTTTTCTATAAGTTCCAAGAACTTCTCCGTTAGCATCAATTATTGCAATTGCATTATATCTAGCGTAGTTTTTCTTTTCGTAAAAACTGATAGGTAAAACCACTTTAAGTTCTTTGGCAATTTCTTTAAAATGATTTATAGCTTTGTTTTCTGCAACTTCTGTAGCATACACATAGTAATCTGATTTTTCCTTTTGACAGAAATATGGAGTTTCAAATAATTCTTGAAGTAATATTATTTGAGCACCTTGTGAAGCAGCTTCTCTTACGAATTTTTCTGCTTTTGCAATATTTTCATCAATATTATAGGAACAGCTCATTTGAGTAGCTGCAACTTTAACTTTTCTCATAATCAACATTCCTTTCTTGAAGCATTAAACCTTATAAAATTATTTCATAAAGATTAATATTACATTTAGTTTTATAATTATTTAAGATTTTTTTGGAGAAGGCATTTGTTGAGTAGTACAATGTACATTACCACCTTCTTTAATAACTTCTATTCCATCTACAGCTCTGATTTTTCTATCTGGGAAAGCTAAGCTTAAAACTTCTTCTGCTTTCTTATCAGCATCAGCAGCATTTCCACCAAAAGTAGGTAAGATAATACCATTATTTACAAAGTAGAAATTTAAATAACTTAAAGTTAATCTTTCACCTTCATAATCAGCTCTAGGAGGTTGGTTAATTTGGAGGACTTCAAGCTTTCTTCCTTTAGCATCAGTAGAATTATTTAAGATTTCAAGATTTTCTAAAGTGATTTTATAGTTTTCATCACTTGGATCATCACAAGTCTGCATAATTATTTTACCAGGTGCAGCAAAGCAAGCTATGTTATCAACATGACCATCAGTTTCATCACCGCTTAACCCTCTTTTAAGCCAAATTACCTTTTCAATATTTAAATATTGTTTTAAATAAACTTCAATTTGTTCTCTAGTAAGGCCAGGATTTCTGTTAGGATTTAATAAACATTCCTCAGTAGTAAGTAAAGTTCCTTCTCCATCTGTATGAAGAGAACCACCTTCCATAACTAAAGGTGCATCAAACTTTTTAATATTATAGTGTTCTAAAATCTTTGGAGCAACTTCATCATCTAAATCCCAAGGAGCATATTTTCCACCCCAAGCGTTAAAGTTCCAATTAACTCCAGCTCTGTTTCCTTCCTCATCAATAACAAAAGTTGGACCATTATCTCTAAGCCAAGCATCATTATGTTCAATTGGAAGTAATTCTATATTAGGTTCTTCAAAAAGCTTTTTAACATTTTCTAATTCATTTGGATTAACAAGGACTGAAACAGGTTCAAATTCAGCAATTGCTTTAATAAAGCCTGCATATCCAGCACAAACACTTTCATGATTATCTGGATGACACATTGAGTCCTTAACTGGCCATGATATGAAGGTACGCTCATGAGCTTCCCATTCAGCAGGCATTTTATAATTAAAATCCTTTGGATACATTATAATACCTCTCTTTTCTATGATTGTATTTTATATAAATTATCAATTTATATACTATCATATAATATACTAAATTTAATGCCATAGCAATGTTAAGATTTGATTAAATGTGAGGTGGGTGAATGATGTGAGAAGATATGGGAATTGATGAAAAGGTTTGGGGATAAAATAATTAATAAGAGGATGTATTTAAATAATGAGTTACTCCAAAACTAAAGTGATAGTCTTGGAGTAACTCATTTTTCTATAGAAATAAAAAATGTGAATTTAGAAGAAGCTATCTTGATCATATAATTTTAATTATTTGAAGACTACATTGTAACTACTATATAATAAAGTGAACTATACTAATCTTTCAAATCAAATGTTACATTTTTTAAATGTCTGTAATAATTACCCCATTCAGCTGTAAATGATAATACTGTATAGTCTGGATCGTCTATACCAAGAGGATAGTAGATCTCGCAACCATCATTCCATAACATTTTTTTTGATTCTCTATCATGTAGTATTTCAATTGTTCCTACAAGCATTAGTCCCGCAAAGTTATCAGCGTCAACAAAATATAAACACATCTTATTATCACTTTTTAAGCGTTCTACCATTTTTGTTGATGTGTTTGTACTAAGCCAGAATTTCTTTAAGCCATCATGTTTTAATCTCATCATTGCTTTTATATTAGGGTATCCGTTTTCTCCATTTGTACCAACCATTACAATTTTAGACTTCTCAACTAACTCGTTACTTTCAATAAAAACTTTCTCGTCAATCATTTTAAAAACCACTCCTCAATTTTACAATTTTAATTGTTTTTGGTAATGTTATCACATACTTTACGATAATTCAATATGCAATATAGTTGATAATTGGTTACAGCGAATTGAAAATTATATGAATAGATATAGATTAAATGAGAATTAAAAAGAATATGACAAAATACATGATGAATATGAAGTAGTGGTTAAGGTTAGAATCACACGACAGTTTAACTTTAAATCTGTATAGAAATTATTTAAATAACGAATATTATATTTAGACAGCTTATATTAGGTAAAGAAAAAATTAACATTTCTAAAATTGCTGTAAGTATAAGGAGGATGAATATAATTGCATAAAAAAATTAAATCAAGTGTATCTATTTTATTAATAGTATTAAGTATTTTTTTCTCTTCAACAATAAACAGTAAAATAGCACAAGCTGAAGATAAATCTTTAGATACAAACACTGTAAATCTTGTTCTAAATTCATCAAATTATAAAGAAATGCCAAAGAATTTTCGTAAAACTTCTGATTTAACATATTTGAAGAACAATAAAGAATTAAATCTTAGTGGACTAGAGAAATTAAATATTTCGGGTTCTCAACAATTTTCAGAGTACAGTCTACCTCTTTTAATAAAAAGTATAGGAACTCCATTACCTATAACAGTTTATGATTTAAGACAAGAATCCCATGGATTTATTAATGGAGCTCCTGTTAGTTGGGAAAATAAATATAATGATACTAACAAAGGCTTAACAAAGGAACAGGTTTTAAAATATGAAAGTAATAAATTAAAGAGCATCAAATTAAATACACCTATAAGCTTCTATAATCATCCAGAAATAACTATGGTTCCAACAAAAGTTGAAGATGAAAGTAAGCTTACTAATTCTCAAGCACTATCATATATTCGTATCCCTGTTACTGATGGTAAGATACCTACAGATGATATGGTTGATTATTTTGTTGAATTAGTGAAAGCACAAACTAAAGATTCATGGTTTCATTTTCACTGTAAAGAAGGTATAGGAAGAACTACAACCTTCATGATTATGTATGATATGATTAAAAACTCAAAAGAAGTCACATCTAAGGATATTATTAACAGGCAATTACAATTAGCAAAGTTTGATGCGAGTCATATTAGCTCTTTTACTAATCCTGAAAGAACTAATCTTTTAGAAAATTTCTATAAATATACTAAAGAAGCTGGTAATGATTTTAATATTAAATATAGTGATTGGAAAAAAAAACAGTAAATACTAACATTAATAGCTTTTTCCCTGTTACTTCTATATTTAAAGAGAGATCTAACTATATAAAAAATCCTAAAATGCCAACTAAGTTATATGTTATTTCTCTAGATAGAATGTCCCATAGTGAAAGAACAATGATAGCCACTCTTCAAGGGGTGGCTAACAGTCATTCTTCTTTTCAAATATACACACTTAATCATTCACAACCAGATTATCAAATATGGTTAGATGATTTGAAGAATAATTATGGAATTTCATATGAAAACATCTCAGATCCATGGAAGTTGTTAGAGATATTTAAAAATTATATTGAAGGATATGTACTTTATAATAATAAAGATTCAAAAGATCCTTCAATAAATAATGCTTGTTCTCTTGCTTCATTGAATAATAGTATTGCAGTTGATGAAACCATTGAAGAGAAAGTAAAAGACCATGGTATAACAGAAATCATAGGTGATTGTAGGAATACAGATAAAAATTGGGCTTACAATAATTTATGGAATTCTGGTTTGAATCACTCAATAGTAATAGAGCTTTCTCCAGACAAAGATACAGCTCTAAGAGACTATGGAATAATGAGTAAAGCTCTTATATTTTATGAAGATAGCACAAGTGACACATACCTTAGAGATAGAATATTTTCATCAATGAAAAATGAGCCAATATGTTTAGGTTGGGGACCAGATGAGTTTACTAATGTAAGCACGACTTCAAAATACGGTGTAAGCCTAGTTGCTGCTGATTGGTCTTATAATTTAACTGTATTAAGTGCATTTCCATCAAAACCTATAACTCAAAAAACTTCAATGAGCCTTCCTAAAGAAAAAAGTATTCATTATGTAACATTTATTATGTCTGACGGAGATAATCAGCAATGGAATCTTGGAACTAACTATGGTTCTCCTAAGTGGTATGGTTCGCCTTGTAAAGGCAAATTTAATTTGGGTTGGTCTATGAGTCCATCTTTATATTATTTAGCTCCTACTGTGCTTAACTTATATTACAAAAACGCCAGTTATGGAAGTATTAATGATTACTTTATAGTCTCACCGTCTGGAAATGGCTATATGTATCCAAGTAAATTTGAAAATAATAAATTAAATAAATATACTATAACCTTAAATGATTATATGAAAAAAGTAGATGAAAAATATGTATCAATTATTGATGATGGTTCTTTTTATAATAATAAGCTTTGGGATAAATTTACTAGCAAGTCTAATATAGACGGATTGTTTTATCTTGATTATCATAAACACGATAAATATCAAGGAGAAATTATTTGGTCTAATAATAAACCTATAGTGTCTTGCAGAGATTTGCTTTGGAAGGATATAGAAAGTGAAGATGAGTTAGTTGAAAATATTAATAAGCGAATTGAAGCTGGACAAATAGATATTAGTAATGCTAATAGTTATACCTTTGTTTACGTTCATGCCTGGAGTAAAAGCCTAAGTGACATTGATAATGCTGTAAACAAGTTAAAGGAAAATCCTAAAGCAAGAATAGTCACTCCTGAAATATTTATGAAATTGATAAAGAAGAATGTTAATCACTAATGTTGTATAATTAATTTATTGAAATTTTTTATTATATTAAGGAGAGATGAGTAATGTCAAAAGTTGTTGTTTTTAATGGAAGTCCAAGAAATAATGAATATACTTCGAAGTTATTAGAAGAAGTGGTAAAAGGGGAATTATTATGGAAAATGTAATAGAAAATATAAAATCAAGAAGAAGTATAAGAAAATACAAAAAGGAACAAATAAAAGATGAAGAGCTATACGCAATTTTAGATGCAGCAAAACATGCACCAAGCGGTGGTAACTCTCAAACGTGGCAATTTACTGTAATTCAAAATAAAGAAATTCTTTTAGAGTTAAATGGATTGATTAAAGAAGCTTTTGAAAAGCTGGAGGTTGATGAAAATACCTATAAAAGCAAAAAAGCAGGTAAAATTGCTTCAAAGAGAGATGACTACAATTTTTATTACAATGCTCCAACCATAATTATAGTATCCAATGAGTCTAATTATAGTAATGCAATGGCAGATAGTGCTTGCGCTATAGAAAACATGCTTTTAACTTCAAATTATTTAGAACTTGGAGCTTGCTATATAAATCAATTAACCTGGTTTGACAGTGATGAAAAGGTAAGGGACTTACTTACTCGTCTGGGAATTTCAAAAAATCATAAAGTTTGCGGATCTATATGTGTAGGTTATATAGATGGAATAAAACCAGAAAAGAAAATGTTAAAGGAAAATACTGTGAGAATTATAAGGTAGTAACTAATGTATTTAAACAATGGCTTAGAAAATAGTAAAATCTAGATTAACAGAAGAAATGCAAAAAGATATAGAAAAAGGAAAGTTGGAAGTTGCAAAAAAATTTTTTAAAGATGGGACTTATAGTAGAACAAGTAGCTATTGGAATAGAAATATCAATAGAAGAAATTGAAAAGTTAAAAAAGAAATAAATATGTAGACTGCTAAGATTTTATTCAACATTGGAGGTATTTAAATGGATTTGCTTTTATACTATAAGAGCCCATTGTACAGAAAAAAGTATATTTTACAATTAATATACTTCTAAATTTATAATAAACACTCTCCATACTTATGGGCTTAATCTAATATTACTTTATTATGATTTCATATTTTGTTTACGATATTCTGATGGCTTGCATTTTACATGTTCTAAAAATGAGCGATTAAAGTAACTGATGTTGTTGAAACCACACATATTAGCAATCTCAGTAATATTTAAACTGGTGTTTAATAATGCATCACAACTTTTTCTGATTCTGAATCGATTTAAGTAAGTAAACGGGGTTAATCCAGTCAGCTCTTTGAAATATCTGCAAAACGTGCCAATGCATAAGCAAGACTGTTTTGATAGTAATTGTAGAGTTATATCTAGGGAAAAATTCTCATGAATATATTCTATAGATGGTTTTAGCTTATTGTACAATTTTTCATAGTTATTTGATAAAGCAATAGAAGTCATATGATTTAAATAATACAAATTCCATAATTGATATAATAGACCATGGAGCTCTAATTCCCAAGAATCAATATCCTGCCGTCCATAAAAGGATAAAATCTTTTTTAGGAAAAATAAAACATTATTCTGCCAAGAAATATTTGGTGAAAATTTGAAGCAATAAATCAGCCCATTATGTTTCAAAGGTTGTACAAAACGATTATATGTATTATTTGTGAAGGTTTCGGTAAATAAAATTGGGTTGAATACGAAAGCAAAAAAGTTACATGTCTTTTTACTTGTTTTTGTAGCCATGTGCAATAGGTTGGAGGGGATAAGAAGGGCCTCTCCCTCATGAATACAGAAGTGAGTATCCTCAATGAAAAATTCAATTTCACCTTGTTCCAAATAAAAAAGTTCAATTTCATCATGCCAATGCTGATACAAGACTAGGCTGTTATTTGTATCTACATGAGTTTGATGTATGGAATAAGGGCGATTATCAGTAATGTGCGTAACGTTTTCTTTATAGTTGTTATTTGTAAACTCTTCATATTGTATCATTTTATTCTATTTCCTTTTAAATATTTTCTCATTTTTATTCAGTTTAACATGTCATATAAAGATGTCAATATAGTATCAGTTTTTGTGATAATAAGTAAAGCTTATATGTGCAAAAAAAGATATATTATACATATGGAGAAGCCTTATAAAGCTCTGCTAAGATTAAAACTTTTTAAGGAGGACTATATGGGAAAAATAACATTATGTGAAGATAAGCTCATATTTGAACGTAAGGATGAACTTACAGTAATTGAAGCGTATGGAGAAAATTGCTTGCGATGTAGGACAACAAGAAATCCTAGGATTTCAGAGGAAGCATGGACGCTATTGCCAGCCAAAACAGAACATAATTGCATTGTTAGTGGTGATGAAAAAGAAGCAACTATAACAAACGGCATGATTTCTGCAAAAATTGAAGCAGGACAAATATGGTATGGAGGTATTGTATCTTATTATCGTAATGGTAAACAGATACTTAGAACTAAATACGAAGGAGATTATACCAACAGAAATATCCATCGTGAAGGTGACAATTATCAGGTTAAGGTGATTTTTGATGCAAATGAAGGAGAGCACTTTTATGGTTTAGGACAAGAACAGGAAGATCAATTCGACCGCAAAGGAAGTACCTGTAATTTGCTTCATTATAATACAAAGTCTGCTCTTCCAGTTGTATATTCATCTTTAGGTTATGGATTCTTTTGGAACAATCCTTCTCCTGGCCGTTGTGAGTTGACCAATAATCATACTATGTGGACATCAGACAGTGCTTATCAGGCAGACTATCTTGTATATGCTGGGGAAACTCCAGCAGATGTTATGAAAATTTATTGCGATTTAACAGGTTATTCTTCTGAATTTCCGAACTGGGCAGGAGGTTTCTGGCAATGTAAGCTGCGTTATGAATCTCAGGAGGATTTACTTGAGGTTGCACGAGAATATAAAAAACGAGGTATTCCAATTGATGCAATTGTGATTGATTATTTCCATTGGACAGAACAGGGAGAATGGAAGTTTGATCCAAAGTATTGGCCAGACCCTAAAGCTATGTGTGATGAGCTTAAAGAAATGAATATTCAGCCAATTGTTTCTATATGGCCGACTATTAATCCTAAAAGCGAAAATTACCTAGAAATGAGTGAGGGGAATATGTTGATTCGTACAGAAAATGGTCAGTATGGCACCTTTGATTTCTATGGACAACAAACTTTTATAGACCCTATGAATCCTAAAACTGCAGAATTTGTATGGGAAAAGGTCAAAAAAAATTATTATGATTATGGAATTCAAAACTTTTGGTTAGACGAAGCAGAACCAGAAGTTCACCCTCAGCAATTTGGACATCTGAAATTCCACCTTGGTAACGGTGCACAAACGGCAATGCTTTATCCATATTATTATTCGAAAATGTTTTATGATGGATTGAAATCAGAGGGAAAAGACAAAGTAATCGCCTTAACACGTGCTGCCTATCCAGGAAGCCAAAAGTATGGTGCAGCAGTATGGAATGGAGATATTCCATCTACCTTTGAAGCTCTTAGAATGAGTGTTAAGAGTGGCTTATCTATGGCAATGAGCGGCATTCCATGGTGGAACTCAGATATCGGTGGCTTCTTGTTTGCTGACATTGAAAGTGAATATTTTAGAGAGCTTATCGTACGTTGGTTCCAATTTGGCCTATTCAGTCCAATTATGAGACTTCATGGCGCACGATTAAAATCGAAGAACCATATTCCACGCCACCCAGGAATCATTGAACCAAGTGGGGGTGACAATGAAATATGGTGTTTTGGAGAAGATAATTATCCCGTTCTTAAAAAGCTCATCGAACTTCGAGAACGCATGAAACCATATACACAGAAGTATATGGATATTGCAAGTAAAACTGGCAAGCCTATTATGAGGCCAATGTTCTTTGATTATTATAAGGATGAGAAGTGTTATACTTTAGAAGATCAGTATATGTATGGAGAAGATATACTATTTGCACCAATTGTAGAACAAGGACAGGAACAGCGAGAGGTTTATCTACCTGAAGGTAATTGGATTAATGTATTTGATGGAAAGACTTATACAGGAGGCAAAATTATAATGTGCCATGCAAAACTGCACGAATTTATAGCATTTGTAAAAGCAGGCAGCGATGCCATAAAAATCTTTGATATATTATAGAAAAAACAAATTCAAATTTTATCAGGAGGCAGTACTATGAATGATTTGCAAGATGATGTAAAAATATTAATCTATACTCGTCAGCCGCAAAATGAATATACTGAATCTTTAGGCAACAGTATTCATTTTGCTTATTGTGAAGGTGCAGAAGATTTTAAGCCGCTAAACGAAAATTACGGAATATTATTTGCTTTGGGTACAATTGATGAAAAAAATGTAATTCAGGAGAAAGGATTGAAGAACCCATACTTGTTTCGGACTGTAGAAGGTTCCTTTGGAATTATTGCCGTCAGGGTTGATGCAATTGGAAATGATGATGCTGAAAGTAAAGGACAAATACTGCTATGGACTTCTGATGATTTAGTTACATTTCATGATTGTGGCTTGGTTAAACTACATGAAGATTTGTTTGTAAAAGAAGCAGCATGTAAGTTTAATGCTGCAGATGAAGTATATGAAATATACTGGGAGGACAATAAAGGGAATTTTTATGTAAACCGATTAGACAAATCAATGAGTATAGACAGCATATCAGCTGCTGAAGCTGTAAATGCATATGAATTCCAACGCCCCTTTGTAAATTTACCTAATATAAGACCAGGCAATATCCTTTCTATTGACAGCAATATGGGAAATAAGATTAAAGCAAATTGGATTCCGATTTATAATACAGAAATACGAATGCCGGATAGTGTGTATGTAACATCTTCTGAAAACTTGGAAAAGGTAAAAGCAGAGGCAATTTACTCAGATGGTTCAACCTCATTTAAGCAGGTAAAATGGGATTATACAGGAATAGATTTTTCTACTCCGGGGACTTATACAGTTAATGGAAAAGCAGTGCAGGAGATGCATTCATTCCCATTAGCTCGTGGGTATGCAGATCCTGTAATTCTTCCATGGAACAATAAATATTATTATATTGCAACCAATGATAATGTGAATAATATTGGTATGTATGTACGAGAAGCAGACACAATATCAGAATTGTTTGCTCCTGGATTTAAAGAAGCTGTAATTTTAGATTTAGATGAAGAAAAAGGCTTTATTCAGACATTTTGGGCACCAGAATTTCATGTGATTGGAGATGATTTATTCATACTTTTTGCTGTTAGTGGAAAAGAGTGGGGACCACAATGTCATATGATGAAATTGAAAAAAGATGGAAACATCATGGAGGCCAAAGATTGGAACACGCCTGTGCGAGTGAAAAAATCAGATGGAACATATTTAACACAGGATGGTATAACATTAGATATGACCTATTTCAAGGCTGATGGCACTTCCTGCGTTATATGGTCTTATAGAAAAGATATTGGAACTCCGCTTGACACCGGTTCTATGCTGTATATTGCTACCATAGATGAAGAAAATCCTACTATTTTGACTAGTGAACCTGTACTACTTTCCAGACCACTATTTGGTTGGGAAAACATTCAAGGAACAATCAATAATGAAGGACCATACCCTCTTATTACTGATGATATGGTATATGTAACATATTCTGGTGGAGCAGCATGTGGTTACACATATGCTTTAGGGCTTTTAAAGATACACCGAGGCAGTGATTTTTTAAATGTTAATGAGTGGGAAAAAGCAAGCACCCCCGTTTTGTCCTATTATTCTATTGATGGAGTATATGGACCAGGACACAATTCATTCTTCAGAGATTACAATGGTAACACTATGATTATGTATCATGGGGAAGATGAAATTATAGGTTTTGGTACACGATGTTCAGCTATGCATAGAGTTCATTTTAATAATAAAGGAGTGCCAGTATTTAATATGTCAAGAGAAAGAGACTTGGATCCAGAATTGTGTGACCTTACTATTAAAGTTATTGTACAATAAAAATAATATACTGCCAAATAAAAAACCATCAATTAGTAAAATTTACTATTTGATGGTTTCTATTGGTTAAAAATTAAATTGTTTAGTTAGTATGGAGATTATTTTAAGGTTACTTCTCCAAAGGTAGAGGTATCTTTATATGCTTCCCCAGATGTATTGCTCCATTTAGACATTACTCTGTTTGACTTATCAAAAACATCGTTGACTTGGAATTCTAAGCCTATCTTTGTTCCTGCTGAACCTTTTATTGTTTTTAGAGGAATTGCTTCTTCAACAATATATCCAGTTGCAGTCTTTTTAGTTGCGGATTTGAATTTAGTTTTATCACAGTTTGCACTAAATGAGGCTTCATTATCGAAATTAACACGATATTGAGCATCATCTTTTTCATAATAAGATGTTTTTCCAAGATTCTCATCTATAAATGTTTCAAATGAATCTTGCATATAAGGTGTAGGATTACTTTTATCAAGCTTTGAATCAGTAACATCAGCTAATACATATATATAATTTTCATCCCACATAGTTTTAATTTTTGCTTTAGCACCTTCTGTGTTAACAGAACCATCTGCTAATATATCAGTGCTAATGGTTTTTGCATTGTTCCATATGCTATCAGTTTCACCATCAATTGTTGGTGTTCCTTTAATTGCATCTGAAGATCCTATAGATATTACATCATCTTTATCTATAGGAGGTGCAACGTGTGCTCCAGGAGTTCCAGTTGCTACATAAGTAGTAACACTTTGTGCTGGTAATTCAGCTTTGAAAGTTCTATTAGATACTGAAACATCAGGTAATGCAGCTAAATCTTCTGTAGCTGATGTTCTGTAAGGTTTAACAGAAGTTGTATCTAAACCATTTAAGTTAAAGTTTATAGTTTGAGCATTAACATTACAATTTGTAACTACTAACACTAATTTTCCTGTTGCATCATCTTTGAAGGCTGTTACAAATACATCTTTATTTGGTTGTTTTGTAGCACTAATTCTCTTATAGCCAGGTCTTACAAATTTAGAGTAATTACCTATTGTCCATAGTCGTTTCTTTAATTCATAATTATTTGTAGCAGTATCTAAATAAATTAGACCAGAATTACTTGTAGATGTTGTATAAGCACCCCACCAATAGAACCAAGCATTTACATCTGCATTTGCCATATGTTTATGAATTCTTTTTGCCCAAACTAAGCCGTCAAGTATAGAAGTATCATAATTATTATATGACATTATTTCAGACATCCATATTTTTTTATTTTTTTGAGCAGCCAACTTAAATGGAGAAGTACCATCACCATAACCATGAGCAGCAACAATATCCACTCTGTTACATGTGTCATCGTCCTTTAAAGTATCTGCCATTAATTGTTCACTAAAATTTGTGTCTTCAGCTGCCATGAATTTAGTAGCAATATTATCTCTTGCAAATGTTGGTTTTACATTGTTTTTAATGAAATCATGTATTTGTGGTGCTGTCCAAGTACACCCATCATAATCAGGCTCTGGCTTTAAATTAGGTTCATTAGCCATTGATACTGAATATAAATCAATTCCAAACTGTTTCTTATATTCTTGGACATATTTAGATAAGAAATCAGCATAATCTTGATAGCACTCAGGTTTAAGAGATCCTTTAACAACACTGTTTGTGGTTTTCATCCATCCAGGAGGGGACCATGCAGTAGCTGTAAATTTTACATCATATCCACGCTTCATTATTTCCTTCATTAGGTTTACTTGATCTTGTCCTTGATTCCAATCATATTTACCTTTTTCAGGAGATATACTGCCATAAAGTTGGTTTCTTAGAAAAGATAAGCCTATTCCTTTATCTTTTGACCAAAGTAAGTCAATAACTTGATTACGTTGTTGTTCAGGCAAACTCATAATAGCTTGTGCTTTTCCAAAAGCTTCAGATACACCAAAGCCATCAATTTCTTGCTTTGTGTCATACCAATTAACAGTGGCCGTTGAGTTTGTTTGAGGATTAGGTTTGTTAGGAAGTTCGATAATAGGTTTATCTGTTGTTTTTGTACTTGCTGCAAAAGCAGATACATTAGTACCTGTAAATACAGTTGCAGAAGATACAAGAAGTGTCATCAGCAAACAAATAACTTTCTTCATATTTTATGTTCCCCTTTTCATTTAGTTTATTTGTGTTAAATAGTAGTAGTAAATATTTATCTTAATCTTTTAACTATCTACAATTTAATCGTTTACCTAGATTATAATGAGCTTGCTTAAACATTTACATTGCAATTTGTAATTTCTACATTGCATTTAGTAATTAATGTTTCTTTACCTTTCCTAGTTTTAGCTTTATAATAAAATACGTAGAAATTCTAGGGATATGATTACAAATATACTAATATAAGACAATAGAGGGATTTTATGAATAAATATAAATTATCAAAACATGAATATTCAATGCCAGTAGATTATTATTATGAGGCTGATCATACAACTAATCCAAAGCCTATTGTTGTTAAGTCTCATTCACATAGCCATTATGAAATATATATGTATATAAGTGGAGAAGTTAAGATTATGTTGAATAATCATATTTTTAATGTTAAAAAAGGAGATGTAGTTATTGTTCCTCCTTATAATATTCATAGTCTTATTTCAGTCAATGATGATAATCCTTATGAACGCATGTATTTATATGTAACAGAAACATGCTTATCATCGCTTCAGTTTAAGGAGCATTCATTATTGAAGCCACTTTTAGATGCAGCAAAACTGGGAATATTTCATTTTCATGTAGATTCTTCAAAAGATTATGAAATTATAACTTATGCAATTGATCGAATTAGAGATAGTAAACGCCAAAATCACTACGGAAAAGAAATGATGAATCGTTCATATATCCTGCAATTATTCACTATAATAAATTATTACATTACAAAGGAAGTTGGTGAAAAACCAATAAATGAAACAAACTCTTTGATTTCTCAAGTTGTTGATTACTTTAATGAAAACTTTATGGAAAATATTACGCTAGATGCTTTATGTGAACGTTTTTATACTAATCGTCAAACACTGACTAAGATGTTTAAAGAACATACTACTATGACGATCCATAGCTACATTACTTTGATGAGAATTACAAAGGCAAAAAAACTCATTTGCAAGGGAACTCATCCATCAAAAGTTTATTTAATGTGTGGATTTAATGACTACACAACTTTTTACCGTGCATTTAAAAAAATAGAAGGAATAACTCCACAGCAATTTGGTGGGATTTCACAAAAATAATATTCAAATAACGTTTTGTTTAAAAATATTAATGAGCCTAAAAGTAATTGCATTTGAGCGATTTGATTAATATTAAAGAGAAAATAAAAGAAAAAGATATTATGTCTTGTAAAAAAGATATAGTATCTTTTTCTTTTATATTAATATTAAAGAAAAATTATGTAGTATTTTGATAGAAAATATTTTGTGGAAAGATACGTAATTCTTTTTGAAAATACATATATCTTATATGCGAGACAGAATATAAATTATCCACAGATAAAAAGAGCAGCTATGCTGCAATACGGAACTTCTTTGCAATAAAGAATTTATTGATAGAACT
>NZ_JAABNP010000027.1:0-66368 GCF_009928485.1 Clostridium sp. C2-6-12 | reverse complement strand
ACTAATAATTATATTAAGTATGAAGGGAAATGATAAATATGAGAGAAAGAAAATATGCACGTATAAAAAGAGCAGCTATGCTGCAATAAGGAACTTATCGCCTATAAAAAGGGCAGCTATGCCACAATTCGGAACTTCTTTGCAATAAAGAATTTATTGATAGAACTAATAATTATATTAAGTATGAAGGGAAATGATAAATATGAGAGAAAGAAAATATGTTAAATTTAATGTAAATATGTACAGTGATACAAAATTTAAAATAATAGATACAAAACCAGAAAGAGATTTAATACATTATATTTGGACACGCATGGTTATTTTAGCTGGTAAGTGTAATCAGGAAGGGGAACTATATATGTCAAGAACCATACCTTATAATGTTGAAACCTTAGCTATAGAGTTTAACAGAGGTTATGTGGAGGTTAAGGTGGCTTTAGATTTATTAATAGAATTAGAAATGATTGAGCTTAATGAAGGAAATGTATTTAAAGTTAAGAACTTTGCAAAGCATCAAAATATTAAGGTAAAAGAAAATGTTAAGATGGAAGATGGAAATAATATTAAAAAAGCTGTATTAAAAAGCAATGAAATTCAAGAAAAAGAGGGTTTCCAAAATCAAAGTTCAGGTGTAATTACAAAAAATGAACCTATTATGAAAGATACTGAAGATACTTTGAAGGAGCAAAAAATACTTGAAAAAGATAATTTCAATAAAGCTAAAGAAATTCAATTGCAAAATATTAAAGAAGATGTTTGCATGAGAGTAAATAAAAGTATTTCCGAAGATATTTGTGAAAATATAAATAAATCAGAAGGTAGGCAGGATTTCCAAGAGAACAAACATTTGAAACTCTTAAAAGTGAATAGAAATAAAGGAAGTAAAAAGAAAAAAATTGAGGATATAATAGTATTTGATTCGGAAGAAAATAAAGAAGAACCAATTGTAAACTTTTATGATGGGGAAATACCTTTAGGCAAAGGAGAACATGTAATATGGGAGTTCGCAAAACTTTCTGAAGGATAAAAAATGAAATTTAATATTTGCCATACTAATAAATTATCAGAATTTTGCTTAGGCAGTATTGTTTTATTAATAAGCTGTATTATGCAAGAAATTCCTAAAGTATTATCCTATAATAGCATTATATTAGTAGTGACTTAGGAAGATTATAAGTGCTGCTATAAAAATATAAAATTACATGATTTTGTAAGTATAAATATAGGAGGTACTTTATGAATTGGCAAAGAGAAGCAGTGGCATATCAAATATATCCAAGAAGTTTTAAGGATTCTAATGGAGATGGGATTGGTGATCTACAAGGTATAATTGAAAAGCTGGATTATTTAAAGGATTTGGGTATTGATTTGATATGGGTAAGTCCTATATATAAATCACCTAATGATGATAATGGATACGATATTAGTGATTATAAGGATATACTTGATGAGTTCGGCACAATGCAGGATTTTGATAAGCTGCTTAAAGAAGTGCATAGAAGAGGTATGCGCTTAATTATGGACTTAGTTATAAACCATACTTCAGATGAGCATCCTTGGTTTATAGAAGCAAAGAGTTCAAAAGATAGTCCTAAAAGGGATTGGTACATTTGGAAAAAAGGTAAAAAGCCTATAAGTTTACCAGAAGCGTCAGTTCAAGAAGTAGAAGTAAACAATGAACCTAATAATTGGGCAAGTATTTTTGGAGGCTCAGCTTGGGAATATGATTCTAATAGTGAGGAGTATTATTTACATCTATTTAGCAAAAAAATGCCTGATCTTAATTGGGAAAATCAAGAAATGAGAAATGCACTTTATGAAATGATTAACTGGTGGTTAGATAAGGGAATAGATGGGTTTCGTGTAGATGCAATCAGCCACATTAAAAAGTGTGATTATGAGGATATGCCTAATCCTGACAATTTAAAATATGTTCCTTCTTTTGATAAGCAAATGAAACAGCCTGGAATAGAAAATTTATTACAGGATTTAAAAGAAAACACGTTTGACAAATACGATGTTTTTACAATTGCAGAAGCAAGTGGTGTAACAACAGAAGATTTAGAAGAATGGGCAGGAAATGAAAAAGGAAAGTTTTCGATGGTATTTCAATTTGAACATATGCAGTTATGGGAAATGGACAATAATTCAAAGTCTCCTTTATCCTATATTAAGAAAACCTTATCTAGATGGCAGGAGGCTGTTTATAAAGATGGTTGGATAGGCTTATTTTTAGAAAATCATGATTTAACAAGGAGTGTATCTAAGCTTGGAAATGATAAAAAGTATTGGAAAGAAAGTGCTAAAGCCTTAGGCTTGATGTATTTTATGCAAATGGGTACCCCTTTTATTTATCAGGGACAAGAAATTGGAATGATTAATGCAGATTATGATAATATTGAGGATTTTAATGATGTTGCAACGATTTACCAATATAAGGAGAGAGTAGAGCAGGGAATGCCAGAAGAAGAATCTCTTGAAATAGTTAAAGGAACTACCAGAGATAATTCAAGAACACCAATGCAATGGGATAATACTTATAATGGTGGGTTTACTACAGGGAGTCCATGGATTAAAGTAAATGGAAATCATAAGCATATAAATGTAGAAGAACAGTTAAGGGATGAAGATTCAATTCTGAATTTTTATAAAGAAATGATAAGGCTTAGAAAAGAAAATAAAGCCTTGATATATGGTAAATATGAGATTATCTTAGAAGATGATAATAATATATATGCTTATACAAGAACACTAAAGAATGAAAAGTATATTATAATTACAAACATATCAGAAGAAAATATAAAATATAATTATGAGAAAGAAATATTAAAATATGAAAATTTACTCCTTTCAAATTACAAAGTTAATAATCATAAAAATATATCAGGGTTTATTTTAAAACCATATGAAGCTCGATTATATAAGTTGGATTAAAATAATTAAATATATTCTAAGATTACTTCCATAATTATTAATGAAAGTATTTTTGCTAATTAATAATTATAAGATTGGAGAAAAATTATGAAATATTCATACAAATATACATTAAGTGCATGTTATATTGGGAAGTAAAATAAATTAAAAAAATCAGTATTTAGAAGTGGAATTTTATGCATTATATGTTATGGCATAACAGTTTTTTCACCTTGGCAAGTATTATCTTTGATAGCCTGTGCTATAACTGGAATTTCTATAAGCTTGATGTGGCCAGGTACATTCAGCCTTTCTGTTAAAATGTATCCTAAGGGAGGCACTGCTATGTTTTTCCCTATTATGCTAGTAGTAGGAATATTGCTAATTAAAGAGGAGAGTAAGCAGCTTAATGAATGCGATGAAAAAGAAAATATTGTTGAATATAAAATGTAAATAAAAAATGAAAACAAAAGTATACCTATAGACTGTAAACATGAAAAAGTGTTTAGTCTATAGGTAGTTTTTTATAAAGAAAAATTAAGAACTGAATTTGCCAAGTCTGAACTCAGTAGGAGTAAATGAAGTAAGCTCTTTAAAAATTCTATTAAAATTTCTTTGGCTTTTAAAGCCACATTCTAAAGCTATGATTGTAATGGGAAGATCTGTTTCGTTAAGAAATTTCTGAGCTTTATTTATTCTCAGTCTATTCACATAATCATTAAATTGATAGCCAATCTTGTTAGAAAAGATTCTTGAGAGATAGAATTTACTATACCCCAAATCTTTAGCTATACTTTCTAGTGAAATATTCTCTTGGTAATGAAGTTCAATATATTTTAACAGGCTTTGTATTGTATTACTATACGAAGTATTGCTGCTTTTCAAGGCAAAATATCCATCAAGTTTTCCGAGTATTGTGTATAAAAGTCCTTTTACAACATATTTGTTATTAGATTCTTTGAATTCATCATAGAGCATAAAGAAAAGTGGGCTTATTCCTTCATCAATAATGTTTTTAGGAATAAAGGGATTTTCAAGGGTTTTATCCATTCGTATGCCAAAGAAACTGCCAACAATATCAGGAGAAAGAATAAACATGAGGATTTTTGAAAAGCCTTTACTGTTATAGCCATGTATGTCATTAGGAAAGCATATAGAAGCTTCGTCAGTGTTTAGACATCGTGAAACATCGTTTATTGTAACCTCAATAGAACCTTCAACAACATAAATCATCTCTGCATAAGGATGTAAATGGGGTGGAAAGCTGAAATTTATTAAAATTCCTGAAGTGAAAAAATTTTGATCACCTGATTTGTTAACTTCGAAAAAAGGATACATAAAAGACCTCCAGTTATTAAGTATAAGATATATTTATTAAACTATAGAGAACTTAGTTAATTATTATACTATGTTGAGTAGAATATTAATCTACGTAGATTTTGTGAGAACAGAATATATTAGATTTTTTCAGTTCTAAATAATACAAAAAATATAACATATACTGCAATATATGTCTATATCCCGTTAATATATTGCCAGCTTAATTTGATAAATAAATGTAATATGGTAATTAAGAGGACTAAAAATTAGTACCAGAGTAAAAGTGGAGGTATCCTATGAGGAAAAAAGCACTAATAGTGCAAGGTGGATGGGAAGGACATGAGCCTGCAAAGGTCTCTCAAGTATTTAGTGATATTTTAACAGAGGAAGGATTTCAAGTTGAGGTTTCAGATACTTTAGATAGTTTTTTAGATGAAATAAACTTAATGAATTTAAATCTTATAGTTCCTGTTTGGTCAATGGGCGAAATTAAAGATGAACATTTGCAGCCTGTATTAAAGGCAGTAGCCTCAGGAGTTGGAATGGCTGGCTGCCATGGAGGCATGTGTGATTCCTTTAGGAATTCAGTTGAATGGCAATTTATGACTGGTTCCCAGTGGGTAGCTCATCCAGGGAATGATGGAGTTGAATATGAGGTTAATATAGTTAAATCAAGTTCAAGCAGCATAATCCATAATATTAAGGATTTTAAAGTCAGGACAGAGCAGTATTATCTACATATAGATCCTGCAATAAATGTGTTAGCCACAACTACTTTTGGGATAAATGAGGAGTCATGCAGTACTAATGGAAGTATTACAATGCCAGTTTTGTATACCAAGACTTGGGGTAAAGGAAAGGTTTTTTATAATTCTCTTGGACATAATGTTGAGATATTTAACATCCCAGAGGTTAGAGAGCTTACGAGAAGAGGATTTTTGTGGGCTGCCAAGTAAAGATATCTTTTAGAATAAACAAAAGAGGGAGAGATTTTTAGTATGTCAGCAAAATATGTACATGATATGACCAAAGGAAATGAAGTTTCTCATATTATAAAATTTACACTGCCCATGCTTATAGGTAATGTATTTCAACAATTTTATAATTTAATTGATTCTGTTGTTGTAGGGAAGTATATAGGTGCTAATGCTTTAGCAGCAGTAGGTGCTAGCAGTTCCTTGAACTTTTTGTTTTTTTCTGTGTGTATGGGATTATCTATTGGGATAGGTATTATTATTTCACAATATTTTGGCGCTGGTAGAGAAGAGCAAATAAAAAGAGCTATTGCTAATTCAATTTATGTTATTGGGGCGGCTGGAATAATTATGAGTATATTAGGTGTCTTCAGTGCACGTTTGATTTTACAGTTTATGCATACACCGCCTGAGATTTTAAATGATTCTGTAAGTTTTTTTAGAATAACTTCTGGAGGAATGATAGCTGTGGCAGCTTATAACGCAGTGTCTGGAATACTTAGAGCATTAGGAGATTCAAAGACACCTTTGATTTTTTTGGTTGTTTCCTGTGCAATTAATGTTACTTTGGATTTGATTTTTGTTCTTAAATTTGGTTTTGGTATCTCAGGAACAGCATTTGCTACTGTGTTTTCTCAGGGATGTGCTGCTTTAGGGTGTGCAGTTTTTGCATGTCTTAAGAATCCATACTTTAAATTGAAAAAAGAACACTGGATAATTAGCAATTCAATTATTACAAAATGCATAAAAATCGGAATTCCAGTAGCGGCACAGAACTCAATGATTGCCATATCTATGGTAGCCTTGCAAAGTGTTGTAAATGGCTTTGGGGAGACTGCTGTTGCAGCTTATACAGCTACTAGCAGATTAGAACAGCTTATACAGCAGCCTTTTAATTCGCTAGGTGCTGCTATGGCAACATTTACAGGTCAAAATGTGGGGGCAGATAAACTTGATAGAGTGAAAAGGGGATATTATAAGAGTATTTTAATTGTTGTTGGCTTTAGTTTTTTAGCACTATTGCTAGCTCAATTTTGGGGACGAGCTATTATGGAAATGTTTGTTAAGGATGAAGCTGTAATAAGTCTTGGAGCAATGGCAATAAAGATTACCAGTTGTGCGTATTTTCCTCTAGGAATGATTTATATTACAAGAGGGCTTCTAAATGGTGCTGGGGATGCATTTTACTCTATGATTAACGGATTTGTTGAGGTTGCTGGAAGAATTGGATTTTCAAGTGGCTTGGCTATGATTCCTATTTTGGGAGTATGGAGCGTATGGATTACCAGCGGATTGACTTGGACTATTACAGCTATAGCAAGTTTAATAAGATATAAACAAGGCAAGTGGAAAAAGAAATCATTGGTTAAACCTAGGAGTAAGACTATAAAATACAATAGATATATTGAGGAGGAATAGAAAAATATGATGAATTTCATTTTACAAGGTGAAATTCATCTTATAAAGCACTCAACCGTGAAGAATTTGCTGCATATTGTACTACGTAAAATGAACAAAGGGTGATGGTCATGATTTTTATGTATGAAACATATAATAGGAAATTAATTCAAAAATTCTAAAAGAATTTTTGAATTAACTGTTAATTGTTAAATTTACGTTGATAATTACAATATTAGTCTTTAGATAACTTTTTATAGATAATTTTTTACGCTAAATATTTTTCCATTTTTCTTATATACTCTAGGAACTCTATATTTTAGCATGCAAAGTATTTCATAATTAATTGTACCCATGATTTCAGCAATATGATCTGCATTAAATTTTACATTTCCTTCTTCACCAAGAAGTATAACTTCATCTCCAACCTTTACATCTCCAATATCGGTTACATCTATCATACATTGATCCATGCAGATCCTACCAACGATTGGAGCAAATTGTCCATTGATTATTACCTTACCTTTTTTTGCAAATAATCTAGAATAACCATCTGCATAACCTATAGGAAGGGTTGCAATAATACTTTTTCTTTCTGTTTTAAAAGTTCTGCCATAACTTACATACATTCCAGGTTCCATTTCTTGAACGCGAGTTATAGAAGCTTTTAAGGTTAAAGCAGGTTTTAAAGAAAGATTGTTTTTATTTACTTCATCAGATGGATAATAGCCATAAAGTATAATTCCAGCTCTTACTGCATCTAAATAAGTTTCAGGAACATCCATAATTGCACCACTGTTAGATACATGCTTTATAGGTATTTCAATGCCCGAAGCTGAAAGTTTATTAGTAAAGTCTGAGAACTTTTTAAATTGTTCATGGGTATAAGTTTTATCTTTTTCATCAGAAGTTGCAAAGTGAGTAAAGATTCCTATTACCTCTAAGCCTTTTAAAGAACATATTTCAGAAACATCAGAAATAGCCTTTTCATTTGGAAGAAATCCTATTCTTCCCATTCCAGTATCTAATGCAATGTGAATTTTTGCTTTTTTATTTAATTTTAAGGCTATATCAGATAATTCCTTTGCATATTCTAAATCATAAACAGTTTGTTCTAAATCGTAGTTTATTAATTCTTCACCTAAATTTAAAGGAGTATATCCAAGAAGCATTATAGGAGCTGCTATGTTATGATTTCTAAGTTCCATTCCTTCAGTTAAAACTGCAACTGCAAGCCTAGAAGCTCCATTTTCAAGTAAGGTTGGAACTACATCAACAGCACCATGACCATAACAGTCAGCTTTAACTACTGCAATTACGTCCTTATTGTTAACTAAGCTTTTTATGTTTCTCATATTATAAGCTAGTGCATCTAAGTCAATTTCTGCATATACAGATCTAAGTATTTTTTCCATTTATCTACGCCTCACAATTATTATATATTAATAAATATACTGAAAAGCTAATTTCAAAGCAGGCTTTATGTAAATTAGAATTACAGCATAATTAAAGTCATTTTAACTCATATTTATATTTTATTATAATAATTGAAAGTAATAAAGAACCACTTATGTTTAATTTTAAAAGTCAGGTGGTTCTTAAATAGAGAAAATTAAATTTTATATATTAGAATTTTTAAGATTATGAGTGAGATTGGTATTAGGTAGAAAGATAATTATTAGGCAGAAGCTGTACTTTCAAAATAAAAGCAAGCTTCTAAAAAGTGTAAACTTAAATCTTAAATAAGGATACTAAAATTTAATTGTCTTAGGTTCATCGCTGCTGAAAGAATTAATAACTGCTACAGCATCTGTAAGATAAAATACTTCTACAACTCCATCTTCTGCGCTGTACATTTTCTTTAGCATTGGGTTAGCTTCAAGCATAGCAGCTTTAGCTTCAACTCTAGGATCTATAACAGCATTTCCTGATAATCTAAGCCATTCTCCTTTAGAAGAAGTAGTAGAAATTTCTACTTTAGGATTTGCAGTTAATTGTTTAAAGACATCCTTTGTATTATTAGTTACAAAATATAATTTGTCTTCAAATTTTGCTATAGCACCAAAAGGACGAACTCTTGCTTGATCTCCATCGATTGTTGCTAAATAAAATGTTGGATTTTCAGTTAAAAATTCAAATACTTCATTCATTATAATTGCTCCTTCCACTTCTATGTGATAAAATCATTCTGTACATTGATAATAAAATATTACAAAAAAATTAACAAGTACGATTATTTTTAATACATAGTATCTTTAGAGATACCAAGGAGATTAACCATGGAAGAAAAGTATGATTTATTTGGCAAATGTCCATATGTAACAGCACAAAAGATTATTTCTGGCAAATGGGCAGTTGTAATTTTGCATAATTTAAGTTCAAAAACTCTTCGATTTGGTGAACTGCAAAAGTTAATGCCAGATTTAACTCAGGCAACACTTACAAAGCAGCTTCGAAGTTTAGAGGAATATGGAATGATAAAGAGATATGTTTATCCACAGGTTCCACCTAAAGTTGAATATTCTTTAACAGATATAGGTAAGGAATTTCAATCAGTACTAGATAGTATTTCACTTTGGGGAGAAAAGTATATTGAGCACATGAAAAATGAATAATAAATTGTGAATGATTAATGAAGAAAAGGATGAGTGAAGATGGAAAAAAACTTAAGTGCGGAAGAAATATGGGAAAAGTTATACACTTATAAAAAGAGCAGCTATGCTGCAATCAGGAACTTTTAACAATCATTCATCATTAATTACACAATATCATTATAAAAAACTATTATTTAGAGCAAATATATTAAAATTAAAGGCATGAGTTTAGTAAAATTATAAATATTAAAGATAAGAAAAGGATGAAGTAAAGATGGAAGAGAACTTAAGCTTAGATAATTTAAGTGCGGAAGAAATATGGGAAAAGTTATATAATAAAGATTTGAATTGTAAGAAAAATATATTAGAATATATAGATATTGCCAAAATATTAAAAAAGGGCGAAGCAGACCCAGAAAAGATTCAAGACACTTATAATTTTATTTATGATAATATTGAGAAGATGTCAGATAAAGTTAAGCCTAATACTATTATGTATCTTCAAAATGAATTAAAAAATCAGTTCGGTAAATATGTAGTTGATAAAGAACCTAAAGAAGAAAGTGCCTTTATTAAATTTTTTAAAGAGGCATATCCTGTAAAAGATAGAAGAAAAGATTTTACTTGGGTTATGATGAATATTAACAACATAGTAGAGGAACAAATTTGGACTACATTAATTCATATTAACAGGGAATATGTATGTAAGAGAATTAAATTAGAAGAAGAAAAAGAAGATATAATTAAAATGATAGAAAAGATAACAAAGAAAAACAATATAAAATTTATTAATAAAATAAAAAGTTTAGATAAGTTACTAAATAATTTAAATATAAAAATAGTAAGTGATAAAGATAAATTTAAGGTTAAAAAACTAACCAACAATTAAAAGAGCTGCTATGCAACTATGGAAGGATTCGCTATGCCACAATTAGGAACTTCTCTGGAATAATGAATTTAAAATTAATTAAGAGTTAAAAGTAAATAGGTAAATTAGATAAATTTATAAGAAAATTTTGTCAAATAATAAAAAGAGAATTTTAATAATTCAAAATGGATTATTAAGATTCTTTTTTATTGAAATTTTTTAGATAAAACCACGTAAATATGGTAATATATCAATATACGATTAATAAAAAGAACATAAATATAAATATGGAGAAATTTATGGGCAGAGATAATTATATTGCAGATACAATTAATGAAATAAAAGAAGTACTAGAAAAAAATGAATATAGAACAAAAAGATATAACAAGGATATGGATTGGTTTAGAGAGCGAACAAAGATATTTGAAGGTGACATAATAAGAGTTGCTATTATGGGAATAACCAGCAGTGGAAAATCCACTTTAGTTAATGCGCTTTTAGGTGAAAAAATATTGCCAATGGCAATAAGACCAAGTTCAAGTATTATAATTACAGCAGCAAAAGGTGAAAGAAGACAAGCTACTGTTTATTTTAAGGATAAAAAGCCAGAAATATTAGAGGGAAGTAATCTAAATGAAGAAATTATTGGAGCTTATGCAGATGAAAGCAGAAACCCCGATAATAAGTTAAAGGTAACCCAAATTGACATCACTACTCCTGAATTTTTGTTAAATGAAAATATCCATATTATAGATAGCCCAGGACTAGATGCATGGGAGTTAGAAAGTCATGAAAAATTGACTTTGGAAATATTACTTCCAACTATAGATATCTGCATATTTTTAACTACTGTAAAAGCTAATAGTGATTTAGCAAATGCTGAAAAGATTAAAATTGTAAATGAAAAAGAAAAGCAGATAATTTTAGTTCAAAATATGATAGATTCCATTGAAGAAAAGCTTGGGAAAAATGGAATAGTTGAAGAAGATAAGTCTATTATTCTAAAAAAACATAAGAAGAGGGCGGAAAATCTTTTAAGAGAAGCAACTCATAATGGTGAGGGGTTTGATGTGATTCAAATATCTGCACTTAATGGTTTAAAGGGAAGGCTGAACAAGGATGAAGAAGTATATAAGTCTTCAAATATAGACTATTTTGTAAAAGGAATAGAAGATTGTACACAGAATATATTCCCAAAGCTTAATAAGCAAAGAACAGAAAGCTATATAGAAAGAATCAACGATATAATAAGTACTGATAGAGAAATAATAGAGGGAAACACAATTGAAGCAATAGAAGCTTTAAGAGATGTGAGAATTGGAGATATAAATGAACTTGCTGAAAGTTTCCAAAATGCACAAGAGAAAATATTAGAAAAGATTAAAGAAATTGAAGCTGTTATTTTGGAGACAATAAATGAAATAGCCAATACTACTTCGGAGGAATTTGAAAGTTACTTAAATATAGTTGAGAAAATCAATAATAAAAACTTATATATTGAAAGTGACATTTTAAACATAGTTAAAAAATGTGAAAAGAAGAAAAATGAAATTTATCAAAAGCTTAATTTAGATAGTAGAGATAGCTATTCTTTACCTAGCATGGAAGGCAATAGCATATATGTTAAGCATAAATACGAAGAAAAGACTATGTTATTTAAGAAAGAAGGCGTATTTAATAGAGGTAAGAGATTGCTATCAAATATATTCGACAAAGAGTGGGGATACACGGAGGTTGAATATGATGAAAAGGTGGTAGATAAAGAAGCTACCATTGAAATTGCTCAGGATGTATGTAATAAAAATATGATGTATTATTTGAGCATTTTAAAGGATTGGAGTACTCAATATAATAAGTCTATAAATATTTTTTATGATGAAGCGGCTAAAAGATCTGAGGAATACGAAGAAAAGAAAAAGCAAAAGATTCAAATTTATGATATTGAAGATGTAAGTAAGAATTTAACTCAAATTAAAGAAAAACTTAATTCTTTATGTTTTGAATCTGAAAAGCAAGTGAAATCAGATGGCGATTTAGAAGAAATGAGAGAAGCATACTTAATTTCAACAGCTCAATATAATCTTTATAAATTATCTAATGGAATAGTGGACAAAAATTATTTAATGGTGGGTAATTATTTAAGAGAAAAGAATAGGAAAAAATTAAAGGAGGAAGCTGTTGAAATACTATGGACATGGGATATAGAAGTATGTGAGCAATTTATTTCAAGAGTCTTTGGAATTTATTTAAGTGACAATGAATATGAAATCTTAAAAAATGAGGGAATATATTGCTTTGAAAATACAATAATAGTTTATGAATTATGTAAAAATAAACTTGATTTTAATATGGTTGTTAATAAAGTTAAAGAAAAAACGTATAACATTTTTATTGTATTTAATGGAATTCAAATAGCAAATTCTAAGAAGCAGATTATAGAAAGTACAGATTTAAATTATTTTATTAAAGATGAAAATAATTCAATTATTAATTTGGTCATAGATTCCTGTAAAGTATTTATAAATGCAGATAATGTACGTGAACTTTTGACAGAGGTGAGTAATTTAAAACAAACTATTAAAAGTAAGTATGAAAAAGTCCAATATGGATATATATTGATTAATTCTAAAAATCCAATATATAATATGGCATTAATTGAATGTGAGGAAAAAGACAAGTTTTTAATAAGTGATTATAGAGAAATAAAAGAAAGGCTATTTGAAAATCCATTATCAAGAGGTACAGAAGAAAAAGAAACCCTTGAGGAAATTCTAAGCTATTTCTTAAATAAAGAAAGTTAAAAGTTAACTGACTCAAAGGGGAGATAATGACTATGGACGATAAATCGATTTTAATTCAAAGCGATGAAGTTACAAAAAATATAATGAGTGAAATTCAAGAGGATATGATAAATTCTCTTTCAAAGGTATCTAGAAATATGTCTGAAGAGGTAATAGAAAAGTTAAGACCTATAGAAAAGAAAATTAATGATTTAAAAGGAAGTCTTCAAGAATTTCAGGAGGAAGATTTTCAAGAGAAAATTGAAGAATTAAATGAAAGTTTATTAAAATTGCCTAAATTTATTGAAAATTCTTTAGAAGGTGCAATAAATAATATTGTAAAGGAACAAAATAAACAGCTTTTTCAATCTATAGAAGAAAGACTAGCTATTTTAGGTTTGAAAATAGTAAAAGATACTGCTAATACTAGAGAAGCTATTTTAAGCAAGATGGATGAAATTAAGGTAGATAAAGTTGAAGAAAAAGTAGATGCAATGGAAAAGATTATTGAGGAAAAATCAGAAGCTTTAGAAAAGTCCTTTGAAGAAAACAAGGATAGCAATACTGTTATTTTAAATAAAATTAGAAGTATAGATGATAAAATAGAGGATAAAGAGGCTTTAATTGAACTTATAAATAATGTGCAAGAGGAACTTAGTATAAAGATGGAAATGATTCAAGAAGAAGTACAATGGGGAAATAAGTCCTTCTTTACTAGACTTTTTGGAAAGAGGAGATAAAAATTATGGCTTATATAGATTTAATACGAGATAAGAGATTTAATGATTTACTTGAAAAATATCTTAATAGAGAAAGTCAAGGAGTAGATTATAAGGAATATTTTAAGCACTTTTTTGAAAATTTAAATAAGAAAGAAATAATTGTTCCTGTACTTGGAATTCAAGGAGCAGGTAAAAGCAGTTTTTTAAATTCTATTTTAATGGAGGATAATATATTACCAACAGATGTAGATGAAACTACCTGTGTGCCAGTTGAAGTGAGATATGGAGAGAATGTAAATGAAGCTGTAATATATTATTTACATGGTCACAATGAAACTGTAAGTGTTGATAATCTAGAAAAGTATGTTCATAATGATTATAATCGAGCAAATAATCTTCAAGTTTCTAAAATAGTACTCCATAATAATAGTGAAGTTTTAAAGGATAATATTGTCCTTGTAGATTTGCCAGGGGTTGGAAGTTTAACACCTGAAAATCAAAGAACTACTTTAGAGTATGTAAATAAATTAGTTGCAGGGATTTTTATAATAAGAACTAATCCTCCAATTACAAGAACAGAAAAAAACTTCATAAATGCTTTATGGCCAAAACTATCTAACACTATTTTTGTTCAAAATAAGTGGAATGATGAAAGTATTGAAGATGCAAATGAAGCAAAAGAGCATAATGAAAATGTATTAAGTAGTATAAGTTATGCTCATAATGAGGAAAAAGAAATTAATGTTAATGTAGTAAATGTATATGAAGCTGTTAAAGCTAAATTTACTAATGATAATAACCTATATGATAAATCAGGAATTGTTAAGGTTATAGAGAAAATAAAAAATATTTCTAAGGAATATGATAAAGAAGTATCAGAAGCTTTAAATCAAAAAGTTAAGGAAGCCTTAAAAAATATTAATGATAAAATAGATACTTATAAAATCTTGGCTTTAAACGAAAATAATGAAAATCAACTAGAAAAAGAAGCAAAAATCAAAGAAATAAAAGAAATACTATTAGAAAATAAAAAGAAAATAAGAAGTAGTAGAACTTATGCAGAAGAAGAAATAGATAATATCATTGAAACCTCTTCTAAAATAATAAGAGAAAACATTGAAAATTTAAGAATAGACTTAAGAAGAGTTGTAAATAAAGGAATTGTAGATGGAAACAGGCTAAGTTTAATATATAAGGAAATGTCGGATAAAGCTATTAACAACATAATGGATGAGGTTTTAGCATTAATTACTAACCTTATTAAAAATTTAAATAATGAATTAGGAGAAATAACTATTAAAGGTTTTGACGGGACTTATGAAAATATATCCTTTTTTAATAGAGAAAGTTCAATTAAATATGAAAAGTCACTTCCAACAGTACTGGGAGTATCAACTGGTGTAGCTGGAACTATAGGAGCAGTTGGATTACTTGGACCAGCAGGAGTTCTTGTAGGAATGGGAATAAGCTTAGCTTTCTCTTTAATTGGAGATCATATGCGTAAAAAGATAGTAGAAAATAGGGCGAGCTATACCTTAAAGGATTTAGAACCAATGATAGAGGACTTTGAAAATTATTTAAAAGAAGAAATAATTGGTGATTTAAGAGCAAAAGCGCAAGAGGTAGATGATTCTATAAAAGAATTAAAAGACAGATTAGAAAGAAATTTAAAGAAAGATATGGAATTTATAGAAAGGCAGTATGAAACTGCTTATAGTGAGGAGCATATCTTAGTATTAGAAGAAGATTTAAAACTTTTAAAAGAATTAATCAGCGGCATAGAGAATTAAAAGGAGATAAAGAATGGATATTTTTAAAAGTTGTGTAGATAGACAAAAAAGAATTGACAAGGTAGTTGAAATTCTTGGAAATGATTATATTTCAGCTAAGAATTTATTAGTGAAAGAGAGAATAATAAATCCAACTCATTATGTTGTGATGCTTGGAGAAACCAGCTCTGGAAAAAGTGCTTTAATAAACAGTATTTTTGATAAAAAGGTATTAATAGAAAGTGTTAGACCTACTACAGGTATTGTTACTGAAGTTGTTATAGATAGTGATGCTGAAGAAGCTTTAATTGGAATAAAAAAGGATGCAAGTAGTGAAGTTTTGGATAAGGAGCAATTTGAAGCTTTTACAGCAAAACCTGAGGAAGCTTTAAATAGGTTAAGATATATAGGGCCATGCAAAAATGCCAAGTATGATGGTTTAAGACTTTTTGACACTCCTGGATATGGTTCTTTAATAAGTGAGCATGAAGAAGTCCTAAAAGAATTTATACCTGAAAGTGATATTATTGTTTATGTAGTATCATATAGAAGTGGCCTTGGAGATGATGATTTTCAATTTTTAAAATATGTTGGAGAAGTAATAAATGACAAAGTAGAAGTTGTATTAGCTATAAATATGTGTCCTAAAGAACTTGATGAAGATAATAAGAGAATAATAGAAATTCAAAAAGCTGTTAATGAATGTATCCATAAAGCGGTAAAAACATTTCTTATAGAAAGCAACAGTCAAAAGAATCCAGAAACAAGCAAGCTTTGGGATTATATTTATGAAAGAGTTAATGCTTCTGAAAAGATAGAAGAACTTTCTGAAACTCTGAAAAATTATCAAAATTATGTATTGGGAGAGTGTGACATAAAAATTAATTCTAAAATTGCAAGTATCCAATGTGAAAAGGAACAAGTTCAAGAAAAAATTAATATAATAAAAGATTTCTTGGATAAAAAGCAATATATTTTAGGAAATATAGATGATGAATTTGCAAGAATAAAAGTAAGAGCTATAAAACTTATAGATAAATCTGACATTAAGGTTAAAGAATTAATTGAACAATATATTTATGATGAAAGTAAATGGACTATGAAGGAAGAAACTTGCTCTTTAATGCAGCATTATTATGTTCCTAAGCTAACTAATGAAGAAACTGAAAATTTGCTTAATTATATAGAAGATGAAATAATTTCAATTGATAGAACAGTTGACAATATTCTAAATGAGGAAATTAAAAAGCTTGAAAGTAATGTTAGAGTGAATATGCCTTCTTATACAGAAGTTATGGAAGGGATTATTGAAAAACATATTGGTGATGCAATAAAACAAGCAATGGGAGAAATGTTCAGAAGAACTGTTAAAAAGAGACCAGGAAGAGTTAAAAGATATAATATATATAGCAGAAATTTAAAAAAGCTTTCTAGTGCTTTAGAAAAGACAACTATTGGAGAAATAAATAATAATTTAAATAACCTATTAAAAACAGTAAAAGCTACATCTATAAAAGGAATTACTGAATATTTAAATGTATTTACAGATTCAATATTTTTCTTACATGATTCATTGACATGGCAAAGCAAAATATTAGAAATCTCAAGGGAAGCCGTAGATAATTGGGCTAATGATTTAGATAAGGCTATAAGAAAATATTTGGATGAGTTAAAGGAATCTAAAAAAGAAGAAATTACAACTTTATTTGAAGAACTTAATGAAGAGTTCACAAATAATCAGGAAGAATTAAAGCATATAAGTTCAGAGGAATTAGTGAGACTTAAGAAGGAAATTGAATTCTTAATACATAAATGCCTGCTTATAACTTTATAATCATATTTATTAATCTCAACAGTATTGAAGATATTGTTGAGATTTTTTTATATTATGATTTGGCAGTAATTAGATTTTGTATATAATTTTAGCCAAGTTATCATAGAAATCTCTTTAGAAAAACAGGATAAAGATTACAACTGTAAAGAATTTTGGCTTTAACGGGTTATTCCAACATGTTATATTTATTCCAGATTAATCTAATAAATTATAGCTATAAAATATTATATTTGGAGAAAAGCTATGAAAACAGATAAAAATAAATTAATTTGGAATATAAAACCGAAGGAAACACCGTTAGTTATAAGAAATTGCAATAAGTGCAATAAGAAAATGGAGTTTTATTGCAGCGAATTATTTAGAGTAAATGCTCAAAAGAAAAGCATAGATATATGGCTTATATATAAGTGTACTCATTGTGATACTACTTGGAATATGCCAATTTTTTCAAGAATTCCACCCAATAGCTTAGGTGTGGAGCTTCAAAAAAGGTTTGAAAATAATGATAAGGATTTAGTTTGGGAATATGGATTTAATTATGATGTTTTGAAAAGAAATAATGCAGAAATTAAATATAATATGGATTATATAGTTGAAGGTGATGAAATTGATGAAGAAGCAGAAGGACAAGTTCAAATATTAATTAAATCAAAATATAATTTAAATTTAAGAATGGATAAGTTTCTACAAAATCATTTGGGAGTCCGGAGAAAAAATCTAGATAAGTTATTTGAAGATAATGTTATACAAATAAAAGAAAAAGATATTACTGATGTAAAAAAATATAAGATAAAAAATGATTTGGAAATATTACTAGATTATAAAAAAATAATAAATTTAAATTATTAATATTAAATTAAGGTAACTATTTGATTTTATATAAAGTTAAATGGTTACTTTTTTGTATTAGATTATATGGTAATATAGTTAGTATTGTGATAAATTAAGAATAACTTAATTTTAATTTAAGTCTAATTTAAAAATGGTACGATAATATATAATTAGAGAATTTATATTGTAATATTTATTTAAAAGGAATTATATATATTATTTTTTAATAAATTAATAAATAAAGAAAAACAGGAGAATGTTAAAATGGAGATGGATTATAATAATCAAGAAAAAATTATTAAAAAAGCAATGAAAAATGATTTTAATAAATTAGGAATATCATTAATAGCTCAAGGTGTAATTGCAAATGTAATTATATTTACAGTTTTCATAGGAGCAATGATAGTTAAGATGATAAAAGATAGAGGGATTGGTTTTGAAGAGTTAGATCAAATGACTAAAAATCCTAGTTATCTTGGAATGTTAAGCATATTTTCAGTTATAGTAGCATTTATTCCAATATTAGTTTATAGAGGAAATAAATTTTATCAATATGACTTAAAAGCTGAAAACAAAAGATTTACATTAAAAACTATATTTATAGGGTTTGTAGTAGTATTAGCAGTAAATAATGTTTTAGGAGCCTTTGCGAATGTTTTGGAATTAGGTCTTAATTCGATTGGATTAACTGCTGCATCTGCTTTGGAAGATTTAGAAATATTAAATCAATCCACACCATCAATGATTATATACACATGTATAATAGCTCCAGTATTTGAAGAGTTTCTTTATAGAGGTGCTGTCCTTAGAAGTTTTGAAAAGTATGGCAGAAGGTTTGCAATTATAGTTTCAGCAATGTTGTTTGGCTTAATGCATGGTAATTTTTATCAAATATTTATGGCAGCAGGTATTGGAATTATATTGGGTTATTTAGCAACTGAATATTCAATAAAATTAACGATTATATTACATATGATCAATAATACATTTGTTGAAATGACAACTTTGCTTAGTTCTCGCATAGGTGAAAACGCAAATAATATTATTAATATTATTATGATAGTCGTTTCATTTATTGTATTAATTGCAGGCATAATGTATAAAAGAAGAGCTATTAAGGAATGGCTAGAAAATAATAAAATGGAAAAGAAAATTATGCTTAGATTTATTACTTCAATTACAATACTTATTATAGTTGCATTTGATTTAATTATGGTTATAAGCAGTATTAAACCAATTTAAGCTTAGCTGAAAAGTATTGTTGTCTTACATTTTATTTTTGCACAGAGATGGAGGATATAACAGATATGAAACATAATAAATATATATTAGAAATACTGCTTATTTTAATAGCAATTGGGACAAGTGTATTAAATGTCAGCATTGCTTTGGCAGATGAAAATAAAACTTATGATGGTAAAAATATAATATATAATTATTATGTAAAAGAAAAAGGGCAATAGGTTAAATGGTGCATTTAACCTATATTTAAGCATTAGTGTGAATAAATAGTTATTTACATAAACATAATATTAGGATATAATTTTCAATGAAATATTACTAGGGGTGCCTTAAAAAGCTGAGAGAGCATTTGCTCAACCCTTCGAACCTGAAGTGGTTAGTACCAACGCAGGGAAGTGAGTTTGTCTATTATACTAATTTTACATTGAAAAATAGTAAATTTATATAAGAAATAGTTCAAGCTTTCTATCTTTGTGATGGAAAGCTTTTTTGCGTTTTTACAATAATATATAAAACATATTATTTTATTAGAATTTAGGAACATTACAATTGGTTATAGTTTTTAGTATTATATAGCTTACGAGATAAATCAGCGTAAGAGAAAAGTTACATAAGGAGGATGATATAAGTGCTTGAATTTAAGAAAGTTACTTTTAAATATTTAGAAGATGATTACACAATGCTTGATAACTTATCCTTTTCAGTTGAAAAAGGTGAATTTATTTCAATTATAGGTGCCAGTGGTTGTGGGAAAAGTACCATTTTCAGATTAATAAATGGATTAGAAAAAATGCAGAGTGGAGAAATATTAGTAAATAATACTATTATTGCAAATATGAAAAATTATAGCGCGTATATGCCTCAAAAGGATTTGCTTTTTCCTTGGAGAACCATAGGTGAAAATTTAGCTCTTCCTTTGGAAATAAAGAAAATTTCTAAAATACAAAGGGAAGAAAGTGTAGATAATATTCTAAAGGAAGTTGGACTTTTAGAATATAAAAATAAGTTTCCCAAGGATTTATCTGGAGGTATGAGGCAGAGAGTATCTTTTGCTAGAACTCTTTTAACTGGCTCTGAACTATTACTCTTAGATGAACCTTTTAGTGCATTAGATTCTCTTACAAGAATTTCAATGCAGGAATGGCTTTTGGAGGAATGGCAGCATTTTAATAAAACCATCTTGTTCATAACCCATGATGTTGAAGAAGCTATATTTCTTTCAAAAACAATATTAGTAATTCAGGATAGGCCTATAACTCATATGGAAAAGATAGAAATTCCTTTAGATTATCCAAGGAGTAGAAGTGATTTACAAAGGCCTGAAATTATAGAATTAAAAGAAAGCCTAATAAGCAGGCTTAGACAGAAGGTGAATATATGAAAAAGAATTTACCATCAATTATATTGCTCTTAGTATTAATTGGATTGTGGCAGGTTATTTCCCAGGTAATAAATGCGCCTTATATATTGCCATCACCAATACAGATTTTAGTGAAATTATGGATTCTTCGAGAACCATTATTTTTAGTACATCTTCCAGCCACTATGGGGGTAACTGGACTAGGACTTGTTATTTCCATTGTTTTTGGTTTAGGTCTTGCAATAATTATGGATATGAATGAAAACATAGAAAATGCATTATATCCAATAATAATAGCCTCACAAACTATACCTACAACAGCTATTGCACCACTTTTTGTGCTTTGGTTTGGTTATAGTATATGGGGAAAGGTTTTGGTAA
This sequence comes from Clostridium sp. C2-6-12, assembly GCF_009928485.1. Classification (GTDB taxonomy): domain Bacteria; phylum Bacillota; class Clostridia; order Clostridiales; family Clostridiaceae; genus Clostridium. The sequence goes on along the minus strand of NZ_JAABNP010000027.1, from coordinate 45,382 downwards.
CAATACTAATAACCTTTTTCCCAATAGCCATATCTGTTTATGATGGCTTTAAATCAACAAAGAGGGAAATGGAAGAACTTTTAATTACTTATGGCGCTAGCAAAAAAGATATTTTTATAAAGCTTAAGATTCCAACAGCTTTACCACATTTCTTTTCAGCTATAAAAATGGCAGTGCCTTTAAGCATAATTGGTGCAGCAATAGCAGAGTGGCTTGGAGCACAAAGCGGGCTTGGTTATTTTAGTAAAAGAATGATGAGCCAATTAGATGGAGCGGGAGTATTTGCACCTATAGTATTGTTGTCAGTGGCAGCTATGATTGTAGTTGCAATTATAAATATACTTGAGAAAAAAATAATCAACTGGAGGAAGGAGATTTAAAAATGAACAAAAGAATTTTAGCATTTGCTATGTCGTGTTTAGTTACTTTTGCATTGGTTGGCTGCAACCAGGCAGCATCTAAGCCAGAAACAAAAGAAAAGAAAGAACTTGAGGAGGTAAGCGTTGTTTTAGACTGGTATCCTAATGCAGTTCATAGTTTTATTTATACAGCTATTGAAAAAGGCTATTATGAGCAGGAGGGAATAAAGGTAAACATAGAGTTTCCTGCAAACACAAATGATGCAATTGCACTTACTGCAGCTGGAAAGGCTGACCTAGGAGTATATTATTTGCAGGATGTAGCAATGGCAAGAGGAAATGAAAATATTCCTGTAAAGGCTGTAGGAACAATAGTCCAATCACCATTAAATGTAGTGATTTCAGCAAAGGATAAAAATATTAAGGGTGCTAAGGACCTTGTAGGTAAAAAGATAGGTTATGCTGGAACAGCACTTTCTGAATCAATTATTTCTACAATGCTTGAAAATGTAGGTCAAAAGAAAGAAGCAGCTCAAACAGTTGATGTAGGTTTTGATATTATGAGCTCTATGACAACAGGAAATGTAGATGCAACTATAGGTGGTTTTATAAATCATGAAGTTCCAGCTTTAGAAGCTCAAGGTTTTCAAGTAAATTATTTCTCACCAACAGAATATGGAGTTCCTAACTATTATGAACTTGTATTTGTAGCAGGAGAAAATAATCTTAATAAAAATTCAGATAAGATAAAAAGATTTTTAAAAGCATCTAAAAAAGGTTTTGAGGACATGAAGGCGAATCCAGATGAGTCTCTTAAAATACTAATGAAAAATCAAAATACAGAAAACTTCCCACTTACTGAAAGTGTTGAAAAGAAGAGTTTTGATATTTTAATTCCAGTTATGGAAACAAAGGATGCAGAATTCTTATCACAAGATAAGAAAGTATGGCAGGACAACATAGATTGGCTTGTGAAAAAGGGATTACTTAAAAAGTCATTTGATGCTTCTGAAGTAGTTGAAAATTTAAAATAATTTAGAGCTGTGCACTAGAATGTGAAACTAGTGCACAGCTCTTTTTAGTTCGTTCAAAATTGAGAAAGACTTTGAGCTGAATGTATGTTGTGTAATGACAAGTAAAGTAATCATTCTTATTATATGTGATAGGTTTTAATAAAAAGTCAAGAAGGTTATCGTAAAATGCATATTTTTAGGCGTAAATTGAAAGATATAGGAAATATTAGATTTTAAGATTGATTTTGTGTGTTTTAAGACAAAAGCATTTATCCTAATAAAGTTTTATGAGACTATTGTAAATAACTGAGTTGTTACATAAATAGATTGAACAGCAATCATTGAATAGTTTTTTTATGGAAGGATGGTAAGGTTGGAAAAAAGAGCGGATGAAAAGATCTTAGATTTTTTAAATGAAGTAGAAAAAAGAGAAGCAAGGAAAGATATTTGTAGTGGTCCAGTTAGAATTGGAGACAGATATTATGTGTTTGTGGAAACAGAATTCTTTGATGAAAAATTGAAAGTATATATTCCAAAGGATTTTGAGGACATGCCTTTAAAAGCTAGAAAATTCAAATATCCATCAGAAAGCAGACCTGACATAATAAGATGTAATGATAGTGGAAGTACGTGTATAACATTAAAGATAATTAATAGTCCTTTAGATGAAGAGCATGTAAAGAAGCTAAAAGACGGAATGAAAGTGATAATAAAAAAGACAAACCCAGCAAATGTATTTTATGAGGATGGAGTATTAGAAGTTGATTCTAAAAATATAGGATTTTTTGAATTTAAAAGTTATGCAATAGATGATTCCTTATATAATATGATGTTTTTTTTAGTATTTGAAGGTAAGACCTTAATGGGGACTTTTAGTTGTAAGCATAGAGATAGCAAGGAGTGGAGGGATATAGTATTCCAAGTTATTAAAACTGTAAGGGTAGTAAAAGAAAATGAGGGAGATGAAAATTAATGAGTGAAGAATATGTTTATACTCAAGGAGATGTTTTAGTAGAGCCTTTTGAATTTCAAAAAATAACAAATCTAAATATTATTAGAGAATTAAATGAACATACAAAGTTTAGTATTAGTGGAATTATAAGTGATGAGAATGTAGATGAATATGTTGAAAATACAGGAGCAAATGAAACTATAAAAGTTTCAATAAGAGATGATGAAGATAATATAATCACTTTATTTGAAGGAATAGTTACTAAGATTGGAATTAAAGCAGAAAATAATGTAAGAAATTTAGAAATAGAGGCGTTAAGCAAAACTTTTTTATTGGACATAAGAAAAAATAGTGTTTCATATCAAAATGAAGACTATACGTATTCTGATATTTTTGATCAAATTAACAGTAACCATGATAATGTGATAATAGTAGATAATGTAACTAACGGAGAAAAGATAGATAAATTCTTAGTTCAGTATAAAGAAACAGATTGGGAATTTTTAAAAAGGTTAGCTTCATATTTCAATGTGGGATTAGTTCCAGAGTGTCAAATGTCAGGTACAAAGTATTCCATAGGTGGTGCAGGAGAAAGTAAGATTTATGATATTGGGGAATATAATTATTCAATAGAGAAAGGCCTGCAGGAATATAATATTAAAGATTCCAATGAAAATTATAATTTACAAGATACAGATATAATAAGCTATGAAGTGACAACTAATAAAATAATGAAGTTATATAATAAGGTGAATTTTAAAGATAGACAGTTATTAGTATATAAATGTGAAACTGAAATGATAGGAGGTGTAATTTCAAATAACTACATCTTAAGAAATGAAAATGGGATGAAGTTAAAGAGAATTTACAATGATAAAGTAGTTGGTATTTCACTTCAAGGAAAAATATTAGATACTCAAAAAGATAAAGTTAAAATTTCTTTAGAGATTGATGGAAGCCCAGCAGAAAAAGAAGGAATAAGATGGTTTGAATTTGCTACTATATTTTCGCAACCAAATGGGACAGGTTGGTACTGTATGCCTGAAATTGATGATGTGATTAGATTATATTTTCTGGATAATGTGGAAAAAAATTCATATGTAATAAATTCTATGCATTATCCATCTTTAGATCCAGATAGTCGTACAGATACAGATGTAAAGAGTATAAGTACGAAATATGGAAAGCAAATAGTAATGAAACCAGGTTCTGTTGAGATAATTGCAAATGGAAATCTACTTATGAGAATGATAGATGATGAAGGCATAGAAGTAAATAGTGATAAAAAGATAATACTTGATGCTGGAGATGACATAGAAATAACAGGTGGCGGGAAAGTAACTATAAACGGAGATGCAGGGATTGACTTAACGCAAGCAGGTGCAAATATGACAATACAAGATGACATAACAATGAGTGGTGGAAAGGTAAATATTCAAAGTTAGAGAAGCTTTGTTGGTGTTAAAGATATGATAATACAAGTTGATAAAGAAAAAGTATTAAAAGAATTTGAAGAGAAGTACGTTAAAGGTAGATATATTACTGAATTCAAAAAAATCTTAGAAGAATATACAGAAAATAAAGAAGAAATTGAAGAAAATTTATCCGAAGTATTTAATTCTGTTTGTAAAGAAGCTATTTTACTTCAAGAGAAACAACTAAAAGGAGAAATAAAATATATATATTTCTCAATGATTAGAACAATGCTTCTTGAGAATAAAGGAAGCTGGAGAATTGATTTATATGATGAAAATTGGTTTTTAGATAAAGAAGAATGTTCAATAAATATAGATTTGAATTTTATTTATGAACATTTATTTTATCATATGGAAGAACTCTTGGAGAAGAAAAAAGAATATGGAAGAACGATTAAAGAAAATGATATACAAATTATAAAACAGAAAGAAGCAAATGCATATCATTGTTTTGCTGTATATGTAATTAAAGATTTATTGAAGATATTTTTAGAAGATTTAGCATACAAAGAAATGAAAAAGAAAGAGGATATAGTAATTATGGCAGGTGAATATATGGATGCTGCTATTAAAATACATCCTCAGTAAAATAAAAATATGGAATAAGTATGGAAAGGAAAAGTATGGATTATTTTTTGTTAAAGCAAGATGAAGAGCATATAAATACACCCAAATTACTTGATGTATTTAATTCAATTGATATTAGAAATATTAATTTATTGAATGCTCACAAAATCGAAGATATTTTAATATTTAATGTTAATTGTGATGACAAAACTGAATTTTTGGACATTCTTGATAGAAATTTATTTCTTATTTCAGAAGACATGAAAAAAATAATCGAAAAGTATGATTCAGGAATTATATTTAAAATTATTCCACTAATAGATTTGCCTCATGAAAGACAAGAAAACTACTATATGCCAATATTTGAGGAAATTGAATGTCTAAGTGAAAAAGCAGAACTAAATTTAAATAAGACAGTAGTAAAAAAAATTATATTGGATAAAGAAAAAATCAAAGGAAAGAAGATTTTTAAAATAAAAGAATCAGTAAAAAATTTGATAGTAGTAAGACTAGATGTTGCTGAAAGTCTGCTTAGAAGAGAATTTAAGGGAATATGTTTAGAAAGATTAGAATTAGACAATTAAAAATATAGGAGATGATAAGTATGGCACAAGGTGCTGCTTATGTAGTTAGAGGAGCAAAAATGAAATGCAGTAAAGGAAGTAGCTTGCCACAAATAAACCTACCTGCAAGTCATGGATCATATGTAAATGGAAAACCTGTAATAGTAAAAACAGATAGAATTGTTGGCTCTAATATTGGTTCCTTCGGAGTTTGCAAGTGCACTAAGAAACCATGTATACCAGCTATATTAAGTGATTGGATGATTGTTAAAGAGGATACAATAATTGATGGAAAGCCAGCAGTAACAACAAAATCAGTGCTTATATGTGGAAAAGGTGGACAAATCAAATTTGTTTCTGATGGTCAAGACTAGGAAGAAGTTGAGGGAGAGTGGAGTAAATAGATGGGAGATATACATGCATTAAGAGTGAAATCAAACTATAACTTAATGAAGGTATTAGATATTGAAATTGAAAATAAGCCCAATGAACATGGATATTTATATTTAAAGTGTTTAATATCTGAAGAAATAAATTTTGATTCAGTTATCAAAGCCTCAACAGAAGATGAAATATATGTTTATGAAGAACAAGAGGGTGCGACTCAAGATACTGATATTAATCAAGTTGATGAAAGAAATAGTAAAAGGTTATTTGGTGGAATAGTTATAAATATTAAGACAACCAATGTAGGTGGAGTTTATTATTTGGAGATTGAGGCTTTAACTTCAAGTTCAAAATTAGATATAAAAGAGAAAAGCAGATCCTTTCAAAATGTTAATATGACATATGATGCTCTTATAGGTGAAATATTAAAGGATTATTCAGGCTTTACATTTACTCAAAATGTAGGGAAAGGACAAGCAATAAGCAAACCATTATTTCAATATAAAGAGACTGATTGGAACTTTTTAAAGAGGATTGCAAGTGAGTTAAAATCAGAGTTATATTGTGATATAATTAGTTTGAATTATATGTTTTATTTTGGAATTCCAAATGAGTATAGCCATGAATTAAGTAATGATACAGAGTATGGTGTGTTTAAAGATATTAAAAGTTTTTATGAAGCTGGTGGATATAATGAGGGATATGATGATACTGACTATTTTTACTATGAGATTGATGTAAAAGATATCTTGGAAATTGGAGCAACAATTAATTATAAGGGAAAAGATTTATACGTTAGGCAGTATAAAGCCTATAAAGACAAAGAAGATATTTTTTATAAATATAAACTATGCATGAAAAATGGAGTATGGCAAAATACGATTTACAATAATAAGCAAAAAGGAGCAACTATTGAAGGTGAAGTTATTGAAATAGAAAATGAACTAGTTAAGCTTCATTTAGATATAGATGAAAATCAAAATAAAGAAGAAGCTTTTAATTTTTCTTATTTACCTCCATCAGTAAATATAATGTATGCAATGCCGTTAGTTGGAGAAAAAGCAAGACTTTATTTTCCAAGTGAAACCAGTGAAGATCCAATTGTTACAGGATGTGTACGAAAAAATGGAGATACCTGCGAGAAAACTTCTGATACATCAAAAAAATACTTTGAAACGGAACATGGAAGCGAAATAGCAATGCTTCCAGATGAATTAAGTATAAAAGGTGGAAGTAAAAAAAACTTAAGTATAAGTTTCAAAGATAAAGTTGGAGTAATATTTACAAGTCCAAAAAAATTAAGTCTAAATGCAGGTGGGGAAATAGTAATTAATACACCGAAAAATATAAGAATAATAGCCCAAAGTCAAATAGTAATGACAAAGAGAAATGCAGCACACGGTGTATCTATTGAAGGTGAATTTCATATTAAAGGAAATAATGTAATACAAAATGGAAGCAGCAGAGAAGCTTACTCTCCATATATAAAAGGAGGTAAGTGAAATGTTTAGTTTTGAAGATTTAGTAAGTGGCGTAGAGGGGGCAATTTCTGATGTGGCAGATGCAGTATCTGATGCCGTAGATTATGCTTCGGACGCAGTTTCAGATGCCGTGGATTATGTATCGGATGCAATAGATTATGTATCAGAAGAAGTATCTGAAGCAGTAGATTACGTATCGGATGAAATATCAGATGCAGTAGACTACGTATCAGACGAAGTATCTGATGTAGTGGACTACGTTTCAAGTGAAGTATCCGAAGCAGTAGATTATGTGTCAGATGTAGCTGATGAAGTATCAGATGCTGTTCTTGGAGCTACATCAACAATTGCGGATGCCTGCGAAGATTGGGCAAGTGATGCTGAAGAATTTTTTGAAGAAAATTATAAAGCAGTGGTTGGAGCTTTTATTGCAACATTTAGTTCTGATTCATCAGGTGGAGAAAGTAATTGGAATGATCATTCGAGTAATGAAGATATTAATAGTTTACCAGAATACGATCCTATATCTGCTAGACTTAAAGAGAACAAGAAAACTAGAGCTAAGAAAAAAGGTGCAAATGGAGAATATTTTGCAGGGACAATTGATGACTTGGGGAACTTCATCCCTGATGATATAGATGGATTTTCTGATGATGGATATGAAGCTTATAAAAAATCAATGTATGACTATGCTAAGGAACATAAAACTACTGATGGAGCTTATGCTATGGATTGGCAAGTTGATGCATATAATGTCCACAATGGACCATGGAAGTATAAATTTAAAGCTTTATGGGATTATTTTGATGATAGATGGCCTGTTTCAGACACTTTCGCACAAATGTATGAACAATCATCCATAAATCAAGGTTTTGATCCAGAAGAATCTAAAGTATGGGCGAAGATTTATGGAGGTTTTTCTTCTGGTATGCTACTTGAAAATGGTATAACTCAATCAATTGTTGGGTTTAAATCTTTTAATAAAGGGTTTTCTTATGAAGATGATATTATTATTGGAAGTGGAGCAGGAAATATTAAGAAGGCAGGAAGCAAAAATTCAAGTTTGAATGACTTTGAAGCGGAAACTGCTACAACAAAACAAAAAGGAAATTTTGGTGAATTTAAATCAAATAATAACTTATTGAATAATCAGAGTATAAAAGATGCTGGATATGACTTGAAATTAGTTGGCAGGGAGGCGCCATCAGGTTTAGATGATAAAATAATAAAAGGAATTGATGGATTATATGAAAATACTAATGCGGATTCAAATATAAAATATGTTATTGATGAAGCCAAGTTTGGTAGTTCAAAGTTAGGAAAAACTAATGATGGACTACAGATGTCTGATGATTGGATAAAGGGGAGTGATCGTATTCGAAAAGCTGTAAATGGGGATAAGGATTTAGCTGACGATATTTTAGAAGCATTAGATAATGGACAAGTTGAAAGAGTATTATCAAAGATAGATAGTAACGGAAATGTGGTAACTTACAAGTTAGATAGTGATGGTAAAATTATTGGAATTTGGCCATGATAAATAAAGGAGAAATAATTTATGTTACGTGATAATTTAAAAACATTAGTGTATTTTGAAGATGAAATAAATAGTGCAGAAAAATATATACAGAAAAGAAAGCAGAAAATAATAGATTTAAAAGAAGATATAAAAAATGGCATAAAGAGATTTCCAAAAGAGAATGAAGAGATAATTTATTCCACATATCAAACTAATGCAGGCTATGAAATAAAAAAAATATGTGCATTATATTCAGCGGGTATGTCTATAGAATATTTGAATCAAGATTTTGAATATACAATAGTTTGTATGGAAAACTATGGTGATCATAGAATTGGTTATTTAAATCTTCTATGGATGATATCTTTAGGAATATTATTAGAAACTGATAAAGAAAATATAATAAGATTATCAAGGCTCGTAGATAAAGAAAATATTGAAGATGCTGTAATTGATTATCTATTATGTGCAAGTGATATTAGATGGAGTAAAATTAGAAGTGTTTACAATAAAGAAAATCCATATTCAAAAACTAGGGAAATTATAGAACTTGCAGAAAATGATAAAAATGAAGCATCTAAGAGAATGCAAAAATATATGGAAAAAGAATGGTTTAAAGGTCATTATGATTATGAATGGAAAAATGCACACAAGGAACCTGGATATGTAGGCTTTTGGAGCTTTGAAACAGCAGCATTAGCAAAAATATTAGAACTTGATGATACAGCATTGAAAGAAAATAATCATTACCCATATGACTTAGCTCATTATAAGAATACAATGAAATTTAAACAAATTTCAATAAGTAGATTTAAGGATGACAATAAAATTGAAGATGAAGAAGAATATAAGGAAGGAATTGAAAATAATCCTAAATTGGAAAGAATTATTCCAATAAAATGGCAATCATTTATTAATGAGCTAATATACGATTATGAAAATCTATCTAATAGCAGATTTTATGAAAAATATAAAAAAATTATTGGACTAAATCAAATATGGCCTTTATTTGATGAATACCAAGAGGAAAATAAAGGAAGAAAACTATTGGGAAGTTTGATTGTTTTTGCAATGATAGATAAAGGATATATTCTACAGTTAGATTATAAGGAAGATTTGGAAGATTACTATTCAAACATAAAAAATTATTGGAATAATTCAGAAACGAAGTTAATTCAATTTGTATTAGATAGTGACCAAAATTATTACGCATTAGTACCAAAAGATGCAAATGTTGAAAAAATGTATGAAGTTGTTATTGAGGATGTGAAACTAATCCAATAAATTATAATTGTTTTAAAGTTAGAAAAAATCAATATATAAAATTTCTATCAGATTTGGTAGGAGTATATATTGATTTTTTTCTGTTATTACCACCTACAGTCAATATAATGTATGTAATGCATTTAGTAGGAGAAAGTTTAAGGTTTTATTTTCCAAATGAAAGCAGTGAAAAACCAAAATAGAGAACCCAAATCTATGATTTGGTGTGAATAACTTACTCAGCGAACGAATGTGAGTCGAGTTTCCTTTTCATTTCTGATAAAAAAAATGGAGATACTTGCGAAAAGACAGCGGAGCGGAACCATCAAAAAGATATTATGAAACAGAACACGGCAGTGAAATAGCAATGGTTCCTGATGCATTAACAATTACAGGAGGGTGTAAAGAACCATTATTCGTAAGTTTTGAAGATAATGTAGGAGTAACTTTTACAAGTCCTAAAAAACTAAGCTTAAATGCAGGTGGAGAAATAGAAATAAATACACCAAAATATATAAGAATAAATGCAACAAGTCAATTAAAGATGATAAAAGGAAATACAACTAATGGAGTTTCCATAGAAGGTGAATTCCATATTACAGCAAATAATGTAATAAAAAATGGAAGCTGTAGAGAAGTATTTGCTCCTTATAAAGAAGGGGGCAAATAATATGGACTTTAACTTTGGAAATTTAGTAAGTGCTGCTGTTGGAGCAGTAACAAAAGTAGTAGATGCAGTAGTTGATTTCTTTTCACCAGCAGCAGAAGCGTCATAAGCAGGAGAGACATCAGATTCAGGAGGAATCCTTGGAACGATAAAAGGATTTGCAGTTGATCTAGCAGAATCAGTACTTGGAGCTGTACCAGGAGTTGCAGATGTAAATGGGGATGGAGAAATTGATGATGAAGAAGATGAGAAAATATTAAATGAAGTGCTGAAGGTAATGTTGGGTGGTTTTATAGGTTCGTTTGGTTCTAGTTCAAATGGTGATGATAATGAAAAAAAACAAGATGATGAAAAACCAAATTTTCTAGAGTCTTTATGGGACAAAATATATACACCTAATCCAATACCAGACTATTCAAATGAGGAGTTAAAGGAAAGATACCCTGGGCAATATGCAAGACTAGCTGCAAGTCAAGCGGATAATGAAAGAATACTTAAGGCATCGCCATATATAGCAAGAATGACACCTGTGTTAGGAGAAGGTATAATTGGATACCAATCTATAGGTGGGCATGATATGTGTACTAATGAAGAACTTTCAACAACTGAAAGAATATCAAATGTATTGTTTTTGGGGCTTGGAAAAGTGGGTCAATTAAAGAAAGTAGGGAAAACTACGCAGGGGTTAAGTAAAGCTGAAGATTTTGCAAAAGAACCGTTTTTACCAGATGAGTACTATCAAAAACTTGATAATAAGCTTGCAAAAGCTATAGCTGCAAGAGATGCTGAGGTAGCAACAATACAATCATTAAGTAAAACTCAGCAAAGTAAGATTGCAACAGTAGTTGGAGGTGTAGATTTAAGAACGGGAGAAGTTGTAGTAGGTGTAAAAAATAGTATAATAAATAAGGGAAATGCTATCTGTGCAGAGGATTTAGTATTTAAACAACTTGGAGGGAATATTAATTCAAACATTATAATGACTCTAGCGATTAGACCAAGGGCAGGAGCCATTATACCAGTATGTACTAGATGCCAGACAAAATTTCCAGTAAATCAATTTATAAAAGGGACGGTGTTTGATTAATGAAAGAAGAAAAAATAAATTATGGTTCGGAATTGTGCATGCAATTTTCTAACGAAGAGCTTTATAAAGGTATTATAGCCAAATTTGATAATAATCCAGATGTAATTATAAGAACTTTATCTGATGATGATCAAGAGGTTGAAATAATGTCAAAGATACCAATTCAATTCATATGTTTTGATGGAGATAAACAAGATTTATTTATTAGTTTTTATGGAAATCAAACTTCAATTTTTGTAAAAGATGAAGAAATAATGTTTATTGATGAAAGCACAAAAGGTAGATATACAACAAGTGATACGTTTCAAAATGTTGTATATGAGGGAACATTACGCAACCTTACTCATGTTGAGATGTTAACTCTATTTACTGAAGTTATTACATGCTTTATTGGCGCAATAGAAGTTGAAATAATTGAGAAAGAAGTTCCGAGTGATAAACAGTATAAACAATATGATTATTATAAACCACATAGCTATCAAATAAATGTAAAAAATAATAATTTAGATAGAAATAAAAAAGTTTTTGAAAATATTACTATAAATTATTAACTTCAAGAAAGGTATTTTTCAAGGATTAAGCAAATATAAAAATTGATGAATGCCTTAACATATCAATTATTGTAAGCGGTAAATAACTAATCACAATGACTGTTCTTTACCGCTTTTTCGTCATGTAATAAAACTAGATGCTTAAAATAGTAAAACAAACTGCTTAAAAAGAAATTAATTATAGGTGATTGAATGCTAGTAGAAGAATTGAAAATTAATAGCATAATAATAATTCTGCAGTGAGCTTGCCTTGCATACAAGAAATAATTGAATCAATGATAAATCCAGAAGATCATCTGTCAAAAGAACACTGGATGAATAGTTTTGGAACTGCATCGATTTTTTGGGGATTGAAGGGAAATAAGCCTGTTGTAGGGAAATCCATGATGGGTGAGAGTAATCTCAAGAGAGCAGATATACGATCGTTACCTACAAAAATACCGTATGAATTTATGGATAATACAGTAGAACATATATTTAATGGAAAAATCGAAAAAGCAGGTGCTCCTAGTGAATATGCGACGGGATGGCATTACCAAGAACACTTTAATCCCAAAGGAAACAAAATAATACAGATTTTAGAACAAGCTGATGAGTATGGAACGATTATTGCAGATGTAGAAATTAAAGGCATACCAAAACAAGATCCGTCATCATTTTTCAGTAATAAATTCACCACAAATGAAGTGGATGATATGATTAATGAAGCACATATGACCAAGCAAAAGGTATTTGGAACAAGAAATTGCTATAGAGGTGTAGCTGCTAACGGTATGACTATAGAAATGTTTTTAGCAGGAGATGGTACTAATATTAATGATATAATTACAGCATATCCGAAGCATACGAGCACTTTGACATAGAAATAAAGGAGGATTCCGAAATGAATTTGAATATAGATATAATGGATAACGATATGTTAGCGAAAAATAAAAATATAGAGTTTATAGGTGAAGAAAGAGGAAATGATTCTAGGAATATTAAATGCTTAAACTTTCGATATAATGATAGAAGATTTGAAACTGAAATAAAGATAATTTTAGAAGAAAGTGAAGAAGGTTTAGATTTTCAGTTGATTTTCGAAAATATATGCAAAGATATACAAATAGATGATAGTGTTATGCAAGAAATTATAATCGGAATAAGTAATATTTCGAGGAAGATAGAAGATAAGGTAATTTCACTAGATAATACCATTAATATGAATTTAGATACTATGATTATTGATGAAAATATATTGGAAAACTGCTATATAAATGATGGAATGAGTAAGTTTATACTTGAAATGTACGAAGAATTTAAGCCTAATAAGGTAGAATACAATGATTATACTAATAAATTATTATTATTTGGAGTAAAAGGTGCTGAGATAGCTAAGTTATTTAATAATCTTTTAATAGCAACAGTTACTAAAACAAGAAGTGGTTATCTTATTAATTTTTGTGATAAAAAAGTAAATCGATCAAATACATTTATTAATAATTTCGCTAATAGCTTATCGAATAAAGGTATTCCAAGTTTATCAATACCATTAATATCTTTAGATTACTTGTGGGTAGATTAGCCTACCACTTTAGCATCTACATCACAGCGATTTAGCTATTAAATTTTAAAACCATTGAAATCAGTAGTATTTTTAGTAATTTAAAACGTGTATCAAATTCGGAAAATTTTCACTATAAATGAAACCTCATTTTTGTTAAACTATTAACCGAAATGAGGTTTTCCAATTGAGAAAAAATTACTTTGAAAAATTAGTGAAATATATGAAGAATGTTTATCATATAGAAAATGGACTAAACAAATTAACTGATGGAAGAATTAATCCAACGTATGATACAGCACAGGTTGCGACACTTGTGCTGTTAGTTTTTTTACTTAGAATTAAAAGCTTTAATGAATTAAATTTGATGATTAAAAATAATGAATTCAATAAACTATTTCTGAAGGGGACGAGATTGCCACTTGTTGATACTATTAGAGATACTCTTAAAGTTATTGATTTTAAAGGCTTGAAACAAATAAATGAATATATACTAAAAAAGGCAGTAGAAAATAAAGTTTTTGAAAATGGAACCATTGATGGATATACAGTGGCCGCTATAGATGGAACAAAATTCTTTGGAAGAATAAGAAAAGTTGCCCAGAATGCTTGAGAAATAAAGCTCATTGTTTTCACAGTGGAGCTGTCATGTCAATAGTTGGAGAGGGCCAAAAACTTGTGATTGATTTTGAAAATTATAGGCCCGGACAAGATTCAGAATCAAAGGATGAAGGAGAAGGTGAGATTGGAGATAAAGATTTGGCAGGAGGGATAGAAGGAAAAGCAGGGGTGTTGAATGCAGATGGTGAAGCTTATTTGAAAGTGGGAAAAGATGAAAGCAATGGAAAATGGGATGCGTGCATTAAAGGAAAAGCACTAGCATCGGTTGCTGAAGGTTCAATAGAAGGAAAGCTTAAAATACGTGATTTTGAGATCGATGTTGAAGGAACAGGATATGCACTTGGTGCTGGAGCAGAATTCAAAGGTGGGCTTGAAAAAAACAAGCTTAATTTAACAGCGAAAGCAGCACTTCTTTTTGGAGCAGGGGTTTTAGTATCAGTAGGGTTAGAAGATAAAGATAAAAAATAGATTAAAATAAGGAGTAATAAGCATGCAAAAGTCAAAACAGTGGACATTAGGATTTGGAGAATTAAAATATCTCTTTTTTAATAAAAAAATATGCAAAAAGTGTGGGTCAAAAATGAGAAAAATTACTACTGAGGAATATACAGGAGTAGAAAAGTGGATGGATGATGAGGGAATAAAATCTGAATCAGAAAATTATAAAGTTAGATATTATTACTATTGTGAGCAATGTAATAAAACATATTCAGTGGAAGAATTATCAACTGATAAATAGTATTAAAAATTGTAGCTAATAGGTTAGTTTAAAGTGTTAAATAATCGAAATAAAATAATAAAACAGCAAGAACACAAAAAGAAGCAAGTGATGAAAATGAAACATAATGGTGATATTCAGTATGTTTATATTCATAAGGAAATTTGAGCTTTGGGAGCTAATTATTATTTAATCATGAACAAATAGAAAGAGTATATTTTATAGTATTTCAAGATAATATTATATATAGGATGGTAAGAATGAAGCAAATATTTATAGATATATTTAAAAGACATTTATTAAAAGAAGAAGAAATTTTATGGTTTGGAAGACCTAATGTTAATAAAATATTCTCGAAAAAAGATGCTTATTCAATATTTGTTGGAATTGGATTTGTTGCTTCAAGTTTAGTTTGGATAGTATTTGGAATAAGGATTATGAGTGGGGTGATGGTTCAAAACACTAATAAACCTATGCCATGGCAGGTTTGTTTTTTATTAGCAATACCATTTGTTGTAGTAGGATTTTATAATCTAATTGGAAAAGCTATTATTAGGAAACATAAAAAAGAAAAGACGTTTTATGCTATAACAAATAAACGTTTATTGATACTTGAAGTTGGAGCTAAAGAAAGAATAATTTCAAAATATATTAGTCGAATTAATAAAGTTGATGCTATTATACGTAATAATGGAATGGGTACAATAGAATTTGGCGAAAACTATCCTGATAGTGAATTTAGCGACATAAATGATGTACAAAACGTTTATGAATTAATAGATAATTTAAGAAGTAAAACTAACTAAAAGTATTTTAATAAAAATATTCTTCTAAGACTAAGAAACTAGCTGGAAAATAAAGTGAGATAGTTTCTGCTTTTTTGAAGATAGCTTTTGGGGAAAGGTGCTGATGTGTGGGGATCTTCTGCAATATATGATGGATTGACATCATATTACAGGATAAATAATCAGGCTTTGAAATTTAAGATTGCAGATAAGGTTAGATTAATGTTTGGAGTTAATTGTAGATCAGAAGGCGCAGATAATTATACTAAAAAATATGTTGATCATGCCCCCAAAAAGCAGATATTGGGTAAGAATGCATGAAGATGGGAATATCGAAAATATAGATATTGGAGGACCAAGAAATGAAAAAAATAATTAACGCAATAGTTAGAATATTAATTTCTATTGCCGTAATAATTCTGATACCAATAATTATTTTAGAAATTCCCATAAAGCATATTGAAATGCAAATAGATACTACTGAGAGGGAAAAGCAAGAGTTGATTAAAGATGAAATTACACAAATTTACGTTCATAATTATCCAGAAGATCCTGGTTGGATTGTATATGGGAAAGATGGTGTAATGTTTAAGGGCGGGAACAAAGTAGATCATACATTTATTGTGGGAAATTTTTCCAATAAAATGAACTACGATTTAATTAATACGAATACATTTGTACTTAATGGTAAATATATAGGTAAAAAAAAGTATAAAGATGTGATAGCTGGATGCTTTTACGTAGAAAGCTGGGGAGTACTTGGAAAACTTAAAAGAGAAAGTGGTTGCTTTGAGAGTTTTTCTAAATCAAGCTTAACAGTAGCGGATAAGATATTTGAAAATCCAATTTTAGTATACAATATTGATGAGTTTGAGGATGTAGAAGATTATGGAGCTTTAAAGTAAAGGAACTCTAGAAATTATTATAAATGCAGAAAATTTAACCAAAGCAATGATTCCTAATTTTTAAGAGGGACATGATTGTATATAATTGATACAAATATGAAATTTGTGAAGAAAATGTAAATATATCTTCAAAAAAAAGGAAAGTTGAGAGCAGTTGGTGCAACGACTGAGGCTGGAATAGATCAAAGTAAACTTAAGGTAACAGCAAAAGCTGCTGCAATTTTAGGCATTGACTTTCAGTGTTGGTAGGATTGGCAGATTAGGAGGAATATAAGCTTGGGAAACATAAAACAATGGTCATTTAGCTTTAGAGAATTAAAGTTTTTTTTATTTAATAGGAAAATTTGCAAAACTTGTGGAACAAAAATGAACAAGGTAACAAGTGAGAAATATATAGGAATGAAAAAGTTCAGTGGTATTGTGACAGGTTTATCATATGATAAAACATATGAAGTTACAATTTCATATTATTGCCCAAAATGTGATATAAAATATTCATTAGAAGAATTAGCTTGACTCATCCTTTTTTCAATTTTGTTGTTGAATTAGATAAAATATAAATAATATAGTTAAAAGTTTTAATTTCATGTGAGTAGAATAAGAAGTTTTGTATATATAATTACATAAAAACAGACTATTTTAAATAAAGTTTGCTTTATAATAGACAAAAGTAATAAATATGGTAAAATTGTAAGTAGTATTACATGGATTAAATTGACAATTGTATTTGCAATGAATCTATTAAATAAGGAGACAATAAATGAGTCATAAAATTTTAAGTAAAGAAGAATTAAAACAACTAATTGAATATAATTATGATATTGGTAAGGTTAAAGAGATAAGGCCAATATTGGAAGGGGCATCATCTGAGTGTTTTCACATTATAACTGAATCAGATGAATACCTTTTTAAAGATATTGAGATGATTTTTATGAATCATTCAGATAAAGAATCGTTAATAAGCAATGTTTTATTAGAGAGTGGAATACCAGTAGCTAAATTTTACAAAACGAAAGCTGATAAATACTTATTGGAAGAAATGGGACATACCTTTCATTTGCAAAGTTTTATTAAAGGTAAAATTTTAAAACAAAATACTGCGCCCTACTGGTTTATGGTTGAAAGTGCAGCAATGCTCGGAAAAATTCATAGGGCTCTAGAAGTTATTCCTAAGTTAAATGAAGGAATAGGAAAGGAATTTTTTCAGTACCTAACTCCAGAGAATGCAAAAGCATCATATGAAAATTCTCTAAAAACAGCTATAAAAAACAATGAAAAGCAAAATATTATTGATTTAGAATATAGAATCAAGCTTTTAGATAAGATAAAGTATATTAATTTAGAAATGGACAAGTTTACCTATAAAAACACTCATGGGGATTATTTTATTAGTCAGATTCTTTGTGATGAAAAATCAATTAAAGCTGTAATTGATTTTACTGCTAATTGCTCTCATCCAGCCTGCTGGGAATTAATCAGATCATACTCTTATGCAGATCCTAATTGTCTCAATGGGGAAATAGATTTTAACAATCTTAAGGAATATATTTGCAACTATATGAAATATAGCAAACTTAATGAATATGACATTAAAATGATGGCTTATTTGTATTATTATCAACTTGCAGTGTGTGATTATTTTAGTCAGTATTATGATTCTAGTAATTCTAATAAAAAGATACTTTGTGATTATGCTCATTGGTCAACCATGCTATGCAGATGGTTTGAAGATAATGTTGAAGAATTATCAAGAAAATTAGTAGAAGATCTTTATTAATTATGCTATGAGAGTTGTATAATTAGATGAAAATAAAGACTAAAAATATAATGACTTCGGGAGAGAAAAAAGTTGAAAATATTATTTATAGAAAAATGACAGTTGAAGAATGTGAACAAATTAAACAAATGAATCCATCACAATACATTGGTAAAGCATGGAGAGAGGTAGATGGAAAGCGAAAATTGGTTGAAATAAATTATCAAGATTTAGATTGGCCAAATGGATACGAATATCATTTTAACTCTTTAAGAAACACCATATTAAAGGATGGTGTTGCTTGGGGAGTTTTTGATAATAGTGATAGGCTACTAGGCTTTGCAACTATTAATCATAATTTTTTTGGAGATAAGTTTAAGTATGTTTTACTGGAACAATTATTTATTACTTTAGAGCATAGAGATAAGGGCATAGGAAAGAATTTATTTAAGTTTTGTGTAGAGACAGCAAAGGAATGGAAAGCTGAGAAGATTTATATTTGCGCAGGCTCTGCTGAGGAAACAATTGCATTTTACTTTGCAATTGGCTGCAAGGAGGCTGTGGAAATAAATAAAGCTTTATATGAAAGTCATACAAGAGATTATCAATTAGAATTTTCAATTTAGATATATAATAAATACTATTATATAAGATTAACTTAGATTATAAAAAATTAAGAGAACCGTGTTTGGTTCTCTTAAAATATATGGTTATATAAAAAACGTTTGAAACTTATTAACTACTTTTTCTAACGCGCCTTGATGTTTTTATTTCTACATAGGAATCTCCAGGAATATTTTCTACGAATTTAAGAAATTTAATAATTTTAGTATCCCTCTTTAGAGCTTCAAGACTATAATAATGGGTTGCCAATTCACGATTAGTAAACAAAGCATGAATTTGTGTATGACAAGTCTTGCATAAAGAGAGAGTTTCGAATTTTTTACCACCCTTTTCTAGAGGGATTAAGTGGTGTTTAGTTATAGTAGAAACACTTCTATTGCATAATTCACATATGTGTACATGGTATCCCGTCATAAAGCCCTCCTCTTGAAAATTATATAATTTCAATTAATATCTGCTATGAAGTAAACCTAACCTAATTAAGTTTTCATTCATAACTAAATTATATCAAATAGCTAGATAAAATCAAATTTTGTTTACAATTTATGAAGAAATTTTTATATGAAATTAGTGAAAGAATATGAATAAATGTAAACAATAAATAAAAATGTCTATTTATTAATAGACAAATACAATAAAAGGTGATAATATAATTACAAGGATTATATGTGAAAGGAAGTATTGGAGACTATGGATATAAAATCAAATGAATTGTTTTGGAGTGCTTCGGTAGAAGAAGTGAAAAAAGGTTATATAGAAACAGAAGAAGAGTATAAATGCATAATTTGTGAAGAAGAATTTCAAAAAGGACGCATATATGAAATAGAGGCTGAATTATTTGATGCAAGAAAGACAGCAGAATTTCATATAGAAAAGAAGCATGGTTCTATGTTGGAATCCTTAATTGGAATGAATTCTGCATTTACAGGCATATCAGAGGTTCAAAGAGAATTAATGAAATTAATCTCGCAAGGCTTATCTGATAAAGAAATTGCAGTGGAATTAGGGGTAGCAGCCTCTACTATTAGAAATCACCGCTACAAATTGAGAGAAAAGGAAAAGCAGGCAAAATTATTTCTAGCAATGATGGATTTGCTTTCAAAAAATACAAACAAGAAAATTAATAAGCTAGACAATGAAGTTATATGTGATCCGCATAAAACAGCAACAACCTTAGATGATAGATTTAATATAACTGATAAAGAAAAAAACGAGGTAATTAAAAATTACATGAACGAAAATGGAGCTCTAAAAAATTATCCTGCTAAAGAAAAGAGAAAAATAATTGTATTACAAGAAATAAGTAAGAATTTTTCTAAGGGAAAAACCTATTCGGAAAAAGAAATTAATAGAATTCTCAGCAGAATATTTGAGGATTATGCAACTTTAAGGAGAGCTTTAATTGAATATGGTTTTATTGAAAGATCAAATGATTGCAGCAGTTATTGGGTTAAAGAATAATTAGCACAAATATTAAGGAGCATTAATTGAAATGAAAAACAGAAAAAACTTTTATATGTATGGAGGCGGTAGGTTTATCTCTTTTATTGGAAGTGGGATTCAGGCTATGGCACTTCCTCTTTATATAGTGGATTCAACGGGATCAGGTACACTTATGGGGATATTGTCCATGTTTACTTTGCTTCCAATGCTTTTTATGTCACCTTTTTCAGGGGTAATGGGTGATAGATGGAATAGAAAAAATATCATGATAGCTATGGATTTTGGTAGAGGTATACTTGCAGTTTTTTTAGCTATTCTTGTAATAATGGGAAAGTTTAATTTGTATAATTTATTTTTTATGCAAATATTGATTTCTGTGATGGATAGTATGTTTAATTCCTCATCTGCTGCATTAATGCCTGATTTAATAAATGAAAATGAACTAATAGAAGCAAATTCTATTAAAAGTGGTCTTGATGCGGCTGCCACAATTTTAGGACCTATATTAGGTGGATTAATTTATGGAATATGGGGAATAAAAATGGTTTTTTGTATGAATGGCATATCTTTCATTATATCAGCAATATTTTCTATGTTGATTAGTTATAATAGAAAAACAGTTAATGCAGAAAAAATATCCATGAGGACATTTATAAACAGAAATTCTGAAGTGTTAAAGTTTATTTTAGAGAAAAAAGGATTGTTTCAGCTTTTTGCTTTTGCCATGTGTGCGAATTTCTTACTTGCACCTTTATTTGATATAGTAATGCCCTATGTGCTAAAAAAGGAAGTTGGCTTTACCTCACAGCAATATGGATATGTAATGGGATTTTTAGCAGTGGGCTTACTTTTAGGGAATGTTGCAATATTAACTTATTTTAAAAAATTAGGTTTGAGGAAGCTTATGAGGTATGGTTTTGTTATTGAAACGGCTTTAAGGGTAATAGTTTGTGCTTTAATGCTTCCATATATAATAAGCCTTTATGGGGGTGGAACTTGGACTTTATTAATATCAATTGCAATTATTTCTATGATGATGGAATTTTTTAATGCATTTGTAAATACAGCTATTTCAACCAATCTTCAAAATCTAGTACCAGCAGAAATGAGAGCACGATTTTTTTCGATAATGGGTATGTTTTCCCAGGGGGCTATTCCATTAGGAACTTTATTATTTGGAATTCTATTAGACAGAATGAAGTACTATGAGATTTTAATAGCTATTAATGCAGTAGTCATTGTAATTGTTACAATTTTTCTAACAAAAGCTTGTGATGAAGCTTATGAAGCTAAGATATAGGAAAAAATAATTTAGTTATAATATAAAATTCCAATATTGACAGTTATATTAGTAAATGCTAATATCAAAATAAGAAAATTAAATATTTAAGAGATTGTTACAGAATATGCTGGCGAGACTCATGCTTAATAAATTAGTTTTTATTAATTTATTATTAGTCATGTGTTTCGCCTTTTTTGTTTTATCTATTATAAATTATTTAACAATAACTACTTTAACAGGTTTATAAATTATCTATTAAAATTTAGTTTAGATAATTTAAATATAATAAAAGGGGAGATACTAATGAAATTTACTAAAAAAACAAGACTCTTATTGGCATTTGTATTATCAGTTACAGTTGCTTCAAGCTCTTTAATGGGGATTCCTGTTAAAGCTGATGTAAACGTTAAAACAAATGTGCAAAGCCAATCTTTTAAAGATGGATCTTTGAAATATGTTCAAGGAACATTACAAAATACTAAGTATGGGAAAGTGCAAGGGTTTGAGGAAAACCAAGGTAAAACTTTAATTTGGAAGGGAATTCCTTATGCAAAGGCTCCAGTTGGAGAACTGAGATGGAAAGCACCCGTAAATCCAGAAGTTTGGGAAAATACATTAGATGCAACTAAAGATGGAAAAATGGGTGTACAATTAGCTAATGGAAAAATTGTAGGAAGTGAAGACTGCTTAAATTTAGATATTTACAGACCAAACACAAATCAAACTAATTTACCAGTATTACTATTTATTCATGGTGGTAATAACCAAACAGGTACAAGCACTGAAATTAGTGCCAAGAAATTAGCTGTTAATGCTAACTGCATAGTTGTATCTATAAATTATAGATTGGGTGCTCTTGGATTTAATAGTTTGCCAGCACTTAAGACAGGTAATAAACTTGAAGACTCAGGAAATTATACTTTATTAGATATAAGCAAATCATTAGATTGGATAAAGGAAAATATAAAATCTTTTGGAGGAGATTCAGATAATATTACAGCATCAGGTTTTTCAGCTGGTGGTAGAGATATTATGGCAATGCTTATATCGCCAATCTTTAAGGATAAATTTCAAAAAGCAATTTCCTTTAGTGGCGGTATGACAACAGCAGAACCAGAAGAAAGTACAAAAGTAATTGCAAAAGCTATTGCACCTTTAGTGGTTCAAGATAAGGTTAAGGCTACAGAAGAAGAAGCATATGCATGGCTTCAAACAGATTCAGTAGAAGTAAGGAACTATTTGTATAAGCTTTCAGCTGATAGATTAGCTAAATTAATGGGAAATGCAGGAATTAGAATGAGCGTATTCCCTCACTTATATACTGATGGAACTGTTTTGCCAAAGGAAGGTTTTGAAACAAAGAAATATAATGAAGTGCCTCTAATTATGTTAACAGGTTCCAATGAGTTTTCTTTATTTGGGAGATATGATAATAAATTTGCAGCTATAGATGATAATACTTTAATGACTAATAAGGAATTAAATAGTGAATTAAAATTTGCATTAAAATATGGAAGTAAGTTATATGAATTATTTAATGCAGAAGAATCAGCTGAAAAGATGATTGATAAATATGATGCACCAATTTATACTTGTGATTTTGAATGGGGAACAAACAAAGAAGTAGTTGGGGACAAAATGGCAGAGCTTGCAGGAGCATATCATGGAGTATTTCTTCCATTTTTAACTGATGAAGTAACTGGTTTTGGAGCAATGTATAAGGATTCTTTCAGTAATGCAGGTGCTAAAGATTTAGGAGAAAAATTTACTAATTATATTTCGAATTTTTTATGGGATGGTAATCCTAATGGACAAAACTTAGTTCAATCTGAATGGAAACCATGGATGAGTGCTAAGAAAGGGCCAACACAATTAGTATTTAATGCAGATAAAAATAAAGCTAGTATAACTATGTCAGAAGATAGAATTAAATATGAAGATATTTTAAAAGAAATGGAAGCAGATACTACTGTTTCTAAAGAAGTTAAAGACAAATTAATAAAAGAAGTTTTAAATGGCCGTTGGTTTAGTAAAGGACTTGATGAGCATTTTCAAAATCCGAGTCTTTGGGTAAAATAAAATTTAATATATAAAATGAATGTACTGTATTTTATTAAAAACTAAAATATAGTACATTTTTTGTTTAAAAATATGAGAGTGTGCTATTGGATTTAGTAAGTTGAGTTCGGAAAAGTGAAAAAAATGTAGAAAAAGATAGACAGATTTAGGGGAAAAATGTATTATTAATATAAGAAGAATTATACAATAAAGGAAGTAAGTAAGATTTTTTATTTCTGTAAACGTTGTATTATAAAAATGTAATTATTGATTTGTTGTTTTTGTTTGTCTAAATATTTCCTTGGTAAAGTAATGTTTATATAAGTTGGCTCAAAGATATATTATATAAGGGGGATTTTTATGAATACTTTAGAGTTAAAAAAGAAAGCATCAATTAAAACAAAATTACTTGGGATTATCATTCCAATGATGGCTATAACATTAACATTACTTATTGTCATTTCTTATTACAGATCTAAGACTATTATAACTAATTCAGCCAATGAATTGCTACAAACTTCGACAAAAAAGCAAGTTGATCAAATTGAAGGATGGCTAAAAGAAAATTTGGCAGGATTTCAAGCTGCTAAAACCTCAATAGAAGGTACATCATTAAATGACAATGACTTGCAAAATTTACTAAATAAATATTATGGATATAATTCGAATTATCCAGATGGATTATACATTGCAGATGAAAGTGGGAAACTTCTTAAAGCAGAAAAATCCACAAAGTCAGATAAAGATATACTTAATTCAGTTTGGTATAATGAAGGACTTACACGTATTAATATGGCCTTTGGATCAGCATATAAAAATGAAAATGGTAAAGCTATGATAAGTGCTTCGGGAATACTTAGAAATAATTCTGGCAAAACAAGGGTTATATCAGCAGATCTTTCTCTTGATAAGATTTCTATTATTGTTAATTCGCTAATTGAAATGAATAATGCTGAGGCGTTTCTAATTGATAATAATGACAAAACAATATTAGCTCATAGAGATAATTCATTTATTTCAACTAAGCTTGACACTAATAATAATGATAAATTTCTTAAAGCAGTTGCAGATAAAATTTCAAAGGAGGACTTTAAATCAAGTGAACTTGAAGGTAATATGGTAGCGTTTCAAGGTATTGGTGGAACTAATTGGACTTTAGTATCATATGTTCCAACAAGCTCCATTTTCTCGGAGCTAGTAAGGCTTCGTACTTTCATGATAATAATTGGCGTTGTATCTGTTCTTGCATTAATTGTTTCAGTAGAAAGAACAGTTCATGTGGTTATTAAACCTATCAAGAAACTTACAGAAACTATTGTAGCGATGACTCATGGTGATTTTACAGTAGATGTTGAAGTAAAAGGAAATGATGAAATTTCTATAGTATTAAAGAGTGTTAAAGAATTTATAGCAGTAATGCGTAATATGATAAACAGCATTAGTGTAGTTTCAAGTAAGATGAATGATCAGGCAGAAGGCAGTACAATAATTTCAAAAGATTTATATAATTCTTCAAAGCTTCAATCTGAGTCTATGCAAAATCTAAATCTTACGGTAGATCAATTATCAAGTTCAGTTAATCAAATAGCAGAAAGTACTACAACTTTAGCTAATGTTGTTAGTGATACTAGAGATGATAGCATGAAAGTAAATGAAAAGATGAAGGAAACTATTAATGCTTCTGAAAAAGGTAAACAAGACATGGAAAAAGTAGATGTAGCTATGAAGAATATAAGAGATTCAATAGGTTTACTTGAAGAAGCTATAAATAAAGTTGGTAAATCTTCCAATGAAATTACTAACATTGTAGGGGTTATTGGAAGTATTGCAGAACAAACTAATCTTTTATCATTAAATGCATCAATAGAAGCAGCAAGAGCAGGAGAAACTGGAAAAGGATTTGCAGTTGTAGCAACTGAAATTGGAAAGCTTGCTAAAACAAGTTCTGAATCAGTTAAAAATATTTCAGCACTTACAAGTGAAATTAATAAATTAGTTTCAGACACTGTAAATCAATCGCGTGAAAGTTCAGAGTATATAAATGAAAGTAGTTACTTAATAACTAATAGTGTTGATACCTTTGACAGCATTTTTGATACTATTAACGAGACCAATAATTTAATTCAAAATATGAATGAAAAAGTAAGTCACTTAGATGATGTTGCAACAACTGTAGCTGCTATAGCAGAAGAGCAAGCAGCAAGTTCAGAAGAAATTTTAGCGACTTCAGCTGTAATGGTTTCTCAATCAAATAACATTACTAATAATAGTAAAAAAGTAGCAAGTGATGCCGAGCAGTTGTCGAACACATCAGATGAATTAGGTAAGCAAGTTCAAATGTTTAAAATATAAGTTATTTTAGCTGTGGTGTAAATCACTATCCTATAGCTTTAAAGTTTTAACTGTAAAATTAAAGTCTTAAGGGGGATTGAATGTATGAAAAAGAAGGTAGCTATATTATTAAGTATATTTATGATATTTATGATATTTTCAGGATGTAGGTCAAATAATAGTTCGAATTCAAACGATAAGAAGGTTAAAGTTCTATTTTCAATGTCAGATAATTCAGATGCTTTTAGGCACATATTAACAGAAGAAGCTAAATCTTATGCTCAAAGTAAGAATATTGAATTGGTAATCAAAGATGCAGAAGGTTCTGTAGAGAAACAAGTAGAGCACATGAAAGAAGCTGTTTCTGACGGATATAATGCTATAATATGTGGTATAGTAAATCCAGATACAGCCTTGCAGCTTAAAAAATCTGCAGGTGAGCTTCCTATAATATTTATAAATAGTGCACCTAATGATGATTTGTTAGAAGTAAATAAATATATTTTTGTAGCTTCCAATGAAATGGTAGCTGGAAGATTTCAAGCTGAAACAGTGATAGAGTCTTTAAAAAATAAAAGTGAAGCAAAAATAGTTTTATTTAGAGGAGAAGAAGGGCACTCAGCTACGATAGGCCGTACCAAAGCTGTTAAACAAACTTTTAAAGAAAAAGGAGTGAATGCTAAGTTTGTATTTGAGGATTCTGCCAATTGGAGCAGGAAAGGTGCTAAGGAAATGTTTAATGTATTTTTATCTACACATAAGGAATTTGACGCTGTAATCTGTAATAACGATGAAATGGCACTTGGCGTAATTGATTCCCTTAAAGAAAATAAAATTGATCCTGCCTCAGTTCCTGTTTTAGGAATAGATGCGACACCTGATGCTTGTAATGCAGTTCTTGATGGAAATATGAGGCTTACTGTATATCAATCTGCTAAGGGGCAAAGTAAGAGTTCAGTAGATGTTGCTATTCAGTTAGCTTCAGGAGGATGTTTGGATAATATAGAGAATTTGGCTGAAGATAAAATGCATATTTGGGTACCATTTGAAAAAGTAGATAAGAATAATGTTAAGCAATATATAAAATAGTTATTTAAAGATTAAAAAAATTAATAATCACTAAGTATATTATAAAAAAATCTGGAGTTAAACTTTAATTGAATTTTAATCAATTTCAATTAAGTAGAGTTTAATACAGATTTTTTTATTGATCAAATCTCTTGAAATAATTTAGAAGAAAATTAAAAATTATATAATGAATATTAAAATTTAAAGAACAAATAATATAGAAGTAAATCTTATATTATTTGGAGGTGTTATTGTGTTTGAACATAAAAAACAATTATTACACGAAGTAAAAGTTGAAAGGCCTAATCCTCAATATGCAGTACTTATGCAAGAGCAATTAGGCGGAGGAAATGGAGAACTTAAAGCTGCAATGCAGTACATTTCTCAAAGTTTTAGAATTAAAGATCCTGAAATAAAAGACTTGTTTATGGATATTGGAGCAGAGGAATTAAGCCATATGGAAATGGTGGCTCAAACAATAAATTTATTAAATGGTCATGAAGTAGATAATCAAAAAGTAACAAATGGTGAAATTCAAACTCATGTTGAATGTGGATTGTCACCAGTGCTTATTAATTCATCTGGAGAACCATGGACAGCCAATTATGTTACTGTCACTGGAGATTTAGTTGCAGATTTATTATCAAATATAGCCTCTGAGCAAAGAGCTAAGGTAGTATATGAATATTTATATAGACAAATTCAAGATAAAGAAGTTAGAGCAACAATTGATTTTTTGCTCAATAGAGAAGAAGCACATAACGCATTATTTAGGGAGGCACTAAATAAAGTTCAAAATACAGGTTCTAATAAAGATTTCGGTGTAACTGAAGATTCGAAACTTTATTTTGATTTATCTACACCAGGACCTTCACATGAAGCTCCAAATCCAACACCGCCAGCATTTGAAAATCCAAGAAAATAAATTTTAATCCATTGATCCCAGCATCACAAAAGGATATTCAAGCAATTGGAAATATTTTTGATGAAGTTAAGTAATGATATTATAACTATACATATTTTTATAGCAGTATATTTTAAGAGTATCTATATAATTTAGATACTCTTTATTAATGTACTCATCTTAAAATTTAGAAAAAAATTTGTGAAATAAAAAATAAAACTAAAAAGTTAAAATTAATAGAGCTCAATGAAAACAAGGATTAGCAGAATATAATGTCTAAATATACAGTAAAAAGCATAAAAAAGAAAAAGAGCGTGTGATAATTATAAATGTATTCGTATTCATAGATTAATTTCAATATTTTTCATCAAATATAAGAAGTATTAGAATATTGCTTTTGAACTAGCTAATAATATACAATAATCTGCGTATGATAATATAGGGGGAAAACAAATGCTTACAAAGTTTTTAGATGTTTTACTAGGAGAACCTTTAGCCAATGAACAAGGATGTCATGAAAAATATAACATTCCTTTTGGATTGGCAATTATGGCAAGTGACGCTGTATCATCAGTAGCATATGCAGCTCAGGAAATTCTTTTTGTTTTAATAGTTCTAGGAGCAATGGCGTATCAATGGTTAACATGGACTTCGTTTATGATCATAGGATTATTGATAGTATTGACTATTTCATATATTCAAATTATCAGAGCTTACCCTCAAGGTGGAGGCGCTTATAAAGTAGCAAAGGAAAATATAAGTGACAAAGCAGGGTTAGTTGCTGGTGCAGGACTTATACTTGATTACATACTTACAGTTGCAGTTAGTGCTAGTGCTGGTGCTGATGCTGTTATTTCAGCATTTAGCGGGTTGAGTCATTATAAAGTTACATTTGTTGTAGTAATAATAATAGTGTTAATGATTTTAAATTTAAGGGGAATAAGTGAATCTTCAAAAATTTTCGCTATACCAACATATATTTTTATCTTTAGCATGATTTTTATGATAGTTTATGGTTTGTTTAAGTTCTTTGTATTAAAAGTACAACCACAACCTTTATTTACAATTCCAGCTACAGTTACAGAAGATGTATCAGTATTTCTTATTTTAAGAGCTTTTTCTTCTGGATGCTCGGCTTTAACAGGCTTGGAATCAGTAAGTAATTCAGTTCCCAATTTCAATGAACCAAGCACAAAAAATGCAAAAATTGTAATGATATTATTAGCATCTTTAATATTTTTTATATTTGGAGGAACTTCAATACTTGCAATATTCTATACAGCTGTACCAATTCAAAATGGACCTACCGTTATTTCTCAAATAGCTACTGGAATATTTGGAAACGGAATAATGTATTATGTAATACAATTTAGTACTGCTGTAATTTTGCTTATGGCATGTAATACAGCTTATACTGGTTTTCCTATGCTTATGTATATAGTGGGGAAAGATGGATATGCTCCAAGACAATTTACTATTAGAGGAAAAAGGCTTAGCTTTTCTTTTGGAATTGTAGCTTTGTCATTAATAGCATGCTTTTTAGTAATTGTATTTAAAGCAGATACTCATCACTTGATTCCATTATATTCAGTTGGAGTATTTACTTCCTTTACTTTAGGACAATTTGGAATGGTGAACCATTGGAGAAAAGATAAAGAAAAAGGCTGGAAGAAACGTGCTGCTATTAATGGGACAGGCGCTGTGGTTTCTTTTATAACAGCAATAATTATTTTAATAGAAAAATTCAAAGATGGTGCATTTATAGTTGCAATTTTAATTCCAATAATTATAATAGTTCAATTGAAAATTAAGCATCACTATGATAAAGTTGCTAACGGTTTAAGTATTAGTAAGTTAAACTTAGAAAAGGTAGACTTGAGAAGAAAATTTACTCATATTGTAGTAGTTCCAATAGCTAGTTTAAATAAGGCAACTATAGGTGCTCTTCAATACGCTCAAAGTATAAGTGAAAATGTCATAGCTTTAAATATTTCAACAGATAAGGAAGCTATGGAAAAACTAAAGGCTAGATGGGCAGAACTTGATACTGATATATTACTTGTTTCAAAATATTCTCCATTTAGAGCTGTTGTTACTCCCCTTTTAAGAAATATAGAGTTAATTGCAAATTCGGCAAGTTCAGATGAAAAGATAACAGTAATTGTTCCACAATTTATAACGGATGAACGTTTTGGAGGAATACTTCATAATCATACAAGTTTCTTTGTTAGAGAAACGTTGCTTAAAAATGATAATATAGTTGTATCTACATTCCCATATCATTTATCGAATGAAGAAGGTTCTAAATAAAAATATATATTTATGATTTCAGCAATGTGCTATATTGATTTGTTATAATTAATGTAGCACATTTTTTATAAAAATATTTCAGTTTAAAATTTAATTATATTGTTGTAAAATAGTAGTATTGTCAAAGATAAAAATATCTATGAGATTTTGATTTTTACATATAGTATATAAACGAGGTGATTTAAGTTGGCTAGAACTAAAAGCAAGAGTAATGCTACCAAAGGTAAAAAAGACGAAAACGCAGTGAATCCTGATATAGTAGGAGTAGCTTATATAGCAACAGGAATAATACTAGGAATAGCAATATATTCTTCTTTGGCTGGAATATTATCAGCTTTAGCCCAAAGAGTATCTAATGCAATCATTGGAGTTGGAGCTTATACATTACCAATTTATTTAATATATTTTGGCTTTCAATATATAAAAACAAGAGGTGATATTAAATTTAATAAAACCTTTATTGGAGTGACAATATTGGTTGGAGTTATCATGCTGGTATTTGGAACTATTAATATTCAAAGTTTAGATATTGATAGTGATTTTTTTGAAAACTCTAAGCTGATAATTAGTGATAATACTAAAACTATGCATGGTGGAATAATATCTTATCTTATATGTTATCCATTATATAAAGCTATAGGAGCACTTGGAGCATATATTATCCTTCTTGCCTTTTCAATAATTGCCATTATTTTAGTTTTTGATATAACTTTATATGATTTAGGATTAAAAGCTTACAATAAAAGTGAAAAAATAAGAGAAAGCAGAAATAAAAAGCTAAAAGAAAGAGAAGAGATTCAAGAAAAGCAAAAACGGGAGAACTTTATAAATATAGTTGAAAAAGATGAAAGCCAACCTAAAATTCAAAATGAAAAGGAAGCTTTTTTATCTGGAGTAAACAAAAAAATAAAGATTTTAGACTTTATGAAGGAAACAGGTGAAGAGGAAGAAATTAAACCGCAAGTAAAGTCGGAAATTTCTTCTGATATTCAAATAGATAGTTTCTTGGAAAAAAATATACAAAATCATGGACGCAAAAAGGAAAGTCTTGATAATGAAGTTAAGGATGTAGTTAATAAAGAAATTCAAGAGCAAATGTCAGAGAAAAAAGAATTAAGAGAATATAAGCATCCTAGTGTGGAATTATTAAAATTAAATGCCAATACAAAGTTAAATAGTAGCGATAAAAAAGAATTAATAGAAAATGCTAATAAGCTTGAAGAAATTTTATCTAATTTTGGTGTTGATGCAAAAGTGACTCAAGTAACAAAAGGACCATCAGTAACAAGATTTGAACTACAACCAAGTCCAGGGGTTAAAGTAAGTAAAATAGTAAATTTAGCAGATGATATAGCACTAGGTCTTGCGGCATCGGGTATTAGAATAGAGGCACCTATTCCTGGGAAGGCTGCTGTCGGTATAGAGGTTCCAAACGGGAAACAGACACCTGTATTCTTAAGAGAAGTTTTAGAAAATGATGAGTTTATTAATTCAAAGAAAAAGTTGGCTTTTGCATTAGGAAAGGACATTTCAGGAAAGTGTGTTGTAGGAGATTTGAGTAAAATGCCTCATACCTTGATTGCAGGGGCAACAGGTTCTGGGAAGAGTGTCTGCATAAACTCTCTTATAATAAGTATACTATATAAATATAATCCAGATGAGGTTAAACTTCTTATGGTGGATCCAAAGGTTGTTGAATTAAATGTATATAATGGAATTCCTCATTTGTTAATTCCTGTAGTTACTGACCCTAAAAAAGCTGCAGCAGCATTAAATTGGGCTGTAAATGAAATGACAAACAGATATAAACTTTTTGCTGATTCTGGAGTTAGAAATATGGAATCCTACAATGATTTATATAATAAAGGTGCTATAGAACAAAAGCTGCCTTATATAGTTATTATTGTAGATGAGCTTGCTGATCTTATGATGGTATGTCCTAATGATGTTGAAGACTATATAGGCAGATTAGCACAAATGGCAAGAGCTGCTGGTATGCATTTAGTTATTGCCACTCAAAGACCTTCCGTTGATGTAATAACTGGGGTAATTAAAGCTAATATACCATCTAGAATTTCCTTTGCCGTATCATCCCAAATTGATTCTAGAACTATTTTAGATAGTTCAGGAGCTGAAAAACTTCTTGGAAAAGGAGATATGTTATATTATCCAGTTGGAGAAAGTAAACCATTAAGAGTTCAAGGCTGCTTTATATCAGAAGAAGAAGTAGAGCAGGTTGTTTCATTTATTAAGAGTGAGCAAGGTGACACCAATTATGAAGAAGACATAATTGATCACATTAATAATGCTTCAGATTCTAAGTCTCCAGATTCTAGTGAAAATAGCGATGATGTAGATGAACTACTTAATGAAGTAATAAACGTAGTGGTGGAATATGGTCAGGCGTCAACTTCCTTTATTCAAAGAAAATTTAGAATAGGGTTTAACAGGGCATCTAGAATTATGGATCAATTGGAGGAAAGAGGAATTATTTCTGAAAAAGATGGAAGCAGGCCAAGACAGATTCTTATTACAAGACAGCAGCTTTTAGATGAAAATAATGATGAGCAATAAAATTAATTTTGTGTTAACTTTTTCTTTCATAAGTATTAAGTGAGGAAATTAAAGGGTTTATAATAACGTAGATAATAAAGCGATAGCTTGTAATATATAGATTTAATTTGCTATAATTAAATCTATTAGAATACAGGAGGATAAAAGACTTGAACGAAATAAAAATTGAAACAAAAAATGTAACAGATAAGTATAAAGTAGGATTAGTTAGTTTAGGCTGTGATAAGAATAGAGTTGATTCAGAAATAATACTCGGAAAAATGAGTAATGAGTATGAAATAACCAATAATCCTAAAAATGCAGATATAATTATAGTAAATACATGTGGATTTATTGAAAGTGCAAAACAGGAATCCATTGATACCATTCTTGAAATGGCAGACTATAAAGTTAACTATAATTGCAAGCTATTAATTGCAACTGGATGTCTTACCCAAAGATATGGAGAAGAATTAGGTAAATTGATACCAGAAATAGATATAATGCTTGGAGTAAATGACTATAATAAGATAAATGAGATTATAACAGAATTTATAGAGGGAAATAAATTAGCTTTAGAACTTTTAAATTTCTCAGATGAAAATATTAATGAAGGAAAAAGAATTCTTACAACTCAAAAAGAAAGTGCCTATATTAGAATTGCAGAAGGTTGTAATAATTTTTGTACATATTGTATAATTCCTAAAATAAGAGGAAAATTTAGAAGCAGGAAGATGGAAAACATCATTAATGAAGCTAAAGACTTAAGTGAAAGTGGAGTAAAGGAAATAATCCTTATAGCTCAAGACACTACTTTATACGGCAGTGACATATATGGAGAGAAGAGTCTTCATTTATTAATAAAAGAATTAGCTAAAGTTGAGGGCATTAAATGGATTAGAATTCTTTATTGTTATCCAGAAGAAATATATGATGAGCTTATTGAGGAAATGGCAGTTAATGAAAAGGTAGTAAAATATTTAGATTTACCAATTCAACATATAAGCGATAATATTCTTAAGCTTATGGGAAGAAAGACAAGTAAACAGGATATAATTAATAAGATAAATAAAATAAGAGAAAAAGTTTCAGATGTTATTTTAAGAACTACATTTATAGTTGGTTTTCCTAAAGAAACAGAAGAAGATTTTAAGGAAATTATTGATTTCTTAAAGGAATATAAGTTAGAAAAGGTAGGTGTTTTTACATATTCTCAAGAAGAAAACACTCCAGCTGCAAAAATGGATGGTCAAATTGAAGAGGATGTAAAAAACAGAAGAGCAGAAGAATTAATGTTGGTTCAAAAAGAAGTTTCAGAAGAAACAAATAAATTGAAAATTGGGAAATTATATGATATTCTTGTTGAGGGATATAATGGAGAATATTATTATGGAAGAAGCTATGAAATGGCTCCTGAGATAGATGCAAATGTTTTATTTAAATCACCAAAGAGTATAAAAGCTGGTGAGTTTGTAAAAATCAAAATAGTTGATAATATGGATTATGATTTAGTGGGAGTTGTTGTTGATGAATCTTGCAAATAAGTTAACCTTAGGTAGGATATTTTTAGTTCCTGTTTTTTTAGTATTTATGGCTAAAGGTATACCATATGGAAGTTTTATAGCTACATTTATATTTATTTTAGCATCATTAACTGATAAATTGGATGGTTATATTGCTAGGAGTAGAAATCAAATAACTAACTTTGGAAAGTTTATGGATCCTTTGGCGGATAAACTATTAGTTACTGCAGCTTTAATTTCTTTAGTTGAATTAAAGGTAGTACCAGCATGGGCAGCGGTTATTATAATTGCAAGAGAATTTGCTGTTTCTGGTTTAAGATCAATAGCGGCGGCTCAAGGCAGAGTTATAGCAGCTAGCTGGTGGGGAAAAATAAAGACTGTAATACAAATAGTTGCAATAATTTCCTTGTTGTTAGAGGTTAACATTCGTGATGCTAGTAAATTTCATATTTTTACTATAAATGATGTTTTTTTACAGCAATGCATTAAAATTGGGCCTCAAATATTACTTATGATTGCTGTTGTTGTGACTTTACTATCTGGATATGATTATTTCAAGAAGAACAAAGAGGCGGTTTCAATTGATAAATAGAGATAGGGTTTTGATTTAAATTATATATTATTAATTGTGAAACAAAATTATTAATTAAAAAATATATATAATAAATTTCATGTTTAAAAAATAAAAAAAGTGGATATAACTAGAAAGATTCCTTCTTTAGAATAAAGTTCGAAGAAGGAATTTTTCTTAGATTAATTATTGACTATGGTTTAGAATTAATTTATAATGTATATAGAACATAAGTTCGATAGGAGGAGTTAAGTATTATGGGAAATATAGATTCAGAAAAATTAAAAGCAATTGAAAGTGCGATGAGTCATATAGAAAAGCAATTTGGAAAAGGATCAGTAATGATGCTTGGTGATCATAGCAATTCAAATATGGAAGCTATATCAACAGGTTGCTTAGATTTAGATATAGCATTAGGTATAGGCGGAGTTCCTAAGGGAAGAATTATTGAAATTTATGGACCAGAAAGTTCAGGTAAAACTACAGTTGCACTTCAAATAGCTGCTGAATCACAAAAAAAAGGTGGAGCAGTAGGATATATTGATGCTGAGCATGCACTAGATCCTAGCTATGCGCAAAAACTTGGAGTTGATGTAGAGAGTTTAATTATTTCTCAGCCTGATACTGGAGAACAAGGTCTTGAAATAGCAGAAGCTTTAGTTCGTTCAGGAGCAATAGATGTATTAGTAGTGGACTCTGTTGCAGCTTTAGTTCCTAAAGCAGAAATTGAAGGAGAAATGGGAGATTCACATATTGGTCTACAAGCAAGACTTATGTCACAAGCTTTAAGAAAACTAGCAGGGACAATAAATAAGACTAATTGTGTAGCTATATTTATTAATCAGTTAAGAGAAAAAGTTGGAGTTATGTTTGGTTCGCCAGAAACAACAACTGGAGGAAGAGCATTAAAGTTCTACGCATCAGTAAGACTTGATATTAGAAGAATAGATTCTATAAAGCAAGGTGATGCAGTTATTGGTAATAGAACTAGAATTAAAGTGACAAAAAACAAAGTAGCACCGCCATTTAAACAAGCTGAATTTGACATCATGTATAATGAAGGTATTTCTAGAAATGGAAACATAATAGATGTTGGAGTAAAAGAAGAAATAGTTCAAAAAAGTGGAGCTTGGTTCTCGTATGGTGATGTAAGATTAGGTCAAGGTAGAGAAAATGCTAAAATTTATCTAAAGGAAAATCCAGAATTAGCATTAGAAATAGAAAATAAAATAAGAGAAAAATATAATCTTCCATTGGCAGTATTATCTAAAAATGCAGTAAGTGAAGCTAAAGCTGAAACTGCTGTAGATAAAGACACTAAGGATGATGAAAAATAAAATATATAAATTAATAAGAACAAGTCTTTATGGTATTCCTATCATAGAGGCTTGTTTCTTATTAATGTGAAAATTGCTTGTAAATAAATCATAACTATATATATGATAAATATGGTGTTTAATATATTATATAAACTCACATCTAAATAGCTTATACTTATAGTAAACACAGCTTAAATTTTATAAATAAGGAGAAGTTTGTATGGTAAAATATCTTATTCATTATTTTTCAGGAACAGGAAATACACATTATATGGTTAAAGCTATAGAAGAGAATTTAAAAGACAAAGGTTATCTTACAGAATTATTAAATATTGAAAGTCCTAAACGTATTAACTTGAAGGATTATGAAACTCATATATTTTGTTTTCCTGTCTACGGTTTTGGAACACCTTCAATAATGATTAAATATATTTCTGACATAAAGGTTAATGTAAATGCTAATGCAGCAATTATTTGTACTTCTGCTGGATTTGAAGGACAAGCTTTGAGTCATGTTAATGGTTTGTTAAGGAAAAAAGGATTTAAAGTCATTTATATGGATATGGTCCCTTTTACTTATAATTGGACTCAGTTGTTTAATCCGCCAAATAAAGAAATTGAAGAAAATGTATTTAAAAAAGCTGATTTAAAAATAAAAGAAATAATTGATAAAATTACAGAAAATAATTATGAGCACAAAAAAATGAACGTACTTGGATTGAGTTTTTCATGGATTATATTTACCATATTTAGAAACTTAGGCAGAAAGGTTTTGGGAAAGACTTATATAGCAGATGAATCATGTGTTAGTTGTGGTAAATGCAAGAGAATTTGTCCTGCAAAAGCAATTAATATGTATGAGGGAAGA
Source organism: Clostridium sp. C2-6-12 (assembly GCF_009928485.1). Taxonomy (GTDB): domain Bacteria; phylum Bacillota; class Clostridia; order Clostridiales; family Clostridiaceae; genus Clostridium. Next base: position 8,316 of record NZ_JAABNP010000027.1, on the reverse strand, counting down.
CCAAACTGGAATTGGAATTGTGAAAGCTGCCAAAGATGTATTAATATGTGTCCTAAAAAATCGATCCAATTGTCAATTGCAAAATTATTAATTTTTTTGATTTCAGAAGTAATTCCTATTTGGATTTTGATGAAAATAAATACTTATATATATTCCTTGTCAATAATAACTAATATAGCTTTATACATTATAATGTTTTTGGTTAATACTATTGCTGCTGGGAGGATTATTGATATTATGGAAAAAGTTCGGATTATCAGGAAAATATTTGAAGTTAGTTATACTAAGAAATATAGAAGAAACGTAGCAACAGATTTTAAAATAGAGTAATCAGAATACTATAAAGCCTCTATTGAAAGGAATAAAGAAGTTATATTATATAAAATAATCATTTGATAATATGGATTAAAATTTCAAAAATATATTAATAATATGGATAAAAATAGTTATTTCAAACAAAAAGACGAACGATAGATTGATAAAAAATAAAAAAATTCACAAAATCGCGAAAATAGTCTTGATTTATAATTAATTTTATTGTAGGATTAATAATGTAAAAAGAGATATGTTGCGTGCTGAATCATCTTTTCTTAATTAGAATCTTTAAGGTTAAATATTCTAATTAAATTTAAGATATTAGTATGCATATATGATAAAAAATTAAACCTATATATGCTTAGAAATATGGTCTAAGTGTTTCTACCGGACTACCGTAAATTGTCTGACTATGGGTGTTTATAGATATGATTAATTATTTATAAACCCCTTTGTGATTGCAAAGGGGTTATATATTTGTTAAGTATCTATGAAATTCTAGTTTTATTCTTTATTATTAGTGTCAGTGTGATAGCTGATGAAAAATATTATTTTTGAGAGTAATTTTATACTTCTCGCAAAAAATAGGAGGAATTTTAAATTGGACAATTCATTAAAAAAATCGGTAAGCACAGCAGAAAATGAAAATGGTATTTTGGAAAAAGTATTCAAATTATCAAAAAACAACACAAATGTAAAGACAGAAATGTTGGCAGGGTTAACTACTTTTTTAACAATGGCGTATATATTAATCGTAAATCCAAGTATCTTGAGTCAATCAGGGATGGATATATCAGCTGTATTTACAGCAACTGCATTAGCTTCTTGTATTGGTACTGTAATTATGGCTTTTGTTGCTAATTATCCATTTGGTATGGCACCAGGTATGGGGTTAAATGCTCTATTTACATTTACAATTTGTTTAGGAATGAAATTTACTTGGCAAACAGCTTTAGCTGCTTCTTTAATAGAGGGATTTATATTTTTAGCACTTAATTTATTTAAAATTAGACAAATAATTATTGATAGTGTTCCACAAACATTAAAATATGCAATTAGTATTGGTATTGGATTTTTTATAGCGTTTATTGGATTACAAGATTCTAAAATCATTGTTGCTAATCCAGCTACATTAGTTGGTATAGGAAATTTAAAAGATATAACAGTTTTATTGGCTTGTTTAGGAGTAATTATAATATCGGTATTATATTATAAAAATGTAAAAGGTTCATTTATTATTGGAATGTTTTCAATATATATACTTGGTATGATATTTGGAGTTGCTAAAGTACCAACTGGAATAATATCTATGCCTCCATCAGTTGCCCCAGTATTTATGCAATTTGATTTTAAGAGTGCAATGGTAATAGGAATTATTCCTGCAATTCTATCTATGTTATTTATAGATGTATTTGATAGTATTGGAACTTTAATTGGTTTAGCTTCAAAAGCAGGTTATTTAGATGAAAACGGAAATGTTCAAAATGCAGATAAAGTATTAACAGCTGATGCAATTGGTTCAACAATTGGTGCATGTTTAGGAACTTCTACACCTGTAGCTTTTGTAGAATCAGCAGCTGGTATTGCTGAAGGTGGAAGAACTGGACTTGCAGGACTTACAATAGCAGGATTATTCTTCTTATCATTATTCTTTTCTCCAGTTTTAACTGCAATACCAATGTTTGCTACTGGCCCAGTTTTAATAGTTTTAGGACTAGTAATGATGGAACCAATAACAAAAGTTGATTTTTCAGATTTCACTGAAGGAATGCCTGTATTCTTAACATTAATATTAACACTTTTAACATATTCAATTACAGATGGTTTAGCATTTGGATTTGTATCTTATGTATTAATAAAATTATTTACAGGTAAAGCAAAAGATATTCCTGTGCCAATGTATTTTATTGCATTAGCTTTTATTGGATTATTTGCACTATAAAAATAACACAAAATAGAAATACTATATTTTAAATAAAAAATACTTTACGGTGGAAAGCTTACTACTGTAAAGTATTTTTTTGTGCTATAAATTTATAAAATATGGTATAATTATACTTTAAATAGAATGAAAATATAGGAGAAAAGAAAATGGATATAGAAATATTAAAAAAATACGCAGAGCTTGTTGTTAAAACTGGTATTAATCTACAAGAAAAACAACAATTACTTATAAATTCACCTTTAGAATGTGCTGAGTTTGCTAGAATTATAGCAGAAAAAGCATATGAAGCTGGTGCTATAAATGTAATTGTAGATTATCATGATGAGAATCTTGAATTGATAAGATATAATAAGGCCCCTAAGGAAAGTTTTGAAAAACAACCATTTCATTCAGCGTTTTCAAGAGAACAGCTTATAAAAGAAAAAACAGCATTTATAAGCATATCTGCTAGAAACCCTGAACTATTAAGCAAAGTAGAACCTGATAAGATTTCTACCTTAGCCAAGACAAATAGTAGAACATTAAGAAAGTTTAGCAATTCATTAATGAGTAATGAAGTTCAATGGTGCGTTGTTTCAATTCCTACAAAAGCATGGGCTAGAAAGGTGTTCCCTGATGTGGCTTCAGAAGAGGAAGCGGTAGAAAATCTTTGGGATTCAATTTTCAACATTGTAAGAGCTGATAAGGAATCTCCAGTTGAAGCTTGGAAGGAACATTTAGAAAATTTAAAGAAGAGAAAAGATTATTTAAATGAAAAGAATTTTAAATACCTGCATTATAAGTCAGAAGGAACAGATTTAACTGTAGAGTTGCCTAAAGACCATATATGGTTAAGCGGGGAAGAAGATACTAAGGATGGAATTAAATTTGTAGCTAATATACCGACAGAAGAAGTGTTTACATTGCCTAAAAGAGATGGCGTAAATGGATATGTTACAAGTAAAAAGCCTCTTATATATGGTGGAAATATAATTGATAATTTTAAATTAATGATTAAAGATGGAAAGATAGTAGATTTTACAGCTGAAAAGGGTGGAGAAATATTAAAAGGACTTTTAGATACTGATGAAGGAGCAAGATACTTAGGAGAAGTTGCTTTAGTTGGTTATAATTCGCCTATATCAAAATCAGGATTAATATTCTACAATACATTATTTGATGAAAATGCATCTTGTCATTTTGCATTTGGAGAAGCTTATCCAAGCTGCTTAAAAGGAAGCGAAAATATGACAAAAGAAGAACTTTTGGCAAAAGGAGCTAATGATTCCCTAACTCATGTTGATTTTATGATAGGCTCGGCAGAACTTGGAATTGTAGGTGAAACTGAAAATGGAGAAAAAGTTCAAATTTTTAAAGCTGGTGAATGGGTGATATAAATTTATTTTTAACTTAAATTAATGTATAAATGCTAATGTTTAAATAAGGTGGGAAAAATTAAAATGATTAAAAATGTTATATTTGATATTGGAAATGTGTTATTGGATTTCGAACCAAAGGAATATGTAAAATCAAAAGTAGTAGAAGAAAAAGTTGAAGAAGTTTACGAAAGCATTTTTAAGAGTGAAGAATGGCCAATGCTTGATAGAGGAACTATTACGGAAGAAGAAGCTAAGAATAATATAATAAGTAGAAAAGTAGAAAATACAGAATTTATAAACTCCGTGTTTGAAAATTGGTATGATATATTAACTCCAATTGAAAGCAATGTTGAAATACTAAAGAGATTAAATGAAGAAGGGTACAAAGTTTTCTATTTATCAAACTTTCATTTAGCTGCTTTTGAATATGTTACAAAAAAACATGATTTTTTTGGATTGTTCCATGGAGGAGTCGTTTCATATAAAGAAAAGCTTCTTAAGCCTGAAAAAGAAATATATGAAAAAATTCTATGTGAATATAATCTTGAACCAAAGGAAACTGTATTTATTGATGACATGGAAGTAAATGTTCAAGCTGCAATAAATAATGGAATGAAAGGGATTGTATTAAAAGATCCTATTGAATTAAAAGGTGAGTTGGAAAAATTAGATATTAAGATTTAAATATTAGCTAAAATAATTTTATATATTAACATAGTTTTGTGTATATTTTGTTACAAATTGAATATAAAACTATTATTTTAAAGAAAACCATAAACAATATATTAATAATATGGTTTTCTTTTTTATTGTAAAAGCTTTATTGACTTAACTAAGGGATTAATGTAATATAACAAAGATAAGTATGTTATAATTAGGGGTGAAGAAATGAGAAATATTATAACAAAAGTAGTATCGGATGGAATAGCAGAAGAAGTTGGAATTGAAGTAAATGATGTTTTACTTTCAATTGATGGTACTGAAATAAAGGATATAATTGACTATAAATTTTTATCAGCAGATGAAGAAATAGTTTTAGAAATACAAAAGCCAAATGGTGAAGTATGGGAAATTGAAGTGGAAAAAGAATATGGAGAGGACCTTGGAATAGAATTTGGCGGAGGTATAATGGATAAAGCAAAATCTTGCAGCAATAAATGCATATTTTGTTTTATAGATCAGCTTCCTAAGGGAATGAGAGAAACATTATATTTTAAGGATGATGATTCTAGATTATCTTTTTTACAAGGCAATTTTGTAACCTTAACTAACATGAAGGATGAAGATATTGATAGAATAATACAATATCATATAAGTCCTATTAATGTATCAGTTCATACCACTAATCCAGAACTTAGAGTAGAAATGCTAAACAATAGATTTGCAGGAAATGTTTTTGAAAGAATGAAGAAGCTTGCAGATGCAGGTATTGTAATGAATGCACAAATAGTTTCAGTTCCAGGAATTAATAATGGAGATGAACTAAATAGAACTATTTCTGATTTGTATACATTATATCCTCAAATTTCAGATGTGGCAGTTGTGCCAATTGGAATAACTAAATTTAGACAGGGATTAAAGCATGTAAATACATATACTAAAGAACAATCTATAGAAGAAATAGAAAATGTTAAAAAACTTCAACATATATATATTGAAGAAACAGGAAAACCATTTGTAAGATTGTCAGATGAATTTTATTTAGTTGCAGAGGAGCCAATTCCAAATCAAGAATTTTATGATGATTATCATCAAATAGAAGATGGAATAGGCATGGTAAGATGTTTTAGAGATGCCATTGATAGTACTTTAGAAGATTTAGAATTGGGTGCTTGTGGCAGCTTTTCTATTGTTACAGGAGAACTTGCTTATGATGAGTTGCTAGAGGCTAGCAACAAAATAAAAAAGAAAAATTCTAAAATACAGCTTGATGTTTACAAGATTAAAAATAATTATTTTGGAGAAACAATTACTGTAGCTGGACTTTTAACAGGAACTGATATAATAGATCAAATGAAGGGCATAATAAATAGTAAGTATTTAATTTTATCTAACAATATGTTTAGGAAAGGCTATGAATTAGCAGATTCTGATGAGCAAATCATGTTAGATGATATGAAGATAAAAGATATTGAATCTGCTTTAAATGTAAAAGTTATAGTTGTAGATTACACAGGAGAAGATTTAATTGAAAAACTAAATCAATATAAATAGGAGGAATTAGAAATGGGAAAACCGATAGTTGCTATAGTAGGAAGACCAAATGTTGGAAAGTCAACATTGTTTAATAGATTAGCAGGAAAAAGAATTTCAATAGTACAAGATACACCAGGAGTTACAAGAGATAGGGTGTATGCAGAAGCAGAATGGTTAAGTTATAACTTTACTATGATAGATACAGGTGGTATTGAACCTGAAAGAGATGATATTATTGTAAAGCAAATGAGAAGACAGGCAAATATTGCAATTGAAACAGCAGATGTAATAGTATTTATCGTTGATGGTAAAGAAGGCTTAACTCCAGCAGATAATGAAGTTGCAACTATGCTTAGAAAGAGCAAAAAGCCAGTAGTTTTAGTAGTTAATAAAGTAGATTCGTTAAAAGAAGAAGATAATGCATGGGAATTTTATAATCTTGGAATAGGTGATCCAGTAACAATATCAGCATCTCAAGGGTTAGGACTTGGAGATATGCTTGATAAGGTTGTTGAAAATTTTGATAAATCTATTTTTGAAGAAGATGATGATGAATATATTAGAATAGCTATGATTGGTAAGCCTAATGTAGGGAAATCTTCTTTAATTAACAAATTACTTGGAGAAGAAAGAGTAATAGTTTCAGATGTACCAGGAACAACTAGAGATGCAATAGATAGTTATTTAGAAACAGAAGAAGGTAAGTTTATCTTAATTGATACAGCTGGTCTTAGAAGAAAGTCAAAGGTAAAAGAAGAAATAGAAAGATATAGTGTTGTAAGAACTTATGCTGCAATTGAAAGAGCTGATGTCTGCATACTTATGATTGATGCAACAGAAGGTATTACAGAGCAAGATGAAAAAATAATAGGTTATGCTCATGATATGAGAAAAGCTATTATGGTTATAGTTAACAAATGGGATCTTGTTGAAAAAGATGATAAAACATTAGATAAATTTAAAAAGGAATTACAAGCTAATTTGAAATTCTTAAGTTATGCTGAATATTTATTTATTTCTGCACTAACAGGGCAAAGAACACATAAAGTTCTTCAAGTGGCTAAATATTGTTATGATAATTATAACAAGAGAATTTCAACTGGTATTTTAAATGATGTTATAAGTAAAGCTGTTCTTATGAAGGAACCTCCTACAGTTGGAGTTAAGAGAATGAAAATTTACTATGCAACTCAAGTTGCAACAAGACCACCAAAATTTGTGTTTTTTGTTAATGATGAAAGTACTAGACAATTTTCATATGAGAGATATTTAGAAAATCAATTAAGAAGTAGTTTTGATTTTAAAGGAACAGGAATACAAATAGAATATAGACAAAGAAAGGAATAATTATGAGTAAAATTACTTTTCTAGGCGGTGGAAGCTTTGGAACAGCGTTAGCTGTTTTACTAGCAGAAAAAAGCAATATTGTTAGTATATACGATAGAGATAAGAATATTGTTGACGAAATAAATACTAAAAGAACAAATGAAAAGTATATGAAAGATATAATGATTCCAAGTGAAGTAACAGCCTTTGATAATATTGATGAAGCAATAGAAGGGGCCGAATATATAGTTTTATCAGTGCCTTCTCATGTTATTAGATCTATGTGTAAAATGATAAAAGGAAAAATTTCTAAGGATGTATGTATTATATCAATTGCAAAAGGAATTGAAGAAGGTAGTGACAAAAGATTATCAGTTGTAATTGAAGAAGAATTAGATAATCCTGTGGTTGTTTTATCAGGACCAAGTCATGCAGAGGAAGTAAGCATGAAGCTTCCAACTACTATTGTAAGTACATCTAAAGATATGGAATTTGCTGCAAAGGTTCAAGATTTGTTCATGAATTCCTATTTTAGAATTTATACCAATGATGATCTTGTAGGCGTTGAAATCGGTGGAGCAGTTAAAAATATAATAGCTTTAGCAGCTGGTGTAATTGATGGACTTGGATTTGGTGATAATACAAAAGCAGCATTACTTACACGAGGCATGAAGGAAATTTCAAGAGTGGGTATTGCTCTTGGAGGAAAAGCTGAAACATTCTATGGATTAACTGGTATGGGTGATTTAATAGTAACTTGTACATCGATGCATTCTAGAAATAGAAGAGCTGGACTTTTAATAGGAAAAGGGATGCCTGTAGAAGAAGCCTTAAAGGAAATAGGTATGGTTGTTGAAGGCGTAAAAGCATGTAGAGCTTTTTATGAACTGAAAGAAAAGATTAATATATCAATGCCTATAACAGATGGGCTTTATAAAGGTTTGTTTGAAGGAAAAGATCCTAAGGCTATTATTGATGAACTTATGATGAGAGATAAGAAAAGTGAAACATTTTAATAGTCTTTAATTCAGTTAAATATTATGAGTTTAGAGTTAAATGTTGATTAAGAAAGTGTAAGTTTTTTCTGAAATTTGATAAAGAGTGGTTATGCCACTCTTTTTTGCGTGTGCCCAGCATGGGCACGTACTAATCGGTGAAAGTCCGTAATGGGGGCTG